>JARLGZ010000068.1 GCA_031292515.1 Puia sp. | reverse complement strand
TTTATTCAATGCTTCGAAGACATCATTGCCAGAGGGAAAAATATATAGGCTCCTCCTCCCAAGGTTGAAGAATCTCATGTGTTGGTCCTACGCTACAAAGGCCCGAAAAAAAATATCTATGGGGTTGGTTGAAGGTTTACTGCGTTTGGCGGCATCAAAAATCTAAGCATCGTTGTAACCAACAATAGTGCCTATCTGTTGGAGCATGTTCAGGTAAAACTTAGCTATATCAAAGCAGACGGTGGCCTCTACAAGGATGTAATCCTGGATTTCAATTATGTACCCGCGCAAAATCAGCAGACCCTCCCCGTGCCCGATATGGACCGCGGGATCCGTGTGACAGAGCAAATCTCTTCGATCAGATCAAGCGCACTGGGATTGCAATGACAATTGCAGTTTTAATCATCCTAAGTAAAAAGGGTCTTTTCACTCTTTTAAAACTGTCGGAAAGGGGTTAGCTTAGCCTAATCGCCAAATCATGAAAAAGATTCTACTACTATTCATCCTCGTTTTCTCGTTTTCCGCAATTACCAGTTTTCATGCCCGAAGCGACGAATACGATATAGAAACCATTTACAAAGGCATCGATGCTAAGGCTGACACCAAGGCAATTACCTCCGATGATGACGTCGTAGAAATCGAAACCCTGCTGGTACCTACCACTTTAAAACAAGGTAAATATAAGGTGGACGTGACTAGAAAAGGAGATGATCTATATCAAATATCAGGCACGGAAATTTACCTGGAAACGAGGCTCTGTCTCGAGCTCGCAACTTTGGAATCAGTAACAGTCATTATAGAAGGTAACTATGGCTATACAAAAGGCAAGATCATCTTTAATGAATAAAAGGAACCGATATGTACAAAAAATTATTGCTGCCGTTATTACTAAGCGTATCTTTTTTTGCTAGTTCAAAAAGCCTGCCTGTACAGCCCGCCCCGGCATATGTATACATTTGCAACGGCCCCAAATCAGTAGTCTATCATAAGTCAGAAACTTGTCCAGGTCTGTCGCATTGCTCCACAAAGGTAGAAAAAGTCAGTCTCTATGAGGCCGTGAAATTGGGCAGGAGGCCTTGTAAAATTGAGTACAAGTAAAACATACTCAACCATCACATTAGTTGATGTATCTAAATTTCAAAGACCAGATATACATACATTTTCGCTTATCAATTATTTGAAGGTTTATTCAACTTGAGCAACATATTGCAAGGAATACCAATCTTTCACTTCATTCACGATCTTGTTTAAGCTATCATCATTTAATTCTTCAATGCCATTCTTGGTCGTATCAAAAATAAGCTGGCCATCCTTTACCGGCCTTTTGATCCAGGTATAATACCCGTGATCGATTTTATTGTCAAACATTACCAACAGTGCAGGGAAGGTGATATTTTTATATTCCTTATTTAATACATCGTCCAACTTATGCTTGTTATTACTGTAAGGTTCGACCTCTACACCAAAAAACCGGCCGGTTTGTTTTTGGTTTTCACCAATATCAATCAAATAATCAAACAATGGCTCTTTAAAATTAGGCTCATTAATGATCAAATCCGAAAGCCGGGAAAAATAAACATATCCCAGTTTCTCAGCCCGCCATTTGTTAAAGTCCTTTTTATTTTTCATTTGCTATCGCTTGAAGGATGATACAAATTTCGCGTTTTTCGGCTATTCGCCCAATAGTGACGTCGCATTTAAGCCTTTTCCATCTCCCCCCTCCTTTCCCATATCTCCCTTATTTGCTTACCCGCTTCCTCCGGCGTTATCCGTATATACTTATAAAAATCTTTAATGCTCTTATGCCCGCTGATTTTCATAATCAGCTCCGGAGGCGTACCGGCCAGGAACTCATTGGTACAAAACGACCGGCGGCAGGTATGCGTGGTGATCAGGGCGTACTTGGGCTTAACGGCTACCATATCCTGGTTGCCCTTCTTATAGGAGACCTTGATGGGCATATTGATGCCCGCGAGCTGGCCGACCTTCTTGATATACCGGTTTAATTCTGCATTGGAGGTTGGGGGCACTTTCCGTTTAAAGCGGTTCATTAATATGTCGTTTGCTTCCGGGCGCAAGGGAATGACGACCCAATGATCGGACTTGCCCTGTTTCTTATAGAGCATCCCATTCCGGATGTCTTCCGGCTTAATGCCGTTGAAGTCGGAAAACCGCAGCCCGGTAAAGCTGCCCAAAACAAAGAGATCCCGGAATCGCGACCACTCCGGATGCCCGGACAAGTCCAGGTTATATAGGGTGCGGATTTCCTCCACGGACAGATAGATCGCGTCCGTCTCTTCATCCAGGATCTTAAAATCACTGAGATCAATGGCCGGGATGATCTTCCGGCGTGTCCTGTCCCGCAGGAAGATGCGGAGCTGCTTGATGCTCGTCCCCACGGAATTCCTTTTCAGCCCGCGAATGGCGATATTCCTCCGCATGTGCATATGCTCATAGGTCAGGTAATTGACGAAGTCTTCATAAAAATTGAAATCGAAGCTGGTAAAGGTTATTTTCTGCTTGCGCCATTTTTGAAAGGCCAGCAGCCGGTTCTTCATGACATTGTAGGTCCGCATCATCCCGGTGCTAACCTTCCGGGTTTTGCTTTTAATGTAGTCATCCAGTTGAAAGAAGAAGTCGAGATTGACCTCTTTTTTCTTTGTATCATCCTGGGTTAGCTGCTTTGCCTTCTCAGGCAGGGAACCCGATTCGAATTCCGGATGAAATACTTTTTTTAAAAATTCCACGGGGTCCTCGATTTGTTTTTGGACGGCGAACAAGACGATATCCTCCGCAGCCCGGATCATCCGCTGCAACCGAAGATTCATTTGTTCAGGATTGCCGAAATCCGTAGGCAGCTCCGGCGATATTCGCAGCAGCTTTTTGTTCCAGTAACGGGGTGGAACAGCCAAGCCGGTGAACAACAACGTTCGCCGGTCGGAAGAATAACAATACTGGATGGTGATTACGCTGGTGCCGTCCTTTCGGGGCCGCCGATCGATGATGGGTTTGATTGGTAAAAACATAGTTTTGTCGATTTTTGTCGATCTGCAAAATGTTTTACCTGAATAAAGGTACGAGTATGAAATTTTGACCCCCTGTTATAAAATGCTGAAAATCAGCGTCGAAAAGTAAGGTTCGGTAAAATGAAAAAAGGATTACGAACCGTAACCCTCTCTTTCTGTGACCCGGATTGGATTCAAACCAATGACCTGCTGCTTAGAAGGCAGCTGCTCTATTCAGCTGAGCTACCGGGTCGTAACAACCGTCTGGAGTTCGTAACTCGGATCTCCCCCCTCAAACGGCGGCAAAATTAGAAAATCTTTCCGAGGGGGCCAAACCGTTTTAAACAGCTCAACGCCAAAAGCCCCCTGTTTCAGGGTGAAACGACAGCCTGTTCCGCTGATTCAGTCGCGGTTGCCGCCCTCCGCCCACAGCCCCCAAAAACATTTCGGATTACCCGGCGGTTTTAGTAACTTATAGACAAATAAGCTTGCCATGACTAGCTTTGACACCTCTCACGTCAAGAATATAGTCCTGCTCGGCCATGCCGGTTCCGGTAAGACGACCCTGGCGGAATGCATGCTCTTCGAAGCAGGACTGGTCAGCCGCCGCGGTACCGTGGAAGAGAAGAATACCGTCTCCGACTTTTACGAACTGGAACAGCAACGCGGCAATTCCGTCTTTTCGAAACTGCTCCATACCCAGTGGCGGGGCTACAAGATCAACGTACTCGACACACCGGGATACGACGATTTCGCGGGGGAAATGCTGTCGGCCCTGCGTGTGGCGGATACCGGCGTACTGCTGCTGAACGCCAATTTCGGCGTGGAAGTGGGCGCCGACATCATCTGGGACTATACGGAGCGGTTCAAAACACCGATGATTCTCGCAGTCAACAAACTCGATCAGGACAAAGCCGACTTCGACAAGACCGTCTCCCAGGCCAAAGACCACTTCGGACCCGCGGTAGTGGTAGTCCAATACCCGCTTGCCACCGGGCCGGGTTTCAACGCCATCGTCGACGTCCTGACCATGACGCTCTATAAATTCCCCGACTCCGGCGGCAGGCCGGAGAAATGCCCCATCCCGGAAGCCGAAAAAGAACGGGCCGACCGTCTCCACAAGGAGCTGATAGAAGCGATCGCCGGCAACGACGAGACCCTTATGGAGCAATATTTCGACAAAGGAGAACTCGACGAAGACGAAATGAAGACCGGCCTGAAAAAAGCCATGATCGGGCACGACCTCTTCCCCCTGTTCTGCCTCTCGGCCAAGAAGAATATGGGCAGCGGCCGCCTCATGGGATTCATCGACAATGTATGCCCCAGCGCCAACGAGATGCCCTCCCAGCAGACCCTCTCGGGGGAACCCCTACCCTGCGATGCCGGCGGACCGCCTTGTATCTTTGTCTATAAGACGATCTCGGAGCCGCATATCGGCGACATGTCCTTTTTCAAAGTCTGCTCCGGCACCCTCAAACCGGGGATGGAATTGGTCAACGAGTCGAACGGCGTCAGCGAGAAGCTCAACCAGCTCTTCGTCATAGAAGGCAACCGCCGGATCCTCGTGAACGAACTCACGGCCGGCGATATCGGGGCCACGGTAAAACTGAAACACACGCATGTCAACAATACCCTCCATGCCCGGGGTCGGCATTTTGAACTCTCCCCCATAGAGTTCCCGGCCCCCCTCCTGAGTATCGCCATCGAACCCGCCCAGAAAGGCGACGAAGAGAAGCTGTCCCTGGCCCTGCACCAGGTCCAGGAAGAAGATCCCACGGCCATCGTCGAAGTGTCCCAGGAACTGAAACAGACGCTGATCCACTGCCAGGGCGAACTGCACCTGTCCGTGATCAAATGGAAGCTGGAGCATATCGCCAGGAACCTCCGCGTGCAGTTCAGCCGTCCCCGGATCCCCTACCGGGAAACGATCCGCAAACCCGTCCAGTCGAACTACCGGCATAAGAAACAATCCGGCGGCTCCGGGCAGTTCGGCGAAGTCTATATGCAGGTGGAGCCCTGGTACGAGGGAATGCCCGACCCCAAAGGTCTCACGATCCGCGGCCGCGACGAATACAAACTGGAATGGGGCGGCAAGCTGGTCTTCCTGAACTGTATAGTCGGCGGCGCCATCGACCACCGGTTCCTGCCCTCCATCCTGAAAGGGATCATGGAGAAGATGCACGAAGGCCCTCTCACGGGCTCTTATGTCCGCGACGTGCGGGTCTGCGTGTACGACGGCAAAATGCATCCGGTAGACTCCAACGATATCTCCTTCAAAATCGCCGGCCTCATGGCCTTTAAACAGGCTTTTCAACAGGCAGACCCGCAGATCCTCGAACCCGTCCAGTCCGTCACCATCCTCTGCCCCGACGACCTCACCGGGAGCATCATCGGCGACCTGCAAACACGCAGAGCCGTTATAGAAGGAATGGATACTGAAGGACACTTCACAAAGGTCATCGCCCGGGTTCCGCTCGCCGAAATGCATGACTATTCCTCTTCGCTGCGCTCCCTTACCCAGGGAAGAGCAAAATTCAGGACCCGCTTCCACGAATACACTCCCGTCTCCTACGACCTGCAGCGGAGGCTGATCGACGAATACAACCGGGCCACCCTGAAAGAAGAGGTATCCTAGACCCCGGTAAAGCCATCCCGGAAAGCCATCCGGGAAAAACGCGACCGCCAAAAAGGCCAAACATCTGTAACTTTGCCCGCGCAGGATGCCGCCTTATAGCCGGCCCGCCTTTAACCTCAAGCCAGGAATATGGATGTAAAAATAGAGCCCAGTTGGAAGGAGACACTAAAACAGGAATTCACCAAACCCTATTTTTTGCAGATCGTCGCCTTTCTAAAGGCCGAGAAAATGTCCGGCAAGACCATCTACCCACCCGGGAACCTGATTTTCAACGCTTTTAATACCACGCCCTTCGACCAGGTCAAAGTCGTGCTCCTGGGACAGGATCCCTATCATGGTCCGGGACAGGCGCATGGACTGAGCTTTTCGGTATCGAACGGCGTGCCCCCGCCGCCTTCGCTGATAAATATCTTCAAAGAACTGCACCAGGATACCGGCGTGCCGATCCCCCAGCACGGCAACCTGACACATTGGGCGCAACAGGGTGTCCTGTTGCTGAACGCCTCCCTGACGGTCCGGGCCAACGAACCCATGAGCCACTCAAAGATCGGCTGGGCCGATTTCACCAATGCCGTCATCGAAAAGGTCTCCGCCCGGAAAGAACACATCGTCTTCCTGCTATGGGGTAAATTCGCCCAGGAGAAACAAAGCCTGATCGACGAGACCAAACACCTCGTTTTAAAAGCGGCCCACCCCTCCCCTCTATCCGCTCACGCAGGCTTCTTCGGCTGCCGCCATTTCTCGAAAACCAATGAATATCTCGTGGGCAACAGGATCGACCCGATCGACTGGAAACTGTAGAAAAAGACCAACACAAAAAGGCAAACACGCAATGGAAAACAAATCGCTGGAAAAGAAATGGCCTCCTTTTGGAATCGCCGGCAATATATTCGGGATGATCTGGGCCGTATGGGGCGCCCTCCTGTTCGTAACGACCATGCTGATCTTTTTTATCCCCTTCCTGACCTTCGCCTGGTTCAGACCCGATCCTCAAAAGACGAATGTATTCGTCCGGTTCTCCCGCGTATGGATGGGCGTATACCTGACGCTGATAGGCTGCCCGCTGCGGATCAAAGGCAAGGAGAAATTTAAAAAAGGCACAACCTATATCGTCGTTTGCAACCACAATTCGCTGATCGACGTGCCCGTTACCTCGCCGGGCATCCCCGGCGGCAACAAGACCATCGCCAAAATAGAGATGGCCCGCATTCCCCTGTTTGGCATGCTGTACCGGACCGGCAGCGTCATCGTAGACCGCAAAAGCGAAGTCAGCCGCCGCGAAAGTTTCACCAAAATGAAAGAGACCCTCGACATGGGCCTCCACATGTGCCTATACCCGGAAGGCACGCGGAACAAGAGCGCGGAGCCCCTGAAATCCTTTCATAACGGAGCCTTTCGCCTGGCGCTCACGACCGGCAAAGAGATCATCCCCGCCCTCATCTTTAACAGCCGGAAAGTGATGCCCGCCGACAAGACATTCTTTCTTTGGCCGCATAGACTGGCCATGCACTTTCTCGACCCCGTCGCCGCCCGGCCCGATGACACGGTAGACAGCCTCAGGGAAAGGGTCTTCTCGATCATGGAATCTTATTATCTGTCACAAACCGCAAAGAAATAGTCCGGATGAGGCCGGCCGGCTTTATTGATCGTAGAAGTATTTAGCCCGCGTGATCTTCAGGTCCTGCAAAATGCCGGATTTGGGGCTGATGGTGATATTGAAGGAGTGGCTGATCCCCACAGGCGTCACATTGATAGCCATCTGCCAGCAATGCAGGTCACGGCTGATCGACATGGTCAGCGAATTGATCTTCTCGTATTTCAGATCGTAATAAGTGTTCATCCCGATCTTCCATTTTGGCGTCAGGTTGAAGTCCCCGCTCCAGTTCAGGGATTCCGTAAGCGTCGTGAGAAAGGTATAGTTCGCCTGGGCAATCCTGGAATAATTAAGCGCAAAGGAAATATTGACGGACCACGGCACATTGAAATTGGCAAACTGCGCCGCATGGTTGTTTACATAGGTCATCTGGGCCTGCTGCTCCTCCGGGGTCATGGGGATCTGGTCGGAATTGGCTTGCTCTTGCTCTTTAGCGAGTTTGTCATCCTTTGGCTTGCTCTTGAAACTCGTCGATATCGCCAGGTTTCCGCTCGTGATCCGCCCGAGGGCGAACCGGTTCTGCCAGCTGTAATATTTCGTGTCCCGCCCGGAGGAATCGACCTTATAAGGATCCAGGGAAGCCCCTCCCGTGATATTGATCTTCTCGAACAGGGTGCTCCGGAAATAGAAGGCGATCGGCGACAACCGCATCGAATCCGCAAGGTAGTTATAGCTGCCGGTAAACCCGAATCCGTCTATCAGCGTGATCTTCTTGACGGCCGCGTCGCCCGTATCTTTTTTGGACCGGACCTTCATTTCTATATGGTTGTCGAGGCCAAAGTTGATCCCCCCGAAACGTCCCTCCGAAAACGCTCCATAAGTGCTTCCATCGTAATAGGATACCCGCTGTTTATAGCCGGTCGAGTCTGTCTGCAGCCAGTAGTGATCCACGCCGGAAAGGTTCGGCTTATAGCTGAAGCTGATCGTCGGACGGATAACATGCCGGAGACCCGCGATCTTACTATCCTTCCCGAAATTCTGAAAAGTCCCGAAGATCGCCGTGCTGAGGCTCAGGCTGAACGACATGTCATTGGCGTAAAAGAGCCCTCTCTGTATCTGCAGGGTGTCGACCTTATTGTTCAGGGCATCCCAATACCGGTACATCCGGCGGGAATACATCCTGTTCTGGAAGCTGATCCCCGGCGCTATCTGGAAAGGACCTATGGGCGGCAGGGACAGGCTGATGGGGATGGTATGCTGCGCTCCCCATTGGAAAGTGTCGATGATATGCTTGATGGATGAGAGGGAATCATAAAAACTGGTTGCTCCCGCGACCGTACTGTTCAGACCGACCCCCAGCTTCTCATACCATTTGGGCTTCCCCACAAAATCCTTCTGCGCAAAAGGATAGATGGTAGGCGCGCTGAATGTCAGGTTCGGAAGGCTCACGTTGATGAGCCGGGTCTGGTTGTTCTGGTTGTGATTGGCGCTCAGCGTCAGGTTGTATTTCTGGTTCCAGGTCTTCGAATAGGTGATGGAAGAGTTCAACTGGTTCTGGTAGTTCAGGGTCGGGTTGTTCAGCACATACTGGTTGAACTTCGTAGACGCGATATTCACATTGGCGGAGAAATTCTGCCCGGGCCGGGCCTTGCTGTCCACCACATGGCTCCAGGAAAAGCTAAAGGTCCTGGACGTGGTATAGGCATCCGAACCTGCCGTATTCAATATGCGCGTGTTCTGCAGGGTGAAATTGAGCTGGCCGCTATACCGGTATCGTACCCGGTATTCGGGCTTTAGGAAGAGGGTCCACCCCCCATAGGAATAGATATTGGTCGTGGCCGTCACGTCGAAATTATCACTGAGCACCTTATAATACCCGAGACCTTCCAACCCGATACCATACTGATCGCTGCTGGTGAACTGGGGTGGCAACAGACCAGAATGACGGCCCTGCGAGATCGGAAAGATCCCAAAAGGAAGATAGATCGGGATGGGCACACCCTCGAATTCCGGATGGATGGGCCCCGTAATGGCAAATTCCTTGTTGATCAGCTTCATCTTATTGGCGCGGAAGGCAAAATGGGGAGTGTCCAGGTTACAGGTGGTGAAAGTTCCCCGGTATGCGTAGAATTCGTTCTTCGAGACCTTTTTGATCTTTTCCCCATGTATAAAAATATCGCCGGAAGTGGTATAGGTATCATTGGTGATCCCCTTCTGGGTCTTCATACTATATACGATGGAATCGGAGTTCATCTTATTGTCCGACGTGATCATGACCGGCAGCCCGACGGGTTTACCCGCCGTATCCACGGTGTGAGAGGCGACGATCACATTCCTTTGCTGGTCGAACTGGAGCTTGTAGGCGGTAAGATCAAGGTCCTTGTATTTGGTGTTGGCATTATTGTACAGGGTGACCTTCTTTCCGGGTATGTCCATGACCGCCGAATCGGAGGCCTTATAGTCGACAGCCGCATCCAGGGTGTCTTTGGATATCTTAAAAGGGAAGGTGTCCCGCGCTTTGGCCAGGGAGTCCCTGAGCACCGCCTCCCTTGAAATAGTGACCTTGCGGAATGAATCGGTGATCGACGCGGGTGGCCAGCCGACGGTATCCCGAGGGAGCAGAACCTGGGCCGCCGGGGCCGGAAAAGGCACATGAACCGGCCGGACTGTGTCGCGGGAGCTCATAAATGAATCACCAAAACCGGACGGCTTTGAATAATTTGCAGGACTATTGAACGTTACTGAGAAGAATAAAGCAGTAAAAATCAACGCCAGAATATATTTCGAACTAATTTTGCGTCCGTAATTCATATTTTTATAAAACAACGAATAGCTCCCCGGTGTAATAAGTTAAGTACGCAAGGTAAATACTATTCGTTCATTAAAAAATCGGGATCACCCGCCCAGCCTTTCCGGGATGGGGCAAATGTAGACATTCAGGCTTTAAGATTTTGTGAAGATTCATGCTAACCCGTTAAAATATAATGAGTATGATGAAAAAGATGGCAGCCGTGTTTTTTCTCGCAATCGTTATATGCGCTGCCACTTCTTTTAACAGGCTGCCCATCGTCGCTGTGCCGTCGATCGTCACGGGGCCACCGCCTGCGCCCGATCAGAGAGCCGTATTGCGTACCATCATCCTGGACGCAGGACATGGAGGCATCGACCCCGGCGCCTCGGGTCTGATCTCCCACGAAGCCGACATAGCCCTGGACATTACACTCAAATTGGGCAAAGCCATACAGAGCAGGTTCCCCGGTCTCAAAGTGGTGTATACCCGCACTTCCGATGTCTTGCCGGGAAACCTGGACGATATTCACCGCGCCCTGCGGCTACGCGCGGACATGGCCAATAAAGCAAAAGGCGATCTCTTTATAAGCATCCATTGCGATGCGACCGACGCGCCCGCCGGAGGCTATTATGCCAAAAGGGTCATCGGGCACAAAAAGAAAACGGTTTATGTGGGCAGGAAAAAACGGAAGAAAATCATCAATGCCCCCATTTATGAGTCCTATTGGGTAAAGAATATGGTTACCGGCACGCACACCTTTATTTGGGCCGCCGACCGGACCGGATCGAAGAGCAGCATCATCAACGAAGGGAATGGAAAAGAAGAGGAAGGGGGCGGAGAAAACGAAGGGGCGGAGAAAATAGCGGACAGTACGAATATACTGGACCTGACCTCCCCGGAAGCAAAGATCAGGGCCCAGCTATATGAAAAGAAGTATTTTGCCAACAGTTTTTCCCTGGCTTCCCTGGTGGAAGACGAATTTCAAAAAGCTGGCAGGCAGGGCGTCTGGGGTGTCATGCAACGCAACTATAAAGGCATCTGGGTGCTCCAGGCTACGGCAATGCCCAGTATCCTGATAGAGACGGGCTTTGTCACCAACAAAGAAGAGGAAGAATACCTGAACAGCGACCAGGGACAGAACGAGATCGTCGAAAACATTGTCAGCGCGCTGAAACGATACCAGGAAATGCTGGCGGGAGGCTCCGGTCAGGACAGCCCGGCAAAGGACTCTTCCGCGATGCCGGCCCGGGGCCAATAGCCGGACAGCCTCCTGAAAACAGCCTGCTAACCCATAAAAAAACAGAATGAGTATGAAGAAAAAGAGGATGGCCTTATTACTACTATGCGGAATTTGCTGTTTTGTCTCTTCATTTGATAGTGTTACCCCCCATACGCCCGCCGGAAAAAAGGCCCGGCTACGCACCGTTATCATCGATCCCGGTCACGGAGGTTTCGACACCGGGACCAAGGGCCTGTTCTCGAAAGAGGCCGACGTGGCGCTGGCCATCTCCCTCAAATTGGGCAAAGCCATCGAAGAGGCCTACCCGGATGTAAAAGTCATCTATACCCGCACCACGGATATCATGCCCGGCAATATGCCTACGCTTGCGGCAGGCCTGAACTATCGCGCGGAACTCGCCAATAAATCCAAGGGAGACCTGTTTATCGCCATCCATTGCGACAACGATGGACACCCCGCCGGCCCCTTCACCGTTCATAAGGTCATCGGTCATAAATATGTCGGCAAAGGCAGGAGAAGACACCGCGTGCCCATCTATGAGAGCTATCCCGGACAACACAACCGGAAGGGAACGACCGTCTTTGTCTGGAAGGCCGACCGCAGCGGTTTTAAGGGGCAAGCCATCAGCGAGAGAGGAGAAGGGGAAGTCTCCGATAGCTCCGGGGAAAGCCAGACAGGTGACAGTGCCGCCTTCGACATGAACTCCCCCGAAGCAAAAATGCGGACCCGCCTCTACGAGAAGAAGTTTTTTGACAACAGCACCCTCTTCGCCAGCCTGGTAAACGAAGAGTTCATCAAGTCCGGCCGCGTAAGCGAAGGCGTCCAGCAGCGGGACGTCGGCATTCGTGTACTGCAGGCGACGGGCATGCCCAGCGTCCTGATCGAGACCGGGTTCCTCTCCAACGTCGAAGAAGAAAAATACCTCAATAGCGAAGAGGGACAGGACGAAGTCACACGCAATATCCTGAACGCACTGAAACAATATAATACGATGCTGGGAGGAGGCGCTCCCCAGGGGGACACATCCCCGGATTCTTCGGCGACCCCGGCCCAGCCAAAATAGCCGGACCTGCGCCCAAGTAGCCTTACCCGCATGTATTACTTTAACTTCGTTTAAGGGATACTCCTGCGCAATTTCCCTACATTTGCTAATCTTAACGAATACGGATGAAAATCGCAAATGAAACAAAGATCGGCGTACTGGCAGTAGCCGCCATTGTCGGCCTGATACTCGGCTTCAACTTTCTAAAAGGGAGCAGTCTTTTCGAGCACAGCAAGAAAATCTATGCCGTATTCAACAATGTCGAAGGCATGGAAATATCGAATGCCGTTAAGATCAACGGCCTGCAGATTGGCTCGGTATCCGCTATCAACGCCGCCGACAAAGACCTGAAAGGCGGAATCATCGTGACGATCACGCTCAAAAGCCGGGTGAACATCCCCAAAAACTCAATGGGCATGATCAACTCCGGGTTGATCAGCGCGTCCTTCATACAGATCGACAAAGGAGACAGCCCCGATCTGCTGAATGACGGGGACACGCTCTCCACCCGGGAAAAACCCAACCTGGTATCACAGGTCCAGGCCAGCATCAACCCCGTGCTCGTAAGGCTGGGAGGAACGCTGGAATCCCTCGATTCGCTGACCCAGGTGATCGGCGGCATGTTCGATCCCCGGCTGAAAAATAACTTCAGCACGATCGTCGCCAACCTGGCTACCTCATCCGCCTCCCTCCAATCCATGCTCAACGCGGAGACCGGCGCCCTCAGCCAGTCGCTGAAGAATGTAAACTCGTTCACAGGCAACCTCGCAAAAAACAACGACCAGGTCAACAAGACCCTGCAAAACGTAGAAACGGCAACCTCCAAACTGGCCAATGCCAAAATCGAGGAGACCATAGAGACCCTGCGGTCGACCATGAACGACCTGAAAGGCGTCATCGCGAAGATGAACAGTACGAATGGCTCGTTGGGCCTGATGCTGAATGACCGAAAGCTCTATCAGAACCTGGAAAGCAGCACCCGCAGCCTCAATATCCTGCTCGATGACTTCCGCGTACACCCCAAACGCTATGTGAACGTCTCCGTTTTTGGAAGAAAAGACAAGACCGGCCCCCTTACCGCGCCGCTGAATGATTCCTTGTCAAAACCGGGCAATCAATAAAATGAAGAGAATTGCATTGGCTGTCTTCAGCCTCTTGTGCTGTCTTGTATCCGAACAGGCATTTTCGCAGACGAGCATCCCCTTTCGTTCGCCCACCAGCGACTCGGTAAGCATCGTCTTCATAAAAAAAGCCGATAGCTACCGGTATGTAAAAGTGGATTCCGCGACGGAAATGATCTACCTGGTAGGCCATGTCGAACTGCAGCAGGACCAGACCCTGATAGACTGCGACAGTATGGTCATCAACCAGAAGGAGAACATCATCGAATCTTTTGGCAATGTCCATATCAACGACAAAGACTCGCTCAATATCTACTCCGATTACATGAAATATTTCGTCGACAAAAAACTCGTCGACTTCCGGAAAAAGGTGAAACTCACCGATGGGAAAGGCGTCCTGACGACCGAAGAACTCCACTACGACATGAACATGCGGATGGGCACCTACGACAACGGTGGCAAAGTGCTCAACAACGGATCCGTGCTCACCAGCCAGCAAGGCGTCTATTACGCGGATACGAAAGACGTCTATTTTAAAAAGAACGTCATCCTCCGGGACCCTCAATACGACCTGGCCACGGATTCCCTGCTCTATAACACCCAGACACAGATCTCCACCTTTATCACCTGGACCGATATCGTATTCCGGGACAGCACCCACCGGTCCGTCCGCACCCGGGAAGGATTCTATGACCTGAGGAACAAAAGAGCGCAATTCGGCAAACGGGCAACCGTAGTCGACGGCTCACAGAAGGTCACCGCGGATAATATCATAGCAGACGACAGTACCGGGATCAGCATCGCAACCGGGAACGCCGTTTATAAAGATACCGCCCAGGGAGCGGTGATCATCGCCAACCGGTTGGAGTCGAATAAGAAAAAACAGACCCTCCTCGCTACGCTGCGACCGCTGATGATCCTCAAACAGGACCAGGACTCCATCTATATCGCGGCAGATACCCTGTTCTCGGGTCTTCTCTCCGATTGGGAGAAACTACAGTCCACCCGTCCCGACCTGGCAGTCGACCAAAGGATTTCGGATTCCCTCGCCGCCAAAAAGACCGCCGACTCGCTGCTGGCCCTCGCCAACGCGGATACCCTGCTGGAAGGGGGACACCCCCGGCTGGATTCGACGCATATCAATTTATCGATCGCCGACAGCTCTCTCGCCAAAAGATCAGGCCGGGACTCGCTGCCGGCGAACAGGCAATATACCGGTCCGATACTGGAAAAACCCCGGGGCTCCAACACATCGGCTGCAAAATCAGAACAGCTCTATATCGACTCCCTGAAGGCGCAAGCACAACTGCAGATCGCAAAGGCGGCGCAGGTGCTGCCGCCCGGAGTAACCCCTTTGCAGGCCCGAAAGCTGACCGACTCGATCGTATCATCGAGAAGCGTCGACTCGACAGTGGCCTCGAAGATGATCGACTCCCTGTCGACCCGGGTGAGCGGCAGATTAAGACACCCGGGAAGATCCGACACCCTGCTCGCCCTGCGTACCGCCGATAGCCTGCTGGCAATCCGGAAAGCCGGCGCGGTCTCCGCAAGAGCGGAAGCCGACACCCTGCTTACCCACAGGATCAAAGACTCCCTGCAGGCAGCCAAAAAAGCGGCCTCCTACGGCCTTCGCGGAGAAGAACCCGATCTCAGCACCGACAAAGATCCAAAAGACAGCACCCTGCGTTTTCTGCAGGCCTATCACCATGTCCGGATCTACTCCGATTCACTGCAGGCCGTTTGTGACAGTCTCTGGTATTCCGGAAAAGACTCCATTTTCCGGCTTTTCACAGACCCCATAGCCTGGGGCAACGGAGGATACCAGGTCACAGGCGACACCATGTTCCTGTTTACAAAAAACAAAAAAGCCGACCGGCTATACGTTTTCGAGAACGCCCTGGCCGTGAACAAAGCAGAAAATCCCCTCTACAACCAGCTGAAGGGGATCACCCTCAATGGCTTCTTCAAGAACGGAGCCATCGACTATATGCGGGCCAAGGGAAACGCCGAAAGTATCTACTATACACGGGATGACAACCAGGCCCTCGTAGGCGTCAACAGGGCCACGGCCGATATCATCGATATGATCTGGGCAGAGAAAAAACTGAATAAGGTCGTCCTGCGCAATGATGTGACGGGTACCATGTACCCGATCAGAAGAGTGAACTTCGAAGACATGCGCCTGCGCAATTTCAAATGGCTCGACGAAATAAGGCCCAAGACAAAATACGAACTGTTCGAAGATCCCCCCTCCCGCAGATCCAGGAAGATGGATGACAGCTTTGATATCACTACCCCGGATACCACTCACGCCGCAACCAGGACGGCCCAAACCGGGAAGACATCGAATAATCCGCCGACACTATCCTCGTCATCGGCCAACACGCCCGTGCCGTCGTCCCCGGCCCAGACACCCATTCCGACACCCGCCCTGGCGCCTGCCCCAACCGGAGCCTCCGGCAAGACCCATTGACAGTTGAGCGGTAACCGACCCATAGCGGGCCGGTAAGCAAAGTAAACATTAGGGTTTCTCTAACAATTGCCGTTTAATACTTTGCCCTTTTTTTCGTTCCAACGCATAAATGTTTAATATGCGTAATACGACCCGCTGTTTGATGACGATCCTTGTGATCGCCCTTTCTTACCAGTCGCAGGCCCAGGATTACAATACCGCGATCGGCATCCGGCTCAGCAGCGCCGCCCCTACGCTGAACAACTCGATTTCCATAAAACATTTTTTTAATGACCGCGATGCGGTGGAAGGACTGATCTCCTTCGGAGATCGCTTCGGCATCGGGGCGCTCTATGAAAAACATCAATTGGTGGGCGCAACTCCGGCCCTCAACTGGTTCTATGGCGCGGGCGGCTATATCGGGTTCGAGGGAGGCACGACCTGGTTTGGACCTACAGGGATTACCGGTCTCGATTATAAATTCCAGAATGCGCCGATCAATATTTCGCTCGACTGGAAACCCGAACTGGATATCATCCCCCGTATAAACTTTGTCGCCGATGCCTTCGCCTTTACGGCGAGGTTTGTCCTGAAATAGCGGCGTCAGGCAGCATTTTAAAACAGGGTCAGCTTCCCTTTACCGGTTCGGATCCACCTATCCACTCAGCCCTTTGGCGGCCCCCTATGCCCACTCAGCCCTGGCCATGATGAAAGAAGAAATAGGCCACCGCAATGGCCGTGATCATACCCGCCAGGTCGGCCAATAGAGCAGAAGGCACCGCGTACCGGGTCTTTTTGATACCTACCGAGCCGAAGTACAGGGCTACAATATAAAATGTAGTGTCCGAAGACCCATTGAACACGCAGGACAAAAGACCCGGAAAAGAATCGGGACCATATTGCTGCATCGTGGAGATCATCATGGCCCGGGCCCCGCTGCCGCTGAGCGGTTTCATCAAAGCCGTCGGGATAGCCGCCACAAAATCCGTATTGAGACCCAGCGCGCCAAAAATAGCGCGCAGCCCCATCACCAGGTAGTCAAATACCCCGCAACTGCGCAAGACGCTGATCGCTACCAGCATCCCCACCAAATAGGGTATGATCCTCACCGCGATATCGAAACCTTCCCGCGCACCCTCGATAAAAGTATCATATACGCTCACCTTTTTCCGGAGAGCGCCGAGTATAAAGACGACAAAAAGCAGCAATATCAGCCCATTGCTCGCCACTTTGGAAAAAGTCTCGATGGTATTCCGGTGCAACCGCAGATAAACGATCATAGCGGCTATCAATGCACTGACGCCCCCGATCCAGGCGAGGATGACGGGCTGAAACAGGTTTATCTTCTGCCGGATGGCCACCACCGTCATAGCCACGACCGTCGCCGCAAAAGTCGCAATCATACAGGGGATGAAGATGGCCGTGGGATCGGCGGATTTCAGCACGACCCGCTGCGTAATGATGGCCACGGGAATGAGCGTAAGACCCGAAGCATGCAGGACCATAAACATGATCTGGGCATTGGAAGCCGTCTCCTTGTCCGGATTCAGCTCCTGCAGGCTTTGCATGGCTTTGAGCCCGAAGGGCGTAGCGGCATTATCCAGACCGAGCAGGTTCGCCGAGAAATTCATGATCATATGCCCGAAAGAAGGGTGGTTTTTGGGCACCTCCGGGAAGAGCTTCCCGAAAAAAGGACCGATGATACGGGACAGGAAGTTGATGGCGCCCGCCTTCTCGCCTATCTTCATAAAGCCGAGAAACAAAGCCATCACCCCGATCAAACCGATGGAAATCTGGACGCTGGTGTTCGCCGAATCGAAGATCCCGTCGACGATCGTCCGAAAAATGTCCGTGTCCCCAAAGACCAGCAGCCTGATAAGCGCCACGACAAAGGCGATGAGAAAAAAAGCGATCCAAATGATATTCAAAGCCATACGATGAAAATAAGACTTAAAACCCGAATTCCTTACCTTTGCGGCTCAAAATCAAATTATGGGTTTACAAGCAGGGATAGTAGGATTACCGAATGTGGGAAAATCGACTTTGTTCAACGCAGTCAGCAACAGCGCCAAAGCACAGGCCAGCAATTACCGGTTCTGTACCATCGAACCGAATGTCGGCCTGGTAGATGTCCCGGACGAACGGCTCTATAAACTATCGGACCTGGTCAAACCCAATAAGATCGTACCCACGCAGATCGAAATCGTGGATATCGCCGGATTGGTAAAAGGAGCCAGCAAGGGAGAAGGGCTGGGCAACAAATTCCTGGCCAATATCCGGGAAGTGGATGCCATCGTCCACGTGATCCGCTGCTTTGAAGATGAAAATATCCTGCGCGACGAAGGCCCCATCAACCCCGTCGGCGACAAGGACATCATCGACACCGAACTGCAGCTGAAGGACCTGGATAGCGTGGAAAGAAAATTCAGCAAAACGGAGAAACTGCTGAAAACGGCCGACGTAAAAGTCAAGGCCGAATATGAGGTCCTGAAAAAATGCAAGGAGCATCTCGAAAAAGGCAGAAGCATCCGCGAACTCCAACTCGACAAAGAACAGAAGACCGCCATTGCCGACCTTTTCCTGCTGACCGACAAACCGGTCTTATACGTGGCAAACGTCGATGAGGCATCGATGCATACAGGCAATAAATTCTCCGAGCTTTTAAAAGCCGCGGTAGCCGGCGAAAATGCCCAGGTCATCGTCATGAATAATTCCATCGAATCACAGATCGCCGAACTCGAAGACCCGGCGGACAGACAGCTGTTCATGGAAGAATATAAGATGCAGGAACCCGCCCTGAACAAACTCATCCGCTCTACTTACAAACTCCTCAATCTCGCCACCTATTTTACGGCAGGGGTGCAGGAAGTCCGCGCCTGGACGATCCAAAACGGCTGGAAGGCTCCCCAGGCAGCCAGTGTGATCCACACCGACTTCGAAAAAGGCTTTATCAAAGCCGAGGTGATCGCCTACGACGACTTCATCCGCTACGGCTCAGAAGCAGCCTGCCGCGAAAACGGCAAGCTCCGCATCGAAGGCAAGGAATATCTTGTAAAAGACGGCGACGTCATGCACTTCCGCTTCAACGTTTAGTAGTGAGTAATGACTACTCACTACTCACTACTCACCACTGACTAAAATATATTATACCCAAAGCTCACATAATACACCCCCCCGATCGCCGGGTTGCCATACTGGGAGATATAGTAGTGATCGAGGATATTGGTGGCCCCTATCTTAATCAGCGAACGGGTACCGGTCAGCTTGTAACTGATCTGCCCATCCAGTGTGCCAAAGGCGCTCGTCTCTCCCTGCCGGAAATCGCTCTCCGTATAGTAAGAATCCTGCCAGCGATATTGGACATTGAACCCAAACCTTTTCTGGTAGCCGAAGCCGGTATTGTTAAGCCCGATATTGAACCGGTAGTCGGGCGTATTGAAATAGGTCACCAGCGCCGCATTGGGATTGTGGATATGATCCGATGAGAGATTGCCGCTGATGCCGAAGTTATCCGGCAGCAGATAGTCAAGGCTGAATCCGAAACCGTAGGTATTCACGTTACTTGGGCTGTTGATGGACACGGAGAATACCCTCTGGGAAGGAAGCTGAACCACCGTCTCACGGGTGATAAAATTGGTAAACGAGGTATAGTAGCCATACGCGTCGATCAAAAGCCGCTTGTCGATAACACTTTTGTATCCCAACTCGTAGGAATTGACGCTCTCGGGTCTGAAAGTGTTATACCTGACCTGTACCAGGTCGGCCGGATTTCCGGACTGTTGATACGCCTGCACGCTCGCCAGGGTATAGGTGGGCTCCGAATCGAAATTATAGAACTTCCGTAATTGCGGCAGCCCGCCGATCAGCGTATAGGTACCGGTATTCAGGTTGATCCATTGGTTCTGGTTGGAAGGGAACCGGTATCCGTTCTGATAAGAGGCCCGGATGAAATTGTCCCGGGCGACTTCATAAACGGCCGCCAGGCGGGGCGTAAACTTGCCCTGGAAATTATCATTCTTATCATACCTCCCGGAAGCGGTGATCTTCAGTTTCTCGTCGAAGAATTTCTTCGAGATTTGCAGATACGCCCCATATTCATTGGTGTGGATCCGACCGGTGCTATCGGCAAAGAGAGTCCCCTGGGAATTCAGCACATACTGTCTCCAGCTGCCACCCACCAGCACCTCCGCAAATTTCACGTATTGGGTGAGGTTGTATTGCCCCTCGGTATGATACATATTCGTCCGGTCGAGGAACTGTCCGCCCGCCGGAATGGGTTTGGAACGTACCTGGTCGAATAGGGTCTGGAACTGCGAAGTCCCGGGCACCGGCCTGCCAATATCGGCGGTGGCACGGGCGATTCCATTGGCAACGGCAGGGCTGGCACCGTTGGCGCGGGCCAACAGGTAAGCGGCTGCATATTGCGGATACCAGCTGCCCGTCGGATTCGAAGGGTCATAACTCGATTTCCAGGCTTCGTTGAAAAGCTGGGTGGTGACCGTGGCATTATAAGCCTGCCCGGAGTTCTCCTGGGTAGTATAAGTCCGCAGAAACCAATTGTCCGACCGGAGTTCCAGTTTGTACTGCCCCATCTTCAGGTCTTTTAGCGCATACCGGTCGCTGCCGGTATATACCGAATTCCCGGTGCCATAATTGCCCGTAAGCGAAAGCATCAGCCGGGACGTGATTTTATAATACAGACCGCCGGTCAATCGAAGATCTTTTGTGGTATGGTTAATTACGTCCGTCTCCTTGTAACCCGTACGCGAGACCGGAAACGGTGTGGAACCATCGGCCTGGTAGGCCGCCCCGATCTGCGGCGCCAGGCTCGGGTAAGCGGCGATCAGCGCCTGGGCGGCGCCGCCCAGAAAGGGCGTGGTCGAACCGTTCAGATCCAGGGAGGTCTCGTCCCCATAGACATTCACCCCATTATAATTTGGATCCGAAGCCCGGGTGCCGGGGATGGGATGGTTGCCGGGACCTGCGCCGGTGCCCGTATAATTTGAACTGTCCGTCGCAGCCCAATCATGCGCTTCTATATACTGGACGCCGATCTTAAAAGCGAATTTCTCCCCGATCTTCTGCGCCCAGCGAAGACTTAGATCGTTGTAGGGAGACGCGCCATAGGGATCATTTTTCCCGAGATGCATCACCCCCTCTTTGACCTGGGCGCTGACACCCTGGTATTTAAAAGGATCTTTGCTGGTAACGAGGAGCGTGCCATTGATCCCCCCGGAACCATATAACGCCGAAGAAGCGCCGGGCAACAGTTCCATATTGTCCACGTCCAGTTCCGACAGGCCGATCACCGATCCTACCGAGAAGTTGAGACCCGGCGCCTGGTTGTCCATCCCATCCACGAACTGGTTGAACTTGGGGTTTCCGCTACCATTGAACCCGCGGGTCGTCACCGAAGCGAAGGTCAGGCTGGAGGCCGTGACATCGACCCCTTTCAAGGTCCGGATCACATCATAATAATCCGTCGCGGGACTGTTACGGATATTGGAAGAACCGACCCGTTCGATCGAGACCGGCGACTCCAGGATCCGTTCCGGCAGGCGGCTGGCTGAAATGACCACTTCGGCGCCGAGCGAGGAGACGGGCAGAAAATCGACACGCAAAGGCTGCGAAGCGTCCGATACCGTGACTTCCCGCGACTGAAACCCGATGGAAGAGAATACGAGCGTGACAGGCAGCTTCTGCGTCGTCGTCAGCTTGAAATTCCCCTTGTCGTCCGTGAAAGTGCCGGACGAAGATCCCTTGATCGTCACCGAAACAGCCGGGACCGCTTCCATGCTCGAAAGGTTGTGCACATTACCGGTAATGATGATGGGGGTTTGTCCAAGCGCAGCCAGGGAGAAAAAAGCAACAGAGGTAGTTACGACTAACTTTTTAAGCAAGTTACTCATAAAGCAAGTTTTCGTTTAAGAATAGGACATTTACAGGCAAAGTACGATATGTAATCTTTTAACAGAAATTTAATTTTTTTTATTATTATCCGATACGTGTTGATATTTAGTGCATTAACCTTAGCCCATATACGGGAGCAGAGCCGTAATTTCGCCGGTGGAAATAAATCATACGGATGAAAACATTACAGTTTCCCCGGCAAACCCAATTCTATCGCGGCAAAGTCCGCGACGTCTATACGATCGCCGACGAATGGCTCGTCATGATCGCCTCCGACCGGATCTCGGCGTTTGACGTCATACTCCCCCGCCCCATCCCCTTTAAAGGACAAGTATTAAATCAAATAGCTGCTTATATGCTCAAGGCCACCGCGGACATCTGCCCGAACTGGCTTTCCGATACGCCGGCCCCGAATGTGGCCATCGGCAGGAAATGCACCCCTTTTCGGGTAGAGATGGTCGTTAGAGGCAACCTGACCGGCCACGCCTGGAGGACCTACCGCAGCGGCAAACGCGAGTTATGCGGGGTAACCCTGCCCGAAGGCCTGAAGGAGAACGACTACTTCCCCTCCCCCATCATCACGCCTTCCACCAAGGCCGAAGTCGGACACGACGAGGACATCTCCCGGCCCGAGATCCTCAGCCGGGGACTGGCAAGCGAAGCCGACTACTCCCTGATGGAGAAATACACCCTGGCCCTGTTTGCGCGCGGCAGGGAGATCGCCGCAAAAAGAGGGCTGATCCTGGTAGACACGAAATACGAGTTTGGAAAGATCGGAGACACCGTCTACCTGATGGACGAGATCCACACCCCCGACTCTTCCCGCTATTTCTACGCAGACGGCTTTGACGAACGACAGGCCAAAGGCGAACACCAGAAACAATTGAGCAAGGAGTTTGTGCGGGAATGGCTGATCGAAAATAACTTTATGGGCAAGGAAGGCCAGACCGTTCCGGAAATGAAGGATGAATGGGTCGGGACGATCAGCAGGCGATATATCGAGCTCTATGAAAAAGTCATCGGCGAGAAATTCATCCCCCTCACATTAAGCGACGAGGAGACTTACCAGCGTATACTGTATTCGCTGAGCAACCTGTCATAGCGAAGGCTGCGCGTCAGCCTGGCCGCCCCGCCGCAACCGACCCCTGGCCTTGTTGAATACCCGTGGCGCCTGATCCAGCCCCTTGCGGATCAGCGCCCTTTCCTCTTCCGGCTTATGGATCATCTCCCGGCAGGCTTCGCTGCAACAGCCTTCGTATTTCTCCGCGCAGGCGGAACATTGGATAAACAACAGGTGACAGGCCTCGCTTTTGCAATTGGTATGCGTGTCAGCCGGCGCTCCGCACTGGTGGCAACGGGAGATGATTTCGTCCCCGATACGCTCCCCGAGGCGGTCGTCAAAGACGAAGTTCTTGCCCCGGAATTTGTTTTCCAGCCCCTGCGCCTTTATGGTATTGGCATAATGAATGATCCCGCCTTCGAGATGAAAGACATTGGAAAACCCCTTGTGCAGAAGCCAGGCGCTCGCTTTTTCGCAACGGATGCCACCGGTACAATACATGACGATGGGCTGGTCCTTTTTCTCCTGCAATATCTCCACGGACATCGGCAATTGCTCACGGAACGTTTCAGAAGGGATTTCGATGGCCCCTTCGAAATGACCGACTTCATATTCGTAGTGATTGCGCATATCCACCACGATCGTCGAAGGATCCTCCGTCAGCCGGTTGAATTCCACGGCATCGAGATAGCGGCCTTTTTTTCCCATATCGAAACCGGGATCGTCAATCCCGTCGGCGACGATCTTATCCCTCACTTTTATTTTCAGCACCCAAAAGGATTTACCATCGTCATCTACGGCGATATTGAGCCGTATCGCTTTCAACGCCTCCAGGGAATCGCAATAGTCCCGGAACCATTCGAGCCGTGAACGCGGAATACTGATCTGCGCATTGATGCCTTCCGCGGCGACATAGATGCGCCCGAAAACCTGCTGCTCGTATAGTGCTTTGTAGAGATCGTCCCGGAACTGCCGGGGATCGGAAAGCGTAAAATAGCGATAAAAAGAAAGCGTGACACGAGGCTCTGTCTCCCGGTACATACGCTCTTTCAGCTCCTTTTGGGAGACGCGGTTATGTAATGCTGCCATGTTTTGAAATTTTCAGGACACTTGCAGGGTGAACAAAATTTCTGCACCGCAAAAATAAGGAAAAACAGTCACTACGGACTACTCACCCAAGCATTCACCACTCACTACTCACCACTCACTACTCACCACTCACTCCCCGCCTCCGGCTCATAAAATTGCTTCCCAGCACCCCCCCGAGACCGAGCCGGACCCCCACCTGGCCGGTTTTCCCATTCAGATAGGACGCGACGACATCCACCCGAAAGAGCTTGAAGATATTCTCCAGGCCCCCCGAGACCTCCGCATAGTTGTTGTGTCCGCTGACATAGAAGCCATTTGCGGCGCCTACCAGCCACCAGTCCAGGGTCCGGAACAGAGGGATCTTGTTGGTCAGCAAGCCGTTGAAGTGATGCTCGATATGACCGGTGGCGTACAAGGAAGCCGTTGTGCTGTTGGCATAGTAAGGGGCCAGTTGAAAACTGTTCAGGTATTGACTGGCGAACAGCAACTGGTTGCCGTTGAAATGCTGATAGTCTTGTATGTTGACGGTCCTTGCATCAGGAAATCCGCCAATGCCGAGCCGGTACCGGAGCAGCCCTCCCAACTTGAAATTGAGGTCATCTTTTACGGAGAAACTCCACTTGTCGAAATTTTCGACGCTCCCAAACGGGCCCCGCCACCCCCGCTGCCAGGAGAAATAGAAGCTGGGATACCTGGACCCGATCGGTACTTTATTGTTTGGAAACTCGATATACTTCATCCCGGGTTGATATTGCAGATCGATACCGGTCAGGAAAGCATGATGGGGCAGGAATTGCGTGTCCAGCTTCTCATAGGGATAGTTCGGCGTAAACGCGGGATCTTTGCCGCCAAAGACCGAAAAGTCACTGGTATTATTCAACGGCCTCCGGTCTTCATACTTTGCCCCGGCCGTAATCTGCAGCCCGTCGTCGAAGCGGCGGGAAGTACGAAACTCCGCAAAATAGTTCTCATAGATCTTCATATAATTCCTCCGCGCCAGCAGCGTATACAGACTGTTCAAAGTCTCGGTGATGGGCTCCTCCTGGTTGAACTGACTGACCCGCTTCCCGCCCGAAAAATAATAGCGCTGCCGGCTTCTTATAAAATCTTCTCCGTCGCGCACAAGCGACCTTGTATCCAGCGCGAGCACCCCCCAGGCATTGAGATGGCCATTGCCGAACCCATACCGGATATGCGGATGAAAGGACAACTCGTTACCCGAGGCCTTGAATCGCCTGGATAGGGAGCCCTGGATATGCAGGTTGAGCCCTCCCACGGTATTATACCGTAACCCCGTGATAACGGGATCCAGGGAATAGGTCAACGGCCGCGTAGGGTCAAAATCCGAACGGTTGAAGCCGGTCACGAATTGCCAGGGACGGACCTTCCCCTGTTCTTTCAGCAGGGAATCCCTGTTCCTGCGTGCCCCCGAGGAATCGTGAATGCGCTGGAAAACACTGTCCTTTCTCCGGTAGTCGGAGAGTTCTTCCGGCTCCAGGGGCACGGGACGGACGGAATCCCAATAGTCATGCGTCTTTTTGTTGACGGTCGTATCATACCTGATCAGCACGTTGTTGAAGAATTTCTTCCGGAACTGCGGCGCCACATCATATTTGTTGTAGATATTGAGAAAATTTCCCACCGCATCGACGCCAAAAACGTTAAATGAGAAATAAACGACCTGGTCTTTGGTCACCCAGACGCCGGCAGGATTTTTACCGTCCCGGGCCAGGCCGGCTCCAGCGCTGCCTGAAAAGAGGCCGCCTGAAGACAGACTACCGATGGGCGCATGAATCTGCCGGATCTCCAGGGTATCCAATATCTCCAGTTGGGATTCCTTTACCAATTGCAGGTCCAGGCTGTGGATACGCCACTCCCCCTCCACGATATTGAGGGTTCCGGAAAAAAGAGGCTCATATTTTCTGCGGGGAATGACCTGGATCTTGTTGATCTCTTTCCCGTCCTCGATAAACGATCCCAGGTACTTATACCGGTAATAGCTCAACGCCGATTCGGCGATGGGAGACACGAATCCCCTCGGGCTCATCCGCGAAGCCATGATATTGACATTGTTGTTATAAAAATTGATAAATGTCGGGAAATTGAAGCCATACCCGTTCGACCCGCTCTCCCGGCCGGAGAGCACTTCGAGTTTCAGCTTACCGGGTCTTTTGAAAGCGACCCTCGTGAGGGACTCTGACAGGAAGATAATGCCTTTTCCCGCGGAGTCCACCCCCATCTGTCTTTTGTCTTTTTCTTCTATTTTTTGCCCTAAGACCTTTTTGGGGAGCTTACGCGTCTTGATCAGCGTCTTGATATACGCCTCGCAGGTGAAGGAGTCCAGCGGGTTCTCATAGTCCTTTCTCTTTTTGATCGCATACCGGATGATCGCATAAGCCGGGTCTTCCCCGCCCGGCCTAACCACTACTTCCGCCATGGACAGCTCCTGCAGCGAAAGCCGAAAATCCAGCTCCAGCGCTTCGTCGGATGCCTTCACGGTGATCATTTTCTCCTGCCGGGCATACCCTACATACTGACAGGAGAGGGTATAGCTGCCTGGCTCCAGGTCCAGGGAATACCTCCCTTCATTATTCGAAGTCACCCCACGCGAGCCCCCCTTGACCAGGACGGAAGCATAAGGCAGCGGACGTCCCTGCTGATCGGTCACAAGACCGGTCAGTTTTGTGGCCCCGGCGCATAGGACAGAAGAGAGTGCCAAAAAAAACAGGAATGATACGCGCCTCATGGGAATAATTATGAATACCGGATCGCCGCGGGCCATCGCCCGCTTCAGCTCCCCGATTGGCTAATCGGCGTCGGCAACGCGGGGTCTGCCGACCATATAGCTCCCGGACAAGGCCGCCAGCCCCCCTACCAGGCCGGCTATCAGGGCCGTCACCCCAATCGCCAGCAGCGAAGAACCCTGCAACGGAAAGATCTGCGCTATCTTGTGGGATAAAATGCTGTTATTCCCCGTGTCGATCATCCAGGCCAGTAATCCCCACAAAAGCGATAAAGCCAGAAAGCCCGACAAGGCAGACCACCACGGCCGCTGCCCGATCAGCGCACTCACGCCGAAGGAGACCAGCGCCATTCCCCACCACGGGAGGTACAGCCCGGACACAAAACTGAGCAGGGCGGTCAGCAATATCGATACGAAGAATTTCATGCCAGACTATTTTGAGGTTCAAAATTATCAAAAGCCGCTTATCAGTTGACCTGGCCCGTTGGCAGATCTCCTTTACCGGCCGTAATCTTCCATTTTACACGTTTGTCCCTCGCGTCATCCCTGTCCATGACCCATAAGGGATAATATTTGCCCGCTGCCCATTTGTCGATAAAATCGTCATAGAAAGGGCTTCCCGGGTTCCCGCTCTGCCCGCCGGGATACACCCCATACGCTTCGGTCTTGTCGGTAAGTTGCACGATCATCCTCCAACTGGGGCCATGAAATTGATTGGCGGCATTTATGCAATTGGCGCCGCCGCCGATGGGCACATGCATCCGGCTAAGAGCCGGTAAACGCAGCAGGTGGCGCACCCAGGTATCCTTGTATTGAGCCCATTGAAACCGCCCTTCTTTTTCAGCCGCTTCCAGGACGGGAATGGACTGTATGAATGCCGCCGTGACGACATCCCGAAGGCTTTCGATCGCCGCGGTGTTGATATTGTCGACAAAGGAGAACGTAGAATCTTTTAGCAACGCTTCAAGAAGGACGCTTTCGTCGGGCCTCTTCAAGGCCAGAGTCGTTCGGGAGAATTCATCGGACCAGACGCCGTCTTCGAACCGGGACCACCATTCCCGGAAGATGATAGGCGCTTTTTCGTTGGCGTCGTCGCGCAGGTCCCAGTCCCGGAACAGGGCCAGGTATTTCTTCTCATCCATGCTGAGTTGCGATTCATTGAGATACCTGAGCAGCAGGGGTCTCGCCATTTCCGCAAATACATCATAGTTATCGGTCTGCATCTTCATCATATCCCGGGGCGTGATCGAATCCATCCTCCCGAGATAGCGGTTGATGATCAGACCGCGATAGATGGGATAGTCGCCCCCGAGATAATAGGGATACGCGCTGTCCGCGGGTGGCTGATTGGCGCTGCTGACAAAACCTCTTTCGGGATTTTTGAGAGCGGGCGCCTCGTCCCCGGGGATGGTTGCCTGCCAGAGATAGCTGCTGTCCTCGCCCGGCATCACGAAGAGCCCCTGTTTCTTCCATTTGGCGGGGAAGGATCCCTGCTGCCTGATGGCAATATCGCCGTCCTTGGCGGCAAAAATGAAATTTTGCCCGGGCGTGGACAAAGCCCTGACAGCCTCACGATAATCATCATACGTCTTCGCCAGCCGCATATTGTTGAAGACGGACAATTCATCGGAGGGATCGTCGCCCGTCCAGCGAACCGCATAGTACTTGTCCGAACGCCGGATCGACGAACCATTAAAGGTATTGTCATACATGACCGGCCCAAACACGGTATAGGCTACCGTATCCAGGAACGACTCCTGCCCGTTGATCCGGATCTCTTCGATCCTTTTGTCAGCCGCCTTCCACTGGCCGTCGAACCAATACTCTCTCTTTGTACTATCCTTAAACCGTACCTGGTAGTAATCCCGGACATCCCTTTCCGCATTCGTCACGCCCCAGGCGCAGAAATCGTTGAAGCCGATGATCACATACGGGGCGCCCGGAAAAGAAACCCCATAAGTATTGTACGCGGGTGTCTGTATCTGCATCTCGTACCAGATGGCCGGCATATTGGTTCCCAGGTGCGGGTCGTTGCAGAGAATCGGACGGCCGCTCAACGTCTTCTTGCCGCTGACAGCCCAGTTGTTGCTGCCGTTGGCTTTTTCGGGCTTATGCTCCCATACCAGCGCGGAATCCCGGTTGCCCAGATAGAGGGAGTCTACCGTAGCGGGTATTTTCAGGTCGATGGATGGCTTCTGAAAGACGGTTCCCTTCGGGATGATGGGGTCCAGGCTATCCCGTAAGGACGGGTAGAGCTTTGCAAAGTCTTCTTTGCTGAAAATGCTCTTCGCATTCGTCATCTCGAAATCATCCTCTCCCCCCGCCAGCTCATAAGCCATATTCTTCATGAACAATGCGATCTTCAGGTTGGACCAGGGTTCGGGACGATAGTTCAGCAGTTTATATTCCAGCGGCAGTTCACTCTCCTTCAGCCTACTGATGTATTCGTTGACACCCGCGGTATAAGCATCGCAATCTTTTTTTGTCGTACTGTCTTTTTCGATTTCCGCTACCGCTTTTTCCGCGCCGGTGACCATACCCAGCCTGCGCATCGTCCTGTCGAATTTCAGGTAGCCATCGCCGGGGCCGCGCCCCAGGATCTCGCTGACCCTTCCCGCTGCCGCATAGACCTGGAACTCCATCTGCCACAACCGGAATTTGGCATGCAGATAGCCCTGGATGTAACAGGCATCCTCCGAATTATCCGCAAAGACATGAGGTACCAGCCGCGCGTCGAAATAGATCGTCGCCTTCTCTTTCAGACCGGGGAGGACCAGGTTCTCCGAATAGTCTTTCCCGACAGGGTCCGCATTTTGCCAGAATCCGTGCTGCGGGCTGAAGAAACTGCCCAAAGGGGGTATCGGGCCCCAGGACCGGTTCAGACCGACGATCAGCCCCGCCGTGACAGCCGTGGAAATAAGGAAAGGAACGATTCTCATACCGAAGTAGTTATGATGATGTCTTAGTAGGTTTAAAAGTAAAGTATTTTTCCAATTAATTGAATCGCCGGCCCGCATTCTATCGCAAAGCGGCCCGTACTATACCACACCCGCCTGCATACTGCCGCAAATCCGGCTCGAACTATATCCAGGCAAACCCGCCTTTTATTGCAAAACGGCGACCAGCCGGGACAGTTCTTCGGGGGTATTGAAGCTATGCAATACGATCCTCAGTCTCTCGCCGCCTTTCGGAACCGTCGGATAGAGAATCGGCCGGACATCGAGCCCATTCTCCTGGCAGAGACGGGCCGCTCGTTTCACGGCTTCGTTGCCCGGGATAAGGGCTACCTGTATGGGCGTCACACTATCCGGACCCGCAGGTCTTGCCGGCCCGGCCGGTCTTTCCAGCCCACGCATCTCCTCCCTGAACCTGGCGATCAGCTGACGAAGCCGCTCACGATGGCTACCCAGCGCCGGGAAAAGCCGGTAAGCACAGACAATCGCCTGCACACTCGTTTCGGGGAGCGCCGTCGTATAGATAAAAGGCCTCGAGAAGTTGATGAGATAGTCCCTGAGCAGTTCGCTGCCGAGTATAACCGCTCCATGACAACCCAGCGCCTTTCCAAAAGTATGGATCCGCGCGAAGACGCTTTCCTGAAGTGCCATTTGCTGGACCAGCCCTTCTCCCCGGTCGCCTATCACGCCGGTCGCGTGCGCTTCGTCTACGATGAGCCGGGCCCCGTATTGTTTACAGAGAGCGGCAATCTCCCGGAGGGGCGCCTGGTCTCCGTCCATCGAAAATACCGACTCGGTGACCACAAAGACAGTGCCCGTGGCAGCCCGCAGTCTTTTTTCAAGGTCCGCCGTATCATTGTGCACAAAAGGAAAAGACCTGGCAAACGACAGTCGTATGCCATCCCGGATCGACGCATGGCTCAGGGAATCATAGAGGATCGTATCGTTCCTTTGAGGCACGGCACTCAACAGACCGAGATTGGCATCAAAACCGCTATTGAAGATCAGCCCGGCCGGAGCCTGGTGGAATAAGGCGATCTCTTTCTCCGTTTCTTCCATCAACGCATAGTTCCCCGCCAACAACCGGGATCCCGAGCTTCCATGCCGCAGGAGGCCATTCCCTGTCGCCGGGGAGGACTTTCCGGCGCAGGCTTCCAGCAGCCCACCCGCAGCAATCCCCAGATAGTCATTCGAACAGAAATCCGCTTTCCCGGTTGGCAGCTTCAAGGTCCTGTAAGCATCCTGGTCCCAGCGTTCCTGTAATTTTTTACGGAGAAATTCCTCGCTCAAGGGCTATATTTTTTGTCAAATATCATTCAATTTGGGCAGATCGGTGCAGGAGCCGGGCTATCTTCGCATGATGGAACCCACACCGGAACAAAAGAATATATTGGGGCTGCATCTGCCAACCGATCCCCGCTGGGTGGACCTGGCCGGTATAGCCCTGGAAGATATCCTGACGGATCACGCATGGTGTGAACAGAAAGCCGCTACGAGCTGCATATCCCTTATCCATCGCTATGCGGACAAAGAGAAGCTGGTCAGCGAACTTGCTCCCATCGTCACCGAAGAATGGGGACACTTCCGGCTGGTGCTCGCCGAGTTGACCCGGCGCGGCCTGAAACTGGGGAGGCAACGGAAAGACATCTATGTCAATAAGCTGATAGAGTTCGAAAAAAAAGGCGCGCCGGAAGAAGACCGGTTCCTGGACCGGCTGCTCATCTTCGCCCTGATAGAGGCCCGGAGCTGCGAACGCTTTAAAAGACTGAGCGAACACCTCGACGATGAATACCTGCGAAATTTCTATCGCCGTTTTATGGAGAGCGAGGCAGGCCACTATCATCTTTTCATCGGGCTGGCGGAAACCTATATCGCCAAAGACAAGGTACGCGCACGCTGGAAAGAATGGCTTCACTATGAGGCCGGGGTCATGGAAACGCAGGAACTAAGAGGCGACAGGATACATTAAACAGGATACATTAAACAGGATACGCTAACAGAACACATTAACAGGGTATACTGGCAAGATACATTAACACCAGACCTCGGCAGAATACGGCAAGCGACTTTACAACAGCCTTCTCTTAACCCACATTTACCGGGGTTTGCCGTCCGTAAGCTTTCGCAGCTTCCCGACATATTCTTCCACATATTCCGGTACCCGCTTTCGCCGGTACTGCATGACCCAACGCGGATGCGGCAACGGTATGATCTCGCTGAAAAAGCCATGCTTTTCGTTTAACCGGCTGAAGTATTTGTAGTTGGCTCCCTCGCCCAGACAGTAGCACGTGGAATAGGTCGGGATCGTCTCCATCTGCCGGCGAATGCACCGGACGACAAAAGGCTCGATCGCCCGGACCAGCTCCTTATCGTCATAGTAGTTCAGGTTCTTGCCAGGTCCTCGCCCGGATCCCTGTTGGACGAACCCGAGCGGCGAGATGGCTGTGATATAGAATTGCCCGTAAAAAGCATCCACCCCACCATACCCGTCGATCATCTGGTACACGAAAACCGATGATAGTTCCGCCTGCTTCTTCCAGTCGTTGGGAATGCCGCATTTCTCCTGCAACCGGATGGGATCGGTAAATGGTACCCCCGTGATACCGGCGCCGAACCTCCCCGGATTGATGCCGAAGACATATCCACGAGGACGGCTGTCCGCATAGAATTTCTCATAAAACCGGCTGGCCAGTCGCCAGGTTTCCGGCTCCCGGTAAGGATTCATGATGGAGATGCCATCCGCCATCGTAAAACCGGGACGGAGTTTCCGGTAGAAATCCAGGATGGCCGCAGCCTGTGTGGGAAATGATGCAGACATAGCGCAAAAATTAAATCGATATTGATCGGCTGGCAGAACGCCAGGTACGGTTGCTTCACAAACCCACCCCCTCTTCAGCCCCCGGACTCATGTTCCCCTGCTTCCCCGGCGAACCAGGCCAGTTCCTCCCGGAAGTCGAGCATCGGATAACGGGCCGCGATCTCCCCGGTCTTCCTGCGATAGTCCTCTAAAAAGCGCTTGTGTGCGAGGGTATCGGGATGCAGGGCCCTGTGCCTGCGGGCAATGACAATTTTTTTGATCTCTTCGACCAGCTGCTGCGAAGACCCGTCGATAAAATGCCGGGTGAATTTGTCCAGGACAAAATGGGTGGCCTGGTAGTTGGGATGTACCATATCGAGGTCATAGAAACGATAGTCCCTCAACACGTCGACGACCAGCTCATAGGCCGGAAAATACCAGATCCGGTCGAATTTGTTGACCAGGTGGTGTACCGATTCTATCAGCCGCGCCTTGCTCCGGTTATTTTCCACTACACCGTCCCGGATATGCCGGACGGGGCTGATGGTAAAGATCACCTCGATAGCCGGGTTGAAACTGAACAGCCGGTGGAGACAATTGTCCAGCACGGAATGGATCTCTTCGATCGACATCAGATGCTTTGTAAATGCCTGCGCGGGAGCACGGTGGCAATTGGCTACCGGGTAAGCCGGGCGGTGTTCCCGGCCCGATTCTGAATAAGCGGCCTCACCCGGCAAAAGCCCGGAAAAGGAACCGGACAGCCGGTAGGAGAAGGAAGTCCCCAGCGTAATGATCAGCCATCTCGCCTCTCTCAAAAACGAATGTGCACGAGCCTGTGACCGGTTGATACGGTCCAGCACTTCCCCTCGGTCTGTGCCGGAAAAAACGCTGTGATGCTGCCAGCTCTGCCAGAGTTCGTTGAAGAAGACGAGGTCCCCGGCGGTATACCGGCGGTCTTCAATATAGGAGACCAGGCCCGATGCGACGCTTGCCGGGTCGAAGACGATGCCATGGGGATTTTGGAGCGTATCGAACTTCCAATCATGGAGCTGGTTGCCGATATGTTCGGTAAAACAGGAACCCGTCAGCAGGATTTTGTCCCCATAACGGATGGGAGACGGCAACGACGGGATTTGTATCGGAAGTTGAAATTCCATGCATTGAATCATTTAATCGAAGTTCAGCGCCCGTAATCGAAGTCCGGCTTCCCGTGATCGAAGTTCGGCGCCAGGATCCGGATCATACGAAGATTTCCGAAGCCAGCCGGAGGCTCTCCTCCAGGGCCCCCTCATCCAGTCTTCCCAACAGATGCGGATATCCCGCCTCGTGAAGCTCCCGAAAATAGGAGATCATCCACTCCATGTTCATATTGCCTACCAGCTCGTCTCCCGCCATCGGACAACCGCCAATGCCTTTCAGCGCGCCGTCAAACCTTCGGCAACCCGCCTGTAACGCCGCGTCGATTTTAGCCTTCCGGTTGTGGGGCGTGGAATGCAGATGCACGCCGATGGTATGGCCGGGTAATTGCCTCACCAGGTAGTCCGTAACGGAAAACACCTGCTCCGGGGTCGCAAGCCCGACGGTGTCGGCAAGGGACAAGGTTTTTATCCCCAGACGCGCCAGCGCGTCCGCCCACTCGAATACGATCTCTTCCGACCAGGGATCGCCATAGGGATTGCCGAATCCCATCGAAAGATAGACAACCAGCTGCTTTTCTCTTTTTATACAAAGCTCCGATATCTCTTCGACGGTGGCCAGGGAGCCTTCGATACTCTTATTGGCGTTTCGAAGCTGAAAGGTCTCCGAGATGGAAAAAGGGTAGCCCAGACAGGAGACCCCTTCCAGCGAAGCTGCTTCCTCCGCGCCCCGGAAATTCGCCACGATAGCCAGCAGCCGGGTGGCACTGTCCTGCCAACGGAGACCGGCTAATACCTGGTGGGTGTCCGCCATCTGGGGTATGAGCTTCGGAGACACAAAACTGCCGAAATCCAGCACGGCAAATCCCACCTTCAACAGGGCGTTGAGATAGCGTATCTTTTTTTCCGTCGGGATTAGCTCATGCCATCCCTGTATCGCATCGCGGGGACATTCGACAAGCGTGACCGGCAGACCGGCGCTGAAAGGCATGTCCTTGCCGGATACAGCCTGGGGTTGCGAAGGTCGTGGTCTGTGCAATGGGCTCATGGCAATAATAATTTTAGGACAGCCGGCTCTTCATGGCTTCGTACAAAATGATACCGGCAGCGACCGACACATTAAACGAATCGAACCCGGCGGCCATCGGAATGATGAAATGCTCATCGGCAGCCTTGCTCATATAGGGCTGTACACCTTTGTCTTCGCTCCCCATGACGATACAACAAGGCTCGGAGAGTTCCAGTTCGAAGACTTTCTTCTGCGCGCCGGTTTCGCTGGTGAAGACCTTGATCCCGTTGAGGTGTAGGCTGTCCACCGCCTTGAGCAGGCTGTTTACCCGGCAGACATGAATGATCTCCAGGGCGCCTGCAGACGACTTCATGGCCTCCTCGTTCAGCGCCCCGACACCTTTATCCGGGATGATCAGGGCTTGCGCCCCGCAACAGACCGCACTCCGGGCGATGGCCCCGATATTGCGGACGTCCGTAACCCCATCCAGCATGATGAACAAAGGAATGCCACCCGCCGCCACGACATGATCGATGACCTGTTGCAGGTCCAGGTATTGCACCAGGCCTGCAAAAGCCACTACCCCCTGGTGATTGGCCTTTGTAAGTGACGACAGTTTTTCGGGCGGCACCATCTGTATGGGAACGGCATGCTCGCGCGCCAGCTGACGGATCTCTTCGATCGTGTCGCCGGTCACATTCCGCTGAAACAATATCTTGTCCACAGCCCTGCCCGATCGCAACGCTTCGATCAGGGTCTGCCGTCCGATTATAAGAGAAGATTTCTTCATCGTATCTGTTTCTGATTTTATCCGTGCCGCCGGATTTCTCCTTTCTCAAACATCAATTTGACTTTCAGGATACAGGCGACAGACATGGAATCCGTGATCTGTCCCTCTTCTACCATCCGGTACGCTTCTTCGAAAGGCAATTTACGGACCGCAAGTTTCTCCGTCTCTTCCGGCATGGCCGTGTGTTGTTCCAGCCCGCGGGCCAGGTAGAGAAGCGCCTTTTCATCGGACACGGAATTGGACAGGTGCATTTTCAGGATCAGGTCCCACCGGCTGGCTGCCAGCCCGGTCTCTTCCATCAATTCGCGCCTGGCGGATTCGAGCGGATCCTCATGCGGCTCACCGCCCCCTTCCGGGATCTCCCAGCTGTATTCATCCAGTGGAAAACGGAACTGCCCGACCAGGTAAGTATTGAAATCCTCATCGAGGGGCAATACTCCTACGGCAATATTTTTAAAGCTGACCTTTCCATAAATCCCTTCCCCGCCGCCGGGATTGATTACCTGGTATTCCGTCAGCCCGATCCACTTGTTCTCATACACATTCTTCTCGGAAAGGATCTTCCAGGGATTTTTCGTCTCGCCCAAAGGATGTCGTGTTTCTCTCATCTGTTTTTTTGTTTGTCTTGTCGGACCGCCATCGGCTGTTTGTCTTGTCAGCTCCGAAAAACGGTGTCTTGTAAAACCCGAAATCCTGGTTGCTACCTTCCGGGATATTCCTCATAGTTCTTTGCCCGGAGGTCCTTGCTCATAGCCCCATGCGTCATAAACCCGTTGCAAAAATAAAAAATCCCGCCTCAGGGCGGGACTCTTTTGTGACCGGCATCCTGCTTTCGCAAAAAAGACCGGTGCCTGCAATTATTTAATACCGAATGCTTTCTTCACCTTCGGAACATAATCGAGCTTTTCCCACGTGAAGAGGTCCACCTTCTTCCTGATCTCTTTTCCATTGGGCGAGGTGAAAGTCTTTACGACGGTTTCCGGCTTGCGACCCATATGACCATATGCAGCGGTCTCACTGTAGATGGGGTTGCGCAGCTTCAGCCGGGTCTCGATAAAATAAGGACGCATATCGAACAGCTCGGTCACGATCTTTGCGATCTTCGCATCCGTCATTTTCACCTTGGCCGTACCATAGGTGTTGACATTGATGCTGGTCGGTTCCGCTACGCCGATAGCATAAGACACCTGCACCAGCACTTCGTCACAGACTCCGGCCGCAACGAGGTTCTTCGCGATATGACGGGTAGCATAAGCCGCGGAGCGATCCACTTTGGAAGGATCTTTACCGCTGAATGCGCCGCCGCCATGTGCGCCTTTACCACCATAGGTATCTACGATGATCTTACGGCCCGTCAGACCCGTATCGCCATGAGGGCCGCCGATCACGAACTTGCCGGTGGGGTTGATATGATACTTTATCTTATCGTTAAAAAGACGGGCGTATTTCTTATATTTTGCCTTTACACGGGGGATCAGGATTTCGACGATGTCTTTTTTTATCTGCGCCTGCATCTTTGTTTCCGTGTCGAAGTCGTCATGCTGCGTGGATACGACGATGGCATCTATCCGCACGGGCTTATTATTATCATCGTATTCCAGGGTCACCTGGCTCTTTGCATCGGGGCGAAGATATTTGATCGCCTTGTTCTCCCTTCTCAAAACAGCCAGTTCGAGCAGGATCTTATGAGCCAGATCGAGCGCCAGCGGCATATAGTCATCGGTCTCGTTGCTCGCATATCCGAACATCATCCCCTGGTCGCCGGCTCCCTGTTCTTCTTTTTTCTTCCTGTCCACGCCCTGGTTGATATCCGCTGACTGCTCGTGGATCGCGGAAATGATACCGCAGGAATTCGCCTCGAACATGTATTCGCTCTTGGTGTATCCGATCTTCCGGATGACGCCGCGGGCAATCTCCTGTACATCGAGGTATGCCTTCGATTTTACTTCTCCCGCCAGGACTACCTGCCCTGTCGTTACAAGCGTCTCACAAGCCACTTTCGACTGGGGATCGAAGGCAAGAAAATTGTCTATCAATGCATCGGATATCTGGTCGGCCACTTTGTCTGGATGACCTTCTGAAACGCTTTCAGATGTAAATAAATAAGGCATGACTGTAATAATAGATTTATTGACGAATTAAATGGGACTACTGCTTTCGCGGGGCAAAGATAATAGCTGCGACGAAATTTTCTGCAAAAAGATGGTTATTTTGTCAGATCCGTATACAATTGCAAATAATCCGTTAAATCGGATTCCGCATTGAAAGACAACACCTTTTTAGCCCTCGCCTTAGCGAATTCCTCCGTCAGTTTCTTTTCCACCTTGTCCGCCCCAAAGGTGATGGCATCGGCATAAAAAGCGCCGCCGCGGAACATGGCCGTATTGTTGCTGTCCTTATAAGGTTCCAGGTCCTTCTCCTTGATATTGGCGTGTATGTTCGCCAGCTTCAGAAAATCGGCCCCCAGCTTCTCCTTGAACGTATTCTGCCCGATCGTGTAGACCACCTTGCTGTGCGCGAATACCGGCTCCTTCTTATAGACCGTCTTCAGGTAGAGAGGCACCAGACCCGTCATCCAGCCGCTGCAATGGATCACATCCGGGGGCCAGCCGAATTTTTTTACCGTTTCCAGCGCTCCCTTGCAGTAGAAAACGGACCGGAGACCATTGTCATCATACCATTTGTCCTGTTCGTCACTGAAAATGAACTTTCTCTTAAACAGGTCTTCGTTATCCAGGAAATAAACCTGCAGACGGGCATTGGGCAGGGAAGCCACCTTGATTTGCAGGGGATAATCGTCATTGTCCACCGATACGTTTATACCTGATAACCGGACCACTTCGTGCAGGCGATGACGCCTTTCGTTAATCACTCCAAAGCGGGGCATGATACAGCGGACCTCAAAGCCCCCTTCATTCGATTTAATCGCCAGTTTATTCACAATTTCCGCAAACTCAGTCATCTCTAAATAGGGAGACATTTCGTTGGCAACGAATAAAATCCTTTTCTTTGTTAGCATTATTACACGTAATTAATTAGGGTAGCCCACCCAAAATAGTTTGCAAAGTTATGCTATTTTTTGTTGAAATAAGCGCTGTGGCCGCGTTAGACGCTTATAAAACCCAAAAAAGATGATTTTATTCAAGAGATCCGAAGACCTCGCGGTATGGCTGGCCGGACAGAGACAGGAAGACAGGTCCGTCGGCTTCGTGCCCACGATGGGAGCGCTCCACCCGGGACATATATCACTTATTGATATGTCAAAGAAAACCTCCTTATCCACGGTTTGCAGCATTTTTGTCAACCCGACACAGTTCAATGATCCCAAGGACTTCCAGAAATATCCCATTACACTCGAAAATGACATCCTTTTGCTGGAAAGGGCGGGTACGGATGTGTTGTTTCTGCCGGGGGCCGGCGACCTTTACCCCACAGGGATTTCCGGGCTGGAAAGATATGATCTGGGATACCTGGAGACCGTGCTGGATGGACATTACCGGCCCGGGCATTTCCAGGGGGTCTGCCAGGTCATGCGACGCCTGCTGGACAGGGTCCGCCCCCGGCACCTGTTCATGGGACGAAAGGATTATCAGCAATGTATGGTGGTAAAGCGGCTTTTGACGCTGATGGGGTCCGACACCATCCTGCACCCCTGTCCTACGCTGCGCGAAGCAGGCGGACTGGCGATGAGCAGCCGGAACATGCGCTTATCCGCGGAACAAAGGGAACAGGCAAAGGCCATTTTTCAGACCCTGCTGTTCCTGAAGGAAAATTGCCGGCCGGGTGAGCTGGGAGACCTGACGCAACAGGCGGTCAGCCGGTTACAGGAGCGTGGCTTCCGGATCGATTATGTGGAAATAGCCGATGCCGATACCCTGGAGAAAGTCACCCGGTGGGACGGCAACCAACCGCTGGTGGCCCTGATAGCGGCCTTTTTGGGGGAAGTGAGGCTGATCGACAATATGTCGCTGACCCCGGAAAACTGAAGCCGTGACGCCCATCTCCCCCTATCTGAACTTAACTCGGAAGGAATTGTTACATTTGTGCCCCTTTTTAAAAACAAAGGAACGCTCATGCAAATCTCCATCCTGAAATCCAAAGTACATCGTGCTTCGATTACGGAAGCAAATCTGAATTATGTGGGCAGCCTGACCCTGGACGAAGACTTGATGGACGCGGCCAATATGATCGGGAATGAAAAAGTCCAGGTCGTAAATGTAAACAATGGTTCACGTATAGAGACTTACCTCATAAAAGGCAAAAGAGGGTCGGGAGTTTGTTGCCTAAACGGCCCGGCAGCCAGACACGGAGCCGTAGGCGATATCGTCATCATTATCACTTATGCCTCCATGGACTTCGAAGAAGCCAAACGCTTCAAACCATGGATCGTCTTTCCCAAAGAAGGGAACAGGCTATAACAGATACAACGTTCCGAAAAGCCACCCGGAATCCGCATGATTTTGCTATGCCTTTAATTGTTAGTAAATTGGCGGCTGAATGAACAAAAGACTCCTGGCTTTACTGCAATACCTTTTCTTTGCCGCATTGGCTGCCTTTTTCGTCTGGCTGAGCCTGAAAGACCTGAATAAAGAGAAATGGCAGCAACTGAAAGACGCACTCAACCGGGCCAATTACTGGCTCCTCGTCCCGATCCTGGGGCTGTTGCTGCTGAGCCACTGGCTGCGGGCGCTCCGCTGGAGACAGCTGATTGAACCGCTCGGATACAAGCCCTCGAAGATCAATACGTTCCTGGGTGTCATGATCGGTTATTTTGTAAACCTGGGAGCGCCGAGAGTGGGTGAAGTCGTTAAATGCACCATACTGGCCCGCTATGAGAAAGTGCCGGTGGATAAGCTGGTGGGTACCATCGTTGCAGAAAGGGCCTTCGATGTATTATGCCTGCTGACGGTCTTCGGGCTCACCCTGATCTTCCAGTTCGATGTGATCCATTCCCTCGCAATAACGAAGATATACCCGCTGTTTGAGAACTCCAACGGCCAGGCCTCCTATCGGAGGATCCTCTACCTGGCCATCGGCGGGATCCTGCTCCTGCTGCTGCTAAGGTTCATTTTCAGCAGGTTCGGCCATATCAATATCATCCAGAAAGTCAAAGCTGTCGGGGTCAATATCTGGCACGGGCTGACCAGCGTGCGCTCGCTCAGGAACAAGCCGCTATTCTTCTTTTATACCGTCGGCATCTGGATCCTGTATCTTTTAAGTACCTGGATGGGCTTTTTCGCCATCCGCGAAACGAGCGCCCTGGGGCTGACAGACGCATTAAGCGTGCTGGCGATGGGTAGCATCGGCATGATCGTCTCCCCCGGAGGGATAGGAGCCTATGCCCTGCTCGTCCAGGAGACAGTCGCATTCTATAATATTCCCGCGGAGCCTTATGGACAGGCATTGGGCTGGCTGCTTTGGTTCGGGCAGTTCCTGAGCTTTATCCTGTTTGGCGTGGCCAGCTTTATCCTGCTGCCCCGTATCAACAAAAACCGGCTTTAGATAAATAACGCAGCCACCTAACCCAAAAACTCCAACAGCAAAACACCCCACAGATGAGAAATACACATATCATTCCCCACAAGATACACACGCTTCCGGACCTTTCCCGGCAGATAGCACGCTGGCGGCTGGCAAGCAAAACCATCTCCTTTACAAACGGATGCTTTGATATCCTGCATCAGGGACATATCGCATCGCTGTCGGACGCGGCCTCCGAAGCGGACATACTGATCGTGGGCATCAATTCGGACCAGTCTGTCAGAAAACTGAAAGGGCCTCACAGACCCATAAACGACCAGCATTCCAGGGCCATCCTGCTGGCCTCCCTGCTGATGGTAGATGCGATCGTGGTCTTTGAAGAAGAGACCCCGCTGGAATTGATCAATGCCATCCTGCCCGACGTTCTGGTAAAAGGCGGGGACTATACGCTGGAACAGATCGTAGGAGCAAAAGAAGTGATGGCCGCCGGCGGCCGGGTCGTCATCAATCCTATCGTACCGGGGTTTTCGACCTCGGCACTCATCGAAAAGATTCACCGGCTCTGAAAAGCTTTGCGACATACAACTGCGGAACATAGTCCCCGGCCGTCCCGTTCTCTCGCGGTGAATAAGACGGCATGCCCTCAGCCCGGCTACCGCCAATAGTGATCTGCTATCCCCGATAGAGCCGTTCCACTTCCTGGACAATCACTTCGATAGGCTGATCGTCACCGCTCGGGTCGTATGGCTGCTTGAGGCTGCTGCCGAAGAAGAAAGCGACCGTCTGGTAGAAACGGGCGGTAAACCCACCCTTGTACTCCTTGATGATATCGTAGCAGTTATTACCGGTCTGCCGGTTGATGAGCTTCATCAGGATCCGTCCCTGATAGACCGACATCTTCTCGAGCGGATCCGAAAACTCCTTTTTAAGGTCTTTTTCCCTGGACTTGATATAAGACTTCCGCTCGCCCGCGGAATTCATGGTCGCCAGTTTGCTGTTCATCTCGTTGAGGATAATCCCGGCCTTACGGGCATACGGGTAAGTCACATAGACGGCATTCCGCAATCTCGTCCACTCTTCGGCTTTTGCACGCATGGCCGGCGTCATCGGCGCCCTGACGAGAGCCGTCTCCAGCGTCCGGGAAGGAAGGGTATCTCCTTCGTATACATAGATCGGAACCAATATGGTGTCATTCGGCCCAAAACGCGGATCGGGAGCGGGCACAGCCGGAGGGGCCGGTTTCACACCACCCTGTTGGGCAACCGCATTCACGCCCGCTGACAAAAAGAGCACGGAAAAAAGGCCCAAAACCAGGTATATTCTTTTGTGGCGTGACATGTTAATCGTCTTAAAATTACTAAAAAACCGCCAGAATTTATACCCGCGAACCCAAAAGGTAACCCTCCCTTTACCTGGCTGCATCTTATTGCAAACGGATAATTAACAAACCATAAACAATATTATGTTTCTGCTAGCAACATGTATCGCGGAATTCCCGGTCAGGCCGCCAGCTTATATCTCCTGTAAATGCTCATAACGAACCCCGTCATCATGACCAGGAAGCCGAACCATACCAGGTTGATATGCGGGAATTCGTAGACCTTCAGCGCCACGAAGGGGATCATGGCGGAGGACTCCTTCACGCCCAGTTCTATCTTGTCCTTGAAGACCCGGTTGAAGCGGATCGCCAGGTCCTGGGCAAAAACGGTATCCGCGACGAAGTGAGGGATATTGTCTTTCAGATAGAACAGCGGCGTGGCCGTATAGCGCGTACTGTCTTTTGCGTAGACTCTGACCTCGGCCATAAGGGCAGTATCGGTAGAACTAAAATGATGCTTGCTGTCGTTGGGATTCAACGCCACCTTGTCGAGTACCATAAAACCCCTCGAATAGTAGATGGTATCGCCTATGGCTACCGGGTAGTTCCTGAACTGGGCCGTATCTTCCCGCTGGTCCATGGTATTGGAGGCGCTGATATAAGTGAAGATATCCCGGTTCCAGTAATGATGCTTATCGGGATTGGCCGAAATGGACTCCTGTCCTTTCGTCGAGCGTATCCAGTTGGGGTACAGATCGAAGGTCTCGCCGTCGTCTTTCTTGTGGAACTTCACATGAAAAAACATCATCTTCGTCCGTGTATCCACAGAATCGTCATCGATATACGTGGCCCAGTATTTTCCCATGTCTGTTTTGACCGATTTCAGGAGCGTGATGTTCTCCATGGGATTCTCCTTGGCGCCGGGATCGAAATTCAGGTTGATGCCGGTCGTATTATACGATAGGACCGTTTTCCTCGAGGAAGAGATCAATATGCCCAGCAGCAGGAGACCAAATCCCAGATGGGCGACAGAACCGCCGGCAGCTTTGAGCTTTCCATGAAGACCCGTCCGGATATAATCCGCATTGGCTACGAACGCGTAAATGGCGGCAAAAACGGCCAGGTGGATCGCGGCCAGAAATCCCGCGCCATATTTATCGTAATGGATCTCTCCAAAAATACTGGTCAGGATGGAGAGTACCAACGCGATAGCCGTGGGCAGGGCGATCTTCTTCAGCAGGTCGGCCTTCTTCGTATTCTTGTATTTCAGGTATTGGGTGATCGCAGTGAAAATACCCAACAGGATGGCGATAAAGACCTCAATCCGGTTATAGGCGAATTCCCGGTCTTCCCCCGCACTCCATTTCTTGCCGAAGATATCGTTCAGCACCGGCAGGGAGGTCGTGATGATGATGAACATCGAGGACAGGAAAAGCACCAGCGCCCCGATAAACATCCAGAACTCCCTCGAATCGGTAGCCTCTTCTTTGGCGATATGCGGGATCTTTCTATAGCGGGATATGAAGAGCCAGGCGGCAGGCACCAGGAACACTACGACAAACAGGATCAGCTGCAGGTTCATGCCTGAATCGACAAAAGCATGCACCGAGGTATCTCCCAGGATTCCGCTCCGGGTCAGGAATGTAGCATAGAGGATAAAGAGGAAGCCCAGCAGCAGGAACAGATACGTTGCACGCAGGGAATGCCCCGTCGCGTTGTAAACCACTTGCGTGTGGAGACCGGCAACCAGGATCAGCCAGGGCACCAGGGAAGCGTTTTCAACGGGATCCCAGGCCCAGTATCCGGCAAAACTCAGCGATTCATAAGCCCAGGCAGCGCCCATCATGATACCCGTGCCCAGGATACAACAGGAGAACAGGGTCCAGGGAAGCGCCTTCCTGGTCCAATCGCCGAACTGTTTCTTCCACAGACCTGCGATGGCGAAGGCAAAAGGTACGATCGTGGACGCAAATCCCAGGAAGAGCACCGGAGGATGGATGGTCATCCAATAATTCTGCAAAAGCGCATTGAGCCCCTGTCCATCCTGCATCTGGGGAAGGGTCAGGTAGTCGGGCCGGCTGAACATAGGCCCTTCGGCGAACTTCTCACGGACCAGCAAAAAGGCGTTGATGCCCACCTTGCCCCCAAAAAAATAAAGCCCCATAATCATAGTGGCCAGGCATAGCTGCGCCCCGCTGATAACGGTCATCACCGGCGCCTCCCACTTCTTTGAAGTAAAGATGAGGATCGTGCCCAGCACGCAATGCCACATCGTCCAAAGCAGGAAGCTGCCTTCCTGGGCTTCCCAGATACAACTCAGCAGGTATTTCATGCTCATCGACCTGCCGGAATGTTCCCAGGCATAGTTGTACTCGAAGAGATGGTTGGAGACAATGTATAAAATGACGGCAAACACCGAAAAAACCGAGACGATATCAATCGCGAAAGCCGCTCGCGCCAGCCGTTTCCAGCTGTTCTCCTCCTCCGGGGTTTTACCGGTGGTCGCTTTGAAATAGGCGATCGTGGCTACAAAAGAAGCGGCAAATGAAAGAATGGAAAAAAAATGTCCCAGCTTACCGGGCAACAGGTGTTCGCCTATATAATCCATCGATTACTATTGATTTTGAGTCAGGTTTTTCTTGGCTGCGTTCGGGTCGTCCTTATACTTGGAGGGACATTTGAGCATGATACCGTTGGGAGCTATTTCAAATACATCGCCCTGCATTTTGCCCGTGAAAGTGATCCTTTCCGCCTTCTCCATATCCCGGGGCTTTTCTCCATGATAAACGGCCCTGACCGTATTGCCCAGCGTATCGGCTATATGAAAACTGCAATAGTTCGGGTTTTTTATGGGATCGTAATCGACAGGCAGACTATTGTCCATCTTCGCGGTGATCGTGACCGTCTTGCCCGCCTTCTGTTTGGCCGAAGCGATGGTCTCGTAGGTCGACAAACTGCCCATAAAGCTGACAAGCACGGCTATCGAAGCAGCGATGAGAACGAGGATTACGATATGCAGCTTTTTCATCCCTTATAATGTTTTATAGTCGGTATCTTTCCGGTAGTCGGCATCTTTCCCCCCCCTCCCCGGTTTTCCGGGCCAAAGTTAGTTCAAAAAGGGTCACGGAATACATTCCATGAAAAGCTTTAACAGGTTCACAAGCAACCCGGGTGCGGTATTTATTTCATATTTTTTGCCGGTAACGTATACTGTGCTACCTTGCGCAGCGTTTTAACAAGTGAGATTCGACAGGTCATGACAGATTTATCCCAATTTGACCCCAATGGGGCCAGTAACCCACGGAAAAATATCTTTGGTCTCCCCTTTACAGAAGAAGACGCCCGGCTGGTGATTTTGCCGATCCCCTGGGAAGTGACGGTCAGCTACGGCGCAGGTACTTCACGGGCAGCCGAACATATTTTCCAGGCCAGCATGCAGGTGGATCTTTTCGAAGGCGAAATGAACCAGGCATGGCGAAAGGGCTTCTTCATGCGCCACGCGGATAAGAAAGTACTGATGAAGAGCGATTACCTCCGGAAAGAAGCCGAACTGTATATCGACTACATCTCAAAAGGAGAAGCCGTCGAAAAAAACACCTTCATGTGCAAATCTCTGAGAGAGATCAATGAAGGCAGTACGCACCTGAATAAATGGGTCTACGAACAGACCCGCGAACTGCTCGAAAAAGGTAAACTGGTAGCACTGCTCGGAGGCGACCACAGCACTCCGCTCGGCTATTTCAAGGCCATCGCCGAAAAACACGGCGACTACGGCATCCTCCAGATCGATGCGCACTGCGATCTTCGCAAATCCTACGAAAACTTCGTCTATAGCCACGCCAGCGTCATGTACAATGCCCTGCAGGAGATCCCGCAGATCACAAAACTCGTCCAGCTGGGCGTCCGTGATTTTTCGCAGGAGGAATGGGATTTTATCTGCAACAGCAATCACCAGGTGATCACCTATTTCGACAAGGACCTCAAGGAACGCCAGTTTGAGGGCCAATCCTGGAAAGAGATCGCCGACGAAATTGTCGGCCACCTGCCGGAAAAAGTATATATCAGCTTCGATGTCGACGGGCTGGACCCCAAACTCTGCCCCAGCACGGGGACACCCGTTCCGGGCGGGTTCGAAACCGAACAGCTCTATTATCTTATCAAGAAGATCATCCGCAGCGGTCGCCGGTTCATCGGCTTCGATCTCGTAGAGATCGGTGTCGGCGACAGCAGTTGGGATGCGAACGTAGGCGCCAGGATCTTGTGGAAACTCAGTAATTTGCTGGTTGCCGGGGAGAACTAAGCCCCGCCCTCCCTACCGCCCATGCAGCACCAATATGTAGTCACCCTGAGAAGGGACAGCGAAAAATATATCGACAGGATCAGTGTCGGGGTATGCTCTTTCTCCCTGACGGTCTTCGTCTATGCACAGCTCCGTTCCGGTCATTTCAGCCTTTTTCTCACCCTTTCATCCGCCCTCCTCCTCACCGGCATCCTGCTAAACGCCAAAAGAGGCCAAAACACCAGGAACCAACAAGAGCACGCGCCAAAAGGATTCCCCGGCACCCGCTACCGGAACTGGCTCTTACTGGCCGGCATCACCTGGATCGGCATGCCCTGGCTTCAATGGATCGCGATCCTCCTGTTCGTCCTGGCCTTCCTGGAGTACCAGGCAAGGTACCCCCTCGAGATCGGATTCTCCGACGACCAGGTGGTCGTCAATACCCTGTTCAAAAAGACGCTGAGATGGTCCGCCTTTAATAATGTAGTGCTGAGAGACGGTCTGCTGACTCTCGATTTTAAAGACAACCGGCTCTTTCAGAAGGAAGTGCTGGAAGACGGGGAAGAAGACGCCGGGGAAGAGGAGTTCAACGAATATTGCCGCGGCCGGCTGGAAAAAGCAGGGTCCGTTCAGGGCTCACGATAGCCTTCGTTTCCCCCTGATTCCTTTAAGCCCCCGACACCGTCCTTTTCGACTTTTTCCTCTTTTTTATGGAAATTCTTTATGGAAATTCACAAAATGACACTCACAGCTTAAATTACTGCTGCATGAACTCACTATCCCTTCCCATCGTTCATCCCGCGTTTGAGAAACTAAAACGTTCCGGAAGCTGGCTCCACGTCGCCGCAGGCCTGCTGATCCTCTCGCACGCGATCAGTCATATGAACCAGCCCGAATCGGCGCCCGTATATTTCTGGTGCCAGTTGCTCATCTCTTTGGATATCTTCATCCTGGTACTCGTCGGCAGGGACACCCTGACGCAACTTCCGCGGGTGAACCTGTTTTTTCGCGTGGTAGAACTCCTTTTCTTCCTGGGCATCGGCGTCACGCTGCTCCTGGCAGGCAACTGGCTTTCCGCGGGCATTCATCTGAGCCTTAGTATTGCCTATGGATACCTCCTGTATTGCGAAAACAAAATAAGCCGGGGCGCCGAAGAATACCTCTCCTTTCACCACACGGGCGTCACCGTGCCCGGAATCCCCGAAAGCCGGTTTTTTATCTGGACCCATATCAACGGGGTGGACGCCGCCCGCGATTCCATCCGGATCGAGACTTCTCTGGACAAAACCCTTCATTTTGACTTCCGGAAAAATCTTGATGCCGAAGAACTCGAACAAATTCACGAATTTTGCAGGCATTATCTAAAAAGTCAGTAGTGAGTACTTACTACGGACTACTCACTAAAATCAGATTATGATGCCGCCGCCACTGACACGATCCCCCTACATCCTCTATTCGGACGGGAAAGGGAATATTTTTGAAGACACTTCGCTGTATGTGACCGGCCGCAGCGGCTGGGACGCGCTGCCTGTCCCCGTGGAAGACTGGATCGGCTTACCCGATGGGGGCAGCCTTTACGAGCTGCCCGGACGCCGGGGTATCGGAATCGATACGATAACCGGGGAAATGCGCCTTTGCGAGAAAGGATGGGCCGTCGCCGCCTTCATCCCTCCCGCCCACACCGGGCTCTATCTGTCCGCCTATGAGACCGGGAAAGACGCTCCCACCCTGCCCCTTTTCTGTTATACCGCCGCAGGCTGGCTGGACGACAAATTCTATGTGCCCGCCGTCCGGATAGAACAGGATATCCGTCAGGAAGGAAAGGGATACGATTGGGACAGGATCCGGGAAGGGGTCGACCAATATCTCAAAGCCTTTCCGCACAACCGGCTGGTGAAACATCTCGCGGAGAACTGTTGCCTCACCTACCACTGCCCCGCCGCAAGAAACTATTTTATGGGAAGATGGGAATGCCCGGTCCCGACCTCACCGGCCTGTAATGCCAATTGCCTGGGTTGCATCTCGTTCCAGCCGCAGGAAGAAACCATCACCTCCACCCAGGACAGGCTCACTTTTAAACCCTCGGCCGAGGAGATCATCGAATTCACCGTCCCGCACCTGCAAACCGCCCCTTACCCTATCGTCAGCTTCGGCCAGGGCTGTGAGGGAGAGCCCCTGCTGATGTGGGAGACCATCCGCGAAGCCATCCTCCAGATACGCAAACATACCTCCCGCGGGAGCATCAATATCAACACCAACGGAAGCAAGCCGGCTGCCGTGCAGGCGCTTTGCGAAGCGGGGCTGAACTCCATCCGGGTAAGTACCAACTCCGCCCGCAGCAACATCTACGAGGCCTATTACCGTCCCAACAATTACCGTTTCGAAGACATCGTCGAAAGCCTTAAAGTCGTGCGGAACCACGGAGGGTGGGCATCCATCAACTATTTTGTGTTCCCCGGCATGACCGATAGCGTCGAAGAATATGAGGCCCTGCGCAAACTCATCCGGGAAACGGATCTTACGATGATACAATGGCGCAATTTCAACATCGATCCGGATTGGTATCTCGGACGCATCGGCGTCACGGACACCGGGGAGTTCATCGGCGTAAACCAGTTAATGGAGCTGATCCACGAAGAGTTCCCGCAGGTAAAATTCGGCTATTTCAACCCGCCGATGGAAAGGATCAGGGGAAAGTATGAAGCCGATTTTGCTCATTGACGACTTATCTTTCTTATTTTAGTCTCCATGCAAAAAGTCATTATCGTGGGTGCCAGTTCGGGTATCGGAAAAGAACTGGCGAGGCTCTATGCCGGGGCGGGGCATTTCGTCGGCATCACCGGCCGCAGACAAGACCTCTTATACCTGCTTCAACTGGAATATCCGAACCGGTTCGTCACCGAATGTTTCGATGTCACCGGGACCGGAAATATCGTCCACCTCGAATCGTTAATCCGGAAATTAGGAGGCCTCGACCTGCTGATCTACAACTCAGGCTTCGGGGAGGCAAAAAAGGACCTGGATTGGGCTACCGACAAGATCACCGTCGACACCAACGTGAATGGCTTTATAGAGATCTCCAACTATGCCTTTAACTATTTCGTGCGCCAGGGGCATGGTCACCTGGCTACCACCTCGTCGATCGCCTCTATTCGAGGCAACGGAATGGCCCCGGCTTACAGCGCCAGCAAAGCCTTCCAGAGCGCCTATTTCGAAGGGCTCCATATAAAGACCAGGATGATGAAGCTGCCGGAAATCCATATCACCGACATACAGCCCGGTTTTGTAGACACGCAGATGGCTAAAGGAGACAAGAAGTTCTGGGTAGCTCCCCCGGCAAAAGCCGCCCGGCAGATCTACCAGGCATTGGAAAAAAAGAAATGGCGGGTCTATATCACCCGGAGATGGTGGCTGGCTGATCGCCAAACTGTTCAAATGGATGCCGGATTTCATATACCACCGGATAGGCTAGCATCCCCGGATCAGCCGGCATTGAGCACGCAGCCCTTTTTTTGGCATTTTCCTTGCTTATTCAAACGGCAAAGAATGGCATCATGAAAAAATCACAACTCGTCGTCCTCACCGCTTTCATAACGCTGCTTGCAGGCGCCACCGCCCTCTGGCTGGTCAACAGGCAAAAACAGAAAAGAAGATTGGCCATCGTTTCAGACGCAGGGTATGAGACCGCGTATGATATCCATTACCCGCTGAAATACAGAAGGGGATAATTTAACATTTTTACAGGATCTATTCCCCGCAATCAGCCCTTAATTTGTTGCAGGATAGGCTAATAAAATGGTAAATTTGCAGGGTCTGATGACCGGACCCGCATAACCCGTCCGTACAGATCACAGACGGGATTCATGATAGCCTGAACAAATTCGATATGACAGATCGCTTCGAATCAGAGAAAAATATAAAAGCTTCCGGCTACACGCTTTTGATATGTGTGCTGCTCGCGATCCTGTTTATCTACGTAAGCTGGACGCACCCCGTACAACCCCCTCCCGTGGTGGAAGACGGCATCGAGGTGAACCTCGGCAACAGCGATCAGGGCATGGGCTCCGATCAACCCTACCTGCCCGGCAAACCTGCCGCGCATGACGAAGAAAAATATACCGCTCCCGCCAAAGCGGTGGTCGCCAAAGAGGCAACAAAGGATGTAGAGACCGACGACAAGCAAACGGAAGAAGCCCCCGTCATCAAAAAGCCCGCTATCACAAAACCCAATGCAACGAAATTACCCGATAAGGAAGTCCTGAAGGCCAAACCCGTCAAGATCGTCAAGACGGAAGCGCCTCCGGCTCCGGTTAAGCCCCGCCCGAAGGCACTTTTCCATGGGGTCAACGGCAACGGGACCGGTGGCAACGACGCCGATGACTACAAACCCGGCGGCAGCGAGGGCGTAGCCGGCGGCCACGGAGACCAGGGAAGGCCCGGCGGAGATCCCAACTCGAAATCTTATACCGGCGGCGGCAACGGGAATTCAGGAGTTGCCATATCAAGAGGGCTGCAGGGCAGAAGAATCGCCGCAACTCCCTCGTTTACCGATGACTTCAACCAGAATGCCAAAGTAGCCGTCGACGTTCATGTGGACGCAAACGGAAATGTAACCGATGCCGATTACCAACCCCGTGGATCCACCACGTCTGACGGATCCATGAAAGCCATTGCTCTCCGAAAGGCCAAACAGGTCAAATTCACGGCGGGCAGCGACGAATCCGTCGGAACTCTCATTTTCAACTTCAAGGTGAAGGACTAAGTCCTCTTTCAAAAATCCGCAAAAGATGCCTTAGCTTTGCGATCCCTATCATTGGAGTACTCCCTTATGGATTATCAGCAAGCGATTCACTACCTGTTTAATAAATTGCCGGTTTTCAGCCGTATCGGAGCGGCTGCCTACAAAAAAGATCTTACAAACACCCTGGCCCTCTGCCATTCTATCGGCGATCCGCAGGAGAAGTTCAGGGCCGTCCATATCGCCGGGACCAATGGCAAGGGATCCACCAGCCATATGCTTGCGGCGATCTTCCAGGCGGCAGGCTATAAGACCGGGCTCTACACATCCCCGCATCTCAAGGACTTCCGGGAAAGGATCCGGATAAACGGAGAGATGGTCCGCGAAGACTTCGTCGTCGATTTTGTACAACGTATCCATGAGCTATCGGAAGAAATAGAGCCCTCTTTTTTTGAAGTCACCGTGGCAATGGCCTTCGAATATTTCGCCACCGAACAGGTCGACATCGCCATCATCGAAGTAGGGTTGGGCGGCAGGCTGGACAGCACCAATATCATCCGGCCCGAACTATCCGTCATCACCAATATCGGGTATGATCATATGAGCCTGCTGGGCGATACGCTCGATAAGATCGCTTTCGAAAAAGCCGGCATCATCAAATACCGCACTCCCGTCGTAGTCGGCGAATCCCACCTCGGGACACAGCTCGTATTCGAAGAAGTGGCGGCAGGCGCGCAGGCGCCTTTGTATTTCGCGGACCGGATCCGTTTCATCGGGGACTGGAGATTCGAACACCGCCACCTGGTAGCCGAAGTGACCACGGCCGATTCCATTGACAAAGAATATTACGAGCTGGACCTGCCGGGCATCTACCAGACGAAGAACCTCGTCACCGTCCTGGAAGCCGTACGGATCCTGCAGGACCGGGGATGGAATATCAGCCGGCAGCATGTACAAAAGGCGCTGAAACAGGTGAGGAAGACGACCGGTCTCCACGGCCGCTGGGAGATCATCCGGGAACATCCCACGATCGCTCTCGACGTCGCTCACAACGAAGACGGCATAAGATCATTGGTCCGGCAAATCGAACTCACCGATCACGAAGAACTCCATATCGTATTCGGGATGGTCAGAGACAAGGAGACCGACCGGGTGCTGGCGCTCCTGCCAAAACAGGCCAATTATTATTTCACGAGGGCCCAGATTCCCCGTGCGCTTCCCGAAGACCAACTGGCGGACAAAGCACAGTCTCTGGGGTTGAAAGGCCGCTCCTATCCCACCGTCGCGGAAGCCCTCCGCGCAGCACAAAGCCACGCAGGTCCCAGAGACCTCATCGTTGTCTGCGGCAGCGTATTCATCGTCGGAGAGGTCGAGGTATAAGCAGCTCCCGGCAGCCTTCTCAATCGGCAGCCTTCTCAAAAAATGATCTTACCTAATTTTTGCAACGCATAAAACAGCGTGGTGACGTGCATGCTTTGAGCAATCCCGTTTTCTTTCATCAACTGTTTCAGCTCATCGAATGAAAAAAGAGAAATTTCAATCTCTTCGTTGTGATCCAATTGCTGCGACTGGACCAGCTTTCCTCCAGTGGCGAGGTACATATGCATCCAGTTGCTGTTGGTAGAGGGATTGGAGGAAGTCTGCCCGAGATACTCATAATGGTCGAAACAGTAACCGGTTTCTTCCAGCAACTCCCTTTCGATGGCCGCCTGCAGGGACGGGTCGGTATCATCCACACAACCACCCGGGATCTCATAACCCGTTATTCCCAAAGCATGGCGGTATTGTCTCTCCAGGATGAACTTGCCATCCTCCGTGAGCGCCACGGCGGTGACCCAGGTGGGAAACTCATACACATAATAGGGAGAGATGATCTTCCCGTCCCTCGCCTGGCAGGTATCTTTCCGGATTGTGAACCAGGTGTCGTCATACAAATATTCCGAGGAGAGCGTCTTCCAGCTAAGGTCTTTCATATATTATAAAATCTGTTAAATCCTTCCCTTCTAAAAAATCTCCCCCCTTCGCGTCTATCCGTATCTCTCTAGTCCGGGTTCCTTCGTATCCCTTCTCCGATTAGTGCCCACTCGTGTCTGTCTCCCATTCGCGTCTATTCGAGTCTATTCGCGTCTATTCGCGTCTACAACCAGCCCATCCGTTCCCTTAACGCGGTGATATGCGCTACATGATGCCGGCTATGCCAGGCATAATTGCCCAAAAGGTACCAAAGCGTCATGATCCTGTTGCCGGCCGGGTGAACAACCGTCCGCTCCCACTGGGCAAGCGTGAGATCGCTGAGGGTGGCAACCCAGCGGGTATGCAAGGCAAACAGCAGGGTGATGGAGATATTGACAGGAATGTTCGCGACATCATTCAGTTCCGCCCATAACTGCTCCTCGTAAGGTTTTATGACGGGCTTGTCTTCGGTCAAACCCAGCCGGAAACGGCAATACGCATTGATATGACTATCGGCGACGTGATGAACCAACTGATGCACGGTCCATCCCCCCTCCCTGTAGGGCGTCTGCAATTGCTCTTCATCCAGGTTCAGGATGGCATTTTCCAGCGATTGAGGAAGAAACCTGATCGTATCCAGCCATTCTTCCTTCAGCGAGGTCGAAAAAGGTCTCGGCTCATATTTGCCGATCGGATAGCGCAGGTCGGAAGCAACGTCGCTCATAGTATGTCATTTTAATTTTCAGCCCGCAGATTGTGGCCGGTAAGACTGATGAATACATCCTCCAGGTTCGCCTTCTTTACTTCTTTGGGTCTTTCAAAACCCGAAGCGACGAGCCGGTCGATAAGCCTGTCCGGGGGATCGAGGGCGATGATCTTGCCCGAATCGATGATCGCCACCCGATCACACAATACCTCGGCCTCATCCATATAGTGGGTCGTAATGATCACGGTGGTTCCTTTTGACCGGATGTCCTTGATCAGCTCCCAAAGGTTTCTCCGGGCCTGCGGGTCGAGGCCGGTGGTGGGCTCGTCCAGGAAGATAATTTTGGGCTGGTTGATCAGCGTGGTGGCGATCGAGAAACGTTGTTTCTGTCCTCCACTCAGTTCCTTGTACCGCGCCTTCGCCTTGTCCCGCAGGTTTACGGTGTCCAGCAATTCGAGCGGGTTGATGCGACGGTTATAAAGGCCGCTGAACAGCTCTATCAGCTCGGAAAGGTTGAGGCCCGGATAATAACCGGAAGTCTGCAATTGCACGCCGATTATTTTTTTTATCGAATCGGGGTCTTTATCCAGGTCGATCCCGTCGACGAGGACGTTTCCACCGGTCTTTTCCCGCAGGGTCTCTATGATCTCCAGGGTCGTGGACTTACCGGCGCCGTTAGGCCCCAGTAACCCAAAGATCTCTCCCTCGAACACCTCGAAGCTGATGCCCTTCACCGCTTCAAAATCACCGTATTTCTTTGTAAGATTGGAAACCGAAATAATCGTTTTGCCTGTCATGGGGGCAATTTACGAAAATAGCTGTTTTATTTTGTGAAGATCTGTGTATAATAAGGGATTCCTTTGGAATCATTCGCGAGACCGATACCAGTCAGGGTATAGTCGCCTTCGATATTCTTTCGATGACCGGGACTGTGCAGCCACTCGTTGACGACTTCCCGGGCGGTAGTCTGGCCATAAGCCACATTCTCCCCCGCCGCCATCACCGGCCCCAACTGCTTCCCGATGGCTTTGATGCGCTGATCGATACCCTGGTGGCCGAAAGGCGTCTTGCCGGAAGCCATCTCCCGGCTGTGTTTTTCAGCAATCCCGGACTCTACGGCGTTCATCTGCAAAGGCTTCAGCCCCATGGAATCGCGGTGAAGATTCACATACCGCAAAATATCGTCCTCCATACTGGCGGGGACCCTTCGGTTTCCCGGGTAAACAAGCAGCGAAACGGGAGGAGGGCCGGAAACCAGCAAGCGGGCAGGAAGGGCAATATGGCCGTAGGCCTTGACCGGAACAGGCACCTTTGCGGCAGATAAAACAAGGCCATGAAAAAGGAGACCCATAAAAACGATACTGGCCGATATAGCACGATGCGATGCGGGAAATCTCATAAAGGGGTATTATAAGTAAAGACCGGACCGGTCCTTTTATGCCTAACGAATATCGTACCAGTCTATTACAATAAAAACCTAAAAATTACCCACAGTTTCCAGTTCGGTCATCATGTTGGTGCTGCCGATAAACAGGGGGGATCGCTGATGCAGCTCGACCGGCTGAATCTCCAGGATACGTTGTTTCCCGTCCGTCGCCCGGCCGCCGGCCACTTCAACGATAAAAGCAAAAGGATTGCATTCGTAGAGAAGACGCAATTTGCCGCCTGGTTTGTCACGCGTGGGGGGATACATAAAAAGTCCTCCTTTGATCAGGTTGCGGTGCACGTCGGCCACCATGCTGCCGATGTATCTTTGCGTATAGGGACCACCATTGGTTTTGTCTTTTTTTTGGCAGACCTCGATATAGCGCTGGATATTCTCCGGGTATTGAAAGAAATTACCGTGATTGACCGAATAGATCTTCCCGTTTTCAGGGCAACGGATATTGGGGTGGCTGAGCGTGAACTCGCCGATCGAGGGATCGAGGGTGAAGCCGTTCACCCCCCGTCGGGTCGCATAGACCATCATGGTCGACGAGCCGTAAACGACATAGCCCGCGGCGATCTGCCTGATGCCGGGCTGCAGAAAATCGGCCCGTTCGCAGGCTTTCCCACGCTCGCTGATCCGGCGGTAGATCCCGAAGATCGTTCCGATGGAGACATTGACATCGATGTTGCCGCTGCCATCCAGGGGATCGAAGAGACATACATATTTGGAGTTGTTGCTGACCTCATCGTCGAAGATGACGACATCATCCAGTTCCTCACTGCCGATACCGGCGCAGCTGATCCCGTGACGCAGAACGCCAACCAGCTGGTTGTTCGCAAAAATGTCCAGTTTCTTCACGTCTTCACCCTGTACGTTGACCGCACCTGCATCTCCCAGGATGTCCACCAGGCCGGCTTTGTTCACCTCGACGTTCACCCTTTTGGCAGCCAGCCCGATATCCCGCAGCAGGTTGCTAAGCTCCCCGGTGGCATGGGGAAAATCACGAAGCTGCTGGATCGTAAATTCGTCGAGGGTCAGAACTTTTCTGTTCACATTCATACCGGCAAGATTTAATCGTTTATAGCAGGAACCAGCCGTTTATACGGGAATTAATCGCTCCTGAATATATAAATATATATAGTATTGTATATATTCAGCGAGGAGGTTCTTACATTATCTTTGCCCTCCGAACTCACAAAATTCCTTTCATGAAAGTTTTCAAATTCGGTGGAGCCAGCGTCAGCAACGTAGAGAGAGTTCAAAATCTCGCATCCATCCTCAGATCCTATGGCGATGAAAAGATCCTGATCGTCATCTCGGCGATGGGAAAGACGACAAATGCCCTCGAAAAAGTGGCCGAAGCCTTCTACCAGGGACACCGGGAAGAGGCCTTACGCTTATTCGAACAGGTCCGGCAGCATCACCTGACAATGGCCAAATACCTGCTGGTAAGAAACTACCTGGAGACCGAAGCACAGCTGAAGGATTTCTTTACCGAAGTCGAATGGCTCCTGCACGATAAACCGCAAAAAGAATACGACTATTATTATGACCAGGTGGTCTGTTCCGGCGAACTCCTCTCGACAACGATCGTCAGCGCCTTTCTGAATGAGACGGGCATCCTCAATTCCTGGATCGATGTCCGCGATATTTTCCGGACGGATGATAATTTCCGGGACGCCGCCATCGACTGGACGACTACCCGGAGAAACACGGAACAACGGATCCTCCCCTTATTCGACCAATACAATATCGTCATCACCCAGGGATTCATAGGGGCTACCGATGCCAATGAGAGTACGACCCTGGGCCGCGAAGGCAGCGATTATTCGGCAGCCGTTTTCGCAAATCTGCTGGATGCGGAGAGCCAGACGATCTGGAAAGACGTGGAAGGGGTCATGAATGCGGATCCGAAACTTTTCCCCGACGCCCGCTTTATCGCAGAACTGAACTACGACGAGGTGATCGAAATGGCCTACTACGGCGCACAGGTCATCCATCCGAAGACCATAAAGCCGCTGCAGAACAAGGGGATCCCGCTGCTTGTAAAATGTTTTCTCGACAAGGACCTGCCGGGTACCGTCATTCATAAAAAGACGGTGAAAAACCTACCCCCGATCATCGTATTGAAAGAAGACCAGGTACTCATTCACCTGCATTCAAAGGATTTTTCCTTTGTCGGAGAGAAACCGACGGGAGAACTCTACAACCTGTTTTCGGAAATCCGGGTCAAGCCAAACCTGATGCAGAGCGGAGCCGTACACCTGCAGGTCTGCCTGGACGACAAACCCGACAGGATCGGGAAGCTGGCGCTGGCCGCCTCGGAAAATTTCGAGGTCCGGGTGGAAAAGGGACTGACCCTGCTTACGATCAGGCACTACGATAAGGATATACTGGAAAAACTGACGACAGGGAAGCATATCCTCCTTAGACAGCAGTCGCCCGAAACGGTACAGGTGCTCATGCGTTGACCGCTTCACCTACCCCTAGTCCGCACCGATCATGATCGTCTGCTTGAGTTTGATCGGCACATTTTTGCCTGTATGAGTGGCCGGCGCCCAGGCGGGCATCGCCGTGAATGCATGCTCGATGTTCTCGTTGATTTTATCATTTCCGCCATGGATCACCCGCGCATAGACGGGTCTCCCGAGAGCATCAATGATATATTCGACCATGACAAAAGTCTTGACCTGGCCATCGTCAAGATCGTTCACGGATTCCGCGCTCAGCTTGTTGAGAAACGACTGGAAGGCATCGTTGCCGCCGGGATAGACCGGCAATTTGTCCACCGTCCTGGCCAGTTCGTCTTCCGGGATGGGCTGAATCGCATGGGGAGGCTTCTTTTTTAATTTTTCGACAACCCCTTTCTTCTCCTCCACAGGCGGGGGGACATCCTCGGTCACATATTCGCCCTTGCTGTTCACCATCACGAAGGGAACATCTTTATACCTTTCAAAATAGTAGAACGCATTCCGCATACTCCTTGCGAAGGAGCTATACTCTGAAAAATTGACGAGGAATTTATTCAGATAGCTCACACTTTTGGGAACATTGAAATTCACAGGGAAAATATGAACCGGTATGAAATCCTCCCCCAGATCTTTGGCATACGCTGCAAGAATATATACCTCCTCGATCTGGGCGTCCGTCAGCGGGATGCAACCGGTGGTAACACAGCTTCCATGAATATAGATCTCTCCGCCTGGCTGGTAGGAGTCGGCCAATATCCGGTCGGATTCATTGGGATAGTTCAGACCGAGAGAAAGGTGATAGAGACTTTTTGCATTGAACTCGTTGATATAGTAAAATCCTTCCGGAACCTGGTAATCTCCGGCCATGCGCTTGGGGCCGAGCGTTCCCGCCATCGCGCACACCTTGTAGGATTTAAATAACCGGTACTTCTCTTCTTTGGTATTTTTCACCCACACCTCGAGCTGGCTGTCGTATTTGAAAGACCGGATGTAAACGTACCGGGCGGGCCATTTCAACCCTTTTTCCGCGAATTGCTTCATCAGGGTATCTTCCTTTCTCTTCAGGATCTCATTGATCTTTGGAATAGACCGCTGATAGTCTATAAACGCAAACGCCGAAACGGAATTTTGCGCAGATAGCCGTGCGTAGAACAGGAGGCAAACTACAAGTACTTTTATTTTGTGGAATCTCACTATCATCATCGTGCTGACGCTCATACAATAGGGTAAAAATTACCGTTTTTAGCCTGACCGGTCATAATTATACAACCGGCAATACAAACGGTCCCGAAAAATAGACAAATCTACGGCAAAAAGCAACCTATTCAGGCCTTAAAATCTGAACAGGTTGTTAATAAAATAGTCCCGATTGCCTCCGGTCAGAGATTTCCCCGTGCCGACTGTTCCCTTTCAATCGCCTCGAACAGCGCCTTGAAATTGCCCTTGCCAAAGCTTTTGGCTCCCTTGCGCTGTATGATCTCAAAAAACAGCGTGGGCCGGTCCTCCACCGGTTTGCTGAATATCTGCAACAGGTATCCTTCGTCGTCCCGGTCCACGAGGATGCCCAACTCCGCCAGCGGGCTGATATCCTCCTCGATCGCCCCTACGCGGGAAATCAGGTCCTTGTAATAGGAAGGAGGTACCTGCAGGAATTCCACGCCCCTGTCCCGCAACTGTGTAACTGTCCGGACAATATCGTCGGTAGCCAGCGCCACATGTTGCACGCCTTCGCCGTTATAGAACTCGAGATATTCTTCGACCTGGGATTTCTTCTTTCCCTCCGCCGGCTCATTGATGGGAAATTTCACATATCCATTTCCATTACTCATGACTTTACTCATCAACGCGGAATATTCCGTAGAGATATCGCTGTCGTCGAAAGAGAGAATATTGCGGAAGCCCATCACCTCCTCATAGAATTTTACCCAGGGGTTCATCTGGTTCCAGCCTACATTCCCGACGGCATGATCTACATACCGGAGACCGGTAGAAGGCGGATTATACCCCGTTTTCCACTCCCTGAAACCAGGCAGGAAGGCACCGGCATACTGATCCCTTTCCACAAAAAGATGAACCGTTTCCCCATAAGTATAGATGCCGCTGAGCCCTACCTCCCCGTATTTATCGGTCAGGCGCGCCGGCTCCATATAGCTTTTTCCCCCCCGCTTCGTCGTTTCATGCCAGGCCGCCGCCGCATCGTCCACCCGGAGCGCGAGCACCTTTACGCCGTCACCATGCAGGTACACGTGATCTGCAACCGGGTGCCCCGTCCGCAACGCGGTCGTAAATACGAAAGTGAGCTTATTTTGCCTCACCACATAGCTGACCCTGTCTTTGACGCCCGTCTCGGGACCCGCATAGGCCAGGGATTGAAAACCAAAAGCAGATTTATAATAGTGGGCAGCCTGTTTGGCATTGCCTACATAGAACTCCACATAATCAGTGCCGTACAAAGGCAGAAAATCGGCCTGCCCCGGTTGCCGGGTATCGGCCGCGAGTAAAGTTGACATATCCGAATAGATTTAAAATCAGGAATTAACAGATCCGCTGACAAGAAATATCCGCTGAAGAGAAATATTTACCGTGGATTCATACGAACCGGGAAGACCGGTATAACCGCGGAAAGCGACCACTGCAAGTTCCGGGTTGAACAAGCCGCATCCATGGCAAGCGCTTCCATAAGCAGGAAGTAATCCATGCGCTTGTCGTCAAAAATTTTATGAGGATAATCGGGATGCATAATCGGCCATAAAGATAAAAAATTTTTTAGATATTCTAAGCCCCCACTTTCCTATCTTCACGGCACAAACCAGCATCATGTTAAAAGTCGGAATTTTAGGGGGAGGACAATTAGGGAGAATGCTGCTGCAGGCCGCGGCCAACTACCCGGTTGAAACCTTTGTATTGGAGAATGATGAGCAATGTCCGGCCGCACATCTCTGCCATCATTTCACGAAAGGCGACATCAGAAATTTTGACGACGTATACGAATTCGGAAAAGGGCTCGACGCGCTGACCATCGAAATAGAATCCGTAAACGAGGATGCGCTGGAGAAACTGGAAAATGAAGGCGTAAAAGTATACCCCAGAACAGAGGCCCTGCGGACCATCAAGAACAAGATCCTTCAGAAGCAGTTCTACGCAAAACACCAGGTGCCGACAGCGCCTTTTGAAATTACCGCCAACCTCGAAGAATTGCGTGCAAAGACCGATTTTATTCCCGCCGTCCATAAAATAGGCGCCGGGGGCTATGACGGAAAAGGAGTCCAGCTATTAAAGACCGCCGACGACATCAGCAAGGGATTTGACGCACCCAGCGTCCTGGAAAAAATGGTGGCGATCGACAAGGAAATCGCCCAGATCATAGCTATCAACGAAAAAGGAGAGATCGCACTGTACCCATTGGTGGATATGGTATTCAACCCCGATCTCAACCTGCTCGATTACCAGATCAGCCCGGCGTCGCTGCCTGAAAAAACACTCTGGAAGATAGAAGCCATCTCCCTGCGGGTCGTAAAGGAACTGAAAAGCCCGGGGCTCTTCGCCGTGGAGCTGTTTGTCAGCAAACAGGGGGATGTATTTGTCAACGAGACGGCACCCCGGGTCCACAACAGCGGACACCATACGATTGAGGCGAATTTCTCTTCGCAGTTCGATATGCTCTGGCGGATAATCCTGGGATATCCCCTGGGCAATACCGGCCCGATCTATCCATCGGCGCTCGTGAACATCGTCGGCGAAGAAGGGCATAGCGGCCCCCCCCAGTATGAAGGCCTGGCGGAGGTCCTGCAAATGGATTGCGCATTTGTGCATTTATATGGAAAGAAACAGACAAAACCCGGCCGGAAGATGGGGCACGTGACCATCCTAAGCAAAGACACGCAGGATCTCATTCACCGGGCTCATAAGGTCAAACAGACACTGAAAGTCATCAGCAAACAATAATCGTCATCATTTAATAACAATACCTGTCATCATTTAATAATAACCATCATCATTAATATTCATCGTTAGCATTCATCATCAGCATTCATCATTGGTATTTATCATTAACCAGTATCAGGTTATCAATTAATAACAAGTCATTAATAATAAAATATGTCCGGGGGATCATCCATACAAGTAGGCATCATTATGGGCAGCGACAGCGACCTGTCGGTGATGCAGGCAGCCGCAGATATCCTGCAGGCGTTTGAAATCGGTTATGAATTGACGGTCGTCTCTGCACACCGTACTCCTTTGCGCATGGTCGAATATGCCAGCCAGGCGAAACAAAGAGGTCTGAAAGTCATCATCGCAGGAGCAGGAGGAGCCGCACATCTGCCGGGGATGGTAGCTTCCCTCACTTCGCTGCCCGTGATCGGCGTTCCGGTAAAGTCGTCCAATTCCATGGATGGCTGGGATTCCGTGCTATCCATCCTGCAAATGCCCAACGGCATCCCCGTGGCCACGGTCGCCTTAAATGCCTCAAAAAATGCGGGCATCCTGGCAGCCTCCATCATCGGCGCCTTCGAAGAATCCATCGGAAAAAAACTGGCGGACTATAAAAAGACACTGGAGACCGAAGTCCTTAAAAAGGCAGAGAAGCTAAAAGCTGAAGGCTGGCGCAATCAATTCGATTAAACAGGACTCCCCTGCTAACGAAGCGCATCCATTTTCCCTTCCGATCGCTCGACTCTGAAATTGTTAACACCCCCCTCTATCATCACCCTGTCAATCGTAAAATGAGTATGCCCCGGTGGGAATTTAGAGGCGACAACCGTCGTATTTCTCAGCGTCGATAGCATTCGTTCGACAAAAGCTACGGTCGTATCGCCCATTTCCGGGAGGGGGTAAGACCCGAACCCGATGTTATACCGGTTGTTAACAAGGGAAAACCGGGATTTCGGAGAATGAATATCATAGAACACCAGGGTACTGTCCGAAGCAAGCAGGGTGCCCAGGTTGAGCAGTTCGGCCGTTCCCGCGGTATTGGAAAACCGGAAGGTTTTATGCGTCTGGTTGTAATCGACTTGTGCGAAGACGACTTTCCCGCTAAAGCTGTCTATGTCGATCAAAGGGGATTTCGGATCGGTGTAACTGGCAACGACCGCCCCGTTCAGCGTGAACTCACCGCTTCCCCGCAGGGTCACAAAAGGCGAACGCGGGAGCCCCTCACTCCAGTTGTCATACACCAATATCCTCCCTTTGTCGGCGACGGAATAGCAATTGCCGTTGTTGACCGAGACACAAGCAAATATCCTGAAAAGGGAAGCATGATCGTTGCCGGTACCGATCACCTGGACGGAGTTACCCGCCTTACAATAATTGTGATGCAGATTTTCGAAACGAAAGTCGGTATGCGAAAAGCCGTTTACCAACAGGTTAGACCGGACACCCGCATAAAGCATCAACTGTTCTCCATAGAAACAGTTGCCATCCTGGTCGTTGTCCAGGACCAGGATCCCATCCGCCCGCCCGGCCGCTGAAATATATAAATTCCGGAAGCTGGCCATGGCCGGGAAATCCACCCGGAAGACGGGCTCGCCTTGCGCGCCCCGCCACGCAAAGACCGAAGATAGCCCGTCTCCATATAGAACGACGGGAGAACCGCCGGGGATCTTCAGGGTTTTTGTGATCATATACGGACCATACGCAAAATGCACCAGGCCTTTTTTGACGGATGCGGCTTTGTCGATGACGGCTTGTATCTGATCGCTCGTCATCCGGTTATTGACTTCAAAAATGCTATAATCGACACGGGGTGCAAAAGGAGTTGGCATGGGCTCCGGGATAGGTTCCTTTTTTATGCCGTATTTATTGTCCTTTATGAAGAACCGCCCGCCAGCCGTAGTCAAAGCCCGGGTCACAGACGAAAAACGATTGCCGATCAGTGTGCCATACGGGGGAGGCGTCCTGTAGCCGTCAATCATACTGAGCAAATACACATTCCCGGTGTCGGGGCCCGGTCTGATAAATGTATTGTCGAGCAACAGGCAATTCCCCTTGGTAAAGAGATTGATCATGGGCACCTTCTTTGCGTTATAAACCTGGTTGCCCTGGATTGTAATGGGAGAAGTATTGCTGAATTGGTTGGCAAAGAGAAACCCGCCGGAATTATAGGAAATATTGTCACGCACCGAAAAAAAGCTGGAACTGCCCAGTGAGATATCGAAAAAGGTGGAATTCTTAAACCCGCTCCGGTATACATGAAAGTTCCCGGCCACAAAAGCCGGCAGGTTATTGGCGACGCCTGAATAGCATTTTTCAAAATAGCAGTCCCAGATCCACCAGTCCAGGGCATTCCAGCCCTGCAGGGAAATGCCCACGGACGAACAATTATAAAACCGGCAGCGGCGGATACTGAATTCGGCGTCCATATTAGCACCCGATTTAAGGCCGACCGCCAGATCCCGGAAGATTTCGTCGGCGTGACGGGTTCCCGAATTGGCGAAGCCGGTCCGGGTGTCCCATTCATGCGCCACCGCCACCAGGGCCTTCGAGCTGCCATCCCAGGTGATACGGCTGTACTCACTGTAGGCGACGCCGTTTAGCAGCAACATCTGCATGCCGGGAGCCCCGTCCCATTTTATGATCGTGTTTACCGGGTCTTCCCCGATAATGGCAATGCACCTGCGCGCTTTCATGGTCAGGGTCTTCGTGATACGATAGACCCCTTTCGGCAGGTACAATACCGGTGAAAAGACACCCTGCCCCAGATTGTTGAGGGCCATCTGCAAGGATTGCGTGTCATCCGTAACGCCATCCCCCTTGGCAAGATAAGACTGCTTCAGATCGGTCCAGGAAGGAAAAGCGCCGTAAAACTCCTCTGCCTGGCCTAACGTAGAAAGCGGTGCGACAAAAACCAGGAGCCCGATGAACAGGAACCCGATAAAAACGAAGAAACGTTTGGTCATATGCTCATCGACGCCCTTTTAGGCACCTGTCAACACCAAAAATAGTACCAGTCCTTTCCATTTTTTATCCTAAATTGTTGACCCGTTTGAATCACCCATAACAAATTTTTATGATCAGTATTGTCTCTTCGAATACCCGCCGCATGCTTCTCTTTTCATTGCTCAGTTACGCAGCAGGCATCCAGTGGGTGCAAGCCCAGGAAGCAAATGACCCGAAACTAACCGAAGTATGGACACCGGAACCAAAGGTCGTGACGCCCGGAGCAGTCTACGGACAGGCCCCGTCCGACGCAATCGTACTTTTTGACGGCACCAGCCTCGATCAATGGGTAAACGTAAAAGACACAACACAACCAGCCGGCTGGACCGTAGCGGACGGCATCCTGACCGTCAATAAAAAGGCGGGGAACATACAGACAAAACAATCCTTTTCCAATTACCAGCTTCATATCGAATGGAGGATTCCGGCAAATATCACCGGATCGGGACAAGGACGAGGCAACAGTGGCGTTTTTCTCGCTTCGACAGGGCCCGGCGATGACGGGTATGAGTTGCAGGTGCTGGATTGCTATAACAACAAGACCTATGTGAATGGACAGACCGGCAGCATCTACAAACAAGCCATCCCCCTGGCAAACGCCTGCAGGAAACCAGGCGAATGGCAGAGCTATGACATTGTCTGGACGGCGCCAGTCTTCAGCGAAGCAGGCGATCTGCTGTCGCCGGCAAAAGTCACGGTCTTCCAGAATGGCATCGTGGTGGAAAACGGTTTTGAACTAAAGGGCCAGACATTGTATATCGGCAAACCGTACTACAAAAAACATGGTCCCAGTCCTATAAAACTCCAGGCCCACGGAGATAAGAGCGAGCCGCTCAGCTACCGGAATATCTGGGTGCGACCGCTGTAAACACTAACACGAATCACTCATTACTGACCGCTCATTACAGACCACTCGCTAATCACTAATACAAATCAACCAATCACCAATACAAATCATATGACACTTACCGACCGGCTTTCTATCAGAAGATCTCTTTTTCTGTCAACAGCTCTCCTGGTTTCAGGAGCTCAATGTGTTTTTGCCCAGGAGAAAAACCCCGCTGAGCTCTCAGAATATTATAGCCCCGTTCCTGAAATAGTCACCCCCGGCAAGACCTCCTCCGACGCTCCTTCGGATGCAATCGTATTGTTTAACGGCAAGGATGCTTCTTCCTGGGCGGCACAGGACGGAGGCCCCGTGAAATGGCAGGTAGGCGACAACGCGATCACCGTTGTGGGAGGTACCGGCACCATCCACACAAAACAGGGTTTTGGCGATTGTCAGCTCCATATCGAATTCAGAGAACCTTCCGAAGTCAAAGGGGAAGGACAAGGCCGCGGCAACAGCGGCATCTTCCTGATGGGCAGGTACGAACTGCAGGTGCTGGACTGCTATAACAACAAGACTTATGTGAACGGCCAGACCGGTAGTATCTATAAGCAACTCGTCCCCCTGGCGAATGCCTGCCGTCCGCCCGGAGAATGGCAAACCTATGATATCATCTTTACGGCGCCTTTATTCAACGAAGACGGCACCGTAAAAGCCCAGGCCAGGATCACGGTCATCCACAACGGCGTGCTGATCCAGAATAATGCGTCGATCTGGGGAAGCACCGAATACATTGGCACTCCGAAATACGAGAAACACGGACCGAAGGAAGCACTCGTATTGCAAGACCACGGGGATCGCGTAAGCTACCGGAATATCTGGATCCGGCCATTGTAGGCCACGGTCTTACGCCTTACCATAATACTTGAAGGCCACATTGTGCTATTTGAGGGAATGCGCTAAATTTATGACATGCGCATTCCCTCAAACACAAAGACAGCCCGCTTTAAACGTTTGATAAAACACCTTGCCGGCACGCTCGCCATCCTGTTCGTCCTGATGAATACGGTTGCCGCCCTTCACGCCTACAGGTTCACTCATTTCAGCACCGACACCACGGGCACCCAGACCAGCGCAAAACGACTCTCGACGGCCGGGAAACTCAGGACCCTGCTTACCGGCATCGATAATCCAAGACCCGTCAATGCCACGAGGCCGTCCGGGTATTATACCACCCTCCATATTCAAAGCAACAAAATGCTCGAATGCTGGTATAGGGAAGCGGACCTGCCCGCAGGAACCATCCATTCAAAAGTCACGGGCGGCGCACCGGATGTCTCCCGGGGCACCGTGATCCTTTTTCATGGCTATGGCGGGGAGAAATCTTCGCTGATCGACAAAGCGGACGAATTTCTCCGGCTGGGCTATAACACGCTCCTGGTCGACTTTATGGGTTCCGGCGGCTCGGAAGGCGACCAAACCACCATCGGATTCAAAGAGGCCGAAGAAGTGAAGAGCTGCTTCGATTACATCGACAGCGCAGGTGGAAAGCCTATCTACCTGTTCGGGACTTCCATGGGAGCCGTCGCCATCCTCAAAGCCCTCCACGACACTCCTTTTCATCCTGCCGGAATCATCATCGAATGCCCTTTCGGTACGCTGTATGAGACCGTCTGCGCGCGATTCAGGACCCTGGGCGTCCCGGCTTTTCCAATGGCCGGTCTGCTCACGGCCTGGGGAGGGATCGAAAACGGCTTTTCAGCCTTTCAGTTTGAGCCCATACGCTACGCAGAGTCCGTCGACTGTCCCTGCCTGTTATTATACGGGGAAAAGGATGAAAAAGTCAGCCGGCGGGAAATCGACGGTATCTACGGCCGCCTGCGGGGTAAAAAGGAGCTCAGGACCTACCCGCTCGCAGCGCATGAGAATTACCTGCTGCGATACAGACAAGACTGGATAAAAGACGTCGGGAAGTTCCTGCAGGACGCGGATCGGTAATCCCGTCATGCGTAAAACACTTAGCCCCTCCGGCGCTCCTTCAGCGTTTCCTTTTTTTGCGGGTCGGGTTTTCCGATGGCGGCGGTGAAAGCCCCCGGGAATGGGACAGTACGCTGAATGAGGAAAAAATGCGCTAAAAATGCGTTTTCGCCGTTTTTTTTGCTTGGTTTTGGCAATATAAAAATGTATATTACAATAAATCATCTTTTACTCAAAACTTGCAATATGAAAAAAGTCGGAGACATCTTACAACACAAGGGAAGCCGGATCACTCATGTATCCCCTGAAACCTCGGTGCTGGAAGCCTTAAAGATCATGGCCGATCAGAACATCGGATCGGTAATGGTACTGGACGGCCCGAGATACCTGGGGATCATGACGGAAAGAGACTATTCCAGGAAAGTGATCCTGAAAGGCAAGTCTTCCACGGATACCCCCGTCTCCGAGATCATGTCCGACGACCTTCCCCGCGTCAATCCCAACGACACCATAGAATTCTGCATGCAATTGATGTCCGACAAAAACATACGGTACCTGCCCGTATTCGAAATCGATGTCCTGAAAGGGATTATTTCCATCAATGATGTCGTAAAAGAAACGATCCTCACGCAACAGGAAACCATTACTCACCTAAAAGATTATCTGCATTCCGGCATATAAATAGTCGTAAATTTGTACCGGATATGAACGATAAAGCGGTATACGGCGTACAGGAGACCCTTCAGAAAGACGAAGCAGTCATCCGGGAAATCATAGACACTTCCAGGGGTCTCTTTAAAAAATACGGATTTAAAAAAACGACCATGGGCGATATCGCCCTGGGGCTAGGCAGGGCCAAAAGCTCTCTCTACTATTACTATACCGGTAAAGAAGAGATTTTTGAAGCCGTCGTAAATGCAGAGATGGAAGAATTGCTTGCGCTGATCCGGGAATCGGTCGGCAATGCAAGGACGGCCAAGGAGAAACTGGTCGCCTATTGCCAGTGCAAATTGGACAAACTCACCCAGCTATACAATCTCAGCGACGTCCTGAAAAGCGAGATCGCGGAGTTACATTGCATGCTATCCGCCATAAAAAGCAAATTCGATACGGCCCAGGTGGAACTGGTAGGACAGATATTGACGAAGGGCATGGAGAACGGCGAATTCAGGAAGATCAGCCCGGACAACACCCGATTGTTCGCCTACCTGATCGTAAGCGCCTTCCGCGGCCTGGAAATGCCCTTGATGGTGTCCGATCAGAATTGCCCGCGGCTGGATATCCAGATAGGTTCTTTTGTGGACCTTATGGTAGAAGGTATCGGCATCTCCAAAAGCCGTTAAACACCGTTAAACGCCGTCAGATCTGCCCCGAACACCTTTAGACCAGGATTCAACCGGTTCAACCGCGCAAAACCCAACCGCGCAACGCTCACCCGCAGAACACGATGACCGCCGCTCGCCTCAGGGAGCCGTCGCCAGCACGCAACGATCGATAAACCGGCCGAGCCGGGCACTCCTGGCCACCAGGAAATTAAAAAGCGCGATCCCCGCTATCCCGCAACAGATCCCTGCCACGACATCAAGCACATAGTGATGGCTGTTGTATACCGCGGCAAACCAGATCCCCACCATAATCACGGCGAACAGGATGGATGCCTTCAGCCTTTTACGGAGGCCATAATACAACACGACCAGCGGATAAGAGGAATGGAGGGAGGGCATGGCCGCAAACACATTCGAACTCTTCGAGTAGAGGGAGGAGAAGATATGCGCATGGAAGAAATCGTCGAAACGGGCGAGCCCCGCGGTATTGCCCGGTGTGTTCGCGTGAAAGCTGAAACCGTATTGCTCCACATACCAGGGCGGCGCCGCCGGATAGGCATAATAAATGATAAAGCCCAGTATATTCGTCAACAGAAAAGTCAGTGAAAAATTGAAAAAGGACCGGCGGTCCCGGTAAAAAAGATAGACTCCAAACGCAAGCGGCAACGGAATCCAGCAAAGATAAAACAGGCCGGTGACGACATTCAGCCAGACAGCGCTGTGAGCGAGCCAGAATTCATTGGGGGTAATCGTGCCGCCGGCTGCGTGAATACCAAAAAGCCCTTTTTCGGCGTGATAGAGGTCTTCAATATGCACGGTGCTAAACCGGTAGTTGGGAAACGCCTTCATGCTGTCGAAGAGGATCCAGAAGACGATAAAAATAGAAAAACCGAGTATGAACCTCCGTGTGGCCCTGGAAGCATAGTACAGGACATTGAAGAGACCGGCGAGGAATAGCTGATCCGTTTTGAACCCGATCAGCAAAGCCGCGAGGAGCAGGTAAGCCGCGGAAATGAGCGTTACTGTAATGACCGATCGGGTCGACAAGGGACGGTTGCCGGTAAGCGTAGTCATAGTCACAATTTAATCCTTTCCATGATCTCTTTGCCGTTGTCCGGATCGGTTCCTTTCAGCTCGATATATTCCACATTGGGAGACCACATCGTGCCCCCGTTTATCCGGATGAAGATCCTGTTCAGGATGGCATTCCGGTTCGATATGCTGGTGAACACATAAAAACGCTGATCCCGGTTATTCCTCATCAGGTAGAACGCATGCTTTTTATAGGCGACAAACCGGAGCTCGTATTTGTCGGTACTGATCCACTTCGACTTGACCCCATAGGCGAATACCCGTTGGATAAAAGACAGCTCCTGTCTTTGCCTGCGCTCCGTATAACGGATCCACAAAGGATGAACCGGATCATCCCGGTCGGGAATCCCATCCTTGCCGAGGTTTAATTCATAAAGGACCGTGTTGGTATTGGGCGTACGCTGCAGGTAAAAAAGCGAGACCTGCGAATGCGGCGGAATTGGGAAAGTATCCTGGGGGTCTTTAAAGGCGGGGGGCGCCGACTTGCCGGCGGAGCCGGATTGTGCGATGGCTGAAGCAGACGGAGCAAAAGCAGCGGCCCCGGCCGCCGACAGCAATAGCAGGAACATCCCTACCCGCCCAGCCAAGGTCCTCTTTGCATCCCGCAACCGGCGGATCGCCGTAATATTCGTCAAAACGGCCATCAGCGTCAAGGGAATGGTAAAGATGGAAATCGTCTCGAAAACGGGGAAATCGGAACCCGGGAACGGATATTTGAAATTGCCCGCAAAACGGGATACCAGGCCGCAGGTCAGAGCGGAAACGCCGATCGTGATGACCCTTTCCGGTCTTTGCATGAGCCCGTCCTTGCATTCGATACCCAGCCCTTCTGCACGGGCCCGGGTATAGCTGACCATCATCGAACCGATCAGGGCGATAAAGGCGAACAGGGAACTGAGAAAATAATGATGCGCCACCAGGTAGTAGCAGATCCCCAGAAAGAGGATCAATTCACTATAGCGGTCCAGGACCGAATCGTACAACGCGCCGAAAACGGAACTCATATTCCCCAGCCGCGCCACCTGTCCGTCCAGCATGTCGAATAATCCGGCAAACAGGATCAGCGCCCCGGCCCAGCCGACATAGGAGAGGTCTCCCCGCCTGCCCTCTTCGGCACCCATGATAAAGATGATGGCGACCCCTATATTTAGCATGAGCCCTATCGTCGTGACGGCGTTGGGTGTCAGGCCCGCCTTAATGAGGAGTTTTACCAAAGGCTGTATTACCTTATAAATGCCATTTTGTATTTGCCTGCGGATGCTCATCGGTCTCTGTGAAAATTTGCAAATTTATAGATGTTACGGATACTTTTGAAAAAGAAAACCCTGCTCACCGGATTCATAGGTTAAAAGTCGAATTTCGTCCGGAACCGGATCCCCCAGGTGGCGATCTCCGGATGGTCAAGATAAGTGAATCTTTTTATGAAATCCAGCCTCACGAGTTTGAAGATATTGGCAATGCCGAAGCCTGCCTCGATATAGGGCTGCCCCGGCGTCATCGCAAAGGTCTCCGGAATCCCGTTTGTAAGCGGGAATTTCAACTGTTCCGGGTTCTTATTCGGATCATTCTCCGCCCTCAGGCCGCCGAACAGCAGCTTCGCCTCGATGACCTCCCTCCATTTCAGTTTTTTCAGCAAGGGAATCTTATTAAAAAAAAACCCGTTGAAATAGTGGTCGATATTGATGCTGGCATACCGATCGTTGATGAATTCCATAAAGTTCATCAGGTTATAGGAATTCAGCTGGTAAGCATAGGTTTGGTTGGCATGGACGATGTCCGCCAGCGGAAAAGGAACTTTCCCAAAAAGATAGCCTCCGTCGAGCGTGATATCCGAATACCCGAGATAGGAAAGATAAACCCGCTTGTAAATGTCCAGGTTCAGATTCTGGTAGTTGTACTGTCCGCCAAAGAGCCCCTTGATACCCGCAATATATCTGAACGTAAAGATCGGGTATTTGTTGATGATCGGTGTCCGGTACAGTTTCCCGATATAGAACTGCTCATGCGGCGCATACCGGAATTCCACGGAAGCCTCCCCCGTCGTAATCGAACTCAGGGTATCGCCGCCGCCGGCCATGCCCTTGATATAAGATATCGTGCCCGCGGGCGACTGTTTCCAGTACTTCAACCCGAAATTATAAGACAGATGATCCCCGAACTCATAGAGATATTGAAACTTCAGGATATCGTTGTAGAGCCATTTGTCATTATTCCCGCGTTTGAACGATAGCAGCAGGTTATCCTCCTGTACAAACTGCAGCTCCTGGCCGGGAATCTTCGTATCATGCTGGTAGGATGCCCGGACAAAGTTCTGGGGATAGCTGTAGACGGATTTATTGTTCAGGGAATAGGTGCCACTCAGGAAATACTTCCATTTCTGGTCCTTAAACCCATACGCTCCGTACGCTTCCGTATAGTAGCGGGTACTGAATTTCGTGGTGGTCCTCCCACCGAAGCGCAAACGAAAACCTTCCACCGGGTTAAAACTATAAAAGGTGCTGGCGGGACCGATCTCGAAAGGCCCTGCCTGCTTGTAGCCTGCGAGCAGCAGCGTACCCCAGTCCATGATCCGGCGGAAAGAGGGCATATTGCGGAGACTGTCCACATTCGCATATACTTTCGATTCTGCCGTGGTCAGGCTATCGTGCCGGTTGGCCAGCCAGAAACTATCACTCCTGCTGGATACGTCTTCAGGCGTAAACACGGGGGGACCCTTGAAAATACTATCCGCGATGGGCTGATTGGTGGTGAAATCCTTAAAGGAGACCATTCGTTCCCCAAAAACGCCTCCCCCGTTCTTGCTGATCCCGAAGTCGGCGATCACGTCACTTTTTGAAAGCAGGTAGCGTCCGTCGGGCCTCCTGTCAAAATCCTGGTCGATCTTCATCTCCCGGACAAAATTGAAATTGATGCTCTTGCTGACCAGCAGCCTCAGTTTCTGGATGGCATAGTTGCCGTCAAGCGTGATCCACATGGTCCCGCGAAAAAGCAGGTCGGTCGGGTTCCTCGGCCGGAAAGAGAGGCGTATCAGCTTCTGGCTGTCTACCATGACGGTATCGTCAATGAAGTACATATAGAAGGTAGGGGCCATGTCCGCCACGGGACTCAGGAACAGGTTGGTGAAGACCGAGATATTGTTGTCATAGATATTGAAATCCTGGTAGAGCCTGTTCAGGAAGGAACTGACGCCCTGCATATCCACGAATTCCCCATAGTCCACCCGCTTCTTACCCAGGACGATGGTCTTGTTCTTTTCAGGACTTTTGCGATAGTAGTTGTCCGATATGGTCTCTTCCAGGTACACCGGGTACAGGGACTTCCCCTCCAGTTTGGTGGTATCCGAATTTTCAAAAAGAAACTGGTATTTGTGGGTCAGCTTATTTTCCGCGATCTTCTTGCTGGGAGCCCTGCTCAATGACAACTGCAGTTTCTCATATTTTTCATAGCTGGCATAAGTATAGGCTTCCATCCGGTTCGCCTCCTTGTGGTCGATGACCTGACGGATCAGCTCGACGGCCGGGTTGCCCTTGTTGCGGTATTTCTGTTTTTTATTCCTGACCGTCACATTACCCAGCTCGCTATAACTGGGACTTAGATTGATGATCAGTTCCTGGTGAGCGGTCGAGTCCGCATGCAGGGTTATCGTCTTGTACCCGACCATGGACACGACCACCGTAACGGCCGCTTTGTCGACGGGTATACGAAATCTCCCCTGTGCATTGGTACGCGCGCCCCCCCGCTGACCTCTTATCGAGATGCTTGCATTGGTCAGCGGCGCCTGTGAAACCGAGTCCCTGACCAATCCCGAGAGAATTCCTGTTTGAGCCGTTCCTGTAAGAGACACCGCCAGCAGCAGAATTGCCGACAGGCAGGTTCCTAAAACATTCCTTACTTTTTTCATCATTTACTTCGAATCATTATTTTTCTTCAGCGGCCTCATGGTCTTCCCCGGCGCTTCGTCGCCCGCCAGGTCCGGAAAGCCCTATTCCGCGAGGCCTTATTCCGGAAAGCCTTATTTGAACACAAATCTTTTCTGCAAGGTATAATTATAGAACACCGCGATCGCCACGGCGACAACCACCTTGGCAATTACGTAATTGACATTCATATAGTGCTGCAACAGATAAAACAAGGATACATTTAGCCCGAAATTGCCCACCCATACCCACAGATACCGATGCAGCTGTCGTGACCATTTCTGCTCCTGCGCCCTGAATACCCATACCCGGCTGAGGAGAAAGTGCGTGACACCCCCGCAGAAAGTACCCGTCGCACCGGCAGCCACACGCGGCCATCCCATCACGCTTACCCCGAAAATGGTCAGCCCGAAATCGATGCCGGTGGCAATCAGGGACGCTATTTGTGCTCTTGTAAAAGTGATCATATTACCATAGCCCGGTCCAAACGACCAACTGCAATAACAAGTTTGAATAAATACCGGCCGCCACATCATCCATCATAACTCCCCAGCCACCGCTCCATGCCTCCGTTCTCCTGATATACAGCGGTTTAGCGATATCGAAGATCCGGAACAGCACCAAACCCGTCAGGATGTATTGCCACCTGAAAGGCACGAAAAGAAGCGTGCACCACATGCCTGCTACTTCATCTATGACAATCCTGTAGCTGTCCTTACCCCACTGCGGCTCCATTTTATTTGCGCTCCGGATTCCAAGGGCAAGCAACAGCATGAAAATCAGCACCTGGGAGATATAGCTCATTTCTCCCGCCCTTACAAAAAACCACACCAGACAGCAAAACAGGGAGGCTACGGTGCCTCCGCCTTTCCTGATATACCCGATACCCAGGCAAGAGGACACGAGTCGATAGAAGATCATATCAATATTCCCGCCTTTCTGAATGAAAGACAATGCTATAAGAGTTTTTTTTCATTTGAATCTGCAAAACTATTGAATAATGGAACAAAAACGTATTTTGGTCGAAAAAAATACTCTTACGCCCATTTAACAATTCAATGACAAATAAGTTCATGTACGGGGTCACAAGAATATCGGCTGCCTGTCAGACACAAATAAACAAAATTTAAGACAGGTATTGCCAAAAACCCATGCTAACCTTCACTCATTTAGATAGTTATCTTTTTGTCACGTGACACGGTCCGCCATTCGCCGGTGAAAAGGCCATTTTCCACGGTCAATGCTCTTTCATGCAGGGCGACGGTCGGGCAGACATGAAACGGAAGTCCATACAAAAGATCCCCGATTTTAAAAGAATGCCCGGCGCCGGCTTCTACCACCAGGTGTTCTTCACTCTGACCCAGCGGTTGTAGTTCCGGGGCGTTGAGGAAAAACACCCTTTTGGTGAGCTCATTTTCCGCGGAAACCGACTTATGACCCAGGTCGAGACATAATTTCCGCTCGTCGGGCAGGGAAATGACCCTGGCAATCACCAGCGCGGCCGGCAAAAAAGCCTGTTCGGGCAATTGATCCTGGTAGCCTTTGTCCCAGTAGATAAACGTCCCCGGGCTGGATTCTACCCCTTTGTTCTCTGCATGAATGGGATAGGTAGGCGAACCACCCGCCACCACCAGCGGATCGCTACCGGATTCTTTTCTGATAGCGTCCCGCAGCGCCCAAACCTGTACAAAGGCCGCCTCACACTGCTGCCTTCTCAGCGCAAAGTCCTTATCCCGTATATGGCCATCATAAGCATGCAGACCCGCAGGCTTGACCCCGGGCAATCGCATGCTGTCCCGGTATAACTGAAGGGCCGCCTGCCCGGGTGCGATCCCGGTCCGGTTCATCCCGACATTCAGGTCGATAAAGACCGGAAGCACCCTGCCCGCGCCGGTAAATACCCCGGATAATTCCCGCGCCGCCGGCAGATTGTCGATCAGACAGGAGAAGACCGTGGCCGGAAACGCTTCGACAAGCGCCAGGAGGCGGCAGATCTTCGGACCTACCGGCTGATACGCCAGCAACACGTCGGGAGCGCCGCAAACACCAAGCATCTCTGCCTCCGCGATCGTTGCGCATTTGAATTTTGTAATGCCGGCCTCCATCATCAGCAATACGGCTTCTTTTGACTTGTTGGTTTTCACATGCGGACGCAGTCTGCCCGCGTCCCCGCCGCTCATCGCCACCAGCAAACCTATATTTTCCTTTACTCTTTCCGGGTAGACGATCAGGGCCGGAGAATCGATGTTTTCAGGCTCCCTGATCTGCCACCAGGGAAAATGGGCCGCAAGCTCTGTCATTTTATACTTTTATATTTAAACCCATTAAACTATAAAACGTCTTTTTCACACTCGCTACTCACTACTCACCACTCACCACTCACCACTGACCACCCACCACAATACTGCGTCTACACAAAGAGACTCAGCGCCATGACGCCGCCCAGTCCGACCACCGAAACGATCGTCTCCATCAAAGACCAGGAACGCAGGGTCTGTTTGATAGACAGATTGAAATATTCTTTAAACATCCAGAATCCGCCATCATTCACATGGGAGAACAGCAGGCTTCCGGCGCCGATCGACAAGACCATCAGGCTCGGATTCACGTGCATCTGCGGCATTACCGGCGCGATAATCCCCACGGTCGTAAGCCCCGCAATGGTGGAGGAACCGATACACACCCGCACGATCGCAGCGATCAGCCAGCCCTGCACAAGAGGGTGCATCTGCCAGCTGCCCAGGGCCTGCGCGATGGCGCCGTTGACACCGCTATCCGTGAGGACCTGCTTGAGCGCACCCGAGCCTCCGATAATCAGCAGGATCGGAGCCACATCCTTGATCGCCTCCGAAAAGAGCCCCATGATCTGCGTCATCGTTTTGCCCGCACGGATCCCCAGCGTATACCCCGCCGACAGCAGGGCGATCAGCATAACTATTGCAGGCTCGGCAAAAAAACCGATAATGGGTCGCGTCGCCGCCCCCCCTTTTATGACCAGCGGCAGGAGGCTCGTCAGGATCAGCAGGATGACGGGCAGCAAGGCAGACAGAAAACTATTCAAGGCTCCCGGCAAAGCCTCCTCCGGCAGGATCCTGGTCTGAAAAGCCTCGAGCGGTAGCACGGTAATGTTCTTCAGCGTCCGGGAAAACAGGGGGCCCGCAATGACGATGGCGGGAATCGCCACCACAAGACCATACAATAAGGTGAGGCCCATATTTGCGTGCAGTTGTGCCACAAGAGCTGCCGGTGCGGGATGCGGAGGCAGAAAACCGTGGGTCACTGAAAGGGAAGCCAACATGGGAAGACCTACATATACCGCAGGCAATTTAAACTGATACACTACCGAAAAGATCAGGGGCACCATCAACACAAAACCCACATTGTAAAACAAGGGAATACCGACCACAAAGCCCGTGCCCATGAGGGCCCATTGGATATATTTTTCCCCCGACAGCCGCATCATGACCCTCGCGATACGCTGGGCGGCCCCGCTGTCCGCGACCAGCTTGCCGAGCATGGCGCCCAGGGAGATAATGATGACCAGCGAACCCAGGGTGTCGCCGAGGCCTTTTTCAACGGATTTCACCACCTTGCCGACCGGTATGCCCAGCCACAGACCTGCCAGGATGGAAACCAGGAGAAGAGCCAGGAAAGCGTTCAGTTTGGCCCAGGTGATCAGAAGCACCAGGATCGCTATGCAGCAAACGACGATAAGAATGGTCATAAGGAATGGCAGATATCTCCGAAAATACCGATTAATATCTATTGTAAAGCCGGCAGGCCCTATGTCTCCTCCGGCGCCGGTTTATCCCGGACGACGACAAGGTCCCCCAGGGCCACCGTGATCGGCACGAGACCGACCTGGACGACCGCCTTTTTCCCCCTGACCTCCCGCACGGTCCCTACCTGGTGGTTTGTCTTCATCATTACCTTGTCTCCTGTCTGAGCGTCCCCGGCGCCACCGATCTGCTCATATTTGGAATCGAATTTCTTTTTCACTTTCTCATTGACCTGTTTTTCCTTCTGTTTAAACAGGAGTGCGTGCATCGTTTTGATGACCTCATTCTTGTCGGTGGCCTTTCGCCAGTCGAAGAGGATCTGCTTCAGCTTTCTTTCCATCTCCTTCAGATACGCGATCCTGTCTTCGCTCACCCGGTTCTGCTGTTTCAGCAATTCGACCTGCTGACTGTGCTTTTCGCGATTGATCACCGTCTCCATCTCTTTTTTCAGCCTCTCGTTCTCACGGACCATTTTGTTCAGTTCCTTTTCCCGCTGCTCCAGGGTGCGAAGATCCTGTTCGGTGCGGTTCAGCAATTTGTCCAGGCGGAAATGCCCTTCATCCACGAGGTTCCTGGCACGCTGGATCAACCGGGGCTCCAGCCCGATCCTTTCGGCAATGGAAAAGGTATAGGAACTGCCCGGCTTCCCGATGATCAGTTTGTACAGAGGCTGGAGGTTGGCCTCGTCGAAGGCCATTGCCCCGTTGATGATACCCGGTGTCTTCCCGGCCATGACTTTCAGGTTCAAATAGTGCGTAGTCACGATCCCGAAAGAATGACGCTTCACCAGCTCCTCCAGGATCACTTCCGCAAAAGCCCCTCCCAGGTTGGGATCACTCCCGCTGCCCAGTTCATCGATAAAAAACAGGGTCCTGCCGTTCGCATTCTCCATAAAATATTTCATGTTCTTCAAATGCGAGCTATAGGTGCTGAGCTCGAACTCGATGCTCTGCGTATCCCCGATATGGATCATAAGCTGTTTGAAGATGCCAAGCTCTGAGTCGGGATGGACGGGTATGAGCAGACCACTCTGCACCATAAGCTGCAGGAGGCCGACGGTTTTTAACGATACGGTCTTCCCTCCGGCATTCGGTCCCGAGATGACCAGCAGACGGTTCTTCTCATCGAGCGTGATATTCGTGGGAATCGTGCTTTTTTTGTTCTTCCGGTTGTACAGGTATAGCAACGGGTGATAAGCCTGCACCAGGTGGACATGCGCCTTGTCATGCACGATCGGGAAATTCCCGTTCACCTCTATGGCCAGCCGGGCCTTTGCCCTGATAAAATCATATTCCCCGAGCACATCGTGCCAGTCCGTAAGCAAGGGAGCATGAACAGACAATTTAGCCGTCAGATCCCGCAGGATACGATACACCTCCCTCCTCTCCGCATTCTCAAGGGAAAACACCTCGTTATTCAGTTCGATCGTCTCTTCCGGCTCGACAAAAGAAGTCCTGCGCGTATCGCTTTCTCCATGCAGAATCCCCTTCACCTGGCGTTTGTGTTCCGCAAAGATCGCCACCACCCTTCTGCCATTCAAAAAAGCCTCTTCGATATCTGCGACATAGCCGGATTTACCCAATTTTGACAGGATCCGTTCGAAGACCCTTCTCAGCTCATTTCTCTTCCTGTAAAGACTCATCCGGATATTCGCAAGCTCTTCGGAGGCATTGTCGCGTACCGAGCCCGCTTCGTCCAGGACCTCGTCGATAAGGGCGACGACGGCTTTCTCATAATAAGTATCCTCGATCACTTTGGCCAGGGCAGGGTAAACGATTCTCCGTTCTTTATCAAACCAGCGGACAATCTGGTGCATGCTGCCCGCGAGGATACGCAATTGGACAAACTGGTCTTCCGTCAGGACGGCCCCGGGGATCGACAGCAGCTTCAACTCCCGCGAAAGGTTCAGCGCATGGTCGTCCGGGAAATACTGCGCATTTTGTATCAGCGATTTGAATTCGTGGCTCTGCCTCAATGCCAGTTCTATAAATTCACGACGGGTATGAATGCGAAGATCCTCTGCCTTCGACCGGGCATATTCCGTATTGCAATATTCTGTCAGCAATCCTTTCACCTTGTCAAACTCCAGCTGTAAAAGGGCCGATTCGGGAAAAATTTTCATAATCCTGCCGCCGGCGGCGACGTCCTTTGATTTTTAGTGCCTGATTTTTTTGTGCTGCAAATGTAAGCATGTTTTAAAAAGACAGGACAATTTGTCCTTATTCCGCCAGAATTGCTTTCGCAAAGATCTGGCCGTCTTTTTGATCCCCGGGAACCAATTTGATCCCCGGGAACCAATTTGATCCCCGGAATACGATTTGATCCCCGGAATACGAAAGGTCTCGATTCCTTCATCCGGTGAATCCATCCGATTGACGGCCGGGATTGTTAACGAACCTTTAAAAGAGCCCGACTGTCATCTGGCTTACAAAGCCCCCCTGGCAAAAGTTCTACTTTCGGCAACGATTTATATTCGGAAACAAATTAAAATAAAACCCATGAGCTTTCTTGCTGTTTTGACTTCTCTCGCAATCATACCGGGCGCCTATATCCAAAACCAGCCGGGCAAACCCCTGGAAACCGATACCGCCACTTTTGCAACAGGCTGCTTCTGGTGTACCGAAGCCGTCTTCCAGGAGCTGAAAGGAGTGCTGAAGGCCGTCTCCGGCTATTCGGGAGGCGATATCGCCAACCCCAGCTATGAAGAAGTATGCACCGGCTCTACCGGTCATGCAGAATGCCTGCAGATCACCTATGATCCCGCCGTCATCAGTTTTGACGAGTTGCTGGAGGTCTTCTGGGAAGTGCACGACCCCACCACCCCGAACCGCCAGGGCAACGATGTAGGCACACAGTACCGCAGCGCCATCTTCTATCACAACGAAGCGCAGAAACAAAAGGCGGAGCATTACAAGGCGGCGCTCGGTAAGAGCGGCGCTTACAATAAGCCGATCGTAACGGAGATCACCGCTTTTACAAAGTTCTATCCCGCCGAAAACTATCACCAGGATTACTTCCGTCTGCACGGGTCACAGCCCTATTGCGCCCTCGTAATCCGGCCCAAAGTAGATAAATTCGAGAAAGTCTTTAAAGACAAGCTGAAGAAGAATCAATAGACCGGGCCGCTCCGTAATTGGCGGCGGCCTTTATTGAGTGATCTGCACCCTGCGAAGATCCAGCAGGTTCAGGGAATTGGGCTCGAGCCCCTTTACGCGGGGATTGACGAGATGAAGGACCTCTTCATACCAGAGCGGTACTACCGGCGCGTCCGCCATCACGAGCTGATCCATCTGCCGGTAGAGATCGTATTTGACCGAATCGTTTGTTTCCCCGAGAGAGCGTTCATAAAGCCGGTCAAAAACGGGATTGCGATAGCGGGTATAGTTCGGGGGAGCGGGATTCTTCGAATAAAACACGCTGAGAAAGTTCTCCGCGTCCGGATAGTCGGCGATCCAGCTTCCGCGGAAAAAAGGGGCCGTCGATTTTGCAGTCTCTTCGAGCAGGAGACTTTTTTGAATGGTCTCCACCTGTATGTGGATACCGATCTCCTCCAGTTGCTTGGCGATAAAAGATCCCATATCCGCATAGGTGTCGACCGTAAGTAAACGGATGGATGGCAGCCCCTTCCCCTGGGGATGACCGGCCTCCGACAACAACGCCGCCGCCCGGACCGGATCATAATGATAGCCATGCACCTTCGAAGAGTCGAAGGACGGAAATCCCGTGGGAATGAACCCGCTCTCGGCGGAGATGCCAATGGAATTACGCAGGTACATCATCATTTTCCGGCGGTCGAATCCATAGTTGATAGCCTGTCTGAGTTTTAGCGATCGCAGGGGCGACCCTCTGCCCGTTTCGCCGTTTGAGTCCACCAGGATACCCAGATATTCTGTCGTGAGATAGGGATGTTTTGACAATACGATACGCCCGATCCATTGCTTTTTCAGTTCTCCCTTTTTATTCAGCACCTCATCCTTGAAAGAGGGGTCCAGGTCGTTTGTAAAATCCAACTGCCCCTGTCTGAATAACAGGAACTCGGTCGCCCTGTTCTCATAAAACGTCACTTTGACCGCATCGAGATAAGGCAAAGGCCTGCCCGCGCTGTCCTTTTCAAAATAATGCTCATTCTTCTCCAGGACCAGGGCCTGTCCCTCTTCCCAGTATTTGAACCGGAAAGGGCCGGTGCCGCAGGGATGACTACGGAAATTGTTGCCGTAAAATTCCACCGCTTCCCGGGGAACCACAGAACAATACTGCATGCTCAGCAACCCCAGGATGGGATTAAAAGGACCGGCCAGCCGGAGTTGAAAGGTACTGTCGTCGGGAGCGCTGAAGGCGTTCTGCGGCTCTACCCGGCCGTTAAATATCCAGGCGCCGCTGCTGGCTGTTTTGGGGTCCATGATCCTGTCAAAGCTGTAGACGACATCGCCCGCCACCAGCCTTCTGCCTTTGCCTTCCGGGAAGGCCGGACTGTCATGAAAATAGATGTCCGTGCGGAGATGAAACCGAAAAGTCCGCCTGTCCGCCGAAACTTCCCAGCTCTTTGCGATGGAAGGAGCGATCTGCAGATCATTGTTGGTCTCTACAAGCGTATTATAGAGCTGGTGAACACCCCATACCACCGACCTGTCTTTGGCGAAAGCCGGATCCAACGTGGCCAAACCCGCAAATTCGTTGTAATGGAAGACCTGTTTGCCCTCATGCCGGGAGGAATGACAGCCCGTAAAAAGGCCTGCAAAAAAAAGAAACGCAAACACGAAATAAAAGCCGGCAAGCTTGTATTTTAGGATTTTGTATGTCAAATGTTTTTTTACCTTCATTGGCCTGTAAGTAACAATAAATCCTGCAAATGTATCGAATAAGCGCGCTGCCGGTTCTATTTTCCTGTCTGCTGTTTACCGGGGCGCGTGCCCAAATTCCCTCCCCCGCTAAAGTATTTACGCAGGCCGACACCCTTCGGGGATCGGTGACGCCCGAAAGGGCCTGGTGGGATGTGATCCGGTATGATATCAGCATCGCTCCCGATTATGAGAAAAAGAGCCTCTCGGGTGTCAACCGGATCGGCTTCAGGGTCCTCCAAGCCGGCCGGACCATGCAGATCGACCTCCAGGAACCCATGCAAATCCAATCGGTTTCCCTGTCCGAAAAACAGTTGACACCGACAAAGCCGCCGATACCGGCAAACCCCTCACCCTCTGCAAAGCCATTAACACCCGGAAAGCCTTTACCATTCACCCGAAAAGGAAATGCCTTCTTCGTCGAATTCCCCGATAGCCTTCCCGTGGGCGCTACCGGAACCTTGTTCATAGCTTTCGGGGGACATCCGAGAGAAGCCGTTAAACCACCCTGGGACGGAGGATGGATATGGACACGGGATGAACAAGGACGTCCCTGGATGACCGTTACCTGTCAGGGACTGGGCGCCAGTGTCTGGTATCCCTGCAAAGAATATCAGGGCGATGAACCGGATAGCGGCGCTTCCCTCGCTGTTACTGTACCCGACACCCTGGTTGCCGTGGCCAACGGGAAACTGCAGGAGAAAAAGAACAACGGCGACGGCACGGCCACTTATACCTGGGCGGTCGTAAACCCGATCAACAATTATTGCCTGGTCCCTTATATCGGAAAATACATCGACATCAGGGATGCCTTCACGGGCGGTAAAGGCCGGTTGGATGTCGACTATTGGGTACTGGACTATAATAGAACGAAGGCAAAGACCTATATGCGGCCCGAAGCTTTTAGAATGCTCCGCTGTTTCGAGTATTGGTTCGGCCCCTACCCCTTCTATGAAGATGGTTATAAACTGGTGGATGCCCCTTATGTAGGCATGGAAAACCAGAGCGCCATCGCCTACGGCAACCGATACGAACCCGGCTACCTCGGAAGGGATCAGTCCGGCACGGGATGGGGCAAAAAATGGGATTTTATCATCGTACACGAGAGCGGCCATGAATGGTTCGCCAATAATATCACCGCGGCCGATCTTTCGGACTGGTGGATACACGAAGGCTTCACGACCTATTCCGAAGTCCTCTTCACAGGCTATTATTATGGCAAACAGGCGGGAGACGCCTATAGCATCGGACTGCGCAAACATATCCTGAACGATGAGCCCGTCATCGGCCCCTACGGCGTCAACTACGATGGTACGCAAGACGCCTATTATAAAGCCAGCAACATGATCCACAATATCCGTCAGATCATCGGCGACGACACGCTGTTCAGAGAGATCCTCCGGGGTTTGAACCAGGCTTTCTATCACCGGACCGTAACTACCCGCGAGATTGAGCAGTATATCAGCACCCAGGCAAAAAGAGATTTTTCGAAGGTCTTCGATCAATACCTCCGTTCGGCAAAAGTCCCGGTGCTGGAATACAGGATCGAAAACGGCAAACTGTCTTACCGGTGGACGAATTGCGTAAAAGGATTCGATATGCCCGTAAAGATCCGATTCGGAAGAACATTGTCCCAAAGAACGCAATCCCGGGAGACGCAGTCCGGAGAGGCCCGATGGATTCAGCCGGGAGAAGAGTGGAAATCGGACTATCCGGACAAATCCGGCAACAGTGTTACAGAGAAGACCACCGCATTCTCCGTCGACCCGAACTTTTATATCAACATAAAAAAACTCGATTAATTTTACCGGATGAGTACTATCAGGCGGCAAAGCATTATTTCATCGGGTATCGTCTATTTCGGGTTTGCGCTCGGTTTTCTCAACACCTATCTTTTTGCAAGAGAGAAGGGTGGTTTTACACCGGCACAATATGGATTGACCGGGCTGTTCATCGCGATCGGGAATATCATGTACTCCTTTGCAAGCCTGGGCATGCAGCCGATCATCGGAAAATTCTACCCCTACTACAAAGACCATCTTCCCGCAAAAAAAAATGACTTGATGACCTGGGCGCTTCTGATAAGCGTCCTGGGATCCATTGGGACCATCGTACTAGGCGTCTTTTGCAAGTCGTTGGTGATCCGGAAGTTTGGCGCTCACTCACCCGATGTGGTCACTTACTATTATTGGATTTTCCCGTTCGGCGTCGGGCTCACCCTCTATTTTGTGCTGGAAGCCTATACCTGGCAACTGAAAAAGGCCGTACTCACCAATTATCTGCGGGAAGTCCAGTTCCGGCTGTTCACCACCGTCCTGATCCTCCTGTCGTTTGCAGGGCTCCTGACACGCTTCGATATCTTCATAAGGATCTATTCGTTCACCTACCTGCTGACGGTAGCGATCCTCTTCACCTACCTGCGCGTCACCCATCAATTGTATTTCAGCTTCTCCATAAGCCGTGTCACGAAGCGTCTCTATTCGAAGATCCTTTCAATGGCCATCCTCGTCTGGAGCGGAGGTCTCACCGTCACCATATCCCTGTTCTTCTCGGTGATCGTCATAGCCGCCGTGGTACCGCAAGGATTGGATTTTGCCGGGATCTACACGCTCGGACAGAGCCTCGCCAGCCTGATCCAGGCTCCCCAGCGCGGCATCATCTCTTCGGCCATGGGTCATCTTTCCCAGGCATGGAAAGACAAGGACTATAAGAAGATCGACCGTATCTATCACCGGTCGTCGATCAACCAGCTGATCTTTTCGACAGCCATGTTCCTGTTGATCTGGATCAACTTCAGGGACGCCGTTCTCACATTTCATCTGAAGCCGACCTACCTCCAGGCGCAAAACGTCTTCCTGTTTATCGGGCTGATGCGGATCATTGATATGGGGACCGGCCTGAACAGCCAGATTCTGGGCACCTCCAATTTCTGGCGATTTGACTTCGTCACGGGTCTCATCCTCTTTGTCCTGACGCTGCCGCTGAATTACGTACTTACAAAATCGATCGGGGTGACCGGCCCTGCCATCGGAGACCTGACCAGCTACACCGTCTACAACGGCATCCGCTATATATATCTCTACCGGAAATTCGGGATGCAGCCCTTTACGATAAAATCATTGTATACCCTCCTGCTGGGCGCCGCGACCTATCTTATCTGTCATATCCTGTTTCATTCTTTCCGGGGCTTCGGCTGGATTGTGTTGAGAAGCCTGGTCTTTATTACCCTCTTCGCCTTCGGAACCATCCGCCTGAACCTGTCCGAAGACGTATTGCCGGTGCTGGCTACCGTGAAGAAGAGATTGGGGCTGGCAGGGAAGCTGCTAACTGAACACCCGTGAACAGCAGGATAGCAAGATGAGGAGCGGACCATCCTCTCACGTGGCGGCGACAAGCAAGAGACCGGGGCTGTCGTGAAAGCAGCGCCCGGGCATCCCGTCTTATGACTGGGGAAGAACCCGGCCCGCGCCTATATAGTGCTTGTCGTAATAGCCGTCATTCATATCGCTGATCATGACGCCCGAAACCGAAGCGTGGACGAATTTATTATTCCTGAGATAGACCCCCACATGAGTTACCGCCTTTCGTTTTCCAAGAGTGTGAAAAAAGACGAGGTCGCCTTCCTGCAACTCATCACGGCGTATCCTCCGGCTCGCGACATACTGGTCCTTCGCCATACGGGGAAGTTCGCTCATGTTATAAACAGACGAAATCAGCAAGTAGGCAAAAGCCGAACAGTCGATCCCATCCCTTGTATTTCCCCCATACCGGTAGCGGGTCCCATACCAGTAATCCATAAAGGAAAGCAGCTTCAGGTTATTCAGGTCCTCCACCATGGCATCCTCAAGGATCGCGAATTTGAATTGAAGGGCAGAATAATTTTCGAGGGCGCCGGTACGGGAATGAGACGCTTCGGTCTGTCCGCTGAATAGTCCCGCCGTCGGGATGGATCCACCCGTCTTGTCTTTATGCGAAGCCGGCCGGATCGCTATATTATCGATAAATTCGATGGAAGACTGCTGAGTGGCTGCCGTACCTGCGGACGATTTGGAAGCAGCCGGTTTCAGGCTGCTGCAACTGGCGGCCAGTACGAGAATGGATAATGCGAAGACTGAATTTTTCAACATAATTTCCACTTTTAAGATATTGGCAGCAACAAAATTAATAAAAATCAACCAATTCCTCAGCTAATTGTTACAATAAAGCACGAGGACATGAATCATTGTATTCTATTTTCATCGAATTGCTGTTGCGTTGTATTGCCCTTGTATTGTATTGCTGTTGCATTGTAATTGTAATTGTAATTGCAATTGTATTCTAATTGCATTGCAATCTTTAGTGGCATTATAAAAAGCTTATAAAGGCCTGTGGAAAGAATGTGCTTGCGATGAACGAACTTTGTTAGTTAATTGCAGATCCTTATGGCTAAATACTCACACTTACATACTCATACTCAATTTTCCCTTTTGGACGGTGCCGCGTCCATTCAAAGTCTCTATAAGAAAGCCGCAAAAGACGGCATGCCAGCCCTGGCTATCACCGATCACGGCAATATGTTCGGGGCCTTCGAATTCGTGGCCGAAGCATATAAACACAAGAATGAGGACGGCACCCTGAAGGTAAAGCCGATCGTTGGCTGCGAATTCTATGTGGTGGCCGACCGGCACCGGAAGACCTTTACCAAAGAGCAGAAAGACCACCGGTACCACCAGGTATTGCTGGCCAAAAATAAAGTCGGATACCAGAATCTCATCAAACTGACCTCCCTGGGATACCTGGAGGGCATGTACAGCAAATATCCCCGTATCGACAAGGAACTGATCACCCAATATCACGAAGGGCTGATCGCCACGACCTGCTGTATTGGCGCCTATGTCCCGCAGACTATCCTGCATGATGGCGAAGAAAAGGCGGAGATCGAATTCAAATGGTGGCTGGATATCTTCGGGGAAGACTATATCATCGAACTGCAGCGGCACAATATGAAGGAGCAGGAGATTATCAACCAGGTCCTGCTGAAATTCGCAAAAAAATACGATGTCCCGGTCATCGCTACCAATGACAGTCATTATACGGACCGGGACGATTATAATGCCCACGATATCCTGCTCTGCATCAATACCGGCGAAAAACAGAGCACCCCGGGTTACGACGATTTCGTGAGCGATGACGCGAATATGAAGAACCGGCGTTTCAAATTCCCTAATGACCAGTTCTATTTCAAAACGACGGAGGAAATGTCCACCCTCTTCCGGGATATTCCGGAAGCCATCGACAATACGAACCTGGTCGCGGACAAGGTTGAAGTGCTGAACCTGAAAAAGGATATCCTACTGCCCAACTTCCCCATTCCGAAAGAGTTCCAGATCCATAACGACAGTAATCTCGACCAATGGGAATACCTGAAATATCTCACCCAGGAAGGGGCCAAACTCCGTTACAGCGACCTGACACCCGAAATACAGGAAAGACTGGATTTCGAATTGTTCACCATTAAGACGATGGGATTTGCCGGTTACTTTCTGATCGTGAGCGATTTCATCAAGGCCGGCCGGGATATGGGCGTATTCATCGGCCCCGGTCGCGGATCGGCAGCAGGCAGTGTGGTAGCCTATTGTATCGGTATCACCAATATCGATCCGATCAAATACAAACTGCTCTTCGAAAGATTTCTGAATCCCGATCGTAAATCCATGCCGGATATCGATACGGACTTCGATGATGAAGGACGGCAAAAGGTCATCGATTATGTAGTCAATAAATATGGGAAGAACCAGGTGGCACAGATCGTCACCTACGGCACGATGGCCGCCAAGATGAGTATCAAGGACGTCGCCCGTGCCCTCGATCTCCCCCTGCCGGAGTCCAATGCGCTGGCCAAACTGGTGCCGGACAGACCGGGTATCGAACTGAAACGGGTATTGCATGCCCCTTTGACACACAAGGAAGGGGAAAAATCCCTGGAAGAAAAGGACGGCGTCAGCTCGGATGACATGGAGAACGTAAAAAAGATCCGCGAAATATACAGAGGCGACGATATCCGCAGCAGGGTCCTGCATGAAGCCGAAAGACTGGAAGGTTCTGTACGCAATACAGGATTACATGCAGCGGGCATCATTATCGCCCCCGAAGACCTCATGAATATCCTTCCCGTATGTACGGCAAAGGATTCGGAACTACTGGTGACACAGATAGAAGGCAGCGTGATCGAGGAAGCAGGCGTTATTAAAATGGACTTTCTGGGATTGAGAACCCTGAATATCCTGAAAACGGCGCTGGAACTGATCAAAGAAAACCATAAGGTGGAAATCGATATCGACCTGATCCCGCTCGATGATCAGAAGACGTATGAACTTTATCAAAAAGCAGAGACGATCGGGACATTCCAGTTTGAAAGCCCCGGCATGCAAAAATATCTCCGTGACCTGAAGCCGGATAGATTCGATGACCTGATCGCAATGAACGCCCTGTATCGTCCGGGCCCCATCGCATACATCCCCAATTATATCGATCGTAAACACGGACGGGAAGCCACCGTCTTCGATCTTCCGGAAATGGAAGAATACCTGGGAGACACCTATGGCATCACGGTCTACCAGGAGCAGGTGATGCTGCTCGCGCAAAAACTGGCAGGATTCAGCAAGGGAGACGCGGATGTACTGCGAAAGGCAATGGGTAAAAAGCAGAAATCCGTACTGGATAAAATGAAAAGTCAGTTCATCAAGGGAGCCACGGCCAGGGGCCTGGCAGCCGATAAACTGGAAAAAGTATGGACTGACTGGGAAGCTTTCGCACAATATGCATTCAATAAGTCGCACTCCACCTGCTATGCATTTGTCGCCTATCAGACAGCTTATTTGAAGGCACACTATCCCTCGGAATATATGGCTGCTGTGCTGAACCATGCAGGCAGCATCGAAAAGATCACCTTCTTCATGGAAGAGTGCAGACGCATGGGATTGAAGGTTTTGGGCCCCGACATCAATGAATCCAAGAAAGGGTTTGCCGTCAATCAGCGGGGAGAAGTCCGTGTAGGTCTCGGCGGATTGAAAGGGGTGGGTGAAGCTGCCGTAGAAGGCATCATTGCGGAAAGAGTAAAAGGAGGTCCATATGCTACGATGTTCGACCTGATCAAAAGGATCAACCAGCGGACTGTCAACAAGAAGACCCTGGAAAGCCTTGCTTACGCGGGCGGTTTTGATTGCTTTACGGAACTCCACAGGGCGCAATATTTCCATATTCCACAGGGAGATACTGCAACAGGCCTTGAAAAGATAATCAAGTTCGGCAACGTCTATCAGACTAATTCCACACAGAGCTCCAATAGTCTGTTCGGGGACCTTGCCATGCCGGATATAGCGACACCGAAAATCCCGGCCTGCGACCCCTGGAGTCTCACCGAGCTGCTGAATTATGAAAAAGAGGTCACGGGTATGTTCATGAGCGGCCATCCGCTCGACCATTTTAAATTCGAGATCACCCACTACGGAATCACCAAATTGGGAGATTTCATTGAAGTGAAGGACGCCATTACCACCCAGGCCAATCCGGGCAAGTCATTTCGCCTCGCAGGGCTGGTGGTAGACGCCCAGCACCGGGTCAGCAAAACAGGCAAACAATTCGGAACTTTAACCATTGAAGACTATACAGGCAAGACAGAATTCATGCTCTGGAGCGAAGACTATGCCCGGTATTCCAATTACCTTGAAAAAGGCAAAAACCTGTTTCTCTCCGGAGCATTCAAGCCCCGTTTCAAACAGGGGGAATTCGAGTTCAAAATAGAAAAAATGATGCTGCTGGAAAGCATCAAGCCATTACTGACCAAACAGGTGGTAGTGGATATCGAAGCGAGGTTCCTGAACGAGGATATGGTCGGCTTTATCGAAAGAAACGTTAAAAAGTTCCCCGGAAAATCCTCCCTGAAGTTCAATATTATAGAATCCAGGAACAATTACCGCGTTAGTATGTATAGTCTGGGGAATGGCTTTGAAATGAATGACGAAATGTCGGCTTTTTTAGACGACAAACCAGAACTGGAAGTCCAGGTGGTCACTCATTGATGTCAAAGCTGACAAATTACCAGCCAGTCCGGGTTGGTTACATTTTTGTCCTATACGGCTATGTTGCCGGATAGACCTCGGCCGAAAGGAAGAGGGCCCCGGCTCAGCGGAAAGAGGGCCCCGGGCTGAGCGGAAAGAAGAAAGAGAAAAACGGGACCCGGGGAAGGAGTGTCGGGTAACCGACCAAATAATCGGAAAAAATGTTCGAAATTCGTTTTTTATGGATCGCTTATATAACATTTAAACACTAAATAATATGGCTTTAGAATTAACAGACACAAATTTCCAGGAGAAAGTAATCTCTTCAGATAAGTTGACGGTGGTGGATTTCTGGGCGGAATGGTGTGGCCCTTGCCGCGCGATCGGACCCGTCATCGAAGAACTGTCAAAAGAATATGACGGAAAGATCAACGTTGGAAAGGTGAATGTGGATCACAATCCGCAGCTGTCTATCAACTATGGCATCACCAGCATCCCCGCCATCCTTTTCATCAAAGGTGGTAAGGTTGTCGATAAACTGGTAGGAGCACAGCCCAAGTCGAACTTCGTCAAGAAGATCGATGCTCATATCTGATATAGTGAGTAGTCAGTAGTGAGTATCGCTTCAGCATTCGTCATGTCTCCTTGACTGGATGAGAGGATTATAAAGATGAATTGTAAAAGTCAACGATAATGAAAGGATCTGCAATATCTTGCAGGTCCTTTTGTTTTTTACAGCCTCTATAGCCTCCAGATCATCCACATCTCCTGATCTCCCCGCCCCCTTACCCATTTCCTCGACCCCCGACCCCTCCCTCCTGAATTTCTTCATCCCCCTCACTACTGACCATTCCCCCACTCACTACTCACTACTGACTACTCACCACTCACCACTCATACCCCTCCTGCCGGTTGCCCGCCCGACTAGATGTTTTCTCTTGCGGGAATAATGGTTTTCCCCGCAAAACTGCAAACCCGGTTTCACGAACTTCATCGCCTGAACAAATAGGATATGAGCAAGTATTTTCAGTTCGTGATTATCATCTTTTATACTGCCTTTTTCGTCGGCGGCTTTTTTGTCGCGATCGGAGCGGCCGGGATGCTTCACAAGCCTGTGCGCGACACCGTCGTATTCATGACCATCGCTGTCTGGCTGCTATGCTCTTTCTCCGTCGCCGGGCTGATGACGGATGGCTGGCTGCTTTTCAGGGAGGTCAGGAGACCGGTCCGGGAAGAAGAACAAAGAATCCGGAAATGCCTGGACAAGATACAGGAGCGGGCGGGTCGCCCGGCAAAATATAGCCTCCGCATACAGGAAGAAAAAGGGCCGAATAGTTTTGCGATCGGTCCTCATACCATCGTGGTCACCAGCGGCGCGCTGGAAGCGCTGGCCGATGACGAGCTAACGGCAATTCTCGCGCACGGGTTCGGGCATCTGCAAACGAACGACGGCACTGCCGCGATGGCTTTTGCCTGCACCGACTGGCTGCCGGGTGAGATCCATTTCTTTTCCGGGAAGATCGGCGCCTTCGCATGTCGCCGGAGCGCCCGATATTTTCTGTCCCTGCCCGCACGTATGAGCACGGTGTCGGGTCTGATCCGGAGCCTGATCCGGAGCCTGATCCTGGCGGTAATGACGGGATGGATGGGCTGGCGTTTTCATATATTCCGCTACCTTCTTGCAACCATCGCCTTTATCATGCTGACATGGATCATCAGGATCGTCTTTCGCCGGCTCTGGCTGCTGAATTGCCGTCAATCGGAATACAGACAGGATGAGTTTGTACATGGACTGGGTCTTGGCCCCGAATTGCGGAAGGCCCTCTTGAAGATCGGGGCAAAGTCTCCAGGGAAAATCAATTTCCTTTACCTCCTCGCTTCCACGCACCCGCTGGTCCCGGGCAGGGTGAGAAGACTGGAACGCCTGGAAGCGCACCGCGCTCCCGCCGGATAAGCAGGACGGAGCCCTCCGGAGACCCAGTACCCCGCACCCCGTGTAAGGCGGTCCCGCTAATGGGGCGATACATACCGCGTGGCAGGAGACGACACATGTTTGTATCTGAAGACGATGGGAAAGATGATGCCAAGAACGAGCGCATACCCCGCAAAAACAAACCAGATACTATGCCAATCCTTTACCCCGTCCACCGTAAAATAGTCCACGACGCGGCCGCTTATATAAGTGCCTACATAGGCCCCGATCCCGTTGGTCATCAGCATGAACAACCCTTGTGCGCTGGCCCTGATCTCTATTCCCGCTTCTCTTTCGACGAAAAGAGAACCCGAGATATTAAAAAAGTCAAAGGCCATGCCGTAGATGATCATAGAGAATATCAGCAACGGCAGACCGCTGCCGGGATTGCCTACGCCAAACAGGCCGAACCGGAATACCCAGGCGAAGATGCTGATCAGGATCACCCGCTTGATACCGAATTTTCGCAGGAAGTAGGGGATCGTCAAAATAAAAAGCGTCTCGGAGATCTGTGAGATCGAGATGAGTAAGTTGGAATGCTTTACCCCGAAGGAATCCGCATATTGGGGCGATTTGGCAAAATCGCTGATAAAAGCGCTCCCAAAGGCATTCGTGATTTGAAGCGCCGCACCCAGCAACATGGCGAAAATAAAAAAGATCAGCATCTTTCGTCTTTTGAAAAGGATAAAGGCATCCAGGCCCAGGGAAGCAAAGAGACTCGGCTTCGGACCGGTCCGTACGGGAAAACACGCCGGCATCGTAAAAGCATAGATGCCCAGCACCAGACCCGTTCCGGCGCTGACATAGAGCTGCAAAGGGCTCTCTTTCCAGCCAAAAAGATCCACGACCCACATGGCGCATACGAAACCCACCGTTCCCCATACCCGGATAGGGGGAAAATCCTTGACCACATTGAATTTCCATCTTTCCAGGATGATATAGGATACCGTATTGTTGAGAGCGAGGGTAGGCATGAAAAAAAACGAATTGAACAGCATAGCGAGATAGAAGGCGCCGTAATCGCTCAGCTTCGAAGCCCATAACAGCATAAAAGCTCCCATTATATGACAGACACCCAGGACTCTTTCCGCATTGAGCCACCGGTCGGCGACAATGCCAAACAGGGCTGGCGTGAAGATGGATGCTACCCCCATCGTCCCATAGATGCTTCCTACCTGCCTGCCATTGAAATGAAGGACATTGAACATATATCCTCCCAACGATATCAGCCAGGCGCCCCAGACAAAGAACTCCAGGAAATTCATGATGGTCAGGCGAAATTTGATAATCACGCGGAACTATTTTGGTTTGAGAATGTTTCGGATATTGGCGGTTCAAACAGGTAATATAAAGAATTCTTCCTGGAAAACACGCCTAAAATGAAGAAGGCGGGATATCCAACAATCAGTAAATTTGCAAACCGGGCGGCTCCAAAAAGACAATGTTCGCAGGAGCATCGGAAAAAGCATTTTATATGATCGCAACGAATAGCGCAATAGAGAAGCTGATTGACAACGAAAAAGACAAGGACCTGAAGATCGCCGGAAAAAAAGTGCTGGCGGCGGAAAGACTGAGTGCGGACGACGGACTGGCCCTCTTCGAAAAAGGCGGTCTTCCTTTTCTCGGATCCCTGGCCAATTTTGTGAGGGAGCGGCTTCACGGAAACAAAACCTATTTCAACAGGAATTTCCATATCGAACCCACGAACGTATGCGTCTTCGCCTGCCAGTTCTGCTCCTATTCGCGTCTCTATTCCCACCGCGACGAAGGATGGGAACTCAGCCTCGACCAGATGCTGAATATCGTAAAGAGCTATGACGGCAAGCCGGTGACCGAAGTCCATATCGTGGGCGGCGTCCATCCGAAAATGAACCTGGAATTTTTTATCGAACTGCTCCAAAAAATCAAGGCGCACCGGCCGGAGATGCATATCAAGGGTTTCACGGCGGTCGAACTGGAGTATATGTTCCGCAAAGCCAAACTAAGCGTGGAAGAAGGCCTCCGCCGGATGCATGAAGCCGGTCTCGATTCCCTGCCCGGCGGGGGGGCGGAGATCTTTCATCCCGAAGTGAGACAGCTTATCTCCGCCGACAAGGTCGACGCCGACGGCTGGCTTCATATCCATGAGGCGGCGCACCGCGAAGGTATGCATACAAATGCCACCATGCTGTACGGGCATATCGAAAAATACCATCACCGGATCGACCATATGGAGCGGCTTCGCAGCCTCCAGGACCGGACCGGGGGATTCAATACTTTTATTCCGCTGAAATTCAGGAATAAGCAAAACGACATGAGCCATGTGCCCGAGTCTTCCGTCATCGGGGATATGAAGATGTATGCAGTGGCCCGGCTATTCATGGACAACTTCCCGCACCTGAAAGCCTATTGGCCCATGCTCGGCCGCCAGAGCGCCCAGCTGACCCTCTCATTCGGCGTCAACGACCTGGACGGCACCATAGACGACTCCACGAAGATCTATTCGATGGCCGGTTCAGAAGAACAGCATCCTTCGCTGTCTACCGCCCAACTGGTCAACCTGATCAAACAGGTGGGAAGGGAACCCGTCGAACGCGATACGGTCTATAACGAACTCCGGAATTATAAGGATATCGAAATGAATGACGCTACCCCGGATGCGGCCCTGAATTGAATATCAGCACTCGCTCAACCCCAATGGGATCTGCACGGCGAGCCCGCCGTCGGAGGTCTCTTTGTATTTGCTGTTCATGTCCTGGGCCGTGTTCCACATCGTCCTGATCACCGCGTCCAGCGAGACTTTGGCAAAATCCGGCGTACTTTGAAGAGCCAGTTGTGAAGCAGTGATGGCTTTGATAGCCCCCATGGTGTTTCTCTCGATACAGGGAATCTGCACCAACCCTCCGATGGGATCGCAAGTAAGCCCCAGGTGATGCTCCATCGCAATCTCTGCGGCCATCAACACCTGTCGTTGCGTTCCCCCGGTCGATTCCGTGAGGGCGGCGGCGGCCATGGCCGAAGAAACGCCGATCTCCGCCTGGCAGCCCCCCATAGCGGCCGAGATCGTCGCCCCCTTTTTAAAGATGCTTCCGATTTCCGAAGCGGTCAGCAGGAAACGTAGAATCGCCTCTTCGTCAAATCCGTCACAAAATGCAATATAATACTGTAAAACCGCCGGGATCACCCCGGCTGCCCCATTGGTCGGAGCCGTCACGACCCGCCCGAAGGAAGCATTTTCCTCATTGACGGCGAGCGCAAAGCAGCTTACCCAATCGAGGATATACCTGAAATCATGACCTCCCGCGCGAATGGCCCCGACCCAGCCGGTATAGTCGGAATAAACCCGCCCATTCATCAGTGTCCGGTTCAGATCGGCGGCACGTCTTTTTACCTGCAGGCCGCCCGGCAACATACCGCCGGCATGACATCCCCGATAGATGCACTCCTTCATCACCCTCCATATATTTAGCACACCGACCCGGGTCTCTTTCTCCGGGCGCCAGGCGTTCTCGTTCTCCATGACTACCTCGTGGATGGACAACCCGGTCTTCCTGCACCAGTGGAGCAGATCGGCCGAGGTATCGATCGGAAAAGGAAGCTGAATGACATGCTGCCCCTCCGCCGGCTCTCCCTCCCGGACCACGAAGCCGCCCCCAATCGAATAATAGGTTTCCGCTATCTGCTCCCCTGTATCCAAGCGGGCAAGGAAACTAACCGCATTGGGATGAAACGGCAATGTCTCTGTATAAAGAAACAAAAGATCGCCGGCCGGGTCGAAATCAATTTCCTGGCTGCCCCCGAGCAGTAATTTTTTTTTGTCCCTGGTCTCCTCCAGGACGGGCAAGACCCGGTCGACGGCGAAAGTCACCGGGTCTTCTCCTTTTAACCCCAGAATAATGGCGATGTCCGTCCCATGCCCTTTTCCCGTTTTCGCCAGGGAACCGTACAAGAGAATCTGGACGGAGACCGTTCCTTCGAGCCGCCCCTTTTCCCGCAGGGAGCCGATAAAACGCTGGGCAGCCCGCCAGGGGCCGAGGGTGTGCGAGCTGGAAGGCCCCACCCCTATCTTAAACATATCAAATACGGAAATAGATTCGTGTGGCAAACAATTGATTTTTAACTAAATACAATAATTAATTAAACTTAAAATAAAAAGGCCCCGGAAAAATCCAGGGCCCCTAGCAGGTAGTTCATGGTTACTGCGCATCAAGCAGCTTATAAAATCGAACATGGAATTGCCAGGGTTAACCACTGCCCTGTAGCATTTTCAAAAAATATCGTTTGGCTTATTAGGTAGCACCTGATCGAACGGAATACACACTATACCTTCTACGGGTATTTATCCAATCTTATTTTGTCGGGGTCACTCAAACTGTAATTAGGATTACAAATAGAGGTCCTTTTATATTAAGACAACGCCTTAAATGGAATTGCTGCAAGAAAAATAAATATTTTCTAATTTTTTATTTCCTCACCGTCGACAGACTCCTCGTGCTGCTGCCGTGCGATCAGTTCGCGGTAATGCTGCTCCCGGATATCCCACTGGTGTTTTTTTGAGAAGACCGCCGTAAAGCCTACGATGAGAAGTAAAGCCACCAGCAAAGTACCGGGGCTGAAGTCGGGGGTATTGGTTTCCATGGCTGCCCGTTTGTACCAGCCCGAAGCCAGGTTGATGACGATGGGTATCACGAACAACAGACCGACAGGAATTCCTACCAGGAATTGCCGGGATATTTTCTTTTGCCGGTCGCGGTTTTGTTCCCAATACCTGATAAAATCCCTGTCCCGGTTGGTCAGCATATCGAATATTTGTCGTGCAAAGGTAAGATTCAGGCTATTTTGCGCTGAAGTTATTTATCCCTAACTTGTGTCAAAATCGATTTCCCTTGAGGCTACCTCTATTATTGTCCCAATTCCTTTATCAGAACAAGAAGCTTAATTTGCAGGGAATCGGCAGTTTCAGCCTGGACCCATCCGTGGTGATCCCGGACGGGTCCGACAAGGATCCCCACTCGATTGCATCCGGTATCAGTTTTGTCAACGCCAATATTCAGGCCGCTGACGACGACCTGATCGAGTTTATCAAGATCCATACCGGGAAGATGAAGCCTTTGGCTTCCGCGGACCTCGACTTCTATCTCACCACAGGTACTCAACTGCTCAATATCGGCAAACCCTTCTACCTGGATGGTATCGGAACACTGATCAAGAATAAACAGGGGAAGCTGGACTTTACGCCGGGGGAATACAGCACTCTGAAACTGGAAGACACCGAAAACGAGAAAAGGGAAAAGGCGGAAAAGAGAAAGGCGCTGACCGAATCCTCTCACCGGGCAGAGGTTCCGCAAGGCAATAAGAGCCGGCAGATCATCCTGGCACTCGCCTTCATCGCGGGATTGGTGATCGTGGGCTGGGGAGGATATACCCTATATAAGAAGAATACGGTGCCGGAACCCGCGGATACGGCAACGCCAGTCAGTGCCGGGCCCGAGGCGCCACGGACCGATACCCAATCGGTAGCGGCTAATCAACCGGCAAGCACCCAGGCGAAGAAGCCGGATAGCCTCGCGACTTCAGCCGCCCCGGTCGCGACAGCGACGCCTCCTGCAAACGGTGATGGTACCCCTTATAAATTTGTGATCCTGCAAACAGCCAATAAGACCCGGGCATTGAGGCGTTACAACCAACTGTTGTCATTCGACCTGAATATAAAAATGGATACCCGGGATTCGTCGTTTTTCAAACTCTATTTCCCCATTACCGCATTAAACAGGGACACGATCCGTATAAAGGACTCGCTGGCCTCCTATTATGCCAGCAAAGTGGTAATCGAGCGGTAGTATCAAGCCATTACCGTTGACCCAAAACAAAGGCCCCGGCTGCATGCATATATTTTCATATAACTATAAATGACAACAAAGGAATTATCCGGCCGCCCGGACGCCGCTTATTGGATTGAGAAGCTCAGCCTGACCCGTCACGTGGAAGGAGGATCTTTCTGCGAGGTCTATCGTTCTCCGGGATTGCTTCCCGCCGGCGCCCTGCCCGACTCCTTCAAAGGGGACAGGGCCTTTTCAACCAGTATCTATTTCCTGCTGGAGAAAGAACAGTTTTCGGCTTTTCATCGCATCGCGTCCGATGAAGTCTGGCACTTTTACTTCGGAGATCCGCTATGTGTTTACGAAATAGAAGAGAAAGGAACATTAAAAGTACACCGGCTCGGTCCCCATGCCGGCCAGGGCGAAGTCTTCCAGGCGGTCGTAAGAGCCGGCAATTGGTTTGCCTCCGCACCCGCCGAAGGCAGCGACTATTCGCTGACCGGTTGTACGGTGGCGCCCGGTTTCGACTTTGCCGACTTCGCCCTGGCTGACCGGCAGACATTGACGGAACAATACCCGCAGCACGCCGTGTTGATCGAAGCATTTACACGCTGATACCTGACAAACAGTACGGGGGGAGGGCACCTATCGATTAGGGGCTGCCGGCAGCGGCCAACCGCTCCGCTATGATCCGGTGAAAGTGATGCGTACCTTGTTCACGGGTGACGGAATAACGACCATGCCTGTAAAAACGGGAACGGATTCCCTTCTGCACATTCTCAACGACTTCTTCGTCCTCCTTCTCCACCTGGTCGAGATTGGAACCCGCCCCGGAATCATACCGGGCCGGATCCAGCACATAGGTCAGGAATTGCACACTCGTCTCCTCTGTATTTATCGGATTCACGATATTCACCGACAGCCCCCAGGGGTAGAAGTTGAACATCATATTCGGAAACACATAGAAGTAGTAGGCAGCCACCTTTTTGCCGTAATCCGGGGATGTGGCCGGAAGATCGAAACAGTCCTCCTCATCCCTGGCAATACCGAGTTGCAGGTTCGAGTAGCCGAAAAGTTCCGTCACATAGTCGCCGAAATCGATCACGGCATTCAGGCCGGCATGCACGAAAGGGATGTGAAAGCCCTCAAGATAGTTTTCACAGTAGAGCGCCCAATGAGATTTTACGGTGAACCGGCTGGAGAGCTCGGGCCGAAAAACAAAGTCCCCTACCGGCATCCATGCTAATCTTGCCTGCATGTCCCCGAGAAAAGCCGGAGGGCCCAGCGGCCCGGTCAGGGACCCCGTAAGGGAAGTAAACAACCAGTTCCCCCAATGAAAAAGGGGCAGCTGATGAAGATCGTCTTCCGCCGACGGGAATCCGGCAACCTCCCTGAATTCGGGCATGGACTGGAATTTGCCGTCCAGCCGGAACTGACGGCCATGATAACGGCAACGAAGATGCGCAGCCTTGCAGGGTTTTTCCGTGATGATATTTCCCCGGTGGGTACAGACATTGGAAAGAAGATGTACCTGTCGATCGGCATCCCGGGTCAACACGAGCGGCTCGTCAAGGAAATGCTCCAGCAAGGTAAAAGGAAAGAGTTCACCCTCGCCCGGCACCAGCCCCGTATGACCGATGAACTGCCAGGAAGAGGCAAACAGGGTTTGCTTGACCGACTCGAACAAGCCCGTGTCGGTATAGAAATCCTTGTCGATCGTCCGGGCCTTTGAAATATCGGGGTCAATGGTAAAACGGGGCATCAGGTCTGCTTTTGTGCCGGTTTTGCAGCACTTCTTTAAATATAAGAACTTTATCCTTTGCGAAGGCTTTATCTTTGCAAAATGGCAGAAGACCTCACGATCGTACAGGGTGACAAGGCGACGCAATACAGCTCGCTCATTCCGCAGATCCGGTCGTTGATAGAGGGAGAGACCGACCGGACGGCCAACCTGGCCAATGTTGCGGCGGCGCTGAAAGAGCAGTTCGGCTGGCTATGGGTGGGCTTCTACCTGGTAAAACAGGATCCCGCCGGAGAGACTCCTTCCGCAAACCGGCTTCCCGGCAATCCGCCTTCCGCAGAAGAAGAACAATTGGTAGTAGGCCCCTTCCAGGGACCGGTGGCCTGCACCCGGATCCGCAAAGGACGGGGCGTCTGCGGGGCCTGCTGGGAAAAAGCCGAAACGATCATTGTCCCGGACGTGGAAGCCTTTCCGGGGCATATCGCCTGCAGCAGCATGTCCAGGTCGGAAATAGTAGTCCCTCTTTTCAATAAAGGAAGGGTGACCGGCGTTCTGGACGTCGACAGCCGCGAGTTGGATGCCTTCGACGATACAGATCGCCGGTATCTCGAAGAGATCGCGGCCCTGCTGGATAGATAAACCAGCCGGATAAATAAATAACTTAACCAGCCGGCAAAGTCCGGCGCTTTTATTGCTAACCTGATTCATTTACACCATAAACGAGCCCATAAAGAATATGAAAAAGAATTTTGTGATTTTTTCCGCGGCCCTGCTTGCCTTTACTTTTACCGCCTGTGGTTCCGGAACCGGTTCGAAAAATCCGGCCTCTGCCACCACTGCAACCCCTTCCGGCACTTCTGATTCATTGACCGCCACACGCGGAAACACGGGCGACAGCACCACCGCGTCCGGCGCCCCCGGAACGGCCCAGGTGCCCGCCGGCAATATCGCCGACGCAGCCACGATCCTGGCCCGTAAGCAAGTTCCCATTCTTTGCTACCACCAGATCCGGGACTGGAAGCCTACCGACTCGAAAAACGCCAAGCCCTATATCATCCCCCCGGCAGTCCTGCGGGAACAGCTGAAAATGCTTCATGACAGCGGCTATCATACGATCCTGCCGGATCAGTTGTATGCCTACCTGACGACGGGCGCGGCCCTGCCGTCCAAACCGGTCATGCTGACTTTCGACGACACGGACATGGACCAGTATACCGTCGCCTTCCCCGAAATGAAAAAATATGGTTTCAAAGGCGTCTTCTTTATCATGACGGTCTCGCTCGGCAGACTCCCCCACTATATGACCAAAGAACAGGTCCGGGAAATCTCGGACGCGGGGAATACCATCGGCAGTCATACCTGGGATCACCACAACGTCAAAAAATACCAGGGCCAGGACTGGGTAATCCAGATCGAAAAACCCACAAAACAGCTGGAAGCCATCACCGGCAAGCCGATCCGTTATTTTGCCTATCCTTTTGGCCTCTGGAATACCGCTGCCATCCCCGAACTGAAGAAACGCGGTTTCATCGCGGCCTTCCAGTTGTCGGACAAGATGGATTCGCATGATCCGCTCTATACCATCCGCCGCATCATCGTTCCCGGCACCTGGAGCCTCCAGGGATTCCGGAACAACCTGGTCCACGACTTTTAACGAGCCGAAAGGCCGGTTCCCCGCTGAAAAAATTTCCTGCGAAAAAATTGCAACTCCATGCAGCGTTTAAGGGCGATTCGTTGCCCTGTAGAATCTATGGCCGGTCAATTCTCTTTGTGGCCGGTACTTTTAACAATCTGTCATACGGATTACGTATAAAGAACGAATCCCCCTATGTTACTAACGTGTAGAAGATCTGTCGATTAAATTGCAAGTTGTTAACAAAAGCCTGCGGAAAAAATTTTTTTTTAAAAATAATTTAACAATATATTTACACATAGCTAAAACGTTTTTGCTAAAACTGCTACTTCGCAAACTCGTTTTTGTTTTCGCTTTTTTATTATTCACTCAGCCAAAAAACTAATCAAATGAGGAAGTTCAAATTTCTTCTTGCATTCCTGCTGCTCGTAGCGTCGGGGGCCTGGGCGCAGACCAGGCAACTGACAGGGAACATCAAAGACACAAAGTCCGGCAGCTCCCTTGCCTCAGCAACAATCAAAGTCAAAGGTAGAAATGCGTCCGCGGTAACGGATGCCAACGGAGGATTCTCACTGCCGGTTCCCACTGGCAGGGTCGTCCTGGAAATCTCGATGATTGGCTATGCGCCAAAGTCTGTAACGGTAGATGCCAATGAGACAAACGTATTGATTCAACTCGACCAATCGACCGCCCAACTCTCCGAAGTGGTCGTAACCGCCTTGGGTATCAACAAGGAAGCCCGAAAAGTGGGTTATTCAGTCCAGACCGTAAACGGTGACAATCTGGACAAAGCCCGGGAAACGAACGTAGCCTCTTCACTTTCAGGCCAGGTAGCAGGTCTGAACGTCCACACGGCAGCAGGTGGTCCGGCCAGTACGGCTTCGATCCTGCTGCGCGGTTTCGGCAGCATTACACAGCCGGGATCTCCGCTATTCGTCATCAATGGTATCCCGATGAACAACGACAACCGTGGTGCTTCCGGAGCATGGGGCGGCGCCGACCAGGGTGACGGGATCGGCAATATCAACCCCGACGACATCGAAACCATGACGGTCCTGAAAGGCCAGGCGGCATCTGCCTTGTATGGCGCCCGTGCCGCGAACGGCGTCATCATGATCACCACCAAGTCCGGCAAAAAAGGAAATCTTTCCGTCGATTACAATATCAACTCGCAATGGGACAAGGCGAGGAACGATGAGAATTTCCAATACCAGTACGGCCAGGGTCTCGAAGGCGCCAAACCCGCCAACTCCACTGCGGCCCAAAACACCAACCGCTTTAGCTGGGGCTCCAAAATGGACGGCTCTCCTTATACCCAGTATAACGGTCAAACCTATTCCTATTCTCCCTTCAAGAACAACCTGAAGAACTTCTACCGGACAGCCCCGACCCTGACAAATACCGTCTCGGTGAACGGCGGTGGTGACCGCGGAAGCTTCCGCCTCTCAGTTTCCGACATGGACAACAGCTCGATCGTCAGCAACAGTGGCACGGATCGTTATACCTTCAATCTTGCCGTCGAGCAAAAAGTAACGGATAAACTGACCGTAAACGTGAACGCTGACTATATCGATCAAAGAGACCTGAACAGGGCTTCTTTGAGTGACGGTCCGATGAACCCGAACAACTTTACCTTCCTGGCGGCCAATGTCGACGAACGCATCTTCAAACCCGGCTATGATTCCGCAGGCAATGAAGTCGTATTCAGCGATGACAATTACGTCACCAACCCTTATTTCGTAACGGCGAAGAGTTCCAATGTCAACAACCGCAAAAGGCTGATCGCCTCGATTTCGGCAAAATACAACTTCACCAACTGGATCTATTTACTGGGAAGAGTGGGTTATGATTATATCAACGACCGCAGCCTGGGCATCACGCCTTCCGGAACCAACTACAGCTTCAACACTGCGGGACAGTCCGGTAGCTACGGGTTGAATTATGGCGAAAACTCCGAGTCGAACATGGACGCTCTCCTGGGGGTTAACCACGATATCGTAAAGGACCTGAACTTCACGGCTACCTTAGGTGCCAACTTCCGGCAGAACAATGCCGAGAACATAGGCATCAGCGGAGGACCCTTCGTCATTCCCTTCCTGTATTCTTATAGTAACGTGGTCAGCTTCGGCAGAAGTTATAGTGTCAGCAACCGGGATGTGCACTCTGGTTTTTATACGGCAGATTTCTCCTGGCGTAATATGCTGACCCTGAGCACGACCGGTCGTCTCGACGCCTATTCTACCCTTCCATCCAGCGCCCGGACGATCTTCACCCCCTCCGTCGCTGGTAGTTTTGTATTTAGCGAACTTCTGCATTCCCCTGTCCTGAGCTATGGCAAGTTGCGTGCTTCCTGGGCAAGGACCAGCGGTGAGCCTTCCCAAGTCTACGGAACGCAGATCTATTATAACGTTGGTAACTCCATAAACGGGGTACCAACCGGCAATTTCAGCGGCACCCTTCCGAATCTGTTCCTGAAACCCTTTACAGTCGACGAATACGAATTCGGTACCACCCTCAAATTCCTCCAGAACCGCATCGGGGCCGATGTTACCTATTTCCACCGCACCACAAACCATGAAATCCTGAGCGGCCCTCTAAGCCCATCGACGGGTTATACCAGTCACGTGCTGGGCACAGCCTCCATACAAAACGTCGGCGAGGAAATCACCCTGACCGGTCAGCCCATCCTGAGCAAGGATTTCAACTGGAATATCACCTTGAATATGACCTTCCTGCACAACAAGGTACTCCAGACCGATTTAGTGGGAAGCAAACTCGGACAGGGTACCTATCGCCCCGATCCTTCCACGAACCTTACCCAGTTCATCAAAGGCATGTCTGGTCCGCAGATCACCACGTATGACTATACCTATGACGCGCACCACAATATCGTGGTGGACGCCAGCGGTTTGCCCATCTCCAACGGTGTGCTGACCCCCCAGGGTAGTGTTATGCCGACCTTCTATGGTGGTTTTATCAACAGCTTTACATATAAGAACTGGAATCTTGGTTTCCAGATCGACTTCAACTACGGGAACAAAATCCTGTCCGCCTCCGAATACTACTCCATCTACCGCGGTCTGAACAAGATGACCCTGGAAGGTCGTGAGACCGGTTTCACCGAAGGAGTTACCACGACCGGAGCGACCAACACGAAGACGGCTACGGCCCAGGACTGGTGGACCCGCATTGCCAGTTTCCAAAAAGCCAGCATCCTGAACGGAGACTATATCAAGCTCCGCCAGGTGACCCTGGGTTACACGGTCGGAGAAAAGATGTTCCAGTCTTTGCCCCTGTTCCGCAGCGTGACGATCTCGCTGGTGGGACGTAACCTGGCTACCTTGATGAAAAAGAGCGAGAATATCGATCCGGAATCTTCCTTCTCAGCCACTCCGAGCTCTTATGGGATAGAAGGAACCAGCTTGCCCTTTACCAGGACATTCGGGTTTAACGCAAACTTCAAATTCAAAAAATAGTTGACAATTTTAAATAGTTAACAATGAAAAAAGTACTGATATATATAAGTTGCGCTGCAGCGATCGCCCTTGGAGGATGTACGAAGAGCTTTGACTCTATAAATACAAATCCTACGGCGGCGACTGGCTCAAATTTCGGCCCCAACCTGCTTTTGCCAACCGCTGAAATAGGACTTCTCAACGCACCCCAGGGATACAATGGCAACCTCCTTTTCCAGAGTATGTGGGCACAAGTCCTCTCTTCCGCTTCTTTTCCTACCTACTATAGCAATGGGGATAAGTATGTGGCTTCCACAAACCTGCTCACGTATGACGAAAGTATCTGGAGTTCTGCCTATGGCTCGGCCACCAATTGTTATGAGATTCAAAATCTCACAAAAGGCATCTCGGCTTACAACAACCTGGCGGGTATAGCCCTGATCATCGAGTTTTTCAACATTGAACTGATTACTGATGTCTATGGCGATTGCCCCTACTCACAGGCGCTCCAGGCCAAAGCAGGTGTAAACTATCCCGCATACGATAGCCAACAGAGCATCTATGCATCGATCCTGTCACGCCTCGATTCAGTGCAAGCGGCATTGGATCCTTCCGCGAATACGCCCAAAACAAGCGATATCATTTACGGAGGCAATATGGCAGAGTGGAAAAAGCTGGCCAACTCCCTGATGCTGCGTATGGCCATGCGCCTGACCAAGGTCGATCCGACGACCGCGCAGACCTACGCGGAAAAAGCCTACGCCAATGGCGTATTCACCAGCATAGCAGACAACGCTTTTGTCACTTTCGACCACAACGATGGTTATAATAACGGCAACGCTTCTGCTTACATCGTACCGGAAGACTTCTCCGAAGTCAGGTGGGCTGCTCCGTTCATCAGCTTCCTGAAATCGACCAACGATCCCCGTCTGGCTGTTATCGCGGAAGTACCGCTGCCCGGCAAGGCCAACGCAGCTATCGAAAACCTGGCCGGCGACAACACGATCGCCAACCAGCTCGGACAACCCAGTGGATATGATCAGAACGGAGCGGCGACAGATATCTCCACTTCCCCCGGCTACCCCGGCCCCACAGGAACCGGCAATGATGCCAACCCGATCGGCAAATATTCCCGTCCCAGCATCGCGTTGTATACGGGCTATAATACTCCCGCGTTCCTCATGACTTACGCGGAAACGGAACTCCTGCTCTCGGAAGCAGCCGTAAGAGGATGGAATGTAGGCGCCAGTGCCTCCGTGCATTACGCCAATGGCGTATCCGCTGCCTTGCAAAGTCTGGCCACAATGGGCGGGACGGCGATCGGCGCAGGTGCGGCAGACACCTATGCCGCGGCAAACCCGCTGGACGTTTCTTCCACCGATAATTCCCTGGCGATGATCAACACCCAGTACTGGGCCACTACCGGCAGTTTCTTTAATGGCGTCGAATCTTGGATCAACTGGAGAAGGTCCGGCTATCCTGTCCTGACGCCGGTTAACTACCCGGCCAACTTCACCGGAGGTCAGATCCCCAGAAGGGAAATCTATCCCGGATCGGAAGCTGTCAACAACCCCGCCGCGCTGAAAGCCGCTCAGTCCGCCTTATCCGGCGGAGACAACTGGACCTCTCATGTATATTGGGATAAATAAGCGCAGCATCGTCGGGCAGATGAGTTGATTCATCATGCCTGTTAAATATCTTGATACGGACAGGGCTGCAAATTTGCAGCCCTGTCTTTTTATTGACTTCAAGGAGCGTTAATCGCAAGCCGGGACGACGGTTTTCTCGCAATAAATCGATAGCTTTAAACGCTAAAAAAACTTCCCAACACCCTGGGCTCTTTTAACTTTCACGATATGCTGCCTTCAAAAAAATCTCCCGATATGAAGATCTCGCATGGGCATTCACACCTTTCCCTATTCCTACGATTTTTGTATGGGGGCCATAGCCGGACGATCCTATCATTTTCCCCGGGATCAGCCGCTCTCTTTATGCTGCTAGCCTTATTGCTCGGCTTCGCCGGCCCGGGCTCGGCGCAACAGCCCCTTTTTCAACTCCTTTCACCGAAAGAAACCGGCGTGCATTTTGTCAACCAGATCAGCGAGACCGAAGACCTCAACGTGCTGGCCTACGAATATTTTTACAATGGAGGAGCCGTGGCAGTCGGCGACATCAACAACGACGGACTCGAAGACCTCCTCTTCACCGCCAATATGAAACCCAATAAATTATTCCTCAATCTCGGGGGCATGAAGTTCAAAGACATCACAAAGGAAGCAGGCCTGGAAGGCCGGCCCGACGGATGGAAGACCGGTGCGACGATGGCGGATGTGAACGGAGATGGCCTGCTTGACATCTATCTCTGCTATTCCGGGAAAGTCGCAGAACAAAGAGGCAACCAGCTATTCATCAACCAGGGCAATCTCCGATTTAAAGAACAGGCAAAGGAATACGGGCTCAACGACTCCGGCTACTGTACCCAAGCCGTCTTCTTCGACTATGACAACGACGGCGACCTCGATATGTTCCTGCTGCGGCATAATGTGAAGAAGATCGACAACATGGAGTTCGCGCAATACCGGGATCAGACCGACGAACTGGCCGGCGACGAGCTGTTCGAGAACACTGGCGGTCACTTTAAGGAAGTCGCCAAAAGAGCCGGTATCCGCCAGAATCCGCTCACGTTCGGACTGGGAGTAGCCATCGCCGATATCAACAAAGATGGCTGGGAGGATATCTACGTGACCAATGACTATAACGAACCCGATTATCTCTATATCAATAACCACGACGGCACTTTCACCGAGTCCTCACAACAATATTTCAGGCATCTCTCGCATTTCTCCATGGGCGTCGACATTGCCGATTACAACAACGACGGCCTGCCCGACCTCTTTTCACTGGATATGCTGCCCGAAGACAACAAGCGGCAGAAATCGCTGCAGCTCGAGGAGAACTACGAGTCCTTCCAGCTAATGCTCGATCAGAATCTATATAAACAGTATATGCGCAATATGCTGCAACTGAACAACGGGGACGGCACCTTCAGCGAGATCGCCCAACTGGCGGGCGTATCCAATACAGATTGGAGCTGGTGTCCGCTGCTGGCGGATTTCGACAATGACGGATACAAGGACCTGTTTGTCACCAACGGCTATTTCAGGGATTATACCAACAAGGACTTCCTCCGTTACTGGGGCGACTATAAGATCAAAAAAGCCATGGACCGGGAACCCATGCGCCTGATGGACCTGGTCCAGGCCATGCCCTCCACCGTTCTTCAAAAATATATTTATCGCAATAACCACGATCTTACGTTCTCCAATAAACAAAATGAGTGGGGCCTCACCCAGACGGCCATTTCCAGCGGCGCCGTCTACGCCGATCTCGATAATGACGGAGACCTCGACCTGGTCGTCAATAATATCAATTCCAATGCATTCGTCTATAAGAACCTGAGCTCCGAAAAATCACACGCCGCCTGGCTGGCGGTAAAAGTAAAAGGCAAAGGAGCCAATACCCAGGCGATCGGTGCGAAAGTATATGTTTATGCCGGGGGTATCTCACAATACCAGGAAGTGAATCCAAACCGCGGCTACTTATCCTGTGTGACTACTGTCCAGCATTTTGGCCTGGGAGAAGCGAAAAAATGCGATTCCGTCCGGATCGTCTGGCCGGACCAGACTACCCTCCTCCTGAAGGATGTCGGCATCAACCAAAAGCTGGTTGTCGAACCCGATGCCGCCGTCAGACAGCCTGTGGGAGAACCGCCGCCGCTCAAACCGCTATTCGCAAAAGCAGATGCGACCTCGATTCTCCCCTACTCACATGTCAGCTTTACCGAAAACGATTTTAAACGCCAGCTCCTGATGCTTTTTATGTATTCCTCCACGGGACCCGTGATCGCAAAAGCGGATGTCGACAAGGATGGCCTGGAAGACCTTTATATAAGCGGAGACAAGGAGAAACCCGGCAAACTCTATATGCAGCAGCCCGGAGGAAGCTTCCGGCCCCTGGATCAACCTTTGATCGGGGATGAAAATACCTCCTCCGTGTCCGCCGCCGCCTTCCTCGATGCGAACGGGGACGGCTATCCGGACCTCTATGTCGCCAAAGGTGGATACTCGCTTTGGGAGCCGCACACCGCCGCCCTCCAGGATGAACTCTATCTGAACGATGGCAAGGGCCATCTCTCCCTTTCGACAGGTGCCCTCCCCGATGTCTCGGCCTCCGCCAAATCCTGCGTTCGTCCCTGTGACTACGACGGAGACGGCGACATCGATATCTTCGTCGGAGGCAGGATTATACCGGGTCAATATCCTGTCACACCGGAAAGCTACCTGCTCACCAACGATGGCAAAGGCCATTTTTCGGTGACCGCCGCCCCCTTTTCGAAATTGGGGATGGTTACCGATGCACAATGGATCGACCTCGATAAGGATGGCAGAAAAGACCTGGTGATCTGCGGGGAGTTTATGCCGGTGACGGTCTTCATGAACACCCCCGCGGGATTCGTCGACAAGACCTCGTCTTATTTCGAGCATCCCCTGAACGGATTTTGGTTTTCGCTGACCGTAGCCGATGTCGACGGAGACGGACAGGAAGATATCATCGCAGGCAACCTGGGCTTAAATTCACAAATAAAAGTCTCCGAAAAACAACCGGGTGAAATGTACTACGCCGATTTCGATAAGAACGGCTCGGTCGATCCGTTCTTCAACTTCTATATCCAGGGTACCAGCTACCCCTTCGTAAGCCGGGATGAATTGAATGAACAGATATATGCCATGCGGAAGAAATTCAACTCCTACCGTGATTATTCGACGGCCACCATGAAAGATATCTTCAGCAGCCAGGATCTGGCATCCGCCGGCAAACTCACGGTCACGGAGAACGAAACAGTATGCTTTCTGCGACGGAATGGCAAATTTGTCAAATCCTCCCTGCCTCTACAGGCCCAATTCTCCGTGGTGACCAGGATCATCCCGGGAGACTTCAACGGAGACGGAAAGACCGATCTGCTGCTTTTAGGCAACCATTCCGACAACCGTTTGAAGATCGGCGCCATCGATGCCAACTACGGTTGTCTGCTGAATGGCGACGGCCACGGAGGCTTCAGCTATGTGAAACAAGGCGTTTCAGGCCTTTCGGTTACGGGGGATGTGAAATCGGCCGGAGAGATCCTGATAAAAGGCGAGAAATATCTCTACATCGGCGTCTCGGGCGGAGACCTGCGATTCTATAAGGAAAAACAAGGGAAATAGATAAGGACTGTGTATCACAAAATGAGTACACTGTGTGTCACAAGATAAGAACAACAGTATATCACAAGACAAGAACCGGATATCACACATGAAAAATCTAAAAATAAAAGATCTGCTGCCGTGTTTCCTGTTGATCGCGGCGATGGGAGTTCATAAGATCTCGTTCTGCCAGGCGACCCGCCAGGAAACGGCCGGCAATAAAACGACCGGCAGTGAAATGACCACAGGCCGCAATGACGCCGCTCGCTACGAAAAAACGATTGCAAAACTTTTAAAGGATACGGCTTTTACAAGGGTCCTCTCAGACTATATACGGACCGCCGTATTCGCCGAGACCATGGTAATGGTGCATGACGTAGTAAATCCCCCTGCTGCCAGCAGATACTACGCCTATGCGATGCTGGGAGCCTATGCGGTCGTGACGCAGAACACAGAAGATCCGGGCATCCCCGATGCCGCCGCTTTTATAAAGAATTATCCGAAGCACACCCGGCTGACAACCCGCAACAACAGTTACGATTACCGGATAGCCGCCTTGTTCAGCATCCTCGAGACCGGCAAACTGATGCTCCCTTCCGGCTTCCTGTTGCAGGAACAGGAGGATAAGTTTATCAGGATATTGCAGAAGAACCGGGTACCGCGGGTATTGATCGACCAGTGCCTGGCCGCGGGACGGGAAGCGACCCTGCAGATCGTAGCCTGGTCCAAAGGAGACAACTACAGTAAGCTGAGCGCCAAACTTCGCTATACCCCCATAAAAGGAGATCAGTACTGGTATCCAACCCCGCCGGCCTATATCGAAGCCGTCGAGCCGAACTGGAGGATCATCCGCCCGATGGTGATCGATTCATCCGATCAGTTTGTTCCCCCTCCGCTGACACCCTTTAGCAAAGATACCGCCAGTGACTTCTACAAGCTGGTAATGGAAGTATATCATGTCTCGAAAGACACCGGCGCCCAAAGCCTCTATGAACGGACGATTGCCGGATTCTGGGACTGCAATCCCTTCGCAGTGACCTCCCAGGGCCATATGATGATCGGTTTCAAAAAAATGAGCCCGGGCGGACATTGGATGGACATCACCGGTAACGTCGCCCGTGTGGCAGGATTGGATTTCAGCCATAGCATTCAGGCGCATACCCTGGTAGCCGCGGCCATCATGGATGCCTTTATCTGTTGCTGGGACGAGAAATACAAAACGAACCGTATCCGCCCGGAAACCTATATCAACCGGTATATCGATATCAAATGGCAGCCCTACCTGCAGACACCGCCCTTCCCGGAATATACGAGCGGGCACAGCGTCATCTCCACGGCCGCGGCGCAAATGCTGACCTACCTGCTGGGAACGCATCTGGACTATACCGATAACGCGGAACAGCTTTTTGAGATCGCTCCCAGGACCTTCCATTCGTTCCGGGAAGCCGCCGCGGAGGCCACGATCTCAAGACTCTACGGGGGAATTCACTACAGGGATGCCATTGTCAATGGCCAGGTTGAAGGCGAGGCGGTGGGTAACGAAGTCGTCAGGAGAATACAGGCGGCGGGGATAAGGCCTTATAGATAACAGGATAACAGATACCCCGTATGTCATTGACAAAAAATCCCTCTGAGATAGACAGCAGATCCCTTTATGGCCAGTGGACCCGGGAGGCAGTCCCGGCATTCGTCAATGCCCGCTTAAAAAATCCCGGAACCAATACCCCGAATCCTTGATCGTCCGGAGCTGTGTCTTGAAATCGACATAGATCAACCCAAACCGGGCTTTATACCCTTCCGCCCATTCGAAGTTATCCATCAACGTCCAGGCGAAATATCCCGTGATATTCGCACCCTCGTCCCTGGCCCGAAGCATCGCCAGGAGATAGTCCCTGAAATAATCGATCCGCTGGGGATCGGAAACCGCCCCGTTGACCCGCTCGTCCTTAAAGGCGGCGCCGCCCTCGGTCACGATGATCTCCTTTACGCCCTCATAGAGCGAGAACCGCTTTAGAATCCGGTAGAAGCTATCGGCATTGATCTCCCATCCCATCGCCGTGCAAGGCACTTTCCGGTTGCGGGCCTTTACCTCTGACGCCTGCACGATTGGAATCAGAGGATTGTACCGGACGACCACCGGGAAATAATTCTGAATACCGATAAAGTCGAAATCGAACTGCATCCGTTCGGTATATTTCCAGCTCTTGTTATGCAATTCCAGTTTTTCCAGCAACCGGAAGTCCTCCCGCGGAAAACCGTTTCCAAGCGTGGGCTCTATAAAAAGCCGGTTCAGGAGGATATCCAGCCGTTTGGCCGCCTGCTGGTCTTCCGGAGAATCGGTATGGGGCATCACTTCAGAACACGAGAAGCTGGTGCCGATATGCGCGCCCGCCACAATTTTCCGCAGGATACGTCCTCCCTCCGCCTGGGCCAGGGCCGCGTTATGAATGGCCGGCAGCCAATTGCTCAGCCCTGTTTTACCCGGAGCATGTCGTCCCAGCATATAGCCCAGGGTCGTAAACCCAAAGGGCTCGTTGAGCACGATCCAGTCTTTCACCTTGCCGCCATATTCTTCCGCGCAAAGCGTCACATAACGGGAAAACCACCTGATCATGAGATGGCTGGTCCACCCCCCCTCTTTTTCAAGGGCGGCGGGAAGGTCCCAGTGATAAAGCGTCACATAGGGCACCAGTCCCAGTTTGAGACATTCGTCGATCAGCCGGTGATAAAAAGCGATCCCCTCCTTATTCACCCTGCCCGTTCCTTCGGGCAAAATACGGGGCCATGAAATCGAAAAGCGAAAGACTTTGAACCCCAGGGCTTTTGCGAGGAGAAGATCATCTTTGTACCGGTGATAAAAATCGCAGGCGACCGTCGGTTTGTCGGCGCCCTTTATCTTTCCCTGCCGGCGGGCAAAATTGTCCCAGATGGAAGCCCCTTTCCCATAGCTATTCCAGGCCCCTTCGTTTTGGGCAGCGGCCAGGACCGTACCCCAGAGAAAATCCGGGCCGAATAAGGAAGCGGTAAGTCGTTGCGGGGGAGTATCAGGCGGATGCGGGTGATTGATCAAGCAGATTCGATTTAAACCGGTAAAATAAGAGGGAAACCACGGGATCCTGATATTAAGAAACGGTTATCTTTCAGATCCGGTTCCGTCTGAGATCCGGAGCCCCCTCAAATCTGGCTGTCCTCAAAACCGGCTATCTTTCAACATTGGCCATTTTCAACACAGGCCATCCCCAAAACCGGCCTCTCGGGCGGCCTCCCTGAGAGCCTCCCAATCCCCCGGCCCGATCCACCGGATAGAGGGGTCTTTGCGGAACCAGGTCAATTGTCTCTTCGCATAGTGCCGGGTGTTGGTCTTTATGGCCGCTACTGCTTCGTCGAGGGATAGTCTCCCCGCCAGGTGATCAAACAGTTCTGTGTAGCCCACGGTCCGGAGCGCGGGAAGGTCCTTATACGGCAGCAAACCCCTGACCTCATCCAACAAGCCCGTGGCCATCATCTGGTCTACCCGCCGGTGAATATGCTCGTGGAGGGTCTCTTTTGGCAGGTTCAGCCCGATCTTACTGATCCGGAAAGGCCGCTGCTTCTTCTGCTGCTTGCGGAAGGAGAGGATGGAATACCCGGTGGACAGCTTTACTTCAAGAGCCCTGATCAGCCTCTGGGGGTTGAGGGTCTCTCCGACGGCAAAAAAATCCGGGTCCTGTTCCCGCACCTCCTGCCTCAGCCATTCCATCCCGGCTTTTTTATATTGCGTCTGAACCTGATTCCTGACCAGCGGATTTACGGCAGGAATGGCATCCAGCCCTTCACAAAAAGCATTGATATACAAACCGGTCCCTCCCACCATGACGGCAGCGTCATGTGCCTGGAAGATTTCCTCCGTCCGAGCCATGGCATATTCTTCAAAAATCGCCGCGTTGACATCCTGCAAAATGGAATGGGAAGCGATGAAATGATGTTTCACCGCGTGAAGCTCCCCGGGAGAAGGCCTGGCTACTCCTATATCCAATTCCTTATAGCATTGGCGGGAATCGGCGGAAATAATGGCAGTATTGAGGCTTTGTGCCAGGCGGATAGCGGCAGCCGTCTTGCCGGCGGCCGTCGGTCCCAATATGATGAAAACGGTCTTATAATTCTTCCTGGCTTGCATTGTCCTCTTCCTCGTCGCTGGCTTCCGTTTCCGTATCCTCACCCTCCTCTTCATCGCCGGTCTTTTCTTCGGTAAAGCCTTCAGCTCCCTTTGTCAGGTCGTATTTCTCTTCAATTTCGGTGAGTTTATCCCCAACGAGACCCTTAGTGCCATACTGGGAAGGCGGGATACCTTCGGATTTCACGACAGCGGGGTATTCGAGCTTACCGCTTTCCTCTTTGGAGACATTGATCAGCTCGACCAGGAAACTCCAGTTCTTGACAAAGTCATACTGGTATACGAATTTCTGGTTCGGATCCCTGATCTCCGAGCCGATGGTCGTAGCTTCCATCAGCAAGGGTTCCACCTTATAGGCCTTGTCATATTTTTCCAGCGAGATCTCCCGGCCCCTTTGCCAGTTGTCATTGCTCCTGTAGAAGGTTGCCTGATGCTTGCTATCGAACTCATAGGCTTTTAGGATGGCCTGATGCAGCTGTAAAAAATGCTGGGTATGCCTGATCGCCACATCGCGGTAAATGCTGTCGTCTTCCTCAAAATAGATCCTGAATTTCAATATAGCCATGAATGCTATCCGGTTTTAAGTTCACAATATACATAAAATCACCCACTCGCCTATTTTGCGGCTACCAGGTTCATGGCCTCCGCTTTTTTCATCATAAAAGCCCAGGCGGCCTCATGGCTGTTTTCAATCTCGCCATCGAGAATGGCTTCGCGGATGGCATTTTTGAGATCCCCGACGGCTCTGCAGGGCTTCAATCCGAACTTCTCCATGATCATCTCCCCCGTGACAGGCGGCTGCCAGTTGCGGATACGGTCTTTTTCCTCCACCTCTTTCAGCCTTGCGCGCACCATCTCATAATTCTCCAGGTATCTCCTGACTTTCTGGCTGTTCTTCGACGTGATATCAGCCTCACAAAGGGTCATCAGGGCTTCCAGGTCCTCCCCTGCATCGAAGAGGAGCCGGCGAATGGCAGAGTCGGTGATACTTTCCTTGGTCAGGCTGATCGGACGCAGATGGAGCTCCACCAGTTTCCGGACAAAACGCATTTTTTCATGCTGCGGTAATTTGAGCATCGCAAATATCTTCGGCACCATCCTGCCACCGACCACTTCATGGCCATGAAAGGTCCAGCCATGATCTTCTTCAAAACGCTTGGTCGGCGGTTTCCCGATATCATGAAGGATGGCGGCCCAGCGCAGCCACAGGTCCCCGGTATGGCGGGAAATATTATCCAGCACCTGCAGCGTATGATAAAAATTATCTTTATGTCCCATTCCGTCGATATACTCCGCTCCCGCGAGGTCCACCATCTGCGGGAAGATGATCGCCAACAGACCGCTCTTATAAAGAAGATCGAAACCGATGGATGGTCGCGGGCTCAGGATGATCTTATTCAACTCGTCGGTGATGCGTTCCTGGGAGACGATTTTTATTCGGGGCGCGTCCTTCCGGATCGCCTCGAAGGTCGCGGGAGAAAGCGTGAAATTCAGCTGGGTTGCAAAACGGATCCCGCGCATCATTCGCAGGGGGTCGTCACTAAAAGTCTGCAAAGGGTCCAGGGGTGTCTGGAGCAGCCCTTTTCCCAGATCCTCCAATCCGTGAAAGGGATCGATCAGGGTGCCGTAGTCGGTCGCGTTCAGGCTGACAGCCAGGGCATTGATCGTAAAATCACGACGATCCTGGTCATCTCCGATCGTGCCGGCCTCCACTTCCGGTTTACGCGAGTCCGAACGATAGCTCTCCTTCCGGGCCCCGACGAATTCGATTTCGAGCCCGGCTACCCGTATCTGGGCCGTACCGAAATTCTTAAAGAAGGCAACCGCCGGCCGGGGGACAAAACGATCGGCTACCGCGTTCGCCAACACGATCCCATCGCCGAGACATACGATATCGGCATCTTTTGTAGGCCTTTCCAGCAGTTTATCCCGCACGAATCCCCCGATCAGGAAACACTCCATTCCCAACCCTGCCGCAGCCACAGAGATCTCCCTGAATATAGAAGCCTCTTTTTCGGTGAATTTTATTTCGTTATGTTCAATTACCGGCATGAATAATTTCTCCCATCAGCGCGAAGGTAGTAAGAACGAATTAAAATCGTTCAGGATCGGGTGAAGGAGTTGTTCCTCCGTTATCTTGCGGGCGCAGTGGAAATGTCCGAGGGGACAGGCTTTGCGACCATGCAGTCCGCAGGGACGACAGGACAGCGTCTCCGGGATCTCTACGATAAACCGTTGATCGGAAAGCGGGCCAAAACCGAAAGAAGGCAGCGTGGAGCAGTAGACGGCCGTGACCGGGGCGTTCATCGCGGAGGCGAAATGCATCGGGGCAGAGTCGTTCACATAATTCATGACGGCATCCTTCATGAGAGCGGCAGATTGCAGGAAACTCAGCCGGCCGCTGAGATCGGTGAGGCCGGGACGGACAGCCGTGTCCAGGATCGTTTCGCACAGTTCTTTGTCGGAACCCGCTCCCAGCAGATAGATCGTAAAGTGCGCGGGTATCTTATCGATAAACGAGACCCATTTGTCCGCCGGGTATTGTTTGGTGAACCAGACGGAAGCGGGGCTGATCGTGAGATAAGCCGATCGCTTGAACTCCCCGACCCGCACGGCATCCTGGAGCGTTGGATAAAGACGCGGTTTCGCGGGTTCCGGCCCGGTAAACGCCCGGATCAAAGCCTGGTTGCGCACGATCTCGTGTACGGTTTCACGGCTTGGCGCCTCTGCCACTCCATAGGCGGCAGCGGATCCCTCCCCCACTACATGAGGAATTCTGTGTGTGAAAAAACGGCTCAGGGGATTTTTGTCGAACCCGATCGTTTGCCCGGCGCCCGACAAGGCGGTGAGCAACCCCGTAGCGGCAAAACGCTGCACATTGATGACCGTATCATATTTCTCCCGGCGGATTCTCCGCATCATCTTCCAAAGATTGCGGAACTTGTGCTCCTTTTTATTCCATACCAGTACTTCCCTCAGATAGGGATGCCCGATCAGCAGGGCTTCATTGCCTTTTCTTACCAGGAAGTCTATGGATGCGCCGGGAAAGGAAGCGTGTAGTTTTTCGATGAGGCCGGTCGCCAATACCACGTCGCCGATAAAGGCCGTCTGTATGATCAGAAATTTCTGCACGTTGCAAACCTACATCAAAATGGTCAAAGACAGGCAGGGGCGTCAGGGACGGATAACGGTGTGGGTGCCGTCCTTGTTCCACCTGATGATCGCGGAAGGCTCCTTTATCGCGTGATCGCCCTGCCTGTATTGAACGATATAGTCGACCCCGAGCCGGATATCCCGGGTGATCTCGGCAAAGAAGCGGGGCGCCGGCTCTCCGGAGAGGTTGGCGGAAGTCGAGACCAGCGGTTTCCTGAATCGTTTAATCAGGTGTTTACAGAAGGGATCTTTCACGATCCGGATGGCAATCGTACCGTCTTCCGCGACAAGGTTCTGAGCCAATCCAATGGCTCCTTCATAAATGACGGTGGTCGGCTTCTTCGCCTTATGCAGAAAGTCGAAGATATGCAGATCCGCCTGGCTCACATATTTCAGCAGATCACGTTCGTCGGCCAGAAGGACGATCAGGCTTTTTGTCTCCTGTCGTTGTTTACAATCAAATACTTTTTTTACGGCATCCGGATCGGTCGCATCGCACCCGATACCCCAGATCGTGTCGGTGGGATAGAGGATCAAGCCTCCCGCCTGCAATACATGCAGGCAATTTTCGATATCCTTTTGAAACTCCATGAACCCTAAAAATAGTGTTTTTGGGCGGCATGCCTTATGTTTGCAAAAAAATCGTTGATGGAATTGCAACAACTGATAGCGGAAGCCTGGAGCAACAGGGATCTATTAAAAGAAGGAAAATATACGGAAGCCGTAAAGGCAGTCATCGAAGAAGTCGATAAAGGACGTTTGCGGGTAGCTTCCCCGAACGGTTCCGGCTGGAAAGTGAACGAGTGGGTAAAGCAAGCCATCCTGCTGTATTTTGGCATCCAGCAAATGCAGACCTGGGAGTTGGGCCCCTTTGAGTTCTACGATAAAATGCTCCTGAAAAAGAATTATAAAGAGCTGGGGGTTCGCGCGGTTCCGCATGCCGTCGCCCGTTACGGCGCTTACCTGGCGAAGACCGTTGTGCTGATGCCGAGCTATGTGAACATCGGGGCGTATGTAGACGAAGGCACAATGGTCGATACCTGGGCTACGGTAGGCAGCTGCGCCCAGATAGGCAAAGGGGTTCACCTCAGTGGCGGGGTTGGAATCGGCGGGGTATTGGAACCCTTGCAGGCCTCCCCGGTCATCATCGAGGATGGCGCCTTTCTTGGCAGCCGCAGTATCGTTGTGGAAGGAGTGATCGTGGAAAAAGAAGCGGTGCTGGGCGCGAACGTAGTATTGACCCAATCCACCAAGATCATAGACGTAAGCGGGAAAGAACCCGTCGAATACAAAGGCCGGGTTCCCGCGGGAAGCGTGGTGATACCGGGCACCTACCCGAAAAAATTCCCTGCCGGCGAATACCATGTGAGCTGCGCCCTGATCATCGGCATGCGCAAACCGAGTACCGATCTGAAGACGAGCCTGAACGACGCGTTGAGGGATTTTAACGTCAGCGTATAATGACCGGGGCCGGCGTACTGATCATAGGAAAGAGATCCCGTCAAAAATAATTTCTGGAATCGTAAACTTCTTTATCAAAAATCTTTATCTTTGCACCCCACCGAAACGGAAACGTTTTGAGGGTCCTGCCCAGATGGCGAAATTGGTAGACGCACTGTGTTCAGGTCGCAGCGTGGGAAACCGCGTGTAGGTTCGAATCCTATTCTGGGCACAAAGGCCCCCGACGACAGTCGGGGGTTTTTGCATTCTGGAGCGTGCCGAGCTCGCTCGGCTAAGCGGATGGATGCAAAAACCCGAGCGCCGAAGGCGCGACGGGGCCTTTGGGTACGCCCCTCGTAGAAGTATCAGGATCACCGTAGCGAAGCGAAGGTAATCCTATTAAGCACCAGGATCACCGTAGCGAAGCGAAGGTAATCCTATTAAGCACCAGGATCACCGTAGGACGAAGTCCGCAGGTAATCCTAATGATTTTTGTATTATAAAAGCCGGATGCCAATCGTATGCCCGTTATTGACTTTACCAACGCTTACACCCCTGCGCTTTCACAAATTACCAGACCTGTCATCATTTATTCCACCATAGATTCGTCGTCACAAGGTCCGCGGCTCCGCCGTTGACGTTCTGGACGGCCGCAGCCCAATGTGCAGAATTGGATGTTTCCTCGTTTCCGGGATAGGTAAATCGCCTGGGCAATTCACCCTTGCTGCTGACTGGCGGATTGACAACATCGATATTGGGATAGCCCAGACGCCGGATCTCGGTCCAGGCGTCCCATCCCCTGTTCGCATAGGCGATCCATTTCTGATAACCGATCTTTTGTCGCCAGGAGCCGGTAGCGGTGGGATAGGCGACTGCCGGTTGGGCAAGATAGGTAGCTGCATCGGCGGTGCTGCCGCCCCAGTAGGTGATGGAAGCCGTGATGGCATTGGCATAGTGATCCGCCGCCGATCCGCTCACGGCCATTCCGCGCTCTGCCGCTTCCGCGAGAAGAAATTCCGACTCTGCGTAATCCAGGATCTCGCCGGGAAAAGTGGGGCTCAGCCATTGACTGGAAAACTGCGAAAAATTGACATAGGAATTCCCTGCTCCCGGTATTCCACCGGCGTAAGATCCGTTGAAGGAAGTGTAGTACAACGGTAAACGAGGATCGCTCCAGGACAATAGCGTGTTTACTATAAGGTTGCCGGGACAGAAATCATGTCTGCCGCTGATCACAAGCGCCTGGTAGACGGGATTGGCATTTGTAGTGGGACTGGCGCCATAGGGTATCACCGCATTATCCTGATTGGATTGGAACACCCCTGCGGCCACCGCCTTCTGAACATATTTTTCGGCGGTCGGGAGGTCCACATCCGCGATCACCAATGCCAGCTTCAATTCCAGCGTAGCCCCGAACTTTTTCCAACTGGCAGGATCCCCCTGGTAGACCGCGTCGGCGGCACTAAGACTGCCTGCCGAAGGGTTCAGCGCACCGGTAGCTGTATCCAGGCGGTTGAGCAGGTCGTAGTAGACGGTTTTCGCATCATCGTAGGCCGGAAAAGGAATCGAATCCGTGAACGCCCTGCTATAGGGCATATCTCCGTAGGTATTCACCAGCAAGGAGTACGCATAAACCTGCAGGATATCATCGATGTCCTGGTCATTTCTCAGCGTTCCGGGATCTGTGACGTCCAGACTGAAGTTCCTCTTTGCATTCACCAGGTTATTGAGTACGCTCGTCGTACCGTTCGCATATAGCTGGTTCCACCATCCCTGCGGTGAATTGTTGGTCGCGAGGTCGTAGCGAGCCTCACTCACATAGGTATTTTCTGTCCAGGACTGCGCAAAGACGCGAAATGGGGCAACGGTGACATCCGTAGAACCGATCGCATCAAAGAGATTCTTTTCCCCATTGTGAAACAAGGTGCCGGAGGGCACGGTTTGAGGATCCTTGGGGTTATTGTTCAGTTAGCTTATATGGCCACGCAGAAAAAGAAAAACGATAAAAATAACAGCACAATTGGTTTTCTCATGTTTAAGCAATTAGAATTGCAAACATATTTAAAAAAACAATTAGTCTACCAATTTAGTAGATTTTTATCGAAACTAATATTTTGCTGTACTAACATTGCCGATGAATCAACTTTTCTTTTGCCTGATTAAGCATTTAATCATGAGGCACTGAAATCTTTTTTTGACGAAGGTGGGGAACTCGTTTCTTCGAATTCTCCTGGAACAAATATTGCCTGACCACGCGTGACTTCTTTCGTAAAGAACAGCCGCAGGCCAAATGCAATGCCATCGTCCGGCCAAACCTGCTTAAATATTTAAATCCGTACCTATCCGGCAAAGACGGCGTATTCATCCGGAACAATAGCCAATCCCCGGGAGACGCCCGCGACTGCAAATACTGAAGTTTCCCTCTCCCGGAACTCCGAAAAATTACCTCCGGTTCCCAGCTTAAAATAGCGGCTGAAATGCGCGGCACTTGCAAAACCGAGTTCTGCCGCCACCTCTTTGGCCGACTTGTCCGTATAATATAGGTAGCGTTTGGCCTCCAGGATGACCCTTCGTTGTATCAGTTTGGACGGGCAGGGATAACGGTAAAGACTGAAAACGTTGGTCAGGGTCTTCGGAGACCTGTTCAGCGCCTCCGCATAAAACCGGACCTCGTGCTGCATCCTGAAATTGACTTCCAGCAACAGACTGAACTTCCGGACGATATCCAATTTGTCCTCCGTGGCAGGCCCGTAATTTTTCATCTTCGCCTTAGCAAGACGGGTTACTTTGATGATCAGCCGCTTAAGTACCGATCTCAGCATTTCCCCCTGCATCTTGTCACGGATTGCCATCTCCTCGAGGCATTGCATCTCCAGAATCGAGACACATTTCCTGTCCTCGTCGGAAAGCGGAATGAACAGGGGATGTTCGATCCCGTAAATGAGAAAGCCTGCGCAGCCGACCTCGGTGTCATGGTCGGCGATGCAATAGAATTCCCTGTTGAATTGCCAGGCGACCAGGTTCTCCGGCCTTTCAAACCGGAAATGCTGGTTGGCCACCAGGGGTAGGATAGATTGGGCCGGCAGGGTATACCTGATATTGTCGATCATGGCTTCCTGTGGCCCCTTCATGTTATAGACGAGGGTATTGATCGTTTCCTTCCCCCTTTCCAGGAAACCCCTCCCACCGAATCGGGTTTCTTCCAGGCTGATGCTGAACATCCCCCCCGTGGCTGCGTCTTCAAAGATCCATTTCATATTTGGATGGGTTTTACCGTTTTAACGAAATTTACCGGCCACCCATAAAAAAAGGGCGCCTACTTCCTTAGTAGGCGCCCTCCCGAAATCCTTACAGATTATTGCAGTGTTATTTTAATAATATCCGGAATGGAAGGCAAAGTCGTAAACGCATTGGGATTCGGCACCAGCGAAATCGGGATGTTTTCGGTCAGCGGCGTACCGGCCAGGTTGAACTGCGTCACGCCTGCCCCGGGGAACTGATTGACGGCCGTGCCGTCATCATAGAGTTGAACGGTTGAGGAAATATCCCCGTTTTTGAGAAGCATCGCCGCGTCGACGGACGTTGCGAAGAACCAGTCGTTGGAAAATCCATACATGGTGGCAACCAGCAGCTGGTCTCCGGAGGCAAGGCTGATCGACTGGGACACCTTGCCCCCTGGTGCGCCGCTGATCACGGGAAGCAGGACATGTGTGGTGGCCGCCGCCAGGTTATACACCGCCTTTACGCCTTTTACCCCTTTCAGGTAGGCGGCAAGCGTATCGGGAATACCTTTTTGTGCCAGGTATTTGAGCCCCTTTCCCCGGTCGTTTTGTCCCAATTTATAGACGGGGTTGTCAATACCGTTGTAAACAACGACCAGTACCGGCGACAGGGGCGTGAAGATCCCTGTTATACCCTGCACATAGGAATAGAGCACCGAGTTGTCTCCGGCTTCGGCAATGTTTGTCAGACCATTGGCTGTCGGCTGTCCTGCGGTATATAAAGGGTTGGGCTGGAGCAATTGACCGCCGACAATATAGGAGATCGTCCAAACACCCGGACTCAACGGCGTTTCGTTGGTTGTTCCGCCGGAGATATTTGTGAGGGTCAGCGTGAACATAGAGTTGCCATTATACTTCAGGACCCCCTTTACGAGCTGTCCCGCGGGGAGGTAGGTGTTGCCCTGCGCATCCACGCCTGCGACTTCCTTGATATTCTGCTTATCCGCCGTACCGGGATGGACGACCGTCGAACCAGGCTTCTGGTTGATCCGCGTGCCATTGTCCCACAGCTTTATCTGGTCGGAGACATCTCCTTCTATCGGGTTGCCATCCATGTCATAGGTCAGGATACCCGGATTGGCAGGAGCGAAGAAAAGATCGTTGGACCAGCCATACATCGTCGCAAAGCTGATGGCTTCCCCTTTCGCGGCAGAAAAGCTGATGGCGACTGACTGTCCGGGGAGTATAAGAGCGGGAGAACCCGTCCCCTGAAAAGTCCCCGACTCGACAAGCGGTTCCGATTGAAGCACATTCTCCACCGTAAGCGTTCCCGTCTGCGATCCGCCACTACCAGGGCTGCTGTTCTTCTTGCAGGCAACCAGCAAAAACGGCAAAAAGGCGATGGGCCAAAAATTCTTCCTGTGAAATAGGTTCATAAATTTGCTTTTAAGAAGCAAACCTATGACACCCGTGGTTGCAGGACAATGACTGCACCACCCGAAGAATTGACAATTTCACCCGCCGGGATGAAAATTTCAAAAAAATAAACTCCCGGGAACTATTATAACTTCCTTCCGGAAGACCTTATGGAAAATACTGACCGACGATATCTTCCAGCATATCCGTCGTCAAAGGTTTCCTCCTGTATTCTTTTACCAGTGGAAAACTCATTGCCATTGATTCATCATCCGGGTTGGGAGAAGCCGTCAGCATCACCATGATGCTTTTATCCACCTGCGTCTTTAGCAGCTTATCGTATTCCCGCAGGAATTCCCATCCGCTCATGCCGGGCATGTTGATGTCCAGGAAAATGAGCTCCGGGATAGGTCTTGCGGCAACGGTATCCCTGGTTTCTTCGCAGAGCGCGAGATAACCCAACGCCCGGTCACCGCTTTCCGCCGTAGCGATACTGTCGGTTAAGCCAGTGTCTTCCACGATGGCGCTGTGGAGAAAATTCGTCGCGCGGTCGTCATCCACCAGCAAGATGCAGTTTAATTTCTTCTTCATGGTCATGCGTTTTTTCTTCTTTGATCGTAAAACAAAACCGGCTGCCCACACCCGGATCGGACTCCACCCAGATCTTCCCTTTATGCAGCTCAACGATTTTTTTGCAGAAAGCCAGCCCGATCCCCGATCCTTCGAAGTCCTCTTTCATATGGAGACGCTGAAAAATCAGGAAGATGCGGTCAAAGTGCCTGGCCTCGATGCCGATGCCATTGTCCGACACGCAAAAGGTCCATCCGTCCTCCTCTTTTTGCGCGTCTACCCGTATCTGTGGCGGAACCCCGCTCTTCCTGAATTTGATGGCATTGCTGATCAGGTTCTGCAGGAGAAGCCTGAACTCGGTCACATACACGTGCAATGAAGGAAGCTCACTGCATTCGATGACGGCCCCGCTGTTCCGGATCTGCGCGCCCAGATCGGCTACCGCCATTTTCAAGATGTGGTTGCAATCCGTGAGCAACCGCTTATTGCCGCGGCCAATCCGGGAATACTCGAGCAGGTCGGTGATCAGGGTTTGCATGCGGGAAGTGGCTTCGGCGATAAACTGCATGTATTGCAGGGCCTTCTGATCAAATACCTGTTTATATTTTGACTGCAACAGACCGACAAAACCCAGCAGCGTCCGCAATGGCTCCTGCAGGTCATGGGAGGCGATATAAGTGAACTGTTCCAGTTCGGCTACCTGCCGGTTCAGCCGGTACGCATAGCCGGCCAGTTGCTCCGTTCTCTCCCGGACCTTCTGCTCCAGCTCGATATTGAGTTGATCACGCATCCTGTCCAGTTCATTACGCCGCCGGGTATTGGACAGCAGCGTTTTGATCCGGGTAAGCAGTTCCTCCGGATGAAAAGGCTTGAAAAGGTATTCGTCCGCGCCGGCATTCCAACCTTTCAGCAACGATTCCCGGTCGGTGAGGGCCGTTAGCAGGACCACGGGGATCCTTGAGAGCAGGGGATCTGATTTCAACGCTTTGCATACGCTATAGCCATCCCTTCCGGGCATCATCACATCCGACAGGATCAGGTCCGGCTGCCATTCCCGGGCCATGACAAGCGCCGATTCGCCGTCCCTGACGGACCGCACCGAACAAAATGTCTTTAACATACCCGCCGTATAGGAAGCCAGGTCGCGGTTGTCTTCGGCGATGAGCACTTTTGGCGCATCCTCCAGGTCCCAGGCTATTTTATCTTCAGAGAGGAGATCTTCGGCAGGGGTGAGCGCAGCATCAGAGAGCAGGATGCCGGCCCCGGCAGAAACCGCGGGCGCCGCCTCTATCGTGACCGTAAATACGGATCCTGCCCCCGGCTCACTTTCAACAGTCACCGTGCCACCCATGAGCGCGGCGAAATCCTTGACCAGGGCCAGCCCCAACCCGGTCCCCTCGTAACGCCGGGTGAAGGAGGGGTCGATTTGCCGGAAGCGCTGAAAGAGACGTTTTTGGTCTTCAGCCGTGATCCCTACACCGGTATCCTCCACCTGCAACACGATGAGCATTCCTTCCTGGCGAAGCAGCACGGTGATCTCGCCGCCGGCATCCGTAAATTTCACGGCGTTGGACAACAGGTTGAAAAGAATCCGCTCGTATAGATAGCGGTCGATATGCGCATAAACGGGCGCAGAGTCCCGCGAGAGCCTGCCGCGAATGCCTTTTCGCCGGAAGCGGGGGAGGAAATCCGAAAATAGAGAGCCGGTCAACAGGGAGACATCCGTCGCTTCCCGGCGGACAACCATTTCCTTTGCCTGCAACCTGGAGTGGTCCAGCAGTGAATTCACCAGTTGCAAAAGGCGGATGGCGTTGTTATGGATGACTTTTAACCCTTCCTGCTGGTTGTCGCTGAGCGAGCCTTCCTTTAATATGGATTCGAGCGGCGCCAGGATAAGGGCCAGGGGGGTCCGCAGTTCATGGGAGACGGCCGCTATGAATTCGTCCTTCAGGCGTTCAGCCTCGCGCAATTCCCGGTTGGCCTCCTGGATCTGCTGGGCTCGCAGGAAGATTTCGTTCTCCATCCGGTCAGCCCGGGTCTTCAGTTCCTCGGTGAGTTGTTCCTGTTCGCTGCCTTTCTGCTTGAGCCGCATAAATTCCGTCACATCCTCCACCCGGTGCAGGACACAGGCAAGTTCGTTGTCAGCACCGAAAACCGGCGAATTCAGCGGGCTCCAATACTTTTCTTCAAAACCGCTGCCATCCGGCCGGGGAATATCATATTTCTGAACCGCCATCGCATCGGGCATCTTCGTATATACTACCCTTTGAAGAGACGCATGCAGGTTCCTCACCCCCGAAGCAGCGGGATCCTCAGGGTTATCGGGAAACACGTCAAAAATAGAACGACCCATGATCTCGGAGCGGCGCGTCAGGGTAGCGGCAAGATAAGCATCCGTCACAGCTATGATATGCAGAGACGGAGACAGGACCAGGTACAACCCGGAAAGGGATTCAAACAGACGACGGAAGTCGGGGTCGACGAAGGAGGCCGATGTCTGCACCATGCTTCATTGATTTTGCGGTTTCAACAAGCGAATAGGGGGCAAAAGGGAAAACAAACGTATACTAAGTTCCGCAAATAATTTGACATAAACAACAAAAAGGCCGCTTCCTGACGTTTATACCCGACGGTGACTTTTTAGATTGCGCTGCTTTATCCCGCCGCCTTGTTCAAAGAGGCGTCTTTCTTACCAGGATGTTCCCCCGGCTGTCGGCAGCAGGCCCCGCACTGCAAACGACTTTTAGACGAATAGTCGTCTCAGGGGTCACCTGTGCGGTCCGGTTGATGTATAGCTCCTGCCCTTTCCGTGTCAGAAATTCCGGCAATGCTTTTTCACCGTCATACCACAATTCGGCGTCTTCGATCCTGAGCGAATCTTTTCCGCCCACCTGTTCGAATTTCAATTCATATTGTCCCGGTTCGTCAATGAATGGAGACAGGTCCACCTCGATCGGGGCCCGCCCCATCGTAAACGAATGTTCACTCCAGGTATCCGCAAACTTCCACTCCCCTGACTTGCTGGCGCGTACTTGCTCCAGTTCCGGGGTATTGTCTATGTCATAGAGGGAAATGGAACGTAGCAGGGGCTCCCCTGCCGACTTGGTAATTTGCAGACGGATTCCCGAAACGGCCACCGTTCCAAACCAATCAATTTTCTTCCGCCCGATGGAAGAGCCTTCCGACAATTTTTGCCACCGGCCGTTCACATACCCTTCCACTTTATATCCCCTTATCCTTTCACCCCTGCGGTAATCTTCCATAATGACGATGTGATTGATCGCAGTCGGTTTGCCAAGAGGCAGTTCGATAACGCTCCCTTTCTTGTTGACGATCGTTGCCAACGGACGCGAGAACCTTCTGTCGATCTCCGCACCCAGTTCCGCATAACGCTTCATGTCCCCTTCGGGAATCAGCCCCGAAGTATCCGGCGTGGCGTTAAGCAGCATGATGGCTCCCCGCCCCGCCGATTTATAATAGATTTCCATCAGTTCCCCCAAGTTGCGGCGCTTCTTTTCATTATTCTCCGACCAGAACCAGTTGTGGTTATACAAAGTGACGTCACATTCCAACGGAGCCCAGGCATTCCCGTCAGGATTGCCCTGCACAGAGGTCGCCACCCCCGTCAAAAGATCCGCGCTGTCCAATGAGTTCCATGCCGGGTACGGAGCCTGCCCCGCTTCATTGCCCGACCAGCGGATAGAAGCCTGCGGTCCCTGGAAGATCACCGCCTCCTTTGCATATTTCGCCAGGATATCGCCCACGTCGATTATACAGCTGCCGTCAAACCAGACTTCCTGCATTTTCCCATATCTCGTCAACACTTCCGTCACCTGCTGGCGATATACCTTATTATAAGCTTCCTGTTTGGAAGGATCGTTGGTTTTCCCGCCACTCCCCAGACCGGCACCCCATCTGTCATCTCCCGGATAGATATAGACCCCGAGACCCAGACCGTATTTTTTACAGGAAGCCGAAAGCTCTTTAAACACATCCCCCCCGCCATTCTTCCAGGCGATATTAGACACATTGTAGTCCGTACTCGTGGTAGGCCACCAGCAGAACCCGCCGACATGCTTGGCCACAAAAATGATCTGTTTGGCGCCCCAGGATTTTGCAGCCCGGCACCATTGGTCCGTGTTGAGCTTTGCCGGGTTGACCCTCTTCAGGTCCGTGGAGAAATTATCATACTCCCTGCCCTGCCAGGTAGCCATGCCGAAATGGATAAACATGATGCGGTCCTGTTCCTGCCACCTGAATTGATTCGGCGAGGGTTCGGCGAGCCGCCGTTGCGAGATCACATCGTTTGGAAATAAGACCGCAGAGACGATGACAAAAGAGATGACAAAAGATAGGAGCTTGCTTAATTTCTTCATTTTACATTATTAGCAACGACAAATAGAAACGGCTGGCCCCGAGGCCTGCCGGGCCGCCAAAACTACGCAAAAATCTGTATCGTCGCCGCGCGGAAGAGACCGCGCCTGCCTGTTCATATCCCATCGTCGCGCATTAACCTGGTACTATTTCATCCGGAACGGAATCAGCTGGATTGCAGTCATATTCCCGGCAAACAAGGCCATCCGGCAAACCGGGTCATCTATATTCGTAAACGATCACTATTCACAGCAGCCCACCTCTTCGCTCAAATAACTATTTTCGGGCCGCAAATACCTCTGTAAAGAATCGAAAGGCAATCCCGCCGACTTCTTCCAACTCCGCCGGGTAGCGGTGCGCCGTGTCCGGTTGAAGATAGTGTCCACGCTCACCGGAGAGGATGATGAGCGGCTTCGCCGTCGGGATATTTTCCGTATAGTATCGCGCGTTCCTTGCCAGGGGAGCCACCAGGTCGGCGTCGCCGACGACGATCTGTACCGGAACCGTAATACTTCCCAGGCCTTTCCGTTCAAAACCCTGCCCGATGGCGGGAGCGAGCGCAAATACCGCCTTGATACGCCGGTCCTTAAAAGAGTCTCCCCTATGTGTAAGCGATTTTTGAACGATCGGATCATGGGAGGACAGCTCAACAAGCCTTTTTATCGCATCCCTGAGCATCGGTGGAATATCGGGTTCCATTTTTGCCAGCCGGTCCCTGTCGAAAATAGCGCCAGCCACCCAGATGGCCGTTGCTCCGCCCAATGAGAACCCGGCTACCGCAATCCGGCCGGTGTCGATTTTATCCGAAAACGAAGGGTCTTTCAGCATCTTGTCCAGGACGGCGGAAAGATCCCTGGGACGCTCCCATATACAGAAATCGGATAAGCCCATGCCATCCGTATTCCGTTCTTCTTCGTCCGTTCCGTTATGGCTGACGGCCACTGCGATAAACCCCTTCGATGCCAGGTACTCCGCCAGCCAGCTCATCCGGAGGGCATTTCCCCGCGATCCGTGGGAGATCAGGATGAGCGGGTATCTCCTCTTACCAGCCGGCAACGGTGCATCCCGGAATACGGTAAGAGGGGTCGAAAATTGTGTGAGGTCGCGAATCGTGTCGACTTTCCCTCCTTTGCCGGCAGGATACCAAATCACCGACCGGATGGGCCTCGGCCCCGTACCCAACCAATTCGACCGGCTGCTGTCCGCAAAATCCCGGTTCGTAAAGCCCGTCTGGGCCTCTCCCCTTTCAAAGCCGCCAAACAAGGCCAGTATAATAATGAGTATTTTCATCATTTGTCGTTTATACATTTGCCGTTTATAGTAAAAAGTCAGCCATTTCCGGTAAAACTATCGATAAAACGAACTTCACGGAAGAGCCGGAAGGAAGTTAGCAAGATTGCGATATTCCCGCCCGCTTCGGAAAAATCGATTATTTGCCTATATTGCCACTATGAGAAGCCTGAACGGTGCCGGCCCGAATCGTCTGGAGACCGAAATGGACTACCGCAAAAGGATCAACCTCGCCATGCGCTATATCCGGGACCATGCAGAGACCCGGTTGACAATCACGGATATTGCCAGGCAGGCCCATTTCTCGCCTTTTCATTTCCACCGGATATTTACCGCCTTCGTCGGAGAGACGATAGGCGACTATACCACCCGGACAAGGATGGCAAGGGCCGCTCTCCTGATCGAAAACGGGATGAGTGTCGCGGAGACCGCCGCCCGGTCGGGCTACAAAACATCTTCTTCCTTTATACAGGTATTCAAATATTCGTTTGGCATATTGCCTTCAAAGTTCCGCGGATCCGGGAAGAAGGTATATGCCCAAAAGAGAAAGGAAAACCAGACGGCTGACACAGATGCTCCGGTAGCAGATTTCCGGAATCTGCCCACCCTCAGCATGCTTACCATACGGAACCGGGTACCTGCAAACGAGGATTTCACGGCGATCGCGGGACAGGCATTCGATACCCTGCACCGCTACCTGGAAAGACAGCATATCCTGGAAAAAGTGAGTATGCGCCTGGGCATATTGAGAGATTTCGATCTGCTGACCGCAAAAGATTGCGGTTTCGATGCGTGCGCCGTGATCCCCGATTCGATAGCCCCGGTCATAAAGCGACCTGTAATCGCCGGCACCATAGAACAAGGGACATGGGCCGTCTTCCGGCACAGAGGACCTTATGATACCTTGTGGCAGACCTGGAACCGTATCTACCGGTCCTGGCATCCGACCGGCGGGATGAGACTGCGGGACAACTATCCTTTCGAAGTCTACCTGAACAACCGGCGAACCACCGAAGCCTCCAGGCTCCTGACAGAGATCTATATACCAGTCGAAGACCCGCCGGCAAACCGGCCGTCTCAAAAAGACCTGTAATACTTCAGGGCCTCTTTTATCGCTTCCCTTCTTTGTTTGGGACAGGTATCTGATAATCTCTCCCGGATCGGCAAACCTGATCTCTTTGCCGGCAGGCAACGCAATCCGATGCGATGCCTTATCCTGGGCGGATTCCTCCTCCCCAAATCGGGAATTCGTTCTATCTTGACGGATGTTTTCCCGATTCGATCATTCGAACTTCCATACTCTCTGCGATGTACTGGCCGCCCGCGACAAGGACCTTAAAGCCATCATCCGGAAATACGGCTATCCGCCCCTCTGGTCGCGGCCCAATACCTTTGAAACCCTGGTCCATATCATACTGGAGCAGCAGGTCTCACTGGCTTCTGCGTTGTCTGCATTGAACAAGTTGAAGGAGAAGACGGGGGAAATAACACCGGAAGGCATTTTGCCGCTGACAGACGAGGAATTAAAGGCCTGCTATTTCAGCCGGCAAAAAACAGGCTATGTCCGGCACCTGGCCCAAGCCATCGTAAGCGGCCAACTGTCGCTCGCCGAGCTCGAAAGTCTGGATGACGGGACTATCAGACAACGATTGACAGCCATAAAGGGAATCGGCAACTGGACGGCAGACATCTACCTCATCTTTATCCTGCATCATCCCGATGTATTCCCCTTGGGAGATCTTGCAGCGGTGAACGCGCTAAAAAAGATAAAAAAAATTCCGCTCACGGCAACCAGGGAAGAAATCGTCGCTTTCACCGAACGCTGGAAGCCCTGCAGGACCCTTGCCACCATGCTTTTGTGGCATTTTTATCTCGAGGAAAGGAAAACCGCGAAAACCCTGTCTTAGCGCCTCTCCGCTTCCCTGACGAGACATCGCCGGTTTACAGGAAGACGGATCTCTTCAAGGAAGCTTATCCCCCGGAAAACCCCGGCATGGATGGACCTCGTATACAAAGACCCCTTGCCTGACACCGGGATCTTCATCCATGATCTCCCTGACTGCCTCCGGTTCCGCATCGAATATCCCTACCCCGTGCACGTCTGTCCCATCCGATATACCCCCTCCCTTTTCTATAACCGGTCCGAAGAAGGTACCCACTTTGCCGACAGGTCCGGTTCGGCCATATTTTTATCCAGGGGGAACATGGGCCGCTGAATTCTTTTGTAGGGAAGACGTTCCAGGTTCTGGTCCACGCCGCCGGGTGTGAGTGCCATCAGCCAGGCGGCCCTCATGGCGTACAGCTCGGGTTCCAGGTAGCCGATCTTTACGAAGACGATGTCTGTTTTGCGGGGATAAAGACCCAGCCGTGTGAAATCCACCTCTTTATGATATGGCTTACGTTTTTGGGTGATAATAACGTGCACGCTTCCGACGCGAACAACTACTTCCACAACGGCGTCTTTGTCACCGGATTCGATGGACTCTACGGTTCCGGCTATATGCACCGGCGGAGCATACCGGGCATCCACTTTGGCGCCCGCATAGCCATCGACCTGTCCGCCTACTCCCGCCTGTATCGCTTTTTCCACCAGTTCAGGGCCTGGTATGGAAGCATAAATTACAGAAGGACCGCCGGCGGATTTGAATTCGGGGCGGGCCAATATCTGCGTCAACGTCCATGTGACATCTCCGGCGCCGCCGGCTGTGGGATTGTCCCCCATGTCGCTGATGAAAAAGGGATGCAGCGGACTCTTTAACGCACTATCCAGGCACTCGGGCAGGTTTTCGGTAGGCGCCACGAAGGCGTAACCCGATCGCGCGTCCCAAAAACTCCGGGCCAGTTGCTCGGCGGTGCGGGCGACCTTTTCCTTGTCATCACCGGTGACCATGACAACGGCATGGTTGCGCGGCTCGTCGGCCCAGGCATACCCGACCCAAATAGCGGCGTCGATGATCCCTTTTTGCCTGGAGGCAGGCGCCACGGCTCTGTAAACGCTTTTTGCAGGCTCTATACGGGTACTCGTCTTCTCACCCGGCAGCAGGACAGGTATGGGAATCCACGCCTTATATGCCGGCTTGCCTTTCCCGCTTTCGATCCTGTAGACGAGATTCTCTACGGCCCGTTCCTTCGTCTCCATAGCGTCCTCGTGCGGCGCCATCCGGTAACAGGTGATCAGGTCCGTGTTTTCCGCGAGACGCCACGACACATTCCCGTGCAGGTCCATCGAAGTGGAGATAACCGTCGACTTCCCCACCACTTTCCGGATCCTCATAAGGAAGTCTCCTTCGGGGTCATCCAATCCCACGACACTCATGGCGCCATGAATATCAAAATAGAGGCCGTCATAGGGGCCGTTTTTTGCAAGCGCTTCCAGCGTCTTACGCACCAGTGATTCATAAGCTTCCCGCGTCACCGTCCCTCCCGGCAGGGCACGTCCAATCAACGCAGGGATCCATACCGCCCGGCGGCGAAGCGACGAATCAGGCGATAAAAACGGGTAAAGAGAGAAGACATCGGCGCCGTATTTTGCATGAAAGGCCTCTTCATCCGTAAGGGCAGGCGAAAAGGTGCTCGATTCTATCGCTAAACCCGCAATGGCGATGCGGGGAAGAGGACCGGCAGCCGACACGCTGGCCATAAGGCCTCCGATACTCACCAGGAGAAAAAGATGTTTCACATTAGAGTTTTAAGTGATGAGAAGAACTGGCAGGCAGTCGGTATAACCAAAATAGGATTATAATGCCAAATGGCAATGAGATAAATGATGTTTTCATACAGTTTGGCATGAGATTTAGTCAATTCTCAAATGTTATACTTCTCATGATATGTTCGACAAGACACTTAGAGACCTGATCGAGAACGCCGGCGAAGAAATACCCGTATTGAGTTATTGGGAGAAGATCAGCCTGCGGGAAAAGATCATGGCGGCAATCCGGTCAGACCTTCCGAAAAACACCCGGCCTTCAGCCTCGAAAAGCCCTGCCGCGCAAGTTAACAAGCCCCCTCTCGCCCGGCGACCTGACGAAACGAATCCCTCCCAACCGTTCGCTCCGATTCACGCCAACGCAGCCAATCCGGGCAATGCAAATAAACCATCAAAGAAACACATAAAATAATCTGGTGGGATCAGTAAGTTTGCCGGTCAAAAATTGTAAGCGCAAAACTTCCGGTAAACAATGAATCGCACTCATGCCTCCCCTGTCCCGCTCCTGATATTTTTATCCTGTTTCCTCCCGTCATCTTTCTTATATGCGCAAGATCTGTCTGCCGATGACGGGAAATATGCCATTATTCCCTACCCAAGCTCCCTGACACCAAAAGAGGGGGCCTTCTTTATTGGCAAAATGACCCCCGTTACAGAAATCCCGGCAGGCCGGAGCAATACCGTCCGGAGCAGCCTTTTCCAAAATGAATTGGCGTTTTTACGCCAAATACTGCGGAAAGCCCTGGAAGGACCGGTAGGGGAAAACAATCCGGCAAAGGGGCCCGGCGCAGAGAACGCGGGCAATCGGTCGACGGCTCATCCGGTCCTGCTTCAATATGATGCCTCCATCGCAATGGAAGAGGGATACACATTATCCGTAAACAGCCGCAGAATTATTCTAAAGGCCCGGACATCCGCGGGGATGTTTTATGCCATCCAGACTCTTCGCCAGCTGCTGCCCACCGGTATGGAGAGGGGGACCTCCGCTGTCCTGTCGGTCCCGGCCGTGGAGATCGCCGATCAACCCGCCTATCCCTGGAGAGGCTTGATGCTGGACGTATCCCGGCATTTTTTCTCCACCGCCTACCTGCACACATTCATCGACAGGATGGCCTTGTATAAATACAATACGTTTCATCTTCATCTGACCGACGACCAGGGATGGCGCATAGAAATCAAAAAATATCCCCGGTTGACTTCAGAAGGCGGGTGGCGAACTTTTAATAACCAGGACTCGATAGACCTGGACTCGTACGCTCAGACGGGCAACCCCGATTTTCGCATGGACCCGACCCATCTCAGGCAACGGAATGGCAAAACGGAGCATGGCGGCTTCTACACCCAGGACGAAATGAAAGAGATCATTCGTTATGCTGCCGCCCGTCATATCGAGATTATCCCGGAAATCGATATGCCGGGCCATATGATGGCTGCCGTGAAGCTTTACCCCTGGCTAACCTGCGCCGGCGGCCCCCGTCCAGACGGGACCTGGGCATTTTCCGACCCCATCTGTCCCTGCAAGGACAGCGCCCTGCAATTTGTGAAGGACATCCTCTCGGAGATCATAGATCTGTTTCCGTCAAAATATATTCATATAGGAGGGGATGAGGTAGATAAAAGAGGCTGGGAGAATTCCGAACGCTGCCGGGCCTTTATGGCCCAAAACAATATCGCAACCCTCGAGCAACTTCAGAGCTATTTCAACGATCAGTTGCTGGCGTTTTTTCACGAACATGGAAAGATCCTGCTCGGTTGGGACGAGATCGTCGAAGGAGGCATCGACCCCTCTGCAGCCGTGATGTTCTGGCGGCCGGATGCCAAACAGGCCCTCGTGAAAGCGACCCGTAACGGCAACAAAGTGGTGATGACGCCGGATGGGCCTTTTTATTTTGACGCCGCTCCCGACAGCAATACCCTGAAAACGGTCTACCGGTATAATCTGAACGATCCCCTCTATGGATTGGATGAGAACCAGCAAAAGAACATCATCGGTGTCCAGGGCAATCTCTGGACCGAATGGATCACCACGGAGACGCGCGCGGACTATATGCTCTTCCCCCGGATGACGGCGCTTGCCGAACTTGGCTGGACACATCGCGACCTATATGATTCCTACCTGAAAAGACTGGACAAACAATACGGCCGCCTTGACGAAATGGGAATTCATTACTATCTGCCCAATATACCCGGCCTGACGGAAATGCACGTGTTCACCGATACCGCCTCGTTTTTTATAAAGTCACCCATTCCTTCATTGACCCTCAGGTATACCCTCGATGGAACGACGCCCGGCTGGTCCTCCCCCGTTTTATCACGACCGATCCTCATAGATCATTCGTTGACCATAAAGCTGGCTGGCTTTTCCAAAGGGGGTAACCGCAGCGCCTTGAACACCGTACAATACGAGCGCCAGTCTTATGCAAAACCTATCGGAGCGGCCAATCCGCGGCCCGGTTTGCGATGTTTTTTCTACAAGGGCTATTTCAGTAAAACCACGGAAATAAAGGCTGCCCCCGACAGCGCCATGCAGTCCGGAAATGCCGCGGTACCGGCAGGCATCCCTGAGATTCCTTTCGCCCTCCGGTTCAAAGGATATATCGAAGTACCGGAAAGAGGCATCTACCGGTTCTTTCTAACCTCCGACGATGGGAGCGTCCTGCATATCGCGAATAGACTCGTCGTGAACAATGATGGTGAACACGGACCCCGGGAAAAAAGCGGCGAGTCGGCACTCGAAAAAGGGCAGCATCCTTTCTCCCTGGATTTCACAAACGCCGCTTATGGTTATACGCTAAAGCTGAAATATAGCAAAGACGGCGGTCCGCCGCAGGAAGTCCCGGCATCCTGGTTTAAGAGCGAATAACCGGTACCCACGCAACAATCAATGTCTGCAGGCTGTCCTTTTACAGGTTTACTTCGAGCTCAAGACCGGTGACCGCAAAAAAGAAATTCTGAAGCTGGTGGAGATATAAGATGCTTACGCGGGAAGGTGTCGGATGCCTGAGCCTCAGTCCGTCCGATGTGAATTCAAAATCCGCATGGCTGTTATTGCCGTAGGTGACGATCCATTCTTCCCGGATAAAATTACGGAACCCGCATTTCTCCAGGATGCCCGGTGTAAGCAGGATGGGGTCGATCTCCTGGTATTCAGCCTCTTTGACGACCTCTACCATCTGGGAGCTATATGAGGATTCATAAAAACCTTTTACAGGAGCCAGTTCCGCGCTTATATTCATTTGTGTATCGTAGATGATCGTGCTGCAGAGGATCTGCTGAACGGTAATGATTTCACCTTTGGAATTGAATACTTTATTACCGTAGCGAAGTTCTTTTGCGTGTAACATAGAGTCCATTTTAATTTATAAAATACGATGAATTAAATCATGGCATTTCAAGGGCATAGACTCTTTGAGGAAGGATTAACGGCTCTAAAGTAATAGAACAACTCCGAATATGCAAGCGTTTTGCAAAATGATAGGTTCATTTAACGATGTTGTTTCCACCGGCGGATACATTTCTTTCCCAAATAGAAAAACCTCCCCGAGAAGTGTCTGAATACTAGCTTTATAGACATAACAAAAACAGCCTACTTATAACTGAGTATAGTATTTATTCTTCGGACACCCCGTTGATCAACCTGCTAATAATGATATTGCACCCTTATTGGTTGGGAACACCGACACTTATCGACTGTGTTGTGTGCGCGCTGAAATACCCCAGGGCTCCGTTGCTGATATTGGAGACAGGGTTGGCAGGCGATGCCGTATTAAAGCCACCTCCGCCGCCGGATTGGTTCAGCTGGAAAAAATAATTATAGACATTCTCGTCGATACAATACATTTTGACCTCCAGGTCCTGTCCACTCTGTAGGTAAGTACTATCCATATACAGCGTGTTGCTGATATATCTCCCGTCCGAAAGCCGGTCTTCGAAAATAAAGAATTCCTTATTGAAGAGTTGTCCGTTGATGTATTCCATGAATTGATAATAGTTCTTTATACCCGGCGGATCCTGGAAGTTCACGACCGCATTGGTTTGGTGCTGTCCGAATCCGCTGGTTGTCTCAAAGGTCACGGAATCCAGCGGAACGAGTGCCGGCATCGTCGAAACGGCCGTATATTGTTTATTTTGCGCAAACACGGACAAGGTATACGTGTTACCCGATCGGCCCTGCAGGATATGGGTGGCATAGGTTCCGGGAGTAGCGGTCTCTGTGAGACTATCCGTCTCGCCCTGGCCATCGCTGATCTTGACGACCGCGCCCGATATCGGCGGATAGGTATTGTCTTTATAGAAACCCACAGTCTGGTTGATCGTCACCGTATAAGGTCCCGGCGCATCGGTGACCTCTCCTTGTATTACGATTTCCGCAGCCGCATTGTTGAGCTTCAGCGTCACCGTCTTCTTGCAGGAATAAAACAAGACTGCCAACCCCAGAGCGGCCGTCACCGCAAATGCAGCTCGTATTCGTTTTCTCGTCTTCATATTTGCATCTCTTAATTTCGTTTTCAAAATCTTTTTCGTTTTCAAATCCCCCTCACTTCTGCCTGCTCTCTATCTTCACCCGACTCATTACTCACCAGCCACTACTGACCACTCACTACTCAATCCTCACTCACTCCTGATTACTCACTACTTTCTCCTCACTCCTCACTACTGACTACTCACCACTCACTACTCACCACTCACCACTCACCACTAAAACTTAAAGTTATACGTCACCGAAGGCACCCATCTGAAAAGCGCATATTGAATCGCCTGTGTCTTTGACGCGTCCCCGGGGTCTTGCTGGAAACTGATACTATACGGGTTCTCGCGGCCATACAGGTTATAGATGGAGAAATTCCAGTTACTGTCGAATTTCTTTGTCTTCTTGCCCTGCAGGGTGGCCCCGACGTCCAGGCGGTTATAAGACGGCATCCGGTACGCATTCCGTTCCGTATACAGGAAGACGACCTGGCCGTTCACCTCGTATTTGCCGCTGGGCCAGGTGACGGCATTGCCCGAGTAATAGACAAAATCCGCCGAAAGCGTCCATTTCTTGTTGACCTTGTAGATCGCCACCACCGAAAGATTGTGCGTCCGGTCCTGGTTGGCGGGGTACCAACTGTCGTTGTTGACCCCGGTAAACTGGCGCTCCGTCCGGGAGAGCGTGTAGCTGACCCATCCATTGAATTTCCCCACCTTTTTCTTGAAGAACAGCTCCAGGCCATAGGACCTGCCCTTCCCGAATATCAATTGCGACTCCACATTTTCATTGGCGATCAGCTGTGCGCCGTTCTTATAGTCGATCTGGTTCTGCATGTCCCGGTAGTAGACCTCCGAGGAAAATTCGTATTTATTGGCCTCGAAGTTCCGGTAGTACCCCAGGGACACCTGGTCGGCGATCTCGGGCTTCACATTGTTGCTGCTGGGAATCCATACGTCCGTCGGATTCGAAGAAGTGGAATTGGACAGCAGGTGCAGATTCTGGGTCGTCCGCGTATACGCCACTTTAAAAGAGCTTACATCCGTCACCTTATAGCTGACCGAGAACCGGGGTTCCAGGTTGAAATAGTTTTTCACGATCGAGCCCGATCCATAGGAGGCGGTATCGATGGCATTCCCGCTGGAATCATAGGTATAGAACTTGCCGGGCCCCATGACCGTAAAAAGACCCGCCCGCAATCCGTAGTTCATATTCAGCTTCTCGGAGACAGACACGTCATGCGAAAAATAAGCGGCGGTCTCGAGGGCATGTTTATCCGATACCGTGATCGGGTTATAGCTGGAACTCTCGGTGGCCGATATCACACCGGGAGACGTGGTATGGTTGATCACATCGATCCCGAAATTGATCTTGTTGCTGGCATTGGCGTAATACTGCAGATCCTCCTTGAAATGGTAGTCCCGGATATAAGAGGTAATGCCGATATCGTTGTTCCCCGAATTGATCTTTATATCATAATTATATTTGCTATAGATCAACGATGTATTGGAAAACAGCCGGCTGTTGAAAATATGATTCCAGCGAAAGGTAGCGGTGGAATTGCCATAATCGATGCCAAAGGTATTGCCCAGGCCCAGGTTGTCCTTACCGAAATAACCCGACAGATAAATCCGGTCATTGTCCCCGAGTTTGTAATTCGCCTTGGCATTGATATCATAAAAATAGAGGCTGCTCCGGTTTGTATTGGTATCCTTTGACAATTTCAGGAACACATCCGCATAAGTCCTGCGGGCGCTTACGATAAACGAGCCCTTGTCATCGCCGCCGACAGGCCCCTCAACATTCAACCGCGAAGAGATCAGCCCGATGCCGCCGCTCGCATGATAATCCCTGGAATTCCCGTCGTTCATCTTCACATCCAGCACAGAAGCCAGCCTCCCCCCGTATTCGGCGGGGATCGCTCCTTTATACAGGGTCACGTCTTTCAACGCATCCGAGTTAAAGGTAGAGAAGAACCCCAACAGGTGGGAAGGATTATACACGGTCGCCTCATCCAACAGGATCAGGTTCTGGTCGATGCTGCCACCCCGTACATAGAAACCGCTGTTCCCGTCCCCCCCGGACTGTACGCCGGGAAGAAGCTGGATCGTCTTCAGGATATCCTTTTCCCCGAATAGGACGGGGATATCTTTGATCTCGTTGATAGAAAGTTTCTGGACCCCCATCAGCGGCTTTGTTACATTGTTGCTATTCCTGTTGGCGGAGATGACCACTTCCTGCAACTGCGCGCCCTCCGCGGTCAATTCCACCGGCACCACCACATCCCGGACCAGCGAAACCGCCACGGTATCAGGCTGGTAACCCGTGAAGCTCACCACCATTTTATAGTCTCCCGGAGTTGCATTGACCGAATAGAAGCCATAGGCATTACTCAGCACGTTCAAACGGGACTGGCCCAGCAGGACGATGCTCGCTCCGATAAGAGTCTCCCCCGATTTTTTGTCCCGGACGGTCCCGCTGACCGTATGCCGGGTTTGTGCTGCAAGAAAGAATGGAAAAGAGAATAAGACAAAAGACAAAAAGGATCGGGTTCTTTGCATCAGATGTAGTTTGGTTTGACTATTAACGTAACCTAACCGGCAAGCAAGGCGCAACATTAAGCAGTAATTAGTTAAAAAAAAGTTATTAAAAAAATCCTACTTTCGACAGTACACAAATTGCAAGTCATATTAAGAATACCGCTCATGCAATGATTGTCAAAGACATTGCTATTATTATCTGCCATATTTAATCTTGTTAGCAATGAGAAAAGGAACGTTTGCCTTCGTAATCATCTCCCTGGTAGGATCCCTGTTATTCCATTCCTGCACTGCTCCGGATACAGAAACCCTCGCCACCGATTCGCTTTCGATCGGACTGGGCAAGACCGCCTTCTCAAAGAACTGCAGTTCCTGTCACAACTTTAAACAGGATGGGATCGGACCGAACCTGAACGGGATCACGCGCGACACCTCGGTCGCATGGCTGAAACGCTTTATAAAAGATCCCGCGTCCGACATAGGTTCCGGCGATATGCGGGCAAAAAAGCTGTACGAACAATTTCATACGATGATGCCTTCCTTCCGGGCGATCGGGGATACGGATCTGAACAGGATCCTCGCCTATCTGAACACCCAAAAGGGACCCAGATCCCATGAAAAATACGACTCGACGGTCATCCGGAATCCCTACCCCCAACCGATTCCGCTTTCGGGGCTCGTGCTCGGCCTGGAAGAGATCGCTGAAATACCCCATTCCGCCGCGCAGCCCCCCCTGACGAGGATCAACAAAATGGACTATCAGCCCGGGAAAAAAGATCTTTTCATCATGGACCTCCGCGGCAAGCTTTATTCCCTGGCGGGAAAACAGCCCGTGGTCTACCTGGACCTCGCGGCCCTGACGCCTCATTTTATCAGCGAGCCCGGCCTGGGAACCGGTTTTGGCAGCTTCGCCTTCCATCCCGATTTTGCGCACAACGGTCTGTTGTATACAACCCATACGGAGCCTGCCCACATAAAGAAGGCCGACTTCCACTATGCCGACTCGATGAAAGTAACCCTCCAATGGGTTCTGACGGAATGGAAAACGGCTCATCCGGAGGCCACCCCTTTTTCGGGAACCAGCCGCGAACTTTTCCGGGTTGACATGGTTTCCGGGATCCATGGCGTCCAGGACATCAGCTTCAACCCCCTTGCGAAACCCGGTGGGGAAGACTACGGACAACTATACATCGGGGTCGGCGATGGTGGGAGCGTCGAAAACGGGTATCCCTTCCTGCCTCACCGGCTGGATGGCGTCTGGGGAACCGTCCTTCGTATCGATCCCCGGGGACGCAACAGCAGCAACCGGCAATATGGCATCTCCTCTCACAACCCGTTCAGCCGGACCGGCGACCCCAAAACATGCCGGGAGATCTATGCCTATGGGTTCAGAAACCCGCATCGGATTACCTGGAGCCGGACAGGCCAACTGCTGGTCACCAATATCGGACAGGCCAATATCGAATCGTTAAACCTCGTTCTGCCAGGGCACGACTATGGCTGGCCCATCCGGGAAGGAGCTTTCCTCATTAATCCCTTGGGCGACATCAATAAAGTCCATGCTCTTGCTGCCAACGATTCGATAGCACATATCACCTACCCGGTCGCGGCATTTGATCATGACGAAGGCAATGCGATTTCCGGGGGTTATGAGTATACAGGGACCGCTACTCCTTCTCTGAAGGGAAAATACCTATTCGGTGACATCCCCAATGGCAGGCTTTTCTATGTT
>JARLGZ010000067.1 GCA_031292515.1 Puia sp. | reverse complement strand
TCTCCCATCAGCGCGCGTTGGGCAGAGGCGATCCGCCATCGCAGCGCGGGGGCTGGGGCAACTTGGGTTGGCGGAGCGGGTCGGCGCGGGGGGCTTCCGGGTGGCGGAATGCGCTTCGCTTTTTCGCCCCACGCTCGCTGGGGAAGGCCCGGCGGTAGGCTGCTCCGCTAAAGGGTTGCTTTGGGAAGAGCGCCGTTCGTGCAGGACGTGAGTACGATCCTGACCTTCGCGAGGCCTGCCTTGATCATGTCCAGGCGCTCGGCGGCGGCTTGCGAGAGGTCCAGCAGCCGGCCGCGAACGAAGGGGCCGCGATCGATGACCGGAACGACAACGCTTTTGTGGTTCCCGAGTTGCGTCACCCGAACGCACGAACCGAGGGGCAGGCTGCGGTGGGCCGCGCTCAACCGGCTGGGGTCGAAGGGAATGCCGCTGCTGGTACGGCGCCCAGCCTCTTCGACGCCATACCAGGAGGCCTGCCCGATTTTATCGTAGGCAGCCTGTGCCCTGGCTTGGTGAATGGCAAATCCGGTGAAGCCGCAAAGGAAGAAAAGGCAGCGCAAGCGTGGCATCATGTTCCGTCGCGTCTCTATAGCAGTGACGGCGGACTGTCCGCGCTGATCCCATAGGAAAGCAATATACCGGGCGGACCGAAGTATATATAAGATATAGTGGTGGCGTGCGATTCACGGATCACACGTGGGATGTATTGGTCCGCCACGTTCCATTGTATTGGCCAGTGGGACCGGGGTGGTTTCCTTATCCGGGCCGGTTACGCGAGGGGCCTGGGGCGGATGAGCGAAACTTCATCCGACCTCTCCCACCAGCGGGCGTTGGGGGGAGGCAATTCGCCATCGCTACACGGGGTGCGGCGGCAACTTGGGTTGGCGGGGGGGGAGCGGGACCGGGGTGGAAGCGGAAGGGCAATTTGCTAGCGATCGACCCAAGGGAGCAAACTTTAGCTTCTCGATAGCCCATCCGCCTGCATTCAACCACAGCCTGCGGAAACCACGACTCTTGTGAAGACTTAACGCGAGCGACGACCGAACGAAGGAGAATTAATTCTGCTGGATTTTTCCAATAAACTATCAACTTTCACCCGTCTATTCTTGCGTCTCTGCGTTATCTCTCTATAATAACGACGAATCGATAAACGTATACCGTCGAATATCTCAGGTAGATTCGAATAAATTAACCAATTCGCGTCAGATGGCATTAGTTTTATATGCCGATGCTCGTTATCCTCGGAATCCATTTGAATTCGCCCGACGATTAGATCTTTCGCCGGTCTAACGTCGTCTGGAACGGTTTCTAGAAATTGATCAAGATCGTCCCAGATTTTAGTAGAAAATGTCGATCCGTATAAACGAATTTTCCCCTCCGTGGCTCCGTATATGATCGACATCCACTCCCATTCCGGCCTTTTCGAGGCTGGGCTCCTTGCGCTCCAGGATACAATTTGTACTCGATGTGACTTAACATTAACGTCGACGGAGTCATACATCCCAGAAAATATTCGACTGAGCCCGGATGCCGTGTCCAGGCGTATTTTTCCAAATGCAGACAAAAATTTCTTTAAAGTCGGAAGAACCCATTCGTATTCAAAGACCTCCGGTGCCAGCTCATAAAGCATTTTGAGCACATTGGAGCGGTTCTCCATGGAGGCGAGCGCCTCAATCAAACCCCCAACGCCCGCCTCTCGATATCGTGCAACGAAAAGGGCGCAGAAATAATCTTGAAATGATCTGTGCGAGAATATATTATCGAGACCATCTCTCTGAATCAAACAAATAGATTCCATAGAATCTCTTATGAGCAACTGAGGATCGACTTCTTCTTGGTTGTATTTACAAGCCCCCCTGAAAGCCAAAAGTAAATCTCCATCAGAAAATCTAAATTTGTAATTAATATATGTCTGAAAACAAAGTGTAGAAAATATCGTTTGGAACCGATCGATTGGGAGTCCAGCATAGTGATCGCGCTTATATGCCCCCTTCGCAGCGTCGTGACGCTGATACAGCGCCTCGAATGCCTGCTGATAGAATGCAGTAAGCTTAGTTGGTATATCAGCAGAGTGATCAAAAGTTAACAGCATGATGGTAGCAAGCAACGGATTCGACAAAAATTCCTTTAGTTGTTCGTATAGACCTCCATTCAATTTTTCAATAAGTTTCGATTTTATCTGATTGTCATATTCTAGATTTTCAATGACGTGAACAATTTGATTTTCATTCATTGGCATTGTACGAAGCACAGAAAATTCTTGGATACTTTCAAGTTTGTCATCAAATCTGCTCGACAACACGATACCACATAGCGGGTATTCGTGCAGAAAATCAAGTACTTTAGTGACGACTCTATCCCGTAGACTCGGCTTGATCTCGTCGATCGCATCTAGAAGAACAACGAATAAGCCAGATTTTAATCCACTTAAAAATTGGGAAAAACTTGATGCATCATCGGTCGCCGATGTCTTTTTGTATACATATTTTTCAAGAGATTCCTTCTCAAATTCATCTTCGAAATACCTCATTTCCAAATATAGAGGGACTCGTCCGTATGATTCTATTCCTTTAATTAGTGCTAAAGCCGACCAGCGCATAAACATCGTCTTTCCCGCACCAGCAGTTCCGCATATCAAAACTGGCTTGCGGTCGATAATTTCTGACAATACCTCTGAATCGGAAATTTCCCTGCCGGATAAGGAAAATATGACATTTACATACTGGGAAAGAAAATCAATTGATTGGTCGCGGTAGAGGATATTTTTCATCTTGGAGCACCGCGCAAAAGTCGCCTCGACATGCCCCTGGAAGCATCCCTCAAATCTTGAAGTTAGACTATTATAGGCATCAGCACCAATTTTCTTAATTAATTCCGTAATAGGTCCAATGGTTTCTTTTGCAGATGCTGCAACCAATGCTGCCCCAATCGGATCCAATTCAGAACTCCTTACGTGACCGCTCATGATTACATCGAAGCAAGCGTGGGGCGGAAAAGCGGAGCGCCTTCCGCCATCGTAACGCACGACCGCCTAGGCGGAATACGCTTCGCTCTTCCGACCTACAACAGTTGCTCTTGATCCAATTTCACCGGCCAAGCGATTGGCGAAGATGTCTGCTTCCCTGTTGCAGGCCAGAGCTTCCGGATGACCTGGAAGGGCGCGATGCGGGCTTTCAGGCGGGATTTTTCAAACGCCCTCTTTCCGCTACGGCGGTCCATCTCGACGAGGTTATCGCCGGGTTAGGTTATCAGGCGCTGCGCACCCCCCCCTCCCACAATGGGAGGGGGCCGTCCTACCAAACGAACCGGGTCAAGGGGCCCTGCCCCTTGTGGGTGCAGGGCGAAGCCCTGGCAGGGTGCGGGGCGGCGCCCCGGGCGAGGCGGAGCCTCGCCTCGCGGTCAGTGCCCGGCGGAGGCATGGGTGAAGTCGGGGGTGGGGAGGCCGGAGGCTTCGAGTTGGGTGCCCAGCGCGGACTTGAGGCGGTCCAGGCCGGCGGGGGTGGCGGATTCGGCGCGGGCGACCAGGACGGCCTGGGTGTTGGAGGCGCGCAGGAGCCACCAGCCGTCGG
>JARLGZ010000066.1 GCA_031292515.1 Puia sp. | reverse complement strand
GATCCTATTCCTACACGGTTGCATCCCTGCAGAGCCGCTTCTGCTTTGGATCGACGCTGAATGTAGGTTGGTTTCTTATATTTGTAAAATCTATTTCTTAACTATGCAAGTCGACTGTCCGGCAAAACTGATACACCTCAGCGGTAGGTATCGCATGGGTTTCAAATAGTGGGATCATGGTTTCAGAAAGCTGAATTTCCCCCTTCCTTTTAGACAGGAGTTTCATACTTGCGCACTTTATTTTAATAGAATGAGTTTACCAATCTACGGCCGGGTTTAAAGGGCCGCAAGATGGACGGTCGTTTTTGACAAAGAGAAAGGAAAGGGGCCAACCCGATGAAGGACTAGCGGACTTTCAAATTTGCGAAATTATCTTTAGACGAAAATAAGATTGTGCAAAAAATAAGAGTATTTGCTTATTGGGCGATTGCTACCACCACTTACATTGCCGCACGCGGTTCGCTATAATAACATCCAGCAGCAATCAGGTGGCTCTTTCTTGAAGCATGTCACGGATCACAGACTGTTGGAATTGCGGATATTAACGACCGCAACAACCCATTGTTCACCTGTATAAAATGTCCTCGGAAATTTTCATTTCAGCGCTAAATATTTAATTATCATTCAACTACCTGTTTTGGGGATCTTTTCGTTAAAAAATATTTTCCAGTTCGGGTAGTAAATTTTCAACTCAGTAGTATATAATAAAATTAAGGGCCTGATTAGTAATTCCATGCTGTCGCTCCTATAGCGACGGAAGGAGAGACCTTAGTGTAAAAGCCAAAGCTCAGCTACCGGTGTAGCCATTTCAATAATCCGGCAAACATAAGATTGCCGGGTGCAAACTTGCGGTTCACAAAATGTGAACCCGGTGAGCGTGGGATTTCTATCTCGCGCAACGAAATCGATAAGGATTAGGTTTAATAAATGCCTGGCTATTTCAATGGCCGGGCAATTTTCAAAAAGTATCGTCTGGCAGGTCTTAAAAAAGGCATCCAATCGATATCGATACCTGGATAGACAATAGAACGTGGGACCAGTGTCGCTGGTTATCCCGTATTTCTTTGGCTGAATTTTAATTGGCCGACAGAATTTGGTAAAAGGATAGGCGTCTGTGGTTACCGGTCCCTTGCTGAAAATAGATCATGAGAAACATAAACGACATAGAAAACTTAAGGCGCTTGGGGAACCAACTTTTACGGGCTAGAAAAGCAAAAGGCCTAACAGTTCGACAAACATCAGAACGATGCGACATCGACAACAGTAAGATCATAAAAATAGAAAAGGGCACCGTCAATATCACTTTTCTGACATTATTGGCACTTACGAAAGAGCTTGACGTAGATGCCATCTATTTTCTGCGTGACTACCGATAAAACACTTCATCTTTTTGTTGGCAAAAACATAAACCTAATAATATGAAACAGCGAACATCAATTCCGTTAAACTGGGACAAAGAAAAAGTAGAGGAGATCCAGCATTTTTTTGACCTCTTTCCTCCGCTAACTCTTTCTCAATACCTGCAAACCCTTACGCAGTGCTTTATGGAAAGTAATCTGGGAGATAGGGATGATAAGGCCGTGTTAATTGTCCTTAAGGATTTCACCGATTTGGTCCACAAATTGACGGATTGTGATGCGAAAGGGATCAATGAAAGGGCGGAAGGGAAGGGAGCGAATGCTTATATTTCGAACATAGATGTGCGCTGGACAATATCAAATAATATCAGGATTGAACGATTCTTGAAAAAATACTCGCCAACAATAATTATAAGAGTTCTTCAAAAATTGTCCTTTATATACGTCATTTCGAACATCTCCTTTGGCGAAAATATCGGCGATAAGGATATGATGAAGGCAATCAACTGGCTAATTTCGCTGCTGTATACATTTAATGATGAACTTATAAGTCTTCACGGAGAAGCCGCCTAACTTTCGCAGGCAATTACCAGTGAAATGGGATAGGACGATCTGTGGGATTTCAATGGAGCGGTTGATCTGGAGTGTGTTATCAATTTCCTATTCTGTAAAATCGTTCACCAAAGAGATTAAACGTGAAATTTAGAAAATCCTGGGCCGTAATGGCTTCATTATCAAGTTTATGATATTTACGGAACATTTCATCGTACGCATAGACGCCACTATGTCTTTTTTCAAATAGCAACATGCCTTCATTCATTGAGCATTCTACCTTCATGATGCCGTCGAGATAAGCCTTAAAAAGGGTATCGAAGCAGAGCGCGTCGAGGTCCCTTTTGGTTTTAATTTTCAGGCGGCGCATACATTCATAGTCGCTTTTGAAAACGCGGGTTAACACCACCCAAAAAAATGAATTAACGTCAAAGCCGGGAAAATAGACACCGATGTAGACCTTTTCATTTATCACAGAAATGTCGACGCCATGCGGGTTGATATACTCCGCACAATCAGGGATCCATTTATTTAGCAGATTTGGCCGTCCACTCATTTGCCAATGTACAAATATTCACTGGAATTGATTCGATCGGCACGTGTCATACGTATTTGATTTAGAAAACCCGTAAGTGGTAACCCCTACTGAAATGACGCCCGACCTCTATGCGGGTCGGGCGTCAGCATATTATAGGGTATGCCATTCCTTCAAATAATCGGCCAGCCCTGCGAGTTCGGAGGCATCCAATAATTCAAGATATGTTCTGGCGGTGCGCGGAAAGGATTCGCCGAGAAGGACACCGCTTATTCTAAATTCCTTCCTGGAATGTTCTATGCTTTGCATGACGGCCTGTTCGCTAAATCCGTGCTTGCTGTGCGAATAAAATTTGGGGAATTCTTCATAGAACTCTAAATCCCGGTCTTCCTGACTTTCATCCACCAATTGAAAGAATTCAACACGGGTTTTCTCTTCAACGATCCTCTTTATATCGATGACCGCATCGAGACACAATTCCGCTAGCTTTTTTTGATAGTTCATGATATTTTTTTGATAATGATTGAATTGTTTAATGCGCCTATTGAGAATCAGTAAGGGAGGCTGCTATAGGAACAGCCTTCCTTATGACAAGTCATTTCCGGCCGGTTCGCCGTTTTTGATAGGCTGTCTGTTCCTTGGCTTCAAAAAGGGCGTAACCTTTGATTTTGGCAATCCGCTGGTTGAACAGCTCCCACAATTTTGGATCCTTAAATTCGAAGTGCATCGAACCTTTTTTGAATGCTTTGCAACGGAAAAAGGCCCAGTCAAACCATTCGCCGTACATGGGTTTATCGTTGACTACCGTGTAAGGGATGCCTGCACGCCTCAGCGCTTCTTCCCTGGATGCCTGTCCTTGCCAACCGGCGGCTTCATGACAATAAAAGACTTCCTGATCGGTAACAATTCTAACAGGACTACGAACCCAACTGGCCAGGTTCCCCATGCGTTTATAATTTGAGCCACTCAAATGGCAAAGACCTTTGATCAAGTCATCTATGAAATCCATTTGATCGCCATGAGCCATTTCAATCTTGCTTGATCCCTTGTTATAGCGGGGATCCTGGTAACAGAGTCCGGGAAGAATAAACTGTTTACCCACCAGAAAATGACTGTTTGTTTTCCACCCCTCGACGTAGTAGCGATTTTCGTCGTGGTGTTTCGTGATCTTGTCGAATATTTCAAGCAATGCTTTATCCATTCTGGATTCCTGCGTTCCAATGACGATCTCCAGCATCCGGTATATATTGGCCATCGTAAAAGGAATATGGGCCTGTTGCTCAACGAATTGATTGATATACTCTTTCAATCCACGGGTCGCGTAATGCTGCATATTCAACTTTTCGAATAGATAATCCCAGGCGGCTTTTTGAAAGTCTTTCTTAAAGTCATTCCGTGTTTTTAGCACTCCATCTTGTGTGAGTGACATAGCGATCGGGGATTTAAAAAATCCCTCCGTTAATTGGTTCATTTTGACGGCGGCCTCTATTTGCTGATCGAACGTTTTAACGGCCCCGACATATCGGTTAACCAGGTCACGAATAAGATTGTAGGGCATGATGGCATCTGCTTGCTGTTCTTGCTCCTCTTCCAGAAAAAAACCATCGAATTCAGTCTCATAGGAAGGGCAGGGCTTTTTCAACCGGATTAACGACACTTCTACATCCGTATGTCTTTCTGCATTCCGAAAACATTGGCCGAGGGATTCATAAGATCCAAAACATTCAACGAGTTTTACCAATTCCATCCGGGAGCGGTAATGGGGATTTTTCAGGGTGTTGGTATTGCACAAGGCAAATAGGCTGCACCCCGGCGGCGCGATTTCAAAGGCATGGAGTATGTGCAAGTCCCCTTTACTAAAAGGCGGGTTCATGACGATGATGTCGACGTGGCTGATCTGGCACGCTTCTATTTCAAAGAAATCAGACCCAATGATTTTACTGCGGGTCGAAAGTATCTTTTGAAGTTCCGTAGAGATTTCGGAGGATAGCACCTCTTTTGCGCCGTGCTGATAGGCATATACGGCAATATCCCCTTTGCCGCCAGATGGGTCGTAGACGACTTTGCCGTACAGGGATATACCGGACAGCATACGTTCGATAACATCGACGGGTGTTGGAAAGAAATCTGGATGAAACATAATTAGGAATTGATCGGTGAAAAATTTGGTTAGAACATTCGGCTGGCGCCGTCGTTGTAACCCTTACGCGACCAGCGATTCCTATGCTGTGGAGGGAAATCCAGGTTGAAGGCGAAAAAAATACGACCCCGACAGAGAGGGTCCGACAGAGGAGGACGCGAATGAGCGAAGCGGTATGGGTGTGGAGATTTTTTTTGCCGGAACTTGCGGAGCAGCCGGGAGCGAAGCGGAGGCTGCGAAGACTTGGTTTTCCTCGGAACAGCATTGTACCTATCTACCGGGTTTCAACGAACGGAGTCAGGGGAAGGGGCGCCGGGCGAAGAGCCGGAAAAAGTGGCCGGGATCGGGGCGAACGATAGAATCACCTTGAAGAGAGGAAACTGATAAAGGATGGCTTTTATTTCGGCTGGGGAGCAAATCGATAAATAAAGGCGACTGCTTCTATAAAATAAAAACCCGAATAGGTTGATTCGACTAACCAGATTGTTGTAGGAAAAGATTATGGGCTACTATCGGGTAGCCCGGTAATTGACTCCTTAAAACTATTTGATATGAAATTGCTTGCGTATTTTGCCGGACTACTACTCCTTTCGACCACTTCTTTAGGCCAAACAAACTATTCCCGTATCGCCGATTCCATCCACACCGAGGGCCTCAAGCTCTATTTTTCGGAGAAGGCTTCCTGGGAAGGGTCGGATCTTTTTTTTGCGGAGTATCCGCTACTAAAAAGCCACTACGGTGGCTATTTCTCTTATACGGTGGGGGATACGACCCGGTGTGTCATCTTGACCAATGATACACCCACCCGAAGACTGGTGATCTTTTACTTTCCCAATGGAAAAAGCCAGCCGACCAGCGAGGACGCACACGCTACAGACCTCAACCCGCAGGAACGGGAGTATCTTGCCTTGAAGAAAACCGCGATCGATTGGGTTCGGCAGGACACATTTTTCCGCTCTTATCTCCGAACAACGTTGAATTTCGTGCCCCTTATCGACGGCCAGGGCAAACGAGTATACCTATTGACCGGACCGCAGGATAACGGTATAATGCTATTAGGAAACGACTACCTGATGCGGTATAGTGCGGACGATAGCTTGTTGTCAAAGTCCTGTCTCCATCGAAACATTATATCTATCCCTCTAAAAAAGGATAGTACCGAAGAGTCCGCCTTTCACACCCATTTTCCACCGACTTCCGAATATTTGACAGCGACAGATTATTGTACGCTTCGTCTTTACGCAAAGTATACCTCCTGGAAGCAACACTATGTCATCACAAAAGATGCCGTATCTATTCTCAATTTTGCAGACGGCGGATTATTGATACTCTCCAAAAAAGCATATGACAGGATTGCCGGTGATAAAGGGCGGCACTGATATTGACCGGCTACCGATCCCTTCTGATAGCTACACAAGTTATGGACCCGATTACACGTATCGACACGGTAAAACTGGCAGAAAGATGGAATCCCTTTGTTCAGACTGTATGGGTGACCATGAAGACACCGGTGAGGAGGTGGGAAATTGAAAAAGCGCTTCGTCTCGATAATCTTCTATCCCCGGAAGCACCTAAACCCCCTGCATTGTTTGGTTTATGGGATCTGTCACCCCGTAAAGACCATATTGGCCGAATAGCCTGGTTTGTCCGGAATTTCGATGACACCTTCCCTATCGAGGTCGATTTCGGCATACCTTCCTGGGGCATTCCGCTCTGTTTGAGGGATGGAAATCACCGATTGGCGGCCGCCCTCTTCATCGAAAAGCCGTTTATCAACGCAAATTGCGCGGGGGCGATTCATGAAATCGAAAAAATGACCTATTCGCTAAAATGATTAAGCGAGATTCCCGGGGAAAGTGTAGATAAATTAATAAGATACAATTCGGTTACGAAAACAAGAGGATTTGCCATTCCCGTAAAAATGGCGTCAATAATAAATTTGGTTACCTTTTTATTAAATAATCCCAAATTCATAATTTTATTTTGAATTTACATTCTACTTTTATATCGAACACAACGATACAAGGCTAACCACTCTCCCATCGCGAAGGAAAATTACTGGTCGGCCGAAACATCTTACGCCCAGGAGTTCTCTTGCACTTTCATGAACGAGTCTGTCAATGACCCTTTTCCCAAAGGATCATACCTGTTTCACGGGAAGGCTTCGAATGCCTGAATGTTAACAAGCAATGAAGAAATTGCTTGCAGTAAAATTTATTGTATAAAATTGACCGTCATGCCATTAAAACGACTATCCATTATTATACCTGCCTATAACGAGGAAAAGTATATTTCGCAGGTCCTCGATAAAGTGAAGGAAATTCACCTTATCCGACAAATTGAAAAAGAAATCATCGTCGTCGACGATTGTTCGACCGATCGCACGGCGACCGCTGTTGCGGATTTTATAGCGATGTGCCCCGAGACCGATATTAAGTACGTGTGTCATCCCGTAAATAAAGGCAAAGGCGCCGCGATCCACACAGGCATCGCCCGGGCGACAGGAGATTACGTATTGGTGCAGGATGCCGACCTCGAATATGATCCCAGTGATTATAATAACCTGTTAAAACCCATTGTCTCGGGCTTCGCAGACGTAGTTTATGGATCCCGGTTTATGGGCGGGAACCCGCACAGGATATTATTCTTCTGGCACTCCATTGGAAACGCCACGCTGACTTTTGCCAGCAATTTGTTCAACAATCTAAACCTGACGGACATGGAAACTGGATATAAACTATTCCGGCGGGAAATTATACAGCATCTGGAACTCCGGGAAGAGCGTTTTGGGTTCGAACCGGAGGTGACGGCAAAGGTAGCCAGAGTACCCGGGGTAAGGGTTTATGAAGTGGGCATCTCCTATTACGGAAGGACCTATGCCGAGGGGAAGAAAATTGGATGGAAGGACGCGGTAAGGACGATCTATTGTATTCTCAAATACTCTCTCTTTTTACGAAAGAGCGGGTCCCCCAAGTATACCGATAGCTGGGATTTAGAAACAACTACAGACATCCCCCAGGAGCAAAAGCAACTCGTGAATTAGCGACCCCTACATTCAAAGACACTTAACATGTCATATTCCGCTATATCGACCCCAGGTCGGTTGTCCCCCGCAGAAGCCCGAATCGCCGCAACCATGACGGCGCAGGAGAAAGGTTTTCTGCAATTCATCTGGACCGAAAAAGCAAATAGATTATATTTGATAATCGCTCTTGTCGGGAGTATAGTCCAATTTTCAATTTTCAAACTCTTCTACCCATTTGCTGATTTCTTCTCAGACTCCTACAGCTATATTTATGCTGCATATGCCCATTTGGATGTGAGTATCTGGCCAATTGGGTATTCGAAGTTTCTGGCTGCATTCCATGCTCTGACCTATTCCGATACCGCCCTGGTTGCTTTCCAGTACTTCTTCCTGGAACTGACCGCCTTGTATTTATTCTTGACAATTCTTTATTTCTATCGTCCCAGCCGACCCACGAAAATCATTCTTTTTACCTTCCTATTTCTGAACCCCTTATTTCTGTATTTTTCCAACTATGTCAATAGTGATCCGTTATTTGCTGCCCTTAGCTTTTGGTGGTTCAGCGAACTGATCTTGATTGTCAATCGCCCACGGATCCATCATGTTTTAACCCAGGGAATTCCATTATTCCTATGCTTTACCGTTCGAAATAACGCCTATTACTATCCATTGATTACCATCGTCGCATACCTCCTATCCCGTCAGCCACGATTCTTTAAGCTCGCAGGAATCCTGGCAGGCCCCTTGCTCATCCTACCTTTCATCATACATACCCGCCAGTTAGCCAAACAGATGACAGGTACAGCGCAGTACTCACTGTTCACCGGTTGGCAACTGGCGAATAATGCCCTCTACATATATCAATACGCCGATACAAATACTGCTCTATCGGGAGACGTCAAAATAATAGACCAACTCAGTAAGCAATTTTTCGCACAAGTCCCAAAGGACTTTCAGAAAAACATTCTATCTCGGTCTGTTGGAAACCTGTTTATTCGGTACTCCGGATCTCCGCTAAAACAATTCTATACAAAGCACTATAAGTTTACAGATGAATACGGTAGCATTGTCGCATGGGGAAAGGCCTCTGTAGTATTTTCAGACTTTGGATCTTATATTATCGGACACAATCCCAATGCGTACGTATGGGAGTTTATCCTTCCCAATATCAAGAACTACATGATGCCCCCCCTGGAAAAATTAGCACAATATAACGTCGGCTATGAAGATGTGTCGCCAATTGCCAAATATTGGTTCCGCTATCGACCCAATAAACTGTCGGCAACATCGAATGATATCCAATGGCCGATATTATTCGTTTTTCCAATGCTCTTTTTCGCATTAAATATATACCTGTTATTTTGTTTAGGCAGGATGTATATAAATCATAAAAATGCCGTTCAAAACCCCCGCATCAGAAAATTGCTACAATTAGCATGTTGTGCTTTGTTATTAAATTTTTTATTCTCTGTATCAGTCACAATAAATGTATTTCGATACCAATTCTTCCCCATAATCATTTTATTAATAACCGCTATGTTGCTGATGGAATGGCAGGGCAAGTCTGTCCGAGAAAATAATACAATCGAAAATGACAACAGTAGTCAATTAAAGCCTAACCTATCAATACAATAGATTATGAATGCCAACTTTTTCGAAAGCAAGGTAGATTCTCCGCCAGTTGAAAAAAATGTATCTGCTACTGAAATAAAGAATTATTCGGATATTTTGAAGCAATACAACGTGGAATATAGACTTGATAATTATCACTTACAGGTCAAAGAAATTATAAACTCTCAAGGATGGATCCTTCACCTTTCGGTGATAATATCACAGATTGTTGATCTGCTTATAAAAATTGTACCCATTTTGGTCATTGAAAACGTTCCATTTAAACTAATAATGGACAAAGATACCGCTATTGATCTGTTAAGCGGGAACCTGGGTACAACCCAAATCGGCAAGATTGTCACCATCTATCCAGAGTCAGATCAAGAGGCCGTCCGGCTTGCGAAGCAATTGATTTTGTATACATCCAGTTTTAAAGGCCCGGAAATATTAACCGATAGATTATTGGGAAATATCGTCTATACACGTTATGGAAGTTTCATGCCACTTCAACCCGCCGGAATAAATGGCCGAAAAGTCAAATATATCACGACCACCGAGCTTGAAAAAATTGAGGACCATGAAACGATACCGTTCGAGTGTCCATCATTTATATCCTGGCCCTTTTCTGAAATTACAGTTCCAGAGAAACCTGTACCACCGAAGATTTTACAGAATATCTACAAGATCACAGATATTTTAAAATCCGATGTAAGGGGAAATGTTTATAAAGCCCTCTACTTGAAAAAACTACTATTAGTTAAAAAATGTGTGATCAAACAAGGAAATGAAAATATGTCGTCTGAAATTTCAGGGCGGGATATCCATGACAGGTTGAAATGGCAACAGGAGTTATACTTCTCGCTGGCGGATACGATTCCCTTACCTGAAATTTTAGATCTGTTTACTGTTGACGGAACCATGTATTTGGTCATGAAATATATTAAAGGACGTTCTTTTTATGAAAAAATAAAAGAAATAAATCCCAATTCAAAGGAATGGAATTTGTTAAACTTCAAAGATGCGTTGAGGATTGTCGACTACACCATTGCCATAACATCGATCATTAAAAAACTGCACGCAAGAGGTTTTGTCCATAGGGACATCGTACCTGTGAATTTTATGATTAACAAGAAAAATCGCATTTATTTGTTAGATATTGAATTGACCTATTCGATAAATGACCATAAGCCGACCCCTCCGTTTGAATATGGAACAGCCGGTTTTATGTCGCCAGAACAGCAAAGAGTCGAAGTACCGACATTCAAAGAGGACGTTTATGGCTTGGGGGCGCTCATTCTAGACGTTCTATCCGGACTGTCGCCGGTAAAATTTGACCAAAATCATCCAGCGTCATTGATCAAAAAAATAAATTTCTTTATCGGCGATAATGATCTCGCTTCCCTCATAGGCTCTTGCCTTAGCTACACCCCAGAACTCCGGCCAAAAATTGATGACATCGAAAATACTTTAAAAGATTATCGGAACAAACTTCAAAGAAATGCTCATAATACACCTGTAAGTAAATTGCCTTTTGGCGCCATCACCAAACCCTCAATTGAAGAAACAATTAGTCTGGCTTTAGAAGGTTTAACAAAACCGCCTATTATTATTTTCAATGAAATTTGGTGTTCAAGACTGATTGCTACTGAAAATTACGGAATTGCACAATATAAGGAATATTCAATTTTCCCGGGAATCAGATATGGAATAAGTGGCGTAATCTATTTACTTGCAAGAGCAAAAGGAGCAGGATTTGATATCGATTCATCAAAGGGCGTATTGAGAAAAAGTATAGCGTATTGTGTTGAGAATTATCTTAACACGTCCGAGAACCTACAGTCAGGTCTCTATTCAGGTGCCGCAGGAATAGCACTGGCGCTCGCTCAGTCAATGAAATTCGGCATTTTAATTAACAATGAAGACGTTAAAACAGATATCTTCCAATTACTGCAAATGGCTACCGAATGCAAAGACCTCGCAAATGGTATGGCAGGTCAGGGGACAACGATACTGCAGTGCCTCGGTGTCATTGAACAACAAGACCTTTTACAGCCATTGAACCGGATAGTCGAAAGTTTAGTTACTACCCAAGAAGATGATGGATCCTGGCTTATCGGAGATGAATCTTTTCTAATTCAAAATCGCAAACCATTAAGTTTTGGATATGGTATAGTGGGTATCATATGGTTTCTATTACGATATATCTCAATATTTTCGGACAACAATGCAAGATCTGCAGTTCACAAGTCGATAGATTGGTTACTAAAAAGAACGAGGCATCTCGATGAATTCTTAGACCAAAAAAAATTCGAGCGAAAAATTCTTCTCGGTCATGAAGTCGGCGACGAACGAAAAGGCATTCTATTAACATTTCTCAAAGCTTATGAATTATTTGGAGACGAATATCTAAAGAGAATCATCGAAAAAGCATTACGGGCCTACCCATGCCGTATGGTTAATAATAATTTCACGCAGGAGAATGGTCTTGCCGCTATGGGCGAGCTATACCTAGAAGCAGGCCGAATCTGCAAAAATGTTGAATGGTATGACCGTGCGAATTGGATTGCAGGTGTTTTCACAAACTCCCTAATTAAAAACAAGGACGGGTCAGGTTATTGGAAAATGGAAGAATATAACGATCCTACGGCAGATTTTATGATTGGAAACAGTGGCATCATTCATTTTCTATTACGTTGTCTTGATCCGGATAAAATCGGTTATCGAATACTAGAATAAAGACATTACGTATTAAACAGCTGATGTTAACTAAAGCCGTTTAAGCGTACCAATCCTTCTATAATACAGAAGGTAAGGATATGCCGAAAACCTTCCAAAAGAGTAGGCGCTATTACTAATTATAAACCTAAAGTATGAAAAAGAAAAATCTGTTATGGGGTGCTGGTGCGTTAGTACTCACCCTTGCGGCTTTTGCAGCGTCAAAACCCGTTAAGAAATCCGCCAGGACATCCGGATATACCAAGACCCCTGTAGCCGGGGTACAGGTAATCGGGAATTTTACAACCTCCACGTCGGGCAGTGTAACCGCATTCTTTGTTACAAAGAATGGGGCAAAATCAACGTTGTTTACCACTGCGACGAGCACCCAAAAAGCTTACTGGATCCCATAGTTTAGAAACTCCAATAGGACTATCAAACGGATTCAAAGTATTTTGCAATTTTAACTTATGCACCTGCACAATTGTGCAGGTGCATTTCTACAAAATAAAATGATGAAAAAATCAAAATTCTATATTCGCACAGGTATTATTGTACTGTGTCTTGTTGCTTTTGTATCCTCAAAACCAGCCAAACGAAACGCTCCTAGATCAACAGCTTATACATACAGCGGCCAAATACCGTTGCTAGTGGTAATTGGAAACTTCACCTCGGTAGCTGCAAATGGCGCAACCTGTTACTTCAAAACGGCTATGGGCTATCAATCGATTCTGGTGACCACTCTGGCAAGTTTTCATAAGGCATATTATGTATCATTTTAAATAAACCCAGAACAGACAGTTCTATTCGTTTTGGCGACATTTTGGATACAGGCTATATTTTTCGGCTAGTTTTAATGCTGTATATGCATTGACAATGCCCCCTGTGGTGCAAATGTTCGCAAACGGGACCAATTGAGTCACGCCGTTCTTATCTCTGACAAACACCTTATGCTGTACTTTTGTTACCGAACTATAAATGATATTTTTTACATCGATGGCTGTAAGCTGCGGATAATATTCTCGTATTAGCGCCGCCAGACCACTAACAACTGGTGCCGCCATGCTGGTACCGGTATAACTTGCATATTTTGAACCCGGAATGGATGAATAGATTTGAGCCCCCGGGGCAAACACGTTGACAGTGGTTTGTCCATAGTTAGTAAAGGGCGCGGCAAGTGTCGAATCATCCTTCCAGCCTGATGCACCGACTTCAATCCAGGCTTCGGCGCAGCCGCTTTTGTCTGAATATATAGGATTGGGATAGTGTTCAACGGCATCCAGGTCCTCGCCGGCATTTCCAGCCGCATGGACAAGCAGTACGTCCTTCTGCATAGCATATTTTACAGCGTTGTCCACGGCCTTTTTGTCCCAGGAATAGGGTTTGCCGAAACTCATGTTTATGACCTTGGCTCCGTGATCAACAGCAAAAATGATTGCATTTGCCAAATTTTTATCTCGCAATTCGCGAATATTACCGTTTGCCTTGAGCATCATGATCTGGACATCATCTGCGATACCATTTATACCCTTTCCGTTGTTCCTGACTGCACCGATAATACCGGCAACATGCGTCCCATGGTAGGGGACAAGATTGGCATTTGCTATCATACCTATCGCATCTGGACCTATATCTGCGTTTCCGGTGGCGGTATCCGGCTCTTCGTCTGAGATATTTAATCCGTGGTTAAGATGGTATCTGGCAAGTTTAATTGGATTGTCTATTTCGCAGAATTTGCAATCTTCCCAAGCCTTGTATTCCGGCAGTCTTTCTCGAACAATTTGAAGGAATTTTTTCTCATTCTCACCTTGAGGAATGTAGTTTGCAAAATCAACCGAGTCGGGGTTGTGCTTATGTATTTTCTGTTGTATCTCGCCGGCGATCTGATCTGAAAATTCAAGGCTTTTTACTAATGACTTCATTGCATCGATCTTTTCGGCCAATACGGAAGTCGCCTTTCGATGGGCCTCATAACCGGCACGATAGACGAATGGCACCAAAGTATACGATAAGCTATCAAAAAAATCATTTTTAAAACCTGCAATATGAGTTACATCCTCCTGTCCCGTCTCCGATCCGATAAAATTCCACCCATGAGAGCCATCGGTTTGGTTTGTCCAAAGAATTGGCCTCAAATCTTCATGCAAGGTATCTATACCCGTATCTATGATGGCAACGATAACGTTGGTGGGCTTTTTGTCCTTTAACAGGTGCAAATAGGTCTTTTCTGTGCTAATACCGAAAACACTGTCTTTCTCAAGATCAAGATTTTGCCAATTGGCCTGTTGCGCTTCGCCCGACAAACACATCAATGTATTCAATCCTACTACCAGAATTTTTTTCATACTCCACAATGGTAACTTTCCCTTGCTTAGAAATTGTTCATCTGTATGATTTGCAGAGGGGTACTACTCCCTGGCGCCTCCGAACCTGAAATTATCAATGTATTGTTTCTATATAGGGTATACCCCCATTGGAACGTCACAAGTAAAGTATCGGTCTTTTGGTCCCTAATTTCAAAGTTGTAGTATCCCGGAACAGAGCTTTTCGCCGAATATTTCTTGAATTCACTTACAGCTTTATAAGACAGATTGCCAAACTCAGTGTCATTTGGTTGATTACCCTGAATATTTACGGTGATTGGCTGGCTTCCCGTGGAGAGATTTACAAATCTCACGGCGGCCGAGCTATCACTAAAAGCCAGCAGGTGGTCCTGTACAAAGACCGTATCTGAATTTGTATTCTCCCCAGCGAGGAATAAGGAATAAATCCCTCCCGCTACCAAATTTAGGTTCCCATAGAATACGTCGTTCTTGGGGTTTGCGTCCCCGGTATCGCTGCTTTGTACAATATACAAAGCAATAGATCCTCCGACGGGAGAATAAAGAGCGACTCCACCATAACCGATTTCGCGAGCATTGGCAAAATAATGGGGTGCATCCGTTGTTCCAAATACAGGAATCACGCCTTGGCTCGTCGGAATTGCGTTTATAATATTAACAGCAGCGGGTGCTGCAACATTGGCAGGTTTATTACAGCTGAGAACGGCAACCATCAGCATGAGCAGTAATAGTCTTTTTTCCCTGTTTTTCATTTTCTTTAGTTGTTACGTAGTCAAATCGTTATTGTTTATCTTTTGCGGCAACTATATTATTTCCACTATCGAAATATTTCCACAGATACCAAAGCAATTCAGTTGGGCTAGGGTCCCAAGCAATAATTTTATCTGCCGAATCAATCAACACATTAGTAGTGGCGGGTTCCGATGCCTTCCCGTATTCGTGGTAAATTTTCCCGACTACGCCCTCTCCTCCTTTTAGATCAGATACATTGAACCAGGGAAACTGTTGCGTTTTCAAAAAGCCCTTCCATTCGTAATCGGCCGTATCGGAGGACACACCAATAATGTTTAGTCCCTTGTCATGATATCTCTTATAGACTGATCGAAGTTCGTCCTGCGTTTCCTTCCGGATATATGAATTGACAGCCCAAAAATGCACGATGGTTAGCTTGCTTTTGGATACCACATCCCTTAACGCCAGGGGCTTATCATCCAGATCGGGTAATACGAATTCCGGGAAAGGTTGCCCAACGCTTAATATAGCATATTGATGAAATAATTTTCCGTAATAAGTTCTTTTGGCCGCATCATCGGAGGCATTGTAGACAGCCATTAAAAAAGCATCATGACCGGACCTCTCATAAATCTTATCCCCCAGCAACTCCATTAGCATCGCTGGTATGTAGACATCTGCCGGCTCGGGATTACGTAATAGACCATAATAAAGCGCCTTATTTAGTTCCTTTTTTGCCATAATCGCAGAACCGACCTCTTGAGCATCAAATCCGATCGAATCCCTTATCTTACGCAATATTCCATTGAACTGTGCTGTACTTTGACAATACAAAGTTATGCCCGTGTAAAAAAAATGCCAGGTGTGATTAGAGGGGCTTCCTTCAATCTGCAAATAGTCATCAAGATAGCCATGATCAATTCTTAATATATTGCTATCACATCGAACGGTAATCTTTTCATTATTATTAATTAGCAGCCTGCAGGTCTTTGTCGGATGTCTATCAAAATCCATAAAATAGAGCCTGGGGCCTTCAGGTACATTACCAGTCAAATGAAATGCGCCGTCTATCACATAGCCGGAGTCTCTTCTTTCGACTTTTGAGCTTCCGTCTAAAATCAGGCTCATGATCACCTTTTCGCCTTCTTCTAACCCCGGCAAATGGCCAGTAATCTGATAAGCGGGCGGTTGAGCATTTAACATTGTAGGCAACAAAAACAGAAAAAGTGCTTTAATCAGATATTTAAAACGTGTCCGCTTTTTTTGCATAAATTATTTTTTTAATGTTGATTAATTCTCAGTACCCTGTATTCTGCGTAAGACTTGGATCAGTCTGAATATCTGCCAGTGGGATTGGATACAACAGTGCATCGGCGACGACTGAAAAGCCTTTATTTGCTGATAGGACCTGAGTGGCAATTCCCCAACGTTTCAAATCTAGCCAGCGATTTCCCCATTCAGCGCAGAGCTCGACTCTCCGTTCCTGCTGGACGGCTGCCAGAACCTGAGCCTGACTTAGAGTGGGTGGCAAATCCGTAAGGCTGGCTCTCTCCCGGACAATATTCAGATCTGAAATGGCTGTCGCAAGATTGGTATTTTCATTTGCCCTTGCTTCCGCCCGTAGCAAGTACTGTTCAGAAAGCCTTAAAAGCATATACGATTCCCCAATATTTCCAGATGAGCCTTCTCTGCTTTTGTATTTATTCGGAAAGTAGTAGTATACTCCGGATACGTCCGTACTGTCAATCCAATTATACCTACGCGTATCACCCGGTTCAAAAGCTGAAAGAAGACTTGGGGTTATATAGAAGTTTGGGCTTGAAGTAGTATCATAGGGAACGAATTGGTAACCTTCCTGGGTAGCCCAAGGGAAATTATCAACCACCTGCAATTGCAAAATAGCTTCGTTGCTATTCACCAGAAAGACATTATTCAAATTACTTAAAAGGGAAAAATCACCAGAATTAATCACTACGGAGCTTGCTGAATCAGCACTATTCCATTTCTTTTCGAAGACATAGACCCTCGCAAGTAATGCTGTCGCTGCAAAAGAATTCGCCCAAAAACGGTTTCCGCCGGACAAGGAATAATCCCCTGGAAGTTGAATTTGCGCATCAAGAAGATCGGATTCGATTTGCGCATATATCTGCGTGGAAGGTGCCCGGGCTTGCCCTTGATGCTGGGTCCAGTCCGTGGACGTTATGAGCGGAACGTCTCCATAGAGATTAACCAGGTAAAAGTAACAAAATGCTCGAATGAATTCAGCCTCCGCCGTCAATTGAGCTTTAACGGAAGACGGAATCGCCGTAGATGCGGCCAAGCCTTCAATAATTGCGTTAGCCTGGTAGATATTCGAATAAATAGGCGCCCAAAGGATGTTAATTATATTTTCATTGTTAGAAAGAAGCTGGTTCGTTTGAAACTCATAAGTTTCTCCACTGGCATTGTATAATTCCAGTTCATCACTGGACATCCCACAAAGTTGGGTAACGCCGCCATTGCTATAGATCAAATTGTCCACATCGTAGCTCATGTTACTGTATATCCCGGTAACCGCGGAAATAGCATTGCCCTGGTTCGAAAAAACTTCAGTGGTTGTAACGCTGCTAATCGGTTCAGGAACTTTAACCAATTTATTACAACTGGCACACACCACTAAAGCCAGTAGAACGGTGAAGAGAGGAATAATATTTTTTCGCATCATAAAGAATATCTTTAAAAATTAAACGATACGCCTCCAACGAGCGTCTTGGCCGGGGGCATGGATCCAAAATTCTGTGTCTCAGGATCGATTCCCTTATAGTCAGTGATTACAAAGAGATTATTTGCGTGAATGAAAATAGAGAGTCCCTTCAAACCCACTTTCTTCAAATATGTACCGGGCAACGAATAAGTAAGGGCGAGATTGGAAAGCCGGATAAACGAAGCATCTGTATACGCTCCGTCTGAAACATAGTCGTAGTAATAATTTATTTCGTTATACCTCGTTGTGAATTTGGCTACAGGGGCTATATCACCAGGTTTTTGCCATCTATTCAAAACAAAAGTAGGTTGATTGCTAAGCGTCCCTACATAGTTATTTTGCGCAATCGAATTGATGCCTATTTGCTTTTTATAATTGAAAAACAGGACGAGCTGCAAGGTTTTATATCGGAAATTCATACCGAATCCGCCAAAATATTTAGGACTCAGGTTATGATTGTATGTGTCATCCGGTTGTCCATTGTAATTGACGGTTACATTGTTCGTATGAAGTTTATCATAAAAAGTATATTGTCCAGTCTGGGGATTTACACCCGTATAGTGTAGTAGTCTGACAAGATTTAAAGGTTGCCCAACTATATATTGTCCAACATAGGGGGATAAATTGAAGTTCGGATATGAAAGCAGTACATTTTGGTTGAATGCCATGTTAGCATTAACTGACAATGTAAAATTTCTTTTGTCGATAATTTTTGCACCCGCCACGAATTCCCAGCCGCTATTCTGTACCAGGGCCGGGGAGTTGGCGACGACACTGGTAAATCCGTTAAAAGATGGCAAGGGAAATGCCACCAACTGATTCCCGCACCGGTCCCGATAATAAGCTACCTGCAAATTGAACCGATCTTTGAGAAAACCAAGATTTATAGCTCCTTCCAATTTCCGGTTGACCTGCCAACGGTAATTAGGATTGGAAAGTTGTGTTGGGACAATCGAAGCATTTCCAGCATAGGGAAAGGTTGTATTGGATGACCATTGGGTAAGGTATCCGTATTCGGGTACATTATCGCCGCCGGTTGAGCCGTAGCTACCCCTCAATTTTCCGAAACTAAGCAAGGGAATATTGCGCCTGAACCAATCTTCCTCCGAGAATATCCAGGCGGCGCCCGCCGATCCAAAATTGCCATATTGTTTCCCGGGCCCGAACCTGGAAGAGCCATCTCGTCGGCCGGTAAAATCAAGGATATACTTGTCATAAAGTATATAGTTAGCTCTGCCATAGATTGCGGAGTAACGATACTCCCCGGATGTCTGAAAGCTAAAAATATCCGTTCCGTTTGATATTGACTTTATCAAATTATCAGAGGTGTATCCGGTTGCTGTTAGATTTAGGCCATCAGTATTGTTTTGTTGGAGGGAGGTTCCAAGCAAAGTGCTCAATTTTCCACCGAAGAGAAGATCATCATAGGACAGCCGGGGCTCAATATCCCAGTTTTTTATAGTATTAGTTCCCATATTATTGGAACCGGTGGGATTGCTCGCCGGATCCTGAGACGCGATAAATGTTAAGGTTTGCTGATTATTTTGGGTGCTATTGTACCCAAAACTGGAGGTCAGGAGCAATCCTTTATAAAGCCGGTAACCCAATGTCAGACTATTATTTTGAAAAGTTGTCTTCGCTGTGTACGGTTGTTTCAGCGTACCGAATGGATAAGACTCCCTGGCCGAAGAATTCTGTGCCCCCCAACCGGCATAGTTAAGGTTGCCGACTGAATCATAAATGGCCGGGGCGTTAGGTGCATAGGTCACTTTGCCAGGTAAGCTTACCATATCAGATACTGCATAGGTGTAGTTGCCTATCAGCATAATATTGAATCTCTGATCTAATGACTTATGCGATAGATTCAGAGAAGCCCCCACTCGTTGATCTGAGCCACTGACAGTCAGGATATTCGTCGTATTGACATAATCTGCACCAATTCGGAAAGTCGTGTTCGAGCTACCGCCTGTCAGGGAACCGTGAACATCGATTGTTTTTCCGGCTTTGCCATATATGGCCCGCTGCCAGTCTGTATAACGTGTTGTGTCCCACGAAAGCAAGTCATAAGCAGTTCTTGTAGTCAGACTTGCTCCGTCGTTCTGAAATGCCTGTCTTCTCATCTCCAGGTATTGGGGAGTATTTAATAAGTGATAATAACGGGTAACTTCCGTAGCCCCTTCCTGTGCATGGAGATCAAAACTTGTCTTTCCTCCTTTCCCCTTTTTGGTGGTGATCAGGATGACTCCATTGGCACCTCTGGAGCCATATATCGAAGTGGCATCAGCATCTTTAAGAACTTCGATGCTTTCTATTTCGGAAGGATCGAGACTAAAAAACGGACTTTGACCTGCTGCAGGACCAGGATTGCCGTTTTGGAGAAAACCGGTCGAACCATTATTATAACTGGAACTACCCCCAAGCTCCATAATGCTCAACGGCACGCCGTCAATAACATATAAAGGGTCTGATGGGAAAGTCTGGTTAGGTAGTCCTATCGAACTACGACCTCTTAGTTCCACTTTTATCGGGGCACTGGCAAAACCGCTTGTTTGCGACACATCCAATCCAGCCACTTTACCCTGTAACGCAAGTAAAGGGTTCATCACTGGTTGATTCTCGATTTCTTCGGCAGATACTTTTGAGATATCGCCGGTTGTAAACCGTTGAGAAGTGGTTCCATAAGCTATAATATGTGTCTCATCCAATAAGCCCGTTTTTCTTTTCAAATAAACCCGGATCTCGGCCCATCCTTTAATCGGGACCTCTGTCGTCTCGTAACCAATACAACTGATGACTAATATGGATTTTTCATCAATGTCTTTGAGCGTAAAGCGTCCTTCTGCGTTTGCTGAAATAATGATTTTTGTTCCCTTTACCGCAATAGTCGCTGCGGGTATGTTCGTTCCATCTTCGTCTGAAATTTTCCCTTTTATCTCTCTGTCGGGAGGAGCCTGCGCGACGGTTTCCGGAATCGTCTCTTTGGGAGTAAGAAGGATCGTCTTTTCGTCGGCCTCGATCTTATAGGTCACCGGCTGATCTTTGAATACCAGGTCGAGGACCTCGTTAAGATTCGCCCCTTTGACCTGCAGGCTGACGGGATGTGAGCCGTCCAGGGATTTGGCCAGGTAGTAGAAATTATAACCCGTGGCTTTTTGCACCGAAGAAATGACCTTTTCCAACGGTGCGTTGTCGAAGCGGAGGGTAATACCCTGGGTGAATCCCCTGGCCGAGACCTGCATGCAGCAAGCAAGCAGGAAGATGCTGGATAATCGCATGATAAACAGCGTTTTGGTGAGGAACCTGCGTTTTGAAGGGCAAAAAGGTAGTGTACACCAATTTGTCATAAATTTGTGTTTTGGTTGATTTGATAATGATTCCGGTTTCCAACTTGAAAAAGTATCTCAACTAAATTCCCGCCGGGAGTGTGTCCGCACTTCCGGTTTTCTTTTAGCATCGCTTTTTTCATTATGCAGGCAGGGTCGTCAGACGGCTATTTTCAGGATACTGATTGCAACAGTAAGATAGAACGAAAACGAAAAGCCTTTGTATGGTTTTAGCCCCGTTTTAAGGGGAAAAATCACCCTCAGACAAATACATTTTCATCAACATGGGTTGATCTCGCGATCAGGCTGCCATGATATAGATGTGCTTGCCTGACAATTGTTGGCAGGCAAACCAGGTTCATAGATTTTGTTAGGTGTTAGATCTGGCCGATCCCACCACCGGACTGAATCCGGGGATCGGGCAGTAGAAGCACCCACACAGAGATGTATGGGCGTAGAAAGAATGCAGCGAATCATGCCTTACCATTTTATTTGACAGAACTACAATCGAATGACCAGATGCTGGATTCTAAAACGGAGCTTTTTTACCGCGTCACAATGATCGTCTTGTTCACTATCTTGAAATGGCCTGCGCCGATTTCTTCCAGTTTCCGTAGCACATCACTCAGGGGCACTTCGCGGGGTTCCCGGGCTACCAGACGGTCATGGAAGCTGCCCTGCAGGTCCAACCCGACATTGTACCACCGGGCCAATTCGCGCATGGCCTGATCCAATGGTTCATCAAATTGAAAATAACCCTCTTTCCAGGATATGGCCCTGGATGTATCGGCCTCGGGGTCTACATGCAGGGCATCCTTTCCCGTTATGCTGACCGCTGCCTGCCCGGGTTTCAGGATTTGGGTATTCTTTTCATGGGCGACCCGAACACTCCCCCGCAAAAGGGTAATGGAAACGGCGGACTCTTCGGGGTAGGCAGCCACATTGAAATGAGTGCCCAACACCGTTGTTTGGGTACCGTTGGCAACTACCACAAAGGGAACAGATTTATTGGGAGCGACGTCAAAGAAAGCTTCCCCCTGAAGGGTGACCCTTCTTTCGGTATCTTTTTGCCCCAGCCTGGCGAAATAAGTAAGGCTGCTGCCAGCATTGAGCCAAGCCTTTGTGCCATCGGGAAGGTCGACCTGAAAACGTTGCCCTCGGGCCGTGGTAAGCGTGTTAAACAAGGTATTGATCCCCGCACTTGCGCCGTTCTCGTAAGCGATGGCGCCGCCCGTTTTCTTTTCGACCCGGTTGCCGCCCTGGTTGGTGATGCTGCCCACTGCAGTGCTATCCAATGCAACGACAGATCCATCGGCCAATTTTAACGATGCCCCTTTTACGGCGGGGGGAATTATCGACACGACGGCTTCTATGGAAGAGGTTTCTTGCGAAGAATTGCGAAGGTTTTTATAGAGGATACCCAGCCCGGCCGACAACAAAATGGCGGCGGCGAAGCCCCCTATCCGTTTCAACCAAATTCCGTTGCGGGTATTCCTTGTTAAAGGAATGGGCTGCCGATCGGCCCGTATTTTTTCGAGTTGTTTTGCCAAATCCGCTTCTTCCTCATCGGCGAGAAGCCGGATAAGATCGATCATGCCGGCGTCATAGACGCCATTCCGGATATCGTCGGCCACTTCTCTTTCAAGCAGCCCCTCCTCTACGAGTCCATCCAGTTGATCCAGCTCATCAGGCGTCAGCGGGACTTGCAGCGACATTTTTTGAGCTGCCATTTGCAGAAATTCCGATACTTTCTCCGGTTCTATCATCTTTGCCTGGATTTATGTCATGACCTGTTATGCGGCCTTCTATACAGACATTAAACCAGTATCTGCAAATCCTACCCATGGATTTGGAACTTTTTTTTGAACTTTTTTTTGAACCAGGAATGTAGTTGGAATTTGGCCCTCAAAGAAGGGGGTTCATCAGGCCCGGGAGATCCGCGTTAACGTAGGGCAGTGGCGAGGTATAAGATAGCGATGGAGAGGCTGCCTGAGAGCCCATTTTGCAGCCTTTTGATGGCTCGTGTCTGAAGGTTAAAGGCGGATTGTTTGCTGATGCCAAACTCTGTAGCGATTTCCTCCATCTCTAAACCCTTCCGGCGACGATCAATAAGTCGTTGTTCCTGCGGAGGAAGTTTTTGTATCTCTTTGTCGATATCGAAGAGCAAAAGGGTCTTTTGCCAGTTTGCATCTTTAAAGCCATCCTCCAGGTCAAAGTCATAGGAAATGATCGAATCTTCGGGGCTATTGCCTTTAATATATTCGATATGCCGGTTGATCGTCAACTTTCCCTTTCTCTTGAAGTTCAGGGTACTCCCTTTGGTGGATAGTACCAGATAATTCACTAAAGCTCCGGCAGAAGAAAAGTCGGCCCGTTTTGACCAGACTTTATGAAATATTGGCGAGACGATATCTTTCGCGAATTCCCGGTAATCCCGGGGCGCCATTTGTCCTTCATCGAGAAGTAAGACGGAATAAGTGACCATCTTGTTATAAAATGCCCTGAAAATATAGGTAAAGCCTTCCTCGGATCCATTCCTCAGATCATTGACTGCTTGTTCAAACTTTTCCCAATCCCCTGGACTTATTAAGGGCATTTTACAGATTTTTCAGGTTCCTTGATTTGTCAATATAAGTACGGCGTCTTGCCTGTTGCCGTTTTCAAAGTTACAGAATGGTCACATACAACCACCAATTTAAAACCGGAACCCACTCTATTTGTCATCCTTTCACCAAAGATCACTATTGGTTAAAAATAGACCTTATTTGAATCCAGTACCTAAATATGCCCAAGTATAAATACCTACGTATTTTTACCGATGGAAAACTAAAGGAAAAAGAAGTCTCGGCATTTTAAGGTTTTGTTAATTTGAATTTTTACGAAGATTTTCTACAAAAGTTTTTTGGTTTGTTTATAGAAAACACAAAGATGCAAGCAAAATATTAATTTTCGTAAAATACTAGTCAATCTCTGATAAGAACTCAACCACAAAATGTTTATGTATGTCTCCCCTATATAACGCTTCGTCCAAAATGACGCCACCATCTTCGACCTCTCAATTAGAATAATCGAAAGGAATAGCCGGCCTAATAGGTTTTGAATGTATCTTTAAAAAGGTTGTGGAAGAAAGAGACCACTATAGAACGAAATTAAAAATAGATGAGGATGGAGCTGTTGACACCCGAGGGCATAAAGGAATTGCTGAATTACTTTGAGGAGAGAAAGGATTTACCGGACAACATCGCACTTGCACCGGGAACAAAGATTACGGATATGAAAAGGTTTATAGATACCTCTCTGATGATACTCAAATCGGAACAGCCGCTGATTCTGCAACGTCCGGTTGCTGAGAGGTTGGTAAAGCTAAGGATCTTGTTGACGGGAAAAGAATAGCAATTTTTTTTAAAAGATTCAGCCAGGATAGGCAGGTTAGGGCAATGGAGACTGCCAGGCCTGTTACTGCAGTAGCATTGTCCTCTTAGACAGGAAACCCTGCAAATGGATACTTTCCAACGATTGCCCGGCAAATAGGTAGTGTTTTTTTGTAGGGATTTTCGGAAGGTGTAAATCTTGTCTTCCTCAAATGAAATACTTTCCTCTTCCTTACCTGCATCATCCTGTCCAGGTAATAGGGAAAAATAAGAAAAGAATTTTTCCCTTCTTCTGCACCCGGCAGCTTTACAGCCATAAAGCACACTTCCGGATCACGTGTAGTATCCTCATTCTTTTTAGAGAAATGGTAAAGATGATACGTTAATGCAAGGCCATAGGAGGTTTCGACTACTTCCGAAAGCGATCATCCTCCATCCGCCTTAAAAAATATTCCCGGTCGATCTCTCCTCGCCGGACTTACCGGTCATCAGCAATATGCCAATCTTATCGTATCGAACGATGACCTGCCTGCGCATGTAATTGAGCGGGGTTGCTTTCTTCGCATATTCTTTCAAAACGTCCCTGCTCCTTCCGTATGACAGCCATAGTCCCTATCGTTTACATCTTGATGGCGCCTCGCTTCTATATTGGCGACGTTATGTTCAGGCATTGGATACATTATGGTCTAAATCGGCCACAGGCTATTTTCGGCGTTCGCCGTGAAAAAAAAATCCCTTTGCAATGGTTACTTCGGATGGCTCGATTGTTTTAATCGCCTGGTGACACCCATTGTAAATACCAAAACAAACAGCATACACGATCGTTCTTTCCAAAAGGATGTCCTTATCCATTTAAAACTTGCCTCATGATAAATCAAGCTACCCGGGTGGCGTTCAAGTGTTCAATGCCCATCCTCTTTTGTGCCATTTTCCTAAGCGCAAAAGCGCAGACATCCAAAAGAAGGTCTGTTGTATTTCTGAATAACGGCGATTCGGCGTTCGGCTGGATCCGGTATAACGGTTGGTCGCGCAATCCCGAGACCATTGAATTTTACCGCGACTCGGCACAAAAGAAAGGAGAGACTTATTCCGCCTCAGATCTTCAGTCCTTTCAGATCTTTGGATATAGAGCTTATCAGCGGGCCGTCCTGCCCCATCTCGTAGAAGGCGTACTTCCGGCGGCGGCGGCCGGGGATCTCGTAACGGATGGAAATTCTGCGGGCGCGATGGATACCGTATTTCTCCAGGTGCTGGTAAAGGGCACTGCGGCCAGCCTGTATTCCTACAAGGGATCCGCCTGGATCTTCTACCTGCAGGACAGCGCCGGCCACTACATCGGGTTGCAGGAAGGCGATGACGGCGGGAAGGAAGGATTTAAGCGCCAGCTGAGAAAAGCGGCCACCCAAGTGGGACGCATCGAGTTGTTTGAGAAGATAGAAACGGCCGAATATACCCGGGAATCGCTCTCCGGGATCGTGGAAGCGTTAAACGGACAGCAAAAGAACGTGGCCTATTCCTCTGAAAGAACGACCCGGCATTACCTGCGGGCATTCGCCGGGCCGGGGATCGGCCTTACCAAGCTGTCGGTCAGTGGAACGGAAGACTTCCTGCAGTATATCCACTTTTCCAATCGGATCACCCCGTCGTTTAGCGCCGGTGTGGACTTTACCGGTTCCGGCGACTTTGAAAAATCCGTGCTTCGCCTGGCCGTGACCTATTCCAGCGACTATTACAATGGCAGCGGCCCAGCGACTACTTCTACCGCCGACCAGGTAAGCTATATCATCAAACAAACGAATATCGAGCCGGAGCTCGGTTTTCTGTATCACTTCAGTCAGACCACCCGCTGGCGGTTGTATGCGGGCGCTTCGGTGGGATATGCTTTCGCATTCTACCGCGAGAACCAGATGAATCAAACACTTCCGGAAGGCACCGATAAAAACTACCTGAAGATGGAAAGCGGATGGATAAATGCCCATCTGTGCGTGGGCGTACGCGTGAACCGGCAATTTGAATGTTCTTTGTCCGGGCTGATCCTGGGTGATTTCTCGGAGGCAAATAGTTTTAATCTCACACCAAGGACCTATACCTTTAGCGTCCTGTACCACTTTGTAAAATCCCCAAAGGGAAAATAGTCCGGGCGCACCGGTCGGATGAGTGGAATAATGGATTGCCCAGTCTCTGGGATTGAATGTTTTGTTGATGGCGATTTTCGAGCGGAGGCCGTTTGTATTTTAAACGGCCTCCCTTGCTCGCTGAAAACGTTTTTGAAATAAAGGGGTTCTGAAGAGCCCGGAGTGTTTTCGGATTATTCACCCCGATATCGCCGAATGCTGAGAGACTGAAAGGAAATTGAAAGGGACGCCGACCGGGCAATTGATATTTCTCTTGAAAATTATCAGCTCGGCAAAAGCTGCATATTTCGTAAATCGTCAGCGATACGTTTTTTGATCAGACTGACCTCGGCAGTACTAATTCCCAATTCCTGACTGGTTTGTTCAATGGGAACGCCGCCAAGCTGGTTGCGAATGATTGCCTGGTATTTCTTGGGTCGTCGATTGATTTCAGCAGATAGTATTCCAAAATATTCGGCATAAAATGCAACGTCTTTTTTGTACGCCAATAATTCCGCCCGCCGGGACTCTTCGTCCTCCTGATGCGTCTCTTTGATAAGCCATTGCTGGCGGCGATTCAGCTGATCCGGCTTTCGTCGCATTAGCGCTTGGACGCAATTCTTAAAAATGTGTCGATAACAAAATATACGAAGATCGGCAGTATTCGCAAATCGCTCCCGGGTATTAACAGCCTCCATAAAAGCGTCAGCGACCACCTGCTTAGCCATAATTTCATCATCGAGGATATTATAGGCGAACCAGCAAAAGCGCGAATGGTATTCGAAAAATATCTCTTCGACAGCTTTCATATCTCCTTTATGGAACCGTTCCATCAACGGAAGGCCTATTTCGTGGTCTGGCATGGTGTGTTTGAATTGGTTACAACACCTACAAATTAGGAATTCATTTTTGGAATTTTCTGTTTGTGAGTCTAAAAAACCATCCGGAAAAAATATTCCGGATTGCATTGGTTACTTTGGGTAGCAAAATTGTTTTACCGGATTTTCCAGAAATATCCCCGATAGACCCCATTCCCGGATTCGAGCGTTCAATATAAGCTCCTATTCCCCATTGGTAGCTTGCTCCGCTACTAGCGCTAAGCCACCTCCTGGCAACAATTATTTCACGGTGCGGGAATGGGTTAGAAAAGACCGCAAAGTTGTTATATAGGTTTTGCCAATACAAGATTTATGGACTCTTTCGTTCTTCAATGCTGGTTTTATTTTCTACTCCCCCTATTGCATCCGTTTATCAGAACCTTGCTGGAAAACCAGGAACGCGCCTACCTTTCACTCGATAAAACACAATGCCGCGCGGGAGATACCCTTTGGTACAGATCCCAGGTGACGGACGACCTACTCCCCCATTCCCCGTCGACTGTTCTTTATATCGATGTCTTCGATACGACCGGCCAATTGGTGGTTTCTCAAAAAAGCATGTTGGTGAGTGATCGGCAACACGTTCCCGGCTCCTTTGGGATCGGCCAGATCGTCCTCCCCGATACGCTCGCCACCCAAAAGCTCTTCATCCGACCGATGACAAGCTACCAATATTCCCGGGATTCAGGAACCTGCCTCTACTACCCTGTCACCGTATATAACCCTGGAAAGTACTCGACGCAACGGGATTATGCCGCTGTCTTACCGCCCCGTGACACTGTTTTCGGGAATGAACCGGGGATCTCTCTACGAAGCTCCGTGATGAAGGATAGCGTGACCTGCCTGATCCGGGGGAACAGTCTGTTCACCGGTTGGGGGCGCCCGTTGACACTTCGCATCAAAGGGAGTAGCCTGCCGGCCGATTCCACCCGGTTGGTACTCACGACCGATAAACCCTGGATACGAATAAAAATGCACCTGATGAATGTTCGGGGGTACCTGCTGCTCAACCTGCTTGATAGTGCAAAAATTCTTAAAACCGACAGGATCTACCTGGACCCTGTTCAACGGGATTCTATTTATTGCAGACTGGACACGGTGAGTACCCAACCAAACGGGATCAATGTCTGGCAAATTACGCTTGCAGATACCCTGCTGTGCAATGTCACGGTAAGCGTCACGGATGCCGACAAAGAACCGGCCCCGCCCTTCAGTCTGGCGGACGCCCTAAGTATAGGGTCTCTTCCCAATCAGCAGGAGGATAGTGTCCTCCGGATCGATTCGAAATACCTGGAATTTGAGGGCAGGGCCACGACCGGGAAGGGGAAGACCTTACCGGTGAGAGAATTGGTCGGGGACCTTTGGCGGGACCCCGTAAGGAATATGCTGATGGTCCTTCCCCTCGATGGCCTGGGCCGGTTCCACCTGGAGAACCTCTATTTCGATGAAACGGCGAGGCTGGATCTGCAGCGGAACAATCACAAATGGAACGCCGACGATATTCAGGTTACGCTTTTTCCGAGAAAAGTACCCCCCTTTCATTTGCCTGCCTGGCTTCAGCCGGATTCTGTGGCGGGGTATCGGAACGATACATCCATTATTTTTAGCGAGCTACCGGCGGCACAGCGTGGCCCCGGCGGATTCTTCGCCCCGAAGGAGATAAAAGGCATCAAAATAAAGGTCAATAAGAACCAGGAATGGGTCAAATGGCGGGATGAACTGGTGCAACGGTATGATCCCGGAGACGTTCCTCCCATGTGGGTGGTCGACCTGGTTGAGCGTCCCGATACGACGGCCATCAATGTCGTGCAATGCCTAAAAGACAGTATCCCGGGTTTTGGATATTCGATGCTAAACCCAAAACCGGTTCCCCGACTGAACGGAAAACGTTGCGTGGTATTTGTCGATGACGTCCCTATCAACTACACCGATTTGTCAATGCTGACGCTTTCGTCGGTCGCCACAATTTTCGTGGACCTCAAAAGTATGAGGATTGTAGACCCCTTCGCCGAAAGACAGTATTATGAAGACGATACGGCGGAGAAATTACTGTACGGGGATGACAAAGGAATTCCACCACCGCATCCAAAAAATCCTCCCCCCACCCCTCCGATCCCGCAACTGATGGCTTCCAACGGACCTGAAATTGGAGGGGTCCCGGCTATTATGATTTACACCCGGCATCCGGACGATTGGAAATATCTTCCCTCCCGCCTTCGGCAAATACCCCTCACCGGTTTTGCGAGTATAAAAACGTTTCACCCCTATGGGGACAACCGGTGGACACTTTACTGGTCACCGGTAGAGCGCAACCGGATCACCATCCGTTTTATGAATAACAATTTTACAACCCGGTTTCGGATACATGTCGAGGGCATTGACGCCCTGGGAAGGGTTATTGTTTTTGACAGAATCGTTGAAAAGAAATAGGGAGTAGAGTTATGGCATGAGTCGCCATGCCGGGGAGGTAAATAACATTGCTTATCCATTTTATGACATCCGCCTACGTGTTTTACGTAGTTCCCAACTGCGGTCTTGATAGTATTTTTTGGTAGGCTTTACCACTATTTTGGGAAGTATTTTTTCTGATAGCCGTCGTATGATTTTTTTCCATAGGAGGTTGGAGTAGGTTTACATTGTTAAACCTCATTTACTAACCAAAATTACTCCTATGAGGAAAAAATTCATCGCGCTCTATCAAGAGATGGAGACCCGGACAAATGATATTTTGTCCGAAAATCCTGGAATACCAGGCTATGTCAAAGTACTGGACAACATCAGAGAAAAGATCCTCCAGCTAAAGCCTCTCTCCGGCAACATGCTAAATACACGGGAGGAAGAGATTGAATTCTTCCGGGATGAATGGCCTGCCTTCTACGGCAGGCTTTTTTATTTCCTGAAGCTGCATAATTTCGAGATGGAACGGACAACCAGGTCCCCCCGGGACCTGGAGAAACTGATTAGCCAGGAGGAACAGTGGATCGACCACTTTTTTAAGGGGAATTATGAATTTGCCCGCTACTATCTGAGCGGCTCCCCAGCCATCGACGATGACTTCACCCGGGTCCATAGCCTGCAAAGAACCTTTGAAGAGTTGTCCCTGGTAATCGATCCGGATCAGACCACGGTGGCCAGCTACCGCGCAGCCTGGTGCCTGGCCTATAGTAATTACAGGCTTTTTCTGCTGGGTGAGAGCAGGGCTCTACAAAACCCTGAGATCGTATCAAAAAAGAGACTCCGCTGGAAGGCGGGTAAAACGGCGGCCGTCGAGTGGATTCAGGCGCTGGCTGAATCGCATTCGATAGAAATCGATGGCAAGCCCGCTACCGCAACGGCGCTAAAAGAAGACTTCGAAGACCACTTCCAGGAAGACCTAAAAGACTTCAGCCTGCTTCTTTACCAGGCAGACGGCCGGAAACGCCAGTCTACTCCCTTCCTGACAAAGCTTATCAACGTGATGAAAGAGAGAAGGAGAAGATTGAAACGATAATTACCCCCCGCGAAGATTCGCAGGGGGATTGCAGACGGGATAACTATCGCGTATGCCGTCGCCTTTATACAAAAGAAACTCTATACATGAGAAAATGAACACATTTTGAAGCGCCCGGTCCTTGCGTCCTGCTTAATAAATCCGTAAACGCCTGTTGGTGACCGTGTCAGATACCATTTTCTAAAAAATTGCCCTGGTGAAGAAACAACCAGGACGGGACAATGCCAGGCTTTTTCCTTAAGCATGGCGATTGCCACTGAGACATGAAAAAGATTTCCCGGGGACCACGCCGACGTTATAGGACCAACAATCACTCCCAACACTATCGGGGTATGTCACCTCGATGATAGCCGGGCAGTGAATATCGGGTGTAAATTGCTCACCCGCCCGGACTTTCAGGAACATTTTTAAAAAACCAATCCCAGGAAAAAGGCCCGCACCGGTCACGGGGATGGCCACGCAGATCATTTCCGGTTGGAGTCAGCTAACTCGCTCCTTGCCTTAAAGCAAATAGTGATAGCCTTCTTCTACAAATGTCCCTGGATGAATCGCAACCAAGGACCAATATCTATAACCTTCCGGGGTGTCCGACCAGTCGAAGGCCCGGTTCATGGCGGTGTTAAAATCAGCTACCTGCTCCCGCCTCTTTCCCTGTGCCGTCCAATTTGAGATGGCTTTTTCCCGCGTCCCATCATAGGTGATGAGCATTTGAAGCCATTGGCTGACATCATAAAGTTCGGGCTCTTCGCCTGGCATTAAGTTCGGATGTACGTTACTGTGCATTTACGATGGAATCTCCATTGAATTATTGTGCGATGAATGGCCTTTCGGATCATATATCGTCATCTTGAGCAAATCGCTGCGTCCGTCCCCGGCTTTTTTCAAAATCGGGTCGAGCCAGTGCCAAAGGCTATCGCGAATTATCCATTTCGTGAACGAAGTATCACAAACAGCCCTTGTCGGGCGAAACCGGAATTAAAGCAAATACCAATATTTCTCCTGAACATACTCCCAGGGGTAACCAGATACGGCAGCCCAGAAATCATATCCTTCATTTGTTTGATACCAATCAAAAGCAGCACTTAAGGCATTGCGAAATCCAACGATCGAGTATCTTTTCTCCCCTTGAGTACGCCAGTTAAAAATAGCCCTATCCTGGAATCCATCATCGGTCTTGAGCAGCTGAAGCCATTGACTTATTTCATAAGGCTGGAAATAGAGGAATGTCTTTGCCCTGACTGCTTCTGTGTTATTCATTTGTTGTATTGGTTGAGAGACGACTCCAAATCAAAGAGATACCAATATTTCTTTTGGACATATTTTTGGGGGCTGATGGCGTAAGAATGGGCGCGTTTAGGCGACGCAAAACTCACTTCATATTTTTCTTTCATATATCATATATATGCGGGAGATTTATCGCTGCTTTGCTATTTCTAATTATAACAACAGAGGCTGCCTTTATAACCACCTATATGGATGATTTATTTTTAACCTTCCCGATGGGCTACCAGCCTGCCCTTCGTGTCTTACGAATAATTGATCCGTGCTTCTCAGGATAGGATACTTTATCTTATGGGTACAAAAGGGCTGCCGCTGGTGTTGCGGCAGATCGTAACAAGCGCAACCATAGCCAAGACATTTCAGCCATTCTCCTTGTCGAAGGCCGATCATGGGCATTGTTTTTGGCCAATCCTTCTCATCGTCCGCGGCATCCGGATTCAACGCTTGATAATAGGCAAAATAACCGGCTTAAAAATTCCTTCTTTTGAGATGCTTATTCCTCCTGCATCTCGTAGGTTTCTTAATAAACCTGATTATATACTCTATAGGATGCCTTACTTTTTATTTTCACTTTTGTCTTCCAAACAAACGCAAACAAAATGTTGAAGTCAATCTCCTGGTTACACTTTCTGGAATTCGTACTGATAGGAACCGCCATTTACTATTGCTGGTATTTTCTCAAATTTTACGGTCAGGAATTGCAAAATTGGGTGAAGGGAAGGCGACCGGATCAGGAAGGGTCTTCCCGCGGGGCGATTGTGAAGGATATGTCTGTCCAGGACCGGGCGGCTGAAGTGGTAGGTCCTTCATCCACCGGGCAGGCGGCAGCCGGAGAGGCCGGTAACACCCTGGCCGGCGCCGCCCCGGGCAGGCAGATTCCCGCGGCCACAGAGAAATCCGTGTCTGCTGCTGACACCCCGGAGTTGTTTAAGGTGATGGAGAAACTACTGGACCTGCTGAAAAGCATCGTACAGGAGGCTACGGAGAATGAACTGGGACGTGAGGAGCTGCTCGACAGGTTTTACCAAACGATCAACGGATTTCACCACCTGAAAAAAACCCCTTACGAGGTAGCGATCAATAACTACCTCATCCGTGCCTGTTCTACCAATTTCGCCATGCAGTTGACGGAGGAAGAGTTGAAAAGTCTCTGGGGATAGACCAATCCCAGGTGCTTCTTAAAACGGCCAAAAAGCCGGCTGGTATCGTATTGCCCAAATATTTCATCAAAATCAAAAACAAGAGCCAATGAAAAGCAAAAAAATCAAAGTGTTCGTCTATGGGGCGATGATCGAAGCGGGGTTGCTGATTGGGTTGGCTGCGGATGCACAAACCGACAACGGCGACGGCGCCACGGGGATCACGAAAGCCACCTCCATGCTTCAAACGTATTTCGACGACGCGATCAGCCTGATGTATATCGTCGGAGCGATCGTCGGACTGATCGGGGCCATCCGGGTTTACCTCAAGTGGAGCCACGGCGACCATGATACCGGAAAGGTAGCCGCGGCCTGGTTCTCGGCCTGCATCTTCCTGGTCGTTGTCGCAAGCGTGTTGAAATCTTTCTTTGGAGTCACCTAAAAATTCGAGACGGCGGTCGGCGGATAAAGCGGGTAAGGGGATTAAGAAAGACCGCCCTGTCCGGATCGTGTTTTGAAATTTCATTCTTAATCATCTTAAAAAAAGCTATGAGAAAGTCCTTTAAACCAGGCAGCGTGTCCGAAGGACCTATTGCCCCCAAAAAATTACTGTCCCGCTATGTCTGGCTACTGGCTATTGCAGCCGCGGGTTTAATCGCCCTGCTGGTCATGATCCATGTATAGCGTTGGAAAATCACTCTTTACGGTTCTTTAAAAAATAAAATGATGAGTAAAGCATATAAAGTCAACAAGGGCATCAACAGACCGATTGTCTTTAAGGGTCTGAAGGCACAGTATATCTGGCTCCTGGCGGGCGCCGTGATTGGCTTGCTGGTGTCCTTTGCCATCATGTATGTGTGCGGAATCAACCCGGTTATCTGCCTGGTGCTGGTATTGGCCGTGGGGGCCTGGTTGATCCGTCTCATCTACGCCATGAGCAAGAAGTATGGCCAGTATGGCCTCATGAAAAAATCGGCGAGAAAAGCGGTTCCAAAAGCCATCATTTCAAAATCGAGGAAAGTATACATAAAACTATTCACAAGCTATGCAGGCAGAACTCATTGACAAATTACCCATCCTGGAGGTCTACGACAATAAGATCCTCAGCAAGATGGGGGATATCACCATCGCCTTCGAGGTGACAAAGCAGGAAATTTTTACCCTTTCAGGAGAAGAGTACGAGAACTACCAGCAGTCCTTTGTGAAAGCATTGAAGGCCCTGCCGGCAGGGACGGTATTTCATATGCAGGATATCTATACCCACGACCAATATCGTGCGGACCCGCGGAAGGCCGCAAAAAGCTTTCTCAGCGCCGCGAGTGAGGAGTTCTTCGACGGGCGTCCCTACATGCGGCATGTTAGCAGGATCTATCTCACCCGCAAGCCCGCGGGCAGGCGATCGGTGACATCCGCCAGTTCGGCCTTACTACGGGGGACGCTGGTGCCTGCCGATACGCTGAACCAGGTGATGATCCAGGAGTTTGAAGACTGCGCCAGCCAGTTTGCTCATATCCTGGCAGAGGCCGCCGGAATAAAACTTCGGAGGATCGGTACACAGGAGCTGGTGAGCAGCGCAAAAAAGGCGGGGATCATCGAGCAGTATTGTCACCTGTCACAGGAAGACGACGAGCTGCTGTTGCGCGACATTGATTTTTCAGATTCCATCCGGGTAGGCGATCAGCATTGCCTGCTGTTTACCCTGGCAGACGCCGAACATCTTCCGGCCATGTGCAGTCCGCGCCTCAATTATGAGCGCTATAGCACCGACCGGACAAAGTTTGCCATTGGTTTTGCTTCCGGCCTGGGCCTTTTGCTTCCCTTCAACCACATCTATAACCAGTATATCGTGATCGAAGACAGTGTGGAGGTGCTGAAAAGGATGGAACGAAAACGTCTCCGCTTTCAATCCCTTTCAAAAAACAGCCGGGAAAACGCCATTGGCCATGACTCTACCAATGAATTTCTCAATGAATTTGTTTCTGAACAGCGGGTTCCGGTTACGGCTCATTTTAACGTCATCGCGTGGACGGACAACCCGGCGGAGCTGCCCGAAATACGCAACAAGGTCAGTTCGGCCATGTCGGGGATTGATGCCGTTGCCCACCAGGAGATTCTGGGTTCTCCACAGATCTGGTGGGCCGGTATTCCCGGCAATGCCGCAGACATCCCGACGAACGAGTGCTTCGACACTTTCCTGGAACAAGCCTGTTGCTTCCTGATCGCGGAAACGAACTACCGCAATTCGGATAGTCCCTTTGGGTTACGCTTCGGAGATCGCCTGACCGGTAGACCCCTTCATGTCGACATCGATGATGAACCCCGTCGCACGGGGCTGACACAAAACGGGAATATGTTCATCCTGTCCGGTAGTGGGGGTGGGAAATCTTTTCTGACAAACCACCTTTGTCGGAGTTACTACGAACAAGGCATGCATATCGTGGTGGTGGATGTCGGGCACAGTTACCAGGTGCTGTGCAATTCGTTAAAGGGATATTATTTCACATATACGGAGGAGGACCCGATAAAGTTCAACCCCTTTTTCCTTGCGGAAGGCGACGTGTTCGATACGGAGAAAAAGGAAAGCCAGAAATCCCTGTTGCTTTCGATCTGGAAAAACCAGGAACAGGGGCATAACCGCTCCGAGTATGTGGCGCTCTCGAACGCGCTGCAGGGCTACTACGAATGGCAGAAGCTGCATCCGGACGTCTTTCTATGTTTTGACACTTTTTATGAATATATCCGGGACATCTACGCGGAGAAGCTTACGCAGGAGCATGTGAAGGAGAAAGAGTTCGACCTGGAGAATTTCCTGTACGTCCTCCGTCCCTATTACAAAGGTGGTGAATTCGACTTCCTGCTCAACGCCACCGAGCAACTCGACCTGCTGGACCAGCCCTTTATCGTCTTCGAACTGGACGCAATTAAGGACTCAAAAATTTTGTTTGGAGTGACCACCGCGGTGATCATGGACGTCTTCATGTCAAAGGTCCGCAAGCTAAGAGGCGTCCGGAAAATGATCGTTATTGAGGAGGCCTGGAAGGCCATTGCGTCGAGCGGCATGGCGGAGAATATCCGGTATTGGGTGAAGACACTCCGGAAGTTCATGGGCAAACTCACCCTGGTGACCCAGGAGATCGAAGACATCATCAGCTCCCCGGTCATCAAGCAGGCAATCATCAATAATTCCGATTGCCGGATCCTGCTCGACCAAAGCAAGTTTCAAAACAAGTTTGATTTCATCCAGGAGTTGTTGGGGGTCTCCGAAAAACAAAAGGCCGAGATCCTCAGCATCAACAAGGGGCATGACCCCGGCAGGGTGTATAAGGACTGCTGGATATCCCTCGGTTCCTACAGTAAGGTTTACCGGCTGGAGACCAGCCTGGAAGAATACCTGACGTATACCTCGGACCAGGGGGACAAGCTAAAGGTAGAAAAGTACGCAAAACAGTACGGCAGTTTTCCCAAAGGGATTGAGATGCTGGCAAGGGATATGCGGGCAGGGAAAGTGTGAGATGGGTCACAAAGAGGGAGATCGCATGCTGAACAAATAAGAGAAAGGCTGATTTACAGAAACGGAATGAGTAACGCAAAAAATAGAGGACCATGTATTGTATCCGAAAATTCGCCGATTGCTGGGCGGTGTATAACCTGGATAACGAGCAAAGCCGGCCACTGACGGAGGAAGAGCGCCAGACGGTGGAGAAGGAAATTGCTTCCCTAAAGGACCCTATGACGCTGGCTCATTATACGGACCGGTTGGAATGCCTGGAAGACCTGCCGTAGGATCGGGAAACGAAGTCTAAGCGGAATACGTTACCCGACGAGAATCAAATAAGCCACCCTGGACTAAGCGATAGAACAATGACAGTCGATCGACACAAAAACGCAATAAAATGAAAAATAATCTAATATATGCGATACCGATAGTATTGCTGGCGATGATGACGCCGGCGAGATCCGACGCGCAGGTCCTGGACATCATCTCGATCATCAATGCTGCAGCGAAGAAGGTGGTAGTCGCGTTGGACCTGGCGGTTCAGAAGGCCGAAGTGGAAACACTCGGTCTACAGAACACCGAAAAGGACCTCGACAATTCCATGCAGCAATCCGAGCTGGGCGATATCACCAGCTGGGTACAACAAACCAAAGACCTCTACGCCAATTATTTTCAAGAATTGTGGGAGATCAAAAACGCTATCAATGCCTACGACCGGGTGAAAGACCTGATCGCCAAAGAAGCGGCGGTCGTATCGGGCTACCAGCAGTCCTACGCGGCCGTTCAAAAAGACAGCCACTTTACGGCCGATGAAGTCGCCGGCATGTACCGGGTCCTGAACGGAATCATGCAGCAAAGCGTCAACAACCTCAGCCAGATCGACCTGGTCATCACGGCCCTGCTCACGCAAATGGCGGATGCCGACCGGCTCCGGATCATTGATGAGGCAGGAAGCCGGATCGACAAGAACTATTCCGATCTCCAGACATTTTCCCAACGAAATACCATGCTGAGCCTGGAACGGGCCCAGGATAGTAATGATATCCTGGCGACAAAAGCGCTGTATGGGATTCCCTGAGCAACCGGGCTTTGTTGAGCAGTGATTGGATGGAAGTATGAATCGTTTAAAAATTACAATGATGAAAAAAATGGTGGGTTTAGCATTTGTCCTATTGATCGGGGGAGCCGGCGCCCGCGCCCAGGGTCTGAGCAATATCTTCTCGCAAAGCAGCTCTATGCTGGAATACTATGGCGAGCAAATTGCCGCCATGAAATTGTACATCAGCAAACTGGAGAAGGGCTACCAGGTAATCGAGAGCGGATGGCAGGAGATAAAAACCATCAAAAACGGCGATTTCAATATTCACAGCGCTTTTATCTCCTCGCTCGAACAGATCAACCCCGCTGTGGCCAGCATGGCGGAAGTAGCAGAGATCATTGCGCTCCAGATCGTCATCATCGAGAAGTTTTCCACCGCGATCAGCAGTTGGACAAACAGTAAATCACTGAGTGCCGGGGACCTCGCCTATGTGGGCAAGGTTTTTTCGAATATCACCTCGGCCTCCGAAGCCGATGTAGGCGCCCTGATCACGCTGCTGACGGCGAACTCCTACAGCATGTCGGACGACCAGCGCATGCGTTCGATCCAGGCCCTCGATGCCCGTGTCAAAGACCAGTACGCTTTTGTGGAGAATTTCACCAACCGAACGGAATTGCTGAGCCAGCAACGATTATCCGGTCAAGCGGACCTGGGAAATCTGAAGACCTGGTACGGCCTGCCCTGACAGTAACGACAAGAACACCTATAAAATAAAAAAAATGAAAACCATTCCACAGAGTAAGCAAAGCAGGTGGTTGCCGGTTCAATCAACGGTTTCGCCGGACCATCCGATGAGGGTTCCGGGTAGCCGTCGCCTGACTGGCTGTCGGAGAACGGTCGTCCTCCTGGCGCTGATCCTATTGTCGGGTTACGCTCCCCTACGCGCCCAGTCGCTTGCCGACGATATCACCCAACTGACCCTGGATTACGAGAAACTGGCCCAGATGAAGCAGATTCTGACGGATATGTACAACGCCTACACGATCATCTACAAGGGGTATGAGGACGTGAAAAGCATCAGCCAGGGAAATTTCAACCTGCACAAAGCCTTTCTGGACGCCCTGCTGGCCGTCTCGCCGGCGGTAAGCAACTACTATAAAATCGCCAATATCATCAACAACGAGGCTACCCTAGTGAAGGAATACCAATCCGCCAATAGTTATTTCCAGAAAAACGGGTACTTCTCGTCCGCCGAACTGAATTATCTGAGCACGGTGTATACAAACCTGTTCAACGGCAGCCTCCGGGACATCGAGGAGTTGACGATGGTGATTACAGCCGGTCAGTTGCGCATGAGCGATGCCGAGAGGCTGGCCGCCATCGACCGGGTGGACAAGGATATGACCGATAAACTCAGCTTCCTGCGAACGTTTAATAACAACGGAGTGATCCAGGGCGGTCAGCGCGGCGTTGAACAAAACGATATCAATTTTTTTAAAACCGAATACGGGCTTCAATAACCAGAGGATCGATTCGCATCCTCCTTTAATTTTTTTTATGAAAAAATCATTTGCCTGCGCCAGCCTGCTGGCGGGTATAGTCCTCCTTTTACCCTTCTGTGCCTTCTGCCAGGATACCACCTCGTCTTTTACCAGCGATATCACCACCGTCCAGAAGAGCTTGTTTACCGTTTTTAAGACCATGCTGGCCTCTTGCGGGGAACTGACCGGCGTGGCCAGGGGAATCGCTGCCTTTGGGGCTTTGCTCTACTGCTCCAACAAGATTTGGGGGCATTTGGGCAGGGCCGAACCCATCGATTTCATGCCCTTGCTAAGACCCTTCGCGATCGGCGTGGTCCTGGTTTTCTATACCACCCTGATCGATGTCATGAATGATATCCTGGAGCCTACCAATACGGCGACGAATGCCCTGGTGAAAAATTCCAACCAGGCCATTGCCAACCTGCTGGCTCAAAAACAACAGTTGCTGGAGCAGGGGCAGGAATGGCAGGCCTATGTAGGTCCGGATGGAAATGGCAGCATGGAGAAATGGGCGGAATATACAGGCAACACGGACAACGGGGTTTTCTCGGGGCTTGGCAACTGGGTGAAGTTTGAGATGTCGAAGGCCGAGTACAATATCAAGAACTCTTTCAAACTGGTACTCTCCCAGATTTTAGAAACCCTCTTTGAGGCGGCTTCCCTTTGCGTGAATACAGTCCGGATCTTCTATCTCGTGGTGCTCGCCATCGTCGGGCCGCTTGTCCTGGGTCTCAGCGTCTTCGATGGGTTGCACCACCTGGTTGTCGCCTGGTTTGCCAAGTACGTCCATATTTTCCTTTGGCTGCCGGTCTGCAACATTTTTGGGTCCATCATCGGGCAGGTGGAGGTTCAGATGTTAAAGATCGATATCCAGCAATTGCAAGCCAGCGGGCAGACCACCTTCGGTGCTACAGACCTTGCCTACCTGGTTTTCCTTTGTATGGGGCTGGTGGGATACTGCTCGGTGCCCAGCATTACCCAACACATCATCACCGTATTCCCGGCAGGCGGCGCCCATTTGCAAAAGGTCACGAATGCGGCCTCTCAATCAGCCGGCACGGTAGCTTCTACAAGCATAAAATCGGCCGCAATGGCAGCAACGGTGTTATGATGGCACGGACCGCAACGGCCAGGGAGGAAGGACAATACCCCGGCGGGTTTCTTTACATGACTTATGAAAAAATGACGGATATGTTTCCAAAAGCAAAAAATATCGAGACTTCTTTTCGACAAATGAGGATGGTGAGCATTGTCTCCATCCTGGGTAGCCTGTGCTTCGGCGTATTCATTGTGATCAAGGCAAACGATATGGTCCTGAAGTCCGAGGCAAAGGTATATATCCTTTCCGCGGGCAAAGCCTTTGAGGCGTTCGCCAGTGACCGGGCCTCGAATATTCCCGTCGAAGCCCGCGCGCACGTCACAAGTTTTATGCAGGATTTCTTTACGCTCGACCCTGACGAGAAAATGATCTATGAGAATATCAAAAAAGCCATGTACCTGGCTGACGGCAGCGTGAAGAGGATCTATGACAACCTAAAGGAATCCGGCTATTACAGTGGCGTGGTCAGCGCCAATATCAGCCAGCGGGTATCGATCGACAGCATTTCCCTGAACCTGACGAATTACCCTTTTTATTTCCGCTGCTATGCCACGGAGACGATTACCCGGGCTACCAGCACCGTCACCCGCGACCTGGTGACGGAAGGCTGGCTACGGGATGTCAACCGATCGGACAATGACCCCCACGGTTTTTTGATCGAGCGTTGGTCGATCCTGGAAAACAAAGATGTTAAAGTAGAGTCGCGACAGGGCCAATAAGCACTATTCTTTTAAAAGTTAAATCGTTTTGTCATGTTTTTTAAGAGAAAGCAGAAAACCCCCAAAGAACTCCCGCACTGGTATAAGACCTTTTTGGAGCGGGAAAGAATGGTGCGGGTAAAAATCAGTGACTGGCTACAGCGGCGATCCGCCAGGATCCCACCGATGGCTTTTAAAGTGTATATCATTCTCACCATTTCGATACTTGCCCTGGTGAATGGGCTGTTGATCTGGCATGCGATCGCCCATCCGGCATCCATCTCTTCTATCCCATGGTCACCTTCTCCCGTAATGAGAACCCAGCGCATGCCTGCTCCCCGGGGAAGAGGTAGATCTTTTTACGAGATGATGGACAGTATCCACCGGGACACTTCGTTGATGAGAAAGTGGGATAGCCTGTTACGTGTACGGCCTGGACTGTCGGATACGCTTCATCAGCTCTATCAATTGAATCCGTAATCATTTTTTGTCAAGCCGAGCAGTACAAATACAAATTAAAATTCAAAAAGTAACAGCATGATACCGAAACAACGGGACGAAAAATTTTACCGGCAGCGAAAGTTCTTCCTCTTCGCGCCATTACTGATGATCGTTTTCATGAGCATCACCTTTTATGGCCTGGGCGGTGGCAAGGGAGAGAAAAAAGATCCTGCCGGTTCTTCCGACGCCAAAGGTCTGAATTTGTCGCTGCCGGCTGCGCACTTCGACCCACGCACAAAATCCCTCGACAAATTGGGTTTTTACAACAAGGCCAATATCGATTCCATGCATATCCGGGACCGGATGCGGACAGACCCGTATTACACAGGCCGTATTCCCGGGATGAATGGAAAAAAAGATACGGCTACCCATTTGTTTGGGTTCGGAGAAAGGAAGCACGGATCGAACGCCGAGGAGGATCTCAACCCTTCTCCGGAAGAAAATCCCGGCTCCAAACAGGCGGAGAAGGTGCTGGAGAAACTGGAGCAGTTGAAAAAAGTAATCAACCAGCCTGGTAATACCATGAAGGGACCCGGAGGACTACCGGGTGGTTATGCTGGTGGACCTGGCTCACAGGGTTTCACGGGGGCTCCGCCGCCGGGTGGGCTTTCCGGGGTGAGCCCCCTCGCCTATTTAGAAAAAGCCCTGGCTCCGAAGACGGGGAAAGATACCAGCGCCCGCGACCCCGAAATGGAAAAATACAATACCATCCTCGACAAGATCCTCCGTATTCAGCATCCGGAAGAATCCCGCGGCGATACAGCGGGTGCGCCAGTCAGTGCGGAGACAGCCCTGGTATCAAGGCCGGCAGCAGCCACTGCTATCCACACCCTGGGGGAAAACGGGCCGGGAAAGGACGCATATGACCGACCGGATCAGGCTTTCGGCAGATCCACGGCGGCAGACCCCGCCAGCGGAGGTTTCATGGACCTGGGAGATGAAGACGAACCGGATTCTGCGATGGACAATACCATCCGGGCGGTGATCGACCAGGACGGCACCCTGATGAGCGGCGCCATCTGCGAACTCCGGCTGCTGCAGGAGGCGGTGGTGAACGGCGTGAAGATTCCCCGGAACAATATCGTATCGGGTAAAGTGACCGTGAACGGGGAGCGAATGAATATTTCCGTTAGCTCAATCCGGGTCGGCAACAATGTGTTTCCCGTCGGCTTGTCCGCTTATGACCTCGATGGCCTGGAAGGCCTGTGGGTGCCCGGCGCCATCTCCCGGGACGTTTCGAAAGAAACCGCCGACCAGGCGATCAACGGAATGGGCCTGGCAAGTCTCGATCCCAATTTCGGCGCCCAGATGGCGACGGCGGGCATCCAGGGGCTAAAGACCCTGGTCAGCCGGAAGGTGAAGCTGATAAAGGTCAGCGTAAAAGCCGGTCAGCAGGTGCTGCTGAAAAATACCCGAATCAATAAACGTTAAAAAATACCTATATGAGATTTTTGATTTTGCTATGTTTTGTCGGCTTTTATGTGGAAGTCAAGGCCCAGCAACCCGACTTTATCCTGGAGGGCATCCCCTCCCACTCCATCCCCGTGACGATGGAGAAGATGACGAACCTGATTTTCCCCGTAGCGGTTCGATCAGGCATCCGCGTCAGTAAGGCCCTGATGGCCCAAAAGGTCAGGGGCGTCGAAAATATCATTGAACTAAAGGCCAACTGGCGGAATTTTCCTCCGACGAATTTCTCAGTATACGGCTGGGACGGAAAACTATACTCTTTCGTGATTCACTACTCGGAGGATTCAAGCGTGTTGAACTACCGGGTTGTCTGGCCCGCCGGCAAGGGCTCGCCCCTCGCCTTCCCCGATCACCAGGCGTCCCCTAAGACCGATACCAATCTGGTGATGCTGTCAGGGATTCCAACAGACCGGGTAACCCTGGCCGGGGATGCAAACGAAATCATCGGGAAAAAGCATTTTCTCCATATTTCGAAGCGCAACGAAAAAATGCGGCTGTCCCTTGAGGGTATCTATCTCAAAGATAGTCTGCAATGGATGGTCTTTACGCTCTCAAACCGCTCCAAGCTGAGTTATGACCCCGACCACTTCCGGTTATATTACGAGGACCGCAAGCTGATTAAGCGGACGACCCGGCAGCAAATCGACTTGCTACCCGTTTTCGGGGAGCCTCTCCCCGTCCCGGGGCGCCGGCAACGGACTTTTGCCATCGGCTATGAGCCGTTTACGATCGCGCAGGACAAGGTGCTGGTAGTGGAAGTGGCGGAACCGCAAGGAGGCCGGACCCTGCTGCTGAGGGTGAAACCGAAGGTGTTGTTGAAGGCAAGGTGAAAATGGGAAACCGGAGCCCTGTTATTGAATTACCGGAATTTATAAAGGCCACGATGAATCTGAATACGATACATGTTTGTGATTGCCTGGAAGGGCTGCGGGAGCTACCGGATAACAGTATCGATGCCTGTCTGACCGATCCCCCTTATGGCATTCGCTTCATGGGAAGACCTGGGATTATGACATTCCGCGCGTGGAAGTCTGGAAAGAAGTGTTGCGGGTTCTGAAGCCGGGAGCCCATATGCTTGTTTCCTGTGGAACGCGGACACAGCATCGAATGGCCGTGAACATAGAGGATGCGGAATTTACCATCCGCGATGTAATCTGCTGGCATTATGGACAGGGATTTCCGAAGAGTCTCGATATCAGCAAAGCCATCGATCAGCAGGCTGGAGCCAGCAGAGATATCATCGGCACATCCTCGGGACCCAATGCAGCACGTTATACCAGTGAGCGGTATAAAGAAAAACGGCAGACAAAATTCGGTGTTGTCCAGGACCAACAGGATAAAACAGCTCCACAGACAGCGGATGCGAAGAAATGGGAAGGCTGGGGAACCGCGTTGAAGCCAGCCACGGAGTTCTGGACATTGGCAAGAAAGCCCCTGTCAGAAAAAACAGTGGCGGCCAATGTCTTGAAATACGGTACCGGGAGACTCAATATCGATGGCAGCCGGATCGGTGACGAGGAGAGGACCTATGATTTGAAAACCGGTGAGAACCTGAACAAGCGCTCCAGGGAAGGAGGCAATGATAGTGACGAGGCCAAAGGATTGGGGGCATATGGAACAGGCGCTAAACAGGTATCGAACGGCGATAAGACGGTTGTGGGACGATTCCCGGCTAACATGATCCTCGACGAACGGATGGCCGCTGAGCTCGACGCACAGAGCGGATTGTTGACGAGCGGGAAACCGGTAGGCATCAAAAAGGCAACAAAAAAAGTATATGGCCAGTATGGACCGGGTATGCCGGTGACGGGTTATGGCGACAGCGGCGGGGCATCGAGGCTCTTTTATGTCGCAAAGGCAGATCCGGAAGACAGGGGACATGAAAACGACCACCCAACGGTAAAGCCGACCGCGCTGATCCATTACCTGCTAAAAATGATATGCCCCATCGAGCCGGAAAGGATCGTGCTGGAGCCCTTCGCGGGGAGCGGAACGACTTGCCTGGTGGCCCGGAAACTGGGCATCCACTTCATCGCCTTTGAAAAGGACCCTGCCATCGCGGGTATGGCGGAGAAAAGGCTGAAGAAAGAATTGGGACTTTTTAAATGACTCAACAATGGATAAAGACTTTCCTCCCTACAAAATCCTCTATGCAGATCCGCCCTGGGATAACCTCCGGGTGGATGGACATACGGCGGTTGACGACCCGGCTCAATCTCGGCACCCGGATGAATCCCTTTGGCGTCGGGTCTCCCCCGGGGAAATTACAGCGGAGGATGGGGTGCTGTTCATGTGGGCAAGATTCCCGCTGTTTACACAAGCCCTGTCGCTCGGGCTACAATGGGGTTTTCAGTATAAGACAGTGGCCTTTGTCTGGGTGAAGCGGAACCAAACCGGGCATTTTATAAACGGGACAGGTTACTATACCCGCTCGAATGCGGAACCGGTCTTGCTTTTTACCAAAGGGGAACCCTTGATGCCCTCCGGCAAAGAGGTCGGTCAAATCGTTATGACGGTAAGCCCGAGAGAGGGGGGCAAACCCCTGGAAGTGCGAGAGCGGATCGACCGGCTATTCGGCGAGGAGCCCAAAGCGGAACTTCTCAGCGGGGAACGGCTTCCGAAAGAAGCTTCGCACACCCGTCGCCGTTGGGACCGCTATGGAATGACAACCGACTTTTCGATCCTCGTGGGCCGTCTCACCGACCAGGTGCCGTGAAAGGGAAGAAGGGGGGAAGACCGACCATAGGGAAACTACGATTGATTTATGAATGGGCTCAGGTAATATAGGTGGAATATGAAAGACGGAGAGGTGTATATGATTAGCTTCAGCGGGGGCAGGTCTTCCGCTTATATGACGGATCGGCTTCTACGGGAGCTGCCGGAAGACCAGCGGATCGTCTGCTTCTCCAATACCGGAAAAGAAAAACGGGAGACCCTTGATTTTGTGGACAGGTGTGACCGACTCTGGGGCGGCGTGGTGAACTGGCTGGAGTATGATGCCGAAAAGAAATACAGATTGGTCGATTATGCGACTGCATCGCGTGAAGGACAACCTTTTGAGGCGCTGATCCGAAAAAGAGGGTATCTGCCCAATGTGGTTGCGCGCTTCTGTACACAGGACCTGAAGATACGGCCGATCAAATGGTTCATGTTGAACCTGGGTTTTCGCTATTGGACAAATGTGGTAGGTATTCGTTATGACGAACCCGCCAGATGGTCGAAAACAAATGGCATTGCTGAAAAAGAACGTTGGGAGATCTGGCTGCCGATGGTAGACTGGAAGGTGACTAAGCCAATGGTGCTGGATTTCTGGAAAACAATGCCCTTCGATCTCCGGCTGGAGCATTATCAGGGAAATTGCGACCTCTGTTTTTTAAAAGGTCGGAATAAAATGAAACGCCTGATCACCGAAAATCCGGAAAAAGCGGAGTGGTGGATACGACAGGAGGAAATGATAGGATCAACGTTCAATAAACGATACTCGATACGGGAGTTAGTGGATTTGATCAGACGATCGCCTACCCTGTTCGACTATGAAGACCCCGATATAGACTGTATCTGCAATACGGACTGAAAGTTAGTATCAATAAATGGTTAATTAAAATTCTACTAAAATGAATATCAAATTAAATGCTATCAGGATCAGTGAGCGACTAAGCCGATCGAGCACCGCCTTTGAGGCTGTGTTGTGGATCGACGGAGTGAAGGTCGCCAAGGTGGGCAACTATGGACAAGCCGGCCCCCATTACTATATTTTTTTTAATGATGCTGTCCGGGAACTGATGAAGAAAGCGGATGCCTGGTGCAGTACCCTTCCGCCAAAGACCTATCCTGCCATGTGGCCGGCGAAAACCCCGCTGACCATTCCGATGTCCCTGGAAACGATGATTGACGGGATCATTTTTGAATACCAGACACAGCAGGACCTTTTGCAGTTCCGGGCTAAAATGGAAAAGCATATGCGCAGCAGTATCCTTTTCGGTTTTCCGGATAAGTCTTACCTGCGTCTGAAATATACGATCCCCCTCGCGATCCTCTGTCATCATCAGAAAGGGATTGAGATCTTAAAGAAAGATATTCATACGAAGGTGGTGCCACTGCTGAAGGAAGGACAAAAAATCCTGAACGATAATATACCCGCAGAGGTCATCGATGCCCTGGGACTGCCCGGTGAATGCTGGGCGACAAGCCCTCTGCAAACAAGCGTGCTGACACAAGACACCGTCCTGCAAGGAGATTATCCGGTGGAATCGATACGAATCGACCATTGACAGATGGATAAAACAACAACGATGGAAAGCAACAACGAATTAACCTTATTCATGGAGAAGGTGAAGACCGATGCCAGGATTGGTCCGCTGCATATCAGCATTTTCATGGCTATCCTCTACCGGTGGAGAGCAGAGGGGTATAGCAACCCGCTGACGGTTAGCGCAAAACTGTTGATGCCCCTGGCAAAGATTTCGGGACCGCAGCATTTCTATCGTTGTATGAAACAGTTGCATGAGTTCGGGTATATCCGGTATGAGCCATCCAATAACCCGGCAAAACCCAGCCAGGTTTTCATCTTAAAAGAGTAGGTTATGAATTATAGGCTTGTGAAACGTCTTCCCATGTGGGATTGCTTCCGAAAAGTGTTTATCGGGCGGAGAAGAAGTACGCGCCGGTTTTTTTGGAAGAAGGAATACCGGCCAAAACCAGGCCGCCAAAGTTTTGAGAGCGGCATTTGTGCCATCGGTGCAGGATGTTTCGACACCGATAGCCGGGATCGTTGCTGGGTGCTTCAACGTCGATCGCAGGGATCCATTAGAGGGCGGCTCAGCCGGGTCACAGATCTCTTAGGATAAACAATGACATAAACAAAGGTTATGGGATACGAGGTAATTGACCGCCATGTACTGCTGGTGTATTTTCTGAGCCAATTTTCTGCCTACAAGGACCTGGATGACAAACCGGTTTTTCAAGCCCGGAAAAGGTATGTGCGAGGCTACAGGCCCGAGGAGTTCACCTTCTTACAAATAAAACGGGCTGCAGATGTCCTGGTCGATCTGTTCAACCTGACCTCTGCCGTTGTCGAAGGAAAATTTGACTTGTACAAGTTGCTCCATGCCTATCTGCTCGACAACGAGATGCGGGTGGAGTTAAACAAGGTGATCGGCGCCTGAACACTTAAATCGAAGCCGTTTGATACGGCTGTTGCATCCTGAAAATTCGAAAACCCCAAAAAATGCCCGCCTGGTGTGGGCCGGGGAACCATTTTCTTTTTCATTTTAAAAAATACAACAACATGAAACATCTCTCAAAGAAAAGCTGGAGGACAAGCAAGTTCTTCGGTTGGACAGCGTTCTTTTTTTTCAGTCTCATGCTGCTGACGGCAGCCATCTCGTGTAACAAGTCGCAGCCCAATGCGACGGCCCGTCCCTCGTACCCAACTTTACAAGGCAACCGGCTTGATTCCGTGAAACACTATCTGAGGGACAGTTTATCCGAACCGGCTTATGACAGCCTGGATTTTTCAAACCTGATCGTTGATTCCGCCAGCACAGGCGGCTTATTCCTGCGAATTCCCAGCATCGGAGACCCGGTGGCGCATCGGTTTGTACTGGTGCTGACAACGCCGGGAATACTGCCTTTACAGGCCGCCAAATTCCTGATAGAGCAGGCGCAGACTGCATCGGTTCAATCCGGGGGAAATGCTACGCGAACGATCAGCGGATTTAATGGCACAGTCACTCGCCTGGCCTTGAATGGATCGACCGCCTATTCCTCACCGGTGGTCAACGGGGTGGTCTCGGTGTTGGCTAAGTCCAGGACCGTTTCAGCGGATGCCGTTTCGGGTAAATCCACAGACAGTGATTTTGACGGAACGGGAGAAGAACTCACCGAGGTCATTATTACGGCTCCCAATGTCTTTGACGATGAAGTCACTTATATCGATCTAGCGGATCTGCTCGGAACAGGTGGCGTCGCGTCGCTAACGACCTATGCACCCGCGAACGGTTCGGGCACTTCTTTGTTGGTCAACCCTTCCAATGGTGCGGTGGATTTACCTGCTATTACGTTAAAAAATTACTTCGCCTGCTTCAACCTGATTGATGAGTTGAACGCCACCTACGCGATAAGCATTTTTGCATCCATCCCGACCAGTGACCCCAACCTATTGACCGACCCGTATGGGAATACAGGCGAGACGTTTTTCAGTTTATCAAAAACAGAGTATGGGGAAACCGTCACCCAGTATTTTGGGTTTGAACCGGTTTGCGCGAGTTGTGCGGAAAACAACCAGCAAACGACGACCAAAGTGGTAGACATGAGTGGCGCCCCCTACAATGCAAGACTTACGGTCACGATAAGTCCAGGCGTCTTTACCGCCTTACAAGGCGCCCTCAACTCCTATAGCGGCTACAACTACACAGCCAGCGATTTTAACCAGTCTCTCCTGGCGTACGGCCTCTTTACTTCGAGTGGAGTGCCGGCCACGGGGCTTACCCCGAATCTCCCGGGAGAAGACGAAGCAACGCCGAACGGCATTTATTCTTCCATCAAGGGAATGAGCGGGAACGCCAACACCAGCATTTATACGGATCAAAATGCGCAAATGCTGGCAGGCCAAAGCCACGGCCCTTGCACCCCTCCTGAATACGGAAATGGGCTATCCGAATAATGTTCTACGGACTATCAGCACCGGGATCTGCCTTCCCCATAAATTTTTCAACCATTTTAAAAAAAAGACATGAGACAGTTTTTAACATCCACCCCCAAAAGGCATAGGGGTTTTCGCCTACGGGGCGCCGTATTCGTGAGTATCATGCTGCTGACGGCAGCCATTTCGTGTAACAAGTCACCGCAGAATGCGGTAGCCCGTCCATCCTACCCGGGAATTCAGGCCAGCCAGTTGGATTCCGTGAAACATTTTTTACAGGATAGTCTCCCGGCTTCTGCCTATGACAGCCTCCAGTTCTCCCAGGGGGTGCTCGATACCGCTGCCAGCGGGAATCTCTACCTGCGTTTTCCCAGCCTGGGCGATCCGATTTCCAAACGATTCCTCCTTGTAGAGACTTCGCCGGGTTTTATTCCCTTGAAAGCGGTCGGTATCCGCATCATCCAGACCGGCCAGGACACGGCGTCCACCCGCAGTTCAGGGAGCTTCAACGGAACCATCGTGAAGACCTGGTTGAAGGGTAGCGTGGCCTATACCTCCCCGGTCGTAAGCGGTTTTGCCACCGTCCTCCACCCGGCAAAAACAGTTTCCACCGATGCGGCCGATAAGTCGAATGACAGTGATTTCGACGGCACGGGGGAAACACTACCCGATATCCTGATCGAAGCTCCTTTTGAGGATGATGAAAATATGATGTTCTATGCCGACCTAGGTGTGTTCATAGAAGGAGGTGGCGGGTCGGGGAGCTATCAGCTCCTCAGCGGTGGCGGTAGCAGTTCGTCGAGTTCGGTAAGTGTCTATGCGGTCGATGTGCAGGCCGAGAAACCCGGAATCAATGTCAAGGCCTACCTGGCCTGCCTGGACGCCTTCACTGGGAAGGATCCAACTTATTCGGTAACCATTTATTCGGCCATTCCTTCCAGCAACCCGAATATCATGTTCAACCCATCCACCTTGCACGTCGGACACACTTTTCTTGGATTGACGAAAACGGCGGGGGGACAATCGGCCACTCAATACATCGGGTTTTATGCGTCCTGCGGTTGGTGCGCCGTTACCGGCAACTTTACGACCTCCAAACTGGTGGATAACGAAGGACATCCCTATAACGCAAGCTATACGGTAAACGTCACCGCCGACCAGTTTGCCGCGGTCCAGACCCGAATGGAGAGTGACGCTGATCTGGATTATTCTCTCTACGACTATAACTGCGCCTCTTATGCGCTGGACGTCTTCGACCTGGTGGCGCCCGGTGTCCTGGAGGTGCCGGATATGAGCCTTACCCCGATCGCACCACCCGGCATTACTCCCAACGGAGTGTATATCGCGATCGCGAAACTGGTATGGGACGGCGTAGATGGGGCGACCGCCTCCCCGGTACAGAGCGCCGCGGGCCAAAGCTATGGGAACTGTGGAGGAACGATAAGCGTAGGAACACAATCAGGGCTGACGCCTTAAAATCCAGCCGCGAGGTTTGATAGAGTCTTCCTGTCTCGGTGAGGCAGGAAGATTTTAAAGCAGCATTCATTTTTAAAAACATTCCAATTACAACGACATGAAAAGATATTCAACCGAAACGACCCATTCCATCAAAGCCTGGCGGATAGCCTTGCTCCTGATCGCCGTGGCGATGCTGGCGATCCTATTCTCCTGCAGCAAGACGCCGCAAAACGAACCTTCCGGCTCCGCGGGCGCGGGAATCTCCGCGATCGTCCTGAAACCCATTCAAGCCTTTTTAAAGGACAGCCTCACGCCTGGCGCCTATGACAGCCTGGAGTTTTCCAGGATAATCTTAGATACAGCCAGTACGGGCAATCTTTTCTTTCGGGTCCCAAGCCTCGGCGTGCCTGTTTCGAGGCAATTTATCGCCATAGAAACTACACCAGGGCTGGTTCCTTTGAAAGCAGCGTGGCTTCGGATCACACCCGGGATAAACCTGCAGACTTCGGATTCGACAAACAGGGTAATGGGCTTTAATGGCAGCATCACCCGGTCGACTCTGGGGGGAGATACTGTCTACTCGTCTCCAGTGGTCAATGGTTTAATCACGGTACTGAATGCCTCCAGAAGTATTTCTACCGAGGCATTGGCGCAAAAAAACACCGATAGCGATTTCGATGGTACCGGCGAGGAACTGGCGGAGATCGTCATCACCGCTCCTACGGGTGAAGAAGGAGACGCCTATTTCCTGGATCTGGAGGAAATATTCGATAGCGGAGAGGGGGCCGTGAATACCTATGTATCCGCAAACGGTTCGGGATCATCCCTCGGGGTCTTTCCATCCAGCTTTCAAAACGAACAACCTGCTATCAATGTCGCCGGCTACCTGGGTTGCTTCAGTCTCTTACCGAACACAGGGGCTACCTATTCGGTGACGATTTATGCCTCGATTCCGACCAGCAACCCCCTCGTCCTATCAAATGCTTCCGGAGGCACCGGTCAAACTTTCCTGGGATTGTCCAAGACAGCAGGGAATAGGACTACCACTCAATACATCGGTTTCTTTCCGGACTGCCCCTGCGATGCCGGCTTGCCGTCCACACCGTCTAAAATAGTGGACATGGGAGGCAGCGCGTACAATGCCAGTTATACCCTGAGTCTAAACGCGGGCCAGTTTGCTACCCTGCTTTTTCAAATCCAGATCAGTGTGGGAACTCCTTATGCGGCGGGCATGTCGACAGGCAGCACTTTTGCCGTTAACGCCATTAATAGCGTTGATCCGGGATACTTGACAATGCCTTCGCTACCCGTCAATTCACCCAGCCAATATGCCGGCACCCCGAATGCCGTCTTTTTCGAGATACAGAATGCAGCCACATCAAAAGCTCCGGGAGCGACGACCAATGCGAATGTACAATCCGTCGTCGGCTCCAGCCACGGTAACTGCGGAGGAACAGTTGCCGGGTACCCAGGGTTGACGCCAGCGCCCTAGGGTAACGCTGTGTTGAATAAGACTCGCTTTTAAAATAATCACTCCATTTCTGCTAAAAGAAAAATAATATGACACCCTTCAATAGATTCTTTCATTCGATCTCATCCGTTGTCAATTTTGCTATTTTTTTTCCGGTAGTTTTCCTGATCGTCGCGGCGTTAGTATCCTGCAACAAACAAGGGAAGACTTTCTCTGCGGAATCCGCCAACGGCGGTATAAATAAGACAAAGGCACTGGGCGCGGTGAACCCCTTTCTCAAGGACAGCCTTTCTCCCGGCGCCTATGATAGCCTGGAGTTTTCCCAGGTGATCGTCGATACGGCTACAAACGGGAATCTCTTTCTGCGATTCCCCAGCCTGGGTGATCCGGTCTCCAGGCGCTTCGTGCTGGTGGAGACGACCACAGGAGGGATACCGTTAAAAGCCGCCTGCTTTCTCATCCACCGGGACACGGCCGCTGCCACGACAAGCTCCCCGTCGATGCCGATGTTCAATGGGTTTGTGTCAAAAACCTGGTTGAATGGAAGTGTAGCCTACACATCTCCGGTAGCAAACTGTTATATCCTGGCGTTACACCCTGACAAATCGGTGGCGGCCGCGGAGAGTAATAAATCCACTGACAGCGATTTCGATGGGACGGGGGAAACATTGCCCGATATTCTCATCGAAGCGCCCCTGGCGGGCGACGAAGTGATCTACTATTTGGAATTGGGTGAAATGATTGAAGAAGGAGGGGGTACGGGCCTCTATGAACCGGCATCAGGCGGCGCCTCTATCGCTATGTTGGGGAATCCGGCCCTGTCCGCAAGACCCGCCATCAACCTGAAAGGATACCTCGGCTGTTTCGGTCTGTTGCCGACCTCCGGTGCACGTTATTCGGTAACCATTTATGCCTCTATCCCGACCAGTAACCCTACTGTATTGACAAATGGCGCCGGTGTTCCCGGCCAGGCGTTTATCGGACTCTCAATGACGTCGGGATCCCAGCAAACAAACCAATATTTCGGATTTTTCCCCGTCTGCGACGCCTGCGCCTCCAATGGACAGGCGATAGCCTCGAAGATGGTAGATATGAGCGGGGCGGCCTATAACGCGAGCTATACTATACAGATCAGCCAAGCCCAGTTTAACGATCTGATAAGTTATCTCGGAACATCTTCTACCGGACCTTATCAACAGAGTTTGTCCAATAGTAGCGATTTCGCATTTGACAGTTTCAACGACGTGGATGCAACCGGGCTGGGTGCTTATCTCGTCCCAGGGGCAGGTACCGCCCTGACGCCAAACGGAATCTTTCTGGCTATTGAACAAAAAGCAGCCACGGGAGCGACGGGGGCATATGCCAACGCGACTTCCCAGTCCAGTGTAGGGGCAAGTCATGGAAACTGCGGGGGATCCACCGGAGGAGCTGTGGGACTGACGACTGCGCCCTGATCCCGGCCGGCGCAGAGGAGCTTTTGAGACCGAGTAATTCATTCATGTTAAATGTAAAAGATATGAGACCATTTCGTAAGTTTTTGACTTTCCTATCGATCGGCATTCTCCTGCTGACGACGGCCTTTTTAAATATAGCCCTGCTATCCTGTACGAAAGACGGAAAGCCGCGTTCGGGGGCATCCGCCGATCAAAGTACGGTCAAAGCAATTGCATTGACCAGGGTGAACCTATTTCTCAAGGACAGCCTTTCACCGGGCGCTTATGATAGCCTGGCGTTTTCCCAGGTGATCGTCGATACGGCTACAAACGGGAACCTCTTTCTGCGATTCCCCAACCTGGGTGATCCGGTCTCCAGGCGCTTTGTGCTGGTAGAGACGACGCCGGGAGGAGTACCGCTAAAGGCCGCCTGCTTTTTCATCCGCTGGGACACCACCGCGGCAATGGCAGGTTCTAGTTCGGCAGCCAGTTTCAATGGGTTGGTGACGAAAACCTGGTTGAATGGAAGGGTAGCCTATACATCTCCGGTAGCAAACGGTTATATCCTGGCGCTGCACCCTGACAAGTCGGCAGCGGCGGCAGAGAGTAATAAATCCATTGACAGTGATTTCGATGGGACGGGGGAAACATTGCCCGATATTCTCATCGAAGCGCCCCTGGCGGGCGACGAGGTGATCTACTATATGGAATTGGGTGAAATGATTGATGAGGGAGGGAGTACGGGCCTCTATGAACCGGCATCAGGCGGCGCCTCTATCGCTATGTTGGGGAATCCGGCCCTGTCCGCCAGACCCGCCATCAACCTGAAAGGATACCTCGGCTGTTTCGGTCTCATATCAAACACCGGGGCCACCTATTCCCTCTCCATTTATGCGTCGATCCCCACCACCAACCCATCGGTGCTGACCGGTACAAACGGCGCGACGGGTGAAAGTTTTATCGGGTTGACAAAGTCTTCCGGCGGGCAAACGTTCACGCAATATTTTGGCTTCGCACCGGCGGTCGCTTATGGAGCCGGCAGCCCACCGGTACCCGGCGCCATACTGGATATGGGAGGGTCCGCCTACAATGCGAGCTATTCCGTTTCGGTAACGGCGCAACAATTTCAGTTTGCCGCCGACGATATAACGATGTACAGTGGCATCTATTTCAACTCCTGGAATGCCAATAGCAGTGATTTTGCTTATAGCGCTTTCGGGTCGGCGGTATCGGATTTTTTCCCTCCGGAGCTTACCGATCCCACTTTAGGTCCCATAGAAACCCCCAATGGACTCTTTCTCTATATACAAAGCCTGCAGGCGCAAAAAGTTCCGGGAGCCTTTGCCAATACAAATAGCCGGAGTAGCGTGGGGGCCAGTCACGGGAATTGTGGCGGCTCGACCGGAACGGGTGCAGGCCTCTCTCTGGCTCCCTGATAAGGACCTGACCAGCAAACAGAAATTTTTCAACAACAATCCATAAACACCAATTGACATGAGACAAATTAACAGGTTTCTGAATTTAAAAATAGCAACCCTTCCCATTTTTCCATTTTTTTTGACGATTGTCTTGCTAACTTTGGCGGTCCTCTCTTGTAGTAAGAATGCGCACTTCCCCGCGGCGGGAACAGGCGACAGCAACCTGATTCAATCCCCGGCGCTTGCCCAGGTAAGACTGTTCCTGCAAGACAGCCTCTCTCCGGGCGCCTATGACAGCCTGGAGTTTTCCGACATGCTGGTTGATAGCACGGCCACGGGGAATCTTTTCCTGCGGTTTCCAAGCCTGGGCGATCCGGTCACCAGGCGGTTTATTGTCGTAGAAACCACCCCGGAACTGACGCCGTTAAAAGCAGCGAGATTTTTGGTCGCACAGACAGCTGTCTTTCCGGCTCTTCCGTCGACTGGATCTTCCGCGGTAAAAGCCTTATTCCTGGGGAGTTCACCCGCCTTCAATGGGACCGTCACAAAAACCTGGCTGAACGGTGGCCAGGTGTATTCTTCCGCCGTAGTGAACGGGTATACGACTGCCCTCCATCCGACGAAAACAGTAGGTGCAGATGCAACGGACAAGACGACCGACAGCGATTTCGACGGCACGGGGGAAACACTGCCCGATATCCTGATCCAGGCACCCTACGCCGACGATGAACAAATGATGTACTACATGGACCTGGGTGAATGGATAGAAGGCGGGGGCGGGACAAGCGCTTACACATCGAGTAACAGCGGAGGGGTGTCCCTGTTGGGCTTCCCCGTTGACCTGGCGACGGTAAGACCGGCGATCAACCTCCGGGGCTATTTTGGGTGTTTTGGAGCGTTGACGACTGCCGGCGTCACCTACACGCTGACAGCCTATGCCTCTATTCCGACAAGCGACCCAAACGCCATGTTATACAAGACGGTCGGTCAGGCGCCCCTGGGAAATGCCTTTTTGGGATTGTCGAAGACAGCCGGCGGTCAAACGACCACGCAATATATCTGCTTCTATTCGGGATGCCCCTCCTGCGTGCAGGGAACCGGCCAAACGCCCTCGGAATTTGCAGATATGAGCGGTTCCGCCTACAACGCCAGCTATAGCAAGAATATCACGGCCGCCCAGTTCGCGGTCCTGGAAAATACCATGCTCAACGACGCGAGTTTACAGTATTCGCCTTATGAATTCAACAGCACCGATTTCATAAGCCAGATTTTTAACAACCCGCAGATCGGAGCCGGGGGGCTAAACGTGGTTCCGATGGAAGACATATCGGGGTCGACGATCTCCTCCCCCAACGGCTTGTACATGGCCATCGCAAACCTGGCAGCCAAAGCCACCCCCGGTGCTTCCGCCAACCCATCCTCCCAGGGACAGGTCGGTACCAGCCACGGAAATTGCGGCGGAGGGCCGACTTCGGGGCAGAGCACATTGACATTGTAAACAGGGCCTTTACGGCCAAACAAATGATTCCTTTTTAGTGAAAGCAAGTACAAATATTTTAAAAAGTATAGCCATGAAACATTCCCTTTATCATACTATTCGTAAGCCACGTATTTTATATTTTTTGATTTCGACGATATCTCTGTTGATTGTCGCGATTTCTTGTTCCAAAACACAACAAAATCTGGCAGCACGCCCGATCTACCCGACCCTGGCGCAGAGCAGCGCCTTGAATACGGTAAAAGCCTATCTCCGGGACAGCCTGTCCCCATCCGCCTATGATAGCCTGGAGTTCCCGGATATCATCGTTGACACCGCGAGTTCCGGTAACCTCTTCCTGCGGTTGCCCAGCCTCGGCGATCCGGTCTCCCGACGCTTTTTCCTGGTGGAGACGACACAGGGATTGATGCCTTTAAAGGCCGCCGGCTTTCTGATCCAGCTAACCATCACCCCGGCAAACGCCGTATCCGGTTCTCTTCCCGCCGCTAACGGAATAATCACGAAGACCTGGTTGAATGGGAGCACGGTGTACGTTTCTCCGGTAATCAGTGGCTTTGTAACGGCTTTGCACCCGGATAGAACGATTGCGTCAGACGCCAGTGATAAGACCACCGACAGCGATTTTGACGGAACGGGTGAGACCCTTCCCGACATTCTCATTGAAGCACCCATGACAACCGCCGAAGAGGGCACTTATTACATGGATCTTGGGGCTCTTATGGATGGAGGTTCATCGGGAAGCTACTCATCATCGGGCGGACCCGGTGGCACGGTCAACCCCTACGCCGTGCTCCCGCAGGCGGAAAAACCCGCAATCAATATAAAAGGGTATCTCGGTTGCCTGGATCAGTATGCAACACAGCTTGCGAATAACACCTATTTTATTACGCTCTATACCGCATTGCCTACCAGCGATCCAAACACCGTTACGGCTTCCAATGGGTACATCGGTCAGAGCTTTATTGGACTACGTGTGGCTTCCGGAGGATCCGGCGATAGTCAATATATTGGTTTTGCACCTGCGAGCGCGGCTGTGGCGCTCCAGGGGTATTCGACTCCGGGGATGCTGGTGGATATGCAGTATGCATCCTATTGCGCCAGCTATACCGTTCAAATTTCCGCGGCCTCTTTTGCACAAGCGGAAGCCCTGCTCCAAACATTGAGCCAAACGGCCTACAACTTCAACACGTTCAATGGGAATTCATTCGCCTACGACTTTTTTTATCAGACAACGGGACAACCGAATCTCGATCCTGCTTTTGACTTATTGAATAATGGCCCGCTTAATCCAAATACGTCAAATGGCCTCTACACGATGATGAATACACTCAATAAAATGGGCGCAGCCGGTATAACTGCCAATCCAGCGGGGACTTCCAGTGTCGGGAAGGGCAGCGGCAATTGCAGTGCCGTAACCGGCGGAGGCACGGCAGGGCTGACTACGGCGCCCTGAGTGTTCGATAAGCGATAATTTTTTATAACAGCAGAATTTTTCCAACAAGTTTCCACATGAAACATTTTTTGAAACACGGAAATAAAAGGGGGTGGCTAGCGGTGATATTGACAGCGGCCTTGTTTCAGACAGCGATGATTGCTTGCAGCAAGAATAGCCAGGGACTCAATACGGAGCTGGCTGTTTATTTTCATCGGCCCGGCGAGCAACTGGATTCCGTAATGCACTATTTGAAGAACTGTCTGACCATCGGGCAATACGATAGTCTGGATTTTTCCCGGGCAGCATTGGATCCCTCCCCAACCGGAAATTTTTTCCTCCGCCTGCCGGTGGCAGGCAATCCGCTGCCCTTCCGGTTTTTTGTGGTGGAAACCGATCCGGATTTCCTACCCCTGAAAGCGTCCGTCATCATCGTCGGCAATAAGCTGGGCGTATGGGCCACTGGGGAGCTGGATAGGGCGCGGACGACGACGGCATACAATGCAAGCGGATTATCCCGCCAGCCCTTTCTTTCGGTACCCCCGACAGGCGGCCTGGCCGGAGGCCTTTCCGGTGGGCATCCGCCAGCCATTATCGCAATGAGGAACGACAACCCAGAGCCCATCGGGGATACGAAGCGGGTGGCCGGCACCGATGGTAACGTGGTCATCGCTCCGGACTCTGAATCCTGCGACACGACCCTTCTCTTCGACCTCGATCGCCTGGTCGATGGCCTAACGCAAAATAAGTTTTATACGGCTACTGGCTACGGAGTCATACCCGGAACGGCGCCGGCTCGGCGAGCAGCCGGCAATAGTGCGGCAGGGAGTGCCAATGTACGGAAGCCCAGGGATTAAGGTTTTCGACACGGGAAGGCCAGCGGCAACAGTGCGGCAGAGAGTGCCCGTGTACGGAAGCCGGGGTACTGAGGCTTTCGATACGGGAAGACTGGAGCCAGTGGTGCGGGAGTGATTTCCGATATTTTATTGTACACACATATCTCCCTGCCGCCCCGGGTAGGGAGATTCTTTGTTTGAAGAATAAAAAATTAACGATGAGGATTCATCCGGAAAATTATCGGGCAGTAAGAAAGCTGCTGTCGGATTCATTTTGGCGGGGAGCCAGGTGGTTTTGCTTCGATGTTTTGTCGGATAAATTAGACCCGCATGACCTGTCCTGCTTCTATGACTACCCTACCGCAGCCGCCTTTTGCAAAGACCAGGAACTTCGCGAAAGAAAGTTTCGGATAAAATCCATCTCGCTGGTTTTAAAACGGTTGAATGGATATCCCCCGGAAAAAGTCTCCGCAACCGTCATCGAACTGCTATTGCGGTCTTTTAACCGATACCCGATTTCCTTCAGCGGAAAGGATGAGGACTTTGTAACGTATATCCGTAACGGCGATTTTTTCCCCGTCCACTGGAACACCCTGATCGACCCGTTGACCCATATCGAAAAATTCTATATCCTTGCCATCCCCAAAGGCGACAGCCTCTGGAAGGGCCATCGTCTCCTTGCCGCCTCCGAGTGGATAATGGACATCCTGCTTGAACTCCGGCAGGCCGGAAAGTTGATGAAAACAGGTAAATACGAGAAAATATTGCTGTACGGAACTTTCGCGGAGTCGGGGGATATCACCGGCATCGACTTCAAGGACAAGACGGTTGGCGTATCATTTTATGAAATCCACCAGGTTGGGGACGTTGCCGGATCTTCGCCTTCCTACAAAACAGCGATCATCAATGACATCACCTCCCCGGTATTGATTGACCAGGTCCTTTTCGCCCGGTTTTCCACCAAAACAATCCGGCTCGATTTCTACGACGGTTTGCTTCGGAAGATCTGGCCGGGACCGATAACCACGCACCTGGATGAAGAGTTCTTTTATTTCCCGGCCATTGTATTTGAATAACGTTTGTAGGAAGGAACCATGAAGCCCGAGGATATTCAAATGATGAAAGCCGTCGCAATCGGTTATAAGCCCTTTCGGAAGCCGGAGGAGGCGATGATTTATTGCAACCTGGAACACTCCCACTTGGCCAAAAATACGGCTGACCATGGGTAGCCTATTCTTAGATTGATACAACTGTTAGGGTTTTCCTTACATTGAAAGCCCTAACGAATGGGCATAAATTCTCGGGAGGGAATAAGCTGAAATTTCGGAGGATTTCTCCGAGATGTATACCTTTATTGATATTTCATTAAGCAATATTCAATTGCAATGGCAGAAAATCAAAACATAGAATATAAAGAGACCTGGAGGGATGAGTACCTGAAATGGATATCCGGGTTCGCGAATGCCCAGGGCGGGAAGATATTTATCGGTATGGATGATAATGGAGAAGTGAGCGGGGTAGAAGATTATAAGAAACTAATGGACGAGATTCCCAATAAAGCGGTGAATCATTTGGGATTGGTAGTGGATGTCAACTTGCATAAAAAGGGGAACAAGCATTATATAGAGATCAACGTACCCGTGAGCACGGTGCCCATTCCTTATCATGGTGCTTATCACTATCGGAGTGGAAGTACCAAGCAGGAATTGAAAGGCTCCGTCCTTCATAAATTTTTATTACAGAAAATAGGCCTTTCGTGGGAGCAACAGGTTGTACCGACCGCTACACTGGACGATATAGATGAAGATGTAGTAAAACGGTTTCTTCAGAAGGCGATCAGCAACAATCGTATTTCAGAACATGCCGCTTCTTCTGACACACTTACTTTATTGAAAAACCTTGAACTTTTAAATGATAAGGGAGAATTTTTACTGGCGGCGTTACTGTTATTTGGAAAGCGGCCTAAAAAATATGCGCCAGCGGCTTATTTTAAAATAGGTCGTTTCGGCCGGTCGCATAGTGATCTCCTTTTTCAAGATATTGTGGAAGGCAACATTTTGGATATGGCTGATTCAGTAGTAGAGATCCTGAACAGGAAATATTTAATTCGGCCAATTTCCTATGAAGGATTGTTGCGAAAAGAGCCATTGGAGTATCCTGAAAAGGCCCTGAAAGAGGCAATACTTAATAGCATAATTCATAAGGATTATCACAGCACAACTATTTTCCTTCGCATTTATGATAGTCAACTTGAGATATGGAACCCAGGAAAGTTACCGGACTCGTTGACCGTTGATCTGTTAAAAAGTAAGCACAATTCAATACCCCGTAATAGACTTATAGCTGATGTATTCTTTATGGCCGGTTATATAGAAGCCTGGGGGCGTGGAATAGATATTATGTTGGAAGGTTGCCGGGAATATGGCATGCCTGAGCCATTGATAGTGGAAGAACAGGATGGCGTTTCAGTTTCCTTTTTAAAGGATATTTATACGGAGGAATATTTGAAAGATTTTGGCCTGGAAGATCGAAACGTCAAAGCCTTGTTATATATGAAACAATCCGGAAGCATAACGAATAACAAATATCAGGAATTATTCGGTGTCTCTAAACGGACGGCCACTAATGATCTTCAATTATTGGTGGAAAAGGATTTGATTACCAAGATCGGGACCACCGGGAAGGGCACATCCTATACCCTTCGGCAAAGGGGCAACAAAGGGGCAAAATAAGCTTCAAAGGGGCAATAAAGGGGCAAAAAGACCCGGCGAACAGGTACCAGGTCTTCTTTCGATTTCGCCCGTCTTATTCACCGGATTGGCTCCTACTCGCAAGGTCGAGTGTATTGTCGATTAAAATCATGAACGGCTCCTCGCCGGTCCACAAGCCGGCGCCGCACAATGCATCGCGGGTTGCCGCCAGTACATCGAACATCCTAGCTGTCGAGGACCGTAAAACACCCAACAGGTTTACACATTCCGACTTCGACGCTTCTACCCCTGCCAATCCGTTGCTCAGATTCAAGGTATCGTCGTTGATTTCTTCCACCTGGTAAATCCCCGAAGAGCGCCCGTCACCGGGGGTGGAAAAATATACCTGGTCCCCTACTGCAATATTCGCCATGCCGTTCTCAAAACGGTTAAAGGAGATTGGATGCTTTTCACCGGTGGATTGATCGGTGACCATGCAACACGTGGGCTTGCTCTCCAGCAGGCGTTTCAATCCAGCCTTAGCCGCTTCCAACGGCGAATGGGAATCCTGTACGTCTTGCTCAAAAATCACGTTGTAAATGGGCATAAATAGTAATTTTATTTTAAAAAATCATTCGGCATATCGCCTCATTCATTCAATCTTAGGCGGCCAGCCCTACTATCCGGCGGAGGGAAAGTCAAGGTTGAAGAAAAAAATACAACCCCGGCAGAGTCGTCCGAGGAAGGAGGACACGTTAAAACGAAGTGGTCAGGGAGTGGAGATTTTTTTTGAAACCTGCGAGCGAACGGAGAGAGTGAAGACCTTGAGTTTTCCGGAGAAGGATTGTATTTTAAGATTGTCTTGGATGAATGAGCGTGCGGGGATTGGTGTTAGGGAGAGAAAAAGGAGGCCCGAGTCCTGTTCGAAGAGGAAAGGAGCCTCGTAAATTGCTGCTATTCTGTAATTTCCATACATTGTCATACAAAACGACTTGTATATGGAGACTTATATTCCGGGTCTGTATTATTTTATGATTGCAGGACTGACTATCTATCCGGTGATTCAATTATTTAAACGCGGACAAAAGCTTGCCGTTAGAATTGTTCTTATCATTATTCTTGGATTATTCTGGACTGTTGCCATCTGGAACAGGAGCATCGTAAATACCCAAAATACTATTGCCACTGCTAAAAACGACTCATTAAGTAAGAGAGCTGATTCATTGAGTCGGGAACTATCCGAGGCCAATGCCAGAATAGAAAAGAAAGCCGACAGCACGAATCGGTTTTTGCAAATACTGGATAAGAAGTTTGGGATTAAAGATTCTTCTGGCACACCCGTTAAACAAACCATTGTCAATTACATTAAAAAAGTAGATTACCTCAAGCAATTTTAGCCCGCGTATCGCCTTGTCGCCAGGAAGACTACTTACTTCCAATTGCGCCATAAATGCTTTGTATAGTTGCATTTAGTTTTTCTCGACTCTTTAGGTTTATATCAAGCGCGTCACCTACAACGGAACCTCTTATCCGAATGGTTTTATAATCCTGGGCAAAAAGGTCGCTGGTTTTCGATTCACCATTTAGCGCGTTCACTCTGATAACATCCCGTTTCCTGCCTAGAATAAATGTGTTAGGGGGAGGCGTCAATGTCTCCCACCAGGGTGTAAATGGCTTGTCAAAGGAAATCACTACGTCTACGTCAAAAGAGATCCCGTTCTTGGCCGGAATAAATCTATACATGGTTGTGTAATACTTGGATGCCGTATCGTAAACAGTGTCCGCACCAATAAAGAAAATGGAGTCATTCCTTTTTTCATTTATGATTACGGTGACATTATCAGCTTTGTAAATGATGGTATTGCCCTTAAACTCCCCCTTTTTCACTTCCTCTATATTGTTCGTGATGGTCTGGGATTGGGCAATCTTGCAGAGGAAAAGCAAGCAAATGAGAGTAGCGTTTTTCATATTTGTAAAGCAATGCCATTAAATATAATAAATTAACACAATATAGTTGGTTGGATCTTCTCTACCCGAAAGAAGTCGGTGGCGGCCGGATGTTTAATAATCTCTTTGTCCAAACTGATTCTTTCCTCTGCGTAATCCGCGGCCGGTGACGGGAACCCCATAGCTAATTGTTTGAACCGGAAAATTACTAATATTTTTAGTATTCGATTTGGCTAAACTTTGCAAAACTACATTCGGCTGATAATCAATTTAACGTGTATATAAATACTTTTATCGCGATTAGTCCACGGAAACGACTGTTTGGACAAAATAAGCGAGGCTGTTCCAATTACTAATTTTTTTGGTATTTTTGACCATGCCTTTCTATCAACTGATCATCCGCCTCAGCGTAAGCTCCCCGGGAAGAAGCACCGGCCAGGACGAGATCAAAGAGATCCGGGTGATACGGAATTGGGCATCCACCGACTTGGACAGGATATACTTAGTCTGCTCTGCAAAATGCCGGGACAAATGGGGGGACAAACTGCTGGATTTCGACTGCCGGATGATCTCCCGGCATTCTTCTCTTTATATCCAGTATGTACGGGCGCAGGCTGAGAGAAGGGGCCTCACCCGCCAACGCATCGATTGGAAATCCATACAGAAAGACAGACACGGTCATCGGTACCCAGGCAGGGCATGATAACGGGTTTTGCTGCTAATTTTTGGGGAATAGATTATTAAAATCGTGAATGTCTTGTATTTGTTTCATCAATGTTTTGCGCCAGGGGTCGGCGATACAAACAACTCCCGCATATCGCATCGGAGTAATATGGACATCTCATAGAATTGGCTTAGACGCGGCTGCTGACGATTCGTTGCCCATTTGGAAACGGTATTTTCATGCACTTTCATTTCGGCGGCCAGCCACTGGTTGGTCCTCCCCTCCTCTTTTAATACCTCCGCGATTCGATTCAATACCAGTTTTTTCATTCGCCGAAAGCGTTTATACAACCAAATGTACTCAACGAAGTGTACTTTAATTTTACAACAGATTGACAATCAATATAATATCCGTTTTTAGGTGATTATAGTCACTGTTAAACAGTGATTTTATATATTTGTTGCCGATATGAAAGCAAATTCATTGTTCGGCATCGAGTTCTCGGGGAACAGGAGCCTAAAGGCAAGCATTATTGCTCATTTTACAAGCAACAAACAAGAGCTGAAGCTGGCACTGAATCGAAAGCTCTCAGATGCGGTCATTGGCCTTGGAGGGACAATCGGGATTACGCGGGAAGAGGCCATAGCGCGTCTTGGGATCGAAGATCCCCAGGACACGGGTTGTTCAGGTGAAATAGATTATTCAAGTTTGCACGAAATTCAAGGGTTGCTGCAGGAAGCTGGTTGCAGACAGTATTATATTACCCAGTCCGTATTGGAGGATTGTCAGCGACTAAAGGCCAAAGAACCGTTCGACCTGGAATGGCTTCAGCCGATGGAGGATGGAAAAAGGCAATTAAATTTTGGCAATACGCTTCTTCGCTTTCAAAAAACAGGTTGCAGCATCTTCGTATTGTCTGTGACGCGCACCCCGAAAGATAAAAAAACTCATATCAATTATTCTTTTTTCAAATTGGACCTGGACACCAAGACTCAATCCGATTATAGAGATTTTATCGATGACGATGAGCCGATAAATGAATATGACCTGGCGTACGACGCGAACGCTCGAAGAACTTTTTTCCGACTGATTACCTTCATGGAATTGGCGCCCGTCGAAGAAGTCTTTTTGCCCGCCGGCCGCAAACATGGCACCCGGAAATCGGAAAACGGTCTGATGAACAAATCCCCGTATTCAATCACCATCGTCAGTGTCACCAGGAACTGGAATCGCATCCTTCACGTAGGGGAATTCAATGTCGTTGGCCATTACCGACTTCAGAGATGGGGTCCCTGTTTTCAGTTCCGAAAACTAATCTGGATAAATCAATTCACCAAAGAAGGCTATAACCTCGACGCGGCTAAGAATTCGCCGGTCCTTGTCTCTTTACAAGCCGAAAGCTGATTTTGAAGGACAGAGCCGCCGATATAGTCCATAACTCCGAGTCGGACCTGAAATCCATCCGAGCTTACTTCATTTTTGCATATTATTTATTGTCGATATGAAAGCAAAATCACTGTTTGGTGTCAAGTTTGCCACTGACGAAAGGTACAAAACACAAGTACTGGATCATTACAAATCCGGTAAAAACAAACTATCTGAAGCAGAAAGAAATCAATTCGTCAAAACCGCCACCGAAAAGGGTATGGCGAGAGGATATAGCCGGGAAGCGGTGGAAGCCGCACTTGCCATCGACGAATCCCTGGACGAAATGCCAATGGATTTTACGGAAGAGGAAGATTTATTAAAAGAAGACGGTTGCAAACGCTACTATATTACACAAAATGTAATAACACACTGCAAGCGATTAAAAACAAAAGAACCGTTCGACCTGGAATGGCTTCAACCCGTAAAGGATGGAAAAAGACAGTTGAATTTTGGAGATTCCTTTATACGTTACCAGAAAACAGGCTGCCGGATCGTCGCCTTGTCCGCAATGCTTACACCCCGGGGCGATATAGGTCACCTTGAATATTGTTTTTTTACCCTTGACTTGGCAGCGAAAGCCCAAACGGAGTGCCAGGTTCTTACGGACGAAGAAGATTTCGAGGAGGGAGCCGATTCTCAAGAATTTGACGCCGCCTCAAGAAAACTTTTTTTCCAGTTGATCACCTTTATGGAACTTGCGCCGGTTGAAGAAATATTCCTGCCTGCCGGACGCAAACACGGTACCCGCAAATCGGAAAGCTGCCTCCTGAATGAAACACCCTATCCGATGACTATCGTGACAATAAACTGGAACATGAAAATCCACTTGGGGAAGTTTGATGTCCCTGGCCATTATAAACTACAACATTGGGGTCCTCGTAATCAGTTGCGAAAACTTATTTGGAGAGAGGGTTACAAAACAAAAGGCTACCGTTTGAATGCTACTAAGAAGTAGACATTTCTTTCCAAGATACCAATATGAATCTGATCTCGAATCGCAAAGGCGCTTGGTCACTGGCCTGCCGCCTTTTTTGATTGACCATTAATGGAAATTATAATCGGCGGCGCACCTGAAACGACGGAAACAATAACCGGCGCTGCCGATTTTTCTTGGGTAGTCCAACAATTCTATTACCAAGTACGCGACGGGCAGCGAATCAGCGCCAGGGGGCGGCCCTATGCAAAAAACGGGCATACCCGGTTCCAGCAATTGTATAACTGGGTACAAAAATTCGCCGAAGCGCGTGGCGAGACTCCCTTGTCCGACATTACCGATGCCTGGGTAAAGGATTTTTTGCTTTTCTTATATGACCATCCACTCACGCTGAATACCGTGAGTGGCCTAATCAACAATATCCACGCAATCGTCAATGCGCTGATTGGCGACGGCTTGCCGCTTAAGGCCTTGCAATTTAGGGTATGGGGAGAAGGCGCCGATACGGTATATAACTCCGAAGAAGAGCTGAGAATTATCCGGAAGGCAAAATACAGCCATAAGACCCTCAAATTAACACGCGACGTTTTTCTGATACAATCTTACCTCGGCGTACGGCTTGGAACCTTGAAACGGTTTCTGCGAGATCCACTTCATTTCCTTTTTAAAGAACATGGAAAATGGTATATCCGGATCAAGACCAATAAGACGGGCGCCTTTGTGGTGATTCCCGTTAAGAGCTTCATTTATAAAATTCTAAAAAAGAGAAAGTTCACCTTCGAACGCCCCTACTATGAGCATTACTATTCCGGGCTGATCAAAGTGATGGCAAAAGAGGCGGGCCTCACCCAAAAGCACGCCTATTCTAAAACCATCGGCGGAAAAACAGTCGAGTTTGTCTCGCCGAAATGCGACTTGATGAGTAGTCATACGGCCCGCAGAAATTTTGCCACCAATTCCTTTCTGGCGGGCGTCCCGATGGATCAGATCATGCTGATTACCGGCCATAAGACCAGGGAGGCTTTTTTACGATACCTCCGGGCGGACAGTCTGGCTAATGCGTATGCCGTGTCGAGGTTGAAGTTTTTTAAGTGACGACCGTTAAATTAAACCCTACACATCTAAGGAGTTTAATATGGTCATTTACTTTTCCCATCGCAATCAATATATAAATTGATACAAACCATCTGATATCCGTCCAAAATAGTAGCTTCAGCGAAAAATAGCATCATTTATGCTTCCCTTATACCTTCTCCTGGACAACAATGCACTATTGGCTCTTGTATCCAGCGATTTTATCAATGAGAACCTAGACAAACTATATAAAATCACTAAATCCGGCCATGTTCGACTACTCCTTCCAGATCCCTTACAAAAAGAGTGGGAAAAACACAGAGAAATAAGAAGAAAGGAAATTCAAAATTTAACAAAAAATAGTTCCAAGCTCACCAAAACGCTTCACCGTACGGCTCCTAAAATTGCGGCAATGGCGGATTTTGAATTTCAATTGGTAAAGGAAGACCTGCTCGGCCGTATTTCAATGTTAGACGAAATAATAACAACTTATTCTGATCATATCCCAAAATCTAACGAAAAAAATGTCCAAATTCTGGAGCTTAAAGATCAAGGAAAAGCCCCTTTTCACAAGAAGGATACATTTGATAATTTGAATGACGCGGCGATCATATACTATTCTATTGACTTTGTGTTCCAGAAAAAGCTGTCGCATTTGTTTTTCGTGTCTTTTAACAGCGAAGAGTTCTCCGATGAGAATAACAAAAACATCTTGCATCCGGATTATGTGGCATATTGCCCGGACGTCAACATCCACTTTAGTCTTCAAATCGCAGATATATACAAAGAAATGGAGCGGTGGGGGCTCGACCCCGAACAACCTCGATTATCTGCAGCGACAGGATCAATTATAGAAGATTTATACATTGATAGAAGTTTGCCAGTAATCATGCAAGCGCTCATATATCTCAAAGCGAGAATTGCCGAATGCAGCCTATGGCCAAAGAGTTTGCTGACAGAACACTATCCCTTTATTACCGCTTCCACCTTCAACTATATTCACAAACCCTTTACGCTTATTACAGACAATGAAGAGTTTTACAATCTGATGACCAATGTTCGTGTTGAGGATGGTCAGGTAACGTATTTAAACGGGTTTCCAGCTCTTCAGCAAGTTGAAGAAGACGCCCTTAAGGAGGTAATGCTTATTTTGACGGGACAACTTCTCTTCCGGATAGGGTTCAAAATTGAACGGGAGGTTTCTCTTCAATATACCAGGAAATTCAGTGACAATGATGTGATGTTCAGGCAATATTATAACCTTGACTTTAAATGGCTACTTGTTTCGCTTCGGGAGACGAAAGAGAATCAGGAAAATGATTCCAATAAACAGCTTTCAAATGCCTATTACTTCTATAAGACACAACAATATGCTGAAGCCGCACGTATTCTCCTGAAACTTAGGAAAGAGCCCAATAATCTAAGTTTATTTCAACGATTCATCGTTCATTTCAACCTGCCTCATATTGGCAGATTTTTGGAAGTGTATGGAAATGAAGGACCGGAAATACACAACTTGATCAGTGAGTGCAAAGCAGTAAAATGGGATCAAAAAATCCCTCATTCAGGCTACCAAAGTATTAAAGCCTTAATCGCCTATGTCGAGCAAATGCGGTTTTTAAATGGTCCTCTTCTTGAAATGACAAACAATCTGGATGAGATCCGGCGGTTACATAGCAACAAAAGCTTTGGAGGGTCATCCGCTGCCCACCAACTGATCGAAGAGTATTTTCAGGCAACAAGTTTCCTGTCGGAGAACTTTATTATCTATGACGCCTACTCAGAATTTCAACCTCTTATTGGATTATTTACGCAAGGGATTTTACTGTCAATTGATTGCAGCCCCCATTTGTCAGGAAAAATACCTTATATGGACGATTCCTTTGCTTCCGAGTTGATGCTTCAGGGGAAAGGGGAAGAGATCATTCGCTTGGTGAACGAATATAGCTTGTTGAATTTGCCGTATGAAAGGAACAATGATCGCCCTCCTTTTTACGAAACGTTAAGCAATTTATTGAACAGCCATTATACCATTCAAGAACTAATTAAGAACTTACCTGATACAAAAATACCTTTTTTCTCTCAAGAGCTTGACAAATTCATATTTAATGGGCTGGTATTGGCAGCAATTTGTCAATTGCCGGTAGAAGCAGTGCAAAATTTATTTAATAGCCTGCTTTATTTCCTTCGTCAGGATAAACTTCTCAACTTATACAACATTAAAAAGGGTATAAGGTCCTTTATTACACAGCAACAAGATAAAATAACCCTGTCCCAGTGGATGGAACTTTTGAGATTAGCATTGATTAATCCAGAGCTGAAAGATGACAATATATTTGAAACGATCGGCGAATTCTTCCGTAAATCTAAAACGCCACTATCTATTACCATCGAAGATGTCACTCATATCGAGAAACTTGTCGCCGAAAATGCTGGGCATAGAGTTTATGGATGGGATGCTTTCTGCATTTTATTTGAAGTTATTGAAAATGGAGAGGCAAAAGAAATCCTTCGAACCTTCGCTGAGACCAGACTTAACGAGCATTTTACTACGGAAGGTTACTATATGACTCGTTTGTATGATGTTCTGCCCCTTGATGAAGCGTTAACGAAGAAATATTTTGAAGAAACAAATAAAATTATGGAGGCAAATTCGGGACCATTCCCACCTCGGATGGGATTATATAACACAGGTTGGATTACACAAATTGTAAACTTTTGTTGGAAATTTGATATTGCTCTTCCAGATTTTTTAAAACCCGATCCTGAAAAATTTGGATTCTATTATTCATGGCTAATAGACATCGACAATTTCGACTATTCTAAATTTGATCCCGAATGGCCAATAAAAAATTTTACCCGGTTCTACAAAAAGCGGTATCGAAGGTCCGAAGTATTGAGAAAAGCCATGCTTGAAGTAATTAAAAATCGAAAGGCAGGGGACCTTGCGAGGATATTTGCACTCACTTATGGTGAAAAAGATGGTGAAGATATCCACAATGTCCTGAAATCTTGATCAGGGATAGGGATATACGTGTGCCATTTGCAATGAGTACCCCAGGCCATTGTAAAAGGACAAATGAAGTTCACAAACTCGACCAAACCTCTTCTGCGATATCCCTAGTGAGTTTGGAAAGTACCCGCTTATGTAATTTGTCCGGATGCAAATAATTACCCATCACAAGTTCCTTTACTTCGGAGGTACTACTAAAAATAGATTTCCCCCCAATATTAAACGACATAAATATCCCTTCCAAGCTCTCTTTTGTGTAAATATGTGCTTTCGCAATGATCTCTCCAGCCAATTCAATATGGCATTGATAGCGTTCCTCGATCCCAAATACGCCGATATTTTTTTTTGCTCTTTTTTTATTTGACGCCCCTTTACAAGGTTTCAAGGTAAGATTGAAACCTCTTTTACCTAAAAGATAGTCTACCGATTTGATATCGGTACTGAATTTATACAGTCCGTCTATATCGTCTATAAAAGGATGGAGATGAGTGCTTATAAGAAAGGGTTTAGAACCTTTTAATGCGCCGGAATTAAAAAAACTGCAGCAGGGAACAAGATTGAAGAAGGATAAGGCAAAGTAGGGATGTCGGCCTTTGTCCATGAAATGATCAAACTGCGGACGGGTTTTCACTTTACCCCTATATATTGTATTGGTAAAATTCTCGTTGCAATATGGGCAGGTATTAATATTCAAGGTTAAGGCATGTTGATAGGCAACTTGTCGATCGTCAATCTCTATAAATGACTGATTACCTTTATTGTAGTTAAAAGCTACGCTGATAGCATCATGAGCCCATTTTTTTAATCTGGTGTCTATTTGTTTGGGTGTTAGATTTTTTCCCTTTTTCACACCGATGCCAGGGTTAGCTATATAATGACGGGTTTTCGCGGCTTCCAGCAATCGCTGGATGTCTACAATGCGTCGTTCCAACCTGTCAGGTCGTTCCGTCATGATTGCCTGAAGGTTGTTCGATAAATATTGCATCACGGGTTGAAGCTCGACAGACGGGCATCCCAACAGCTTCGCTTGAATGTCGAGTCTTGCAGAGACCGTATTATAATAAACGACGGCCATTTTGTCCAGGTCGCTTAACGTATGGGGACATTTTATCATGGCTTATTTGTTTTTTTCTGTTTTTTTCGGATTATCGTCTTCTTCTTTTCAAGCTCTTTTAAATGCTCAAGCCTCCTTTCCAGCATTTTGATCTCATCGTGAATTTCAAATCTTTCAATCCACATATCTTGTAATTTTTTCTTTAGGGCAAGTTCGCCGATCTGGTCAATAATCTTACGATAATTCTCGTCAGGCACTTCGTTCTTCTTCTTCGGCCTTGTCAAATAGCCAATGATCTCGTTGATTTTTGCTTTGGCAAACTCACCCATGAGAACCCCGTCCATATAGAAGGAGTTTGAAAAAAGCGTATGTATATTGGAACCAAAAGTGTCTTCCCGGTCGTTACTCTTACTGTGGTAGAGGGATATGCCGCCGTCTCCTTTTTCAATGAAAAGAACATGGGATTTTGGGAGGTCGGAGGTGAGAAAGGGAGTATTGGCTGTGAAAATGATCTGAAGGGTATGCTTCTCAAAAAGACTACTCAGGAAATCGAGCAGGGTCTTAAGAAACTTCCTTTGCCACTCCGGATGGAAACCAATGTCGCCTTCATCGATTAATATCACCAGGTTCGAAGGCAGTTGATTGTGTTGATGACGGGCGGCATGGTAAAACCGAGACAGCAAGGAGAGATAAGATTGTTCGCCGCTGCTCAATGAACGCCATTTGAATTTTAAAAAAGCACTTATTCCTTTTATACGAAGATAGAGTTTACTGAACCGCTTAAAGAACTCGTCCGTTTGGCTATTCAAGTTAAAGCCCAATGTAGTCTCATCTATGACGGTGGCCTGTGATTGCCAGATAAGGTCGCGGATTAAATCAACAATAGCGGGCACATCCTGAAAGAGGCTCTCCAATTTCGAAACCCTCGCTGTCTTGTTATTTCCAATTGGTATAGAAACATTCTCCATGCTTTGGAAATATCGAACCAGATAGTCTTGAACAGATTCGCCTTCGTTTCTTTGGGGAAAATGGGTATAGGGACTGTCGCTGCTATACTTCTTTTGGTCTATGAGATAGTTGACAAGAATGGCTAGCCGAAGGTTTTGCATAAATTTTCCGGCAAGGTCGCTGCCGGTTGCAATTCCAGCCTGGCATTCATTTATTAACTGCAGGATACTGGGGTCGGCACTTGGGCTTTTAAAAAAAGCGATGTCAGAAAAATCGAGCTCAATACGAAGGTTTTCAGGCTTGGGAAAAGGCAGTTGAACAACATCGCCACTTAAGAACTGTATGGCCCTATGTACTTCCGACACATAAAACCGATCCAGGTCGCTATTTTGTTGCAAGGGCAATAATTCTTCGATATTTCCCCTGTTCTCCTCAAGAATACTCCTTCGCTCTTCAAGCATAAGATAAGCACTGGATAGGTTGGTAAGGCCATGCCAGGGTTGGGGGTCCTCATTGAAATGAAGCAAATAAGAGTAATAGATATATTCTGCTTTACCTAAATGTCCATTAAGCTGCAAGCTGGCGATATCATCCCCATATTGTTTAGGTTTAAAGTCGATACCTGTTCGATTGTCGACAGATACCGTAATAGTAACGGGCTTTAGGATATAAAATTCCTCCTTGTCATTTTCACCAACAGAGTAGACGAAAAGATCATTTTCAATGCTCCCTTCGAGACCTTCCGGTAAATGTTCCCGTATATAATTCAAGATGCTGCTTTTACCAGCTCCATTCTTGCCGATTATTGCAGTAATGTTGCAGATATTCTTTTTACCGAAGAAGTTCGGGATATAGTCCGGGTTATTTTGGATTACGAGGGTGTATTTTTCGGTATCTCCTTCGTCTTTGAGCATATCGATGACAAAGCGAGCGGATAGATTGACACCGGCTTTTTTGAGGTGCCCGCTTTGATAAATCCAGAGGTAGTGGATCTCCATTGTTCAGTTAATTTTTGGTTAGTATAGAGGACCGGTCTTAAAATAACTGTATAGATACGAAAAATTTGGAAACGTGTCATATCATGCAATAATGAACGAGCAGACCCAACTTGGTTTGCCCGAATTATTCTACTATTGTGTAAGTCTGCAAATTCCCGTACGTCTGTCTTGGTAGATGGCCATAAGGGATTTTTTAAGGCTGTTAGCCGTTAGACCTAACACAGCTTTATTTATGGACAAAATATTATATTTATTACGATGGAAGTAACACGGCAAAATCATATCGAGGGGATTTATAGACAATTCCGGAAATCCATCGCTTCGGTTGAATGGATGATTCAATTCTGGGGCCCTTTTCTTAAATATACCTTAGAACAGTATCTTTCCAAGCAAGACGATCGGCAGGTCTTCGGAGCAATCTTTACCGCCTATAATATTCCGGTAAGTCCCCAGGAGGAAATGTGGCTATGGAAGGCACCCGACCAGTTTTCTTTAAATACGGATGAAATGGAAGTGTACAGAAAACAGTTTTTCCATTTGGTAATGAATTTTGGTTTGGTAAGAGCCTATCAAGCGATCGAAATGTTGCTATTTCAGGCCGCCGTTATAGCCCACTTCCCGAAAAATCTTCCTGAAGTAGGTAAGAATGCGACGAAAATGGGAGATGCGTTGATAAAAAAAGCTTTTCGAGAAGATATCAACCTGGGGCATCTAGAAACTAAAAACAATCGTCACCTTCTTAGGTTCCATGCCTATCATTCACCTGACTTTGGTCGTTTTATGCAAGAAACCACTCGGATTGACCAAAGGGCAAGTTGGGCTCAGTTTTTTGAAATGATGTCCATCATTCGTTCCATAAATGTCCATCATGGAGGTTGGATGACTAAAGATGTCCTCAATGAATTGCAAAGCATTGCAAAGGGGATCTTCCAGCATTCCTTTGAGTTCAGTACCGGCACAGACGGTCTTTTGATACTGCAGCCAAAAGAGGGAGATCCATTTCTTTATATTGTTACTCTAACGAAGGATCTTGCGGTAAACGCTTTAAAATATATATTTGATCTACCAGACTTATCCTTCCTCGGGATGCGACGCTGCTGACAGAATACCATTATAATTTTTAATATGCAACAACCCGTAAGGAGAACAATACTCATAGCCAGCCCTGGCCCCTTCGGTGACAGGCTTCCGGGAGTACTGCCTGATGTCAGGAGTCTGTCTTCGTATTTTCAGACACCCAAAGGCGGGAGCTGGCATAAAGATGAAATTACTCTACTGATCGATCCCAGCCGGCAGCGGGTACTAAATATGATTGCGGGCGTTGACGCCGACTTCCTGCGTGTCTATTTCTGTGGTCATGGAATGGCTGAATTTACCCACGACGGGTTTGGCGGTCTCACGGATACCAGATGGCCGTGTCTTCCGGGTGATGAGTTCGTATGTGACCTGGAACTAATCAATAAGAAGGTTCCACGCCAGGAAATAATATGTGATTGTTGCCGCACCCGCCCACGCGACCGGATAAGCGGCATTCCCGAAACGATTGAAGAAGTGCCTTTCTCAGAAGAAGAGTTTTGGCTGGCACGACGGATTTTCGACCAGCACATCGCAAACTCACCCAACGGTATCACCCTCTTCCATTCAACGGCAGATGGAGAACCTGCTAGGGATTCAGACAAAGGCGGGCAGTTCACAATCGCTCTGTTGGAAAATGCGCTAAACTGGCAGACAACCGCTTCGGACAAAACGGCCAGCTTGGCTGAACTGTTCCGTAAGGTGGCAGATCAGCTAAAGAGAGCATACTATCCCCAATACCCCGAAATCTTGATTCAGGATGGGGATATGTGTGTACCATTTGCCCTGAATACTCCCTGGCCTTTGTACGGCAAAGATAGATTTCCCCCGCGCTACCGCCACAGATCATTGGAGCCCATCCAGCATTCTAATAGCAATCCCGTCCGTGTCTTGTTGACAATAGGGATTGTCTTAGCAGGTACTTGGCTTTTGACGGAGGGATTGAATTCCAGTGGAAAATAGACGATTATTTTGACCAGTAAGAAACCGGTGATTGCCAATCCGGAAACAGACAATCAAGGACAACTGTCTTCAACTTCTTCCATCCTGCGATATAGCTATCTGCATAATCACCAGTGTCGATTATTTCGCCTTCTACAAAAGCCTTCCCGTTTGCATTATCCCAAATAACGGCCTTCACTTCCGTCTTCTTGACTTTATAAGCCGGATCAGGACAGATGATGTAGCGCGTTTTGAACTGGGTGGTAATTCTTTCCCCCGGTTTATACTCTATTTGTACCCGAAGCCGTCCATGATTGTCGAAAATATTCGTCTTCCAATCCCCCTGGGTATTGAGACGGCGACGCCAACCTGCTGGCAACCGGCTTTGGATCAGCCGCAAATAGCCGTCTTCCTGCATCGCATCGGGCAGCAACTCAACCCCCAATTGGACCCATACTTCCAACTCGCCCGGATGAAAACACACCAGGTCAGAACTTGCAAAAGCAGCGATTTGGTTGAACTCCGCCGCGATCAGGTATGAACCTACCGAATCACCGACCTGTTGCACCGCTTTCCATTTTTCATTATCATGCAAGATTTCCTTTTGTGGTTCCTCCACCCGGACAGGCTCAGAAACCTTTTCTTCAACCTTTTTGCCCGGAATCAATTTCTTGGCTTGTTCCTTTAGCGTCTCGTCCAAAAAGCTGCCCAGGTAGTTCATGGTCGTCCGCAGGTTTTTATGCCCCATCAATTCCCGGATGTATTCCATATCGGCGCCGCTCCTTTTCAGTTGCGTGGCGGTGCAATGGCGGGCGTCTTCAAACTTTACAGGCGGGTCGATGTTCAAGTCTTCGCAGACACCCTCCAACCGGTCGTTCACCAGCTTGCAAAAGAGTTCAAGTTGATAATCCCGTTCATATGCGTCCATTTCATCGGTGATAATTGGAAAGACGTATTCATTGGGAGCGGCCTGTAGGTTGCCTTGCCGTCCGATGATGGCCTTGATCTCATCGAGCAGGTATACCGCAATCTCCTGGGGATTGGATTTGGTCGTCCGGATGGTCTTGGCCCGTTTGAAACGAATAAAATCATCATGAATCCGCTTGCCTTTTAGCAACGCGATGTCCTTTGGGTTCATACCGTTGCCCAGGTAACTAAGAATCCAGAAATCCCTTGCCATTTGCAGCTTAGGATTATCACTACGAAAGTCGTACAATAACTGTATTTGCTCAACGGACCGCGCCTTTTTGACATTGAGTGAAGAGGGTATCACATAACCATCGAGACCAAACGGATATTTGTCTTTGGGTATCACATGCTTGCGAATAGCATCCCGATAAATTTTCCGAAAATTCCGGAGATACATGCTAATAGTGCTTGCCGTAGCACCATCCTCTTCCATCCATTTTTCATACAGCGATAGTTCCAGTTTCGTCATATCTGCAAACCGCAGTTTCGGTTTATATGCCAGCAAACTGTTAAGGCTGCAAAGATAACTGGAAAGGGTGCCAGTGCAGCCCATCGCCTCCAGTTCTTTGATGTACTCCCCGTAATGAAATGCCACTTCGCCCATGGAGACAAAGTCAATTTCACTTTTATTGCGGGGCCATTTCCGCTCCTTCCCGAATTGGTTGCCGTGGAAGGTCCGTAAATAGTCGACAGTACTGCCGCCACTTTCCTTACATACGTTCACGGCCAGGTCGGTCAATGGGGTTTCAATTCCGGGTTTGGTTTGGGGTTTGCTTTTGGGCTTGGCGTCAAAACGAAAGGCATTAAATTGGAGATAAAATGCGTCGAAGGAGAAATTGTTAATTTTATTAATAATATTTATCGCTCGCTGCTCTTCATTTTCCAATTTTTCCTTAGTTTTGCGCAGCTTTTCACTCAGGTACGGAACGGCTTTCGGGGAAAAGAGGCTTTTGAACTCTTTTTTTGTTAGAGAGACACCCACCCGGTAGGTTCTGGATTGCCGAAGAAAAGTAACCCGGATAGCCCCGGGATAGCTCTTTGTTTCCTTGTTCATCCCGCGCAGATCGAGGATAATTTTTGTTGTGACTGACATACTTTACGCGTTTTGTTAGATTAGTGCCTAACAAATTGCCTAACACATACTCCTTTTTTGGGAGTTTGCACATGAGTTAAGGTATGTCAAATAATGAGAACCCTTGCTGGTAGCGGGTTTCAGGCAAAATAGGAGAAAAACAAGGAAAATAGGATAAAGAATTGAATATAAATATCTGAAATACAGTCAGATACACATACCAAAAACCAAGGGAGTTTAGCTCAGCTGGTTCAGAGCATCTGCCTTACAAGCAGAGGGTCGGCGGTTCGAACCCGTCAACTCCCACCAAGATCACCTCCTAAGAAGAGCTCCCGACAGGGGCTTTTTCATTTGGCTGAAAAGCGGGTATCTTTATAATCCGGAAATTGTCTCTGTAGCTCAGTTGGTAGAGCAGCTGACTCTTAATCAGCGGGTCGACGGTTCGAACCCGTCCGGGGACACTGAAAATCAAGCACTTAGGAAGTCAAATTTCTAGGTGCTTTTTTATTTGATACATGATTTGATACATGTTTTTAAATTCCATAAATTGAATAATTCATGAATTATAATTGCCTCTGTATTATAATAGTATTCTTGGTAGCCTGCCGAGGGCCAGTGCACAAGGATAAATCCACCCGTATAGAACGATTACTTCAACAAGGATTTCAAAGCGATGCAAGAGAGGACGATAGCTCTTCCTTAAAGATCTATGACAGCATTCTTCAAGAAGATCCCGATAACTATATTTCCCTAGTGAATAGAGGCAGAGCAAAAATCGAAGTTGGTGATACGGTTTCTGGAATGGCTGATTTAGCAAAATCTATAAAAATCCATCCAACTCCCGAAGCCTTTATTTCAAAAGCAATCGTAGAGCTTAATAACGATCCTAAACAGGCGCTTAAAGATCTAAAAACGGGAAACGAGATCCGTCCCGATTACGGCCTTATAACCGGTCTTTTGGCGCAATATTATTCTTCAATAGAACCTCTACGAGATAGTGCGCTGCACTATGCTGATCATACTTGCCACATTTCCTCAAAAACCCTCATGCCCTATTTAGCTGCCATGAATGCGTATCTCTATTTTAATGATTATCCAAACCTACTTAAAGCTACAGACACCATAATTGCGAGACTTCCAAATTCTGGATATCAATATCCTGCCTATCCATATAATAACAGAGGTCTTGCAGAATTAATGCTTGGTGAAATTCAGAAGGCAAAACAAGATATTCGCACATCATTAAATTTAGATTCAAATAACGCCTGGGCCTATCGAAACATGAGCCTATTGTTTAACAAAATGAACAAATCAGACAGCTCTTGCTATTATATACGCCTAGCCAGACAGAAAGATAAAACGCAACAATACAAAAAAGATATCGACAGTCTTATTTTAAGCTTTTGTGGCAAATTACAACCTCAAACACATCCCAAGCCAGCCAAATTTTCAACAGTGCCAAAAATCATTTCCATGATTTTCATTATCTCATTTTCCAGGTGCTGGCATTATTAATTCAAATTGATCTGACAATGCATCCGCATCAATCCAATGAATTGTAAGATCTATAAGCATTTTAAGAGATTTGACATCATGTTCAGTCCAAATCCTGACGTAGTGAGTTTCATCATTCCCAAGCCATACGGCTCGCTTTGCCATTGCTTTGATCTTAGTATCAGGGTAAGCATTCGCCCAACCACGTCTTCCCCATTGATTAAGGACGTGGTAGTTTTGAGATATAAACTACAACGTTATGCAATTGTCTAAACAAGAAAGAATGCTCACTTTGGTAGGATCGAAGTCTCCGGAGAAAAGTGTTTCGGATTTTTGCGCAGAGCACCAAATTACACAGGCTACTTTTTATTACTGGCAGAAAAAGCAAAGACAGCAAGATCCAGAACAAGATGTTGCAGGATTTGATGCCATCGAGGTAGAAATGGCTAAGGGGAGCCCAGTCGCAACTGTTGAGCTTCCCGGTGGGGCATTGATTACCTTCTATCATCCGGAGGCACTTTCTTATATCCAGGCATTGTTGTAAGCGATGTTGTCCTTATATGATAACAGGCGATATTTTCTATACCGGACTGCCACCGATATGAGAAAGAGTTTTGATGGGCTCAGCGGATTAGTAAATCAAGAGATGAAGCAGCAGGTAATTGGGTGGGGATGTATTTATTTTCATTAACAGGCGGCGCAACCAACTGAAGCTTTTATGTTGGGAAAAGGATGGTCTGGCCGTTTATCATAAACGACTTGAAAAAGGAACCTTCGAGTTGCCTGCCGCAGACATTTCGCCGGTGGTGTGTTTGACCGCTTTGCAACTGAGGTTGATCCTTGACGGCATCCAGCTTCAATCGGTAAAACACCGGACCCGCTACCGGCTTACTGCTTGATTAGGAGAATTTTTCCACATCGGATGATAAAGAGCAATGCTGTAGATTGTTGTGGGAGAGGCTGGACAATGACCTATAGGTGTCCGGGCCGGTATCCTGCCGGGGAAAATGGACGTATAAGCTATTCGTTTTTTAGGATCAAAAAAACGAGGGTAGTTATGCACACTTTGGCTGTGCCATGCTGGGGGCGCTTTTTGTTTAAGCCTTGCGTTGATAGTACATTTGCACCGAGTGAATCAATCCGAATACATAACAAAGCTGGAAGCCCAAAACAAGTTGTTGCTCGAACAGGTGACGTTGCTTACCTATGAGTTGCGGGACATGAAAAGGCTGCTGTTTGGTCGTAAATCGGAAAGGTTCTTACCGCAGTCACCTACGGCTCAACTTGACTTGCTGCAGTTTATGTCTGAAACGGCTCAGCCAGCGGCCATTACCCAGGAGATGAAGGTGGTAAAAAAGCAGACGGCCGAGATCAAACCCACGGGTCGTCACGCACTACCGGCACATTTACCCAAAGTGGATATTGTCCTGGAACCTTTGGAGGATACTTCCGGACTGGAAAAGATCGGCGAAGAGATCACCGAACAGTTGGATTATGCACCTGGTAAATTACTGGTGCGCCGGTTTATCCGTCCCAAGTATGCGCGAATGGTTGCCGATGGAACAGGTTATACGGAAGTCCTTATTGCACCATTACCTGATTTTCCCATCGACAAAGGCATCCCCGCTCCGGGCCTGCTGGCACAGATCCTGGTGGACAAGCACGTTGATCATCTTCCGATCTATCGCCAGATAAAACGCTACCAGCGGGATGGGGTTAAATTATCGGCCAGCACGATCAGCGGCTGGCTGGATGCCACGGCCGATCTGCTGCAGCCATTAGGACAAGAGTTGATCAAAGTGGTTTTCTCCGGCGATTACGTACAGGCCGATGAGACACCCTTACCTATTTTGAATGGAGAAACCAAAGGAGCAGTTCACACAGGCTATCTCTGGGCCTATCACAGTCCTCCCGATCAGCTCATCTTTTATGACTTCCAGCCGGGAAGAGGCAAGGACGGGCCAATCCATTTACTGAAAGACTATACCGGTTATCTGCAAACAGATGGATACGGGGTATACGAACATGCGGCTATTGGTGGTCGCACCGATATCATGCTCATGCATTGCATGGCACATGCACGCCGCTATTTTGAGAAGGCGCTGGACAACGATAAACAGCGAGCCGAACACTTCCTCACAGAAGTCCAAAAGCTCTATGCCATTGAACGCCGGGCCAGAGAAGCAAACTTATCTGTCGGCGAAATCCTGGCCCTGCGTCAGCAAGAAGCATTGCCACTGTTAGATGCCCTGAAAAAGTGGCTGCAGGATAATTATATGCAGGTATTGCCAAAAAGCAAGATCGGCAAAGCCATTGCCTATAGCCTACCCCGATGGGATCGTTTATCCCTCTACACCACAGACGGGAGGCTTCAACTGGATAACAACAACATTGAAAATGCCATGCGGCCAGTTGCTCTGGGTCGCAAAAACTTCTTGTTCGCCGGTTCCAACGAAGGAGGGAAACGCCTGGCACTATTTTACTCCTTATTGGCAAGTTGTAAGAAACAGGAGGTTAATCCCTGGGAATATCTCAGAGACGTCCTCGAGCGGATGCCGAGATCAAAGATTAGCCAGCTCAGAGATCTGTTGCCTGATCGATGGGGCTCAATCGAAGAGCGCAAGAAAGATCAATCTGCCAACACCACGTGTTCAAAGTCATGAAGAAACAACCGACAAAAGAAGCGATCTTAGAAGCATTGAAATATCCCAATGGATGGGTCTATGAAATTGATGGGTCGTATAATGGCAAGGAAAATGTACCGCCGCAAGCAATTAGGGGAGCTTGGAAAGTAGATGCCAACGGAATTATTGTCGGTGATTTTATCCCAAATCCCAATTATACAGGTTCAGGCAAAATTTATTGAATGATCCTTTTACTAACGCAAAAGAATCATTCAAATCGGCAATTCTCACCCGGACCATGCGTGGTTAGCCGAATGCATACGTTGATGCGCGTAATTGTATAGGTGTTTTGCTGGTCGTTTCCATTTAGATGCTGCACGATCTCGCTGATACTTTGGGCATTGTAAGATGCTTTGGTTATCTCGTCCTCCAAGTCCGGGCGCCGGTAAAAGAAAGCATAGCCTCTAAGAATTCCTTTGAAGGGCGCACGGATGTCAGCGTCTTCCTCTGTCCCTTCCAACTTTTTAGTGACGGCACTGTCTTTTAAGAAAAAGAGCCGATTAAATTGATAAAGCGTAAGGCGAGACCCTGTTTGGGATTGGAAAAATAGCACGACGTTTAACTACCCATTCTATTTCCCGGTCGAATACAGTGAAGCTTATGATCTGGCAACGAAGCCGGAGTTTGACGACAATCCCCATGGCGAGTATTCCTTTACAGCCCAGGTCACGTTGGTTGGGTTTGATCAATACGGGTCGATTACACCCCTGGGGTCTTTTAACTGGGGATATACTCGAACTCCAGATGCCGGATATCTTCCGATAAAACCAACATTTTCAGTGGCCCCCTCTTCGTACACCCAAAGCGTTATTGACAATTACAATTACCCTTATTTATTCAATTTTAATTTCTATTCACAATAAATAGATATTTTAAACGTATTCGAACGTAAATACGAGCTTCATGTTCTATTAATCGTTTAAAAGTGTAAAAATGAAAACAGCATTGCTTCTTTTGGCTTGCAGCATATTTTCGGTGAAAGGGGAGATGCCAGTGCCTCAATCTTTTATTGCAATTGAATACACTGGCGTTGCAAGTAGTTTACAGCATCAGACATTTTTTGTCGTCGGCAAGATAAAGCGGGACACTAAAATGTACTACATGAAGAATTATGTCTTGAAACAAGAGTCTATGAAATCGTTTTCAAACACTCAGCTGGAATCTATTTGGAATGCCAGTTATCATACAATGCAAATCACTGATCGGTCATTTGCTACTATGGAAAAGTTCATCGAAAGCAATACAAGGTATTTTACCAATTTGGATGGACCCAAAGCCACAATTTATCGTGTCGTTGTCAATGGGAAGAGATATAAAGTTGCTTATGATCCGACTATGAGGATATTTGCTGATTTGGCCAATTATCTCAAAAAAAACAATTGCGATTCCAGTGTCGTTAAAGAAATGAATTGGTATGTGGAATACTATAAAAAGTAATATTCAAGGGAAGTCCTACTTTGATTGCATTTTTCCATGCTGCCGTTCCACGGCAGCCGCATCAGCAATGAACTATGAAAGTATTACTCACAATAATAATTGCTGCTAGTAGTCTTTATAGCAAAGACCCTGTTCCGGTTTTAACGAAGAAGAGTAATATGAGAGTTCAAAGTTACATCTCAATTGAATATACTGGAATAAGACAAAAATAAACCCAAACAATCATTTTTTGTAGTTCAGTCGATAAGTTATTGTTATTTGACATCCAACGTCAAAAACCGGAAGCCCGGATCGTCACTTTTCAATACGGCGCAAAATCGTTTGTATTCTTCGATAGCTGGGTTTGTCACCTGTCTATCAAGGAATTCCATAAACGCCTCTTTCGAGCCAAAAATTACCATATCCCAATTTCCAATCATATACGCCCCGGTTCGTCCGTCCTTGTAAATGTTTAGGCTTAAGAATGGTATCACGTCCTTTTCAATCAATAGGCGCATAGCATCGGTCATTTGAATTCCGCGACCTATAGGCACCAATATAATGGTGCCAGGCTCACTAAAGTTTTCAAGTGCCCGGCCATAGAATTGAAGCAATAGAGGGTCAATCGAGGACGCTCTATTAACCCAATCGATAAAATGGTCTTTTATCAGATCTTTCAATTCTTCCACCGAAAGGGCGAAGGCATGATAGCCTTGTGTGATCAGGAAATTTACAAAGTACAGCATAAACCGCCAATCTCCAGCACTCCTATAAAGCTCCTTAAAAAAACTTCTGAAACACTCAATGTCCTCCTGGTAGAGCAAATGTAACACTGTATTAAATTTGTCGTTATCGCCTCCCAACTTTCCATAGAAATTCTCAAAATTAAAGTTGTTAAAAAAATACGGACTATTCTGTATTGGTAGGTTTGCGAAATAAACGATCGCCTGCATGGCCTTTTCGAAGTCCTCTTTCTTAGCAAAGGGTGGCAGGTTCTCTAACTTTATTTTCAAATCACTCGTAATATATCGTCTATCGTTCCAATTAAGAATCGCTTCTTTAATATTTTCTAAAGGAAGATCCATGACGGTACGGAATTCAGCCTCGTCCAGCCTGCCTTCCATCTCAAAGTCAAAATACCGGTCAAAATAGTCGGGTTGTATGACAGACAAGTAGTTTTTAGAAAAGGTCCGCCTCTTTTTAAGGATCTGTTGCTGGATATCCATCGGAAAAATAGTATTGACCAATTCGACTGCCAGCTCAATTTCATTTTCTGTAACGCCGAACCTACGCGGGTTCTCAGAGAGCGAATCGTATAAATAAGTGTTTTTGATATTACGGTCACCGTCCTTCTTCAATAGCCTTAACGCATAAACAAGCTGGGGATTCACAACGCGAATTTCCGCATCCCCATCTAACAAAAATGTATGCCGTTGATAGTAGAGAAGTTGGCAAAGCTCAGGATATCTTAAACGCAACAGACAAATACCAATGTAATCGGGCAAATATACATTTCGCTTGATTCTGTCATAGTTTAGGCAGAAAATATTGATAAACCGTTTAACGTCGCGAACCGAATGAATTGAGGTGTATCAGTTTTGCCGGACAGTCGACTTGCATAGTTAAGAAATAGATTTTACAAATATAAGAAACCAACCTACATTCAGCGTCGATCCAAAGCAGAAGCGGCTCTGCAGGGATGCAACCGTGTAGGAATAGGAT
>JARLGZ010000065.1 GCA_031292515.1 Puia sp. | reverse complement strand
GGCCAGCTCTTGAGCCAAACCGCGGAGGGTCTCGATTACCGATTCCTTCGGAGCCAGCCCCGTGTCATCGGCCCTGGATCACTCCGCAAGGCGCGACCCCGGCGGAGCGAATACAACACTAACACGAATCCGGACCCCTCACATATCAAACACAAACTCATCGGCTCAAACCACGCCTTGCAACCGCACCTTGCGGCAAGGTAAAACAATCACGTCTCTGGCCAATCCCGTTGGCCGGTTTTGAACTGATAACGTATGGCCGGTTTTAAGGTGATAACCGAGGACTCGCCCATGCGCCACCCTGGTTCGCCTAGGGCGCGTGATTTCTTTGACATTCATTTGCTCACAACAACAGGGAGCGTCGAACTTTCCAAGGATACAGACCTCGTGCGGCATGTGTTCGCGGCCAAAGATGTTCCGCTGAACCTTCTGGCAAGGGTAGGTGATTATCGTGAGTTTCACCGACCGGATTGGCCTGCGGTCTCCGCTTCGGTCGCCGACCCTTTGGAGGAATTCGATTTCTATTTTGATTTCGTTTTAGGAGAAATCGCCAAGCTCGAAGCCCTTTGGGTAGAATAGCCGCCACTCGGGATCGAACGCGCGGTCGCGAATATCGTGAGCCAGGTAGAAGTTGAAAGGCATATCAAGCGCTTTTAATCGAGCAAGAGCTTTCGAAGGGTATCCAGCTTTTTGCATATAGAAGCCGATGGCTTGATGGTAGGGATACACAAATTCGAGTTTGGCTAAAGTTGCTACGAGGGTCGCGGTTGAAATTCTGTCTTTGGCGCTGCGATATGCCTCAAGAACCTGATAGACGCCGCCTCCATAAATCGGGCGCACAGTGATGTCGATGAGAGTCCTTTCTAATTTCGTCACAGGCAACCGCTCTCGGTTAAATTCGATGGTTCCCACCTCCAGGCGGCCCGTGTTCTTTCCGTGCATCAGAACGATTTGAGACTGTTCATAAGTGAATACGGCGTTCGAGGTTCTTGGTTTGTGCGAGAAAGCAGTGTCAATAGATTCTTGTGTGAGGCTGTCGTAGCTCCGACCTTCCGAGGTTTGTTCCCGGTTCACATAGATGGTGTGCGGCAATTGATCCGTGAGCCCATGTAGGAGAACTGCGGTTCCATGGGACAAATAAGCTCCCTGCTCGATGGTCGCAGCTACCGCGTAAGGTGAGGCACTGTCCCACACATAGCGGGACGCGCGTCGCAAGTGCCAGTTGTCCAGGTCAGCAGCCCGTATCGACACCTCCCGTAGAGGTGTGTTCTCAAGCATGAAACGAATAAATTGATTGTTTGTAGTGTTTACAGCTACTCGCCACTCATCTCTGTGTTGAAGAAATATGCCCAGTAATTCTCGTTCCATGAACGCTTTACGAGGGAGCCCTTCAAAGAAGGACTTGATTTGCCCAAGTGCGGCATGCAGCCGTGACGGTCGTCCTCTTTTC
>JARLGZ010000064.1 GCA_031292515.1 Puia sp. | reverse complement strand
GCGCTGCTTTGTTTGTTTTGAAAGGGCACAGCTTCAGCAACACCTTGCGTATCTTGGCCGTTTTGAAAGCGCACAGCTTCAGCAACACCATGCGTATCTTGGCCGTTTTGAAAGGGCACAGCTTCAGCAACACCATGCGTATCTTGGCCGTTTTGAAAGGGCACGGCTTTAGCCGTGCCGCAAGCAGCTCTAATAAAGTCTCCGGGCTTTAGCCCCTGAGGGAAGGGGTCCAACCTCCAACCCGGAAATGCAGATGAATATGAATGCTGTTCTGGCCTCTCGACCAGATGCCTCTTTACCGGATTGAGGTGAATGTATTGCACATGCCGCACGTAATCTTCCCAATCGCGAATCCGATGATCGGAAAATCCCCGCTGCCAAATTTCCGCGTTCGAACCAAGTTCTTTCTTTGCGCGGAACGAGAATCCCCCCTTCACGAACTGAACAGCACGCTCCAAAGCAATCGACGGTGAAATCAGCAGATGGAAATGGTCCGGCATGAGTACAAATTCGTGAAGTAGATACGAATCCCGATGCGAAAGAAGATTCTGAAAGAAAAGCCTAGCCCAGGGTTCGGCACGAAAGAGCGCACGAGACTCCCACGTCTTCGCCGTAACGAAGTACGTCTGCGCATTGTTCGTTGCATGTTCTCGTTCAGGCTTCAAAAACCATCCCTCAGGGGCTAAAGCCCAGATTCTTTCTTCCCTTCTGCGGCACGGCTGAAGCCGTGCCCTTTCAAAACATCCGGCGCCCCGAGCCAACCGAACGTGTCGGATAGAGCTAAATCTGCGGGGTTTAATCGTTGATACAGTTTCACTCAGAACAAACAGCAATCCGGGCAATTCATTTCAAATAGATGAATACCTTCAATTGGCAGATCGCTCCTTCCGAACAAGACAAATCTCTTGGCCCGTCTAGAGCCACCAACCTACGGTCTACTCCATGACCAGCCGAACTTACACGAAGGTGGTATTCTCCAGCTTCCAATGTACCGAGGTCGAAACTCCCATCCTTCCCAACAACGACTGAAACTACCGTGCGATTCGTCTGGGGATTCTTCACCGTCACCCATTCTCCAGTTTCCGCGAGGGGTTTTTCGATCTCGTCCGAGACCGTTCCTTTGATTTTGGTCGTCCGTGAGATTGAGAGATTCGGACCGGACCTATCGTCAATGCACCATCTCTTAGTGGGTGAGGCATATTTTCTCCAATCACTCACACTACTGTCTGTTTGCGCAAATAGCCGGATTTGAAGGACAAGAACTGCAATAACCCAAATGATTCTCATCGCTCCCTCCCTCAGGGGCTAAAGCCCAGATGCTCTTTTACCTTCTGTGGCACGGCTGAAGCCGTGCCCTTTCAAAGCAACAGATGCATTTGCCCAACCCATGCTGTTGCTTAACCCAAAAAACAGCGGAGCCTCGGCCCCGCTGTTTTTGAAAAACTCGTCGTCCTGTGGAGTCGAAGATTCATCCCTTCCACTCCTCCATCATGTTCCGAAAATCCCGGAACAGATAATGCGAATCGTGCGGTCCCGGCGCTGCCTCCGGGTGATACTGCACGCTGAACAGCGGCAGCGTCTTGTGCCGCAGCCCTTCCAGCGTCTGGTCGTTCAAGTCCACATGCGTCAACTCAACTTCGTTCACGTTGATCGAATCCGGATCGACCGCGAAGTTGTGGTTGTGCGCTGTAATCTCTACCTTGCCAGTTGCATTGTTGCGCACCGGATGATTGC
>JARLGZ010000063.1 GCA_031292515.1 Puia sp. | reverse complement strand
CGTTGAATACTTCCCAGACAGGAAATTGATAGTGGTAGCCGGACTCGTGCTGCACCCCATTTTCATCGGTAAAGCCGCCGTTGACATACCAGCTCACCAGCCGCGCGTAGTAGTCGCCGAGTTCCTTGCCGCTCGGGTCGCGCAACTCCGTGCCCTGCGTGTAGTCCCAGGTCACTTTATTCGGATCGTCCGGATAAGTGACCGGCTTGTCGGTCTTCCACATCCATTGCGGTGTGGTGCTGAAGTTCATCACGGTCGGATGCCCTTCGGTGGCGGCCAGAAAATCCTTGGTCATCGCGTCGATCTGGCTGAAATCCCAGGAAGTCTTCTGCGCGGTCGGCGGCTCCAGTTCCGCAACCGCAAGCTTGGGATAAGGCAGCCACGGCACATAGCGCACGTAGTCCGCGCCCAGTTCCTTCACCGCTTTGTACGATGCCTCTCCAAGCTTCTCCCCCGGCCGCAAGGGCGGATTCACCACCACCTGCAACGTCGGCGTGGATTTCGAGACCACCGTGACTTTGTCCCATTGAATCGTCAGCTTGGGCGCTTGCTGGCCGTGCAAAACGGCCACGGAAACTAGACACGCACCACCCGCAACCAGCAACCAGGCAAAATTACGCAACCGCAATGATCGATCAGCCATTTGATTCACCACTTCCTCGCGCATGGTCTTGACTCCGGTGGCCATCTTATCACCGCGATCAATGCATCGATGCGGAAGGATCTGTATTTGCCTTTATGACCATCCCCGGTAAAGAATTTTGGGTGCCCCATCCTTGACGCAGTTTCATCGCGGCAAGGGTGGGATAGCAATAAACTCAATCCCCCCAACCTTTTACCTTCCCCTCCCCATGCCGAGAATTACCCCCAAAAAGCGCACAATCAATACATGGACAAAATCCACGCCGCCAGCCCACGCAGCTCTTCTAGTCCCTGCGTCCCAAGTCCCTCAGTCCCTGTTTTTCCTCCCTACCCCCTACCCCCCACCCCCCTATATCCTGTGAAACTGTGTGATCTCAAAAAAGTTATAGAAAACAAACCACTTACGCACCGAGACCCCGTTACCATCTAGCCAACACCCGCCGCCTGGATTATTGGCTTAACCTACACATAAAAAAAGACTTGTAAGCAAATAAGACCTCTGCGAAAATTACGGATTTTTGAGAAAATATGCCCAAAATCTGAGCCTCAACCAGGGGACAAGGCCGATTTCTGCAAAAAAGCATCGGATGACATCTTGGCGAACACTATCACCAGCAGAAGCCCCTAATCGTCGTCATCCTTGCCCGACTTTTTCACGTGCACCTTCAGCATCGCCGGCACCGGTTTGCTTCCCATCGCGTCCTTCCACAAGATGACGTTCAGCTTCTCGGTCGGCGCGCGATCCGCGTGCCTGAAGTCCATCTTCGCGCTTTCTTTTG
>JARLGZ010000062.1 GCA_031292515.1 Puia sp. | reverse complement strand
TCGGTTTCCTTCCCCCTGGCCATCCAAGCTACGGGGCTTCTGACTCTTGCCCCGGTGGGCTTAACCCTCCCACTGAATACACCTGCCTTTCGTGATCTTTTCGGCTCACGCCGAAAAGATCACTTTTCCTGGACATACGGGTGACGTGTCCCTACCCCTGCCCATGCGTAGCATGGCGCTTTTTGCTCGCCGCGCCGATGCTGCCCACGGAGACCCCAGACGCCAGCAAGCCGCCCCGAAGGACGGCTTGCTGCTTAGACGAAGAGGGTCATTTGACTGGGATAGGAGTCACGGGGCAAGCCAGGACTTTGGTATCCAGGACACAGAACCGATCCTCGTAATGCATGGCTTCCTTCCACTTCCAGCTTGCCGTTAAAACATATTGCTCGCCGGTCCAGAGGTAGACATCCGTGGAGGTCGGTAGAGAGATAGCCTGCCCAGTGATCCAACGCTTCCCGTTATGAACCAACAGGGCGTCAGGAGTATTCAGCACGTCGGGAGTGCCCTCCAACTGTTTGTCGAAGACCACTGTTCCGGCTGATAGCTGTTTGCTCACACGGAACACTGTAAAGCGCACATGGCTGCCGCCCTCCCAACGAGCGAAAACACGATCATCATGCGGATAGTTCAGGGACAGGTCTATCAACGTATCCTGCGTCGGGTAGCTCAGAATTTTCTTCCCTTGGCACGTGATCATCAGCACTTGCGTCGGTGATCCACTCGAATCGGCTCCTGTAGCACTCACCTTCGCCGAACAGTCTCCCGCTGGACCCGCGTCAAAATCCAACGACGCGATACTGCGCGTCCCTGGCTCTTGAGAGCACAGAACCTGAGCGAAAAAAATAAGTGCAATGAGACCTACGGTTTGCTTGCGCATCCTAACCTGTTCTGCCCGTATGGGGCACCTGTTCCGTACATATCAAGGCCATTTTGGACATTGCCTTTGGCGTATCCAACCTTCAGCTTCAAGAGCGCAGTTCCTGTTGCGATGTTTGCGGCTGGATCGGTCGCGTGGGCGTACAACTGCTTGCCATTCATACCTTGGAAAGTCCCTCCGGAGCCGTGTTGCGCAACATCGGCTGCACCACCCTTCAGAACTTGCATAAGGCCCTTAGCCGAAGAACCGCTATTCCCGGCTCCGGGCACGCCGCTACTCTCCGCAGAGACGATGCAGCCGACCAGTTTGTCAGACTGGCCAGAGAAGTTCAGAGCCGTAATCATCGAAGATAAAGCGACAGGAGGTATCGCCTGCGTTGGGGAATAGACAAACATGTTCGGCACGCTGTCAGCAGGACTCGCAGTTACCGACGTGTAAGCCGCGCTGGTCAACTGCCCTGTACCCGGCGTTGAACCCGCCTCATATCCGTTCAAAGTGATGTCATTGTTATTGGGATTGTAGGTTCCCGACGTGGCTGTTCCATCAACCCAATATCCGCCGGTGCCCTTGTTGTTTTTACCGTCTCCCATGCATTCAGTGCTGCTACTGTTTTGGTCTACCGACTCGACTCCGTTGCCTGCATTATTCAGATACACGCAGTCGTATCCGTCAGGATCAATGTTGATGAGCGGATTGTTGCGGGCATAAGCGTAGAAGTTCCAACTTTGCGGGTCGGATACGTCAGCAGCCCAGGGACCGGCGGGATCAGGGCTCATGAACCGGCCCATGCTACTGGCATAGTATCTAGCCCCGAAGTAGTCGTTGCCGGATTCGGAGTCCCGTTCTTTGCCGGTGAAGTGAGGTCGGGAAAAATGTACTTTGGCTGCACAAACGGCGGAACTCGTCATAAACGTGGACCTTGCGTCGCATCAGAATCCCTTGCCTGATCTTCAGGACGGGCACCGCCCACTTTCCGCATACGGGCAAAGACACTCGCGACAACTGCACTCAATATCGCCCAAATTAGGGCGGAGATCAGGCACAGCAACAGGTCAGAAACAACCACCTCAGTCCGGCCTGGACCAATGTGGTTGTATGGGAAGAGAACCCGTGACGATGAATAAGCCAATTCCAACGCAGGACGGCAAAGAAGCCTAACCGCGTACGACATAGGGCTATCGTAGGATTTCGCACACAGGTAGATGTCGAGGACTGCCAGAAGCAGCCCAATGGATGCACCTACAATCGCGCTCTGGATGATTCGGCCTCTGCGGATCATTCTCGAACCCTCGGTTCATTATGGGGACCGAGAGGACCGTACACCTGTTGTCGCATACGATTCTCCCAAGCACGAGCTTCACTATAGGATGGTTCTCCGACACGGCCATGGATGTATCCCCAGGCGTGGCCAAATTCGTGCCATGCCGTCACACCCACGGTCAATGGTTGTATGCCCGATGAGGGAAGACCGAATCTCATTTGCCCTAAGGGAGAATACTGAAAAAAGTAGCTTGTATCAGGAAGCTCGCTTGGGTTAATCAGTACCCGGACATTTTTGTTTCCTCCGTCAGCGCCTATCGCGAATGTCGCAGCGCCACCTTCGCTGCTCAAATCTCGCTTTGTAAGCCCGAACTCTACGGTAGGAACCTTGTCACTAGCCAAATTTGCAAGATCGTGCGCCGTGTCGCTGATCTTCATGAAGTCGCCCACATCGCCCTTGATCCCCACAAAGTAGTGAGTATTGCCGTCCTTATCGACTTCCGACGTTGTTCCAATCCTGGCTTCACCCTCTTTATCGTTTCCAATCGAGTGCTGGAGGAGGGCCAGTTCTTTCTTCCGCTGATCCGCATCCCCCAATAGCTCCACCCTTCGCCCATCTGGATCGATGAACACTAATGGGTTGTTCCTCCCATATGTGTAAAGATTCCAAGTTTGAGGATTGGCGAGTACAAAGTCATTCGCAAACGAATCGGGCGACATGAACCGCCCCATCGTAGACGCATAGTACCTTGCCCCGAAGTAGTCGTTGCCTGATTCGGTATCGTGTTCTTTGCCGGTAGAACGGTGCGGCATGGTGGACGCTGCGGCGGGTGGCCCACCCATTTTTTCATCTTCAATCTCCCACATTCGTGGGTGCCCCATCCTTTGCGCAGCTTCATCGCGCGAAGGGTGGGAGAGTATGAATCTCAACCGTCTTTTTCAATGTAATTGAGATGTTGGGTAGCTGATTCCCGCGCCGGAATGCTGTCCCTTGCGATTCGATCTCGACCGTTCCAATATGGCCGGTGGCGTAGTGCCGGAAGCTGGACCAAGGCCACTGTTCCGGCTTCTGAACCAGGCCGCGCTTGACAGGATTGCGATGCGTGTATCGAAGTTTTTCGACACGCTTCTTCTCGTTATGCACATTGAAG
>JARLGZ010000061.1 GCA_031292515.1 Puia sp. | reverse complement strand
CAGCCACCCCCATCCGCCCTGTCCCGTAGGGCCAGGATGAATATGCGGAACCCCGTTCATGACAAGGCGATTTCGCGTCAATTATCGAGAAAATCCAGCTAACTTGCGAACTTGCTATCGCGGCGTGAGCCGCAGCTAACTTGCCGCCTTTGTCCTCATCCGCACCAACTTTGCGCCCTCGCCAAGCGGTAAGGCGATTTACCGTAAAGCCAGAATCGATTCTAGCGACATCGGCGTTTACCGTTACCTATTAGTTCCGAAGCTCATTCCGGCGGGCGGGCTTCCATCGAAGGACTGTGGGATCCTGCCGTAAACGTTAGCGGCTTGATGAATATCCATAAGAGCCATGGGCCATGCGACAGGCGTGACTGGAAGTTGAGTTTGGATACTGAGAAGTTGAGGAGATGGTGCAGCTTCCTCATCTGCCGAGTAGTGCTCGGGATGATTTGTGACCACAAGAAGATTGATGGGGTCCCTGCCTGAATGCCGTCTCCGCATCCGATTCAAAGTGCCGTGGATTAAGGGGTGAGGCGGGATATGCATGTCCAGAAGCCTGTTCGCAGTCAGCCAAGGAAGATTAAGGTCGAAGAAGACGACCAGCGGATGCACGGTGTTCTTTCTGATTGCATCGTTGAGGAGGTGCCCTACATTTAAGTTGTGTTCGCCTTCTGCTTGCCGTGCTCCCGGAAAGCCGAGGATGCCCGGACGGTGCTTGCTTTTCGCTTCAACCGAAACTTTTTGACCAGTAGCTTTGTGAGTGGCAGTGAACTCCGCGTGGCGAGTTAAACCATCCGTCTCGTCTTCATGTTCGATAAAGAAGCCCGCTCGGAGGCAGGTAGCCTCTGCGAATAGCTCATGCCTTGCACCTTGGAATTGATTGCAATTCTTCAACCGCTCAATCAGTCGTGCGTCAAGGCGTCCGTTGTCTTGTACTGTAAACAGGTCGTAAGCGAAGGTGAAGTATTCCAGCATCGGACCTGTCATTGAGGCTTTATATACTCCTTGAGCATCGCGAGGTTGCGCATTCATGTACGACATCGCCCTGTATCTTGCCTCAAAGGCTGGGTGCCGAGTGCCACGAGGTTTTGCAACCTCTGCATCAAACCATTCTTTTCCAAAGGTGTTCGGGACAAAGTTGAGCAGAATGTCAGTAAAGAACTGCGCCTTCTCCTTAGGCTGATACAACACCTTATTTCCCGCGACGACAAACTTGTACCCCAAGTAATCGGCAGAAATCGGCGGACGAACCTGACCTAATTGGTGAGTGAAGGTGGAACTCACCCTCGAATTCATCGCGTCGACCTGCATTCTCCTCAGTTCTGGCGTGATCTCATCCGGCCTCAGTTCCCGGAAGATGAAGGGTGGTTTGGGCGTCGGTTGTCCAGTCGCGGGCTTAGCTGAAGGTATAGGCAGAAGCGGGCTTCCATGACACTTTTTGTATTTCTTGCCACTCCCACACGGACAAGGATCATCCCCTTTTCGGCAGTTGAACTGTAGAAAACCTCTGCAACGATAGACTGGTAGCGGCATTTATCGTGATGGGGGTGTCACCCGATGGGTGAGTCGTCAGAGGCAGGGATTTCTGTTTACGGTGCGGAGTTGGAGTCGT
>JARLGZ010000060.1 GCA_031292515.1 Puia sp. | reverse complement strand
TCTCCCCCAAAACTCGCGTCGGGGTTTTTCGCCGTCACGCATCGGGTCGCCTTTCACGGCGAGGCCGGAGCCGCTCAATGTTCACGCCGGGTTTGAGGGCGTGCGGTTACAAAAGTGCATCGGGTCTGGGTAAATGGCCAAATCGCGATCCATTGAATGAGATCGGCTTCAAGAAGCTGACTCAACGCTATGAACGTTTCAATCGAAAGGAAGAAAACAATCTTTACCGATTCGTCGATAACAGTTCTGTTAATTTTTGTGACGCTGAAGGATTGTGGGTCGTTTGTAGACGAGCGGTTCGTGTCGACCCCGGTGATGACCCAATTATTGGGTGGTTTGCACATACAGAAATAGCGGAGGATTGCAGTAAATGCGGCTTTTCTGATAAGGACACGGTAGTGAGTTGTTACCCTATTAAGCCGGATCCGAATTGCAAGTGTCCACTGGATACAGCGAAATGCTTGAAAGACAATCCGTACTCCGCTGGAAGAGGAGTCTGGGGGGATAATTGCCAAGCGAATACAATGGAGAGGCTCAAGAAATGTTGTCTAATAGCCCCAGGTTGGAACCCTGATTTTTATGCTTATCCTGTGCCTGAACCCACGCACCCAGGCCCAGGGCAATTTCCCCCTCCACTCTAAAGATATGAAAAATAACAGAGTGCTAACGCGAATATTATATGTCGCATTCTTCGTTATAGTTATTTTGATCGTGGGCAAGTTAAGCTATGGTTTTGGTGTGGCACGAGAAAGAATGAGGTGGTACGATAATGAGGATTATTGGTTCAGGAAATATTCAGAACACCTTAATGGTCTTGTGAAACAGCAGAGAATAACTGAGCTTACAAATAATATCATTTTTTTTGATACAAGATTTCAATCAAACACCATCAATTCACCGGAATTCACTGATGTCATGTACCAAATACTTAAGCTTGGCCCTTATTCCACGGAAAAACCATAAGCTGAAGCCACCGGCAATCGGAATGAAATAATCAATGCCATCGGGACCGGAAACGTTTACATATCGTGAGCCGGTGGGGGCGGTCAAGAGCGCGCTGGGATTGAACCGGCATGTTGTCAATGTGCTGACGGGGCTTGGGTATTGGACTTGCCGAGTTGTCGGTTTGCTTGCCCGGGATGTCATCATTACTCGCCAGGAGATACAAGGGTTAATGCAGGGACTGCTGTATGTGGATGCTCCTCCATTAGGCGCAACCAAGTTGACGGAGTGGATTGATCGCCACAGAGACACGCTTGGCCGCCACTACACCAGTGAAATGGCGCGTCGCGTTGACCGATTTTCAGGATACCAATCCAATTGATGTTCGTCCGCTTGTCAGTGTTTTTCGCAAACAAGCCTTACCCCTTAACCGGGCAAGGTTTTTTTGTCCGCCGGGAGTCCGGTGGAAATGCCAGCGGATGTCCGGCGGATGACTGTTGCAATGTCCGGGCAGTATCCCGCTACTGTCCGCTACAACGTCCGGGCAGTGTCCCGGCAGTGTCCCGGCAACAGCAAGTCCGCGAACAGTCCGTGTCCAGTCCAGAGCCAGGCAACGACCACGGCCACGGACAGTCCATGAGCGATTGGCTACGTTCACGGCGACCGGGAAACGGCGATGCAGTGAACGCCTTGGAAACCGGTTTTGAGGATAGACACCATCCCCTTACGTCAGTAGAGGCGGTGCAGGTGCGACGGCGAAGCACCGTTGAAATGCGTTGAAGGGTGTTGACCAGTTCAACGGCATTCAACGCCCCGGATCAACACAACTCAACACCTTTCAACGTGAGCCGTCCACGTCGTCGAAATCACCCGGCAATGTTAAGACCATGACGACCGGACATGAGCGGCTAAAAGTGGAAAGTATGCCATGACACTTACCCCGCCTCTGACGGTGAACCTGACTGCCGGGAAAAAATCTGTGGCGTGCAGCAAACGCCGCCGATGAAAACGCCGCCAGGTTGCGCTGGTGAAGTGGTGCAACGACGACTGAATGAAACCTGATTTGATGGTGGACGCTGTTCTCCTTGCCGTAGCAAGAGGCGGACGTAACAAGCGCCATTCCAGACGGCACGCCTGACCTCTAACGCTGTTAGTTCATTTTGCGGACGAGAGTTGTCCGAGAATTATCCGAGGTCTGGACGAAATCCGTTCGAGACCTGGACGATTTTTATCCGGGATCGGTCAGCCTGCCGAACTCATCGCGGTAGCCCGTCGCTTCATCCAGCGACTCTTGAGCGCCACGCGGCGGAATGCCAGCGGCACGCCGCTTTTGTTCCTGTCGCAACCGGTCGCGCTCGTTGCGTGCCGCCCAGTTTGCTGACTGCTGTTTTTGCCGCTGCTCGATCATGGGCCGTCGCAGCTTCGCTTGGAAGTCGCGCACGCGCTTGTCCGGTTTGTT
>JARLGZ010000059.1 GCA_031292515.1 Puia sp. | reverse complement strand
TCTGATAATAACTACGTCCACGCCAGAGGTAATTGTCGTCAGCTCCAGGGTTTAATTCTATGGCTCTGCCAAAGTTTTTGATGGCAAGTAAATGATTTCCTGAACTTCCGTAAGCATAGCCGAGATTATGATAAAACCAATCGACTTTAGGGTTAAGCTCTATTGCACGGCTATTATCCTTGTCGAGGTCCAGAAGAATTCCCCACTCAGGTCCAAAAGAATTCCCCAGTTAGGACCAAATTAATTCCCCACTTGGGTCCAGAAGAATTCCCCACTTTTTCTGTCAAGATGCGGTAAGATTTCTGACTTTTGAAAGCGGAGGTCTTATGGCAAGAAAGGACATCAGGATGGAAGAATTAGTGGAAGTACTGTACCAGTGGCATAAAGGGCGAAACATCACCCAGATCAAACATTCACTGGGGCTGGATCGCAAAACGATAAGAAAATATATTGAATTGGCGGAGTCTTACGGTTTTATTCGTGACGGGGAGGTCATGGACGATGTGTATTATATGCAATTGGCCGGCAGGATACAGAGGGGATTAAAGATACCCCTGGGCTGCTCGGAGTCATTCAAGAAGACCGCGTTATACCAGACGACGATTGAGAAACTACTGTCGAAGAAGTATATGACCCCGAAGCAGGTCTACCGGCTATTGAAAAGAGACCATGATTATTCGTTGAGTTATTCGAGCTTCAAGCGTTATATGAACATAAAATATCCGAAGGAGCCACGGAACTGTCTGAGGATAGAAGTCAGAGCAGCGGAAGAAGCTCAGGTAGACTTCGGAAGCGCCGGGATGATGATCGATCCCGAGACGGGCAAAAGCAGGAGAGCCCATGCCTTTGTCATGACATTATCCTACAGTCGTCTGCCCTATGTGGAATTCGTATTCGATCAGGGACAGGTAACATGGGTGAAATGTCATATGAACGCTTTTGAGTTCTTTCAAGGGGTACCTATGAGAATAATTTTGGACAACTTAAAGAGTGGGATATTAAGACCGAGCACCTATGATCCCATATTCAACAGGGCCTACGGCGAATGCGCCAAGCATTTTGGTTTCATTATCGACCCTGCAAAAATAGCGAGGGGTGATCATAAGGGAAAAGTGGAAAGAAAGATGCCTGTAGTAAGACAGCAGTTCCTGGCACCTGAGGACTTCAGGGATATCAGGGAGGCCAATGAGAAGGTCAGGCAATGGAGCACTCTGGAGTATGGAATGCAGGTGCATGGGACAACAAAGAAAAAACCCTTTGAAGTGTTTAAAACAGAAGAACAGAAGTTGCTGAAAAGCCTGCCTGTGGAGAAGTTCGATATGCCCCTATGGAAAGAGGCTAAGGTCCACCCTGACCATCATGTGGTATTTGCCAAGAACTACTATTCCATGCCCACCAGATATGTCGGCAAAAAGGTCTGGACACGGGGAGGTCTGCACACTGTGCAGATGTTTTATGAGGGCGAATTGGCAAAGACGCATCCGCGGTCTTATGGCGAGGGAGTCTGGAAAACAGATGAGACGGATTATCCCCCGGAGAAATCCCGTTATCTGCTGAAGACCACGGAGTATTATCAGCGAGAGGCAATGAAACATGGTGAGTATGTCCGTCAGGTAGTGGCCAGGATCATGGCGGAGCACGCTTACCGGAACCTCAGGAAAGTGCAGGCCCTCTTCAGGCTAGCGGACAAATACAGCTCCGAAACTCTGAACCTTGCCTGCAGACGTTGCAACTTCTATGAAGACTACAGAATGAGCACGATAAAGAGAATACTGGTCAAAGAGCTCTATCATCTGCCCCTTGGAGATGAGATTGCTAAATACCCTCAAATAGGTTCTGACAGCGGATCCTTTATCAGACCGCCGGAATACTTTATTCACACAAAGGAGAACACACGATGAAGATAGATGGACAGATCGAAAACAAACTGAAACTTCTCAGATTGACCGGAATGCTTCAAACATTGGAGGTCAGGCTAAAGCAGGCCGAAGAGAGTAACAGCGGATATCTGGACTTCCTCATGACCCTGCTTGAGGACGAATATGAGAGGAGGCAGTCAGGCAGCCTCCTGAAGAGACTTAAGAAGGCAGGCTTTGAATCAGAGAAGACCATGGAGGGCTTTGACTTCCACTTTAACCCCCAGATCCCGGCAAAGAAGATAAAACAGCTGGCAAGCTGTGCTTACATCGACAACAAAGAGAATATCTTCCTTCTGGGCCCCGTCGGCGTGGGGAAAAGCCATGTTGCCCAAGCCCTTGGACATATCGCATGCAGAATGGGATACGATGTCCTCTATACAAAAGCCGCCAAGATGTTTCGTTACCTCAACGGAGGAAGGGCCGACAACAGCTGGGACAGAAGGATCAGAGGATACACCGCTGCCGGTCTCCTGATTATCGATGACTTCGGATTGAAACCCATGACCCAGGTGCAATCAGATGACCTCTACGAAGTGATAAACGAGCGGTATATGAAGAAGCCTATCATCTTTACCAGCAACAGAACTATTGAGGACTGGCAGGGGTTATTCCCTGATCCCATTATTGCAAACTCTGCAATGGATCGGATCGCCCACAACTCGCATCAAATCGTCATGATCGGTGAATCTTACCGGAATAAGGGGAGAGACAAGGAAAAGTGATTTCCTCAAAAGCCCTACAATCGATTACCGGGATCAAAGACGACTTCAGGTATGGGTCTGTTTTACGTCTTTTCCCGGAAAAACAGCCCCACCGAGAAAGGAGGGATGGCCATCGGAAAACAAAAGGCATAGACAGATTTGCCGGACGAGTTTTATAATTCAGCACAGAAAAAAGTGGGGAATAAACCTGGCCCCGACTGAGGAATAAAGCTGGACCTCGACAATTTTTGCATAGCTCCCTTATTTTTCGCGTTGCGTCCTTCGCCCCTTACTATACATAGCCGTTTTATCGAGTCCGCCGATTCCATCACACAAGCGTTATTTTGCTCAGATAACACTTTCCGATCAAAACACTCATTGCTCTGAAGGACGCAAGCTTGAGGTGCACATGTCGTAACAAACATTCTCAAATTATTGCCAGTGAAATGTCCTGACACATTCCCATGTAATTCTGATTGGTCAAGAGCGTTGACATTTGACAAGTTATTTATTACTATATCATCATAAGGTGATATATGGAATCCTTCATTAATCAAGCAAAGGCAGTTTCCGACCCCACTAGGATCAGGATGCTCAAACTCCTCGAAGGTGGTGAATTGTGTGTATGCGAGATCATGG
>JARLGZ010000058.1 GCA_031292515.1 Puia sp. | reverse complement strand
CCAAAACCCCAAAACCCCAAAACCCCAAAACCCCGCTGATGAGGGAAAAAGCATAAGACCTAATCGCACGTCTCTCTCATTCGACGCGGCGAAGTGAGAAATGAATTGGTCAGATGATAAGCTCGAGATTCGGGCACTTCGTCTCGAGCCGTTTCGTGATCTCGGCCTTCACGCCTTCGCTGAGCTTTTCGTTGTGGGACAGGTCCAGCTTCGCAAAGTTCTGTCTCTTTTCCACCGCCTCGCATATCATCTTCGCCCCCACATCATCAATCAAGTTCCCCTCTACACACCACGGTTATTCTCCGTATTGACAAACCAAGGGAAATCGTGCCCACAGTCTGGCTCTTCGCCAGCGCCTCTGCCAGCATCCCAACATTCGCTATCCCGGTGTTGCCCAGCCCGATATCCTGCAGTCCGGTACGAAGGAGCATTTTCGCTATCGACTCGCACCCGGCATCTCCCAGCGGGTTCCCGTTGAGCGCCAAAACCTCCAGTGCAGACTGATCCCCCAGCGAGTCTGCGATCGATTTGCAGCCCTCGAATGTGATCCCATTGTTTTCTACCAGAACCGCTTTACTGCACGACGCGAACCGAGAGAAACGTGCTTGAGGGTCGTGTTATGTGCCAGCGCTTTCGATATGGCCAAGCAGCCCGATGAGCCGATCTGGTTGTTATCTATACGCGTTATGATCTATTCGAGTCTCACCGAGATCCAGCGCGAAAAGCTTGGTGTTGATCTCGAGTCCTCGTGCCAGCGCCTCGCAGCCAGTCGCGGTGATTTTGCAGTTATCTTTTGAGGTGGGAGGTGATCAGGAAAAGAGTACTGAAGATCAGATTTGCAGGACCGAGACTTGGCTTCAGCAGCTCTTCGGCAAACTGCTCCGCCCCCGCGTCGCACACCGGGCTCTCTCCTTTCTATTTCCGGGCGAGCACCGGATACTGAAATGCAGCGTGATGAGCGAAGAGTTGGACTTGAGGCCAACGGCAAGGGCCTTGCATGCGACTGCAGTTAGGTTCTTGTCGGCTACATGATAGTGCTCTTTTATTATCGCAACCAACCTATGAAGAGTTTCATCAGGCTGGAACTCTTCTGGAGCATGGCGGAAACGTGCAGATAACCCTCGTCGCCGACCGTGCTCTCCCCTACGACTGGAACGCGCATGTAAGCTACGGAAGAACAGAACCTCCATCGACTTGCTCTGGCCGATGCCCGCCATGATCGCCGCACATCCTGCCGCTCCAATGCCGTTCTCAACTATATATATAATGCAGCTTGAGCAAGATTCGGAACGTACCTGAAATTAGGCTGTGGATCGTGCCCGACTTCGCGAACCCGGCGCCCAACTGCCTGCAGCCTTCGAGGGCGATCTGGTTTCCGACTGTGTATAATAACACATCTCAGGAAATACTGAGTTCGAGGGTGTGGAGGCTCGGGTGGGTCGAGAACATCTCGGCAAGCCGTCTGTATCCTTCCGCATCGACTCCGCTGTGGACTACCACGCGGAATATATATGGAGGAAGAAACTGAGGCCGAGATAGGCGAGGGACTTGAGACCGGAGGCGGCGAGCGATTGCCAGTCGGAGGCGGAGAAATCGACGAGACCTTTCAGTGTGGGGTAAAGAAATAGGCTGGATACGAAGCTCCTGAACGCTGGGACTGGACTGGAGGAGCGAGACGACCAGGGGGATGAAGTCCGGGCCAGGGAACTCGGGACGTTTGAGCTCTACGGACGTGCCCTTCATCATCTTTGCGAGTTTCTCGCGCATTTCGCTGGTGTTGGCCTTCTTTTCCATAGTTGTTTTAATTCTGGATATCAGTCTATGAATAAGCGCATGACGGACGGGTATTGGCTGCGGAGTATAGATCCGGGCGGGCCTTGCCTTCGGGGTTTTGGGGTTTTGGGGTTTTGGGGTTTTGG
>JARLGZ010000057.1 GCA_031292515.1 Puia sp. | reverse complement strand
CGTGCACCCAAGGGACAATACCGGCTAATCGGCCTGGATCCAGTAGACACCCTGACATCGCCAAGCGGCCCTCTCTGGAAAGACTGCGAAACTTTCGACGAGGCACTAGATTTGGCTGCGAACAATGACGAGTTGTATCTTCGGATTTATATTTACAACGACAACGGCGAGATTTTGCATGAGGCTGGCTGCTATCGAGAGCAGCTCAAAAGGATTGATGAGCTAGAGGATCAACGTCCCGGCAGAGTCCAGGACGAACGTCCGAAAACATAAGGTGGTCGCTTTCCTGCCTGTTACGTCATCGTACCATTGACATGCATTGCAACAGGGTGGCACGCTTTTCTTGTCCCCAGCTTGCCCAATAACCGAGGTACTCGAGGACCTGATTGGAGAAACTGGACCCGTACGGCGACTGGGTTTTATTTCCGGCCAGCGAAAAAGAGAGCAAGAACCCACCTGTCAGCGACGAAGAACTGATTTTTGCTGCACGGGAAGTGTGGCCTCGGGTTCTGGGGTACGCGAAAAAGGAGCTGAGCGCAAATGGTCTTGGCTCTGACAGTGCTTCTATGGCCGCTCAGGTCTGGGAGCGAATGCTCCGCTCGGTTTCGAGAACACGTCAACGATATACGGACCATCGCCAACCTATAGCTGACCTACAGTCCTACCTTTATCTGGCCTTTGTTCACCGTTTCAACAGAGCGGTCCAGCAAGAACAGAAACATGCGGAGAGAATTGAGCTTGTTTCGTCCAACGTCGATCTTGAGCGTATCGAGAGCGCTCAAGACGCGGGATGGGTTGAAGAGTTGGAGCGGACAATTGCGATCAGGCAGATCACAGACCGAATGGATCCCTGGACAAAGAAGGTCTGGCGGGCGCGTCAATTGGGCTATTCGTGGAAAGAAATCTCATTGCGGTTGGGTTCCACCGAAGATCAAGCGCGAAAGAAGTTCAACTATGGGGTTGAGAAGACTCGGCAGAGCATCGTTCGATTGCTGAAGCCTGGAAGGCCGAAGAGCCCTGGCTAAGATCGATAGGATGTATCTTCTCGCTGAAAGGAGATAAAGTTTGCAAAGGGAGGCAAGCCTGAACGGAAAGGCATATTCCGATAGAGATGAAAGGCGCATCCTGGATGCGCTGGGCCGTGGTCTGCTCAAGGAGTTCCCGAATCCTGACCGCACCGGGTGCCCTGGCTCTGCTGTTCTGAAGAGAATCGCTTCTCATGAGATGACACTCGCCGAAGCCGAGAAGTGGCTCGATCATGTGACTTCCTGCAGCCCCTGCTATCGCGAGTTTTCCGAACTTCAGGCTAGCTACCGGCATCGGCGGATGCAGACCATTCTCGCAATCGCTGCGAGCATTTTAATTGTCGTGGGTGTTGCGGGTTGGGCTTTGTTTTTCAGACAGAAGGGCCCCCCCATCGTCCAGACTGCTGCGTTGGACTTGAGAAATCGTTCAGTTCCACGGGGTGGTGAGCTGAATCCGGGGGAGCAACCACTGGAGATCAGTCGCCGGGTGAGTCGTCTCAATGTCTATCTCCCGCTTGGG
>JARLGZ010000056.1 GCA_031292515.1 Puia sp. | reverse complement strand
TTCGAGATCCCGGGGATCTGCAGAGAGGGTGCGACAGGTTGAAAGTTGTAGCCGTAAGCTCCCATGCCATAGATGCTCCCCTTGATCTTCATCTCCAGCCAGGACTGCAGGCTCGCCCCGTTGCTGCTAACCCGGATATGCTTAATGTCCTGGCCCCAGCCGATGAGGTAGCCGGCCGATACGCCGATCGTGTTGCGGTCGTCCAGCTTATAGCCAAGTGACAGGGAGATATTGGTGGTCGTCGGAAATGCATAAGTGGACCGGGCCGTCTGCAGGCTTGCTCCGAACACAAGTCTCTGCAGGAATTTTCGCGTATGCTCCGGGTTGGGGTGAAAATCGGGGATCGCCTGATCACTGCCGCTGCCACCCGCCTGGGTGACTTTGTTTTTCCAGTTCGTCAGTGCCGTCTTAGCCGCCTGGATATTCTGCTGTACCATCCCCGCGGCGTTAGGGCCTCCGGCTGCTACCTGTGATTGCAGCAGCGATTGGATACCTGTCCTCGTCTGCAGACCGGCGATCGCCGTGGCGGTGCCGGAACCCGATGCGGAGGGAAGACTGAAGAGACCCGCCAGCTGAGAGTTAGATTTCATAAACTGCTGAAAGGAGGGCAATTGGTTTAAGACGCCCAGCGCACGCTTTGCGATCTTGTCCGGGTCGCTAAGGTCTGACCTGTATTGCTTTAGCTGTGCGCTATAATAATAGGCTTGTTTCGAATACCCCTGGTAAAGATGCTGTACCCCCGAGAGGTTGGTGGCCTGGCTGAGCACCGCCTTGATCCGTGCCTGTCTCGCCGCGATCTGCTGGTTGATCTGGCTGGTGACCTGGATTTTAGCCTGCAATTGATTCACCTGTGCCAGGGAACTCGTAATCTGTGCCTGGTAGGCGGCGCCGTTAGCCAGCAGTTGCTTATTCTGCTGCAGGAACTTCAGGCTGGTTTGCAGGGAATCCAGATAAGGGATATAAGTCCCCGGCGTCTTCGTCAGCTTGCTACCGGCATTCTGCAACCTGGCGGCCAGCGCGTTGTAGTCGGTGGCACCCGGGCCGTAGAGGCTCGCCGCCGCCGTGGAATCTTTGGCAGCCAGCTTCTTGTGCAATTTTGCATCCTGTTTGGCCAACCGGGCGAGATATTGCTGGGTTTGGACGGTGAGTTCCTTGTCGAGGTCTGCCGTCGTCTTATTGACACGGCTGAAGAATTTCGTGGGGAGCTTGATGGCCTGGTCCACCACCGAAGGTTGTCCTGTCTGGCCATAGGCACATACAGATACCAATAACAATGCCGGCAATGCCAGCAGTATATTTCTCATAAGTCAGTGGTTACGGTAGTTAGGGGTTATTTTGGATCTCCGCAGTAAGTGATTTACACTTGAACCTTAAAAATTCCATCTATCGAACAAAAATAAAAGTCTTAGTTGAAATAGGAGTTACCCCAAAGTAAATATTCCACTTAGTTTTAAAAATACGGTGTTTTTACGGGTATCGTTCGCGTTAAAATACGGGGTCAGCTACCCGTATTTTAACGCAATAAAAAAACAATCAAGTGCGCATCTTGTTGATAATCATATCAATATAAAACAACGCCTGTTTGCAGGAGCATCAGCACTATTCTATTCCCCATCTGTCCGAAGCCTGATTCGTCCTATAATTTCGGTTCGATTAAACCACACCGTTAGTAGCCGCACCCCGGGGCGGGCCAAAAAAAAGGCGCATTTTTCAATGCGCCAACTATAGTTCCTTGAGTACTCCGTGCCGATCAACCCTTCTCCCCATCCTCCTCTTTTTTAAACAGTCCCGAACTCCTCCGTTGCATCTCCGCGGCCACCAGCCCGGAGACTTCGTCCCCCTGTTGCAGATGTCCGATGACCTGGTGATAACTCTGTTCGTCCCGGTTCTGGCTGAGCTTATAAGCCGCCTGTATATCGTCGATGCTTATCTGGAAACCCACGATGCCCCTGATATTGTCTTCCAGCATCTTCTCCGGTATGTCCTCTATTTTGAGCGGATGGGGCTTGTCCGATTCATACTGGTCGACCAGCGACGACAAGGCCGCCTTCAGTTCGTCTCCCTCGATAATCTCAACAATGCCGTATACATGAACGGAGATATAATTCCAGGTGGGCACATTCGGCTGTGTGTACCAGCGGGGAGAGATATAAGCATGTGGGCCGGGGAAAATGGCAAGCACCCGGGCGCCATCCACGAAACTGTATTTCTGCTCGTTCCCGACGGAGATATGCCCCGATAGCACGTCATGCCCCTCCGCATCTGTTCCGAGCTGTAGCGGTATATGCGTGGCGATGGGCAATCCGTCCCGTATACTCACGAGGATGGCAAACCCGTTCTCGCGGATAAAGGAGTAGATCTTCTCACGGTCCTTCTCTTCATATCGCCTGGGAACATACATATTGCAAATCTCTCTTTCGTAATAAATCTCTTAAAAAAAATACCATTTATCCTGACAACACCCCTCCTCCTTCACAAACTCGACTCACCACCCACCATCTAGAACTTCGTCAGAGCTTAGAACTTCGGCCCTGAACACTGTTCAGGCCCTCGTTCGTAACCATCACTTCGTTCGATTATCTCGCTCTGTCTCGTTAGAGCTTCGAACTGAACACCGGTCAGCCCTCGCTCGCAACCTCCGGTTGCCTTCGATTCTCTCAAAACTTCGTCAGAGCTTCGTCCCTCGCTCTGTCTCGTTCGTAACCTTCGATTCTCTCAGAACTTCGTCAGAGCTTCGTCCCTCGCTCTGTCTCGTTCGTAACCTTC
>JARLGZ010000055.1 GCA_031292515.1 Puia sp. | reverse complement strand
ATAGCGAAGCGGAATAGAGTGTGGAGATTTTGTTTTTGAAACGCGAAGCGCCAACACAGGCGAAGCCGTAGTGCAGTGCTTTACATTTTCGGAGAGGAATAGTATTTTAAGGGTGTGGTGGCGGAGAAGATGTGCGGGGGGAAGAAAAAAGAAAGGAGTTGTTTACCTTTTACGCAGTTGAAAAAAAGACTGCTATGGACAGCCGAAAGGATGCCTCAAGAGCGGCAGGGCAGGTGATGGTGGCCGTGGTTAGAGCCACTGGCACCGGCATGTATTGCTTTTCTTGTTAACTTTTTTTATTTTGGAAAGACATTTAAACCTTTATCGATGGCATACGCAAGATATTATCGGGATTGGACGAGAATGATCTATTTCTGCGATGAGACAACCCCAACAAATCATGTCAAAATATTGCAAAAAGTATTGCTGATTAGCAACATGCAAAAATATCTTTGCTATGCGGCGGCAATCATTCTAGTATTTAATAGCTTATGGTGGTGGGCAATCGCATGCTTCGCATTGAGCTTTTACAGTCTCATCAACACCTATCTCCAAATCGACGAAAACGGCATCTACATTGAGTATTGTATCGGGTGGAAAAGGCTTTGGAAATCATTTCCCGAAGAAAAGCCATGAAGTTACCGGCGCTCATCACCGGACTTCTGCCTTATTGTACAGCAAGCAGGACTATGACCACCTTGCCGATTCAATCCAATCCGAGGGTCTGGCAACCTGGAAATAGCACTATCTCATTACAAAGAAGGCCGTTTCCATCCTGAATTACACCGATGGCGAATTAATAATCCTCTCCAGGGCTGCATTCGACCGGATATATGGGAATAAGAAGTCGTGATGATTCAATATGATATAGCCCATTTTGGTTATCGAAAGAGGAATTTTTCAGATTTGAAAACGAAGTTTATCCCATTTACAATAAAATAATCTGAAAACCCCTTGTTTTTTTTGGAGAAGCTGGTATTTTCGCCAACCGGTTGTGGACAAATTGACTTGTAGATTTTTTGTAAAGTAATGGATTTTCCATTACTTTATGCTAGACATATACACTTATACACTATCCGCTCAATCACCGCAACCTGTTCACACCTTATCCAGTAAATACTCACTTCCAATATCCCCGATTTTTTATAAAGCTCCTATTTTTTAGATTTGATAAGACGCAGCAACTTTTCCATTGTGGGTGACCTGGATGCGGACCAAACCGACACCATCACTGCGTTCCGGCAAGGCGATCCGAGGGCCTTCACCGAGATCTACGATTCCTATTTCGAGGAACTTTATCTCTATTCTTATAAAAAGCTCCGCGATCAAACCGAGTCCGAAGATGTCGTAATCAAGGCATTTCACCAGCTTTTTAAGCGATATCTCAATTTTTATACGCTCAGCGAAATCCGGGCCTTCCTCTACACAGTGGTCTTAAATGGCTGCAAGGACCACCTGAAATATGTTAAGCGCCGAACTATCCGACAAAAGGGATGGATAGACCTGACCGCAGACGATCCCGGAGCAGAATACGCGATGATGTTCGCCGAAATAAGAGCAGAACTCTATAAGTCCATGGAAAAGCTGCCGGCCGGTTGCCGCACCGTTCTTGAAATGATCTATATCGAAGGATTGAAGTACCAGGATGTCGCCGATAGGTTACAGATCTCCGTTGGTACGGTGAAAAGCCAGCGACTGGATGCCATCAACAAGCTCCGGCATTCCTTTTCTCTAAAAGACTTATATATTGCATCCGTCATTCATGTTGCCTGCCTGCTATTCTATTAAATAATATAGTTTAGCTCCATACGTATCCCACCCCGGGGTCCGGCTTATATTATTTTCGCAAAGAATTTTAAAAAAAATCATTTTCCTCCCTACCTATCGACCCGTTGTGTCGTTGTATACTGTAAAGACGGATAGCCAGTCGTGCATTCGGGTGAGGCTGTCCGTCATTAAGCCAAGCTATGTCGGAAAAAACTGATAGAATAAGGAACCTGATATTGAGAGATCTCGATGGGAAGTTGTCTGAGGAGGAGAGCCTGGAACTACAGGAGTGGATAGCCCAATCGGGAACAAACGCTCGCTGGTACGGAGAAATAACCGATGAGGAGGCTACGCTGGAAGATATGATGATCCTCGCCAGGGCCTCGCTTAGAAAGGAAGCGAACCGGTCCAGGGCCCTTGATATGGAAGAGCAGACACCCGTTAAGCTGCGATGGCTTCCCCGGAAGCCGCTGCGGATTGCTGCCTCCTTTGCAATCGCCGCTTCCCTCGCCTGTCTGGGCTGGCTTTTCAGACACCAATTCTCGCCAGGGAAATCGGCCATCACTCATATATCTGCATCTCATTCAACAGACCTGCCTGCGGGGGGAAATAAGGCTGTGCTTACGCTGGCCAATGGGTCCCGGATAGTCCTGGATAGCGCTAATAACGGGTCCCTCGCCCGGCAAGGAACCGTTCAGGTAATAAAACTGGATTCCGGGCAGATCGCGTACCGGGGAAGCAACGGCATTCCCGGCGACCTACCGGCTGAGGCAACCAATGCTGAGACGCTCTATAATTCTATTTCAACGCCCCGGGGAGGGCAATATAAAATCGTCCTGCCGGATGGCTCGAAGGTCTGGTTAAATTCGGCTACGACCCTACGCTATCCGATCGCCTTCGTTCCCGGCTCACGTACAGTAGAACTCACGGGTGGGGAAGCCTATTTTGAAATCGCCCGTCGTGCCGGCCAGCCCTTTACCGTTAAAGTCGCCCCTTTTAAACCCGGCCGGGCAGCGCTCGCAGTCGAGGTGCTGGGGACGAATTTCGATATCAATAATTACGACGACGAACCGGCAATCCGGACTACACTGCTATCCGGATCCGTCAGGTTGGATAATGGGGTACAATCTGTGCTCCTCCACCCTGGCCAGCAAGCGCAGGCAAATGACAATAGCAAATTGATTACCGTGAATACCTCCGTTGACGCGGCGGGAGAGGTCGCCTGGAAGGACGGCCTTTTCTCATTCGACCGGGTAGGGATAGAGGCCGTTATGCGCCAATTAGCCAGGTGGTATGATGTGGAAATCAGCTATGAGGGCAAGATACCGGCCCGTCAGTTTGCAGGAACCATCCCGAGGAATGCACCGGCATCGGATGTGCTGAAGATCCTGGAATTAAACAAGGTTCATTTTACGATCGAAGGAAAGAAAATCATCGTAAAGCCGTGACGACGGCGTGACGACGGTTTTTGCGGCTTGAGAATCATGCAAAATAATGACGTATCATCTGAAGACAGTGAATAGTAAAGTAAAAGGCTTGATTAGGTGAACGCTTTTTGCAAGAAAGCTTTTTGCAAGAAAAGGGTTGGTTAAGGACCTGAAAAGGATTTATGAGTGGGCAAAGGCTCCGGGTAAACTGTATAGCTTGCCCCTTCGGGCTTTTCCCACTCATTCTCTCTCATCGCTCCCCTACCGCAACCTGTTGCCACCGGCGACCCTCGCCGCTGCAAATTGCTGCTGAAGAAGAACTGCCTACGCGGGACCCAGGAACCAGTCTGTCTAACGATTCATTTTGTCAACGAGTTCGATTTTTTTGTCAACATGTTCGATTTTTCTCATGTGGGAAAGGGCTGTATTTTATCAGCGCCTGACCAGCACAAGGGGTGTCTCTACACCCTTTGCCTTACTGTGCTGATTTTTTCGAGAGAATTGCCGCTTGTTTGAAGACTTGCTGCTTGCCATTTTTGAAAAAAAAGAATCAGGAAAAGTGACGCCAAAAAAAATAAAACCGGAAGCGTTCGAAGCACTCCCGGCTATTATTCGGGTAGTCACAATTTATCAATCACTTGGAGACTGCATTGTTTAAACCCAAACTCAAATGAAAAGTACGAATTTTCACCGATTCGGCAAGCCCCCCCGTGGGGGGAAGCCCACCAAAATGTACCTGGTTATGAGACTAACCGCCTTCTTTATGTTTTTGGCCTGTATGGAGGTGCAGGCGCATGGGCACGCCCAGGAGAGGTTGACGATCTCGGAGAAGGATGCCCCCCTTCCTTCCATTTTTAAAGCCATCGAGAGGCAAAGCGACTTCCATTTTTTTTATGACTTCCCGCTACTTCAGAAGGCGGGAAAGGTCAGTGTGGAGGTGAAGGATGCAAGCCTTGAGGAGGTCCTGGGGATGATTTTTAAGAACCAGCCGTTTGATTATGAGATTGTCGGGAAGGTGGTGACGGTGAGAGAGAAACAGGAGAATACCCCCGCGGGGGTGCCAGACAGGGGTCCGAAGCTAATCGGCGAATTGACAGGCCGGGTTACGGACGAGAGCGGGACGCCGCTGCAAGGCGCTACCGTGGCCATCAACAACTCCAAAAAAGGCACTTTCACAGACGAAAAAGGGATGTTTCTTTTAAAAGATGTACCTGTCGATGCCGTGCTCGGCGTGACTTTCACAGGCTACCAGGCGAAAGAGGTCCCGGTAAGTGAAAAGGGTCCCGTGGCCGTTGTGCTCAAGGTGGCAACCAATGAATTGGATCGGGTAAAGGTAGTCGCCTACGGAATAACAACCCAACGCCTCAATACCGGAAATGTGAGTACCATTACGTCAAAGGAGATGTCCGAACAACCGGTCGCCAACCCGCTCGCTTCGATGGAGGGTCGTATACCGGGCATGTTCATCACCCAAAATACCGGTGTACCCGGAAGTTCATTCAGCGTCCAGATCCGCGGTTTAAACAGCATCGCCAACGGCAATGATCCGCTCTACGTGATAGATGGCGTACCCTATACGTCGGAGTTGCTTACCAATAGCAATACGGCAGCACATAGCGGAAGCCCCCTGAATTTCATCAACATTTCGGACATCGAAAGAATCGATGTCCTGAAAGACGCCGACGCGACAGCCATCTATGGCACCCGGGCTGCTAACGGGGTGGTGCTGATCACCACCAAAAAAGGGAAGGCGGGAACATCAAACGTTGATATCAATGTCTACACCGGAGCCGGAAAGGTTAGCCGATACCTGGATTTATTAAACAGGCAGCAATATCTCGAAATGCGAAGGGAGGCTTTCAAAAATGATGGGGTCACCCCGACACTCACAAACGCACCCGATCTGCTGCTTTGGGATACAACGCGCTCTACCGATTGGCAAAAAACGTTGATTGGGGGCGCCGCCCATTATACGGATGCCCAGGCATCCGTCTCCGGTGGCAATGCCAACACCCAGTATATGCTCGGTGGCGGTTATCACCGGGAAACGACGGTCTTCCCCGGTGACTTCGCGGATCAAAAAGCTTCTGTCCATTTTAATATAAGCAGTGTCTCCACGAACCAGAAATTCAAAGCTCAGCTCTCCGGAACATATGTATCGGACAACACCAATTTACCCAGCCTCGACCTGATCGGCAAGGCGACTGGACTCGCACCTGACGCACCGGCTATTTACAACACGGACGGGACCCTGAACTGGGAACCCAGAAAAGCAGGTGCCGTTGGAACCTGGACCAATCCCATTGCCACCGTAAAGCAAACTTATAAGGGTCAAACAGGGAACCTGATCAGCAATGGCCTTTTGAGCTATTCGATTCTTCCCGGTCTGGAAATAAAGACCAGTCTTGGATATACAAATATGCAGGTCAATGAGCTTTCTGAAAGGCCTTTGAGTTCGTTTGACCCAGGAAGCCATCTGCCTTCGGGTAGAAGCACTTTTAACATCTACTCGATACGTTCTTGGGTCGCCGAACCGCAAATCAGCTATCAAAGAAGGCTTTGGAATGGCAATTTGTCGGCCCTGGCTGGAACGACCTTCCAGCAGAACAGTTACGTGGGACAAATGACGAACGCGAGCAATTTTAGCAATGACGCTCTGTTAGGTAATATGCAGGCGGCGGCGACGCTTGCCGTTGCGTCGGTCACCGATAACCAGTACAACTACAACTCCGGTTTTGGCCGTATAAACTACAACTACGATGATAGATATATCATCAATGTCACGGGGCGGAGAGACGGCAGCAGCCGCTTCGGTCCCGGTAAACAGTTCGCGAATTTTGGTGCCGCCGGCGCTGCCTGGATCTTTTCCAATGAAACGGCCATTAAGAATAGCTTGCCTTTTCTTAGCCATGGCAAAATCCGGAGCAGCTATGGAACCACCGGCAATGACCAGATCGGGGACTACCAATTCTTAAGTCTTTATTCAAGCACCTATAACCCGTATCAAAACACGCAGGGTCTTTATCCGACGAATATATACAACCAGAATTTCGCCTGGGAGGTCACAAAGAAATTGGAAGGAGGGATCGATTTTGGATTTATAAAGGATCGAATCCTTTTCTCCGCGAGTTATTACCGGAACCGATCTTCCAACCAGCTCCTGAACGCCCCATTGTCTTCGGTGACCGGATTCGGATCGATCCTGGAAAACCTTGCGGCGACTGTTGAGAATACCGGATGGGAGATGGTGTTGAATACGATCAATATAAGGTCAAACACCCTGTCCTGGAAGAGCTCTTTTAACATCGCCATACCGCGTAATAAACTGGTGGCGTTTCCCGGGTTGGCTACTTCCGCTTATTACAGCAGCACCTATGTAATCGGACAACCCATCAATGTTGTAAAAGCATATCACCTGATTGGAGTGAATGATTCTACCGGGAAATTCCAGTTTGCGACAGGGAAAAGCGGGGCGACTTATACCCCATCGGCGGAGACGGACCGGACATCCTTAATAAATGTCAATCCCAGCTACTATGGAGGATTTCTGAATAGCTTCTCTTATAAGGGGTTCAGCCTGGACGTGTTTTTCTATTTTGTGAAACAAACGGGAACGAAATTCCTGTGGACTACTTTCCCCGGATATTTGGGATATAATCAGCCGACTACCGTTTTAAACCGGTGGCAAAAGACCGGAGATGCTGCCAGTACTCAAAGATTTACGCAAGGGTATGGGTTATACAATTCTTTCCTGGACGCTGTGGCCAGCGACTATGCCTATACCGATGCTTCCTATATCCGGCTAAAGAATCTTTCGCTATCCTATAGCATTCCTGAGAGTTGGAGGCGCTCTCTTCATTTGCTGGCCTGCAGGTTCTATATCCAGGGACAAAACCTTTTCACTATCACCAAATTTAAGAGTTCCGATCCTGAGAATCAGGGAGGGGGAGCCTCTTTGCCTCCCCTTCGGGTAATAACAGGAGGTTTTCAGCTGACCCTTTAACCGGGAAGGCTGGATCACCCGGAAGTCAAGCGGAGACCCAGTAATAAACATCCATAAAAACCGAGCAAGATGAAATCAACATATAAAATTCTAAAGACGGGAAGGCCAGGACGAAAACTATTTTTCGCCTTTTGCCTGCTTTCTGTTTTATTTCAAGTGGGCTGCAGGAAATTTGTACAGGTCTCCCCACCCGCTACAATATTGGTCGAGTCGAACGTATATAGTACCCCCGCTTCGGCTGCATCAGTGTTAACCAGCATCTACGATAATATGGCACAGGGGGGCTTGTCGGAGGGTATATACAGCATCAGTTTCCTGGAGGGATTGCAGGCAGATGAATTGACGAATTATTCTTCAGACCCGGTTTTATCCCAATTCTATATCAACGCGCTGACAAGTATGCCTAATGCGTATTTCTGGACGGAACTCTACCAGGAAATATATGTTGCAAATGCAGCAATTGAAGGGGTTACGGGTTCGACAGCTTTATCGACCTCGCTTAAACAGCAATTGATCGGCGAAGCGGAATTTATGCGGGCGTTTCTGCATTTTTATGCCGTGAATTTATATGGCAGTGTGCCCCTGGTTACAACTACCAACTATCTCACCAATAACACGATAAAGCCATCGTCCAGTGCAGATGTTTATGCGCAGATCGTCTCGGATCTGACGGATGCACAGACCAAACTAAGCGCCAATTTCCTGGCCGGGGACGCTCAGACGACCACCACCGAGCGGGTAAGACCTACCCAATGGGCCGCCGAGGCGCTTCTGGCGCGGGTCTATTTGTACGAGGGGAAATGGGACAGCGCGGAAGCCCAGGCCACGACGGTTATAAACAATTCCGCCTTGTTTAGTTTAGACAGTCTGAGCAATTCCTTCCTGATGAACAGTACCGAAGCCATCTGGCAGCTTGAAGCAGCCAATCCCGGGTATAACACGCTGGATGGATATGATTTCATATTGACCGGCCCCCCGGGAAGTTCCGTTTCACCGGTTGCCATCGACTCATTCCTATTGAATAGCTTTGAGCCGGGTGATGAGCGGTTTTCAAACTGGCTAGGGGTCGATTCCAGCACCGGCACCAAATATTACTATCCCTTTAAATACAAGTCCGGAAACTACGGAGACCCGGTAACTGAATATCTGATGGTCTTTCGCCTTGCCGAGCAATACCTGATCCGGGCGGAAGCACGGGCTCACGAAGGCACCAACCTGTCGGGCGCCGCCTCGGACCTGAACGTGATCCGGACCAGGGCAGGGTTACCCAATACCTCCGCCAGTCTGCAGACGGATCTGCTGTATGCCATCTATCATGAACGACAGGTTGAGTTGTTTACCGAATGGGGGCACCGGTGGTTCGATTTGAAGAGGACAGCGCGTATCGATTCCGTTATGGGTATTGTGACGCCGGCAAAAGGTGGGGTCTGGAATAGCGACTGGTCGCTCCTTCCTATCCCTCAATCGGAAATCCTGATCAATTCGAATCTGAATCAAAATCCGGGGTATAACTAGACCCTTAACGATATTTCAAGACCCTGAATCAACTCCAAATCTTCCATCGACCATTACCCTTTCCTATCAGGCGGCCACGTTGTGGCCGCTCTTTTAACGATTAAAAAAATTCAGCAATGAAGCGCCTCAGATATTTTATATTTTTCTTGTCATTTTCGGTCAAGGGGCAGGCTCCGGATACTGTTCAGCATCTCGATATAGAGCCTGATACCGGTATACATTTCGTCTCGGGCCTCTCCTGGGAACAATTAAAGGAAAAGGCGAAGAGTGAAAACAAGTATATCTTCATGGACTGTTTTGCGACCTGGTGTGTCCCTTGCAAGTTTATGTCGCAGAATATTTTTCCGCTGGCCGAAGTCGGTTCGTTCATGAACGACCGGTTTTTGAGCGTAGAAGTCCAGACAGATCAAACCCCAAAAGATCGCGAATCGATAAAGAAATGGTATGACGACGCGAAAAGTATCGTAAACGCCTATTCCGTCAATGTCGTGCCGACCTACCTCTTTTTTGCCCCCGACGGTCGTGCTATTCACCGGATCATCGGGGTGACGGGCAAGACGGCCGCTGAGTTCGTGGACCGGGCGAAGGATGCGCTGAACCCCGAAACACAGTATTATACATTGATTGACCACTACAAAGAACATACCGACGATTCGGCTTTTCTGCGTCATGCGCTGATAACAGCACTCAAAGAGAGTGATGATATTGACGCCGATAGCATCGGTAACGTTTACATGCGATGCGTAAAAGCTCCCCTTTCAAAAGACAACCTCCCGTTTTTTCTCAAGATCACTGGGACGAGAAACGCTGCTGGCTTCAACTTTCTTTTGTATCATTTCCGGGAGGCGGACAGCATTCCCGGCGATCCGGATGCGGTAATAGGGCAACTGACGGGAATTGTCACAAATGAAGTCCTCGATTCTGCGTTCGCCAGGGACCCAAACCGGGTGAACTGGCGGGTGCTTTCGGCGCAGCTGAAATCGAGATACCCCATGCTGGGAGAAGGGCTTATGAAAAACGCGAATGGAGAATTTGGTAAAAGAGTTTACCAGTATCAAATAAGACCCGCTATAAAAGACACCTCCCGGCTTGTCGACTGGGACAAATTGTCAAATACGCTGAAAGGGAAGTACCCCGGATACCCCTCGGGTCAGCTCATCGCCGACCAAAAGTTCAAGTATTACCAATCTAAGAAGATGTGGCCGGAGTATGAGAAAGCCGTTGCCTATTTTATCGCCGCCTATGGCGAACGGATCGGAGATATGCAGAAGAATAATTACGCATGGGCGATCTTCCTGCATTCCAACGATCGGTCCTTATTGGTCGCAGCATTGGGCATGAGCAAGGAAGTCGTGGACAGATACCCGGACATCCAGGCCTCTACGGCAGATACCTATGCCAACCTGCTTTATAAAACCGGCAATAAAGAGGAAGCGGCTATTTGGGAAAACAGGGCGATAGACCTTGCCAAGTCGCCCGATGAAATAAAGGAATACAAAGGCGTGTTGGACAAGATAAAGAACGGGGAAAAGACCTGGTAGTAGTAAACCCTTATTTCGCAAAGAACAATACCCGAAGTCCCGGTCATACTGTGCCTCAGCACTTCATCAGCTTTCGGGATTCATGTAAATTTATTCAATCAGTCATCATAAGTTTGAACCATGTCCAAAATCGGATTGATACTGCTGCTTTTTTGTACCGCTGAGATTGTGTTCGGGCAAAAAAAGCTAATCGACTTTTCAACTGCCGCTACCTGGCCAGAGTGCAGGCCTCAAAAGATAAGCGATGACGGCAAGTATATATGCTATACAGTCGGCTCGGAAAAAGGAGGGAAGCACTTATTTGCAGCCTCTGCCGGGACTGAGTGGAAAAGATGCCTTGAGGGCGGCTCTAATCCGGTCTTCACTGCGGACAGCCATTTCCTGATTTACCGGCAATCTTCCGATACTCTCTGTATCCTCGACCTACTCGGCGACCGGCTGGAGTTCATGCCTCGTGTGGCTGATTATAAGATCCCGGCTTCTGGAAATGGCCATTGGATGGTATGTCAGTCAAGTACTCCCGCTAACGAGGTCGTTTTGCGCAACCTGGAAAATGGGGCTAAAAAGACCTATGAAGGTATTGCCGACTGTTTGTTTAACGATAATGGCAGCGCACTTCTTTTGCACTCGATTCCCGATTCCGGCAAAAGGATGAGCGAATCAATCACCTTGATTGAGACAGAGAGTTTGAAAGCAACCGTCATTTGTCAAGGATACAATGCCGGCAATTTTGTGTTTGATCCGGCGGGCGCTCAATTGGCATTTTTATCACAGGCAAGTCCTGACAATGAGAATGCGAAAGCAATTAGACTTTACAAAATCGGTCAGGACAGCTCGATCATAGTTGTTGATGGCAGCTCGCCGAATCTAAAGGGCCTCTTATTTAGCAATGAAACCATTTTTTTTAGCCGGGATGGAAACAGGCTATTTTATCGAATGATGCCCCGCCCAGATACGAGCTTGAATGTTAATAATGAGGGAATGGCAAATGTGGATGTATGGAACTATAAAGACAACTACTTGCAGGAACAACAATTGGCGAACCTGAAGAATCCCCTAAGTTTTCTCTTCGATGTGAATCTTCGGGATGGCAATAAAATCATACGAATTCAATCTGAATATGATGATTACATAGCGATGGAAAGTCTCTGCGATGGAGGAGATGGGGAATATGCATTGGCCTGTACTGACGCAAAGGATGTGGACGATTACTTTAGGCGACAGTTGAATGGCAGGATGCAACAAGACATTTATCTTGTATCTATGCGAGACGGCTCAAGAAAGCAAATTCAAAGGCGATTTTCACCGATTACCCGGCTAATCTCGCTTTCACCACGGGGAAAGTATGTATTATGGTATGATTTGAAAACACGGCAATGGTTTACTTTTAATATCGCGAATGGAGTCGTGAGAAGCATTTCCGGAAAAATCCCTTTTCCATTGTACTACGAGGATGACAGACCGGATGATCCGGGACCACTCGGCACGGCAGCGTGGGTGGTTAATGACAGTTCAGTTCTTGTCTACGACAGATACGATATCTGGAGCCTGGACCCAAATGATTCGAGGCCGCCGGAGAATATTACGAATGGTTACGGTCGTAAAAACGGTGTCATTTTGCGGTATTTAGATTTTGTCCACTCATCGATTAACCCAATCGATGCAAATGATACATTGGTTCTTTCTGCATTTAATCCTGTCAACAAGCAAAGTGGGTTTTATAGGATGACTGCCGCTTTCCGGAAGGATCCTGAAAAGCTAATCATGGCCCCAGAGGTTTTCTATTTCCCCAAAAGGTATTCTTTGGTCATCGATGGCCTGGAATTCCCTGTATTTCCGATAAAGGCGAAATTGGCTAATACTTATGTACTAAGACGTATGAGTTCAGATGAGTTTCCGAATTTGGTCGTGACGACGGATTTCAAAAACTTTCGGGCATTAACCGATCTTGAGCCACAAAAAGACTATAATTGGTATACCAGCGAGCTAATTCATTGGCATCTGCCTGACGGAAAGCCTTCAGATGGCATGTTATTTAAGCCTGAAAATTTTGATCCAGGCAAGAAATACCCAATTATCTTCTATTATTATGAGCAAAATTCTGATGCAGTTCATTTTTACATAAGCCCTGCCTTTTCGCAGGGGGATCTGAATATTCCATTATTCGTGAGCAGAGGATACGTGGTTTTCGTGCCGGATATCCACTATACGATAGGTCATCCGGGACAGAGTGCCTGCGACGCTGTTTTATCGGCGGCAAGTTATTTAAAACAGACAAGGCATTGGGTAGACGATCATAAAATGGGATTACAGGGACACAGTTTCGGGGGATTTGAAACCAATTATATCATAGGTAAGACTCAATTGTTTGCTGCTGCGGCTTCTGCGGAGGGAGCGGTTGATTTTATAAGTATGTATTCGGGGCTATTATTTGGTCCGGGTAGCGGCCATTTTTATTTTGAACGAAGGCAGGGGCGTATCGGGAAATCTCTATGGCAGGAACCCGGATTATATATTGAGAATTCCCCTCTATTTAAAGCCGACAAGATCAATACACCGCTTCTAATCATGCAGAATAAAGGAGACTTGACAGTTCCCTGGATTACTCAAGGTGTCGCTCTATTTACTGCGCTGAAGAGCTTCGATAAAAAAGTCTGGCTTTTACAATATGATGGGGAAGAACATACGCTTCTTAAAGAAATAGATCAGGTAGATTATTCAATTCGATTGGAGGAGTTCTTCGGACATTTTCTTAAGGATCTGCCGTCTCCGCCGTGGATGGAGAAGGGGGTTCCGGCAAACAGGAAAGGGAAGGATACGGGGTATTGAAGTGCAAAACATTGAGAGGGCTACTCACCCGACGAGGTCGCCTTCTCAATGTTTCAGCTTGATCATAGATAATAGGGATTAATAATCATAAGTGCGCGGGGATTGCCTACATCGTAGTGGTGATGGGTCCCACATACCTGGACTCGAGAGAACAGCTCGCACGTGTATACACGGAGCGATTAGCTGGAACGATAAGTGTGCAACCATTTCCCGGCCCGCCGGCGGCGGTCCAACAGAAAACGGTATGACACGCTCTCGTTACTTTGGTGTATAGGATGTTATACTGGTATTTGTGCGCCTTAAAGGCCAGCGAGCCAAGAAGAGATACGATCATGGCGGCTGCGCTCAGGATTACTTTTCCTTTTTTCATGATATGTGTGCTCTTTATTCTAAGAGCAAGACTTTAAATGAAAGAAATCGACACCATTTTCCGCATGCTACAGGGTCGTCGTGATGGGCCCTGTAAATTTGCTCGAAGCAGCACAGCTGGCCTTCGTATAGACTGACCGACCGGTTGGAACAAGAGTACTGCAACCAGCACCGGTTCCGCCTGCTGCGGTCCAACATTGAATGGTGTGACAAGCTGCCGTTACTTTTGTATAGAGAATAAATGCCTGAACTTTGTGAGTTTTAAAGGCAAATGAGCCGAGCAATGATACAATCATGGCTGCTGCGCTGAGGATGACTTTTCCTTTTTTCATGATAAGGGCGCTTTTTTATTAAAAAAGCAAAACTTTAAGAAATGAATACCTACTCTGTTTTACAGGTTTTCGGTTTCCCCTGGTAAACGGCCTGTGTTCGACTGGACCGTGTTGTCTGGAGCTCCTGATCAGAGAACGACAGACGGTATTGCGCAATGACTTGAGTAAAGTGTGACAATTCAGATTTACTACATTGTGGTAGTCATAAGGCCATTATTTTTGAATAATTATAAGTTCAAAAATCAAAGAATGGATGGTTCAGTAATTCTGGTTTATAAGTACGTAATAAAAAGTGAATGATCCCGCTATTTCCATTCATAAATCCGGCTGTCGGGAAGGGTGTAGCGTCCGGCAACCAGTAACAGGTACCTCCTTGTTGCAACCTGAAATGGTGAAGAATAAACTGAGCAGTCCATCCCGCCCGGCTACGCCATTCGGCTGACCCAAATACTCTTGCCGCTTCCAGGTACACCTCTCCGGCTCCTGCGAGGCCATCTGCTTGCGTGATATCCCTGCTTGTTACCCGGGGCGGCAAATCGGCAAGGGCAGCTTCGGCAATTTTCCGATATTCAACGTTTTCAAATAATTCATAGGCCTTGATAAATGTCAGGGCGATGCCCGCTCCTCCATCCTGAAAACTCGACGAGGTGACCCCTTCCCCGCCATTCAAACGCCAGTGAATTTTACCCTGACCTTCTTTTGATTGCCCAATCAGCCAGGCAAGGGCCTTGCGGATAGCCACCCCAACATCTACCTGTGGGTATCTTTTCATATATGCCAGCAGGAAACAGACAATGCCGGCCACACCATGCCCCCACCCGGTGATCTTAACCGGTCTTTCCTCTTTTCCCGACGATACGGTCCAGGACCCATCTTTTTCTTGTCTGCTCAACAGTTTTCCGACGATGTCTTGCAGCAGCGGCTCTAGTCGGGCACCGTCCTCAAGTGCCATCAAAATCTTTAACAGCGCCATTCCTCTTCCTGCCAATCCTTTGACGATCCCATTTCCATCTATTTTTTCGTTTTCAAGATACCGGAAGATCTCAGGAGAAACTTCATCCTTGTCGGCGATCAGTTCACTTCGCACGCCTTCAGCCAGCGCCATGCCGACCCCTGAAGTGCCCCCATACAGTCCCGCGGAGGCCGTCGGCAAGTGCTGCCGATAATACTCTCTTATAAAAAACTGACTCTTCTGATAGCTGGGCAAAGCATGTTCGATAGAGAACCCACATCGGTGCGCAAGTGCCAGCAGATACATTACACCACTCAGCCCCTCATAAAACCCTGGATATACGGTATAGGTCTCCATTTGGTAATAGGCCATTCCCTCTTCTTGTATGGTCTTAGAAAACCACAAATCATCGGCCCCGACCAGCGTCGGCGTATTCAGGCCTCGTAGTCCGCGAATGATGACATTCTTCAAGATTTCCTGATCAAGTTCCGGAGCTTCCGCATTGATACCCAATTTTTGCAGATTGATCTGTCTTTCCCTGAACTGAAAGAGCGATTCCTTGAGAATAGAAACCGGAGGACGGGATTGGGGGTCGGGATTAAAACATTCCGCCAGGATATTGACGAATTCCGGGTCTGGAATGAAAAACAGGAATTGCCTTTTGAAAGTCGCCTTATGTTCGAGCGCAAATTTTCCGGGGAGCAGGCCCGTCAGCAAAGTTATCAGGGTAGCGCCAAGCGAATAAATATCCTGACTTGGGGTTGGATACTCTGTTTCCTGCTGTTCCGGTGACATAAAGCCGTACGTCCCCAATCGGAATGGAGGAAAAGGTTTTTGTATGTCTTCATTGTAAGAGAGTTCCAGGTCTATCATCCAAATCTCCCCGTTCTTTTTCACCAAGAAGTTCATCGGTGTAATATCCCGGTGAACATATCCTTTTTGGTGCATCTTTTCTATGATGTCAGAGACCTGGACGGCGTAGTCCAAAAGCCTGAGCCGATCACTTAGCAAGAGGTCTTCCCAGCCTCCCCGCTCAAACAGATCCAATATGACCATGTCCAATGCCTTCCCTTTCACAAAATCCATAACCAGGTAGGTATTGCCATTTTCGGAAAAGAGATCGTGAACCCGGGGAATCGGCAGAATATCCTGGAGGTCCGTGTGCAGCTCATACTGCCATTTCAGCCGGTCTCCGATATCCCGGCCGTCTGCATCCGAATTCATATACCGACGGCCCTCTTTGATCACGCACCAGACAACCTGGTACCAGTGTTTTAGCCACAGCGCTTTTTTAACATCTCCTTTGGCATCTTCTTTCAGGACCGACATCACCTTGTATTTATCCGATAGCACTGTATCGGGCGGGGCCGGCACCGCATCGGTTAATGCAGTGAATGGCCAGGGGATCCCTTTCGGTAGCGTGAAGGGCATGGTATGTAAATCCTTTACCAATTCGCCCGCCGCATCATAGATATAGGCATCTTTGACACCGCTTTCACTGGATATAATGACCGGGTTGAAGGCTCCGTACCGGGTATAAACAGCACCGCCCAGATGCCGGTCGGTTGGTATCACAGGACTTTTGAAAGATTGGGTGGCTGCAATCAGTTGCCTGGCAATTCTCAGTGCAGCATCATCCGTCGGGGGATAGATGGACACAATCTTTCCCAATTCTATATAGCCCCATTCTCCGCTTAGGATGCACCGGGCAGCTTCCCCATCGATCGCCGCCTTAAAAGGAATGTTCTCCTTTCTCAATAAGGGCAAGATAGTCCGGAGCAAATCTGCAATCTCTTCCCTGATGACGGAAATATGCAGTACCCAACCCTGCGTCCCGATGATCTCTCCAATCAGGTAGTAATGATCCAGTGCAGCAGGTTCCAATCCGAGGGAGCTTAGTATCGGGCCGTAGTCCTCCATTGGCAGGTTGGGATACTTCCAGCCGACGCCATATTTTATTACCGGGATGTCGATTGCATTTTCCATAATCGGGTCCTCTTATTTACATTTTCGCTTTGGGCTGGTCCGAAACTGGTCTGAAAATGGATGTTTACGCATGAACCGCATCAATGATTGCCTGAACAGAAACACTCCCCTTGTATATTTTGACCAATTCTTTTTTCTTATTATAAATCACCAGGTAAGGAACTTCGCTGGGTTTGAAATGTCTATAAAAGGAATACTTATAGTCCCTGGCAACAACAATGTTGTCATAAGCGCCCAAGTGATAGTCTGCACTGTATTTATTCATTTCGTTCAGAGAAGAGGTTGTCAGGAAATAAAGTTGTACATCCTTCAATGAAGCCATGTTCCTTACCAAGGCTTTTGTTTCCTCCTGACAATAGTGGCAATCCGTGTCGAAATATAAGAGAATGACGGGTTTGCCAGCTAGAATTTGATTCGAATGGAAGAACTTCGTGCTGTCCGTCAGCTGTACTTCAAATGAGGGCAGGCTATCAACGGCAGCTGTAGTACTGTTCTGCCGTACGAAATTACAGCCGAACAGGAAAGTGAACAGGCAGCAGAAAAATACTGGTTTCATAAATGCATTTTTTAGTAACCAATTCCTTATTTCATCTTTATTTCGATAATTCAAGACTACCGGCCGGGACGTCGATACGTTTGGGGTTCTGTTTCGAGACAGTTTCCCTCTTATCCAACCACTCAATCATCAATAAGGAAAAGGCCAGAAAGGTGATCACTGGAAACACTTCATACCGGATAACGATCATCGTTGCTGACACGCTAAAGAGAAAATTGAGCGCCCAAAAAGTCACTGACAGAAGGACCGCGGCGTCTATCTCCTTTTTGTTGCTGTTTTGCCTGAGCCTGGCCGTCCACCAGACAATGCTCCCGATAAAGTAGATGTTGACGATCATGAAGAGATAAGGAAAAAAGGCCAGTAAATTCCCCTGGGCTTCCTTAGAGGCGACCCTTATGGCACTACTCTTATATCCAAACCAATCTTGTGCGATCCCGGAAAAGTCATCTTCTCCCTGGTTATAGATCTCCAGTTTTTCGAGTGGAGGTAAAAAATAATTTCGGGTATTCAAGAGGATGAATTGCTGTGCGAATGCCAGGGGGTGCTTTTTTATCAGGTAACTGCCATATTCGTTAAAAGTGACAGATGCCCGCCCCCACGCTGCCACCGATTCATAGGTGATCTCCTGGTTGTATTTTCTCCAGACATATTCTTTCAAGGGCGATTCCGGTCTTCTGATAAAATAGTTGCCCGTGTATTGTCTCAGGAAATCATGAAATACAGCCGGGGTATGTTTATAAAAATTACGGGCGATCCGGTCCAGATCCCTCGACGCGGCGGACGGCAGGGTATTCGAATCAACTTGAATCTGCTGATACATATAGAGTGCATTATTGGCGAGTTGCCATCCCGTGAATAAGCTGAACTGGGCGGTTCCCGTTAATTGTTTGGCGGCCTGACGGGTATGAATAATAAAAGGCAGGATCAGGAGGGGCCCTGCCAGGATGCCGGCCCACCTGACTACAAGGCGTTGTCGGCTGAGAAAAAATGCGGCCAGGGCGATGATCGGGTATATATAGGCATTGTTCCGGACGGTAAAACATAAAAACACCAAGACGCCTTGTGTGAAGACCTGGTAGAGCCGCGGCCTGTTGACAATCCAGATCAGTTCAGTGAACCACCACAGACTGAGCGCAACAAAAAGCGGATCGGAATTGACATAGTTGGATAGGTAGAGAAATAGGGGATTGAAAAACAGGAAAATGACCAAAATAATGCGAGTAGTTTTTCCGGGTTGGTAAAAATAAAGAATAGAAAAGAAAAAATAGAGGGCAGTGATTTCCAGAAAAAAATACTGAAAGCTCACCAGGGCTGTGCCGGAATGGGTAAGGGAATGAAATGCTGCCAGGAACTTTGAATATCCAATCGGCCATATATTCACATCGAGGTGGGCACCGGCGGCATAGATGTAACTATAGCTGTCGGAAAAGAAATCGGGGAACGGATATAATAGTTTGAAGATGGAAAACTGCATCATTGCAGCTACGACAACAACGATCAGGTAGCGACGGCAGCTTCTCTCTTTCCAGATAAAATGAAAGAAGGGCGCGGCATTGACAGCTCCCCTGGACCCGGCGGCCGATTTTGACTTCTGCCTCCGTTCGGGAAATGCCTTTTGAGCCCGTTCGGGAAATGACGATACCTGGCCTGCTCTTGACATAGAAATAGGTTTTCTCATGTGATGTGTAAATACGGTTTCAAAACAGGCGCCGGCCACCGGCTTCACGGATGCCCTGGAGAATAAACTGGCCACAAGGGTGTCCCCATGCCTTGTGTTCAATAGCTGTTCCTCCACGAGCACGTTGACCGCGGCCCCTAAGCCAGTGGCCGTCTACCTGGATATACGAACTCCCTGCAAGCGATTATTGTCGCCAGCCAATAAACATTTTAATGAAACTCCTCTTAAACCAACGACCCGGCAACTCATGCTGATAGCCCTGTAACTCCTGTCTGTCGATGATAAGTCGTCTCCAACGGATAACGAAGGATTGGGCATCCCGATACAACAGCTTCCTGCTGACCGGGGAGCAAATGGGATGATGATTATTTACGGTGACACCGTCCGGGATTATCTGTCTGGGGATGACATTTATTCCGGGTTACCGCTGCCTTTCTACTGTGAGGCCCTTGCCTGCGGTTTTGCGGAAAGGCGAAAAGTGGGTAAAATGGGACGCAATACTATGGGACACGATATTATTGAATTCCTGCTACTAACCAAAATTCGACTTTTTTAATAGTACCCGGGAATCCTTTACCCGGGTAGCTATCTTCACCAATGGCGTTAGCCAAAAAATATCAATAAGTTTTACGCTACTGACCCGGCCTGTTTGCTGTGATGATGCTGCTACTCTGAACCTGGTGGTACTTTCCTTCTTTTGTTCTAAACAAATCTACGATTTGATAAGGGGTCGATCCAAATTTTTGAGCCTCTTTCGACTGTCCAAATGAGTGAAAAACCAATATTTTTTTTCAAATCCTGGCTAGTCGTTGGCTAGGTGTTTCTCCATAGTACTTCTTATATGCTTTATGAAAGGAACTCTCCGACCGATAGCCGAGGCTGACGGCTATTTCCCACATTTTCTTGTCCCTGTTGGCTACCAGCCCATCTGCCCGGATCATCCGCTCGGCATTGGCAAGCTCAAGGGCGGTCATCCCATAAATCTCCTGGAACCCTTTATTGATATCGTACACACTCATTTTCATTGCCGCCGACAATTCCTCCTGGGTGTGCTTAGTTTGCAGGTTTTCAATCAGAAATCTTTTCGCCTCATAGATCTTGTCAACGTCGGCAGCCGACATTTTGCCCACTTTTGTCACCGGAGCAAGCCGTTGACGGGTTAGCCCCTGGCCCAACAGATCTGTCACATGCTCATCCATCTTAGAAAGATTGCCGCTGACAATCATTTTCACCACCCCCATCATGGCTGAGCTTGCAATCTGGTTGACCCTCGCCAGCCGCGAGGGCTTTTCCGCCCTCACCCTATCCAAAAAGTTTCTAACGAATGAGTATCCGCCCCCGATACCCTCCAGGTATTCCGGCGTCATTTGAATTTCCAAGACCACATAGTCGTCCTTTCTCTTCAGGTGTATCTCTTTCACAACGGAATGTGAATAGTAGCAATTATAACCCCACTCGTTAAAATTAATCTCCCCGATATCTTCCAATCGGTAGCTAAGACTATTTTGCAGGCCAATAAAAAAAACGATAAACGGCTTATCCTCGATAACCAGGATCTTATTCTCGTCTTTCTCGGCCACATGTGTAAGTCTCACGAATCCGCCCGAGAACGGAAATTCTTGAAACATATAACTCCCATCGTGTTCACCTCCGATATGCCTGGCTGCGTGAGATGCACCAATAAATCCGGACAGTCAATTTGCTTAACTTCACAAGACAATGACTGGAAAAAGCACGAAAAAGACGCGGAGAAAGTATGATGCCTCCTTCAAGGAAGAAGTTTTAAAAATGGTCGCGTCGGGACGCTCT
>JARLGZ010000054.1 GCA_031292515.1 Puia sp. | reverse complement strand
ACTCTTCTTTTTATAGACTCTCATTTTTATAGTCTCTCATTTTTATTCCGGCAGCTTTGATAGTTTCCGCGTCTTCAGACACACCCATCTTCAGACACATCCATCTTCAGACACATCCATCTTCAGGTTCACTCCAACCAGGCGCATCCGTCTTAGGTACACTCCATGCTCCGATATGCGCTAATTATTCTTCCGGACCAGCAAGCCGGCGGTCTTCGCCAGTATGTCTTCCGGCATATCCACTTTCAGCAAGCCGTTATTCCATTCCCACCGGTCGTATAGCGTCTCACCGGTCATGCTCAGCCGGGTAATGGCTGCCGGTTTTGCCGGGCAGGGGATGACGATCTCTCCCGGGTCAAAGGGAATAAGGGCCAGGCGAGGCGTGGACAGAATATCTTTGTCATCCTGGGAGATCAGGGCCCACCGGCCCTTCCAGTAAGCGCCTGCCATACCCGGGATTGGGAGTTGTGCGGGCGGATCCTGGGGGCGGGACGGGCGGACGGCATCCCTTAAGGCCAGGGCTGTCAACACGGTGTCGTCGCCGATTTTCTCCATCCTGCCCCAGCAATTCAAGCGGGGAGGGCCGTTGAAATTGCCCGTCAGGCTATTCAACCAGACTGGTTGCCACAAAATACTCCTGCGAAAAAATTTGTCGATTGCGAGGCGACGGTTGAGATATTTTTCGGGTATCGGCTGACCGTTGGGTTGGGCAATCGGCAGCGAAGCGCCGGGGCATCCTATGATCGCCGTATTCAATATCACTTCGTCGTCGGGTTCCCAGCTGTACCCGGAAGACCCTGCCACCGCTACTCCCCTGTCTGACAAGAGGCTTGCCCATATGCTCCATTCCCCGTGGCCTCCGGCGATATCATACCAGAGGTCTCCCTGGTCGTCGAGGGAAACGATATCGACCGCTTCTATGGCTAAGGGGCTGATGCCGTAGTACATGATTTTTACCGAAGGATCCGCGCTCTTCGCGGTCGTGGCGATCAGGCGGAGGATTTCGGCATATTGTCTTTCGCCGCGGTAGAGCGGGTTCCGGGGCACCCCCATGCCGGGTGGGGGAAATCCATACCCAAAGTCGAGTTTTATCAGCGAGGGCTTCAGCGTATGCATTTCTCTGAGGGTACGCTGTCTTAAAAACTCGCGGGTCTTTGCGGAGCTGATATCGAGACAAAAATAGGACGTAGAAGAAGGGTCGAAATTCCAGTTGGCCTTAACCGGCTTACCATCTTTTCCCACGATCAAATCAGCGGCGGTCAGCCCGGCAGCCGCCGTGTCATCGATCCATCCCAGGGTCTCCCACAGCCCGTGCGTCATGCCACTATCATGGACAGCCGCGAGATCGGCGTTGAGGTCGGGGAATCTTTTTCCAAAGGGCGTGCCGGATCCCTGCGACGATTCCCATCCGTCGTCCAATACGAGCAGGGAGGCGCCCAGGCTCCTGGCAAAGGCGGCGATGGGCGCGATGGTATATTTCTTCTCTCTCCACAGACCCCATGTGTTGAAAAACGCCGCCGGGGCGTAGACCGGCGCCGGACTACGGACAGGAAAAGAGCGGTAGTAGTTTTTAAAGGCTTCGAAGGCGGTGGTTCCAAAGCTTATCCGGAGGGGCTCGGCCCAGGTTCTCGCCCGGGAGGAAAGGCTTCCCCAGCTGTCTTCGTCATAGACGTATTGAAAACAACCTCTCGTGGCCTGCACCCGCAAAGACATCGCCGCATCGGGAATGGCCCCCGCGCCCAGGGCGATAAAGCCTTCGTCGGAACCCATGCCCGCGAAATACAATGGCTTTGGGTAGGCGGCGCCGTAGGGAACTCCCATCGAAGGGCCGAAAGAGCCGAGTGCGATATTGGTCAGCCCGAAATCCCAGTTTCTGAAATAGCTCTGGGCCGGGCCTTCCTTGGCGCCGGGCACGCAATAGCCAAAAGATTGCCAGTCGGGCAGAAAAGGGCGATCCCAGCCGGGCAGCACCAGGGAAGCTTTCAAGATTTTATCCGAAGCGCCGAAATACATCTCTATGATGGCCGGGGGAGGCACCGCCCATTCTATCGAGAACGATGAGAACCGGATGCCCCAGTCCTCCCTGTCGATGACGAGTCGTCCCCGGCCGAGGCGGCCTATCCGCAGCGGCAATTCGAGCCGCGTCCCATTGGCGGTCTCCGAGGTCCCGTTGCCGGTCTCCAAAATTCCGTTACCTGTCTCCGAGGTCCGGTGACCTGTCTCCGGGGTTCCGTCACCTCCGGTACCGGCCAGGCTGGCTTTTACAAATTCATTGTGATGGTTTACCAGCAGCCAAAAGGAAGGCAGCAGGCTGCCTTGCCAGACCACGGAACCGGTAGCCTGTCGAATCAGCCGGGCATCATCCTGCCGGAGATCCCATTCGAACACGAGCCCATTCTGCCGGTAGACGATCCGCTCACCCGGTGACGGGCGGACGGGCTTACCCGCAGCGGTCGATAAGAGGGTCCGGGACAAAAAAAATGATAGGAGAAGCAGGCAATACCTTGTAATTCTCATGGGCAATCGCTTTAATCTTTGAGCGTGACGTCGCTCTCCTTGTCGAGGAAATCCATGCTGCCCGCAATCCCCGCGGCACCTGTGTCCAGGATCCACTCATCGGGGACTTCCCGGATTGGGGTGATGCAGGAATTCGACTTTTCGTTATAGGGTATATTGCTTTGCCGGTTATAACAGGAGATCAGCGACCAACGGGATGTTTCGGACAGGTTGGCATCCGAACGGTGGAGCAGATTGCTATGGAAGAAGAGGGCATCCCCCGGATCCAGTTCGACGTGGACGAGTTCCATGGTCCTTAGCGCGAGGTCCACGTATCGTTGAGAGGCGCCCACCTGCTCCCCCGCCTTGCCATGTTCGACCCGGCCCATCTTATGGGAGCCTTTTATCACCTGCAGGCAGCCATTCTCTCTCGTGGCTTTTGTGATGGCGATCATCACCGAGTTCATCTGTCCGGGTAGCAGGAATTCATTCTTATACCAGTAGCCGTAGTCCTGGTGCCATTCCCAGGCCCCGCCGACCCGCGGCTCCTTTTGCATCAGTTTGGAATGGAAATGACAGATGGGAGCCGTTCCGTCCAGCAGGGCGTCCACCGATCCGACCATCCTCCTGCTGCGGGTGACCATGCCATAGATATCGTCTCCGGGGGTAAACCACAAGGCCAGTTTGGACCTCTTCCCCGAGCCGTCGTTTACGTCGTATGAATTTTTGCTGATGACGGCGTCCTCTACGGCCACCTTGTAGAGCCTGTCCGTCTCCTCCCGGCTAAAGAAGCCTTTTATCACAAGATAGCCGTCCCGGTGATAGGCATCCACCTGTTTATCCGTAAAAAAGGTTTTTTCCATATAAGACCTCCTGGTGATTATACCCTAAAATTATCGGGTACGGCGCTTCCTTTATACCACGAAATTCTCCACCACTGATACAATGTTGTCCTCTAAACAGCCGGTTTTACAAATTATTGATAATTTCCAGGTAAATCGTAACTTCATTTCAACGATACCTGTCAAATAATTTATGATGATCCCTGTACTGGAATATCTGCCACCCACCGGGGAAGACTCGTTTTTCGCGCAAGCCTTCGACGATCCCTATTTTGCCACACCCTGGCACTATCATCCTGAATTCGAACTGGTGCTCATCACCCAAAGCCAGGGAAAACGTTTTATCGGCAACACCGTTTCGGAGTTCCGGGATGAAGATCTGACCTTTATGGGACCGAACCTTCCGCATCTTTATAAAAATCCGGCCTCTTACTATGAGAATAACCCGGCCTGCCGTGCCCGGTCGATCGTCATCCACTTCTCCGAAAAGTCGCTGGGGCAAGACCTGCTCAGGCTTCCCGAGGCTAAGAATATCCGGAATCTCTTTGGCCTGTCGACGCGGGGTATGGATATCACGGGGGTCACCAAAAAGGAGGTCACCCGGAAGATGCATGAATTGCTGGAAGTGACGGGTATGGAGCGGCTGCTGCGCCTCCTGGATATCCTGCACCGTCTGGCATCCTCGAAAGATTATTCGTTTATATCCGACCCGGGCATCATCGGGCATAATTCGCTGGATGCCGAAAGACTGAACAAGGTCTTCCAATATACTTTTCAGAATTATGAACGGGAGATCAGGCTGGAAGAAGTCGCCGCCTTGGTATATATGACCCGGACGTCTTTTTGCCGGTTTTTCCAGGAGCGGACGAAGAAGACATTTTTCTCATTCCTCAACAATATGCGTCTCAACCAGGCCTGCCAATTGCTTATCGACACCGACAAAAGCATTGCCGACATCACGTACAGCTGCGGGTTCAACAACCTTTCCAATTTCAACCGGCAATTCAAGGCCAGGTTTTGCCAGAGCCCGAGGGCTTACCGGCAGGTCTATTCGAAGATGATCAGCGACTAGCGGCCGCCGGATCCGCCGCCGCCTTTCCGCCGGGCGTCAGCATCGTTTCTATTTCCTCGAGCGTACGGCCCCGTGTTTCGGGAACTCTGCGATAGACAAAAACGAAATAGGCCCCGCAGATAAAGGCATGGAGGCCGAAGGTCAATGGGAGTCCCCAGTAGGATTTCATGACCGGGAAAGAGGCCGTCGTGATAAAATTAGCAATCCAGAGACAGAGGGTTGCCAGGGACAAAAGGCTTCCCCGTACGCTGTTGGGGAACAGTTCGGACAGCGCCACCCAGGTGACGGGCCCCAGCGTAGCCGCATAGATCGCGATAAAGCCCAGTACGAAGCCCAGTATCCAAACCGCCGGCAAGTGCCAGGCAAAGGACAGCGCCAGGGCTCCCGCATCGAGAGCGAGCAGACAGGAGCCAATCAGCAGCAGCTTTCGGCGTCCGGAACGGTCGATGGTGGCGATGGCGACGAAGGTGAAGAGGAAATTTATACAGCCAAGTATAACCGATTGTCCGAAGGCCGAACTATCTGCCATGCCTGCCTGCCGGAATATCTCCGGGGCATAGGAGAACAGGGAGTTCTGTCCATCTATCTGGGAAAAGACGGCGATGGCCACGCCCAGCACTACGAAGACCCTGTATTTCCTGTGGAAGAGGGCTTTCCAGTCCTCTTTGCGGCTTCCGGCAAAGCTGGCGCGGATGACAAGCGATTGTGACCGGGCATAGGCACTCCCGCCGATTCGTGTCAGGATCCGGTCCGCCTGTTGCAGGCGACCCTTCCCCAGCAGCCACCGGGGGCTTTCGGGAACCAGGAAAAGGCCGGCCAGGAAGAGGAGGGCAGGCAGGCATTGGGAAGAAAACATCCATCTCCAATTGTTGACACCGGTATCCAGCAGCAGGTAATCCGCCAGATAGGCCAGTAAAAGGCCCGATACGATGGCCAACTGGTAGAAAGACACCAGTTTGCCCCTGTATTCGGCAGGCGCTATCTCGGCTATATACATGGGGCAGACCAGGGCGGCCACCCCCACAGCCATGCCGCTTAGCATGCGGAAGACGATGAAAAGGCCAAAATGCTCCGACCAGCCCATCCCGATGCCTGTCAGGACAAAAAGAGCGGCGCAGGCCAGGATCAGCTTTTTCCTGCCGGCACGATCGCTCAGCTGTCCTGCCAGCAGGGCGCCTGCGGCGGATCCAAGATTGATGCAACCTACGGCCCAGCCGGTGGCTGCCTCTCCCAGCGCGTAGTATTTTGTAAAGAACGGGACGGTTCCGGAGACAACGACCAGGTCGTATCCGAACAAAACGCCTCCCAGTGAAGCGACGGCACAGACCCAAAAAAGATAGCCGCGCCGGTATTCGGCCATCGTGGGTAATTCGTTAACGGATAGCGGGTTTACAGTGATCATGGAAGAGAACGACAAAAATCTTCGGGTGAATAAAGATCAAATGTAAGGCCCGGGCTTACAAGCATTATGTCCATCCGTTATCTCAAACCGATACTTTATTTTCCATTCCGGGCCCGGAACCGGTTCCCGGGCGTAGGCTTGCCGGCGGGTTTTCCGGCGGGTTCGCCGAAAGATTCACAGATAGGTTTTCCGGCAGGTTCGCCGGCTCCGGAGCCATTCATAGAATGAATTCACATATCGGGTGTTTGCAGCAATTTGTATAGTTCATCCAGCTTAGGCGATAAAATAATATCCGTTCTTCTGTTCAGGGCCCTCCCCTCGGGAGTAGCATTGGTCTGAACGGGGTCATATTGACTATGTCCCGAAGCAATAATTCTCATCGGATCGACTCTATAGTCATTTGTCAGGATCCGTACGATGGAAGCCGATCTTGCGAGGCTGAGGTCCCAATTATCCTGGTATTTCCCATGTATTGGGATAGAATCGGTATGCCCTTCGATATCTACCGTAATATCGGGATTCAGATTCAAAACCTCCGCTAATTTTCCCAAGGCCTCTTTTCCTTTTGGGTTGACCACGGCGCTGCCGGAAGGAAACAGCAAATTTTCCTGAAGGCTGACATATACTTTCCCGTTTTTTATCGCCACGGAGAGTTCGTTTGATTGAAAGCCGATGAGAGCATCCGTCATCTTCTTCCTGATCTCTTCGATCGCTTTTTTCTGCCTATCCATCAAAGACTGCAGTCGCTCAAGTTTCAGCTGCTGGTTTATTAATTCCTGCTTGCTTTTACTAAGCAGAGACTGTTTGTTTGCCGCATCGCCCGATAGCCTGTCGTTATTGTCTTTCAGGACGACGATCTGCTGCGACAATGCGCCGATCTTTTTTTGCTGACCATCCGTCTCCTGTTCAAGCGAATCAATTCTCTGTTTCTGACTGCTGGTCAGTGCATTTAACTGGGCTATGGTAGCCTGCAGGTCTTTTACCTTTCTTGCCAGCAATGCGCTGTCATATCTCGCCGACGACAGCGCTTGCTGTGTCGCGTTGAATTTTTTCGCCGGAACGCAGCCGGAAAAAACAAATAGGCCTGTGGCGATCACACCCAGGATACCGCTTATTTTGTTCATAAATTATGGTGTAAATATTTGCATGGTAAATAAACCGATGAAACGCGTGGCCCGGCAAATATATCCGCCGCCCTTAAGAAAGATATTAGAACGGGGTTAGAATGCAATTAGAGACTCTCGCAGAAAGGCATTAGAATCCGATTAGAATTTTCATGGCGAATGAAATACGGACGGATTTCCGGATCTCTATCTATACTTTTGTCCACCATCATGAAGAAGATGATAAAAAAAACCATGTCGTTCGGGAAGATGCTGTTTGAACGCGTCGGGAGTGATACATTAAAGTATAATTTTTTGAAAGCGGCGCCGTTTTGGGCCGGATCCGTGATTACCGGCCTGGTGGCAGTAGCTTATACGAAGTTATTTGCATGGGCGGAACATGGGACTTCATATGTCTTTCATCACGCCATTTATCTTTTCTTTATAATCACTCCCTGTTGTTTTGTCATTTCATGGTGGCTGGTAAATAAATTTTCGCCTTATGCCAGGGGAAGCGGCATCCCGCAGGTTATGGCGGCCATTGAATTAAGCACGCCGCGCACCGTCGACAAGGTGAATCGCTTATTAAGTATCCGTGTCATCGTTGTAAAGATCTGTTCGAGTCTTGTAATGGTTTTTGGCGGGGGAATTATCGGGCGCGAAGGGCCGACGATCCAGATTGCCGGGTCTGTGTTCTGGAAAATAAATCAATGGCTTCCCGCCTGGTGGCCGAAGATCTCAAAAAAAAATATGATCATGACGGGCGCGGCTGCAGGACTTGCCGCGGCTTTTAACACGCCGCTGGGAGGAATCGTATTTGCCGTGGAAGAGTTGACCAAGACGCATATCAACCAGTTCAAAACCGCCCTTTTTACCGCTATTATCATCGCCGGCTTAACGGCGCAGGCATTCCTGGGTCCTTACTTATATTTAGGCTACCCGGACGTCAGCAAGCTTTCGGGGTTTATTTTTTTTCCTGTTCTGATAGTCGCTTTGTTAAGCGGGCTTGTCGGAAGCGGTATTTCAAAGTGGATGCTGTTCCTGATCCGCTGGAAAAAGTCTTTTACGAAAAATCGCCAGCACCTGGCCTACCTTATCATTTGCGGATTAATCGTCGCCTGCCTGGCCGTATTTGTGACGGAGGGCATGTTCGGATCAGGGAAGGCGCTGATTACAAGAACATTGTTTACCAATGAAAAATACGCTGCGTGGTATATCACTTTGTTCAGAGTAGCGGGACCTGTATTGTCTTTCACCACCGGCGCCGCAGGCGGTGTATTTGCGCCGGCACTCGCCGCGGGCGCGAGCATCGGTTCTCTACTGGCCGGCTGGTTTCATCTGTCCGCCACAGACACGAACCTCTTGATATTATCGGGAATGGTAGGGTTTCTGACCGGCGTTACCAGAACTCCGTTCACCTCGGCTATTCTGGTACTGGAGATGACAGACCGGCACAATGTGATCTTTCACCTGATGCTGGCGGGAATGGCGGCCAGCCTGGCCGCCTTGCTGGTGGACAAGCATTCGTTCTATGATCATTTGAGGGAGGAATATATACATGAGCTGAGTCATGCAGAACGGGAAAATAATGAACCTGTTACAGTCTGACGGTTGCGCGGGACGGTCGATTTCCAGCGCGATTTCTAATGCCATTCTAATGCTATTCTAAGCCGGTTTTAGGATCGGGGCCGCATATTTACAGCTGCTGACCGGGAAATGCCTTAGCTGTCGTAAACCCCATTTCTCCCAAAATGAAAATCTCTTGAAAAAATACATTTTAATGTTGCTTGGCGCCGCCTTTTTCCATCCCTGTCAGAGTCAGACTGCAGATTCCGCCTCCCTGAGTACCGATAAAAACCTCCGGAATAAAGTGCTAAGCGATATCCAGGATAATTTAGACAAGAAGACAAAAACAATCGATCTTACGCTTAGCAAACTGGATCACAAAGTGGATTCCCTGGATATCGAAATCGCCGAATCCAGGGATGCCCGTGAAAAAGCCGACAAGCTATTGCAACGGGTACAGGCGTTGGAAAAGAAACAGGCTGCCATCGAAGAGAATGAGTTGTATGTCTACCAGGCCAACTACCAGTCCGCCATCATCAACCTGGTGTCGATGGACAAAGAGATCAAACCCTTGCTGCTGTTCAACAGTGCGAAGAATTTTTTTTCGACCCTGACAGAGACGGCGGACCCCATGAAATATCCCGGTTACCAGGATTGGTATAAAAAATTCTACGCCTATATCGAAAAACAGAAGGACAAGGAACCTGCCTTGAGCGTCCTGCACGATATGGTGCAATTGACGGGCAACATCACCAGCGGAGTTCCCATCGCGGGTCCCGTCTCACAGGCTCTCTTCCTGGGTATCGAATCCTATATCTCCTCTGTGGGCAGCAAGAAAAAAGCCGAGAAGGAGGAGAGCCAGAAGATGTTCCTGCTGACTGCGAAACTCAGTCAATTTGATTATGACAAGGACCTGATCGAGCAGCAGTGGGAAATCGTGACGAAGGAACTGGAGAAATTGCAGATTCATTATGATACGATCCTCAACCAAAACCTGAGCCTTTTAAAAGTCGCTCCGCCGGAATATCTCCATCGATTCTCAAAGGAGAACGATGCGGAGATGCGTTACCAGTTCCTGACCGAATTGAGAAAAAAGGCCTCGGCCCTGATCACGGACCGGAAGGCGGCAGATCTCAAAAGCTGGAAACAACCTATCTACTACGAACTGATGGACGTACAATCGTTGAAGCTCCGTTTCGGAGAATTGACTTTCGATATCAGGGGAATCATGGACAAATATGATGAATTGATCCACAAATATCGCGGCGATCCGGAGATCGGGCTAAAGGTACAGGAGTTGGAGGTAAAGCTGAATGCCATGAGAGACACTTTTGACGGCGCTTTTGAGCCAACGGAGTACATCAATTCCGCCACCCGGATGTATTTGGTCAACTAAACCCGCTTCATACGACTCAAACTCGCTTCATACGAGGATGATGGGGTGGTAAGAACCGGGCGCCCGGCGAGGGCCCCGGTTTCATTACGTATGATAAAACACGAATGATAAGACACGAATGATAAGATAAGAACCGGACCCGCAACCCCGCAGAAAATCGACTACTCAAATTCCAGTCTCTAATCGAATTCTAATCCGGGGTTAATCTTTCGTTAAGGCCGCCAGGGTAAATTGACAATAAACAGGTTCAATGACATCATTCAAAAAAATCTTAATCCCTGTCGATTTCTCCCTGGGCACTGAAATCGCGGTAAGAAAGGCGATGGGACTCCTGGACCCGAAAGACCCCGAGATCCATTTGCAGCATGTTGTGAAAAACACCTCGGGCGCCACGGCAAAATTCAACATGTGGGAGGCCGAGAAAAAATTGTCCCAGTGGAAGACGACGATCCAGGAAAGCGTCGACGGGATAAAGGTCACGACCGGCATCCTGCCGGGGTCTTCCGTGACGAGGGAGATCGTTGACTCTGCAAAACTGCTGTCACCCGATTTAATTGTCATAGGGAAGCAGGGCGACAAACGATGGTGGCCGTTTTCGGACAAGGTCTCTCCTGACCAGATCGCCAAAAACAGCAATTGTCCCGTGCTGACCGTCAAGCCGGGGTCGATACACAAGAAGACGAAGATTATCGTCGTACCCGTAAGTCATTTCGTGCCGGAGAGAAAACTCGAACTGGCGGTCCTGATTGCCAGACGATGCAGGGCACGGATTCACTTATTGGCGATACAAGATACAGGCAAGGGGCATGAACCCGGGCTCTCCGATTCGTTTTTGGCCGCTTACAATCAACTAAGGGAACATCTGCATAACCCGGTGGAATATCTTACCATCTCCACCCGGAAATTCGCGAGGACGGCCTTGCATTATGCCGAATCCGTCATGGCTGACATGATCCTGGTCAATCCGGAAACGGAAAGCGGCATTTTCACGTTAACCGGATCCAGGCATATCAGTGACCTGATCGGATGCAATTCAAACATCCAGGTGCTGGATGTTCAATCGTAAAACCAACCTGCAAATCGTAAAACCAAACCTGCAATTTGTTTATGAAAAAGCTACTAATTATTCTTTCAGGCCTGACGATCGTTTTACAAGGTCGTTCCCAGTCAATGGCGGAAGTCCAAAAGCTGGCCTATTATGAACGCTATGACACGGCAGCCGGAATCTTGCAAAATCTCGTCAAAGCGAACCCCAACAACGCGGAAGCCTGGTGGTTAATGACGCAAGCGTACCTGCACCAGGGGAAGATCAAGGCCATAAAAGACAGTCTGTTATCGATACCTGCTTCAAATCTGCAGCCTCCCTATCTCCTCTGCGCCTATGGCTCGATATTGCTGCAGGAAAACAAAAAGGACAGCGCCGGTATCTATTTCGCAAAGGCGCTGGAGGAAACAAAGGAGAGAGACCCGCAGGTCATGCTGGCCATCGCAAAGGCCCATATCGATGCCGCCGGAGGGGATGCTGCATATGCTGTAGAACTGCTTACGAAAGCCATCAAACGGGATAAGCGAAACGCAGCGTTGTATGTCGCACTCGGCAACTCCTATCGGAGATTGCAAAACGGAACGGAATCCTATAAAGCCTACCAGGAGGCGCTGGCCCAGGATGCCGGGTATGCCGAAGCCTCTTACAGGCTGGGCAAGATATTTCTCGCCCAGGGAAATACGGAAATGTACCTGAAATATTTTAACGATGCGGTTAGCACGGATCCGCTGTATGCGCCGGCCTGGTACGAACTATACTATCACTATTATTTCAGGGATGTCAATAAGGCCATGGACTGTCTGAATCATTTTATTGCCGCCAGCGATAAAAGCATTCACAATGACTACCTCGTGACCGACCTGCTCTATGCTTCCAAAAAGTATAAGGACGCCATCGATAAAGCCAGGGAGCTAATGGAGAGACAAGGAGCTTCTTCCGAGCCCAGGCTGTATAAATTAATTGCCTACAGCTACAAGGAACTGAACGATTCCGCAAAGGCATTTGATTTTATGCGCCGGTACTTCAAGGAACAGGCAGACACCGGTTTTGTCGTAAAAGATTTCGAGATGATGGGGGAAATCTATGATAAGATGGTGAACAACCTGGATTCCGCCGTTGCGTACTATGCAAAGGCTGGTGAGTTGGAGAAGGATAGCGTAAAAAGGCTCGAATACGACAAAAAGCTGGCAGACATCTATAAAAAGCTGAAAGACTATCGAAATCAAGCCCGCTGGCTGGGCGAGTATTATCATGGCAATCCGAACGCCACCAACCTCGATCTTTTCAACTGGGGCGTAGCGAACTACATGGCAAAGGATTTTCAGATGGCCGATAGCGTCTTCGGACTCTACGAAGCGAAGCATCCGGACCAGTTCTATGGCTACTACTGGCGTGCGCGCAGCGATGCGGCCATCGATACAGCCATGGCGACCGGGCTGGCCATTCCACACTACCTGAAACTGATCGGGCTGACGGAAAAGGATTCCGCCAACCATTCGACCCGAAAACACCTGATAGAGGCCTATGGATATGTGGCGGCTTATAAGGCGAATACGGAAAAGGATTATTCGGCAGCTATCGAATACTTTGACAAACTCCTCGCACTGGATCCCGGCAATACGGAAGCCAGGAAATATATCGAAATCCTGAAAAAGAACCAGAGCAAGGCTCAATCAAGGGCTTCGACAAAGGACGTTGAAAAAACCGGGAAGGACATAGATGCCAAATCGTCGGGCGGGATCGATACAAAAACAGAGACGTCGAAAACGGGCGGATGACCCACCACACCCTACGGATCGTTTCAGGAAGTTTGAACGGGTGCTTCAACCAATACCATACTGTTGTCGCAGTCGAGTCGGCTTTTGGGAATATGGAGTCATTTTGCGGGGAAAAATCTTATAAGACCATGATTTCTGTCATATTCCGTTAACCGGAAAGCAATTAGCTTAGCCGGAGCTGATAATTCTCATGATTTTCGGCCAGATCAACGAATAAAAAAACAAAATATCATGCAACGGAATGTAAACAACCTCATTGGCAATAATCTGGATGCCACCGATGGCGAAATCGGAAAAGTGAAAGACTTCTACTTCGATGACCAGACCTGGACCATCCGGTACCTGATCGTACAAACAGGCACCTGGCTATCAGAACGGGAGGTCCTGATCTCTCCCAATGTCCTGCTCAAACACTCCTGGGAATCCGGCTTATTCCCGGTCAACCTCACGCGTGACCAGGTACGCAGCAGTCCGGCTGTTGACACCCAAAAGCCCGTCTCCCGCCTGCACGAGGAACAGCTGGCTGAACATTATCCCTGGCAGCCCTATTGGGGCAGCGCTTTTATTCCGGGCCAGGTTTGGGGTATCATCCCGTCCACGCCCGTCATCGACCCCGATCTGATACAGGAACCTGCAACAATAGAGCAAACAACAGAGGATGCGCATTTAAGAAGCTGTCGCCAGGTGACAGGCTATCATATTCATGCCAGCGATGGCGACATCGGCCACGTCGACGACTTCATCATGGACGATCAGACCTGGCAGATCTCTTATCTGATCGTCGATACGCGCCATTGGATCGGTGGCAAAAAAGTACTGGTAGCGGTCCACCATGTCCAGGAAGTACAGTGGGAAAATTCAAAAGTTGTTGTCGATCTCTCCGTTGACGATATAAAACACGGCACGGCCATCGACAAATGGGACTATATCATTCCCGAAGGCGACCGGGCCGAATCGCAGAAACACAGCTTTCACCTTGACAAAACCCTGCCTATGTCTCCCCGATAGCGAGCGCGATTCCATTCCATCGACCAGCCTATCGATGATACAATCCAAGGAATGCAATGCGAACAGCCGAGGACATCTTCGTGGCAGTTGGCGAACAGCAGTTATCCGCGTAAAATCGCGAAGAAAAACCAGGCCCGGCGGGGTCAGCTGCCGATTAGTCCAGGAACTTTCTCTTCAGCGCGGCGATCTTCGCGTCGTCGAGGCCGACGGAGCCCTTCAGGAACTTGTCGACGGAGCCGTATTGACTGCGGATCCTGTCGAAAGTCGTCAGGATATATTCGCGGCGGGCGGCGCCCATGTCGCGGGCGACCTGTTCGTTGACATGCATGCTCCGGACCATGACACCGACCATTTTTTCATTGGCGGTCCTCCAGTAATAGTCGGTCGCCGCATAGTCTTTTTCGATCGTCGCGAAGGGAACGCCCAGCACATACAACAACAGTGCGGCCCCGATTCCTGTCCGGTCTTTCCCGGCCGTGCAATGGAAGACCAGGGCCTGGTCATCGCGCAGATCCAGCAACCGCTCGAAAAAAGGCCGGTAACGGTCGGCCAGGAAGGTTGTGTTGGCATAGTAGACCTTCATCATGGAGTCGCCGCCGCTTTTGAGACCTGCAATCGACTTCATCCAGTCGTTGAGATTATTGTCGCTGCCGGCGGGGCATAATATATATTCGGTGCCGGGGTTGAGACGATCCGGGGCTTTCTTCGATTCATCGACGCCCCTGAGATCCACGACAGAGCTGATATGCCTGTTCTTCAGGGTATCCAGGTCGGCATCGGTCAGTTTGCTGATATCGGCGCTCCGGTAGATCCGGTCCCATCTGACATGGCGCCCGTCGCTGGTGGTGTAGCCGCCCAGGTCGCGGAAGTTGACGGCTCCCTGCAATTTCACTTCGCGCTGGCTGCTGTCGGCGAGTTGGGCGAACCCGGTAAGAAAGAGGGTCAGCATCGAAAAAAGGAGGGCCGCTGTCTTGCCGACAAAAGTAAAGCAGTTTGTGTGGATGGCGCCGTTTCTGAAAATTGTCCTGTTCATGAAATTGTTTTTTTAATTAAAAAACGGCAAGGTCTCCTACAAGACCTTGCCGGTAGATTTAAAAGCCTGTCGGTCTACTTAATCAACCACATCGGCTTGGTAATATCGTCTGTCCCGCCATATTGACTGGCGATCGCAGCACTGTAGTGCGTCGTGTTATTGACCTGTTCGTCTGTAGGGTACTGCCAACGGATCGGGATCATGTTGTTTGAGGTTCCGATTCCGCTGCCGCCCTGCTGGAAGGTGGGGACACCCGTCCTTCTCCAGTTGTAAAAAGCTTCCCAACCGGAATTCTGCCAGAAAGCCACATATTTCTGGGTCAGGATCTGGTTCAGACCGGTCGTCGTGCCATCGCCGGTCCAAGCCACGTTCGGGTTGGCGAGGAACTGGGAGACATTCGCGGAGACGGTGCCCAGGGGATTTCCGTATTCGTCACCGATCGGGATATTGACTCCATCGGCCAAACCGTACACAGCCATGGAAGCATTGATCCCTTTCAGGTACCATTGTCCGTCGGAGACACCCGATAACCAGCCCCTGTTGGCGGCCTCGGCGATATTGAAGCACATCTCCGGGTAGCCTATGATGATATAGGGCTCTGCGGAAGTGGGACTGGAAACGGTGGACACGGTAGGAACATAATACCGGAGATAGTTGTGGAAGGAATACATGCCTTCTCCTTTGTGGTTGTTCCCGGAATTGGTCAATAAGGTAGACTGGCTCAGGTTCACATCGGCGCCGACATAGGCCGAAAAGTCGCCGACCTGCTTGCCACCCGTGATTTGATCGGGGGCGGGAGTCGCCGCGATAAAAGTCCTGGGATCCTGGTTGGCGGTTGTGATATCCAGGAAAGTAGCGCTCATGCTTTCAAAGAAGTCATAAGGCGTATAGTTGGGATTGATCGGATATTTGTTGTAGGCCGCATTATAGGTATACTGCACGTTATCCGAAATACCCGTCATGATCGGATACTGAGAGGGGTTGTTGACGATCGTCGCGAACTGAGAAGGAATGTTCAGGTCCGCATTGTCAACAGCCCTTTTGCTCAGGCTGATCAAGACCCTCAGTTTGTAGGTATTGATCACTTTTTGCCATTGTGTGTTCGTAAGACCGTAAATATCACCTGTCACCGCTGCGGTTGGGTGGAGAGCCACTACGGCGGCCATCAGGGTATTGGCCGTATCGAGCAGCGCCAGGCTGTTCTTATATACGTCATGCTGCGTATCATAGGCCGGCGTTAGATTTGCAGTGCTGCCTGCCTGGCTCATGGGGATATCTCCTACCCTTTGGGTGTACCAGATAAAGAGGTAGGCTTCGAAGAACTTTGCCAGCGCGGAATAAGCATTGGGTGTAGTCCCTAATTGCGACGGGATCTGGCTCTCCATCAGGTTGACATATTTCAACACGCTGTACATCGTGGCCGTATTCGACCAGTTGTAGGCATTGGCGCCCCAATAATAGGAATAGTTGGAGACAAAATACTGGTTCCAGCGCATGATCTGGCTAAAAGGGATCTCGGGCTGGTTGCCGGAGATGCCATCCAATACGCCGCCACCTTCATATAATTCGTTGACAATCCGGTTAAAGATCAGCGATACCGGAACGGTGGACTGGGTGCTTGCCTCGTTGGGGTTTGACAGCAAGTTGCCCTTCTGACAACTGACCAGTCCCAGGGAAGCTAATCCCACCACTAAGAATGATCTGATAATATAATTTTTCATGACTATAATAATTATTGATAATTATTTATATGTGATTAGAAACCAAGATTGACATTTAACCCGAACCGGCGGGATGTATTTGAAGACAGGGTAACGTCGCTCGAAGTTCCTGTCTGTGAGTGATCCTGTACGTTAAACCCGCTGCCATACTGGTCGATGTCGAAGTCCTTTCGTTTTGCGAAATACAGCAGGTTCCGTCCGATCAGTGCTACCGAAGCGGTCTTGAAGATGCCCTTGCCCAGCAACCTGTGAGGGAGGGTGTAACCGATCTGGACTTCACGCAGTTTTACAAAGGTGCGGCTGATCGCATAGTATTCGTCGAAATTCGATCCCAGACCGCTGGAGAGATAACTCTGTACTGTGGTAGCAGTCGTGTTGGGCCCAAAATTCAGGTCTTTCAGGTTGGTGATCTTTCCGCCGGAGATAACAGGAGTTCCCGAAGTGACGACTACGCCTTTTCCGACATACAGCGGCGTGGGAGTGACCGTTCCGACGCTGGTGGTTCCCCATTCCGCATTACGCGCTACGCCGAAGGCTCCCTGATCGGATTCGACGGCTGTACCGCCGTTCATGGCATGATACCAGACATCGTCATAGATCTTGCCACCTACCCTTCCGTCGATCTGGAAGCTAAGGCTAAAGCTCTTGTAGGAGAACCGGTTGTTGAATCCGAAGACAAAATCGGGGTTCAGATAGCCGATCTTCTGGAGATTGTTGATCCCCGAAGGAACCGGCAAGGGGTTTCCACCACTGTTATATACGATATTGCCGCTGCCGTCGCGTACGAACTTGGTGCTATACCAGGCATCCATACGGTCGCCGACATTGTATACGTGGTTGTTCAATGTCAGCTGATTCGTACCGCCATCGACTGAATGCAGGTATTCCTTAAAGGTTGCATAGTTGGCGGTGATATCCCAGCTGAAGTTCTTTGATCTGACTGGTGTCAGGTTCAGCGTGATCTCATATCCTTTTTTGGTCGTTACTACCGCATTGACGTTCCGGGAGGTGTAGCTGGTAGACGATGCGACGGGTAAGGAGTAGATCAACGGCCCGTTCTGGCTCTGGAAATAAGTGGCGTTTAACCCTATCCGACCTTTGAACATCGAATAATCGATCCCAGCTTCGTACGATTTGATATCGAAGCTCTTGAGACTGGGATCGGCAATATTCTGGGAATAGGACACCGAAGACTGACCATTATAATAGTTGGTCACGGAATAGGCGCTCTGGTTGGAATAGGTGGGGCCATCGTAGGAGGTGAAGTTTTCAAACCCATAGCCCAGCAGGCCTCCGTTCAGGGTATTGCCCGTCAGCTGGTAGTAAGCCGATCCTGCCTGGGAAGTGGTCAGACCACCACGAACATCCGCGAAAGACGTGCGGACTTTCAACAGGTCGATCGAAACGGGAAGCTTCACATAATCCCCGATCGAAGTAGCCAGTGACACGGAGGGATAGAAGAATGTGTTGTTAGCCGCAGGCAGGGTGGAGAGATTATCCACACGACCGGTCGTCGACAAATATACGTAGTTCTTGTAGGCAAGGTCAACGGAGTAGTAGCCGCTGTATACCTGCATATTCGACCCCCAGTTAAACGACAACGCGGGATTAATCGAGTTAGAGAAAGAATAGACACCCGGGACCGCCAGGTCCTTGGTAGTCTCGAAGGAAGAAGCGTATTTAAAGGAGCGCCAGCTTCCGCCGAGGTTTGCATTCAGCGAGAAATCCGAGATCTTCTTTTTGTAAGAGAATAAGAGATCCGTATTGTTTTCCATCAGGTTACGATGGTCTTCGCGGTAGTCTCCATACCATCCGGGATAGTACCAGGACAGGTATTGATTGAGTACGGTACCGGAAGGCACTTTTTCGGTGCGGAGCTGATCCCAGGTAGTCACCTGTGTGCGGAGCGCTACGTTCAGGTCTTTACTGATATTATAGGTTGTCCTCAGATATCCGTAGATATCGGTCTTGTAGTGACCGCGCAGCCACTCATGGGCCATGAAATACGGGTTATTGGTACGACCGTAGTTCTCATTATACTGCTGCAGACCCGGAACGCCCAGGGGCGTCTTGTAATAATTCCTCAGGTCCTTCACATCGTAAGAAGCCGGCCCATATACGTTAAACATGTATACATAGCTGTTGGGGCCATAGTCCGCATCCGGGATATTGGGCGTATACTGAACGTTCAGGTTCAGGTTAGCGTCAAATTTCAGTTTCGGGCTGATGGCATAGTCGGCGCTCAGGTTCAGATCGTCGCTGTTGAACTTGGTATTCGGACCCGTTCCTTTCTGCAGGACGTGTGAGTAAGACATCCGGATATTGCTGTTGGTCCCTGAGGAAGCCATCGAGATATTGTTCGTGGAGAGGAAACCGGCTTCGAGGAAGTGTTGCAGGTTTTTGTCTCCATACGACTTATAAGGGGATGGAGTGCGTACGCCGGTAACGGGATCATAAGGACTGTTGTACTGTGAAACGTTCTGGCCATCCATGCGGGGCCCCCAGATCGACAGGCGCTGACCGTAGTCGTAAGCCGTTTCACCGGGCAACAAACCTGCATCATAGGAATATCCATATCCGGAACCACGTCCAAACTGCGACTGGACCTTCGGGATGACGGTGAATCCTTTTTCGAGCATGTTGCTGGTATTGAAATTCACCTGCCATCCTTTTGCTTCCTTGCTGCCACGTTTGGTAGTAATGATGATGGCGCCGTTGAGCCCCCTAAAACCGTACAGGGCGGCTGCGTTCGGGCCCTTCAGGATCGACATATTGTCTACGTCGTCTGCGGCGACGTTCCAGGTATCGGAGTTTACAGGTACCCCGTCTACGACGATCAGCACATCTTTGTTACCTCTTAATACGACGTTAGGCCTTCCCAGCATTTCAGGCGAAGTACCGATGGTCAAACCGGACACCTTGCCTTCCAGGCTGTTGAACAGGTCCGGTTCACGGGCCTTATTTAATTCTCCGCCTTTTATTTCCTGGACGGAATAACCTACCCGTTTGGTCTCTTTCTTAATACCCAAAGCCGTTACGACCAATTCTTCCAACTGTTTGTTGTTGGGTGACAGGATGACGTTGATGCGGCTTTCTTTTCCTGCCGGCAACTCCTGGTTGGTGAAGCCCACGAACGAGAATACGATCGTGGCATCCGTGTTGCTAAGCTTTAAAACATAATTTCCACCACCATCGGTTATAGTGGTATTGTGGGTGCCTTTCTCCTGGACGGTTACGCCTTGTATAGGTACGCCATCGGCGGAGCCGACTTTTCCGACCAGGGTCCTTTCTTGCCCATAACTGAGACAAGTCGCCAAAATCATGAAGGAGGTCATGATGGTGGCCAAATAAGCAGTAAGTTTCATGTGCTTGGGGAATTTTGATTTAAGCCACGAAAGAACCGCCGGATTGTTAGCCGATTATTAGGAGGATATGTAAAAAATATTTCATAACCGTTTGTTAATAAAACCATAAAATAAACATCACAATAGACCCTGATTTCCCGAAAAAGACGGTGGATTTGGCAAAAACCCAGGTGAACAGGAGGTTGCGACCATCAGATATCCTTTTTCTTTCATATATAAAACTTACCCAGGATCCTGTCTGCCGGGCAAAAATTGGTTCAGCATGCTGTCTGTCCTTCCGGAAACCGGGTTTTCTTCCGGATCAACGCCTCATTTACCCCGACTAACAGGGGCAGCGGGACGCAGATGGGTTAAAATACCATTAGAATTTATGGAAAATCGGAAAGGAAAAAGACGCAATTTTGTTAATTGCCCAATGGTTGTGTAGTTTGCATGAACCCCAGGAATTTATAAACCGGAAAATTTGTTCTAGTTATGAAAGGAATTATGTCCCGTCTTTCCCTTATGTCCCGTCTCTCCCTTGCCATTTTTGTATGTACCCTGACGCTGGCCGGCTGTGATAAACGCCCCGGTAAGCCCAGGATCCTGATCTTCACAAAAACGGCAGGATTTCACCATTCGTCGATCTCCGTCGGTGTCCCCGCGATCCTGAAGCTGGCCGCGGAAAACAATTTCGAAGCGGATACGACGTCCGACGCTTCCTGGTTCCGGGAAGACAGCCTATCGAAATACGCGGCCGTCGTCTTCCTGAATACGACCGGCGACCTATTGAACAATTACGAAGAAGCGGATTTCGAAAGATATATACAAGCCGGGGGCGGCTACATGGGTATCCACGCCGCCTCCGACGCGGAGTATGACTGGGGCTGGTATGGCCGGCTCGTCGGCGGCTGGTTCAACGGGCATCCCTCCCAGCAGGAAGCGGTACTTACCGTCGTGGACTCCACGCAACCCGCCACCAAAGGGCTTCCGCATCTATGGAAAAGAAAAGACGAATGGTATAATTTCAAAAAACTGAGCAAAGACACGCATATCCTGCTGACGATCGACGAGAAAAGCTACCAGGGCGGTACCAACGGAGACAACCACCCGATGGCCTGGTATCATGATTTCGACGGAGGCAGGGCCTTCTATACCGAACTCGGGCATACCGAAGAATCGTATAGCGACCCCCTCTACCTGCAGCATATTCTTGGCGGAATCCTCTACGCCATCGGCGACAACAGGAAACTGGACTACGCGAAAGCGACTACCCTGCGTGTTCCGGACGAAGACCGCTTCACAAAGACCCAACTCGTGTCGGGCTCATTCTACGAACCCACCGAAATGACGATATTGCCAAACCTGGACATCCTCGTCACCCAACGCCGCGGCGAGATCATGGTCTACAAGAATGACAGCAAGTCGTTGAAACAGGCCGGCTTCCTGGATGTCTATTATAAGACCGTGCATACCCCCAACGTGAACGCGGAAGAAGGGCTGCTGGGGATCCAGAAAGATCCGGACTTCGCAAAGAACCATTTCATCTACATGTATTATAGCCCGGTAGATAGTTCCGTCAACCGTCTCTCCCGTTTCACCTTCGAAAATGACACGATCCTGCCTTCATCCGAGAAGACGATCCTCGAAGTGCACTCACAAAGAGAGATCTGTTGCCATACGGGCGGGTCGATCGCCTTTGGCCAGGACCGGATGCTTTATCTCTCCGCCGGCGACAACTCCACCCCTTTCAACCAGCCCAACAGCACCTACCAGAACAACGGTTTCGCTCCGATCGACGGAAGGCCCGGGTTCATGCAATATGACGCACGCCGCAGCGCAGGCAATACAAACGACCTGCGCGGTAAGATCATGCGTATCCGCGTAAAAGAGGATGGCAGCTATGAAATCCCCGATGGCAATCTCTTCCCGAAAGGAACACCGAAGACGAGGCCGGAGATCTATGTGATGGGCAACCGGAACCCCTATAGAATTTCTGTGGATCAAAAGAATGGATTCCTGTACTGGGGTGAAGTCGGGCCCGATGCGAACAATGACAGCTTCGATACCCGCGGCTCGCGTGGTTATGACGAGGTGAACCAGGCCCGTAAAGCCGGGTATTTTGGCTGGCCCCTGTTCGTCGGGGACAACTACCCCTACCGCGAGTATGACTACAATACGGGTAAATCCGGACCTGCCTTCGATCCGGCCAAACCCATCAACAACTCTCCCTATAACACCGGGCTGCAGGAACTGCCGCCGGCTCAACCGGCCTTTATCTGGTATCCCTATGGCGAATCGAAAGAATTCCCGCAGGTGGGTACCGGCGGAAGAACGGCTATGGCCGGTCCCGTCTATTATCCCGACCTCTACCCCGATTCTACGAGATACCCCGACTATTATAAAGGCAAGCTCTTCATTTACGAATGGATACGCGGATGGATCAAAGTGGTCACCATGCGGGAAAACGGCGATCTCGACAAGATCGAGCCCTTTATGGCACACACTAAATTCTCGGCGCCGATCGATATGGAAACAGGCCCCGACGGGAGAATATATATCCTGGAATATGGCAGTGGCTGGTTCAGCAAAAATGACGACGCCGGTCTTTGCCGGATAGATTTCAATGGAGGCAACCGTCCGCCCAGGGTCGACAGCATCACCGTCGACAAGACCTCCGGCGATCTGCCCATGACCGTGAACCTCGCCGTTAAAGCCACGGATCCCGAGCATGACGCGATCACCGGCTATACCTGGACACTGGGTGACGGCACGCAGAAGGTGACGACTACCCCTACCCTGGCCTATACCTATACAAAGGCCGGCGACTATACGATCTATGTCGAACCCAAAGACGATAAAGGCGCTTCTTCAAAGAGCGATTCTTTGCGCATCTATGCGGGCAATGAAGCGCCAACGGTCAGCGTCCTGCTGCCGGGCAACAAAAGTTTCTATTTCCCCGGTGAACCCGTAAAATATGAGGTCGGTATCGAAGACAAGGATGACACGGCTAAAACGAAGGATCTGAGCAACCTCATCGTGTCGGCCGACTATGCCGAAGGATCGGATAAAGCTTCCGTTCCGCAGGGACATAGGCAGCTTAGCCAGGCCATGATCGGCAAGAACCTCATGCTGACGCTGGATTGCAAGAGCTGTCACAAGGTGAGCGAGAAATCCATCGGGCCGGCTTTCGAGGATGTATCCGCAAAATACCAGAAAGACAAGGACGCGATCCCCATGCTCACGCGTAAGATCATCAAAGGGGGCAGCGGCGTATGGGGAGAGGTGGCGATGGCGGCCCACCCCAACCTGAAGGAAGCGGACATCAAACAGATATTGACATGGATCCTGTCTCTCAAAGCCGAAAACAAAAAGGCACAGTCCCTGCCGGCCAGCGGTTCATTGGCGCCGGGTCTGGGCAAGCCCCTGGAGGACAATGGATGGATGTATATCACGGCCTTTTATACCGATAAAGGCGGTCCGGGCATCAGGCCGCTGAGCGGCACCCAAACCGTCTCGCTGCGGAACAGCAAAATAGGTTTTGGAGGCGATGGTAAAAACTTCGGCGACGGAGACTCGCTGAAACTGGTCGGAAACGTGGACCTCACGGGTATCCGGAAGGCGCAGTTGACTGTATTCCCCGGCCCCAAAGCGGTCTCTGCCTACACGATCGAGCTGCGTCTCGATGGCAAAAACGGCAAGAAGATCGGTGTCTTCAGCCTGCCGGCTGATCCGGGCAGACCCGTCGCGCCCGCGGACGTAAAAGCCGCCGGCGATAAGAATAAAGACAAAGGCGCCAACAAAGACAAAGCCGTTAAAAAGCCTACCCGCTCCGCCGACACAACAGTCGACGTTCCGGACGACGGCAAGCACCATACGCTCTGGCTCGTCGCCAAAGCGCAGGATCCTTCCATCGACGAAGACCTGTCTTTGAGCGCCATCCAGCTGCTGAAGAAATAACTATAGTACCCCCGGGTCCCTGCGAGACCCGGGGTTTGCTTTTCCGGGACCCTGTCCATGAAAAAAGCACGATCCGGGACCCCGTCCACAAAAAAAAGCACGATCCGGGACCTTTTCCCGATGCTTCGAGACCTTTTCCCGATGCTTCCGGGACAAAACCGTTAACAAAAAAATGCCATCGATGGTCAGTTCTCAAAAGAGATTTTGTTGCCTCCTGTTTATAAACATCTTTTTTTCGGCCCCCGGCTTTCTCACGGTGGCGCACAGCCAAAAACGATCCGGGACGACCGGTTCGGGGCAGCGGGAAGCTCAAAACCCGGAAAGGAGAACCGGCAACCCACAATCCCTGGCCAGCGAAGTAAACCCTTTTATCGGCGCAAGCACCAGCAGCGACAAGGCCGGTGTCTATCACGGTCTGGGCAAGACATTCCCGGGCGCGGCCACCCCCTTCGGGCTGGTCCAGCTCAGCCCCAACACCATCACGGGCGGCGACAACGGCAGCGGCTACAGCTATGAACATACCAGCATCGAAGGATTTGCATTTACCCAGATGAGCGGTGTGGGCTGGTATGGGGATCTGGGCAACTTCCTGGTCATGCCCACCGCCGGAGAACTGAAGACGGCCCCCGGAAAGATGGATCATACCCGGGAAGGGTACCGCTCCGCTTATTCGAAACCCAGCGAAACGGCTACGGCAGGCTATTACTCCGTAAGGCTCACCGACCATAATATCCTCGCGGAGATGACGGCGGCGCCGCATAGCGGCATTATGCGTTTCACCTTTCCCCGGAACGCCGGTTCGCGGATCCAGATCGACCTGGCCCGGCGTGTAGGCGGCACCTCCGTCCTGCAATACGTCAGGATGGCCGATGACCATACGATCGAAGGTTGGATGAAATGTACGCCGGCCGGCGGAGGATGGGGCGACGGAGACGGCAAGGCCGACTATACCGTATACTTCTGCGCGCGTTTCAGCAAGCCCTTCAAAGATTTCGGCGTGTGGAGCGCGGATATTCCCGACGACTGGAGCCGGAAAAGAGAAGATATCGAATCGGACCGCTACCAGCAAAGGGTGGCTGAAGCCGCCATCCTGAAAGGCGCCGGCGAGAAACAAGGCAAACATCTCGGTTTCTTCACCAATTTTGCCACCCGCGAAGGTGAAAAAGTCCTCCTGAAGACCGGCATCTCCTTCGTGAGCATGGAGGGCGCCAGGCATAACCTGGAAACGGAAATCACCGACTGGGACTTCGACAGGATCCACCGGCAGGCGGTGGCCTTATGGGATCATGCTCTCGGAAGGATTCATATAGAGGGTGGCACACCCGAAGAAAGAACGGTCTTTTATACCGCGCTCTATCATACGCTGCTCGACCCCCGGGCCATGGCAGACGTAGACGGCAAATACCCGGGCGGAGACGGGCAGATCCACTCCTCCTCCGCTTTCACCAAACGCACGATCTTCAGCGGCTGGGATGTCTTCCGAAGCCAATTCCCGCTGCAAACGATTATCAATCCCGCCGTCGTCAACGATGTGATCAACTCGCTCGTAGAACTCGCCGACGAGAACGGAACGCATTATCTCGAACGCTGGGAATTCCTGAACGCTTACAGCGGGTGTATGATCGGTAATCCGGCGGTGGCCGTCCTGGCGGATGCCTATGCCAAGGGGATCCGCAACTATGATGTCGCGAAGGCCTATCTGTATGCCCGCAACAGCTGCGAACGTTTTGGTAACGGAGAAAAAGGATATACCGGGGGAGAAGACGGCTTGTCCAAGACATTGGAATACGCCTATTCCGAATGGTGCCTGTCGCGTATGGCCGGGGCGTTGGGCAAAACGCCGGATTCGGCCCTCTTTGCAAAAAGAGCACAAAGCTACCGCCATGTCTTTGACGATTCGGTGCATTGGTTTCGGCCAAGAAACGAAGACGGCTCCTGGGAGCCCTGGCCTTCAGAGGGCCGGATGAAAGAGGGGTATGGAACGGTTGAGAGCAATCCCTACCAGCAGGGATGGTTTGTCCCCCAGGACGTGCCCGGCATGGTGGCGCTCATGGGCGGGCGTGACAAGGTGATCGCCGATCTGCAGGACTTCTTTGAAAAAGTCCCGGAGGACATGCTATGGAACGACTACTACAACCAGGCCAATGAGCCGGTACACCATGTCCCCTTCCTGTTCAACCGGATCGGCGCTCCGTGGCTTACGCAGAAATGGACCCGGGCCATCTGCCGGAGGGCTTATCACAACTCCGTGGAAGGACTGGTGGGCAATGAAGACGTCGGGCAGATGTCGGCCTGGTATGTCCTTGCCGCCGCGGGGCTGCACCCCGTCTGCCCTGGGGACAAGCGGTATGAGATCACCAGCCCGGTATTCGACAAGGTCTCGATCCGGCTGGATCCCGCTTACGCGACAGGAGAACGTTTTACCATACTGGCGCACAACAATTCGCCGGCAAATATCTATATACAAAGCGCTACCCTGAACGGTCATCCTTACCCGTATTGCTATATCGGCTATGCGGACATCGCGGGCGGCGGCGTATTGGAATTGCAGATGGGTCCTGCTCCGAACCGGAACTGGGGACAATAAGGACAATAAGGACATATTTTATAATCTCTAAACCGGCCGTAAGGCCACTGGCTTTAACAATGAAAAGCAGACTTACTCTTTTAGCCCTGTCTTTCTTCCTGCTGGAAGGCCTGACGAACGCAGCTTATGCGCAGCACACCCGGCATGGCCGGCATCCAAAACATGCCCAACAGCCGGCGGCTCCTTCTGCGCCGGAGCCCAATCCCATGAAACTTTGGTATGACCATCCTGCCGGTATCTGGGAAGAAGCCTTGCCTATCGGCAATGGACGGCTTGGGGCCATGGTCTTCGGGAATCCCGGGGAGGAACACCTGCAACTAAACGAGGACGAGTTCTGGGCCGGCAGTCCTTACAACAATGCCAATCCGCATGGAGGCCGCGACTCGCTTCACAAGATCCAGCAATTGATCGCCGAAAACAGGTACCAGGAAGCAGAGGAGATGTCCAGCCGTGATTTCGTCGCCGAAAAAGTACAGGGTATGCCCTACCAGACTGTGGGAGACCTCCATCTTCGTTTCGACGGGCACGATCAATTCTCGAATCTGCGCAGGGAGCTGGATATTCAAAAAGCCGTGGCCAGGATCACCTATACCGCCAACGGGACGGTCTACACCCGCGAAGTCTTCGCCTCCTTCCCCGATCATGCCATCGTCATCCGGCTCAGCGCCAGCCGGCCCGGGAAGATCAGCTTTACCGCCTCTTTCAGCACCCCGCAAAAAGGTTCCACCAGTACCAATGGGGCGCACAGGCTATTCCTCTCGGCTATCGGACCCGACCACCAGGACATCCCGGGCATGGTCAAGGTGCAGGCGGACCTGGATATCAAGAACCAGGGTGGCTCGCTGAAAGCGGGTGACACGTCCATCACGGTCAGGAACGCCAGCAGCGTCATCCTCTACCTGACGATGGCGACCAACTTCAAAAATTACAAAGACCTCAGCGCGGATCCGGTGAAGCTCGCCGCCGACCAGCTCGCCTGGGCTGAAAGAAAGCCCTATCCGCGTTTGCTGAACGACCATATCACATTCTTCCGGAACTATTTCGACCGGGTGGCTTTGAATCTTGGCAAGACGGACGCCGTCAAACTGCCTACCGATGAGCGGGTAAAACAGTTTGCCGCCGGCAACGACCCCCAACTGGTCAGCCTGTATTTCCAGTTCGGCCGCTACCTGCTGATCTCCTCATCCCAACCGGGCACGCAACCCGCCAACCTGCAGGGGATCTGGAACCGCTTCACCGATCCTCCCTGGGGCAGCAAATACACCGACAATATCAATACCGAGATGAACTACTGGCCCGCGGAAGTGACCAATCTCACGGAGATGCATGAGCCGCTGGTGCAGATGGTAAAAGAGCTCTCCGTGGCCGGCCAGGCTTCGGCAAAGATCATGTATGGCGCCCGGGGTTGGGTGACGCATCACAATACCGATCTCTGGCGTATGACCGGGGCCATCGACGGTCCCTGGGGCGTATGGCCTACCGGCGGCGCATGGCTATGCCAGCATATGTGGGAGAAATATCTCTTCAACGGCGACAGGCAATTCCTGGCGGATATCTACCCCGCGCTGAAAGGCTCCTGCGAATTCTTCCTCGACGTGCTGTTCAAAGACCCCGCCACCGGATGGTGGGTCGTATCCCCTTCCGCTTCGCCGGAGAACGGCCATCATGGTTTCGTGGCCTCCGAAGGGACCACGATGGATATCCAGATCGTGACCGCCCTTTTCAGCCGGACGATACGGGCCGCACAGATCCTGGGCAAAGACATCCCGGGTAAAGACAAAGAACTGGTAGCGCAACTGCAAGACCGGCTGGCCGGTTTTGCACCCATGCAGATCGGCCAGTACAGCCAGCTGCAGGAGTGGATGCAGGACTGGGACAGTCCCGAAGACAAACACCGGCATATCTCCCATCTCTGGGGCTTATATCCCGGCAATGAGATCTCTCCTTACCGGAACCCGGAATTGTTCGAAGCCGCCAGGACCTCGCTGATCTACCGGGGAGACGTCTCTACCGGCTGGTCGATGGGCTGGAAAGTCAACTGCTGGGCACGGTTCCTGGACGGCAATCATGCGTATAAACTGATCACCGACCAACTCACCCCGATAGAAAGCAATAAGGAAGGCGGCGGCACCTACCCGAATCTCTTCGACGCCCATCCGCCATTCCAGATCGACGGGAATTTTGGGTGCACCGCGGGAATCGCGGAAATGCTATTACAGTCGCATGACGGCGCCATCCACCTGTTGCCTGCCCTGCCCGACAAATGGGCCAGCGGCGAACTCAGGGGGCTGAAGGCAAGGGGTGGTTTTGAAATAGACCTGTCGTGGAAGGACGGAAAACTGACGCGGCTCGTCGTTCACTCCAAGCTGGGCGGCAACTGTCGTCTCCGGTCGTATGACGCGCTGCATCTGCCGGCTGCCGCGACGGCGTCGGGAGAAAATCCCAATCCTTTCTACGAGACGCCCGTGGTGAAGAAGCCTGTGATTTCTCCGAAGGCTTCGCTGAAAGGGATCGCGCCGAGGAAGGTGTATGAATATGATCTGCCGACGAAGGCGGGGAAGGAATATGTGTTTGTGATAAAATAAAGAGCTATTCCGTGCGCAAGCTTTTCACCGGGTTTGCCAGTGCCGCTTTTATGGCCTGGAAACTTACGGTCAATAGTGCGATCAATATTGCCAGCGATCCCGAAACAACAAATACAAGCCCATTGATATTGATCCTGTAATCATATCCCTGCAACCATTTGTGCATGGCCAGCCATGCCACAGGCGACGCAATGAGGATGGAAACAAGCACCAGCCTTATAAAATCCTGTGACAGCAAGGCTGTAATATTTATGACAGATGCGCCCAGTACTTTCCGAACGCCGATCTCTTTTATCCTGGCTTCGGCCATATAGGTGGCCAGGCCAAATAATCCGAGACATGAAATAAATATGGTGAGGCCGGCAAATAATCCGGCTAAGGTTCCGGTACGTTTTTCGTCTTCAAATTTTTTGGCGTACTCTTCATCCACAAACCTGTATTCGAAAGGAAATTCAGGGTTGTATCTTTTAAAGATGGTTTCGGCCATTTTTAAATTCTGAGCTGTGCTGTTCTCATTATTCAGTTTTATCTGGATGGTGCTGAACCAGCCTTTCGGGCCGTATATCAACATAGGCCTTGTCGGTTCATACGGAGATTCGATGATGAAGTCTTTTATAACTCCCACTACATGCCATTGCCGTCCCTCGTCATCGATGATCTGGCCGAGCGGATTTTTGAATTTCATCACCTTCAAAGCCGATTCGTTGAGCAGGATGGCGGTCGAATCGGTGAGATATCGCCGGGGGTCGATATCGCGGCCGGTGACGAATTTCAAACCAGCGGTGGCGCCGAGGCTGCCGTCTTCCACGTACTTATTGAACTCTGTCTTGTCATTCGGGTCTTTGCCGCCCCAGTTCGCCGTGCCCCCGTTCCATCTTTCAGTGATCGGGGCGCTCGTTTTGGTAATAGATGAGGCGACACCCGAGGTAAGCAATTCATTCTTTATAAGGGAATAATTTTTGTCCATATCGTTTGTGAGGGAAAGATAGATGAGATTCCGCTTGTCATAACCCAGTTCCCTATCCTTTGTATAGTCAATTTGCTGTTTCACGATAATGGTGCAGATAATCAATATGATTGCGAACGTGAACTGCAATACGACCAGGACTTTTCTGGGCGCAACCAATGCATGCGCCTTTTTAAAACTACCTTTTAACACTTTCACAGGCTGGAAGGATGATAAAAAGAAAGCAGGATAGCTCCCGGCCAGAAAACCCGTGAATACCACGAAGGCCATGGCGCCCATCCAGAAGTAGGGACTGCCGTACGGAATGAACAGGCTTTTATCCGTGAGCTGGTTAAACCCGGAAAGGCTCAATTGCACGATGATAATCGCGATGATGCCCGCAATAAACGCGAGCAGGATAGATTCCCCGATGAACTGGCTTATCAACGAACCCTTCTGCGCACCGACGACTTTTCGTATTCCCACTTCTTTTGCGCGTTTCTCGCTTCTTGCGGTGCTGAGGTTCATAAAATTGATGCAGGCGATCAGCAAAATAAAAGCGGCGATAGTGCCGAATAATTTCACCAGGGTGATACGGCCGCCATGGGTCTCATATCCATTTTCAAAGTCGGAATACAAGCGCCAGCGGCTAATGGGATAAAGGAACATTTGCCAATTGTCTTTCTTCGCATCCCCGTCATACTTTTGTTTGAATATTTTAATTTTCGGTTCGATGGAAGCAAGGCTGGCATTTGACTTCAGCAGGACATAGGTCTGGGTGCTGTTGTTGTTCCAATTGTTGTCATCGCCCCCGTTTTTCTGCAGATAGGTCCATGGCAACAGGCATTCGAAATTGAATTTTGTATTATTGGGCAGGTCTTTCAGGATACCGGTCACTTTAAAATCATCTCCGTTATTGATCTTGATGGTTTTCCCCATCGCGTCCTCCTCCTTTCCAAAAAGCCTGATCGCCAGTTTTTCGGTGATCACCAGGGAGTATGTCTCTTTGAGCGAAGCGCCCGGGTCGCCCTTGATCAAAGGAAAGCTGAACATCTGTAAAAAGTTCGGGTCGACTATATTGCCGCCGACAAATAATCGTTTGTCACCGGCACTGAGCAGGTATTGAGCCGGCCAATTAACCCTTGTCGCCTGCTCCACTTCGGGCAGGTCTTTTTCCAAAGCACGGGCCAATACTTTCGGAGTGGTGCTCCAACTCGTGAGCTTGTTATCCAGAGTAGCCCGGTTCCAGGCTTCATAGATCCGGTCCTTCTTTTCATGGTACCGGTCATAGCTCACTTCATTTTGGATCCACAGCAAAATAATGATGGCGCTTGCCATCCCGATGGCCAGGCCGATGATGTTCATCGCGGAGAACCCTTTGCTCCGCCGGAGGTTTCTGAAAGCGATTTTGAGATAACTTTTCAGCATAAAAGACCAGTTTGATTCTTGCTGATTGTCATGTGTCCAATCCTCCTTAAGCAAGCTACGAATGTGCCAGCTTTATAAAGACTTGTAAATAAGCTATTTGAGATAGGAATCATCAAGAAGATCGTTCGATTTCGTTACAGAAACTGTCTGATTTTTGAGAAACGAATATGCAATAAAACAAATATCTGAGAGGGACCAGACTAAGCCCATGTAAACCCTTTATCGGGGATATCCCTGGCTGACTCCCATCTGTATTCTTTATTTGTGGCAATTATCCGGAGATCTTTTTCGCTTAGGCGCTGAAGCTTGCATATAATCGCCAAAAACAAGATATAAATTATTGATAATCAGCGCAACTATTCCCTATTAATTCACGATCTTACCTATGATTTATCCAAGGTTCAGCGTTCGTGGAAGAAGATTAATCGTACCGATGTCCTGCCGGCTTCCTCCCGGCGTCAAGATAGTATCAGAAACGGTCAATTTTCAGGTAGTTACGAAGGCTTCAATGACGGATTATTGTAGACTATACAACCCACAGCATTATGAGTCAGCCCCGATCCCCGCAAGCCCTGTTTTACACGGCTTTTCTGTGTTTATTCCTGTTCTCCTGCAAGCAACAGGAGCAACCCGAAGAGCCCGCACCGCCGAGGCCCGAACACATCGACCCGAACCCCGATCCGGTTTATCGTTCGCCGGAAGAGAGCATGAAGACCATGCACCTGCCGCCGGGCTATCATCTCGAACTGGTCGCCAGCGAGCCCCAGATCCAGGAACCTGTCGCCATCGTCTGGGATGGTAATGGGCGGCTCTATGTGGCCGAAATGCGCAGTTATATGCAGGATATCAACGGGACGGGCGAGAAACTGCCCATCTGCCGGATTACCCGGCTGGAGGATACCGATGGCGACGGCAAAATGGATAAGAGCACGATCTTTATAGACAGCCTGGTGCTCCCGCGCATGATGCTGGCCCTGGACGACCGGCTGGTGGTCAACGAGACCTATACCTACAACCTGTACAGCTACCGGGATACCAACGGCGACGGCAAAGCCGACGAGAAGATACGAGTCTACCACAATGATACCGCCGACAATGCCAACCTGGAACACCAGAAGAGCGGGCTGATCTGGGATATCGACAACTGGATCTATGTAACGTCCAACCCTGTTCGCTACCGGTATAATAACGGGCAACTGGATGTCGATACCATGGCGACGGGACCCGGCGGGCAATGGGGTCTCACCGAGGACAACTATGGCCGGCTTTATTTTTCTTCGGCGGGCGGGGAAACGCCGGCGCTCAACTTCGAACAGAACCCGGCATATGGACGGATCGATTTCGAGAACGAGCGCGCTGCCGACTTTGATTCAGTCTACCCCATCATTGCCACGCCCGACGTACAGGGAGGCCAGGGAAGGCTGAGACCGGACAGCACCCTCAATCATTTTACAGCCTCCTGCGGACAGACTGTATTCCGGGGCGACCGGGAGCCATCCACGATGGTCGGGGACCTCTTTATTTGTGAACCCGTCGGACGTCTCATCAGGCGCGCGAAGGCGATCGACAGTGCGGGGGAAACCATCCTTCACAACGCTTATGACAAGAGGGAATTCCTGGCCTCATCGGATATGAACTTCCGCCCGATCAATACCGCCACGGGACCGGACGGCTGCCTTTATATCGTAGACATGTATCATGGCATCATCCAGGAGAGCGCCTGGACCCGGCCGGACAGCTATATCAACCCGCAGATCCGTCGCAAAGACCTGGATAAACATATCAACCGCGGACGCATCTACCGCCTCGTTCACGATGGCTACACACCCGGACCCGCTCCCCGCCTGCTGGACGCTACCGGACCGGAGCTGGTGGCCGCACTATCGCACCCCAACGGCTGGTGGAGGGATAACGCCCAAAAACTACTGATCATCCGCAACGACCAGTCGCAGGTTCCGGCCCTTAAGAAACTGGCGCTCGGGGAGAGATCCTTCCTGGAAACATTGAAGTTCTGGAATCATCCGCCCCCGGCCCTGGCCCGTGTGCATGCGCTTTGGACGCTGGAAGGGCTGAAGGCGATCGACCGCGAGACCCTGATCGCCGCTTATAAAGACGAAGACCCGCAGGTAAGAAAGGCTGCCATCCGCATCAGCGAGCCGTTTCTGAAAGCAGGTGACGGGCAGCTATTGACGGCGCTGGCCGCTTTCAAAACGGATCCCAGCCCGGATGACCGGATCCAGCTCGCCTTGTCGCTGCGCTATAGCAAGGACGCCCAAGCCAGGGTTTTGCTGAACGATCTGCTGGCTTCTGACAAAGCCAATCCGATGATCGTCAGGGCAGCCACCAAAAGCCTGAATGAAGGCGACGATTCGAAAAAAGAGCTCAGGGAGCTCACCGCCCATATGGATGAGGATGATCAGCGCCTGGTATTCCTCGGAGCCTCCAATTTCAGCCAGCTCTGCGCTACCTGCCACGGGCCCGATGGGAAAGGCGTCTCTTCGAAACTGGCTCCGCCTCTTGCCGGCGCACTTCAGGTGAAAGGCGACCCGGATCTCCTGATCCGCATCCTGCTGCACGGGCTGAAGGGCCCTGTAGACAACACAAAATACCCGGATATCATGCCTGCCCAGAACGAACACAACGATGAATATATCGCCTCGGTGCTCAGCTTTATCCGTGTCAGCCTGGGCAACCAGCTAGGCCACGGCGGCCTTGTATTCCCCGAAGATGTAAAGAAAATCCGGGAAGAGAACGCATCCCGGAAGGATGCCTGGACCCTGGAGGAGCTGAATATGATCGAAAAAGCCAAACTGGAAAAAGAGGAAAAGGCAAAAATCGAGCGGGCAAAACTGGAGAAAGCCAAACAAACCGCTAAAAAATGACGGACGGAGCTCCGCTTTGTTCGGGAGCCTCGCGGGGTTGATTATATTTGTGGTACAAAAAAGAATGACGTCTATGATCCTGACCATTTTGAATGTCATATTCCTGGTCGCGTTTTTGGGTTTCGCCTACGTGAACCTCAACGATATCGATGCCTGGCTTTGGGTGACCATTTATATGGTTGCGGCGGTCGGCTGCGGCCTGGCTATTTTTAAGAAGTATTATCCCCTGGGCTATCTTCTGGCCATGGCTTTCTACCTCGTATATGCGGCAATCCTGTTCTTCTCAAAAGACGGAGTAAAGGATTGGATCGTCAAATACAACAAGCCCAGCCTTGTAGAGACCATGCAGGCGACAAAGCCTTATATCGAAAAGACCAGGGAGTTTTTCGGGTTGCTGATCATCACGGGCGCCCTGGCCATTAACTATTTTGCAGCGGGAGGAATATGAAAAACCTGTCATCACTGATCGAATCGATCGTATACCGTAACCTTGATCCGGGCGCCCGGGACTGGCTGACCGCAAAGGCCGCCTCCGTAAGGGAAGAGACCGGGGGGACCCAGTTGGCCCTCGCCTTCACCGCGATGCCACGCAAGACCGGGAAAAAAGATCCGGGTATCACGGAAGCCGAGCAACAGGAGGCCGAAAGAGACTGTAAGGGTCTGTATATAAAAGACTGGACCCTCGACCGGTTAGCCCGGGTCTGGCTTTTGATGCAAGCGGACCCTGCCGACAAGAATGCCTATCTCAAAAAAATCGAAAACCTGTTTTCTGCCGCGGAAATGAATGAACTGGTGGCCCTTTATTCGGCGCTGCCCGTCCTGGCCTACCCGGAAGAATGGCGTGGTCGCTGCGCAGAAGGGATCCGGAGCAATATCGGGATCGTGCTGGACGCTATCATCCACCGCAACCCTTATCCGGCCGAATGGCTCGAAGAGCCGGCGTGGAATCAACTGGTTATGAAGGCCTTTTTTACTGACAAAGACATCCGGCAGATCAGCGGGCTGGAAAAACGCGCCAACAAGGCTTTGTCAGCCATCCTTTCCGACTATGCCCGGGAACGGCAGGCGGCAGGCCGATCGGTCAAACCCGAACTCCGGGAGATCGAAAAGCTTGGCGGCGGCGGGCAATAGAAACAGTAGCGGAGGCAGGATGGGTCGTAAGCCATTTTTGTGTTTATTAGTTCTTTTTCAATTCGTGTAAATTAATATAACAATGTGTTGCAATCATTCCAGTGAAAAAGAAACGGCGGATCACAATATTGTCCCGGCAGACCTGCGGTCGATACGGGGCATGTCCTTTTTTGATCCTCATGTGCACATGACTTCGCGCACCACCGACGACTACCAGGCTATGGCCGATGCAGGCATCGTCGCGCTGATAGAGCCCGCTTTTTGGCTCGGGCAACCCCGCACGGGCCTGGACAGCTTTCGCGATTATTATAGCAGCCTGATCGGATGGGAAAGGTTCCGGTCGTCCCAATTCGGCATCAAACACTACTGCACTATCGGGCTCAACTCACGGGAGGCTAATAATGAACGCCTTGCCGAACAGGTCATGGAGATCCTGCCGCTCTTTATCAATAAGGAAGGGGTCGTGGGTGTGGGAGAGATCGGGTTTGACGACCAGACCCCCGCGGAAGACCGGTATTATCGACTGCAACTGGAACTCGCCAAGGAGGCGGAGTTGCCCGTTCAAATTCATACGCCGCACCGCGACAAGAAAAAAGGAACCCAGCGGAGCATGGATATCGCCATCGAACACGGCCTCGACCCTTACCGGGTAATCGTCGACCACAACAACGAAGAAACCGTAAAAGAGGTGTTGGACCGGGGATTCTGGGCAGCTTTTACGATCTACCCGTTCACAAAGATGGGCAATGAGCGCATGGTGGAGATCGTCAGACAATACGGGACGGAACGTATCATGGTGAATTCCGCCGCCGACTGGGGCATCAGCGATCCCCTGGCGGTTCCCAAGACCGCCGCATTGATGAAGGAGCGGGGGCTCAGCGACGAAGACATCAGGATGGTAACCTATCGCAATGCCATAACCGCGTTTGCGCAGAGCGGCCAGATCGATGAGGCCGATTTCGAAACGGTAAAACAGATCGATCAAAGCGGCAGGTTCGAGGGCAACAGCATCCTCCGCGGCGGCCAGCAGCCCCGGATCGACAAATCATCCATCATCATCAGCTAAAGAAGGCATTTTGAAAAAAATTACGGGTTACCTGCGTCTTATGCGGCCCGCCAATATCGTTACTTCCGTGGCGGATGTTCTTGCGGGGGCTACGATAGCAGGTTTCTTCGGGCGGCAGCCGCCCTCTCAGACGCCTGCCTGCCTGGCAATCGGAATTCCGGTGTCGGCCCTGGCGCTTTCCACCATCGGTCTCTATGGAGGCGGTGTCGTCTTCAACGATGTATTCGACGCAGAACTGGATGCTATAGAACGCCCGGAGCGCCCGATCCCCTCCGGGTTGATCAAACGCCCGGAAGCCGCCCTGCTGGGAACCGCCCTGTTGATCCTCGGAATATTATCGGCGTTCGCGATCACCCCCCTGACGGGCGGCCTGGCAGCGCTGATCGCCCTGGCCGCGCTGTTATATGACAAATGGGGAAAACACCATACAATCCTGGGGCCCCTGAATATGGGGCTTTGCAGAGGACTGAACCTTTTGCTGGGCATCAGCGTTCTACCTGCGGCGCTTGCGCAGCATGGAGCCATCGCGCTCGTACCGGTTCTTTATATCGCTTCGATCACGATGATCAGCCGGGGAGAAGTTCATGGAAGCGGCAGAAATCTGCTTTATTTTGCCGCCGGGCTCTATGCCATCGTAATCGGCTGCATTGGGGCGGTCGCCACCGAAAAGGATACAGTGCTGCTGACACTGCCTTTCCTGTTGTTTTTCGCCTGGATGATCTTCAGACCGCTGGCAAAAGCGATACAGGAGCCAATCGGAAAGAATATCGGCCGGGCGGTAAAGGCAGGCGTCATCGCCCTGATCCTGATGAACGCCTCCTGGGCGGCTGCTTTTGATTCTTTGTATCTCGCCCTGATCATCGTACTTTTACTCCCCTTGTCCCTATGGTTAGCCAGGCTGTTCGCAGTAACCTAAGCTCTCCTGCAGCCTCCTGGAAAATCTTTTATACGTAAGCATCAGCATTTGAACAGTATGGATTATTTAGAACAGTCTTTCAGTGTAAAATTCGAATACAAGGTCCACTTTACCTCCGGCCTTTTCAAGGATGAAAACACCCTCTTCAGCCGTTTCCTCCGGGAAAAGAGGACAGCCGGAATCCTCCAAAAGATACTTTTCGTGATCGATAAAGGCGTATCGGATGCACAGCCGGGCCTGGCAGCTGCCATCACCCGCTATTTCGGAGTACATGAAGGGACGACGCTGGCCGGAGCCCCCCTCATCATCCCGGGTGGAGAAGCCGCCAAAAACGATCCCGCCTTCTTCGACAGGATCGTGGCCGCAATCGATGAATATGGTATCGACCGCCATTCCTATCTTGCCGCCATCGGCGGGGGCGCCGTACTGGACCTGGCCGGCTATGCCGCGGCCGTGGCCCACCGGGGAATCAGGCATATACGCATACCCACGACCGTCCTCTCACAGAACGATTCCGGGGTAGGCGTAAAAAATGGCATCAACCATTTCCATAAGAAGAATTTCCTGGGGACCTTCGTCCCTCCCGTGGCCGTCTTTAATGATATAGATCTGCTGACAACGCTGACGGACAGGGATTGGCGTTCGGGTATCGCGGAAGCGATAAAAGTGGCCTTGATAAAAGATGCGGCCTTCTTCGACTGGATCGAGACACATGCAGCGGATCTCGTGGGGCGCGACCTCGTGGTCATGCAATACCTGATCAAACGTTGTGCGGAATTGCACCTGGAGCATATCGCCGGCGGCGATCCCTTCGAACAGGGTTCCTCGCGGCCATTGGACTTCGGGCATTGGAGCGCTCATAAGGTAGAGCAGCTGTCGGATTTCGGGATCCTGCACGGAGAGGCTGTGGCGATGGGCATCGCACTGGATACCGTCTATTCGATGATGTCGGGCCGCCTGGCCAAAGACAAAGCGCTTCGTGTCGTGAGTCTCCTGAAAGATCTTGGCTTTGCCGTGACCCACCCACTGATGCAGGTCTCGGGGGAAGACAGCCCCGTCCTAAAAGGGCTGCAGGAGTTCCGGGAACACCTCGGCGGCCGGCTGACGATCATGCTCCTGCCGGATATCGGCAAGGGAGAAGAGGTACATGAGATCGATGTGCCGCTGCTGAAAGAAGCGGGGGCATTCCTGGTTGAACACGAACGAATATGAATGAAGGCGAAAGAATGCGAAGGAGAAAATACGAAGAGACACCAGTCAGAGCGAATAACAAAAAATTGAAGCGAATAACAGGAAATATATGTTAACGAGCGCGGGACATCTCACCTACTGTACGAATATTCATTCCGGCGAAAACTGGGGGGACCATTTCAAGGCCTTGCAAACCTGTTTTCCGGCTATCAGGAAGGCATTGTCACCGTCTGCTCCGATGGGTATCGGCCTGAGGCTTTCAAACGAGGCCAGTCTTGAATTGGCGGACCCGGAGACGCTGCGGCTCTTCAGGGAGTGGCTGAAACAGCAGGATGCCTATGTATTTACCATGAACGGATTCCCATATGGAGGGTTTCACCATACCCGGGTAAAAGACCAGGTGCATGCACCCGATTGGACCACCCGGGAAAGAGTGGAATATACGCTGCGGATGTTCGGCATCCTGGAACAGATCCTCCCGGAGAATATGGATGGCGGCATTTCCACTTCTCCGCTCTCCTACCGTTACTGGCATTCATCCATGGCTTCCCTGGCAGCGGCGAGACAAAAAGCTACCCGGCATATGATCGAAGTAGTGGAACACCTGGCGAAGATCCGTCTGCGGACCGGGAGACTCCTGCACCTGGATGTGGAACCGGAACCCGATGGACTGCTCGAGACCGGTCCGGAATTCATCGACTGGTTTGAAAACGATCTGCTCCCCATCGGGATCCCAGTCATCGGCGCCTCCCTCGGCTTATCGGAGGAACAGGCTGCGGAGATCATAAAAGATCACCTGCGGCTGTGTTATGATGTCTGCCACTTTGCGATCGGCTACGAACCGCATGCGACCGTGGTGGCCGCCCTTCAGGAAAAAGGATTAAAGATCGGCAAGATACAGATCAGCGCGGCGCTGAAGGCCTCTATGGGCAGTGATCCTTCCAAAAGAGAGGCCCTGAAGGAGGCTTTTGCAAAATACAATGAACCCGTGTACCTGCATCAGGTCGTCGCCAAAAAAGCGGATGGAGGTTTATTGCGGTACAGGGACCTTGCAGAAGCCCTGGACGACTACCAGCATCCGCTGACCCGCGAATGGCGGGCGCACTTCCATGTACCCGTCTTTGAAAAAGATTTCGGCCTGCTGCAGTCCACGCGCGATGACATCCGCGAGGTGCTGGAAATCCAGCAGGAACTGGACCTGACCCGGCACCTGGAAGTCGAGACCTATACCTGGGAAGTATTGGACCCTTCTTTGAAACTGCCCCTGCAGGAATCGATCATCAGGGAACTGGATTGGGTAAAGCGGCAACTCGATTAAAGCAGCAGAAGAACAAAGCAAGGCAGCTACCGGAGCCATCATCAACAACCGGCACAGACGACCGGCACAGACGACCGGCACAGACAACCGGCACAGACGACCGGCACAGACGACCGGCACAGACGACCGGCACAGACGACCTGGCACAGACGACCTGGCACAGACGACCGGCACAGACGACCTGGCACAAACAACCGGACACAGACAACCGGACCATGCATAAAACCTAAGACACATGCAAAAAACCGCAGTCATCGATATCGTCGGTCTCTCTTCCAACCTGATCGGAGAACACACCCCTTTTCTGAAGAAATATTCGGCGGAAAACCGGCTTACGGCCATCGTACCCATGTTACCCGCTGTGACCACCTCCGTGCAATCCACCTATCTTACCGGTGAATGGCCTGCGGCTCATGGCATCGTCGGAAACGGATGGTATGACCGGCAGGATGCGGAAGTCAAATTCTGGAAGCAATCCAACAAACTCGTGCTCGCGGAAAAAATCTGGGAAAAAGCAAAAAGGGAAGATCCCTCTTTCACCTGTTCGCAGATGTTCTGGTGGTACAATATGTATACCTCGGCCGATTATTCGGTGACGCCCAGACCGAATTACCTGGCTGACGGGCGAAAAATGCCAGACTGCTATTCTCATCCGGCGGAACTGCGGGACGAACTGCAGGAGAGACTCGGCACCTTTCCTCTTTTTCAATTCTGGGGGCCGGGAGCCAATATAAAGTCGACCCAATGGATTGCAGATGCCTCCATGCTGACCGACGACAAGTATGACCCGACGCTCACCCTCATCTATCTGCCGCACCTGGACTATTGCCTGCAGAAATTCGGCCCCGATTTCCAGCTTATCGCGGGGGAGTTGAGAGAGTTGGACCGGGTGGTCGAGCAGCTGGTGAATTTCTACAAGAAGAAGAAGGCAGGCATCCTGCTGTTGTCGGAATATGGGATTGCTCCGGTCAGTAAACCCATCCATCTCAACCGCCTTTTCAGAGAGCAGGGATTGCTGCAGATCCGCGTGGAAAGGGGGCTGGAGCTTCTCGATCCGGGCGCATCCAGGGCTTTTGCCGTAGCCGACCACCAGGTTGCACATATTTATATCAACGATCCGTCCGCGACCGGGAAGGTCAGGGAAATCCTGGAGAAGACGCCCGGCGTGGAAGAGATCCTCGACAAGGTGGGACAGGCAGCCCGTCATATCGATCACGAACGTTCAGGGGATTTCGTCGTGTCGGCGGCTCCGGGATATTGGTGGACTTACTATTTCTGGCTCGACGACAAACTCGCACCCGATTATGCACGGGTGGTAGACATTCATAAAAAACCGGGTTATGATCCCGTGGAGATGTTTATGACCTCCAAACTTCGGGCGGCCTATAAGCTGCTGCGCAAGAAAGCCGGTTTCCGGTATGTCATGGATGTCATTCCGCTGGATGCCACCCTGATCAAGGGATCCCACGGCAGCACGAATACGTCCGCCGGATACTGGCCGGTCCTGATCGACGATTATAAAACGGGCACGAAAACAGGAACAGACCAGGGCCCCATTCAGGCCACCGAAGTATTCGGGAGAATCTGGAACACGCTTCACCGGTCCTGATCCTTATAGGTCCTGATCCTTACCGGTCCTGACCCTTCCTGATTCACCGGAACGGTTAGTTCGCGGGAATAGGGAAGCTGTTTTTGTTTTCTCCTTTTAAAGAGGCTATCTCCTTTTCAGGTTTGATAAAAGTGAACAGCCTCCACAGATTATGCCGAAGACAGAAATTATACAGGAACATCGGAGGAAGCACGCCCGACATCCAAACGACGATGACCAGCACGGGAATATTCGTCACATTCAATACTTTGATCATCACCGCGGTCGTTGCCAGCATTACCATTATCTGCATACAGTAAATAAACAGCGAATGGAATCCGACGACTCTGAGAAAGCGCAGGAGCTTGTGTTTCTGCAGCTGGAAAGAGATGTTTACCGAGAGTATACAGCCTACCAGCGCTTCGGCCAGGAAGAGGAACGGCAATTTATGTTCCACATAATCGTAGTGCCCCTGCCCTACCGTGAGATTGAGCGAGGTGCAGTAGTATTGTATGATTATAAAGATCGTCGCCAGCGGGAAAAATATTTTCAGGGAGGCGAACCTCCTGACATTCCGCTCGTCCAGTACGATCGAGGAGATAAACACGCCCAGCGAAAACCAAATATAAAAGGCGAAGAGGTCCGTCAGCATTCCACCTTCGATATTGTGGATATGTATATAAGCCGAGATCGAATAAAGGACCAGGCCGAGTACCAGTTGCGGGATAGGCCCCATTCTCAGCTTCTCTCTCAGACAGGCATACACTACCCCGATGGAGAACAAAGCGTTCAGGTACCAAAGATGACCGGTGCCGATCTCCCGCGGGTGGATAAGCAGGCTCAGGTACAGGCGAGCGTCGATCGTTCTCGTTTTTAGATAGAAGGCTGTCAGTTGCAAAGTGATCTCCAGGAGCCCCCATATGAGCAGCGGATACAGGATATTATTCGTACGTCCATAGATATAGCCGCCAAGCCCCTTACGGGACAGACTACCTGTCAGGAAGACCCCGGAAATAATAAAGAACAGCGGCATCCTGAAGCCATACAGGAACATCCCCGCATAAGTAAAACCGGGCGCTTCGCTGAAATCCACACCGCCGTTCGCCAGGAGGGTCAGGCAATGGCCATAGGCAACCAGGATGATGCTGATCCCCTTGTCGTAGTCGATCCAGCTATACCTCTTCTCCTGTAAAATAAAGTCCGTGTTAAAGACGTTGAGTCCCATTTTTTTCCAATTTTAATTTTAATAAATCACACAGGTTTCAAAGGACTTTTCTCCTGGAAGCCGCCTTTTGGAAGCCATCTTTACAAACGCATGTTTCGTGGCAGCGGCCATTCCGGTGTTGACTTTTTCCAGGAGGCAACTTTTCCAGGAGACAACTTTTCCGCAGGCAACTTTAACAGAGGTTGGTTTCGGACAAAGCTTCGCAAGTGACGTGTTTTAAGCACGTAGCGACAGAGTGCGGTTTCAATGAGGTAGATTTCTGAAAACGGTTTGGCACAGATGGGTTTCAGAAACTGGTTTCAGAGACGGCAGTGGCAGAGCAGATTCGGATGAAATAGATTTCGAAGTGGCTGGTCTTACAAAGGAAGAGCATAGTTACGAAAAAAAGCCGTAAGAAAAAATGCCACTAACAGGCATTTTTTTTTCGAAGATACAGAACTATTTTTGTCTCTGCATATTCAGTTGGTCTGAATCCTGCAGATAAAGGATCTGAGATGCCCATTTATATCTATTCGACGGAGTTCGGGTCCCGGTGGTCTGAGGGGATGTTTGAAACGCTGCTTTCCGCGTTGCCGGATGCGTGCAGGAGGAAGGCGATGGCAGCGAAAAGGTGGCAGGATGCGCAGGCTATCGTCAGCGCAAGGCATCTTCTGAAAAGGGCGCTGGAAGACGAAGGCAGCCCGGCAGACCTCCTCCGTCTCCGGTATTCGCCTTTTGGACGGCCCTTCCTGGAGGGGGGGCCCGATTTTAACTGGTCGCATTCCGGAAGCAGGATTGTCTGCGCGATCGGCTGGCATACCCGGATAGGCATCGACATCGAGCATATCCGGTCGATAGAACTGGCGGATTTCCGCGATATCTTTCCAATCGATGAATGGGAAAGGATACTGGGTTTCTCCGACCCCCAGGCGCAATTTTACCGGGAATGGACGCGGAGGGAATCCGTTCTGAAGGCTGACGGCCGCGGACTCTCCGGCGATTTCAGGAATGTGAAAAGAGTGGATGACGAGGAGATGAGGCTGGGAGACGAACGATGGTACACGCGGGAGATCTGTTTATCGCCCGACTACGCCTGTCATCTGGCTTCCAAATCGAAGACACCCGCTGTGTGTGTTCGCCGGGTCGGCGTAGATGCCGTCGCCTGAGCAGGCGACATCAAAAGTCACAAAAAAGAACCCCGGAAAGCAGGAAAAGGGCTCTGCATGGCTAAAATTGTTTAGTTTTTTCGAGAATCTTCTTTCTATAACCTGTGTTTAACGAAAGTTTTGCCTAAGCGCAGTAATAGGTAACGATTTTTCTTCGTTTTTTCTATTTTTTTATGTAATCTTACCGTGACCATTTTCCAAGTGAAAGATCCCTGACCAATCCCATTTCTGAAAAAGACCACGGCCCTGCATGTTTGCATAAACCACCTGTCAAACACACCATAGAATGCCCAAGATATCCATACCTGACACCCCATTGCCTGAGCTGTCTACAGATTACTGGAAACGGCAATTGCGAGACGTAGCCACCCTGCAACTACCTGTTGATTTTCAACGACCCGCCACACAGGAGCTCTCCTATGCCAGCAGTCGCTTCCTGGTCGACCCCGGATTAGCCGACCGCCTGAATACACTCGCCAGGGAAGAAGACGCAGCTTTATCCGTAGTGTTGCTGGCCGCTTTCAAGGTTCTTTTGCACCGTCACAGCAACCAGGAGGATATCTGTGTGGGATACGGGTATCCCGCCCCTGCTTCGGAGGCCTTGACCGGTTCACCGGCCAGCTCTTCCATGCGAATCGTGGCGTTACGCACGGAGCTAAATGGAAACATGCCCTTCAATAGCCTGCTCCATCATGTAAAAGCGCGCGCGCAGGAAGCCTTCGAACAACCTTATATCGCCATTGAAAAGATAGCAGATGCGGTGGTGAAGGAACAGGATTCTTCGCGCAACCCTCTGTTCCAGGCCATGTTTAATATGCCGGAGCCGGGCGAAGAACACGAAAAACACCTGTCTCCGCCCGTTAGCCAGGGTCCTGACATCAGTTTTACGATCCGGGAAACAGCCGATGGTCTTTGCGGTTCGGTAGACTACGACACCGCCTTGTACAAGCTTCCGACGATCGGGCGCATGATTGACCATTATAAAAATCTCCTGGCCGCCCTGGCAGACGACCCCACCGAAAAAATAGGTGCGCTTCCCATGCTCACCCCGGCCGAAAAAGAGGAGATCCTGGTAACATTCAATAACACCCTGTGTCCCTATGACCGGGACAAGACCCTTGTGGACCTGTTTGAAGAACAGGTGGCAAAGACACCGGGTCTCATCGCTCTCCGTCATGGAGAGACGACGCTGACCTATGACGAGCTGAACAGGCGCGCCAACCGGCTGGCGAACTACCTGATCAGACACGGCGTAAAGACCGGGGATAATGTCGGGCTGATTGTCGGGCGCAGCTTTGATATGATCGTCGGCATGTATGCCATCCTCAAGGCAGGAGGAGCTTATGTCCCCGTCGATCCGGAATATCCGCAGGACAGGCAGGAATATATTCTCCGGCAATCCTCCGTGGAATGCCTTCTCGCCGATGGGGATTATGCCGTAAGAGGCATGATGGCCGAAGGGAAATTCCTGCGGATAGAGTTCGAAGACCAGCACCTTTATGATGAAGGCAATACCGGAATCCATGCGGATCCTACCCAACTGGCCTATACTATCTACACATCGGGTTCCACAGGTAGGCCCAAAGGCGTGATGATAGAGCATCATATGGCGGTGAACCTGGTTCAGTGGGTCAACAAGGAATTCAACATCGGAACGGACGACCGTCTTCTGTTCATTACCTCCATGTGCTTCGATCTCTCTGTCTACGATATTTTCGGGATCTTGTCGGCCGGTGCGACGGTCGTGATCGCTGAATCAAAAGAGATAAAAGACGTGAAGATCCTCCAGGATCTGTTGCAACGATACAAGATCAGCTTTTGGGACTCCGTGCCTACAACCCTGGACTACCTGGTGCGGGACCTGGAACTGACCTGCGAAACGTACAGGCAGACAGCCCTGCGTGTGGTCTTCATGAGCGGCGACTGGATCCCTGTGGACCTGCCTGCCCGGATCAGGAGATTCTTCCCGGGGACACGGGTCATCAGTCTGGGAGGAGCCACCGAAGGGACCGTATGGTCCAATTATTTCCCGGTAGAGCGGACCCTAAGCCACTGGAACAGCATCCCGTACGGAAGACCCCTGCAAAACAATTTCTTTTATATTCTCAATCCGCAGCTGCAGCCCGTCCCTGTCGGCGTTACGGGAGAATTGTATATAGGCGGCGTGGGCGTGGCAAGGGGATACGCTGGCGACCGGGAGAAGACGGACTATTCCTTTGTAAAGGATCCTTTTAACGATCAGGCAGGGGGAAGAATGTATCGTACCGGCGATCTTGGGCGGATGTCCTCCGATATGAATATGGAATTCATCGGAAGAAAAGATGACCAGGTCAAGATCCGTGGCTTTCGTGTGGAGCTGGGCGAGATCGAAAGCTGCCTGAAACAGTGTGAATGGGTAAAACAGGCGGTCGTCCTGGCGAAGCCCGACCCGGATGGCAAAAAACGCCTCGTAGGATATATCGTTCCCAATGGCCCCTTTAACCGCGAGGCGATCGTCGATCACCTCCATGCCAAACTCCCGGATTATATGGTGCCGGGAGCGTGGGTGCCACTGGACGGATTACCACTGACTTCCAATGGGAAAATAGACAAGAAAGCCCTGCCTGAATTCGATGCTTCCCAGCAGGTAAAAGACCAATACGCCGGACCGCGCAATGCAATGGACCGTATCATGGTGGGGATCTGGCAGGAAGCGCTGGGTATGGAGAGACTGGGAATCGAAGACAACTTCTTCGAACTGGGCGGCCATTCGTTGATTGCCGTTCAGATCATGACGAAATTTGAAAAAGCGACCGGCAAAAACCTGCCCCTGGCGATCCTTTACAAATATCCCACGATCAGGGCGCTGGTAGATTCGATAGAAGAAGAGGCCGGAACTGACAAGATCTGGAAATCGCTGGTGCCCATCAAGACTACGGGAAGCAAGATACCCATCTACATCGTTCACGGAGACGGTCTGAACGTACTCAATTTCAGCCCGCTGGCAAATTATGTCGACCCCGAACAGCCCGTATATGGCCTGCAGGCTCATGGTCTCGATGGCGATGAGTCCCCCCTGGACGATATGTCGGAAATCGCCAGACATTATATCAACGAAATATTAGAGCACAATCCCGAGGGCCCCTATGCGATCGGGGGGTATTCCTTTGGAGGTTATGTCGCCGTCGAAATGCGGAAACAGCTTGTGGCCATGGGCAAGGAAGTGAAACTGCTGGCCATGTTCGATACAAATGCGGAAACGACGATCTATAATAAGGAGTGGTCCGTAAACTTTTCCCGGAAATTTAAAAGGCAGTTCCCGAAGCTCCTGTTCTTCACCAAATCCTTTTTCAGACGGCCGGTGGTCACCGTTCAATACCAGGCTAACTATGTCAGGGAACTGGGTTATAAGACGGGTTTGCTGAAAAGACCGGAGCCCACCGGGATCTATGTACGCTTCAACAAGATCAACGAGAAACACGGATCGGCATTTAAGAAATACACCCTGGAACCATTTGACGGAAAAATACATCTGTTCAGGTCTAAATACCGGATTTATTTCGTGGACGATGCCCGCTATCTGGGTTGGAGCGATTACGCGCGAAAGGGTGTTGAAGTGTATGAAGTGCCCGGCGATCATAAAACCATGTTCCAGCTGCCTCATGCAAAAGAGCTGGCAGAAAGCCTGCAGCGCGCTCTTGACAACTGTTGACCTTCAGACTGGCAAATGCCGACGAACGGCCGATCAAATTTCTGACCGGTCTCATAAAACACACGTATGGAGATAAGAGCCCTGACAAAAGAAGATATAGCCGGCTGCGCAAGCCTTTTGATAAAATCGTACAACCAACCGCCCTGGAGATACAACTGGGTCCCTGAAAAGGCGGAGCAGTATCTCCTGGAGTACTTTGACTCGAAACAGTTTGTAGGCTTTACCCTGTTCGATGGCGGCCAGATGGCGGCCGCCATCTTTGCCCATACAAAGACCTGGTGGACGGCCGACCAGCTCTATATAGACGAACTGTTCGTCCCCACCGACAGACAGCGATCCGGTTATGGCCGGGCGCTTCTCGAACATATGTCGAAATGGGGAAAAGAACACGGTTACCCGACCGTCTTCCTGATGACCAATAAGTTTATGCCCTCCTTTAAATTCTATAACAAAAACGAGTTCTCGCACGCGGAGCATTTCATTTTTATGTTCAAACAGGTCTGAAAACCTATTCAAACAAGTCTGAGAGCGGCATTCATCGGATCTCCTGGCTCTCAAAGCCCCCCAGAACCGCTCATCCCAAAAGGCGTCCGAATGGATAAAAAAGTACCGGAATTTTTTTATCGGTGTTTTTTTTACCCTAAATTGCATGCAACCGATTGCAATTTGTAAATAAACTTGTTATGGATTACTTGTTTGAGAACTTCACGTTTCCACCCGACCAGTCATTCACCATCCGTTCGGAGCATATAGAGCCCAAAAAGTACACTCATCTCAAATGCCATGTGAATTTTGAAATTGCCCTGATAGAGAATGCCGCGGGCAAACGTTTTATAGGTGATCATATCGAAGATTTCAAGGGTTCAGACCTCGTCATGATCGGCAGTTATGTACCCCACTGCTGGCAGTTTTACAAAGAAGTAGACCCCAAAGTCCTTCCCCATGCCTTCGTGGTCCATTTCTTCCCCGACTTCCTGGGCAAAGAGCTGTTAACCAAGCCGGAAGCGATCCACCTGTCTTATCTTTTCGACAATGCGTCCAAAGGCATCCGGTTTTCGGGGCCGACTGTGGCGGAAGCCCGGATGCTGATGCAGCATATGCTGTTTTCCAAAGGGCTGCAAAGAGTCGCCCTGATGCTCCAGCTACTCGATATCCTGTCCCAGTCCAAACATCAGAAGGTACTCGCGACACCCGGGTTTTGCAGTGTCGAAAACTCCCGGGACGCGGACCGCATCAACTGCGTCTATGATTATATCTTCCAGAATTTCAGGGAAGAGATCGTCCTTTCGAAAGTAGCCGCCCTCCTCCATATGACGCCTGCGGCTTTCTGCCGGTATTTCAAGCTGAAGACCAACCGGACTCTGATCGATTTCGTAAAGGAGATCCGGATCGGCTATGCTGCAAAACTGTTGATCGATGGCCGGCACAATATCACGGAGGCCTGCTACAACAGCGGGCATAACAATTTGTCAAATTTCAACAAACACTTTAAGGAGCTGAAGGGGCTGACACCGCGAGACTTCCTGAAACAATACCAGGAGGCGGTGGCGTAGCGCCCTTCTTCAGGTCATACTTAACCCACCGGCCTCATTCTTCGCGCAGCAGGAATACCGCGCTGCGAAGATCTTTTTTCAGACTGATGTGAATCCCCGTCCGCATGAGTTCGGCGCCCGTGAAGACATGGCCCGTCTCGGGGCTTGAAGACTTTGTCGCGGCGGGCAGATTGATCTCCTCCACCCGGTATCGTTTGACAGGGTCCAGGCCTTGCAGGGGGACGGCCGTCTGCACAGACGCATCTGTCACCAGGTAGTTGAACAGCAACACGCGTTTTTTATCTTCCGACACATAAGACAGGGACGCCAGGTTGCCTTCATAGGGCGAGAGAAGGCGATAGAGGTCTCCCTGCCACACGATATCCTCGATGGATTTATAGGTCCGGATACCGTCTTTGACGAAACGAAGTTCCTCGGGCTTCAGCTTATTGAACTGCATGTCAAAGCCCATCTTCCCCATCATCGCTACGTCCATCTTAAACTTCAGGGGATAGTCTCCCGACCCGGTGACATGGGCGCAGGTGGCTATTGCGGGAAAGAAATAGGAATATCCCCATTGGATAAAGACCCGGTTGAGGGGATTGGTATTGTCGCTGGGCCAGAATTCGGTAAAATAAGGGAGGGCGCCGTAGTCGACCCTTCCGCCGCCGCCGGAACACAACATGACCGGGAGATGCGGATAACCGGCACGCAGGCGCGCAAACACTTTATAAAGGCCCCTGACATATTCTATAGGCAGTTCGGACTGAGGACTTCCTATCAACTGCAGATGAGAGGAATAAGCGTCGGTGAACATGCGGTTACAATCCCATTTGAAATAGGCGATTGAGGGGTAACGCTTCATCAGGCCATCTATCACCCCAAAGACAAAATCCTGGACGGCTGGATTGCTGAGGTCGAGGACCAGCTGATTCCTGTAATAGCTTTCGGGTCTGTTGGGAAGCCGCAGGATCCATTCCGGGTGCCGCTCATACAATTCGCTTTTCGGGTTGACCATTTCGGGCTCTACCCAGATGCCGAACTTCACATTTCTTTTCGCGGCTTCGGCCGTGAGGTAGCCGATCCCCTGCGGCAGCTTCTTGCCGTTCTCCTGCCAGTCGCCCAACCCGGCGTTATCGCTGTTACGGGGATATTTGTTGGCAAACCAACCATCATCCAACAGGAACAGGTCTACGCCGATCTCTTTGGCCTCGTCGAACAGATGCACGAGCTTGTTCTCGTCGAAGTCGAAATAAGTTGCCTCCCAATTGTTCAATAAGACCATCCTGGGTTTGTCCGCGTCGAGGACTCCATATTTACGGGCCCAACGTTCCAGGTTGCGGCTTGCCTGTCCTTTGCCGGAGGCGCTGTAGGTAAAAAGAAAGGCAGGAGTGGTAAAAGTGCTGTCTGGCGCCAGGCTGTATTCGGAACCATAGGGGTTCATGCCCGCGTGCAACCGCAGTTCTCCCGCATTGTCCACTTCGAACAGGAGCTGAAAGTTTCCGCTCCAGGCAAGCGTTCCAGCCAGTACCTCTCCTGTTGTCTCTGTCGAAGCCGTATCCAGCGAGAGCAGGAAACTTGGGTTCTGGAACATGTCGGCACGACTGCCCAGTTTCGAGTCGAGGATTTTTATTCCCGCGCTGAGCCGGGTTTCCTGCATCTGCATCTCGGCTGCCCAGTCTCCGTGGAATTGGGTAAGCCAATAATTCTTTGCGTGGAAGTTCAGGTTGGCAGATGCGAAATTATAGAGGGTCAGCGGCGCCGTCTCAAGATGCCGGATCGTCGCCCACTGGCGGATGACGTCTTCGTTCCGGTAAGCCTCATAATGCAGGATGACGAAGAAGGGGTATTGCGGGTCTTTCAGAGAGATCAGGGTCTCCGTTATATCGTCGCTCTTTTTTATTTCCTGCCGGCCCTGGTAGACGAGATCCAGGGAGGGGTTGCCATCCGTATGCGTCGTTCGGATGGCCGCCGTAAAAAGATTGTCGGTGCCGAAAGTACTATAGGCCGGCAGGCTCTGCCCCGGGATGCCCGGCACATCGTCCAACGCCTTACTGTAGACGATCTTCCCGGATCGGTTGGATCCCAGATACCACTGTCGCAGGTGTCCGTGTTCGGTTCCGAGCACCAGCATCGTATGGCTGGTGCTGATGACGATCGTGTCGGCGCGGCCGGTCACGCCGGTCGGGTGGGTCACGCGGGCGGAGGCTGACAGGGCGCCTATGCTAAACAGGCAGGAGGCGACCAAAAATCTGGACAGGGTCCGATATTTTTTCGAAAGATTCATCATGCGGTGGTATCTCAGTTTTGTTTCATCGTGGATATTGAAGCCCTGTTTAGACCCGGGTCCCTGACCCGGGTTTTCGGATTTGATTTAAGGTTCGACCGCTCATTTCTTCCCGCTAATGCTTAAACCAGGCGGCCGGCACCTCCCTCTCCTTTCCGCCGGGGGTGCTGTATTTCAGTTTCAGCGAATAGCCGCCCCCGCCTTCCACAAAGCCGAGGTTGAAAACGTGCAGGCCCTTCCGGAGGGCTATCTGGGCGCTGCGTTCTATGGCGCTGTGAAAGCCGTCGTTGTCGATAAAGAGTTTATCGTCGATATGCAGCGTACTGCCATCGTCGGATAGCAGGTAAAAACTATAGACACCTGTCTCGGGAACATCGATATACCCGGTGAACCGCAATCCGAAAGACGGCGCGTCGACATCGGAAGGCACGGCAATCGCGTCGACGGTATAGGTATGTGCGACAGCGGCGGTATCCATTTTTACGATCCGGTCGAAGACACCTTTGTGATAAACACAGGTAAGACCTTTTTCCAGCGTCTTGCCTTCAGCGCTGACTGCCGGTGCATAGCCGACTTTTTTATAGTGTATGACGGCTATCTCCCCACGGTTGCCCCCGGGCGAGAAAGCGGCCAGCTTCACATCCAGGGATTTCCGGATGGTGACGGGCGCGTTAAAAGCCGGGGAATGGATACCGGGGAAGGATCCGTCCAGGGTATACCGGACCGTGAGACCTTTCATGGGAGGGTCGACCATCAGCGTGGCGCTGTCGATCAGCACGTTGTTTTCCGTAAACCCTTCGAGATCGGGCATCCGGTAATGGATATGCAGGGCGTCCCATAGCCTATAGTGGGTGTTCAGTCTTTCCAGGTAGCCTTCGAAATCGGAGCGATGGCTCCAGCCCACTTCGGCGAGGGCCGTGATGCGTGGAAAGTTCATATAGTCGGCGCGCTTTTCGGAGGGGATGCGCTCGGACCACATATTGGCCTGTACGCCGATGATCTGGTTGCGGGCGGCGCCCGTCAGCTTAGCGGGAACCGGTTCGAAGGTATATACGCTGTGCAGCGTATTCTTGTTTGGCCACGCATCAAAATACATCGGATCGGTTGGCGACATGACCACCTGGTTGCCCTGGCGGGCGGCTTCGATCGGTGCGTTCGGGACCCAGCCTCTCCAGTACATGACGAGGACGCTGGTGTCGATCCCTCCTTCCAGGATCTCATCCCAGCCGATCAGTCGTTTGCCACGGCTTTTGAAAAATTTCTCCATCCTTTTGGCGAAATAGCTCTGGAGCTCTTCGACGGATTTGATCCCTTCGCGTTTCATCATCGCCTGGCACTCGGGCGAGGCTGCCCAGGTGGATTTCGGCACTTCATCGGAACCCAGGTGGATGTAGGGGCTGGGGAACAGATCGGCGATTTCGGCGAAGATATTTTGGGCGAACCCGAAGGTAGTTTCGTGACAGGGGCAGATCGGCGAGGAGAGGTCGTCCTTCCGGAAGACGCTGTCCTGGCAGGCCAGCCAGGGGAAGAGCCTGATGGCTGCCATCATATGACCGGGCATGTCCAGTTCGGGGACGATGTCCACATGGCGTGCTGTGGCATAGCGGATGAGGTCTTTCATCTGCTCCTGCGTATAAAATCCACCATACATCGTCTTTCCGTCGCGTTGCACGATGTGTTCCTTGTCGAGCTCGAAGTCGGGATTGTCCTTTGCCAGTTTAAAACAATCCGAGTCCTGGTTATTGTAGGTGCGCCAGGCGCCTTTTTCGGTCAGCTCGGGATATTTTTTGATTTCTATACGCCAGCCCTGGTCATCGGTTAGATGCAGGTGCAGTTGATTCATCTTGTAAAGAGCCAGGCGGTCGATAAATTTCTTCAGGTAGTCCACGGAAAAGAAGTGGCGGGATACATCGAGCATCAGGCCCCTCCAGGAGTAGACGGGCGCGTCGGTGATCGATACGGAAGGCAAAAGCAGCGTTCCCGGAGCGGATTTTTCGGCGGCGGTACTGCTCATCAATTGCCGGATCGTTTCCACGCCGTAGAAGACACCTGCGGAAGCGGACGCGGTAAGCACGATGCCTTTCGGCGTCACCGACAATTTATAGCCTTCCGGAGACAGAATGCTTTCGTCCCGATCAATCAGGATGGTCTTTGCAATCCCCACGGCGGAAGGATCGGCGCTCCCTGCGGAGTTCCGCGGTGAATAACCGGCAGGCCCTTCCGTGGTCAATGCCACCCGTACTCCCTTTTGCTTTTTTATCATTTCTACCAAGCCTTCCGCTTCCTGCCTGAATGCCGGGTCCCGGGAGACGACCTTCGTACGCCCATCGATCCGGAACACCCCTTCCGAGGCTTTCAGCTCCGTGGGATAGGGAATGAGCGGGTAACGGGCGGCCGTCGCTTTCGAATCCTGGCCAAAAACGGTATTCAGGGACAGCATTGCCGTGACAGCGATTGCAAGAGCGGGAAATGTCTTTTTACATACGAACCTGATCATCATAGTTCATTTATTTTTTATTTGTTCTGCTTTTACTATTCTTTTGATATTCGTGCGCGGACCGCCGGCGCATCTTTGTTCCGGATACTTAGTACATAAAAAGCCGGAGCACCCTATGCAATCCGGGCCGATCTTTTCTGTTTTTCACGATAGGCCGTCAATTTAGCCCAAAACTATCATATAATCCCCGGCGGCTCTCCGTCTATCTTTACAAATATCTTTGCAAATAAACATGCTATTTTGACCGGTTCTGTTTTGTCCGGAATATCTCCGTCCCTGTATATCTTTGTTGCATGAATAGAAAATGGTTTATTCTGCCGGCCTTGCCCGCTTTTTTGCTCATGGCCTGCCATTCTCCTGCGGGAAAACAGTCCGGCACGACGGCGGGCGAACCCGATCGGCAGACAGCCGGGCAGACAACAGATAGTGCACTGCATTGTACGTCCAATATACCCGCGCGCTTCCCGTCGGCCGCTTCGCCCGCTGATCTGAGTCATGGCGGCGGCAATATGACAGGCCGCGGATCGGGCGGTGGGCAGGGTCCTGTATCGGTGGGGACGATGGTAAAAATCCCCGGCGGAGAATTCCTGATGGGTGCAGCCGATAGAGAGGGACGGCCCGACGAATATCCAAGACACCATGTGCGCGTAGACGCTTTCCTGATGGATGCCACCGAGGTCACCAATGCGCAATTCAGAAAATTTGTCGAAGCGACCGGCTATATCACGACAGCCGAAAAAAAACCAGACTGGGAGGAGTTGAAAAAGCAGCTCCCGCCCGGCACCCCAAAACCGCCTGATAGCCTGCTGGTGGCTTCATCGCTGGTTTTCACGCCACCCGGCAACCCGGTGGAGGACCTTCGTGATGTCGGGCAATGGTGGAGTTGGGTCAAAGGCGCGGACTGGAAACATCCGCAAGGACCCGGAAGCACTATCAAGGGGAAAGACAACTATCCCGTCGTACAGGTATCCTGGGACGATGCAAACGCCTATGCCAAATGGGCGGGTAAGCGTCTGCCGACGGAAGCGGAATGGGAATTTGCAGCGCGGGGAGGATTGGTTGGACAGCCCTATACCTGGGGAAGCGAACCCATTGACGAAGGCAAGCCGAAGGCCAACACCTGGCAAGGTCATTTCCCGGACAAAAACCTGGCTACCGACGGCTATGACCGGGCGGCACCCGTCGCGTCCTTCCCGCCGAATCCCTATGGTCTGTCGGATATGGCGGGAAATGTCTGGGAATGGTGTTCGGACTGGTATGATGCAAACTATTACAAGGAGTTGGCGGGATCTCTGGCCGTCAATCCCCGGGGGCCTTCCAAAAGCTATGATCCCGACGAACCCGCCACGCCGAAACATACCGTCCGGGGCGGGTCATTCCTCTGTTATGCTTCTTATTGCGCCAGCTATCGTGTCTCCGCCCGTATGAAGACATCGCCAGATACAGGGTTGGAACATACCGGGTTCCGCTGCGTGGTCTCGCGGTAAAACAACAAAATTGGTTTTCTAAATCAGGGGGCTTACATTTGTCTATTAAAACAGTAGACTAAATAGCGGCTTTGCATTTCCTGATTTTTGACTATATTTAAATCACAACACACCCGATGGCCGGCAAAATGAAACAATTGGATGAAGCGCTGCTGCAGCGAACGACTGGCCCAGGTATTCGTCTTCGGGCGCAGCGCGCGGCATCACAAAGAGCCTGGTAGATGACTACCTGTGTTCTGACGGACTACCCATCTCCGTTAGCCCGCTCTATGCGGGGGACGATTCGCTGGCCACCGTGGTACGGAATCGGGATCCCCGGCTCAGCCAGACCATTTATACGCCCGGCGATGTCATCACGAACAATAAACCCGGCGGAGCCGCCCCGGACACCTTCTACAAACCGACGCTGGATGCCAGCGGAGAAACCCAGTCCATCACAGGCTATGAAATTTACAAAGGACATACGACCGACTACACCCAGCAAATCCCGCAGCAGGGGACGCAGGGGCTCATCCTGATGAGATATGCCGAGCTGTTGCTGATTTTCGCGGAGGCGAAGGCGGAGCTGGGCACGATCAGCCAGGCGGATATCGACGCATCGATCAACCTGCTCCGTGCGCGAGTCGGCATGCCGGCGCTAAACATGAGCAATATCGTCACCGATCCCGGTTGGCTATTCCCCAATCTCCCTCCGCTCATCAACGAGATAAGACGCGAACGCCGGGTAGAGCTGGCGGTAGAGGGATTCCGCCTGGATGATATTTTCCGTTGGGCGGCGGCCGATAAGTTGATCGTCGGGACAAAGCCGGTAGGAGCGAAATGGATACAATGGGCTACCTTGTTTTCGGATCTCACGGTTGGGAATAACATCTATATAAATGCCGCCGGATATATAGACCCCTACCAAAAGACCACCAACCTGCTGACCGGTTTCAAATTCGATATCCACCGGGATTATCTTCTGCCTCTTCCCCAGGACGAGCTGACCTTAAACAAGAACGTAAAACAAAATCCGGGCTGGTAAGGATAATATAGTTGAACTTTTGGCGAAAAAAACATTATAAACAATGGAGCGTAAGTGACAATTTGCAGTGTGCGAACCGGCACGGAGATTGTCCCTGCGCTGCGGAAATTACAAGACCGGGCGGACCTTTTGGTCCGTCCGGTCATAAAAAAATATAACAATGAACCATAAAATCCTTGCAGCGGCGGCCTTCTCATCGCTGATCATGCTATTTTGCGCCTGCGCGCCGGCATCGTCCGCCCCCCCTGCCCCGCCCCCCGGCAAACATCCCAATATCCTGATCCTCCTGACGGACGACCAGCGGTTCAGCGTGATCGGCGCGCTGGGACGGGAAAAAGTGCTGAGCCCGAACATGGACAGAATCATGAAAATGGGGGTGACCTTTACCCAAAACCATATCATGGGGGGCCTGCAGGGAGCCATCTGCGCACCCAGCCGGGCGATGCTGATGACGGGCAAGAGCCTCTTCCACCAGCATCTCGACGGGCAGTATATCCCCGCAAGCGATATCATACTGCCGGAATACTTCCGGCAGCAAGGTTATATTCCTTTTGAAACCGGGAAATGGCACAACGGACCCGCGGCCTTCAACCGTGGCTTTGGGGAAGGAGAAAATATCTTCTTCGGCGGCATGCATCCGCCGGAAACCGGCGGGCACTGGAAACCTTTTCTCCATCATTATGATTCCAGCGGCTCCTATAAGGGAGGCTTCAGCGGCAGCCATTTCTCCTCTATCTATTATGCGGATGCCGCCATCCAATTCCTCGACGAACAAAAGCTCGCGGAACAAAAAAATGCCGGTCATCCATTTTTCGCATACGTGGCCTTTACGGCTCCGCATGACCCACGCCATGCCCCGAAGGAATTCCGTGACCTCTACGATTCCGCGCAAATACAGCTCCCCCCGAATTACAAACCCGATCATCCATTCGACAACGGCGAACTGACGATCCGTGACGAAGAGTTGCTGCCGCATCCCCGGACCAAAGAAGCTGTGCAGGGGCAAATCGCCGCCTATTACGCCATGGTCAGCGAAGTCGATCATGAGATCGGCCGGGTCCTCGATGAACTCGAAAAGAACGGGCAGGCAGACAACACGATCATCGTCTTCGCGAGCGACAACGGGCTCGCCGTAGGACAGCACGGGTTGCTGGGCAAGCAGAACCTCTATGATCACAGCATCCGCGTTCCGCTCGTGATCGCGGGTCCGGGGATCCCTGCCGGCATCGAGGATAGCGGTTATTGCTACCTGTTCGACCTGTTCCCGACCCTCTGCGAACTGGCCGGATACGGAATTCCGGCAGGGCTGGAAGGGCTCTCGCTGGCCAAAAGGGTCCACGGCAGGCCCTCGAAAGAGAGGGATCACCTGTTCTTCGCCTATTCCAACCTGCAGCGCGGCGTCAAAAAAGGGGGCTACAAGCTGATCCGGTACAATGTGCATGGGGATAGCCGGGTACAACTGTTCAACCTTACGGAAGATCCGTACGAACTGAATGATCTTTCCGGGCAGGCAAAATATGCGTCCAAAGTGCGGGAACTAAGCCGCCTGCTGACAAAGGATATGAAAGACTACCAGGATTTCTGCGACCTCGGGAAACCGGGATGGGGGTATCCACGGAAGCTCACCGACGAAGAAAGGTCAAAAATAAATCCGTGATTTTTTACGCCAATCGGCTTATTTTCGAACGCCGGATTCGAATACGCAGCCAACATGTTCCAGCAAATAAAAAAGAAAAATAACAAGACGATGAAGATACCCACCCGTCCTTTTGCATTCCTGCTTCTCTCTGCGGGGCTCCTTGCAGCCGCCGTCAACGCCAGGTCCCAGGGCAACGTGAAGCCCCTCCCTCCCCTGCCCTCGGTCAAACAGGCCGAATGGCATGACATGGAATTCTACCTGTTCGCCCATTTCGGTCCCAATACCTTTACCAACCTCGAATGGGGGAAAGGCACCGAGCAGGAAGAAGTCTTCAACCCGACCGACCTGGATTGCCGGCAATGGTGCCGGATCGCAAAGGCGGCGGGTGCAAAGGGCATCATCATCACCGCCAAACACCATGACGGCTTCTGTCTCTGGCCCAGTAAGTTTTCGGACCATACGGTGGCCAGGAGCAAATGGAAGGATGGCAAAGGCGATGTACTCAGGGAATTGAGCAAAGCATGCCGGGAATTCGGGCTGAAGATGGGGATCTATCTCTCTCCCTGGGACCGGAATCACCCTAAATACGGCACGCCGGGATACAACGAGGTATTTATCAATATGATGAAGGAAGTCGTCGCGCGCTATGGCCCCTTCTTCGAATTCTGGTGGGATGGCGCCAACGGGGAGGGTCCCGATGGCAAGAAAATGGTCTATGACTGGACGCGCTTCAAGGCCACACTCCGGACCATCGCACCGTTTACCGTCGTCTTCAGCGATATCGGGCCGGATATCCACTGGGTAGGCAACGAGAGCGGGATCGCGGGCAAGACGAACTGGGCTCTGCTGGATACGGCGGGATTTCAGCCGGGAGCCGGGGCGCCCCCCACGGATACGCTTAACCGCGGTAATGAGAACGGCCGCGTCTGGCTGCCTGCCGAAAGCGATGTCAGCATCCGTCCGGGCTGGTTCTACCACCAGGAGGAGGACGATAAGGTCAAGACACCCGAACAACTTTTCCAGCTCTACCTGAAATCGGTCGGAAGGAATTCCTGTCTTCTGCTGAATGTCCCTCCGGACAGGACGGGACATTTCACCTCTTTCGATTCCACCGCCCTCATGGGCTTCAAGGAGCTGCGAGACAAGAGTTTCGCCTACTCCTTTGCGAAGAAACCGGGAACGGTCATCAGCACGGCACTCCCGTCGAACACCAAAAACCTCTCCGACAACGACGCGGAGACTTATATCTCCCTGGGACCGGACTATAAGAAGAACGCTATCGAAATCAAGTTACGCCACCCCGAGATCGTGAATTGCGTGGTGCTGAAGGAGCCGATCCGGATGGGACAACGCGTAAAAGGCGTCACGATCGAAACGATCGGCGAAAACGGCAACACCACCTATACGCTGGACGCCACGACGATCGGGCACAAGCGTATCCTGACCTTCCCCAAACAACTGGTCTCCGCGATCCGCATCCGTATTACGGATTCGAAGGCGATCCCCTTGCTGGGCGACGTGGATGTCTATAAGATAGACGACGAACTGGTGGAGAAGGATTGACTTCGCCCAATGGGCCAGCAGGGGCGGTTGGTCGCGGAGCAAAGATCAGGCCCCCGGGGTAATGATGACGGCTGTTTGAAAGATCAAAAACGACACGCCAATGAGATGTTCTTCGACGATGCGTTCTTTATTGATGCGTTTCCGGATTCTTCCATGCCTGCTGGCCATGTCTGCAACTTCCTTCCCGCAGCCTCCGGCCGGGACGAACTTTGACGAGAGCAAGGTGCCCCCCTACCGGCTTCCCGACCCGTTGCTCATGGCAGATGGCCGGAAGGTCAGGACGGTTCGGCAATGGGAGAAAATACAGAGGCCCGCGCTCTATCGTCTTTTTGAGGAAAACGTCTATGGACGGTATCCCACCCGGAAAATCAGCCTGCACTGGACGACGATGGAATCCGGGAAATGGCCGGTAGACACGTCGATCCTCCGCAAGGTGGTGAGGATCCGGTTCGGCGATGACCCGAAGGATACCGCGACGGACGCTGCTTTTATCGATCTGCTCCTATTCCTGCCCGCAAACGCTTCGGGCCCTGTTCCCGTCTTCCTCGGTTATAATTTCCAGGGGAATGCGAAGGTTGGCAAGGATGAGAGCTGGCCCGTCCGGGAGATCCTGTCACAGGGCATCGGCCTGGCAACCGCCTGGTATGAAGATGTCGAGCCCGACAACGCTGAAGGTTGGAAGACGGGTATACGGGGCCGCTTGCAAAAGATGCTGGCGATCAAACCGGAGGAATGGAGTGCATTGGGAGCCTGGGCCTGGGGGCTGAGCCGCATCATGGACTATCTCGAAAAGGATCCGGCCGTCGATGCGCACCGGGTCGCCCTGATGGGGCATTCCCGGCTGGGGAAAGCCGCGCTTTGGGCCGGCGCTTCCGACCGCCGCTTTAGCATCGTCATCTCCAACGAATCGGGAGAAGGCGGGGCCGCGCTATCCCGGAGGATCTACGGAGAGACAATACGGAACCTGAATGAACGCTTTCCCTGGTGGTTCACACCGGGCTATAAGAAATATAACGATCACGCCGACTCCCTGCCGGTAGACCAGCACGAGTTGCTGGCCCTCCAGGCGCCACGCCCCCTCTATGTCGCCAGCGCCGAAGAAGACCGGTGGTCGGACCCGAAAGGAGAATTCACGAGCGCCGTCGGGGCCGGTGAAGTATATGCCCTCTTCGGCAAACCGGGGATCGGAACAGATAGCTTCCCCCCGCTGCATCAGCCCGTCGGCCAGACCATCCGCTATCATATCAGGGCCGGTAAACATGGTGTCACCCTATATGACTGGCAGCAATACCTCGCTTTTGCAGAGCGGCAGTGGGGAAAATTCCGCCGGGATCACAGACAAAAAATCAGCCAGGAGGAGTTGAGTAAAGGAATCCACATAAGCCTGGTTTTTATGTAAGTGACCAGGCGGCAAGTCCCCGGGGGATCACAGGAAAGATGGATTACCCATCCTCTAACGCAGGCCGCGTCGTGATTGCGCATGCGTAATTTCCATTCAGTCAATGATATTTTTTATTATCGTTATCCAAATCCGAATCGTATAATGTTAACGTACAACACCGTATTAAAAGAACTCAAAGATATTCCTGTTAACAGGCTGGAAGAATACGGCCTTCTTTACAAGGACGCAAAAAAACAATTAAAGAAGTTTACTGATTTTGTCGAGTTGAACAAGGTTATCCCAATGACCATGCGAACGGCAAAAATTGCAGCAGAAATTCATGCTGATCTGCGCAAGAAAGGCCGGGAGATTGGCCACACGGATACTTTAATCGCAGGCATTGCAATCGCAAATGATCTCCTACTTATAACGAACAATAAAAATCCTCAAGGTTCATTTTGCTTTTCAATGGACGGGGTGACATCGGCGGGACCATATTCGTCGTTAGTCTGGAACGGGACAGGCAGGCGAGCAGCGCTGAAGTCCTGGGTATCGACGTACATGGTCTTTCCATCGGCTGACAGCACGCCAAAATAGGGTATCAGGCGGGCGTAGTTCTCATTCAACCCATAGAAATAGACTCTTGAACCAACCTGCCAATATTTGGCTTTTAGGGGCGTCGTCCCGGGGCCGTTGGGGTAGGCCAGGCCGTTACGGTCATAACTCGTCGTGCTGTCCGTGAAGAAAGCAAAGGTTGCGACGTCGGGATAATAATAATCCACAAAGCCGCCCCCGATGTTGACGGAGGTCGTGCTCCAACTGCCGGCTATCGAAACCGGGGTAGCGGGGAATAATTTCAGCCCCGCGAACTGGAATTGGACGGCTCCCGGCGCGGGTGAACCTGAGATAGATCCACCGGAGAGACCCGACTTGTCCGCGGAGATGGTCATCAGCTGTTGGTCTCCGGTGCCGTCGAAGGTGACGGAAATTGTCGTTCCGCCGCTGCCATCCGTGCCTACGGTCGTTATTTTACCGTGGATACTGTCATGTAAAACCAACGCTCCGTTCAATGACCAGCCAAAGCAGGAAAAGGCGCTGACGGTGCTGTCGGCGTTAAAATGAATCGCGATGGGCTTTTGATAATATTCCGAGACCTGGGTGGAAATTCCGTTGTATTCCGTATTGGCGAAGGCGTAGTTGGCTTTTGTGCCGCCGGTACCACCCGTTCCGCCACTACCGCCGTTATTGGTTTTCGAGCAGCCAAACATGAACAAAACTATCGTCAAACTCAAAGGGTGAAAAAGGGATCTCATTGCCGGTTTTTTTATGAGACCTGAAGGTAGGGCGGATGTCCCCGGCGATTTCAACTCATTCGACCAACGACCTTCTAAATAGACGAAGGAAGCCCGGTTGTCCCATGCAATCTTTGCCGGAACCCAATAAATCGATAAATTCGTGGTTATGCAAACGCGACCTCTTTTGCCCCTCTTATTCGGCGCCCTATCCCTCGTTTTCAGCGTTATGGCTCTCTCCGTATACGCTCAGGCCCCGGCACAAACCCAGTCTTTATATACGCCCCGCAACATTCGGAATGCCTTTATCAAGGGAACACGTTCTCCCGACGGAAACCCCGGTCCCCGATACTGGCAGAATACCGGCCGCTATACGATCTCCCTGCGAGCGGCCCCTCCGGACCGGACGATCCGGGGGAGCGAGCAGATCGTCTATGTCAATAACAGTCCCGATACCCTGAAGACCCTGGTCTTCAAGTTCATCCTGAACATCCATCGTCCGGGCGCGCTGCGCTACGATGCTGCGGATCCATCCGATCTGAACCCCGGGATCGTCGTCGACGCCTATTCAGAAAATGGCAGGCCCAGGCATTGGTCCGATCCCGGCGGTGGCGCTACCAGTCCCGAAACCTCGCTGGATGCGCCCCTCCTGCCCCACGATTCCGTCCGCCTCGGCTTCGACTGGCATTACGAGATCTCACCCCATAGCGGACGCGAAGGGATGATCGACAGCACCACCTATTACCTGGCGTATGCCTATCCCCGTGTGGCCGTATATGACGACTATAATGGCTGGGACCGGTGGGATTTTACCAACTACCAGGAGTTCTACAACGACTTCAACGACTATACACTTTCCGTATCCGTACCGCGGAACTATCTCGTGTGGTCGACCGGCACCCTGGAGAATCCTGACGAGGTGCTGCAACCCGAATATGCGGCCCGGCTGAAGACATCCCTGACCGGCGACCCGATTATTCATATCGCTACGGCGGGAGACCTGGCGACCCGGCGGGTCACGGCACAAAATGCCATCAACACCTGGCAATGGAAGGCCGATGCGATTTCCGATATGACGGTAGCCATCAGCGATCACTATGTATGGGACGGAGCCAGCGTCGTGGCGGACACCCTGACAGGTCGCCGCGCTGCCGTACAGGCCGCCTATAACGATACCGCAAAAGACTTCCACCGCATGGTCGAGTTCGGCGTCCACTCACTCTACTGGCTCTCCCGCTACTGGCCGGGAATCGCCTATCCCTTTCCAAAGACCACTATCGTACAGGGATATGCGGATATGGAATATCCCATGATGGTGAACGACGCCACCAATGACGACCCGGAATTTTCGAGGTTTGTCGCCGAACATGAGATCGCCCATAGCTGGTTCCCTTTCTACATGGGTATCAACGAAGCCCGCTACCCTTTTATGGATGAAGGCTGGGCTACGACATTCGAGTTCCTGATCGGCCGGGAAGACCTGGGTGCGGCGAAGGCGGAGGAGTTTTACAAAGAGTTCCGCGTCAGAAGATGGATCAATGATCCCTCCACTGAAGAGGACCTGCCCATTATCACCCCTGCCAACCTGTTGCGGGGCGTGGCTTACGGCAACAATGCCTATGGCAAGCCCTCCCTCGGCTACCTGGCCGTAAAAGATATGCTGGGGGATGCCCTGTTTAAAAAATCCCTGCATGCGTTTATGAATCGCTGGCATGGAAAGCACCCTATCCCCTGGGATTTCTTCTATAGTATCAACGAGGCATCCGGCAAGAACCTGAACTGGTTCTGGAGCAACTGGTTCTTCTCCAACAACTATATCGATCTGGCCATCGAAAAAGCCACCCGGACGCCCGGAGGCTATACCGTCTCCGTGCAAAATATCGGCGGCATGGCCGCGCCCTTCGACCTCGAAGTCCAGTACGCCGACGGCAGCATGGAATCTTTCCACCAGTCCCCCTGGGTCTGGAGCAAAGGCTCAAAAAAGGTGAGTATTCCCGTAAAGACCGCCGGCGGGAAGAGAGTGCGGAGCATCGAACTGAAAAACGGCATCTTCATGGACGCCAATCCAGCCGACAATCAATGGCAGGTAAAATAAAACGTATCTTCCGGGTCCGTAAAAGCGAATAATATAAGCCCTTATAAACCCTATATCATAAAGCAAATAACATAAAGAAGAAGACTTTCCATATCTACCTGTCGGAATGCATTGGCACGGCCCTTCTGGTCGGGGTGGGCTTATCGGTCGTCATCTTCAACAATGGGGATGGGTCTCCCATCAGGGCCTGGATGCCGTCGGATGCCGGAAGAAGGGCCCTGACGGGGTTTCTCTTTGGCACTACCGGTTGCCTAATCACCCTGTCCCCTGTGGGCAGGATCAGCGGCGCACATATCAACCCCATCGTCAGCATCGCCTTCTTCCTGAAAAAAAAGATGTCGGCCCTCCACACCCTGGGTTTCATCCTGTCCCAGATGGCCGGCGCCGCCCTCGGGGCCATCCCCCTGCTGCTTTGGGGACAACAGGGCGCCAGCATCGGTTACGGAAATACCGTCCCGCCCGTCGGCGGTCTGGTCACGGCTTTTGCCGGGGAGACGATCACCAGCTTCCTGCTGATAGCGGGTATCTTTTTCTTCGTGGGTCATAAGCGGTTGAAACATTTTACCCCATACCTGATGCCCGTCCTGTATTGTATCATGGTCTGCGCGGAAGGTCAACTATCGGGCACCAGCACTAACCCGGCCCGGAGTTTTGGTCCGGCCATCGTCAGCAGGAATTGGTCGGGGTACTGGCTCTACTGGGCGGCGCCGCTGCTGGGCACTCTGCTGGCCTTGTCCCTTTTTGAAATGCCGATATTGTGGAAATGGAAGATCGAGATACCGACACTCTACCATCCCTAATTTTGCATTGTCATTAAAATTTGACGCGCAGGCTATTTCAAAATGATTTGGCCATATCTTTGCAAAAAATTGTCCGGCAATATGCTGAGAAAATGTACAGTATTTGTTCTGTTGCTGACTTTCACCGTGATGACCTTCAGCAGGACTGTCATTTTCGTCGATTTCTACGCCCACCAGGAGTATATTGTCAAAAACCTTTGCGAAAACAGGAATAAACCCGGGCTGAATTGCTGCGGAAAGTGCCAGTTGCGCAAACGTCTCGCCCGCCAGGACAGCCAGGATAAAAACAACCCGGAGCGACGGGTGGAGAACAGGAGCGAAATCCTGTTAAGCGATCATTTTTTCCGTAATTCCGAACCTCCTTTTTCATCGGTGACGACCACTCCCTATTTTATTCCCTTCGTGGAAAAACCAATCGATCAACCCGGCTCATTTTTCCATCCCCCTTCCTGTTAGATACTGCGCCTTTTTATACGACACCTATTTCTCCGACAGTGGCCTATCGCGTTTGAGGCGATTAAGAGCCGCATATGTTCCAATCTTCGACTCCTGTATTGTTTATGCGAAAACAATGTACAGCGCTATTCCTGTTGCTGCCCATACTGATTCAATCATTCAGTAAGGTGGTGATCCTGCTGGACTTCTATGCAAACAGGGATTATATTGCCCGGACGCTCTGCGAAAACAGAGACAAACCGGAAATGCATTGTCATGGCAGTTGCCAGCTACATAAAAAAATCGCACGGGATGAGGATACAGACAAAGGCGTCCCGGAGAAAAAGAGCGAAACCAGAGAGGAGATACTTTTCCAACACATAACCGGCGATTTCAGCATTTTCCGCTTTGTCTCTTCCCTTATACGACGTGCGCCCTGCGTGTCGGATAACAGGACATTTGATCGATCTCTTTTTTGTTTCCATCCCCCGGATTGATCTTCCTGCTCTTTCCTGTTTTTAATTTTCCCGCTATGACAGGCAGGCAGGATATTTTATGCCTGCCGGGAAGGTCCCTGTCATAGGTCTATACATTCCAGATAAGAATCAAAACAACACAAAAAAATGAAATCGTATCATACGGGCATCGCCGCATTGGCATTGTTTATCAGCCTGCTATTTTCCATCGACAGCCGGGGACAGTCAGTCTCCATATCAGGAAAAGTATTTGACGCCGTCACGAAAGAAGCCATCGGAGGAGCTTCTGTCACCATCCGGGGCGAGGCCCGGGGAACCAGCACCGATGCTTCCGGAACGTTTACGCTGATGGCGGAAGACAATGCCGAACTGGTCGTTTCGGCTACCGGTCATAATCCCCGGACGATCCGTCTGCAGGCGACCAAATTGTCGATAGCCTTAACGCCCTCGGACAATCGCCTGCAGGAAATCGTCGTTTCCGGCAATCGTACCGCGCAGAAACGTACCGAATCGCCGATCGCCATCGCTACCATCGGCAAGCAGACTATCCAGGAGACCAAGGCGCAACGACTGGATTTTCTGCTCAACCAGGTGAGCGGGGTCAACATGATCAATCTCGGCAACGAACAGCACGAGATGAGCATCCGTCAGCCGATGAGCACCAACAACCTATTCCTCTACCTGGAAGACGGCATACCGATCCGAACCTCGGCAGTCTTCAATCACAATGCCCTGCTGGAAATGAATATGGCGGCCGCTCAGCGTCTGGAGGTCATCAAGGGGCCCGCGTCTTCGCTATATGGCGCGGAGGCAATCGGTGGCGTCGTCAACCTCATCACCCAGGCTCCTCCCGTTTATACCGACGGGTATCTCGGCGTGCAGGGGAACGACCAGGGTTACCGGCGGGTCGATGCGCAGGTCGGAACCAGCTGGGGCAAGCTGGGTTTTATCGCCAGCGGGTATTATGCCAACCAGACGAATGGCCCCATCCAGTATAGCGACTTCCATAAATCCGCTTCCACCTACCGGCTGGACTATCACATCGACAATAACACAACCTGGTCGAATAGCGTGACCTATGTGGATTACAAAAGCGACATGTATGGTTCGCTGGATAGCACCCATTTCGCCTCCAGGAACTATTCGGCGCAGACCTTCTTCACCTACCGGAAGGTATTTGCCTTCCGCGGGAAATCGGTGCTGACGCATAGCTGGAACGATCACAGCAGCACGACCGCTACCTTCATGTTCCGCAATAATTCGGTAATACAGAATCCCAGCTACCAGATCGGCAGCTATCATACGGGGAATAAACCCTCGAACCCGGTATCCCCCGACACGGCCACCGGAAATATCAACGATAATGCGTTCAAGTCATATGGTTTGTACCTGCAGCATATCCAAAAATTCAAATTCCTGGACAGCAAGCTGGTTCTCGGGCTGAACGCGGAACTGAATCCCCAGACATTCAACGAGAACTTTATCTGGGTACAGAAGAAAAATGCCAATGGGTTTGTGAACTATACGTCCTATACGTCCCCGGACTCCGTATTAGCGAATTACAAGACGTTTGTGACGGATTTCGGCAGCTACGCCGACTATGAGTTCTCTCCGTTCAAAGGGTTCCGGGTCATTACCGCCCTTCGTTACGATGCGTTCCAATATGTATTTGTAAACTATCTGCCGGGTACATTGGTAACGGGGGGACCGTCCACGGTCACCAATTATGGGAAAGTGGCGCCTAAGATCGGCTTCACCTATAACTATAAAGGCGTCGGTTTCTATGGTAACTACAGCGAAGGATATGTTCCGCCGCAAATCACCGATGTCTTTGGCAAGACGGGGAATAATACCTATCTCGACCCGCAGACCTTTCGCAGTTATGAGGTCGGTGGCTGGCTTTCGCTGGTTGGTAACCGCCTGTATGTGGATTGGAGCGCCTACCTGATGAACGGCACCAACGAGATCATCAATGTGAAACTGCCCAGCGGCATCTCTCAATCGCAAAATGCGGGTCGTACCAGGCATAAGGGCCTGGAATACGGTCTGACCTGTCGTCCCGCGAAGGACTGGCTGATCCGCGTCTCCGCGTCCAACGCCAAACATGAATTTGTCAATTATATATCGTCGGGTGTAGACTATAGCGGCAAGGAGATGGCCGATGCGCCCCATTTCTTTGGCAGCGCACAGGTGACCTGGAAGCCTCATGCTTTGAAAGGCCTTCGGCTATCGGCAGAGTGGCAGCGGGTTGGCAGGTATTTTATGGACAACCTGCAACAATATACTTATGACGGATTCAACGTGGCCAATGTGCGGGCCGGCTACCAGATTCCACATTTCGAGATCTGGGTGAATGCGCTGAATGTCTTCAACGAATATTATTCGACGGTTTCACAGGTCTCGGTATCGGGTGGATCGGCAGCTTATACCTATCAGTTGGGGGATCCCCGGGCGCTGACACTGGGACTGACCTACCGTTTCGGCCAATAATCCTATTCATTCAAACCAGGATGCCCAGGGGCAACCCGGGCATCCTGTCTTAAAACAGAAACCATGCTTAAAAAAAATATCTACCAGTGGCATAGACGCCTGTCCCTGCTTATAGCCATCCCCTTGTTGCTATCCGCAGCCAGCGGCTTCATGCACCCGATCATGACCAATATCCGGCCTTCGGTGGCCACGCAGGGGCTGCGGCCCGTCGTCGTCGACAGCAGCCAGTTACTCCTATCCCTGCAGGCGGCGTTGGATAGTAATCATATCGACAGCATCAGCCAGTTCCGGATCGTCCATATCGACACGAACTGGTTTTACCAGGTGCAACGGGAGGAGAAGGATGTACCCGTCTATCTGAGCACCCGGACCGGCAGGATCTTATCAAAGGGAGACTGGATCTATGCGCAATGGCTGGCCCGGCAGTTCCTGGAGGGACCGGGGCAGAACAGGATTCATTCTGCCTCTTCGGGAAGAGAAACCAATCCCGGATCTTCGGATGTGGAGGGAAGCAAAGAGCAGGCTGGTGTGTCGACGGCAATGCAGACCGGTGCGTCGATGAAGATGCATCCCGGGATGCCGATGGTGATGAACGGCGAGGCTTCTCCGGAGATACATGACTGTTGCGGTACGGCGACGTCTTCGGTTCTGAATGCCCCGGGCAGCAAAGTGCTGAACGCGATCAGGCTCACCCGGTTCGACGAGGAATATAACGCGATCAACCGGCTGCTGCCGGTCTATAAGGTCTCCTTCGAAAGGCCGGACGGCATACGGGTGTATGTGGAGACCGTGCAGGATCGGTTCTCCTTTGCGGTGGACAATCGCCGGGCAGGCTTTAACCGCCTGTTTCAGTATATCCATACCTACCAATGGCTGGACTTTCTGGGGCAGGGGAAACAGGTCGCGATGTTCCTGCTGATGGCGACAGCCTTTCTGACGACGGTGCTGGGGATCTATATCTTCTTTTCCACGCGGAGCAAAAAGGTCCCGGGCAAGGGCTATACCCGGGCGCGGCGGAATCATCGGTATACGGCGGTCGTCATCTCCCTTTTCACGCTGATGTTCAGCTTTAGCGGCGGGTACCATGCTTTGTACAAGCTAAAGGAAGATACCCGTGACCGATATTTCGTAAAGAACCGCTTTGCCGCGCGGGATATGCGGTTCGATTACCACGCGCTGGCCGTGGCCGCCCATGGTCCGCTGATCGCAATCAGCGTGGCAAGGATAGAGACAGGCCGTTATTGGCGGGTAACGACGCCGGAAAAACCGGGCAGTTCCTTCGGAAAACCGGGCAACTCCTTTGGAAAGACGGATAGCTCTTCCGGAAAGAGGAATAGCGCCCTCGAAAAGACGGATAGTTTCTCCGGAAAGAGGGGCGGCTCTTCCGGAAATACGGACAATTCTTCGGGGTCAAAGACGGCGGGCAGGGACCTGATGAGAGATAGGCGGGTACCGTCGCCGGTCGTGACATTTGTGAACGCGACGGACGGATCGGTGCTGGAAGAGGGGGAACGCCGGTATGCGGATTGGCTGGCTACCGGATTCAGCGGGTATCCGGCCACGGATATCATCTCGACAAAACAGATCACCAAGTTCGATGGGGACTATAACTTCACCAATAAACGCCTGCCTGTCTGGCAAGTGGCCTATCCACAAAATAGCCATGAATGTTACTACGTGGAGACGGCAACCGGTAGTCTGTCGGCCCGTGTAAATGACCGGGACAAATTGGAAGGATATAGTTTCGCATTTCTGCACAAACACGAATTCCTGGGAGGGATCGGCAAGTGGGCAAAAGATGCAAGCACGATGTTCTGGGCGGCGGCGCAGATCTTTATGGTGGCGCTGGGCCTGTTCCTGTATTTCCGGTGGGTCCGAAAGCGGCAAAGGGGATCATAGACACGGCGGCAGCCCGGAGAAAAGAACCCGGGGACTGAATCTTGTCCGTCAAGGTTTATAAACCGCATAAGCCCCTGTGTCCAGATGATGAATGAGCAATCCGTGTTCCGGGATGACCTTGCCGCTATACGTGAAAGGTTGGGGTCCGAAGTTAGCCACAATCTCCAAAACATTCCCAAAACGCGTCATTTGCACCATCCGGTCCTGGCTGATCCACGAGAAATCCGTCATCTCCTGCCGGATGGCGATGGGATGCGTTGTTGAAAACACCCTGATCTGCTTACTGATCTCATCTTTAAAGAGTGCCCAGTATTTCTTGTCGAGGTGATATAGTGGCGGGACGTTGTACAATATTTCCTTCAGTTCCGTATTGATGATCTCGCCGGGCGCCTTCAGGCTGCCCCACTCCCAATGATGCGTGGTGATCTCCGAATTGTTGTAGACCAATTGAAATAGCGGTACGTTGAAGCGGTTGTCAAAATAGATGTATTGATATTTTTTCTTGACTGGTACCTGTTTTACGTATCTCGGCGGTATGCCTCCCGAATTGGAAAAATAGCCGCCCAGGAAATAGGGAGATTGCTTATTGGTCCGTAAGTCAGGGTCGTTCCACTCAACGACCGGCGTCACCATTCCGTGACCAAATGCGAGGGTCTGCGAAGCAAAATCGTTTCCGTCTTCGGAGCCGATTACCAGGTTGTAAGTATCCCGTATCCAGGCCATGCGTTGCAGACGGGCTTCCAGATCCTGCTGCTGGTTCGTCATTCTTCCCGGTGTGTAGTCGTCAAAAAACTCTCCCGTCGCATCGCAATCTATGAACCAGGAATTAAATTGGCCGTCGGTCGCCTTCATTATTTTACGAAGCCGGTCTTCCACGGCCGGGAAGACAAGCATTGGATTCAGATGCCGGCCCAGGCCCAGGAAGCCCGTACTGGGTTGCCCGTTCTTCTTCATTACATAGGCACGTTGGTAGAGTGTCGTGTCGTCGAATTTTGCGGTCAGCCATTTCTCCTTGCCCGGAACATGCATACTGTGGTAGGAGTCATAGGGTCCGATCAGGTAACCCATGTCCCGCGCCTTGCGGACAAAATCCAGGTGCACTTCCCCCTGTACCCAATCGTCACTCATTCCCAGCCACGCATTTTTAATACCCGCCGATTTCAATTCATCGAGCAGGGATAGCGGGGCTCCTCCCCAGTCACTTATGGGCCGCAGGAAACGGGAATAGGCCCTGTAAAGAAGCAACTCGTTCAGCCGGTAGGAGGCCGACACCGTCAAATGACCGGCATCGTTTATCAGTTGCCGGCTTTCCTCGTCAAGTGAAAGCCCTTTCCATACCTCTCCGTTCGCGAACTCCAGGCTATGCATGGCTTCATCCAGCGCTTTTGCAAACAGGTCCCGATGATAGTGAATGATCCATGGTCCCTTTGCGAAGTCGTTCCACTGTTTTAAAAATTCCTGTCCCCATTGTCCGGTTTTAAACAGACCCAGTATATACTTCGTCGGATTGTCCGTTACGGCTCCCGATTCCTTTACGAGATATTCCCTGAAAGCGCTCCAGTCGGTAACGTCATCACTGCCGAGGAACGCCGAATTCCAGATATAAATAAAGGGGGCGCCGTAGAGCTTTCGTATATTGGGGTTTTTAGCGGCCTTTTCTTCGAGCGTGGTAAACCTTCCTTTTTCGAGAATATAGTTCCTGTAGGTTTTTGCAATCGTAACCGTGTTATTCCGTGTGAGATAAATTCTGAAACCGTATTGCTTGTACTTTACGGTGGCCGGGAACTCATGACGGAAGCGCAGCCCCAGCGCTCCCCCGCGATTGTTGAATTCGAGCTCGTTGTTGAAGGAGTTTTCAATGATATACAACACCGAACGCCTGCCGAAATCCGCCGCGAAGAACTGCATGGAGAAATCCTGTAAACCGGAATACGGACCGTGATGAGAGAGATAATCCACCCATTGAGGATCTCTTGCCGGGATATATTTTCCCTCGTGCAAGGGAATCGTGAAGGCATCGGGGCCGGACGAGACGCCGGTGCGCGATGAGGCCCCGGCAGGGGTGGCCGGTAAGATCTCCGGCCAGGTGAACACGGACGCTTCGCTGGCCCGGATCGTCACTTCCAGGTAATCGTTCTTCAGGTCAATACGGACACTATTCCCTGTCCCCGCAAGATCCCATTGGGCGTGTAAAGCGTCCGATTGTATATTTCCGGCTTGCTCCTTTTGCCGCCCGGCGGAAACAGGGTAGCGTATACCCTCCCGGTCGATAAAAGACAGGGCAAAAGATCCAGGATGTATCTCTACCAGGAGACTGTCATTCCGCAACCGAATGGTATGCGGGTCCTGTGCAAAGCAAGCCGCAGCCAGCCTGAAAATCAAGATTGCGGATAGAAATGATCTTTTAAAAATCCGGTTACTGATCATAGTATTTCTTTTTCCCGGGTTTCGGGGCATCCGCAAATTTTATTCTACTAAAATAAATAATATTAGTCTATCTAATGAGTAGACTAATATTATTTCGTATCTTTGCCTCGAATAAGCAACAAGATATGCATCCTGTAAAGCCCGTCCTATATTACGACCGATGTCGGCAGCCCGGCCAACAACCATAACCGCATTCATTGCCGGGACCAGTCCCGGCAGAATCTTCCTATAATCGACCGGAAGCGACCACTATTTTTCATTTTGCATAAGCATTCGTTTTGGTTAAGTCCCCGGTTTCTACCGGAGACTTTCATTTTCTTCTTCAATATGCTATCCAATGAAGCCAACATTGAAATTCAACAGAAAGGGTAAATTGATCACCGCAACCGGTGAAATGCTGTCGTGGGACCGGCTACTTGTCTTGTTTTTAGAGAGCAGCAGGAGCGACACGCAATCCCTGCTTGTCAGCATGGCAAAAAAAATGAAGGACCAGTTCGGGGAAAAAATGATCGCCAACTACGGAGATCATCCGATGTACCCGATCATACTGGGCGAAAAACTTACCGATTTCGCGTACGAGATCATCATTGCCGATATCCTGCGACTGATCGAAAATCGTTCCATGTCTGAATACTAGGACCGTTTCCGAAATGAAGAGGCAAATGAAGAGGCAAATGAAGACGCCTTTGACCAACTCCTCCTGGCTTCGAAAACAGCGTCCCAGTCATAGCGAAATCTTCCCGTTTTCCGGGAAGACTTCCCGGAAAACCCGTGCGCCCGCAACTCATCAGCCAAACAAGGCAGAAAGCTCATCAAAATCCGGTGGGTTCCCGGCAGCCGGTCTTGCCGGTTCCCGATTAGATCGAGGCCCCGTTCCGAATACATCGAAAGTGGTAATTCCCAAAAATCAAAAAAGGAAAAAGGATAAACCGTAAGAATAAATTTATCCCGCAAATTCATGGCTTATCCTGTAAATTCATGGCGAGTTTATCAGCCATCACGGTAAATTTATCATTTGCTGCGAAAACAAACATTTGCCAATCAATCCCGCCATATAAACGACATGAGCCATATAGCCGATATGAAAAGTCTATTGCCGTCCTTTCTGTTTGCAACGACCTGTTTCAACGCTTTCTCACAGGCAGCCGTCGAACGCACAGCCGAACGCACAGTCGAACAGACAGTCGAACGTAGAATCGAGCATAGAGTCGAACAGACAGTCGAACAGACAACCGTCATAAAGTATCTGTCCGGAACGGATAAGGACCATACCGTCTTATGGGATTTCTTTTGCACAGCCGGCCGAAATAGCGGCAAATGGACGACGATCCCCGTTCCCTCCTGCTGGGAACAGCAGGGTTTTGGGAATTACAACTATGGGCATGACAAAGTCAAGTTCAGCGAACAGGGGCTCTACAAATACAAATTTAGGACGGAGCCGGGCTGGGAGGGCAAAAAAGTGTTTCTCGTTTTTGAAGGGTCGATGACCGATACAAAAGTTACCATCAACGGAAGAACGGCCGGGCCGGTTCACCAGGGAAGTTTTTATAGATTCAAATACGATATTACGTCGCTGATAAACGGGGACACGAACGGGGGGAGACGAATGGGCACGAAAGGAAGACCCACGAAGAACGTGAAGGAGAGCAGCGCGAAAGACGCGAACGAGAAAGATACCGGTGGGGACAATTTGCTGGAAGTGACCGTCAGCAAGATGTCGGCGAATGCCTCGGTCAACAATGCGGAACGGGGCAATAGCGACTTCTGGCTTTTCGGAGGGATCTACCGCCCGGTATACCTGGAGATAGTGCCCCGGACATTTATTGAAAGGACGGCAATCGATGCGAGGGCCGACGGTTCGTTCCGGATGGAGGTGTACGCTAAAAATATAAAAGGGGATGAGACCTTTGTGGCGCAGGTAAAAACATTAAAGGGCGAGGATGTCGGAAAGCCGTTCTCCGTCAGGGCGACCGCGGCCGAAAAAAAAGAGGTTCCGGACCGGACAAATGCGGCCATCCAAAATGACGGGGCTGCGGGAAAGGATGACCGGGCGGAAGAATGGGAACTGACAAGCCAATTCCCAAAGCCCCTCCGTTGGAGCAGCGAGTTCCCGAATCTCTACCAGGTGGTGCTCTCCGTCAAAAATGAAGGAGGGGTGCTGCACCAGGTGCGGCAGCGTTTTGGATTCCGCACCGTCGAGCTGCGCAGGGGTGACGGCTTCTATGTGAACGGTGAGAAGATCCTGTTCAAGGGATCGGACAGGCATAGCTTCTGGCCGGAGACGGGGCGCACGCTGAGCCATGCCGTACACCTGATGGACGTGAAGCTCATGAAAGAAATGAACATGAACGCCGTCCGGATGTCGCACTATCCGCCCGACGCCGATTTCCTGGACGTATGCGACTCGCTGGGTCTCTATGTACTCGATGAGCTGACCGGCTGGCAGGCGGCATACGATACCGTTGTCGGTCACAGGTTGGTAAAGGAGATGGTGACCCGGGATGTCAACCATCCCGCCGTCGTGATTTGGGACAACGGAAACGAAGGAGGGTGGAACCGGGGTATCGATGATGACTATGCGTGGTATGATCCGCAGGGACGTATCGTCATCCATCCTTTCGAACGGTTTAACGGTACCCATACCAAACACTACCCCAATTACGGCTATGTCCTTAAATCGGTAGCCGAAGAAAAAGACGTCTTCTTTCCGACGGAGTTTATGCATGGCCTGTATGATGGCGGCGCCGGTGCCGCCCTGGACGATTACTGGAACCTGCTGCTGACCCACCCGCATGGCGCGGGCGGCTTTATCTGGGCCTTCCTCGACGAAGCCGTCATCCGTACCGACAAGGATAGCGCATATGACTCGGACGGCAACCATGCGCCGGACGGGATCGTAGGCCCGCATCGCGAAAAAGAAGCCAGTTTCTATACGATCAAAGAAATATGGTCGCCGGTAGCGGTCGATCCGCCGGTACTGGATGGTCATTTCAACGGCAGGCTGACGATCCGAAACCGCTATTTCTTTACCAATCTGAACCAGTGCGCCTTCACCTGGAGCCTGGTGTCTTTTCCTCCTCCGGGCGACAAAACCACTGCGCCGATCCTAAAGGCCGGCGGGAAACCTGCGCCGGTCGATATGGCTCCCGGTCAGAGCGGCATCCTTGCACTGTCTCTGCCTCCCGACTGGCAAAAGAGCGATGCCCTCTATCTGACGGCCTATGGCCCGGACAAGAGAGAACTCTTTACCTGGAGCTGGCCATTAAAAACGCCTGCGGTTATCCGAAAATCGGAACCGCTTTGGACGGTTAAACAGGCCCGGGCCCAAACGGCGGCTCTGCGGGCCGCGGCACGGAAGAGTGTTCCGCAACCCGCAACACGAACGGGGATGCTGCCGTCAGCCCATGATGAGGGAGCCCTCCTGACGGTGACTTGCAAGGGTCTGAAATATGTCTTTGACAAAACGACGGGCACCCTTCAAAAAGTCATCAAACCGAATACGGAAGTCTCCTTGTCCCATGGTCCCCTCCTGGCAGGGGTCGCCACCACGCTGACCCGTTTCCACGATTCGACAGACAGGGACAACCTATTCGTTCAGGCCGACTACCGGGAAGCCGCGAACCCGGGAACCGATACAACAAGGAACCCCAGGTCAAGATCCGATATGTCAAGAAACGATATATCAGGAATCGATACATCAGGAACCGGCGGATATGGAACCGCCACTTTACATATACAATGGACGTTCTCCGCGACGGAACCCGTGAAGCTGGAATATAGCTATACCCAACGGGGCGTAGTCGATTTCTCGGGTATCGGCTTCGATTATCCGGAAGAGAAGATCACCGGCATGAAGTGGTTGGGGAGAGGCCCCTACCGGGTCTGGAAAAACAGGCTGAAAGGTCAGCGATGGGGTGTCTGGCACAAACAATACAACAATGCAGTGACCGGCGAAGATTGGATATACCCTGAATTCAAGGGTTATCACGCGGAGATGAACTGGGTGGTCGTCGAAAACCGGGAGTCGCCTTTTACGGTTTATACGGACAACAAGGATCTGTACCTGCAGATGCTGCATCCTCAGCGGGCAAAAGACTCACCCGCCAACAACCATGTCGAACCCCCGTTCCCCACGGGAGGGATTGGCTTTTTGAATACCATCCCTCCCATAGGTGATAAGTTTATCGCGGCTGACCGGCTAGGGCCGCAGAGCCAGAAAAATCAGCTGAACGGGGAGCCCGTGAACGGCACGCTCTGGTTCGATTTTGGCAGATAGATCCTTTAGAATCTGAAGGCCACGCTGCCCGACACGCTCCTTAGCTGCTGCGGGTTGATGCTGGACCAGCCTATCCAATATTGTTTATTGGTCAGGTTGTCGACTTTCAGGGAAACCCTGAACCGGGGGCGGTCATAAAATACGGTGGCATTCAGTAAGACATAAGATGGGCTGGTGAATTCACCCTGGCTTACGCTGTTCAGGATAATATTGGTGCCGGCATAGTTGCCGCCGAATCCCAAGCCGAGCCCGCGGGCGTTCCCCCCGATGACATGATAGCTAAGCCAAAGATTCGCCATGTCCGCGGGGCCCGAGCTGCCGGGTCTTTTTCCATCCACATTGGCATCGGCTCGGGTATATTTGTTGTCATTATGCGCATAGCCCGCCACAACGTTGAATCCTGCGAAGGGATTGGCGACGATCTCCGCCTCGAAACCTTTACTCACCTGTGTCCCGTTCTGGAGTTGGAAATTCGGATGATCCGGATCCGACCGCAGGACGTCTTTGACCTTTATATCGTAATAACTCAGGGTACCTGTCAGCTTCCCGCTGAATGCATTCAGCTTTACGCCACCCTCCCACTGATTCGCCTGTTCCGGTTTGAAACTGCGTCCCGCATAGTCGGTGCCGTTCTCGTTGGTGAAGCCATTCATATAGTTGCCAAACAGGGACACCTTATTCTCCAGGAGTTGATAGACTACCCCAAATTTGGGAGAAAGGGCCGTCTGGTTATAGCCTCCGCTGGTGGTTCCCGCGACCGGGTCGTAGGCGCCTTTGTTGTCATACCGGTCTACGCGCAGGGCCGCGTTGACCAGCAGTTTGTCGGTGATATTGATCACGTCCGAGACATAGGCGCCGGAGACGTATTGCTTCGAATAGTTCGTGTAGGGCGAAGAAGCGGGGCTTGCGGCATAGGCCGAATCTACTTTCGCCTTGTTAAAATTCAGGTAATTGGGGATCGTGCCCTTCCCGTTCACCACGTCGAACAGGTCGGCGCCCGTCTGTCCTTCGGCCGTTCCCATGAATTCATGATAGACGACATCGGCATTGTAGTTATAGAAATCCAGGCCCGCGACCACGCGGTTCTTTATGCTTCCTATAGAAAACCGGCCGATAAAATTCTGCTGTATGTCGAGGGACCTGTCCTGTCCGTCAATGGTCCAGACCATCCGGGCGATCTGGGTATTACCCGGCAAGAGATAGAAATAGGGCATCGGGCCATAAGAAGAGCTATGGGTAACCGAGACATTGGTCTGTGACAGCCACCGGTCCGACAGGATATAATTCATCTGGGCGAAGAAATTCGCGTTAGAGGATTGCAGGACCAGGTCGTTGCTGATAAAAGAACGTTTCCAATCGATATTCAGCTTGTCGGCGCTAGAAACGCCCAATTGCGCTACGGTCGTATTAAAGAAAAAGATCGGTGGCGTCGTGCCCCTCGATTTATAGAGCTCTGCATCGAAGGAGAACGAAAGCCGGTCATTCGCCTTAAAGGTCAGGCTGGGCGCCACAAAGAAGCTGTTGTGGAAGCCGCGGTCGAGCCAGCTATCGGTGGAATTGTAGGCCGTATTGACCCTGAGCAGAACCGTCCTGGCCGTATCCAGCGGAGCATTCATATCGGCGCTTATCCGGTTGAACCCATAGCTTCCGCCCGTATAGGCAACTTCTCCGCCGATTCTGTCGTAGGGTTTTTTGGTGACCCGGTTGATCAACCCGCCGTAAGAAGTCACGGCGCTCCCAAAGAGGGTTGCCGAAGGACCCTTCAGCACTTCGACACTTTCGATATTGGCGTTATCGATCGTGGTGCTGACATTCCCGGCTATGCCATTGCGCAGAAAATTGTTCAGCTCGAATCCCCGCAATACAAAAGAGGAACCGTTGGCAAAACCCGACCGGTCTGTGGAAGCCCACAACCGGCTCACACCCGGCACGTTCTTCAGCGCATCGTCCAACGTGAATACCGACTGTTCGGTCATCAGGTCTTTGGTGACCGTCGAATATACCTGGGAGTTCTCCAGGTTCTTCAGGGGCGTCTTCGCCAGGTCTTCGCTGCCGATGCGGGTAAACCGCTTCCTGTTACTGGTAACGACGATCTCCTGCAATTGCTTCTGCGAGAGGGTAAGCCGCAAGGACACCGTTGCCGTCTTGCCTGCTTCGACGGCTATTTTTTTTGTGGTTGTCTCATATCCTACCAGCGAGACTTCCAGGGTATAATTACCAGGCGCCAGGTGGTGCAGCAGGAAGCTGCCATCTTCCTCTGTCGATACCGATCTTCCGGTTTCTTTCAGAAGAACCGTCACGGATGCGGCCGGTTTGCCTTCATTGGTCATCACCACGCCGGCGATCACCCCTTTCCCGTCGATGGGACCTGCGGTGAGTGTATCGTGTTCCGTGGGGCTTCCCGCATATCCGGTGCCGGCGACCGGGCCACGCGCAAAAACGACCGAGAAAGAAAACAGGGTCGAGAGTGGGATCAAGAAAGTTCTTACAAAGCGGGTAATAATTCCTTTGGTCATAGGTGAGTCTTTTATCATGGGTGTATTTTTTTGTTTGCTATCACTGTTTGTTGCTGTGTTACTGTTATTACTGCTGTTGGTGCTACTACTGTTACTGTTGTTACCGTTACCGTTGTTGCTGTTATCGTTGTTGCTGTTACTGTTGCTGTTACTGTTGCTGTTACTGTTGTCGCTGGTATTGCTGTTGCTGCTGGTGTTGCTGTTTGCTCCTGTCAATGTTGCTACTGTTGTTATTGCTGTTGTTGTCCTGATGGGGAGTGTCTATTGAATGGTGCGTCTTTTTGCTCCGGTGTGGGCCAGGTGTCTTAGTTTCCAGGCAATGATGACCAGGGGGATGCTTAGCGAAATCCAGGATAGAAAGTGCCAGACACCGGCGCCCAGGAGGGCGGATAAGAGCCCAAACAAGATCGAGCAGGATATCGACAAGGGGATGCCCCATACGCGACGGAAATTACTCTTGCGTGCCATCGGCTGTTTCATTTTGAAGAATCCGTGAATAAAAAGAGTCTTTGGACTTACGACGGAGCCACCAGAGACAGAGGCCGCTGATCAGCACGACGATCGCAGCGACGTCGAAAAGGGCCCAGATCACCTTGAGCGGCATCCCTCCGTAGTCGCCGAAATGAAGTGGGCGGCAGACTTCCAATGCCCGCAGGTACCAGGGCATCTCCACCACCGCGACCAACTTATTGCTGCGCGCGTCTACCAATGTCGGGCTAAAGAGGCGTGAAGTCAGCGGTTGATCCCCTTTGGCCCAAAGGAGATAGTGATAGGGGCTTCCAAATTTGTTGCCGGGATAGACGATACTCGTGACGGTCATACCCGGGAGCGCCCGTTTTGTGGTATCGAAAGCGGCCTGGACGGAACCGAGCTCCCGCTGTTTGGGAAGCGGCTGACCCTCGTAGTGCCGGAGCATGTCTTTCACATCTGTCATCTGCCAAAGGCCGAACAAAGGGGTCGCCAGCTCGTTGATCAGGCCGGTTCCTCCGACTACAAGCGTCCATGCCAGCGTGACGATGCCCAGGAGGTTGTGCAGGTCCAGCCATTTGAGGCGGCGGGAGCGTCCCTGTCGTATGACCCCAAATTTTTGCTTCTTCATAAACGGCCCATATAATATGAGGCCGGAGATCAGCGCCGCCAGGAACAGCAAGGCCATGAAACCGAGAAACAGTTCGCCGGGAAGGTCCATGAAGAGATCGGTGTGCAAGGAGAACATCAGGCCGATAAAAGTCTGTTTCTGTTGCCCAACCGGAAGCTCATCCCGCATCAACTTCCCTGTCCGGGCATCGAACCAAAGCGAGTGACGGGTTTTGAAGTCCGCATCCATCGAAGGCATCATACTTACCAATATCCTGGGCTCGTCGTCATCGATGAATACCGAGCTCACGATGTCCCGGGGATATCGTCTTTTCGAGAGTTCCACCATCTTATCCAGGTTGGCCATGGGCATGCCGGCCGGGAGCACCTCATAAGGCGGAGGCGGGTTCAGCCGGTCGTTGATCTCCTGTTCAAAAATCAGCGGCAGGCCGGTCAGGCACAACATCAGCAGGAACAGGGTGCAGATAAGGCTGGACCAACGGTGGACCCAAAACCATCTTTTGATATTGCCTCCTTTTGTCTTGTTATTTTCTGTTTTTGTCATGTCAGCATTTTAGAGCCGGCGCCGCCGATAGCCAGCGTGGCATCCGGAAGATGATTGTATAGCAGCCGACTTGTCCTGTCATTACTATCCGGGTCCCCCCGGTTGCTCCCCGGTTTTCTGCTCCCGCCGGTCGGCTCCCGGAGGGGTCCACGGATCATTCGATTGATAATTTGATGCATTTACTAAAAAACAGGTATACGACATAGGTATACAACACCGTCATAAACCCTCTATAGGTTATATACCCTATAAAGGTCATATACCTTCCTTGTCGTGACAAGGCATTGATGGGGAGCAGAAATGACGAGGCAAAGGTAGAGCGCCCCGCCTGTTGGATTGCCCGCTATCAGGAAAACCACTTACGAAAAAAGGAAAATGGGAATTTATTTCCTGACGTAGAAACTCGTAAAGGGCGCCAGGCAGGGGGAGTTGGCAATTTGCAGGGTATCGCCGCTGATGGAGTATTGATAACCGAACTGGTTTTCTCCGCTCACGGTAGTCAGTGTGGGAAACAGTTCGGAAACACAGGCGGCCGGTTCATATCCGGTCCGAAAAGTTTCCGTGTCAACGATGGCTTTTGGGAAAATCACCAATTGGGTAAATGCCTGTACTTGTAAACCGGCGGCGCCGGTAGAATCGTTGTGAGTTATATAGAGGGTCCCGTCCTTTGTAAAAAGCAGGGTATGTTGCACACCGGGGACTGAAGTAAGCAGGGTTGAATTGGGAAAGCCCGAGTCGGTCCAGGTCCATTCGCCGACTATGGAGGCATTGATGTTGGCGGCGGTCTGATTATTCTTTTTGCAGGCCCCGAAAGACAGGAGGCTTAACAGAAGAATTGATATTTTCGAAGGATTGCCCATAAAACCGGTTTTGAGCAGGACAAACTGTTCCCGGGAACCGTTGCATAGGGACGCAAAAAGCATACATATCGGACGTCGAAAGCAAATACCCCCGTTAACTTAATTGGGCGTACCTTCGCCGCCAATAAAAATGCTACTATGTATTGGACGCTTGCTTTAGCTTCCTATATGACTGAAGCTCCCTGGCCCGCCAACCGGGATGATCTGATCGATTATGCCATCAGGTCCGGGGCTCCCATTGAAGTCATAGAGAATCTGCAGGAACTGGAAGAAGAGGAACTATTTGAGAACATGGAGGACATCTGGCATGATTACCCCACGTCCGAAGACTACCTTTTCAATGCGGACGAATATTAGCCAAATTCCATATCATCTTCAGACAGATATTCCTTCCCATATCGTAGATCCCCAGGTGCCCGTTGGGAGAAGCCGTATAATATTCAAAGTACTGGAGCCTGCTTAAATGGTTCTGATAGGCCGTGTTCAGCAGGTTGTTCGCCTGCAATTGGACCTGTATTGTTTTCCCTTTTGTATAATTCAGGTCGGTATGTACCGAGGCATTGAACAAGGTATAGGCGGCGGTAGGCGTTTCCGTCCCGAACAAGCCCAGATACCTGTCCTGTGCCCAACTATGGTCCATCTCCAGCTTGAAAGTCACCGTTCGGACGGGCTTTTGCCGGGGAGTAAGCTCGTAGGAGACGGCGCTGCGGAGACGTGGCGGAGGAATAAAAGGCAGGTACTCGCCCTCGACACCCGCCTTACCGTAGCTGGGATTGCGGTTGAATCCGTACACACAGGAAAAGGCGTTATCCAGGTGAAACCCGGCCCAGTTCCGGGGGTGGATGGCGAATTCGGCGTCTCCTCCGTATAGTTGCGCATTGGTCTGCTGGAACTGCAAGGTCCTGTTCCCGGGGATGATCACTACGGGATTTCCGTTCCTGTCCACTTCCTGGTCTTCATAGATATAATTTTGGATATAATTGCTAAAGACGCTGATACCGAAAGAGAGATCCGGGAGTTCTCCGGTGATACCGATATCTTCCTGCAGGCTGAATTCGGGTTTAAAATCCAGGTTGCCTTTATAATAAATATGCGCACCGGGATCCAGGCCGTTCGAGGCGATCTCGGTGATATTGGGGGACCGGTATCCCCGTGCGATATTGGCTTTTACACTTACCTGTTCGCTCAATTGGTAAGTTGCGCCTATGCTGCCGGACACTCCCTGAAAATGCAGGACGAAGGGCGAAAAGGGATGGAGTCCCCCCGCCGAATCACCGACCGGTACCTGCCGGTAAAACCCCGTTACAGGATCTGCCTTGCTGTACATATCGTCTCCCTTTTCGCTGCGATGGTCGTAACGTATACCACCGGCCAGGGTCCATCTATCATGCTTCCATTTGCCATAAACATAAGCGCCTATATCGAAGAGCCGGTAGTCGGGAATGGGAAAATCCGTAGCGGTGCGGTCGCTGGAATTGCCCTGGTACATCCCGTTGGCGCCTACAGAAAGGTCGGTGTTCGAAAAGTTGGGAGCATTATAGCGCAACCCATAATCGAGCGTCTTCAAAATGATATATTCTCCGGGCCGGGCAGGTTCCGTCGGATGGTTGAATTCCCGGCGAAGATTCTCTTCGGCCCCGAGAGACGCTTTGATATCCCCCTGGCCGAGCTTATAGGAATGATCGGTATAAAGCCGATAGTCTTGTATATGCTGGGAAAGCGGGCTCAGGGCATAGGAGTTCAGCCTATTTTGCGTGACAAGCGGCCTGTTCTTTATATCGTCGACCCGGGGTTGAACGGTATTTTCGCCCTCGGATTCGTAGACCTGGTAAGTGAACCTGCGGGTGAGCGAGTCCCTGCTGCCGTCGGGGATACCCTGCCGGTTATCATAGTAGGTAACATTCAGGTGAGAGTAGCCTTTTTCGGTTTTATAGCCTAAAAATGCCGAGGCATTCGCCATTTTAAAACCGGTAAGGTAGACCCGGCCGTCTACCGGATTGGTATAATTGCGGGCGATCCGTTCGGAACCGCGTAAGGCCCATGACCAATGGGCCGCTCCCCTGGAGAGCATCAGGCTGTTGCCGATCAGCCCGTTGTTGGTCTGGTATTCGGAGAGGAAGCGGGCGTGCAGGATCCCGTCCTGCGTATGGGGAACGGCGGGAAAGAGGCTTAAAACTCCTGCGATTGCGTCTGACCCGTACATCAGGCTGGCCGGTCCCTTGATGATCTCCGCGCGTTCGATAATATAATCGTCCCCGGGTACGCCATGCTCATCCCCCCATTGCTGGGTCTCCACCCTTAGACCATCGTAGAGGGTCAGCACCCGGTTATAGCCCAGCCCGTTTATAAAAGGCTTGGAGACGTTTGGTCCCGTCTTCACCGCTTCAAAGCCGGGCGCGTGCGCGGCGATGGCATCGATCACATTCGCCGACGAGGTCTGCTCGATCTCCCTGGATGACACGCTTACCATGGCCAGCGGGTTTTCCCGGATCCGCGTCGCCCTGGAGACCCCCGTTACGACGACCTGGTTCAGCGTGGATGCGTCTTTCTCCAGCCCGATATTAAGGATGTTCCTTTCATCGGTGAAGGCGACCCTGATATGACGGGACAGAAAGCCGATCCGTGAAATGAGGACCACGCAGGTATCCCCGGGTATGCCCTCCACGCGATAATCCCCGTTCGCGGCGGTGATGGTCGCAAGACGGGCGCCCATAACGGTCACCGTAACCGATTCAAGCGGCTCTCCCTGCGAACTGACCCTGCCTGTGAGGATATGCTTCTGACCCGCTCCTGTGGAGGCGATCCCGGCAAAGAACACGACGAATAGTATCTTTAGCTTCATCTTACTTGTTAATTTTATTTTCAAAACTATAATGTTAGGATGATCTAACAAAATATTTCTGCAAATTGCAGGCTCGTTTCCGGCTGATAAAACTTTTAGTTACATTTGAGCCATGATCTCACTGGCGGAAGAAAACTATCTGAAAGCCCTGTTTAACCTGGCAGGTCAGCGGGGGGAGGTGAATGTGACCGAATTGTCCAAACAATTAGGTATCAAGATGCCTACGGTCACGAGCATGATGAAAAAGCTGGCGGAGAAGAAGTTGGTCTACTACGAAAGCTATAAGCCTTTGCGGCTGACGGAAAAAGGGAAAAAGGAGGCGGCCCTCGTCATCCGCAAGCACCGTCTCACCGAAATGTTCCTGGTGGAGAAAATGGGGCTGGGCTGGGAAGACGTTCATGAGATCGCCGAGGAGGTGGAGCATATCCGGTCCACGGCTTTTTTTGATAAGATGGACGAATTGCTCGGCTTTCCCAGGATCGATCCCCACGGCTCATCCATCCCCGATAAGAATGGCAAATTCGCGTCGATCCCCTATGACAAGCTTTGCGATTGCCGCGTCGGGGAGACCGTCAAACTTTCCGCCGTGATCCACAGCTCTTCGGAGTTTCTGAAGTTTTTGACAAACCGGGCCATCCGGCTGGGCATCCGGATGAAAATCCGTTCCGTAGAGCCATTCGACGGATCCATGGTCATCGGTTATGACAACCGGCAGGAGACGCTGAGCCGTACCGTCTGCGAACGGCTGCTGGTGGAAAAAGGGAAATAGAGCGGCCGTCGATCGTCATCTCATTTATCCCAGCTAAAATAGACGGATACATTCCCGACGTCGTGGCTATAGAGCCCCTTCATATAAGCCGTAGTTGGTTTTTGGGTATAGGCGATGCTAAAATGTCCGATGACGAGCACGGCGCCATAGTCCACTTCGGCCAGGGCATGATTGATATCGTGATAGCCGGCGGTACGATTCTTGCCTTCCACGCCTTCACTCACTATGTGGGGCTTTGAGGAAAAGATCCCCCCTTGAAGGATGGCATCGTAAGCCACGAGTTCGAGTTCAGGCTTCACAAACAGGTAGGCCTGTATCGTTTTCCTCTGCCGTCCGCCGGTCTCCCGCGAAGCACTGAACTGGCTGAGATAGCCATTGAAATAGGGAGTCATTTTGCCGATACGGATGAGCTGGTACAGCGTGAGTTGATCCAGCGCGGTACCAGCTGCCAGCTGGCTGCCACCTATCACTTCTAAAAAGCGTCCGCTTCCCGCTTCCTGTTTCTCCACGGTAAAATCGATATTCACGAGCGGGCTATTGCCATACTGGTTATTCCATCCCAGTGGTTTCAGATAGCGGATAAACTCGTGCACGGCCGTCTGTGCCGGGCCTGCCAGCGCAGCTGGTCCCATCATCCCGACTAATAACCCGGTCTGAAAATCGTATTTCTTCGCCCGGTTGTAGGAATAGAGGGAGTGGGTGGCGAACAGTGCTCCAGACCAGGGATAGTCATTGGGTTGAAAAGAAGGATCGCAGATGTTGTCCGGTGTGAACATGATCTGCATCAGAGACCATCCAAAGACATTTACGCTGCTGTCTCCCGCTTTCGGCAGCGCCTTGTCGAAAAAAAACCGGGAAGGGTGATCCTTCGTGTAGAAAAAAGCAAACCTGGTACCTCCTGTGTAGGCGTCATCCGTCCCCTTGCCGCGGACGTTCAGGTAGTCGTCATCAACATAAACATGAAAAAGGCGATCGGGGGTGTGATCCTGGGCGGAAGCGCCTCCCGGGACCGGCAGGTTGAGTAAGATGGCTGAAAAGAACGAAAAGAGTAAAAATCGTGTCATAACCCATATTTTAAATGCTTTTGAAATAGCAGACTGAGATCGTGTACCGGCTTAAGATGTCCATACAACTATCATATCTACAACTATTGTATATACAATGTTTATGACCAAGACCCCTTCGCAGCGAATGAATATCGAAACAGGTCGTGGGGGAAGACTTCGGACAGACAGGTCAGGACCTTGGGGTATTTCTAAAAAATAAATTCAAATATTTGATTAAAATATACTTATATATATAAGTATATTTTAATTATTAATCCTGGGAGGGGGCAGATAGCTGCAGCATAAAAAACGACTGAACCGGGAGAGGATTGGACGCTAACCAAAAGGTTACTGTCGCTTTGTAGTAGCGCCATTGCCGGATCACCCGGGAACCATGGCTGGAACCTCGGGAATTTTCACCGAAATTGCCGGTGAGTAAGAAGGGGTAATAATGACTAAGAGTAGGCAATACGAAGAACAGAACATTGAGGTAATAGGAAGAACATTCGAAACAAACTGAAATGTCAGATATGAGAATACGCATCTTTTTCATGCTGTTCATGCTGCTGCTTGGTGTATCAGCGTTCTCTTTGTACGCGCAGTCGACCGTGAATAGCCAACCCGACACCGTCTTCCGGGATCCTTCACAACCTGTTGCGGCAAGGGTCCGGGACCTGCTGGGCCGGCTGACCCCGGAGGAAAAAGTCTCCCTGCTGGGATACCAGAGCCTGGCGGTCCCGCGTCTGGGAATACCCGCGTATAACTGGTGGAACGAGGCCCTGCATGGTGTCGCCAGGGCGGGAGAGGCAACGATCTTCCCGCAGGCCATTGGCATGGCGGCGACTTTCAACCCCGCCCTGCTCCGGCAGGCCGCGGGATTTATCTCCACCGAGGCCCGGGCAAAATACAATCTCTCCGCCGGGGCCGGGAAAAGCATCCAGTATATGGGGCTGACTTTCTGGTCGCCCAATATCAATATCTTCCGCGATCCGCGCTGGGGACGGGGACAGGAGACTTATGGCGAAGACCCCTTCCTGACGGCCAGCATGGGATCGGCCTTTGTAAAAGGGCTACAGGGAGACGACCCGAATCACTTAAAGGCCTCGGCATGCGCCAAACACTTTGCCGTGCACAGCGGCCCGGAAGCCGGCAGACACAGTTTCAACGTGATCGTCGACGAAAAAGATCTCAGGGAGACCTATCTCTATGCCTTCAAAAAGCTGGTCGACGCCGGTGTCGAATCGATCATGTGCGCGTACAACCGGGTGAATGGCGAACCCTGTTGCACCGGTCCTACCCTGCTGCAACATATCCTTCGCAACGAATGGCATTTTGCGGGACATGTCGTGACGGATTGCGGAGCGTTGGACGATATATGGGAACGGCATAAGGTCATGAATAGTCCTGTGGAAGTAGCCGCCGCCGCCATAAAAGCCGGGGTCGACATGGACTGTTCCGATATCCTGCAAAACGACGCGTTGAAAGCCGTCGATCAGGGAATGATCAGCCCCGCACAGATCGATTCGTCCTTAAGCCCTCTGCTGCGTACACAGATCAAACTGGGTTTCTTCGACAAAAAAGAGCAGCTTCCCTTCGGCTCCTACGGCGCCGACAGCGTACACAACCCGGCGCATATCGCTCTCGCCAGGACACTCGCGGAACAAAGTATGGTGCTGTTGAAAAACCGGGAACAGGTACTGCCCTTCGACAAGAGTAAATACAACGCCTTCATGATCGTCGGGCCCAATGCTTCTTCCCTCGACGCCCTGGCAGGAAATTATCATGGGATGTCATCCAATATGGTCACTTTTGCAGAGGGCCTTACCGCGGCAGCCGGCCCGGGCATCCGCGTAGAATACGACCAGGGTTGTGACTATACCGATACGATACATTTCGGCGGCACCTGGGCGGCTTCCAATGCCGATGCGACGATTGCGATCATCGGTCTCACTCCCGTTATGGAGGGAGAGGAGGGAGATGCCTTCCTCGCCGCGCATGGAGGAGACCGGGCGGACCTCTCCCTTCCCGCCAGTCATATCGCATATATAAAAGCGTTACGAAAGAGCATTAAAGGCAAACCGCTTGTCGTCGTCGTCACCGCGGGCAGCGCCGTGGACATCTCCCCCATCGAGCCCTACGCGGATGCCATCATCCTGGCCTGGTATCCCGGCGAGCAAGGCGGCAATGCGCTGGCGGACATCCTCCTGGGAAAGACCTCGCCTTCAGGACATCTGCCGGTCACCTTCTACCGCTCGCCCGGCGATCTTCCCGACTATAAAAACTACGGCATGGCCGGCAGGACCTACCGTTACTACGCGGGTCCGGTGCAATACCCCTTTGGGTATGGTCTGAGCTATACCAGGTTCGGGTATTCCTGGAAACAGCCGCTCAAAGGCAGCTATGCCGGTAAGGACACCCTCTCTTTCTCCATAGAGGTAAGCAACGAGGGCAAAATAGACGGTGACGACGTCGTGCAGGCTTATATCCAGTACCCCGGGATCGAAAGGATGCCGGTCAGGGAGCTTAAAGCATTTAGAAGAGTCTCCGTTGCCGCCGGCGGAAGCCGGGAAGTGAATTTCTCCATCCCGGTCAGCGAACTGCAAAAATGGGATCTCGGGAAAAACGGATGGAGATTATATAGCGGCCACTACCGGATCATCCTGGGCAGTCATTCCAGGGATGAAAAGATCGCCGCGGATTTTAGTTTGAGAAATTAGTTCGGCAAGTTTCTTCCCTGGAGAGATATTATAGAGTGAATAGATTTCTCTCTCTGTCAGTCTTAAAACATGCAGACTGGAATTATCCGGAAGACATTTTAAAAACGTTCGGAGCTCCAGATTTACCAGGGAACAGTCATGAAAGAGTTGTCTTCAATATTGGAGGAAATAATTACCGAATGATCTGCCATTATGTGTTTGGAGAAAAGCAAGTTCACTTATTCGTTTGTTGGATAGGGAGTCATGCAGAGTACACCAAATTGAGTAAGCAGAAAAAACAATATGCTTCTATCCTGGGAAAATAACGGGCAATAAACTATATCTTCAACCGTATTTTCTTTTTCTCCAACAAGCCCGTGATCATGATGATCGCGAGCGCGTAGAGCAGGGACTTGACGATCCCGATCCCTCCCGTACGCACCGCAAGCGGCAGGCCCGGGTTCACGTGCATAAGCGTAAACATGCCCAGGATGGAATAGTGGATATACGGCAGGAGATAACAGGTAAGCGTACTCGTGCCTGCGGGTTTTATGATGGAAAACCAGTTGCCTTTCCCCTTTATGTCCACCAGCCAGATCAGCAGCAAAAAGACGACGATGCTGATGCCCGTGCAGATCATGACCCAGGAAGGGGTAGCCCTGATCTTGGAAATGCCCCAGTAGGGACGGAGTACAAATCCCCAGGCGAACATCGCAATCGCCAACCCGATCAGGATGGCCCAGCACTGCGCGTATTTTTGCTTCTCCACCAGTTGCCGGTAGATAACCGATACGACTACCCCGCCCATCGTAAGCGAAGGCAAGGCGCCGTCGCTGTTGATCCAGAGATATTCCCGGATGGGATCCAGAAAACCGATGAGATGGGCTTTGGAAGCTATATTCAGGAGTTCGAAAAAGATCAGCGATCCCACTAATATCGATAGCCGGTCTTTTGAGAACAGGTAGATGAGGGCGCATATCAGGTAGGCCCATCCGATCAGCCCCAGGATACCGTACCAACTGGTCGACATCCAGTGTTCTTTCCCCGGCGCCCCTCCTTTAAAGATCACCGCCATAATCGCCAGGACCACCACGCCGATCGCCTGCAGGGTCTGCTTCTTCCTTTTGGCCATCTCGGCCGGGTAGTCCATCCATACCAGGAAAAAAGCCAGGGTGATCAGGAGCTCCCAGAAAGGGCGGGGCAGCAAGGCCGCCGTCCTGCTATAACTCTCCATATTGACATGATAGACGCCCATGACCAGCAGGGCAAAGGAACGGAGCAGGATATGTATCAGCGTGCTGTTCCGGGAAGCGCCTTTTGCCTGGCGCCCCCTGATGGCAAAGGGAATGGAAAGGCCGACGATAAAAAGGAATGCGGGAAACACGGAATCCGCCAGCCCCATGCCGTCTTCGGCCGCCTTTGTATGCTCAAGCCATCCCGGGATGCCCCTCAGGGTTCCGAGATCGTTCACGAAGATCATGAGAAACATGGTCAGCGCCCGGAAGATATCGATAGACGCAAGGCGCTTTGGAAGCTGTATCATAAGCAAAAGTTATGGTAAGGGATGTATGAATGATGATGACACAATTTATCATATTAATAGTACCCCCACCCTACCTTTTGTAATGGATTTTATGCCTTTCTTACATCATTTTTTGGCTTTTTTGATTTTCCGGACCGTCCATCAGGATTTTGGCCTGTCTTCGGGACGGGTTCCAAAATCGGGAGAAGGCGTTGGTCCCATGAGGATCGTCAGCGTGCCTCCTTTTATGATTTCGCTATGCAGGAGGTAGCTCCTGTTGGATTTTACGCCGTTCAGTACGATGGACTGGATATAGATATTCTTCGCGCTGTTGTTCGCCACGTCTATGGTAAAGTCCTTGTTGCCCGGTAAATGGATAACGGCTTTGTCGAACAGGGGGCTTCCCAATACGTATACGCCATTGGAAGGGTTCTCCGGGTAAAAGCCCAGGGACGACATCACATACCAGGAAGACATGGCTCCGCAGTCCTCGTTGCCCGACAGGCCATCCGGTTGATCGGAATAGAAGTCTCTCATGACCTGCCTGACCTTCTCGGCCGTTTTCCAGGGGCGGCCGGCAAATGCATACATATAGGTCACATGATGGCTGGGCTCGTCTCCATGCGCATACATGCCGATCAACCCGGAAATATCGGGCGCCACATTCTCACCCATGCTTCCGCTGGCGGTGAAGAGGCTATCCAGTTTGGCGGTAAACGCGTCGTCGCCGCCCATCAGTTTGATCAGTCCTTCGACATCCTGGGGCACCAGCCAGGTATACTGCCAGCCATTGCCTTCGGTGAAATCCCGGTTGGCCCAAAGAGGGTTATAGGGGGTGACCCAACTGCCATCGCTCATCCGGGGACGAAGGAACCCGATGCTGCTGTCGAAATAATTTCTATAATACCCGGCACGCCGATGATAATATTCGTAGTCCTTCTGTTCTCCCATTTTGAGGGCCATCGCCGCGATACTGGCATCGTCCACGGCGTACTCCAGTGCCTTTGAGACGGATTCCACCTCTTTGTCCGAAGGTATATAGCCCCGCTCCTTCACATATTTCAGCCCCAGGTCGTCGCGCATCGAACTGGCTTTTACAGCCTCATAGGCGAGGTGCGCATCGAAGCCTTTGTAACCTTTCAAAAAAGCGTCCGCGATCACCGGGACACCGCTGTAACCGACCATACAGTCGGTCTCGTTGCCTACCAGCGGCCAGATAGGCAGCTTACCCTGTTGCCGGTAGATCGCCAGCATGGAATTTACGAAGTCGTCGACCCTGTCCGGATGCACCAGTGTGCTCAAGGGTGCGCATGACCGGTAGATATCCCAGAGCGAGAAAACGGAATAGTTCTCGAAGCCGGGGTGTTCGTATACCTTCTTATCCGTTCCCCGGTAGGCGCCGTCATGGTCGTTGAAAAGAGCCGGGTCGATCATGGTATGGTAGAGGGAAGTATAAAAGATCCGACGGGCGGCTGCATCGTGGGTGGTGATCGTCACGCGTGACAACTCCTTATCCCACTTCGCCGTAGCCATCCCGGCCGTTCCCGCAAAATCCCAACCTGGTATTTCGGCTTCTATGTTGGCCAACGCCTTCTCGCTGCTTACCGGGGAAATGCCCACTTTCAGGAGTACGACACCCGGCGACTTCGCGAACGAGATGACGCCCTTCACCCTCACGCCCTTCAACTCCCTGCCGGGCATTTTCGCCGTGCTGTCGAACAACTGCCATTCCCTGATCGGTACCGAGCTGCGGATGGCAAACCAGGTCTGCTGGTCCTTAGCCCATCCCGTCGAAAACCGGTATCCTTCGATCGTATATTCGTCTTTGAGCCGGATATAGGTTTCTACGGGCCGGTCCCAGCCGATGCCTTCCTGCAGATCGATGATAATATGAGACGGCCCCCGCTTCGGGAACGTATATTTATGAAAACCGACCCGCTCGCTTGCCGTCAGTTCGGCACGGATACCATAATCCTCCAGTTGCACGGAATAATAACCCGGGCGTACCGATTCATGACGGTGGGTATAATGAGAGCCATAGCCGGAGACCGGATCTTCCTGGGTACCGCGTGTTGTCCGGATCGCGCCCGTATAGGGCATGATCAGCACATCGCCCAGATCGCCGATACCCGTACCGCTCAGATGCATCTGGGAGAAGCCGGTGAGCACGCTGTCCGAGTAATGATAGCCCGAACACCAGTCCCATCCCTTTACGATATTTGTCGGCCCCACCTGGACCGCGCCATAAGGGACGCTGGCCCCCAGGAACACGTGCCCGTGTCCGCCGCTGCCGATATAAGGATCTACATAAGAGACGGGGGATTGCGCGGATAGGTTCATGGTTGCCGCCGCGAATAAAAATCCCATTAGCGGCATCCGGCGCATGCGGGAGGCTCTGACAGAGAATTTCCGTTGAAGAGGGTTGCTCATGCCGCAAAAATAAGCAGTCCTGCCCATTTCCTTTCAGCGGATCACCGGATCGTAAAAAAAACATCTCCCTGCAACACAGTGTTCCTGGGATTATAGGGGGGAAGAACGATAACATCCCCTGCATACTGACTATAAGGCGGTCGTTGGATCTCGTTGATCCCGAAAAGATACCGGAGATCGAATCCCCAACGATTCGCGAACCGGTAGCGTATTCCGCCGGCAAGGCCCCACTCATAACTATGAAAATAATACTTGTAGTCCTGGTCCTTGTAGCCCGGTGTATACAGATAGGCTTTTGCCAGGTAACCGACCTCGGGTCCGAAAAGGGCCTGCCAGTGTTTATCGATGGTGTAGGTGGCCAGTACCGGAATGGAAAAGTAATTCAGGTGGAAATGACGACCGTCGGACAACGAAGTTCCCTGGGTGGAGAAATTCAGCTCCGTCAGAATACCCAGCCGCCGCGTCATATTCTTTTCGGCAAACAGACCCAGGTTATATCCGGGCAAGACATTATAAGCGATCCGAACGTCCTGCAGCCTGACCCCCGACGCGTTGGCCCCGGCCTTGATACCCCAGTCAAATTGGGCGAAGGCCACTGAAAAGGCGCATGAAAAGAAGATGGAGAAAAATGTCTCTTTCATATTTATAGGTTTAATGGCTAATTCCAACCATCCAATTTACTTATTCTTTTCCAGATCCGGAATACCGCGCATGCATCTCTCACGGCAATGCCAATAGCTTCTTCCAGTAATAGAGCCAATCGAGGATCCGGCTGGTATATCCGAATTCGTTATCGAACCAGACCATGATTTTCACATGGTCCCCGATGGAGGAGGTGAGCGCGGTATCGATGATACACGAGTGGGTGTCGCCCTTTATATCCAAAGACACGAGCGGATCGTCGCTGCACGCCAGTATCCCCCGGTAGTCATTCAAAGAAGAGGTCCTGAAAAGTGAATTGATCGCTTCGGCGCTCGCCGGAGACTTCAGCAGGACCGTAAAGTCGGCCAACGCCCCGTTGGCCACCGGAACCCGTGTAGACACGGCTGCGATCCTGTCTTTCAGGAGCGGGAACAGTCTTTCCAGGGACTGTGGCAGGTCTATCTCGACAGGAATAATGGACTCGGCGGCCGCCCGGCCGCGCCGGAACTGCTTATGTGGCGCATCCACCAGCTCCTGCCGGGAGGTATAGGAGTGCAGGATATTGAGATGGGCTGAATCGATGCCGATCGACTGGAGGATATAGAGTATATGTGTGGCACAATTGGTCATACAGCCACCCGGAGAGATGATATCCGTCTCCGGCGTCAGCAAGTGCTGGTTAAACCCATAGATAAGAAGGGGGATATCCTCCGAGCCCGTGGTGGAGAGCAAGACTTTTTTTGCCCCGGCCCTGAGATGCAGGCCCGCACCCTCTTTGCTGCTGAACTTTCCGGTGCATTCCAATACGACGTCTACACCCAGTTCTTTCCAGGGTAACTGTAGCGGATCTTCCTGCTGAAAAACGGCAAGGGTCCCCTTTGTGCCTTTCATCCCGGGAGCCGTCTCGTTGCCGGCGGCCGGGGCCGGGTTGCGGGCGCCCACCGTCATTGTCCCATTGCGGTAGACCAGGGGTGTCTCCAGGGTTCCGTAGATCGAATCGTGTCTGAGCAGGTAGGCCAGGTTGTCCCGATCCATCAGATCATTGACGGCAACCAATTCTATTCCTTCGAGGCCGATCAGCCGTCTGCAAAGAAGGCGGCCGATACGTCCCATTCCATTGATAGCAATACGCATAGTTAGACTGATAAAAGGTAAATGAGACGCAAATATCGACAAGTAGGCCGAGAAAACAGCAGCCCGATGATTTGCGCAAATAAGTTATATATTTACAAAAACCTAAGATAAACACCTAGCGTAAGGTGCAAACCCTGACCAGATACCGTGTATTTCTAATTATGACGTTACTTGCCCCAAACCATACCTTGTGACAAAACCGACAAACCGCCTTCTCAATAAGGTGTTGGTAATCGATGAAATGCCGGTGATTGGTCTCGGCCTGCAGGAGGCTTTCCGGGCGATCAACCCGGAAGTGACCGTTGAATCCGCCGAAAATCTCTTTACCGTCCTGTCTTCCCCTGCTTATCACGACCATCGTTTCGACCTGGTCATAGCCGCTCCGCCTAATGACGGGCTCGCCATGGATATCCTTCAGCCTGTCACCGATCTCAGGGAGAAATTCCCCGACACCCGGATCCTGCTGTTTGCGGAAAGCTATGACCCCAGCATCATAGAAAAGATGAAGCCCGCGGGGGTGGATGCATACGTTCACAAATACGAACCCGTTGAGGAACTCCGTACCGCTTATCGCAAACTGGCAGGAGGCGAATCCTATATCTCCGGCATTTTTCACACCGTTTACTTTAAATACGGGATGAATCCCGCCTTCATCCAGCGACAGGACGACCTGTTGATCTCCGTCGGCAATGCGCAACGGGAGGTGCTCCTTCTTTTGTGCCAGGGCCGGACCTTCGAGCAGATCGCGGGAACCCTGCAGAAACCCCTTGCCGAGATCGCACGCATCGTACAGCACTTCTCTGCTAAACTATAACGTCTTATAGCAATATTACAGCGGCGCAATGGGTCATGCCCATACCCGGCACAGCGACACGATCCCTGCCGCCAGGGGCTCATATCAGTTTTTGCTGACGATGGGTATTGCCTTATTTTTACAGCCTTGTCTTCTCCTTTTTCAGAAAATTATCGTAATTAAATGTATAGAAAACAGCTAATTGCCGTAGTCCTCGCCATTTTTATTTTCTTTTTTGCCGGCGCCCAGGAGCAGTATGAGTTGAATTCCGGCTGGAAATGCAACAATGTCGGCAAGGTCCGGGTGTCCGGAGAAAAAATATCCCTTGCCTCCTATCCGACCCGGGAGTGGATGCCGGCGACGGTGCCGGGTACGGTGCTGACGACCCTGCTGAACAACAAATTGGTGCCGGACCCCTTTTATGGGATGAACAATGAAAAGATTCCGGATATCTATAAAACAGGCAGGGATTATTATACGTACTGGTTCGTCAAAGATTTTAAAGAAACGGTAACCGGCAATCAGCAGGTATGGCTGAACCTTCGGGGTGTCAACTACAGCTGTGAGCTTTTTCTGAATGGCCACAAATTGAACGCAAAGACCCATTACGGGATGTTCCTGCGACAGACTTATAATATCACCGCCTTTCTCGCAAAGGACGGCGCCAACAGGCTGGCTGTCATCGTCTATCCACCGGATCCCGTCGGCAACCCGAACGGCGGCCAGGGTGGTGATGGGGAGATCGCACGCAGCGTCTCTCACCAATATGTAGCGGGCTGGGATTGGATCCAGCCGGTCAGGGATCGTAATACGGGCATCTGGGATAAGGTGACGATCGAAAAGACCGGCCCCGTCAGGATCGTCAATCCGCATGTGATCACGGAGGTGCCGGGTGTGAGGACGCCCGACGCACGGGTGCAGGCTCCTGCAAATCTGAAAGTCAGCGCAGAGCTGGAGAATCCCACTTCAGCGGTTGTCAGCGGAAATCTGAACTACGAATGGGAAGGACAGACCGTGTCGATACCCGTAACCCTTCAGCCGAAATCGACTCTTGAAGTAAAATTGCCCGATCATCAACTCGACAACCCCAGGCTCTGGTGGCCCAATGGCTATGGGGGGCAGGAATTATATCATGGAAAGCTGCGTTTTTCGCTACAGAACGACAAGGTAAACGCCGAAAGTTCGCCTAAGACCTATTGGGATTCCGATGTGCGGCCTTTGGATTTCGGCGTTCGCGAGATAACCACCACCTGGAATACGACCACCCGGAGCCGGCAGGCCTGGGTGAACGGACAACCCGTGTTTATCAAAGGCGGCAACTGGATCATCTCCGACGAGTTGTTACGGTTCAGCCCCGAACGTTATGACGCGGAAGTGAGGTTTCACCGCGATATGAACCTGAACCTGATCCGGGTATGGGGCGGCGCGCTGACCGAAAGACCCGAATTCTACGATGCCTGTGACAAATATGGGATCCTCGTCTTCCAGGATTTCTGGAATTCCGGCGACTGCAACGGCCGCTGGACGGATCCCCAGAAAAAAGAAGACCAGTGGACACGCCGGCAGTATCCCGATGATCATGGTCTGTTCCTGGCCTCGGTCAGGGACCAGGTGAAGATGATCCGCAACCATCCGTCCCTGGCGTTCTGGTGCGGCGGCAACGAGATCACGCCGACGGATGATATCCTGCTTCCCATGAAGGATTCGATCCTTCCGGCACTGGACGGCACCCGCTATCTTTTCGATTATTCCAATTCGGACAGCATGTCCTATAACTTCCTCGGCGGCAACGGAGACGGGCCTTACGGCGTGCAACCGATCAGCCGGTTCTGGGCCGAGCGGACCTTCCCTTTCAATTCGGAAGTAGGCTCGGTAGGGGTGGGAGACTATGAGACCCTGGAACGCTTCCTGCCCGCGGAAAACCTCGTAGCGCCGGAATACCATCCGGCGCCGGGGCAGCATCATCGCCGGCTGACGGAAGATTCCGTCTGGACTTATCACAAATACATCGGCTATGATTCTACCGTCTATGCCTATGGTCCGGTAAAAGACCTGAGGGATTTCACCCTGAAAGCACAGCTGGTGAATTACGATCAATACCGGGGGCTGATGGAAGGCTATAGTTCGCATATGTGGGAATGGTATACCGGTTCGATCATCTGGAAGACGCAGAACCCCTGGACGGCCATGCGGGGACAGATGTACGACTACTATCTCGATGTCAACGCCTGTCTGTACGGACTGCACAGCGGCAGCGAGCCCCTGCATGTGATGTACGACCCGGTGGAGCAAATGGTGGAAATCGTCAACAATACCTTCCGCTTCCACCGCAACATGATGCTGGAGGTGACCGCCTATGATATGGCCGGGAAGGCAAAGACGCTGACGATGGTCTACGAGGAGATCGGTCCTTCCACGATCCGGAAATATGTCGGCATCGGCCGGGAAATCAACGCACTCCGGAAGACCGAAGGCGCTTTCCTACGGCTCCGTCTGCTCGATGGAGACAAACAAGCCATCAGCGAAAACTTCTACTGGCTCCCCGATGAGCACGAACAATATTCGGGTCTGCAGCAGATGGCAAAAGCGGGTCTGGCTGTAGAGGCAAAGCAGGCCGGCAAGGGTAAGATCACGGTCACCCTCAGCAATGCGGCGGGGAACCCCGTCGCCTTCTTCAACCGCGTCGCGCTGATCGATCCGCAGACGAAAAAAAGGATCCTGCCGGTCTTCTTTAGCGATAACTATGTGTCGGTCGTTCCCGGCAGCACGAAAACGGTTACGCTGGAATATGATCCGGCTAATGTAAAAGGGGCAGCGCCGGTGGTATCGGTGAAGGGTTGGAATGTGGAGGAAAAGGTATCCGCGGTGAAGTAATCGACCAAAGAGCTTTAAAGTGAGAAAATGATTTTTTTGAAAGTCATAGTATTTATAATTGGCATTGGATTGATACTGTTTTATTTTCAATTGGAAACCTGTTGCTCAAAAAATCCTGATTGGCACAAAGAGTAAATGAAAAAAAATCAGCGTATCAAAAAGACAAAAGGATCATCAAAAAAACAATGAATATCCCTTCCCTTTATTTTTGCCACCTCCTTTCGTTTGAAGCTCATTTTTAGAAGTATCCTTTAGAAATTGTCGTATCTCGTTACCGAGGAATTTTCGATATTGACTAAACATAAATTCGGTAAAAATAGCGATATCCTCTTGCTTACGAGACTCCTGCAATGCAGTGAAATAGTCAACTTTATCCTCCTTAAAAACAATGGCCAGGGGGAGCCCATAATACGATTGAATGTAGTTCATCAGGAGCCGGCTTGTCCGCCCGTTTCCGTCATAAAAAGGATGTATGGACACCAGGTCGAAATGAGCCGTAAAGGAGAGAATCAATTGTTCACGGATGGATTCGATTGACGATAGACTGTCCTCCAAATTATCAGCCAGTCTTTTTGTGTACGGCTCTACCTTATCATAGTTTATAAAATAGCTTCCTCCGGCACTCACATTGCCCTTCCGGAACATTCCTTTAGACGCATCTATTTCTCCGAAGACGGTGTTATAGAGGCCCCCGGTGTGCCGCATCACTCTTGTATTTATTTGCTGGATAAACAGAGTACTCACCGGAATCTTTTTATTCGAGGATTCGAGCACAAACTGCAACGCATCGAAATGATCTTTTACCATCAGGCTGTGCTCCAATGGCTTCCCTTTCGGAGTGACACCTTCGTCCAATAACAGCCTCGTCTCATTTTCTGTTAATGTCGAACCTTCGATGCTGCTGGAATGGTGAACAATGGCATATTGGCTGAATTTGTCATAGTCTATGACTTCATGCAAATTCAGGGACTTATATTCGGCAATTATTTTGCTGATATCCTCCATAGTAAAACAAAGATAGCCCTAAAGTTGCAACCAAACACCGCTACGCCTTCCTGACCAGGTCCAGCAGTTTCCGGTCCAGTTTATGGCCATGCCAGTCTTCATAGGCCACATCGGTACGCCGGGAATCGAGGATCCCGAAATCGCCTATAAAATTCCATAGCGCGAAGCCGATCCCGGCGTTTGAAAGGATGTTTGTCACATCGCCGAACCAGGCCAGGAAGACCTCGTGCGGGGTCTTGTTCCAGGAGCCACATTCGCCGCAGTGTACCCCCACCCCCTGACCGACCAGGTCTATCCAGGGTTTATAATATTTTTCGAGCATCTCGCGGCTCAGGTATTCCGTGCCCACCTGGCCAGGCCATTTCGGATCGGGCAGATGGGCGATCTGTTCGTCCGTGTAGACCCAGGGGGCCTTGTAATGCGAGATGACGTGCGGATAGTACCCGCGACAGCTCTGCGCGATATTGAGATCTGCGATCTCCGGAATGGTATTGTTGCCTACATTATTTCCATCGGCGATGACGAGATGCCCGGGGTTCTCCCGGTGAATGGTGTCGGCTGCCGCCTTTGCCACCTTACGGTATACTTCGCCGGGAACGGCGCTCCGTTTGGAATGCTGGTCGTTCATGTCTTCCCGCATACTGGGCTCGTTGAGCAGGTCGAAGCTGATCTTTTTGGAAGAGACATTTTTAAAGCGTTTCGCCCACAGATCCCAGTGAAAGTAGAAGGCATCCTGCGCCGCTTTATCCGTCCAGAGATTATAGGGTTCATAAAAACCGGAGTTGACGCAGTAGCCCGGCGCCCGGTGCAGGTTGAGACAGACATGGATATCGTATTTATGCGCCATCGCCACGAGACTGCCGATCTCATCCAACTTTTTCGGGTCCGTATGATAGACATCTTCGGGCGTTATATTCCGGCTCCGGTCGAATTGCAGGTAATGCGGGTAGGCCATGGGGATACGGACGAAATCGAATCCCCAGTCCCTGATCCATTTAAAATGTTCGTCGGTGGTGGGCTGTCTGGCCGGGGCTGGATCCGGCGAATAGAAATCCAGTATATTAAAGCCCTTCCATTTCGGAAGTTTGTTCGCTGCTAACGGCCGACGGGAAGCGGCCAATGCCGCCGCCTCGGCCAGCGAAAGACCCGCCGTGGCGAGGGCGGTGTTGCGAAGAAAGGATCTCCTGTTCATAAAATGGTTTTACATTAAAATGGTTTAATGTCCTACGCTGATCGTCCGGGTAACCTGCCATTGGCCGTCCTTGAACTGCCAGGTATTGATGAACTTATAGACGGCGGCAATTATCTGGCCGTTCTGCGTATGCGTAAAACGGTGCTCTCCCATTTCGACCGCGCCATACCCGGGGAGGGGATAGACTTCCAGGGTGCCGGGGACCAGATCCCGATGAAGGTCCGGCGTGGAAGCAAAGACCCTTTTGAAATTGGTCATGGTTGTCCCGTAATTGCTCAAGCCGTCCCGGTCATGGTAAAATTCGGTATTGGGTGCGAAAACCTTCTGCAAGGTCGCCAGGTCATGGTTGTTAAATGCGCCGAACAGCACACTGTCCATATGGGCAATGGTCTTAAAAATTTCGGCGTTGTCCTGTATATCGGCTTTGTCCTGTGCCAGGGTCAGCTTGTCAGAAAAAAGGCAAGCGACTAAAAGGAAGATACAGGCTAATTTTTCCATGAGTTAAATATAACATTTTCCGGAAGTCCTTCAATCTAGAGATAACTCAGCCACCGCTTATCCTTATGTTCCTTTTTATACCGGTCGTACGCCTTACACAGCGGATACAGCGAGATCACTACAAACAACCAGACGAGATATACGATCCCCAGCGAAAAACCGAAGCCTTGCAGCTGCGGCTGCGTCGTCAGCCAGCCCCTGCCGATAATCATGTCCAGGCTTTTATGTCCGCAAAGCGGAGCGGCGAGAAAAGCCAGCAGGTGCAGCCAATAGATATGCAGGATGTAGTAGAACATGGGCACCCTGCCATAAACCGACAATACGCGACTCGGCCATCCCCGCGCATTTTCCGACACAGCCAGGAACAGGATGGAGGGCCCGAGCGTCATCAGCAGGTATAGAAGGGAAGGAGGATATTTGGTGACTTTGAGAAAAGAGAGAACGCTGAAAACGGCGGATGGCTGAGCACTCCACGGATTTGGATCTCCGTACAGGTTTGACCAGCGGAGCAGGACAAAAAGCAGGATCGCCCCCAGACCCAGCCGGGTAAGGATCTTCTTCCGCCGCTCTGGGAGGAAAGAGCTGTCATACAGTCCGCCGAATACATACCCCAACGTCATGACCCCGATCCAGGGCACGATGGGATATACGACCATGATGGGAAAGCCCTTCACAAAAAACAAGTGCTGTTCGTGGACGATCGCCCAGAGAAAGGCCGCGGCACCTTCTCCCGCAACATGGATATTGTCAAGCATATTATGACCGAATACCAGGATCAGTCCGAAAACCAATATGAGCTTCCGGGGTAACCAGATCAGGGCCGCCAACGCAATCATGCTGATACCCAGCGCCCATATGACGATGAGCAGGAGATCCTGTACATCCGGGTTAAATTTCCAGGCAAAACGGATGATCGTAAATTCCAGGATGACCAGCCACAGGCCTCTTTTGAAAAGAAATCCCGATAACTCCATCCTGGTTTTTTTCCGGCTCACGAGAAAGGCGGACACGCCTGCCAGGAACATAAAAGTGGGTGCGCAGTAGTGCGTGATCCACCGCGTGAAAAATAAGACCACGCTCGTCTTTTGGAGATCCATCGGATCGTATTTAAAAGCCTCCGCATGAAAATAATCCCTCACATGATCAAGCGCCATGATCACCATGATGAGCCCTCTTAACAGGTCGATAGAGGCGATGCGGGGGGACTTGTCGGGCGGAGCGGCAGCAGTCATTGGTCAACATACATTTATTAAGAAAAGCAGAATATCCTTGTTTAAAAATAAGCATTAAATCGATTGCCCTGAAGGAATTAATGCGACGGACGGTAGCCCGGAGATTTGTCGATAGCCCGAAGATCCGCGCCCGGGAGTAAGGATCGGAGTAAGGGATATAACTTTTTAACAGATTCCCGGCGGGATATTTTATTATCTTGATCCCGGTATCGTCTCTTAACCATTCTGATCCTTAACAATGCCGCCAGCATTACATAAAACTGTATTCCTGTCATTACTGCTCTCTTCCTGTTACGCTGTACCGGCGCAGCGAATCATCCTGGTCGACAACACCGGGAGTTTTTATTCATTCGACCCGTCTTTGGGCCACTGTACTCCCGTAAAAATGGCGACGCCCGTCTGCGGTTTCAATTCACCGACAGACTATCCCTTTTCAGTAGCGCTCTATAAAGACACCCTCTACTTCACGACCATGGCCGGCTCGCTGTACCGATCGATTTTGGGAGATGCAGCTTCCTGTATGTTGCTAACGACGAATGTGCACACCGACGCGATGACCGTAGATGACAACGGGTCTCTATTTTGGGTCGACTATAGTGACGAGTTGATAGAGTACGATCCGCATCTTTATAAAAGCTATGATCTGGGGACCGTCAATTACAGTCCCGGAGGGGATCTGATATTTTACGAAAAGAACCTGATCATGGCCTCCTCAAACCGGCAGCTTATCAATGTGAACCTTAGCGATCCCGGAAACAGCACCGTATTTTTGGCGCTCCCCGGCTATTCCTTCTATGGACTGGTCAATCTTTCTTCGAATTGTGGTCAACATACTGTTCTGGGCATCACGTCTCCCGAATCGGGCCTCCCCGTCAAAGTCGTGGAAATCGATATGGACCAACGATCCGTCCTGGGAACGACTTGCAACTTGCCCATCCAGGTACAGGATGCGGCGAGTTCGGCCGAGTACGGAGGATATGGACTGTCCGATTATATCTTCCCATCCGCTGATACGGTATTGTGTAAGGGTAGCGAACTCACCCTCGACGCGCTCTCTCCCGGCGCCGCTTATCTCTGGGATGACAACAGTACAAACGAGACGCGGACCTTGGATCTGCCCGGGAAATACTGGGTAACCGTTAGCGAGTCCGGCTGCATAGCAACCGATACGATCACCTGTTCGTTTATCACAAAGCCGGTCATTGCATGGCCCGCGGACACGGCCGTCTGCACAACAGACACGTTGGTGCTGCAGGCCGATTTCCCTTACACCACGTATCAGTGGCAGGATGGCTCTACCGGATCTCATTATACTGTCACTCAATCGGGTTTATATTTTGTACAGGCAACCGATGTGTGCGGGGCCGTCGCCGATTCTATCAATATTCTTTTTGAAAACTGCAGCTGCAAATTCTATGTCCCCGATGCATTTACGCCCGGTCGCGGTGGTGTAAACAGCGTATTCATGCCAAAGTACAGGTGCACTTTACACTATACGGTCAAACAATATCAACTGAAGGTATTCAACCGATGGGGGGAGTTGCTGTACAGTTCCAACGATCCCTCTTCCGGCTGGGATGGCAGCTTCAAAAACCGGCGCGAACCCGCAGACACCTATGTCTGGGAACTCTCTTTCCATGACGATCAGGTGAAAACACCGCATCGCCAGCATGGCACGGTGCTGTTGATACGATAGGTATTAAAAATAGCGGTTTAGCGTCAATACCGGTTTGGCGTCAATACAGTCTGGCATGCCTGCAGAGAAGAGCGGCAAAGCCTGAGGAAAATAAATTTAAATAAAGTGCCAATTTCCAAACCAGGAATCGATATTCTTCGTATTTTAGTCTATAAATAAAGTAGACTAATAATCAGGATATGAGCAACGCACCTCTAATTCAGCAGGAATCCAGCAAAGTACACAAAGAAGTACTCGAAGCCAATAAGGCTTATTCAACAAATTTTGGAGAAAAGGGCAAGTTGCCCCTGCCACCGGGAAGACGTTTTGCCATTCTCACCTGCATGGACGCGCGGCTGGATCCGGCAAAATATGCCGGCTTGTCGGAAGGGGATGCTCATGTGATCCGTAATGCAGGCGGCCGCGCAAGCGACGATGCCATCCGTTCGCTGGTCATTTCCCATAAGCTGCTGGGAACGGCAGAGTGGTTCGTCATTCACCACACGGACTGCGGTATGGAGTACTTCACCGACGAGGTCATCCGCGGATTGCTGGCTACCAGCCTAGCGACGGCGAGTGTAGATGAAAAGGGGTGGAAGAATGTGACCGAAGAAGGTGGTTCCACGGAAGCGCAGCACATCTCGTTTCTGACGATCAGCAACCAGGCCGCCAGTATCCTGGACGATGTCCGGCGGATCAAAAATCATCCGCTTGTCCCTTCCTATATTCCGGTATATGGCTATATCTATGATGTCAAGACAGGTTTGCTCATAGAAATATATGAGGCAACCCAGGCGGGAAGAGCGCGGTAAGGATGCTGAGGCTGAAAGCCCGTTTATTTACGTTCCTTCGATGGATCCCTTTCCTTCGATGGATTACTTTCCGTCGATGGATCGCATTTCGGAAAATCCTGCCAGCCCTCGAAATTTTTGACGCCCGTAACGATGCAGTCCGGCACCGGTTCCTCCCCATATACGAGTGGATATTTGAGCGGGTCATCTTTCAGGACCTTCACGAAAAAGTAACTGCCGACGCACTCATCACAGTCTTCGTTGACGATCGTCGTATATTTTTTGTCGCCGAGATATACTTCGAGGGAGATCTTCGAGTCATAACCCGTCGTCTCGAAGCCGGTAACCTTCGCGACGGTGAAGACGCCCTTGTCCGCCACGTCCTTCCATTTAAAATGGGCCCTGTACTGCGCCCATAGCCCCAGGGGAATGAGGATGACGACCACCCCGATGATCCAGTAATACCGACGGGCGTTCGGTGTGTGTTCTGTCTTTGGCGTATTTTCTTTTAGTGCCATATTCGTCAACCGTTTGTGAAAAAGTACGAAAACTTTTGGTCAGTATCCGGATTCCTCTTAATTTTGAAACATCAGATGATATGATGATACAAAATCAGCATTTCTTGCAGTAAACTATGAGCAGACCCATCATACCCATACCCCGCCAAAACCTGGCCGATGCCGTGGTAAACCGTCTTCAGCAGCAAATCTCCCTGGGAGAGTACCGGCCGGGAGAGAAGCTTCCCCCGGAACCTGAACTCATGGAGAAACTCGGGGTGGGACGCTCGACGATCCGGGAAGCCATCCGCATACTGGCCAATGCCGGGCTGGTCAGGGTGCAGCAAGGATCCGGCACCTTTGTAGGGACCAACACCAGCATCGACGAACCCCTTACCCAGCGGCTGAAAAGGGCCAGGGCGGAAGAAGTCGACGAAGTTAGGCAGCTCCTGGAGATGAAGATTGTCGAAAAAGCGGCGCTATCAGGCACGCCGGAGGACATCGATAAAATGAAGTCTCTGCTTGCGAGGCGCCACGCAGCCGCCATCGAAGGAGACATAGAAGCATCGATACAGGCCGACGTCCAGTTCCACGTCTCCATTGCGGAAGCCTCGAAGAACGATATCCTGGCCGATCTGTATAAGACCTTTTCGGAACAGATGACCCGTTATTTCCGCGAGATACACCCGGACACCCGTTCCTTCCTGGCTACCCAGGAATGGCACGAATCCCTGCTGGATGGCATCGTCAATAAAGACCCGGAAAAAGCCTGGCACTGGGCTGCGCTGATCGTCCGTCATCCGATGCAGGTGTTGACGGGGGAAGTCCCGGAACAACGGAGTAGTAGAAATCGTCGTGATAAACAGGGATAATGCCAAAGCATACGAGAACGGTACCAGCGCAAACAGGAACGGCACGCGCAAACAGGAACGGCACCCGCAAACGGGAATGATATTCAGAAACAGGCAAAATTGCAGAAACAGACAAACCCTTCATGGAAATACTAAAAGAAAAGACAATGGCAAACACAGTGACGAACACAGTTACTACCGAAGAAATCAAAAATGAAATTGGAACGGTGAGTGCCGCCGGCACGGCAGGCTCCATCAGCACCGCAGGTTCGATCGCCGGCAAAACGGTATTCCCGGTGCTGCTGGCCATCAGTTTCTCCCATCTGCTGAACGACACCATTCAGTCGCTGATCCCATCCACCTATCCCCTGCTGAAAAATTCCCTGCATCTTAACTATGGCCAGCTCGGCATGATCACCTTCTGCTTCAACCTCACGGCCTCCCTGCTGCAACCCTTTGTAGGCCTTTATACGGATAAAAAGCCACAGCCCTACTCGCTTGCCGCGGGTATGGGTTTTACGCTCCTGGGTCTCGTATTCCTCTCGATGGCCGGTACTTTCGGCAGTGTATTGCTGTGCGTCGCGCTTTTGGGTGTCGGCTCGTCGATCTTTCATCCCGAAGCCTCGCGCATGGCGTATATGGCGTCAGGGGGACGTCGTGGTATGGCCCAGTCTCTTTTTCAGCTGGGAGGGAACGCGGGTAGCTCGCTGGGACCTTTGCTCGCGGCCCTTGTCGTCGTACGCTATGGACAATCCAAGATCATCTGGTTCTCTCTGGTGGCGCTCCTGGCCATTGCCGTCCTGATCAATCTCGGGGGCTGGTATAAAAGGAACAAGCCTGCCCCCAAAAAGAAGACCGCTGTCCCGGAAATAAGCCTGCAACCTGCATTGCCGCGGAAAACCGTTGCCCTGTCCCTGGTCATCCTGCTGGTATTGATATTCTCTAAATATTTCTACCTCTCCAGCATGAGCAGCTATTACACCTTCTACCTGATCGACAAATTCCATGTCTCGGTGGAGAGCTCACAGATCTACCTGTTCATCTTCCTGTTCTCTGTGGCTGCGGGGACGCTGATCGGGGGACCGGTCGGGGATCGCTTCGGCCGAAAATATGTCATCTGGTTCTCGATCCTGGGAGCGGCTCCGTTCACACTACTGCTACCACATGTCAACCTGTTATGGACCGGCGTGCTATCGGCATTTATCGGCCTCATCCTCTCCTCTGCGTTTTCAGCGATCCTGGTATATGCGCAGGAACTGGTCCCGGGGAAAATAGGGCTGATCGCCGGGCTCTTCTTTGGGCTGGCTTTTGGAATGGGGGGGATCGGCTCTGCCGTATTGGGCAAGCTGGCCGACCATACCAGCATCAACTATGTCTTCCGGGTATGCGCCTTCCTGCCCTTGCTGGGGCTGCTGACCGGATTCCTGCCAAACATCGGGAAGAGGACAGCCCGCCGTTGAAGACGGGTGAGAAATAAGGTCGATAAAATAACTCCGGAAAGTCTGTGGAAAAGCTCCGGAAAAGAGGCTCCGGAAAAGAATGCAATCTCCGAAAGCCACGAAAGGACCGGAAAGGGTAAAAAAACGAAAAGCCCATCGCTGATAGAAAGATCTACCGCGATGGGCTTTTACAATGTAATGTCATTGGCAGAAAAAACCATCCGCCAGCTGGCGGACGGCCTCTAACGATTGCTTGCCATATGAAAAAAAGCTTATTTCTTAACGGAATCCAGTGCTTTCTTAGCAGTATCCATGGCTTTCTTAGAAGAATCCATAGCCATCTTGGAGGAATCCATAGCCATTTTAGCAGATGTGTCGACGGCAGCCTTAGCTGAATCTTTTGTAGCATCAGGAGTAGTGCTGTTGTTACATGCAACTGCGAACGAGCCGATAGATAATACTAACAAGAACTTTTTCATGGTGAATCTTTTTTGTTTTTTTGAATGGTTTCCATGTTAATACCCCGATGACTAAAAAGTAACCCGTCGAATCCGGCTGATTTCAAAGATTTTTTTTCATAATATGTATGAGCCGGTGCAAGAGCGTGAAATTATTATTTTCATAATTTTTACCTCCTATTTGGGTTACGAATCTTTAATTTCGGTATTAATAACGCAACAAGCTTGAGGACAGATACGCACGAAAAGACATTGTTACAAGGATTGGCAGTAAATGACAGGCAGGCCATTGAAACCATTTATAAGAACAACTATAATATGGTTCAGTCCCTGGTTCTTCATAATAACGGCGACGCGGATGATGCCCGGGATATCTTTCAGGAAGCGATGATCGTACTGTATGAGAAGGTCAGATCCGGGTCGTTCGAGCTGAATTGCCAGCTCAAGACCTATATCTATTCTATCTGCCGGCGCCTTTGGCTCAAGAGGCTCGGTCAGTTACAGCGGTTTTCACCCGAGGTGGAGAAACTGGAAGAAACGATACCCGTGGAAGAGCAGTTGGAAATCCACGCTCAGCAAAACGTTGATTTTCAACACATGGATGAAGCGATGAAGGGCTTGGGGGAGCCTTGCAGGAGCCTGCTTGAAGCCTACTACCTGCAGAAAAAGAGCATGGTGGAAATTGCGGATAATTTTGGATATACCAACGCCGACAACGCAAAGAATCAAAAGTATAAGTGCCTGATGCGGCTGAGGAAATTATTTTTTGATCAAAGTAAAAGGACAGTGTAATGAAAGAGAATAACATGATGGATTCCATCGAACGCTATATACGGGGAGAAATGCTTCCTGAAGAGAGGGTCTTCTTCGAACAACTCAGGAAGACCAATCCCGGTGTGGACCAGCTGGTTGTGGAACATACCCTATTTCTTCACCAGTTAAATAAGTACGGTGAAAGAAAAGACTTTACGGCGCAGCTGCACGAGATCCACAAGGAATTACTCGAATCCGGGGAGCTTAAGGAAGCGCCCGCGAAAGGAAAAGTCATCCAGCTCTGGAACAAATACAAACGGGTTGTCATGGTCGCAGCCTCTATTGCCGGAATTACCGCCCTGGCAATCAGCGGGTTAGTATCCTATGTGTCTCCGAAAGCCACCAGTGACAAGAAAATTGAATTATTGAGCAGGAAGATCGATGGGGTCATCAGGACTTTTAACAATGTGACCGACAAGATCAATGAGCGCGCGGCCAATATGCCCGCTGCCGAGGAACCTCATTTTAAATCCGGCGGAACCGGGTTCCTGATCGACCCGCGGGGTTATCTCGTCACCAATTTTCATATCATCAGGAATGCCACGGTCCTGGAAGTGCAGAACGGGAAGGGTTCCTATAAGGCCAGGCTGATCCACCAGGATCCCTCTTCCGATCTGGCGGTATTGAAGATCGAAGATTCCAGCTTTAAACCGCTCGGAGCGTTGCCCTACGGGATCCGGAACGGGAGTGCCGACCTCGGAGAAGACATTTTCACCCTCGGATTCCCCCGTGACGACGATGCGATCGTCTACGGAAAAGGATATATGAGCGCCAGATCCGGTTATGAAGGGGATACCCTGGCCTGCCAGATAGCCGTCGCAGCCAACCCGGGTAACAGCGGCGCACCCGTCCTCAACAACGATGGGGAAATCGTAGGGATCATCAACTCTTCGCAGAAGATGGCCCAGGGTGTCGTCTTCGCCATCCGTTCAAAGAATATCTACCGGGCATTGGATGCGATGAAGGCAGACAGTACCTTGAAAAAGGACAGTACCCTCAGCTTCCCGCTGAGACTGCCGGCAGGCTCTTCCATCAAAGGTCTCACCCGTCACCAGCAAATCTCGAAGATCGAAGACTGTGTGTTCCTGGTGAAAAGCAACTAAAGTCCCGCACGCGACGATCCTGCTAAACGATACTAACATAGAAAAGGCCACTCCGGAAAGGAATGGCCTTTTGACATATAGATTCAATTCTTTTTATTTCCGGAGCTTACCTTTTATTTCCAGAGGTTACCGGGATAATCTCCTTTGGCGATCAGCGCGTTCAGGCTCGCCTGGACGACGGGCGCATCTTCCTTATAAGTGACCCCAAACCATTGGGCATCCGTTGGAATGACCCGGATCGATCCTTTTCCTTCCTTGATAAAACGATCCCCGATAATCGGTATGAAAAATTCGGATTTGGCTTCTGTCCCGTGGTCCCTCAGGAATTCCGCAAACCATTGCTTCGTGTAGGCGAAGACCGAGGGAGCAAAACACCAGAAATTCATCGAGACCTTCGAATCAAAAGGTACTTCGTATTTTTTATCCCCCTCTTCGTAGGTAATAGTATTGCCTTCCTGGTAGATCTTTGTACGTTCTGCGATGGAGAGCAGGTTGCCCGCGGCATCCACCTCGCAGACCCCACGGCTCACGGAGCCGTTGTCCGAGAGTGTTTTGGACAACTGGTATCCGATGATCGAATAGAGCCGGTCGCCGCAATCCCCTGTCAGGAAGCCGTATGCTTTTTCGAAGGCGTCGCGGCCATAGAAATCGTCCGCATTGATGACGGCAAATGGCTCTTTGATCGCATCCTTTGCACACAGGATGGCGTGTGCCGTACCCCAGGGCTTCGTTCTTCCGGCCGGGATGGGGTAACCATCCAGGTGAGCGTCCATGTCCTGGTATACAAAATCGACCGCTATCTTTCCTTTTAGCTTCGGTTCGAATATCTCCTTAAAATCGTTTGCAAAATCCTTGCGGATGATGAACACCACTTTCTTAAACCCGGCCCGGATCGCATCGTAGATCGAATAGTCCATGATCGTCTCGCCGCTGGGACCAAATCCCTGGATCTGTTTCATACTGCCGTACCTGGATGCCATACCGGCCGCAAGAATTAAAAGAGTTGGTTGCATTTATACTAATTTTACTGATGAGGCACGAAAATAAAAAATTATTACCCATTATCATAACCGATCCCTCAAAAATAGCAGACACGTCCCTGGCGACGCTCGACCGCCTGGATCTCCCGGAACTCGCAGAACGAGGTATACAGGCGGATGTCCTCAGATTGGATAAGATACATCCTGTCATTTCAGGCAATAAATGGTTTAAGGTAAAGTATTACCTGCAGAAAGCTTTGCAAAATCAGCATATCGCCATCCTTACTTTCGGCGGGCCTTACTCCAATCATATCGTTGCCGCCGCCCGTGCAGCCCGGGAAGCCGGTCTGGGCTCCATCGGCATCATCCGTGGCGAACGCCCGGAGACATTGTCGCATACGCTGCAGAACGCTTTGGATGATGGGATGAGACTGCAATTTATAAGCCGTGAAGAATACCGGAGAAAGACGGATGCCTTCTTCCTCTCCCGGATTCTCGGGGAAAATCCGGGGACCTGTCTGGTTCCGGAAGGTGGCGCGGGCCCCGAAGGGATCAGGGGCTGTGAAGAGATATTGCAGTTGGTCGACAAAGAAAAATACACTCATATTCTTTGCGCGGCCGGCACCGCTACCCTGCTGCGGGGCCTTATTAACGCCTCGGGGCCGCGGCAGGAGATCATCGGCATATCGGTGCTGAAAGGGTTCAGCGAACTCCCGCCCGACTGTGGAGAAGGCCACCTTCCCGCTGAAAAAGTCAGCAATGGCCGCCTCATCGCGGACTATCATTTCGGGGGCTATGCCCGACGGTCCGGGCCGCTCTTCGCCTTTATGAATAAGTGGTACGGACTTACAGGCATCCCTACCGATTTTGTATATACCGCAAAATTATTTTATGCCGCTTTCGACCTGGTAAAAACCGGGTATTTCCCCCAAGGCAGCCGGTTGCTGCTGATTCATAGCGGCGGCCTGCAAGGCAATCTCTCCCTGGAGCCCGGAATATTGAGCTTTTGAGGCCGGTTTGGACAGCAGCAGCCGATTTTTTAACATTCTCATCTATTATCTTTGTCCGCATTAAAACATCCATATAAAAGTTTCGTTATGCCATTAATGGGTAGGATGCTGCTTTCAGGATTGATTGGTCTGCTTTGGATTACCCGCATCCGGGCGCAGGACACGCTTCCTGACTTCTCAGCCGTCTCCCATAGTAATGGCCGGGTAATGATCAGCTGGCATAACAATTATTCGAATGTCACACAGATCAGTATCCAACGATCTACCGACAGCCTTAAAAATTTCACGACCTTTTTAGCCGTTCAGCATCCGACCATCCCCGAAAACGGGTTTACGAGTAAGAGCGCCGGAGCGGGTATCTTCTATCGCTTTTTTATCGTGTTTGCGGACGGAAAATATGTTTTCTCCCGATCCAGGAGGGCCGTATCTCCCGGAACTTTGGCGTCTGTCCAGGCAAAATCTCCCATACCCAGCCAGGCAGCCCCTCCCGCACAAAATCCGCCCGACAATTCTCCGGCGGCTAATCCGGGCCCCGAAGACAACCAGGCGAAGGGGGAAAGCCAGCGGATCCGCTTCGCCCCGGACGATGAAAATTCGAACAAGCCCGCCGTCAAAGCCCCCCCAGCCATCAGCAAACGACCGCCCCCACCGGCGCCAAAGACCATTTTATTCGAGGTCGGGGATACGACGATCGCTCGCCTCGCCGGCAAACAGATCCTGCATTTCAGGGACTCTATCCTGAGAAAGACAAAAGACACCCTCGTATTTGTGAATGCCGACACCATCCAGATCAGGCGATTTGTTCCGAAAGAGGTATACAGGGTTTCCACCAACGTATTCGCCGGAAAGGACGGAAATGTCTATGTCTCCCTGCCGGATGCCAGCAGGCGACCCTACCTCGTCCGGTTCCTCGAGGAGAATAACAAGCCTCTTTTCGAGCTGAAGGATGTAAAAGACCCCAGCCTGATCATCGACAAGACCAATTTCGTGCACGCCGGCTGGTTCCGTTTTGAGCTGTATGAAGATGGAAAACTAAAGGAGAAAAACAAGCTGTTTATACCGAAGGAGTTCTGATTATGAATCAGGAAATCTCGTCTTGCTTAAAATTTCCTGTGCCTTTTTCAGTTTTTCAGGAAAGAGAGTTTGTTCGGCAGGCAAAATCGTATTGGTAACTACCAGAACGGGAGGTATCCTTTTTTTGCGCTTTTTGACGCCTAAAGCCTGCGTGGCCCGAAAATTTGATTCACAAAACAGACATAGATAATTAATTATCAATTAAATATCTCCTCATTCTCTCTAAATACTTTCCAAATTGTTTCAAAGCTTATCGCCTCACTTTTCAAGAAATGGTAGTAATGTATAATTCCCTCCCAAATTCGGGCATGGGGCTAAAGAAATATTTTATTGTTATTCAAAAAAGAGCTAGTACTTTCTTTTGGCACGATGAATGCCGTACCGGTTATAACTGCTTGAATTTCTATAATGACCTCCACGGTGAGAAGAACCCGACCCGCCAGCATAGTGACCTCCATGACTGGCTGTATGATGGCCCCCACCGTAATATCTACGCTGTCCCTGACATAGGTTGGCTAGTACAATAAAAAAAACTAGTAAGAATATTTCTTTCATATTGGCTAATTATAAATTTACTTCCAGAGAGATGAATACGGATAGTTCCCAAAATAGACACTTAAATTGGTTGTCACAACCGTGAAAAGACCCATTTTTCCTTTGCAGCATATTGATTATCAATTATATTATTCATCCAGCAGGAATCAAAATAGAAAACCGATCTTTGAATATGTGACTCAGTTTATCAACCTCACATCAAAAACGATCTCAAAATTCCGCTCCAGTTTTTGTTTGACTTCTTCGAGGGGGATTTCCCTGCCCAGTTCGTTTTGCAGGGAAGTGGCCTGCTTGTCGGGGATTCCGCAGGGGATGATCTGCGAGAAGTGTGAGAGGTCGGTATTGATGTTAAAAGCGAAGCCGTGCATGGTGATCCACCGGCTACAGCGGATCCCGATGGCGCAGATCTTGCGCTCCCGGCCTTTTACAGTAGGATCGATCCACACGCCCGTCTCCCCGGGGGAACGCTCTCCGTGAATACCATATTCCGCAAGCGTGAGGATGACCGTCTCTTCCAGGTTCCGCAGGTACTTGCCGATATCGGTATAGAAGCGTTCCAGGTCGAGGATCGGGTATCCGACGATCTGCCCGGGTCCATGAAAGGTGATGTCGCCTCCGCGATTGGCCCTGAAAAGCGAAATGCCTTGTTGTTCGAGAGTCGATGGGTGTGTCAGCAGGTTTTCCTCGTGACCGCTCTTTCCGAGGGTGTAGACGGAAGGATGCTCTACAAACAGCAGGAAGTGGGTGGTAGCAGGCGCCGGGGGCGTATCGCCGGACTGAGAAACGCCAAAGCCCCGATCGCCGGCATTGCCGATCGTCGGTTCGCGGTTACGCCATTCCGATTTGATCCGGACGTTCTCTTGTAACAAAGCTTCCTGGTAATCCCAGGCCTGCCGGTAGTCCATACGACCCAGATCCCTGAATATGACGTCCTGCATAGTCTGCAAAATTAATGTTTTGCGGGCTTATCCCTTATTTTTGCACAAATTCGTGATATGAGCAAGGAACCGGCAGGCGTTGATGACCTGGAAGAAGAAGACTCGGCTGATGAGATGTCCGCGGACGGATCGGAAGAGCTGTATGAGCGACTGCACCTGAAAGTCGACAAGGGGCAGGAACCCCTCCGTATCGACAAATTTCTCAAGCAACGGATGGAAGGCGCCTCCCGCAGCAAACTTCAGAAGGCGTTGGAAGCGGGGTTGGTATTGGTAAACAATAAACCGGTCTCCTCCAATTATAAGATCAAACCCCAGGACGAGATCATCCTGTTCTCGGATAAAGAAGCGCACGGTGAAGAGATCATCCCGGAGAATATGCCGCTGAACATCGTCTATGAGGACGAAGATGTCATGATTATCAACAAACCACCCGGGCTGGTCGTACATCCCGCGAGCGGGAATTACTCCGGTACGCTGATCAACGGCGTCGCCTGGTATCTCCGGCAGAAGAACGACGCGATCAGCGAGCAGACGCTGCCCCGGTTTGGGCTGGTACACCGGATCGACAAGAATACGAGCGGGCTGATGGTGCTCGCAAAGACCGAAACGGCGGTTCGAAGCCTGGCCAGGCAATTCTTCGACCATACGGTAAAACGCCAGTATATGGCGCTGGTCTGGGGGGACCTTGTCGAAGAGGAAGGGACCATCGTCGCACATGTCGGCCGGCACAAGCGGTTTCGCAAGCTATTCGATGCCTACCCCGAAGGCGAGTATGGTAAAGAAGCCATTACCCACTACAAAGTGCTGGAACGTTTTGGCTATGTGACCCTTGTGCAGTGTGTGCTGGAGACAGGACGTACCCACCAGATCCGGGTGCATATGCAGCATATCGGGCATCCGCTCTTCAATGACGACACCTATGGCGGCGATAAGATCGTGAAGGGTACCGTCTTCAGCAAATACCGGCAATTTGTCGATAACTGTTTCGCCATTTGCAAGCGACAGGCCCTTCATGCAAAGACGATCGGTTTTGTCCATCCCACTACGCGGCAGGACATGCTGTTTGAGAGCGAGTTGCCGGACGACATGAAAAAGCTGCTCGAGAAATGGAGGGCCTATACGGCCAACCGGTTGCAATAGCAGCGTAACGAGACACGGGAAAACCTCCTCCGTAAAAATGCCTATTTGAAACTGCCGGTTCCGGGATTCCGGGATTTCCGAAATGCCTGTTTTGGAAACCGCCACTTCGGAAGCCCCTACTTTGGAAACGCCATCTTATAGTCCACGCTGATCTTTCCCCTGGAGATATCGTCCAGCTTGCTTTTCAGCAGCTTGCGTTTGAGCGGTTTCAGGTAGTCGATAAAGAGCTTGCCTTCGATGTGGTCATATTCGTGCAGGATCACGCGGGCGGTGATCCCGTTGAAAGTGGCTTCGTGCGGTTCGAAATTCTCATCCAGGTAGGACAGGGTCACTTCCTCGCTCCGGAATATATCCTCCCTCACTTTGGGGATGCTGAGGCAGCCCTCGTTATAGGACCATTCATCTCCGTCCAGTTCCTTGACGTGCGCGTTGATAAAAACCTGTTTGATACCAGGTCCATCGGGATATTTATCCTTCTCATCCTCTTCCAGGTTATTGAATATCTGCGTAGAGTCGACGACGAAGATCCGGATGTCCCGGTTGACCTGCGGGGCAGCCAGCCCGACTCCATTGCTGGAATACATGGTCTCCCACATATCCTCGATGAATTTCTGCAGGTTGGGGTAATCCGGCGTGATGTCTTTACAAACTACACGAAGGATCGGGGCGCCGTAGGCTACAATTGGTAAAATCATTATTATACGAATTAACACGAATAAGTGCGAAGAGCGTCAATAAACGCAAATAAATGCGAATGGACGCGAATAATCGCGAAACCGCGAATTTATAAAAAATAGGGCAAATATGTTCGCCTGCTTTCTGCCGGGACCGTCGACACACTACATAGACCTGCCGAGGTACTCCTGCAGCATGATCGTGGCGGCAATCTCATCGACCAGGGCCTTGTTGCGCCGTTGCTTCTTTTTGAGGCCCATATCGATCATAGCCCGGGACGCCATTTTGGACGTATTCCGTTCATCCACCAGGAGCAGGGGCATCGTGGGAAATTCCTTCTTAAAACGGGTGACCAAGGCCCTGACCAGGGGGGTGGCATGCGTGTCGGTATCGTCCCAGTTTTTGGGTTCCCCGACAAGGACCAGTTCGACGGTCTCCTTCTTGAAATAGTCCTTCAGGAACGCGATCAGTTTCGGGGATTCGATCGTCATGAGCCCGGTGGCGATGATCTGCAGGGGGTCCGTGACGGCCAGCCCGGTGCGTTTGAGGCCATAGTCGATAGCGAGGATGCGCGGCATAGTTATCGGTTGAGATTCCAGGCCCCATGACCGGCGCTGAATAGATCCGTTATCACAAAAACAGCAAAAACGACACTGGCGATGCCATTGGCTGTCATAAAAGCGAGGTTGACCTTGCTGAGATCATTGGGTTTCACGATAGAGTGTTGATAGATCAGCATCCCGATAAAGATAGCCACCCCGATCCAGTACCACCAGCCAAAGCCGCCAAATAGTCCTGCCGACACTACACAAAGAGTACTCAACAGGTGAAGAGACCCGGAGACCTTTAGTGCTTTGGACTTTCCAAGCCAGGAGGGCATGGAATAGAGTTGATGCGTTTTGTCGAATTCTTCGTCCTGCAGGGCGTAGATGATATCGAAGCCACTCACCCAGAAAATCACGGTAAGGGAAAAAAGGATTGGCAATAGGGCAAAATGACCCGTCACCGCCAGGAAAGCCCCAATCGGGGCCAGTGAAAGACCGATACCCAGCACCAGGTGACATAAGGGAGTAAAGCGTTTGGTATAGCTATAGCCAAGAACCACGGCCAGGGCGACAAAGGACAAATAAAAACACAAGGGATTGATAAACCAGGTACAGACAATAAAGGCAACGCAATTAAAGATCACAAAACGTAACGCGCTATCTTTCGAGATGATGCCTGCCGGGATCTCCCTGATAGCCGTCCGTGGGTTCAATGCGTCGAACTTTGCATCCAGCCAACGGTTGAATGACATGGCAGCGCTACGTGCAAAAATCATACAACCTACTACCAGGAGAAATTTACCGATAAGAAATCCCGGGGCGACATAGACCGACCAGGATGAAGGCTCAAAATCCCGGAATAATCTGGCAAATCCCCTGGGAGGGACTATTCCCAGGAAAAACCCGATCAGCGCAAACGGCATCGCGAAGATCGTATGTGAGAATTTGACCAGGCTTAAGTAATTCTTTATTGTTGTCATGATAATAGGTAGACTTTTTCTTAAGAAATTCGAACATCCGGCACTTGCGGCTACCGTATCTGAACTCCTGGCGCCCGAACGTCATTCATCCGCACCAATTCCCATAGCACAATCCCCGCCGCCACGGAGATATTCAAAGAATGCTTCATGCCCCACTGCGGAATCTCTATGCAGCCGTCGCATAAGGCCAGCGCTTCCGCCTCCACCCCGCTCACTTCGTTGCCGAAGACGACGGCCATTTTCCCGCGATGGGCCGTATACTCATCCACAAACCGCTGCAGCGGGACACTGCCTTCCGCCTGCTCGACGGCAAACAGCGAACACCCCTGTTCCCGGAGCGACCGCAGGGCCTGCGCCGTCGTCTCCGCGTATTCCCACGCCACGGTTTCGGTAGCCCCCAGTGCCGTCTTATGGATATCCCGGTGCGGCGGCCTCGGCGTATACCCACAGAGCACGATGCCCTCCAGCAAGAAAGCGTCGGCCGTCCGGAATACGCTGCCGACATTGTGCATGCTGCGGATGTTGTCCAGCACCACTATGACGGGCCTCTTGTCCGATCCCCTGAATTCATCCACCGATTTACGGCCCAATTCATCCATGCTGAGCTTTCGCATCCCTTCGAATTATCCTGCAAAAATAGTCCACCTTCGGCACAATCCTTTATTTTTGTCCCCCATGTCCAAAAGCACCGCCGATACACCCCTGATGCAACAACACCGGGCTATCAAACAAAGATATCCCGATGCCATCCTGTTGTTCAGGGTGGGCGATTTCTACGAGACCTTCGGCAGTGACGCGGTTATCGCTTCGCAGGTGCTGGGCATCACCCTCACCAAAAGGAATAACGGAGCCGCCTCTTCGTCGGAACTGGCAGGTTTTCCTCATCATTCCCTCGATACCTATCTCCACAAACTGGTCAGGGCCGGTTACCGGGTAGCCATCTGCGACCAGCTCGAAGATCCAAAAGTGGCAAAGGGGATCGTCAAAAGAGGGGTGACGGAGATGGTGACACCGGGGATCGCCACCAACGAGAAATTGCTGGAGCTGGGCAGCAACAATTTCCTGGCCGGCATCCATTTCACCGAAGACCGGCTCGGCATCGCCTTCTTCGATATTTCTACCGGCGAGTTCTTCGTCACCGAAGGCAATATGGAATATGCGGATAAGCTCTTACAGACCTTTAAACCCGCCGAAACGATTTTTCAAAGAAGTTTTCAGAAGCATTTTAAAGAGACCTACGGATCGGCCTGGTACACTTATACGCTGGAAAGCTGGATCTTCGACGAAGTCTATGCCAGGGAAAGCCTGTTGAAGCACTTTCAGACCCAGTCGCTGAAAGGCTTCGGCGTGGAAGACATGGGCTATGGGCTTATTGCCGCGGGAGCGATCCTGCATTACCTGAAAGATACCGAACATCCCCACCTGCAGCATATTACCGCCCTCCGCCGGATCGACCGCGAAGATCATCTGTGGATGGACCGGTTCACCATCCGCAACCTTGAATTGCTGGGAACGGGGGCGCCGGGAGAGAAGTCCCTGATGACGGTGCTGGACAATACCGTCTCTCCGATGGGCGCCCGGCTTTTAAAACGATGGGTGCTGATGCCGCTCAAAGACCCCTACGGCATCGGGCAAAGGCTCGATCTTGTTGAATTCTTCATCAAAGAAGTGGATCTGCGCGGTAAACTGATACCCGAGATCCGGCAATGCGGTGACATCGAACGGCTGGCCGGCAGGATACCCTCCCGCAAGATCTCTCCGCGTGAAGTCCTCCAGGTCGCAAAAGGATTGGAAATAATCGCCGCCATCGGCAATTCCTGCCGACAGGCGGGCAACACCTATCTCCGGCGGCTAGCCGAAACACTCGACCCGTTGCCCGGGCTTTCGGAAAGGATCTTCGGCACGCTCGTGGACACCCCGCCGGCCCTCGCCAGCAAAGGAGGCATGATCCGCGAGGGAGTGGATGAGGAGCTCGATCGTCTCCGGAAGATAGCCTCCGGCGGCAAGGAGTACCTGGTGGAGCTGCAACAGAAAGAAGCCGAAAGATCCGGGATCTCCTCGTTGAAAATCGGCTTCAACAATGTCTTCGGCTATTACCTGGAAGTCACCAACTCCCACAAACACAAGGCCCCCGCGGGATGGATGCGAAAGCAGACCCTGGCCAATGCCGAGAGATATATCACCCCCGAACTAAAGGAATACGAAGAACAGATCACGGGCGCCGAAGAGAAGATATTCGCCATCGAAGCCGCGCGCTATGACGAACTGCTGAGTGTGCTGGTGGAAAATATCGCACCCATGCAGGTCAACGCGCAGGTGCTGGCGGTGCTGGATTGCCTGCTCTGCTTCGCCGGAAATGCGCTTCTATATGGTTATAAGAAGCCGGTGCTTCATGATGGCCTGGAATTGGAGCTGACAGCAAGCCGCCATCCTGTAATCGAGCGGAACCTGCACGCGGGGGAATCCTATGTCGCCAACGATATCCTGCTCGACCCTGCGTCGCAGCAGATCATTATTCTCACGGGACCCAATATGAGCGGTAAGAGTGCCATCTTACGCCAGACCGCGCTGATCACCCTGCTCGCCCATATCGGAAGTTTTGTACCGGCGGATTCCGCCAGGATCCCGCTCACCGATAAAATATTTACGCGTGTGGGAGCCTCCGACAACCTCAGCGGCGGAGAGTCCACATTTATGGTGGAGATGAACGAGACGGCCAGCATCATCAACAATATTTCGGCACGGAGCCTCATCCTGCTCGACGAGATCGGAAGAGGCACTTCGACCTATGATGGCATCTCCATAGCCTGGAGCATCGCGGAATACCTTCACAATTCGCCTCATGCCCCCAAGACATTGTTTGCCACTCATTACCATGAACTGAACGAACTGGAAAACAGGCTGCCGCGGATCCGGAATTTCCATATCACCAACAAGGAGATCGGTAACCGGGTGATTTTCCTCCGCAAGCTGGCCCCTGGCGGAAGCACCCATAGTTTCGGGATTCACGTCGCAAAGATGGCAGGTATGCCGCCTTCCCTCATCGACAGGGCCAACGATATTTTGAAGCAACTGGAAGAAAGCCGCGAAGGACAAGCCGGACCCCTCCATGCCGAAGAGACGTCCGCGACATCGGGTCGTACCCCTGAAAAGGGATCTCCGAAAGCCGGTTCCCTGCACCGCGATGTCCAGCAACTAAATGCTCCAAAATTGCAGCTCTCAATCTTCGACGCACATACCGAAACTTTCCAGGAGATCAGGTCCCTGCTGGAGAGCCTCGATATCAACAGGCTCACACCCGTCGAAGCGCTGCTGAAGCTGCAGGAAGTCAGGAACCTTCTAAAATGATCCATCCGGAATACCAGGATAGCACGGGATCAACCCGGATCTTTTCCAGGATCAACCCGGATCCGTTACAGGGCCTATCAGAATCTATCAAGAAGTCCCTAAACAGCAAGACCTTGACTTGCAGCGTTTCGCTCAGGCAGCAGGAGTATTTTATTGATCTCAATCAAGTCCATCGACCAGTTTTGCCGGACCTTCCAAACGATTTCCCGAAGCCATTCGACCGAAGTCGCAGCAACACTCCACCGCGCCAACATTTTGTTAAATGCCCCCTACAGCTATTAAAAGAGATCATGCAGCTATTCCGCGCGGCCGGTTTTCGTTAATTTTGCATTTTGTTATTTTTCAAACGGTTATCCGCTTGCCGTTTTTGTTAATCCCAATATTTTATGACCTATGTGGCCCGTTAATTGTTCCTATTCATATTGCAATCCCGATACCCCCGATCCGTCCCTAAACCATAACCACTTGCTTCTTGTTGATCAATTTTACATGACCGAAAAATCTGTGGATTATGGTAAAGTATAGTTTCCGTCAGGAAGATTACGAAAAATGGCTGGTGGATCTGGCCCTTCAGCTGAACATCCCCGTGCACAACAATATCATCAACCTCCCATCCCACCTGGGAAAAGGTTTTATTGTGGCCCGCAACATCAGCAGGCATCTCTCCTACGCGGTCATCAACGCGCAATTCGAGCATGACCTGGTGCTGGAACGGGAGGCAGGTGGCTGGAAAGGATTCTACCTGACTTTCAACCAGGTGGAAATGAAAAAAGAGATCCAGTCGGAAGCCCATCCGGACATGGTGATCGAGCGGAAGCCTTTGAAGAATGATATCCTGCTGGCTGACACGGAAGATCCCTGCACACTCAGGATCCCGGCAGGCAGCGATATCAAGAAGCTGATGATCTTCTATTCCGACGAGATCACCCGGCAGTATCTGCCCGCCGACCTTTATAACCGGCTTTCCGGGTTCGCGAAAGAGAACTCGCTGTCCTCCAACAAGCATTTTATCAATCTCTCCCACCGGGAGACCTTGAAAGAAATGTTCGAGACCAGGGAAAACGATCCCGTATTGCCCGTCAGGAAATTGTCCCAGCTCATCCAGCTGACCGAAAAATTCCTGCATTCTTTCCTGAGACAGGGGCAGTCTTCCAAACAGAAGACCGTCAAGAAGAATGATCTCGAAAGCATGCATCATGTCGAGCAGATCCTCAGCCGTCATAACCTGGAAGGATTTCCGTCATTGGAATCCCTGGCCCAGGAAGTGTATATGAGTACGAGCAAGCTGAAAAATCTCTTTAAAGATATCTATGGTTATACCCTGTATGACTATTACAATAAATCCAGGCTCCTCCGTGCCAAAGAGATGTTGGTGTCGGGGCAATTCAGTATCAAACAGGCCGGGAGCGAAATCGGGTTTTCCAACCTGAGCCATTTTGCGAAGGCATTCAGAAAGGAATTCGGCGTATTGCCGCGGGAAGTGGTAAAAAGCAGATGACCCATCTGTTCCTATAGAGGTATAATCGTATCCTGCAGAGGTGCAAGCCAATCCGTATAAATATTAATTTGCAATCGTTCAGCCCGTTTTTGGTCCAAGATCCTCCCGTCCTATCTCAAACGCAATCCGTTTTATCCCGAACGCAAAAAGAACATGTATAAAAAAGGCCGCCACCAGGCAGGCTTTTTTTATGCCCGGCTGTCATCGGAACCCTCGTTTTTATTTTCATAGCTTTGCTTCCATGCCCAATCCATTAATAAACTTCCTCAAACTATTTCGTGATATTCCGGCCGATGACGAAGGTCTGATTGCGGGAGCGATGGAACACCGCACTTATAAAGAAGGGGATTATCTTTTTAAGGCGGGAAAGATTTGCCGCGAATTGTTTTTCGTTTGTGAAGGCATCCTGCGCATCAAAGTCATCAACGAAAACGGCAACGAGGTTACCCATTTCTTTATCCGCGAAAATAAGTTCTGTTCTATACTGAACAGTTTCAACAACCAGGTCGTCGCGCAGGAGAGCATACAGGCCGCATGTAACGCGGAAGTATTGGCGATAAGCCGCACCGGCCTGGACACGCTTTATTCAAGGCTATCTTATTTAAAACCGCTGATTACGGAAATAACCCACCAGGCCCTGTTAGACAAGATAGCCGTAAGAAACGCCTACCTGGGCCAGGACTCTACTACCCGCTACAGGATGTTTTTGATGCGCCAGCCGGAGATTGCCTACCGGGTTCCCCTGAGCGATATCGCCTCCTATTTGGGGATTACCCCGCAATCGTTGAGTCGCATCCGGAAAAATATCCGATAGATCGCTTTTTACCATTTGTTAAGTCTGCCTGCCGGATGCCTCCGGATATTTGCATCAACAAAAGCAAATAGTATGGAAAATTTAAAAGGGAAGAAAGTGGTTATCGCGGGCGGCAGCGCGGGGATAGGGCTAGCCACCGCAAAGGCCGTTGCTTTGCAGGGCGGTGAGGTCATCATCGTATCCAGCAACCCGGAACGTATAGATACAGCATTGGCTGGCCTGCCTGCCGGAAACACAGGCTTCGCTGCAGACCTGACAAACGAAGGACAGGTATCGGCACTGTTTACAAATATCGGCAGTTTTGATCACCTGGTATATACTGCCGGAGAGACCTTGCATTTAAGCAGTATTGAAGACGTGAAAGTTGTCGATGCCAGGCAATTTTTCAATGTAAGGTATTGGGGGGCGTTTACGGCGGTAAAATACGCTGTGCCACATATCAACAGGGGCGGGTCCATCACCCTGACAGGGGGCGTGGCGGCTTTGCGACCCGGTAAAGGATGGTCACTGGGAGCGAGTATTTGTGCGGCAATGGAGGGATTTACGAGGGCCATGGCCATCGAGCTGGCGCCTCTGCGGGTAAATATGGTTTCGCCGGGCGTCGTCAAAACCGGTTTATGGTCTAATATGCCCGAAGCTGAACGGGAAGGCATGTACAGCCATTTCAGCGGGCAACTGCCCGTCAGATATGTAGCGGGGCCTGAAGATATCGCAGAGACCTATCTTTACCTGATGCGGCAAAAATACAGCACCGGGCAGTCGGTCATTGCGGATGGCGGGTATGTGCTGATATAAGCCGATCTTCTATCTGCCGGAGGTCCCCATAAATATCTTTTACCCGGGCGTACAGTTCTTTGTAGATCCCGAAATAGCGTCGGTAGACCAGGTGCTGCTGTGCGTCAGGCTCAAAGACCTCAAGGGTATGGATCATCTTTTTGGCTTCATCGAGACTGTCGATGATTCCGACCGCCAGGAAGCCGGTAATGGCGGCCCCGATGGCCGAGGCATCCGCAATATTGTTCACATATACGCGCCTGTTGAAGATATCGGCAAGGATCTGCAGCCAGCGCCTGGATTTTATAAAACCGCCGCTGGCGTTGATATGGAGGATGGGACCGATCGTCTCTTCCAGGGACACCCCTACATCGTATAAAGAGAAACAGATTCCTTCGATCACGGATCGTATAAAATGTGCGCGGGTATGACGGGAATGGATGCCGAAGAACAGGCCCCTGGCATCCGCATTCCAGATCGGCGCTCTTTCGCCGAAAAGATAGGGCAGGAAGATCAGCCCGTCGGCTCCGGCGTCCACACTCCCGGCCAACCCGATATATTTTGAAAAGTCGCCGGGTCGTGAAGCACCCGCAGAGTTCCCCGTAGCGTCGGAAGAATCCCCGCTCTTCCCGGTGGCAAATCCCGACGGCTCGCAGAAATTGTCGATATACCATTGGAGAACGGCGCCGCCATTGTTGATGGCTCCGCCGGAAACGTAGAGACCCGGTGTAAGGATATAATTAAAGATCCGCTCCTGCGGGTCGTATTCGGGTTTCGCGGCGATCATCCGGATAGCGCCGCTGGTACCGATCGTAAGGGCCGCTTCTCCCGGAAGGATCGCATTGCTGCCGAGATTGGCCAGGCAGCCGTCGCCGCCGCCGATGACGAAGGGGAGCGCCCCGTCGACTTTTTTAACGTCGTCGAGACCCAGCGCGATCCGGTACACGGGGAAGAGAGCGGTTTCGGTATAAGTGCCGGGAACAGGCGTAGAAAGTCTTTCCGGCCCGATACCCGCCCGGGTTAAAGCCTCGCCATACCACTCGAGTGCCCTGATATCGAAAAGGCCCGTCGCCGAAGCGAGGGAATGGTCGACCAGCCATTTTCCGAAGAGACGGTACCAGATGTATTCCTTGATCGAGACAAATTTTGCCGCCTGCGAGAAGAGAGCCGGCTCCTGGTCCTTAAACCACAATAGTTTGCACAAGGGAGACATCGGATGGATGGGGGTGCCGGTGTTACGATAGATGCGCTTGCCCGCTTCGCTGTCTTTGAGAGCCGCGGCGTAATCCTTACTCCTCAGATCGGCCCAGGTGATCGCATTCGTCAGGGGTTTTCCCTGTTCATCCACCAGGATCAGGCTGTGCATCGCGCAGCTGAAGCCGATACCTGCCAGCAAAGCGCCGGCGCCCTTCGGGCTAAGATGCTCCTCTTGCGGCAGGGACGCTCCGGATCCGGCGGTCTTTGACAAGACTTCCTTGAGAACCCCGATGACCGCGTCAAACAGGACGGCGGGGTCGAGCTCATGATAATCCGGGAGGGGAGAAATCGCGGGATAGGTCTGGCTGGCACTGGCCAATAGATCTCCGTCTTGTGTAAATGCGACCGCCTTCGTATTGGTGGTTCCGATGTCGATACCGATCACGTATCTCATCCCGGAGGCGGCGGGTATCGTCGCAGCGGATATCGTAGAGACAGGCTTTGCCGTGGGGGGTATTCCCGGGGCAGACATCGTCGGCGCCGGTGTGATCGGGGTTGTCATCAGATCAGGTCTTTCAGTTTATCCGCCAGGATGTCTATCTCCTCCCGGGTATTATTCCTCGAGAAAGAGAACCGTACGGTCACCTGGTTTGGATTGTTGTTGATCGCCCGTATGACATGGGAGCCCTGCTCGGCCCCGCTGGTACAGGCGCTGCCGCCGGAGGCGCAGATATTGTTGATGTCCAGGTTGAAAAGAAGCATTTCCGATTTCTCTGTCTTTGGGAAGGACACGCTCAGCACGGCATACAGGCTCTTGCCCAGCGGATCTCCGTTGAAAGAGATCCCCTTGAGAGACTGCTGCAGGCGTTCCATCATGTAGAGCTTTAGGCCCCTGACATAAGCGCTATCCTCCTGTTCACGGGCGGTGGCCAGTTCAAGCGCTTTGGCAAAACCGACGATACCGTATAAATTTTCGGTGCCTGCCCGCATATTCCGTTCCTGCGAGCCTCCGTGGATATAGGGATGGATCCTGACGTTCTCGTTGATATACAGGATGCCTACCCCTTTCGGGCCGTGGAATTTGTGCCCGGCGCCGGTGATGAAATGGACGGGCGTGTTCCGGAGGTCGAATGGAAAATGGCCTACGGTCTGTACCGTGTCGGAGTGAAAAACCGCGCCATAGGACTTGCAGAGGTCCCCGACAGCGTGTATATCCAGCATGTTACCGATCTCATTATTGGCATGCATCAGCGAGACCAGGCATTTTTCTCCGCTTTCCGAGAGCAGCCGTTTCAGGTCGTCGAGGTCGATATGGCCATCGGGCAGCGGTTCTACATAATGCACGGAAGCTTCGTTCATTTTATGCAGATGTTCCACGGTATGCAGGGTGGCATGGTGCTCCATCGGGGAGGTTATGATATGCCTGCAACCAAGATCGCGCACGGCAGCCGTGATGGCCGTATTCGAGCTTTCGGTACCTCCGGAAGTAAAGAAGATCTCGGCCGGGTGGGCATTCAGGATCTTTGCGACCGTCTTTCGCGCACTCTCGACGGCCAGCCTGGACTCGCGCCCGTAGGAATAGATGGACGAAGGATTCCCGAACTTCTCTTTGAGATAGGGCATCATGGCTTCCAGCACTTCGGGGTCGAGGGAAGTCGTAGCGGCATTGTCAAAATAGATTCTTTGCATAAATAGGATCGCAAAGATAGGAATTCCCGGACTTCCGCCCCTTAGGCAGGGACGTACCGGCAACCGGGCTAGATGAACTCCTTGATATCCTGCATCAACCGGAGCGCGATATTGTTGGCCGTCGTTTCGAAATTACTCTCGGCATAGATGCGGATGATCGGTTCCGTATTGGAGGTACGGAGATGCACCCAGTCGTTATCGAACTCAATTTTAAGCCCGTCATCGGTGTTGACGGGCTGGTTCTTATATTTTCGCTGGATCTTGTCGAAGATGGCGTGTACGTCGATGCCGTTTTGCAGTTCTATCTTATTCTTGGAGATGAAATAGTCGGGGTATCTCGTGCGGAAGGATTTGATCCCGTTTTTATGGCGCGACAGGGCGCTCAGGAACAGGCCGATCCCGATCAGTGCGTCACGGCCATAATGAAAGTCCGGTACGATGATGCCTCCATTCCCCTCCCCGCCAATGACAGCTCCCGTTTCTTTCATCCGACGGACCACATTCACCTCGCCCACGGCGGAAGGAAAGTACTGCCCTCCGTGTTTGAGGGTGATCTCCTTCAAGGCCTTTGTGCTGCTCATGTTGCTGACCGTATTGCCCGGGGTCCGGGCCAGCACGTAGTCAGCGACCGCCACAAGGGTATATTCTTCCCCAAACATGCTGCCGTCTTCGCATACAAAGCAAAGACGGTCCACATCCGGGTCGACGGCAATCCCCAGGTCGGCCTTCGATTTCTGTACGGTTCCGCTGAGGGCCGTCAGGTTCTCCGGCAAAGGCTCCGGGTTGTGCGCGAATTTCCCGCTGACTTCCTCGTTGAGCACGATGACCTCTTCCACACCCAATGCTTTCAACAAGGGGGGAATGAACAAGGCGCCCGTAGAATTGATGGCATCCAGTACGATCTTATAGTTTTTTTGCTGAATGGAATTTTTGTCCACCAGGGGATGGTTGACCACGAGGTCGATATGCTTCTGCAACCAGGTCTCGTCGAGGGAATAGACGCCCAATCGATCGACCGTGGCAAAGACGAAGTCTTCCTTCCGGGCTTTTTCGAGTACGATGGCGCCGTCTTCTGCGTTGATAAACTCCCCCTGGTGATTCAGCAGTTTCAGGGCATTCCATTCCTTAGGGTTGTGGCTGGCGGTGATAATGATCCCTCCCGCAGCCCCCAATCCCGTAACCGCCAGTTCGACGGTAGGGGTAGTCGATAATCCCAAATCCACGATATCCAAACCGAGACCGGATAAAGTGCTCACTACCAAATCACTCACCATCTTCCCGCTGATTCTCCCATCCCGGCCGATCACGATCTTTCTGCCTTTGTTCTGGTCCCTGACCCAACTGCCAAAGGCTGCGGTAAATTTCACCGTATCCAACGGGGAGAGATTCTCTCCCGGTCTTCCTCCAATAGTTCCTCTGATGCCGGAAATGCTCTTGATCAATGCCACAGTATGACTTGGTTTAAATTACTGCAAAAATAAGGGTTTGAAAGGCGGGATAGATTACCGCTTTCGGAGTATTCCTAAGATTTGAATTTTATCAAAAAAAGAAAGGAAAAATTTAAACGAAAAAGAGCTTGTCTTATCGGATTACGGTGCCGCAAGGAAAATGCCAGAAAACAAATAATCTTTATTTAAATATGCACATTTTAAAACTGATTTTCCGAAATAATGGCAGCGCCCCCATAAATTTGCCAAAAGATCTGACAGCATGTCAATACCTGATGAGTGGTTTCGCGAGTGGTTCGATTCTCCCTACTATCACACGCTATATTTTGAACGGAATGAACAGGAAGCCGCTTCTTTCATCGACCGCCTGATAAAATACCTGGATCCGCCGGCAGGGGCCCGCGCCGTGGATGTAGCCTGCGGCAAGGGAAGGCATGCCCGGATCCTGGCCGAAAAAGGGCTGGACGTGACGGGAATCGATATTGCGGCAAACAGCATAAACTATGCCCAGCAGTTCGAGCATGAGCATCTCCATTTCTACCTGCACGATATGCGCCAGTCGTTCAGCATAAACTATTTCGACTATGCTTTCAATTTCTTCACGAGTTTTGGTTACTTCCGCACGGAACGCGAGCATTATAACGTCATCCGGACGATCAGCCACGCGCTGAAAAGCCAGGGTATCCTCGTGCTCGACTATCTCAACTCTCACTACGCCGAAAACCACCTGGTGCACCGTTCTGAAAAGAAAATAGACGGCATCACCTATTATCTCACCAAATGGTATGACGAGACCCATTTCTACAAAAAGATAGTCATTGAAGACGACCGGTTGGCTGAGCCGCTGGAATACATGGAAAAGGTGGCCAAATTCTCGCCCGGCGACTTCAACGATATGTTTTCCTATCACGGGCTCCAGATCCAGGAGATCTTCGGGGATTATAACCTCGGGCCTTATGATATCAATCTTTCGCCGAGACTGCTGCTCGTTGCAAAGAAGACGGAAAAATAGATAGCAGCGGGATCATCGGGCTCCTTTTTCGACAATCATCACCAGTTTCGGCTTCTCTTCCACATCGACCAGCACCTTGCCGTCCGTGATCGGGCGGGTGGTCTGTCGTCCGGTGAGCGAGTCGTCCGGGAAACTGATCACTTCGGCGCTCCCCCCGGTTGTACGGCTGCCGACCGTGAGCGGGTATTGGCTGATATGAACGCCCCTGCGGGTCGGGCAATAGATGAAATAGGCGACCGAGTCGGGGGAAGAAGCATGCCGGTATTTGTAGATCCAGACAGGCCCCTGTTCCTGCACGATCGTATCGGGTACGAAATCCGCGAGCCGGTTGACAAACGTGCTGATATAATACCACCCGGGATAATAATGCACGCTGTCTTTTGAGAAGACGCGAAGCACCCCGCTGGTCCCGTAGACATCCGGGATGTCCTCGTTGTCAAAATCCCGCAGCCAGTAAAGCACATACCGGTCGAAACCGGAGAAGGCGGTCGCGTTGATGGAACGCAGGATCAGGATGCCCTGGCTTTGAGCGGACGTATACCCGGGTAATAGCGGGGCGGCCTGCCGCGAAGCCCTGCCCTTGTCATATCCATTCTCTCCCAGGATGCATTCGACACCCGGCGCGACCCGGTAGGTAAAATCGCGGGTATGGCTCAGTTTCCACCGGAGGGAATCTTCTTCCGGCGTGATGGCTACCTGCCCGTTGTTGGAATAATGATGATACTGGATGCCGCCTTGCCAGAGGAAGGCCTTGTCGTTGCGGAGGGTTTTGCAGAGGAAGGCATAGACTTTGATCCTATTGGTATCCAGGCCGATGATGCCACTCGTCATGAGGTCGCTGCCCGGATCCGCCTGTTTGATCCCGGTCCTGGCGCCCAGGGCGCCTTCGGCCCCGTCATAGTCTGCCGAACTCTGCGCGAAATATTCCATCGGGGAACAGTATCTGCTTCCGACCCACCAGGCATCTTCTTCGTTTCCGTTCTCATAGAGCGACATAAGCCCCAGACCGGAACGGCGGGGGCTGTGAGACAGGGAAAGCAGGTTGGTATCGACCCGTGTATGGCCAAAAAAGGCTGCAAGATGCCACATCATATTCGCATGTCGCGCGTAGCTCCGGGTGTCTTCGGGATCCATGCCGGGTTTTGTCAGGGGGCGATCCTTGTCTGTGAACCCCTGTCTCGCCAGCCAAAGGGAAGGGCCCCGTATGCTATACCAGGTCCTGGCCCCATTGGCCTTGTGAAGATCGTCCATGAAATAGCTGTATTGCCGCAGACCGGTGTTCCAGAAGCCGAAATGCCGGAGATCATATCTGTTATGCGGATATTCGTTGACGGTATCGTCATCGAAATAGGACGCATAAGTATACACGCGATTCTCATGAAAGGGCCGGACCCAGGCCGGCTCCTGTTCGACGAAATAGTTGGCGCCCAGAAACTCCTTCATCCGCTTTTTGGGCAGCCGTGCTCCCTGGTAGACAGTCGAAGACGGCGGTGGAGGCTGTCCGTAGGGGCATCCGTACAATACCATCTCGGTGATCCGGATCTCGAAACTGCTGAAACGGATCATGACATATTGCGCACTGTCCCCCAGGGAGAAGCGCCGCCATCCCCACTGCGAAGGATCGTCGCGTGTCGTGAAAGCGGCCCGCAGCTTCCAGTTGTTCATATTGCCGGTATAGATCCAGACGCTATCCGCCGAGCGGGAGCGGTCATAGACATATACTTCGGAAAGTTTATAGGGAATCTGCAGATCGGTGACTATGCGACTGCCTTTGCCTGACGGGAAATAGATCTCCCTGGCGAACCGGGGCTGAGGGTCGGTAAGCGGGGTATACGCCGAGGCCGCCCCAACCGGCTTGCTGTCGGCGCGGGGGTCCACATAGGCGTTCTCGTCGAAAAGATTGAAAGGATCGCCCTTGCCTTCATCGGCATAACCCGCCAGGTCATATACATGGTCTTTATAAATGGCGGTGATCTTTTGGGGGCTTGTACAGGAGACGGCGGGAACAACCGGACCCATCGCAACCGCGTCAGCAGGTCCCGGCCCCCCCGACGACCCCCTTCCTGTATTGCCGCAGGCCAGGAAGACGACCGGAAGAAACACGGCGAAGCCTGTCCGCAACTGCTTTGAGATTTTTATCATCCGTCTGCGCTGTTTGATGGTATTTACCCCCATTCAGGCAAGTTACTTCTTATTTTTCAGCAACATATATTTTGCCGTCTCATAAATGCCCTCGGTCAGTTGCTTCATGTGCTGCTCCGCGTCGCCCTGTGCATTCCCGGCCGGAACCGCGTCGTTGTTCAACACCGATACGATCTCATCTTTCCCGGTCTTGTATTGCCTGCGGTAAAAATAACCGTCCTTGACCAGGCCGATATAGTAACCGTCCGGGTCATAGACAAAAGAGAAATCCTTGCCGCCATAACGGGCCGTGTCGAGCACATCCCTACCAAGCGTGGTATTTTGATAGGGAATGCCGCACAGACCGGCCAGGGTCGGCAGCACATCCAATTGGGAACAGGGAGCGGTGATCTTGCGGGGTGCTATCAACGCGGGTGCGTAGATCAGCAGCGGTACATGCTCCATGGTCAGGCGCTGATCGGTCCAGGCCCGGGGGAACATGGCGCCGGCATCCCCCGCGATACCATGATCGCCGACGAAAAGAAAGACGGTATTCCGGAAATATTTCTCCTTTGAAGCGGCTTCGATGAAGGTGCGATAACAGAAATCGGTGTACCGGAAGGCATTCATCTCTCCGTCGCTTTCGAAACCATATTTCCGCAACGAGTCCTTCGGAGCCGTGGCGGGATGGAAATCCTGCTGGTCTTCTTTCGGAATCGTATAGGGACGATGGTTGTCCGCCGTCTGAATAATGGCGAAGAAAGGCCGGTCCTGTTCCTTCAGCCTTTTATTGGCTTCCAGGAAGAGATTCTTGTCACTGATGCCCCATACGTCGATCTTGGGGGCATCATAATCCTGCTGCTCGAAAAGATGGAGCCCCTTGATATTGTTGGTGAGCAGACCGCGTATGTTTGCCCAGCTGGTGCTGCCGCCCAGGAAATAGTATTTCTCATACCCTTCGAAACTGTTGATGATCGTCCGCTGATCGACGGCGGCCGGGTTGCGGCTGGAGGTGGTCGTATTCACTTCTACATCCGGGATGCCCGTGATCACGGCCCATACGCCTCTCGCCGTGCCATAGCTGGGGGTGAAACAATGATCGAAAAACAGGCCCTGATCACAAAGCCCCATGAAAAAAGGCGTGGTGTTCAGCGGATTACCCCACATCGAGCTCTTGTAAGCGCTAAAGGATTCGCAGATGACAACCACCACATTGGGCTTTGTCGTCAGGGCTCCCGCACGGGGGGCCGGGAAGTCTCGTTCGAAATCGTTGCTGAGGGTGTCCCCGGTGCGAAAACCGTAATAGGGCGCCAGCACCGGGAGCAGTTTTTTAATCTTAGCCTCGCTATAGCCACCGTGCCGAAACTTCAGGCTGCTGAAAAACGACTCGAAGGGATTCATCGCCAGCCCTGCCTTGTAGTCGCTTCCCAAGGTAAAGGCGTCGCTCCACCGGAGGGGATATTGACCGATGCGCCCGAATATGCCCAGGCCCAACAACCCAAATGCGGGCACGAAGTACAAAGCCCGTCTGCCGCGGGGCAGGGTTGTCTCCCGGGCCCGGTCGATCCTGCCAAAAACCCATTTCACCGCTTTTTGCAATAGCCAGGTTCCCACAACCAGCAATAAAAGGATGCGGAGAACGGGATAGGTCTGCCAGACCATATTTGCTGAGATGCCTGTGTCGGCGAGATAGTTCAGCACGCTGGCGCTCAACCGTTGCGACAGGTAGCTGTAGTGCGCAAAATCGACCGCATAGAAAAAGGCAAGCAGGAAGGCCGTGAGCCCGGTCACGAATAAAGCCGTCCGCTGGCCGGCCGCAGTCCTGAATGGATTCAGAACGGGAAAGCACCCTATCAGCAGCAATAAGACCAACACAATCGAAATAAATTGTATATCGAAGCGGGCGCCTAACACAAAAGAGGAAAAAACGCCCGAAAACGAATTCCCCTGCTTGCTGAACACCTCAAAAAGCGCTATCCTGAGCAGGAACATGAGCAGCAAAAAAATAATCCCCGTTGCAAAAATCCAACGGATCAATTTAGGTATCTTTATCATGATATAGCATACTTTATCACAGTATTGGAAAAATAAGCGCCAAAAATAGAGCAATTTATTCGAAACCATGATTTTACCTGAGATCGGCCAGCCAGTCAGTTTTCTGCAAAAGATCCTGCATTTCGATTATTGGTTGTTCGCGAAGATCAACCAGGAATGGATAAACCCATTCTTTGACAAGGTGCTCCCGTTTATGAGGGAGTCGGAACTCTGGATCCCCTTCTACCTGTTCCTGCTGGTCTTTATCACGCTGAATTTCGGAAGAAAGGGTTTATGGTGGGCCTGCTTCCTGGGTCTGACGGCCATTCTCGGCGATCAGCTCAGCAGCAATATGATGAAGGGGCATATTTTCCGCCTCCGTCCCTGCCAGGATCCCCGGTGGATAGAGAATATCAGGGTGCTGGTGAAATACTGCCCCGTCAGTTCCAGTTTCACGTCTTCGCATGCCTGCAATCATTTTGCCCTGGCGACCTTTCTCTTTCTCACCTTGCGGGCCACCAGCCGCTGGTGGGCGCTGGCGTTCGCCTGGGCCTTTGTCATCTCTTACGCCCAGGTCTATGTGGGAGTGCATTACCCGGTCGATGTGTTTTCCGGGGCGCTGCTGGGTTGCGGCATCGGCTATGTGACCAGCCGCCTGTTCACCCGGCTGATCGGGCCTTTCTCATTACCAACCTACAACCATGTACATGCTTGAGATCATTATACTACTCTGCCTGATCTTCCTGAATGGCTTATTCGTGATGGCCGAGATCGCACTGGTCTCCGCGCGAAAAAGCCGTCTTGAAAGCCTTGCCGATAAGGGCGATGAACAGGCCAAGTCGGCCCTGAACCTGGCCGAGAACCCCGAATTGTTCCTTTCCACGGCGCAGATCGGCATTACGCTGATTGCTATCCTCACCGGTTATTATAGCGGGGAGAAATTCAGCGCCAACCTGAAACCCTATGTCGAGAAGATCGTGTTGCTGCGGCCTTATGCCGATGGCATCTCCACGGCGCTGATCCTGATCATCGTGACCCTGATCTCCATTATCTTCGGGGAGCTGATCCCAAAAAGGATCGGCCTGCTGCGCGCCGAAAGGATCGCTCGGTCGGTTGCCGCCCCTGTAAGATTCCTATCGAAGGTGACACACCCGATCGTGTGGCTGCTGAACAACAGCAGCAACCTGTTTTTCCGGTTTTTCAATATCAAGCCCTCCCAGGAAGACAATGTCACCGAAGAAGAAATCAAGGCGATCATCAGCGAGGGCACCGAACAGGGAACGATCGAGGAGGCGGAGCAGGAGATCATTGAACGGGTATTCCACCTGGGCGACCGCAATATCACTTCGCTGATGACACACCGGAGCGATATCATCTGGTTCGACCTGAACGAAAATGAAGATGCCATCAAGGAGAAGATCATCCGGGAACCCCACTCCTTCTATCCTATCTGCGATGGCCAGATCGACCATATCAAGGGGGTCGTTTCCATCAAGGACCTCTACATCGCAGACGACTCGACCCTGTTTAAAGACATTATGACCCCCGCCCTGTTTATACCGGACAACAATTCCGCCTATGTGGTCCTGGAAAAATTCAAGCAGTCCCGGATACATTGCTGCTTCATCGTGGATGAATACGGGAGTATGCAGGGTCTCATCACGCTAAACGATATCCTCGAAGCGCTGATCGGGGACATGCCGCAACCCGATATACCCGATTACGAGATCCGGGAACGGGAGGATGGCAGTTTCCTGGTGGATGCGCAGATCCCTTTTTATGATTTCCTGTCTTATTTTTCCCGGACCGAGTGGATGAACGAAGGAGACCACGAATTCGACACGCTGGCAGGCTTTATCCTCAATGAGCTGGAGCATATCCCGCAGACCGGTGAAAAACTGGAATGGAGAGGCTTTACGATCGAAATCCTCGACATGGACGCCCAGCGGATCGATAAGGTCCTGGTGACTCTTTCGGAGGATGCGAGGGGGGAAGATTAGTGAGTGGGCAGTGGTGAGTAGTGAGTGGGTGTGTAATAAATGGTTAGCGGGTGATCGTCACAATCATGGCCACTCAAATGCAATCGCCGTCGCGGGGTACTCCAGTTTGCCGCTCTTGCGGTCACCGCCGACCGATACATGCATGATATTGATCTCCTTGTCGAAGCCGTCATAAAGCAGGCTGTTGGTCAGCGCGATATTTTTGACCGAAGGCATATTGTTTACCTGGAAGTAGCTCCAGGTGGCCTCCTGCTCTTTTTCGCTGCCGACAAACTGGAGGGGGACGGGCTTCCCATCGACTTTAATCTGCAGATTTTTTATGATATAGGCCGCTATATATCCTTCGGCGGCTTTTTTGTCGGCGGGGGATGAGAGGTCGACTTTTGTATGGAGGTTCTTTTCCAGGACGGTCTCCAAATCATTCGTAAACAACTTACAGCTGATCTCCAGGATCTTATCTTTTGCGTTGTGGTTGATCTCGGTGACGCTCACGTAGAACGGGTGAAAGACCGGGTGGTCCGAATGAACAGGAGAAAGGCCGGATCCTGTGATTAACGGGCGATCCCCGAGCCTGGCGACTAAATGCACAGCAGGAGGTTCCGTGACCGGCGGAGGTTCCGTGACTGCCGGAGGTTCCGAGACTAGCCATACATCCGCGAGCGGAACGGGTGTGCCCATAAAAAGGAGGAACCCGGGCAACAGGCATTTCGCAGAAGGCCATCTCGCTGAAGACCCTTTCGCAGAGAACCCTTTCGCAAAGAACCATTTATACGATGAGATCGCCATTTAAAAACTAAATTTTGGGGATACAAAAGTCTGGATAATTTTGACACCCCGGACAAAAGGGATGATTTCGCCCGACAATTACGTCTTTATCAATAGACCGGCGGAATGTCGCCATTTCGCCCGACAATTTAAACAATGCTCGATTTCAGACTTTATTTTGGGTTGGGCACCGGTCATATCCTGACATGGGAAGCCCTGGACCACCTGTTATTCGTGACGGCCTTATGTCTACGCTACCAGGTGGCTGACTGGAAAAAGGTCGTGGTCCTGGTCACGGCTTTCACGATCGGTCATTCGGTCACCCTGGCCCTGAGCGCGACCGGGCATATCCATTTCCCGACCCGGTGGATCGAATTTCTCATTCCCCTGACCATCGTGGCGACGGCTTTTAACAACCTGGGACAGAAGGGTCCGCAGGTAGAACATCCTTCCCGGCTCCCGCTGATTTATTTCTTCGCCCTTTTCTTCGGGCTCATCCATGGCCTCGCCTATGCCAACACCTTTCTCAGCCTGGAAGGGCCGGAGGGGCTCTTAGGGCATCTCCTGGCCTTCAACCTGGGGATAGAAGCCGCCCAACTGCTGGTCGTGGCTATCGTATTGATGATTTCTTTTATATTCGTCCAATGGATAAAAGTTTCCAGGCTCTGGTGGGTACGTATCGGATCCGTCCTGATCCTAGTGGCGGCTTTGAAGATGGCCTGGGAGAGATGGCCGGAAACGGGACATTCACGAACGGCCGATCCTGCGCAAGTTCCGGACACTGACGAACGCTATTCACCACCGATCGCTTACGAGCGTACTGACTGCCTTTTGCTGACCGGAGCCGTCTCACCAGGCTACTCACTACTCATTACCGACTGCTCCCTAAAATACTACTCTAAGGCACTCCTCACCGGCAAATCAATACACGAACTTATACACGCAATAAGATAAAACGCATGAAATCGAAAAACCTTTTCTCCCTGCTGTCTGGCCTGTGTCTGTTTGGAGGCCTCTCCGCGCAGAATATACAGAACAATCCGGGTTCCAATCATGGAAACAAATTCGAGCAGCTGGGAACGATTCTGCCTACCCCGAACGAATACCGGACGGCCAGCGGGGCGCCGGGACCCAAATACTGGCAGCAACGCTGCGACTATGACATCAAATGCGACCTGGATGAAGACAAACTGCAATTGAGCGGCAGCGAGACCGTGACCTATTCCAACAACTCTCCGGATCGACTGACTTATTTGTGGCTGCAGCTCGACGAAAACCAGCATAGCTCGACTTATAATGCCAATTACCAGGAGGGCTCCGCCATGCCAAAAATCGTGAGTGACGGGACACTCGACTATCTGGAGCGGCCCACGGAAAAAAACGACAACGGCGTCCACATTACGAAGCTCACCGACGCGCTTGGAAAGCCGCTGAGCTATACCATCAACAAGACCATGATGCGGGTAGAGCTACCCACCGTGCTGAAACCCGGACAGAAATTCGTCTTCAAGGTCGAATGGCATTACCCGATCACCAACCGTTTTAAAATGGGTGGCCGCGGCGGCTATGAATATTTCCCCGAAGACGGCAACTATCTGTTCACGATGACGCAGTGGTATCCCCGTCTCTGTGTCTACAGCGATTTCCAGGGATGGCAGAATCACCAGTTCACCGGCCGTGGCGAATTTGCGCTGACCTTTGGCAATTTCAGGGTGCAGATGACCGTGCCCGCCGATCATATCATCGGGGCCACCGGGGAATGCCAGAACTACCAACAGGTACTGTCTCCCGCCCATTACGCGCTCTGGCAAAAGGCACAGACGGTCAGGGAACCCCTGCAGATCGTGACCCTTGAGGAAGCGAAAGCCGCGGAAAAAAATAAAAGCAAGGCGAAAAAGACCTGGATCTTCAAGGCGGACAATGTACGCGATTTTGCCTGGGGGTCCAGCCGCAAGTTCGTCTGGGACGCGATGCCGGCCTATGTGGAAGGCAAAAAAGTCATGTGCATGAGTTACTACGGCAAGGAAGCTTATGGCCTCTACAGCAAATTCTCCACAAAGGTCGTCGCCCATACGATAAAGACCTATTCTCATTTCACGATCCCCTTCCCCTACCCCGTCGCGCAAAGCGTCGAGGCGGCCAACGGCATGGAATATCCCATGATCTGTTTCAACTTCGGGCGGACGGATAAGGACGGCACCTATACCGAGGCCGCCAAATACGGGATGCTGGGCGTCGTGATCCACGAAGTGGGGCACAACTTCTTCCCGATGATCGTCAATAGCGACGAACGCCAGTGGACCTGGATGGATGAAGGCCTGAACACGTTCATGGAATACCTGACCGAAGAGCTGTATGACAACAAATTCCCCGTTCGCCGCGGTCCCGCCTACACCATCGTCGACTATATGAAGCTGCCAAAAGACCAGTTGGAGCCCATTATGACGAACTCCGAAGACATCGTCCAGTTCGGTCCCAATGCCTATTCCAAACCGGCTACTTCGCTCAATATCCTCCGCGAGACCGTCATGGGCAGGGACCTGTTCGACTATGCCTTTAAGGAATACGCCCGGCGCTGGGCCTTTAAACATCCCACCCCCGCGGATTTCTTCCGCACGATGGGCGACGCCAGCGGCGAAAACCTCGACTGGTACTGGCGCGGATGGTTCTACGGAATCGATCCGGTCGATATCTCGCTGGACAGCGTAAAATGGTTCCGGCCCGACTTGGACAATCCCCCGGCAAAGGTGGACACGACGATCATGATGTCGATCACGAAGCCGCAGGTGAATGCTTATGACGATGTCTCCAAAGTGCGCAACAGGGACGACAAAAAGATCCGGTTCCTGACAGATGCCGATACCAGTCTGCGTGATTTCTACTGGAAGTACGACCGCGGCATCATTCCCTACGATACCACCCGGTACCCGCAACACAATGTGCAATATGACGCTCCCCTGGACGAAGCGACCCGGCAAAAGGCAGCGGATAAGTTCTTCTATGAGCTGCAGTTCAGCAACAAGGGAGGATTGGTCATGCCCATCATCCTGCAGTGGACCTATAAGGATGGAACACAGGAGATAGAACGCATCCCCGCCCAGATCTGGCGAAAGGATGAAAAGCACCTGGCGAAAGTCTTTATAAAAGACAAGGAAGTTGCATCCATAAAACTCGATCCCCTGCAAGAAACGGCCGATATCGACACCAGCAACAACGACTGGCCGCGTGTGACGCAGATCAGCAGGTTCCAGGTTTTCAAGGCCCAGCAACCCGCCCGCGGACAGTCTATGGGACCCAACCCGATGCAAAATGCGGCGGCCAAAGACAAGAAGCCATTTTGACGCGGGCTGCGGAGAGTTGTTCAGTGAATTACATGCACTACCTGCAGCAAATGAATTACGTGTGTAATCAGTATTGTTAGAAGATATGAAGCATTTCCCATTCAGCTTTTCCCGGTTTCACGGATTATCCGGGTTTTCAGGACCGTTCGGGGTTCCCGGATCTTTCGGTTTTTCCAGCTCGTTCGGATTTCACAGATTATCCGGGATTTTCAGATCTTTCGGTTTTCCCGGATTATCCGGCTTTTCCAGTTTTTCGATTTTTCTCCGCGGATCCCGGATAACAGTGTCCCTTCCGCTTGTTTTTTCGCTGCTGTTTTCATTGCCCGCCTTTGCCGGGCATACTGACACGATCGTCGTCTACAGCCCGTCCATGAAGAAAGATATCAAATGTGTCGTGATCCTGCCCACCCGGTATCTTTCCGCGGGGCACGGTAAGAATGCTGTCGCTACTGCTGCCGAGGGCAAAAGCCTCCCCCGGCTCCCGGTCGTCTATCTCCTGCATGGCTGGAGCGGCAACTATGCCCAATGGCCCGGTCTGGCGCCTCAGCTGGCGCGAAAAGCGGATGAACTGAATATCCTGATCGTCTGCCCCGACGGCGGTTACGGCAGCTGGTATTTCGACAGCCCGGTGGATTCTTCCATCCGTTACGAGACTTTCATCAGCCGGGAGCTGGTCACCTATATCGATCGCCACTACCCGACGGCGGCGGACCGTGCGCACCGGGCTATCACCGGTCTCAGCATGGGGGGCCACGGCGGTCTCTATCTTGGTATCCGGCATAAAGACCTCTATGGCGCCGCGGGTTCGATGAGCGGCGGCGTAGACTTCCGTCCCTTCCCCGACAACTGGGATCTGAAGAAAGACCTCGGTGACAGCGCCTGCTGTTGGGCGAATTGGGAGAACAATACCGTCACCCACGCAGTCGAAGGGCTGAAGAACGGAGAGATAAGACTGATCTTCGATTGTGGCACCGGCGACGATTACTTTATCGGGGTCAACCGCGCGCTGCACCAGAAACTGCTGGATAAACAGATCGACCACGACTACGCCGAGCGGCCCGGTGCACACGAGGATGCTTATTGGAGGAACAGCGTAGATTACCAGCTGCTGTTTTTTTGGAAGTATTTCAGCGATGACGGCAGGCACCATTAATATATAATATAGCCGGGAGTTGGCTGGCTGTTAATCAGAGGGTCGCTGGTTCAAGTCCAGCAGGGGGAGCAGAGAACACCAGTTAACAAGCGGGAAGTGATTGAGGGGACGAAGGGTAAGATGACCAAATAAAACGCCAGTATCGTGTAATATGCTGGCAATATTAGCTATCAATTAAAGAGTCTTCTTATCTGCGCAAGTAAATGCTAGGCAACAAACGAATTTAGGCCACGCAATGATGAAGAATGGACAATAGTTTCCAGGTCTTGCATAACTTTTTTGCCAGGGGCGGCAAATGAAGCACTCGGGGCATGAAAAGCTTCCACAAGATAATAGAGGGCTCCTACAACTTGATTCTCTTTGTCTGTAACCTCAAGTTTGCCTTTATTTTTCAATAGTAAATAGGCGACATATTCAATTTCACTAAGCCGATAAGCAGAAAGTGCATCAGCCAAGGTAAAATATCCTTCCCGGACAGCTTTTTCCACAACGGCACCCGTTTCCTCGAGTTCCGAAACGTTCATCATTAACTCTTCGCCCGTGGAGCCGTGATCACTTTGATATTTAAGGTCGGAAGACATAGTTGCTAAAATTACGAAATTGTTCAGGATTGTGCAAATCCAGGCTGCCGTTCCAATCGGCCCCCCGGAGGACCTCTTTCATGCCTGGAAGGCTTGCCCATAAGATCATGGGAAATTCCGCACCTGCAGGATGGTCGCTGTAATATTTCGAAAAAATTCGCTCGACGGGGGTTATCTCATTGGCGGACAGCTTATTATAGGCATCGTTCAAAATTGTTTGCACTTCGTTTGGCTCAACGGCAACAAAGCCGTGGCGCGCCCAGGTATAACCACCGCCCCCCAGCCCAGCATGAACCATTATTTTCCAAACGCCCATATTAACGTACTGTTGGAGACTTGCTTGAAAAATCGGTTTGATAAGACCTTTGCCCTGGTAGGGTAGAGGTACCAGACAATACATATGTTTGATAAGAAGCTCTCCGCCTTGCCTAAGAACTACGCGATCGAAAGCTACGGCTTCATCCTCATTGGCGGTAGAGTTTCGAAAGATGAAATGCAAGGTCTCAGCGGGGATATTATACTGTATGCGTCGTTGAATGGCCAAAGGCGTGGTAGGCGCAAATAATTTGTCAACCATTTCCAGCAAGCCAGCCAGATCGAAGTTGGGGAAAAGGGCCGGGACGAAATTCTCAAGCTGTCGGTCGGTCGGAATTCCTTCAATGCGATAGCCGAGGGCTTCAATCCGTTGCCGGTCAGCAGCGGTAAACGTATATGGCTGGGCGATAATTTGCATAACAATCGAGGCGCAAAGATAAATAAATTATATCCCAGGCTGAAAGCAGATTTGGTAAGCCCTCGTATTCCCCATTGTATTACACAATATCCATAAAACGTTAATAATCAGCGACAAACTTTCCCCGGCAGGGGGATAGATTTTAAACATTCTTAAACCGAAACTTCTCTTTTACAAGATCCATAAGTCAGTATGCTGCATTATTTGGTTCCGCTATCAGTTTAGGAATAAGGATACTGTGTAGCCGATTTTAATTCCTTTAAATGTCTCAAATCTGAGACATTTAAATATATTTGAATATGATTAACGATCAACTAATATTACAAGCAGCAATGGAAGTTTTGAGTGGTGATTTCTCAGCGCCTTTAGATGTCATCGCTGACAGGGCCGGTATAAATCGAAGAACCTTATACAGGCGTTATAAAGATCGTGATCAGCTTATTTTAGCGTGTAAAAAGGAAGTGATGCTGATTTGTAAAGCAGCGATGAATCTTGCCTATAATAGTGATCTGCAGCCCTTGAAACAATTGGAAAGAATGTTGTACGCTGGCATTGATTGCAATTACAAATTTGCTTTTTTAAATAATTTACAACAGCGCGAGCAACCTAAGCTTTTTAGTGATCATGACAAAGACGATTTAAATAACAATGTAAAAGTTAAGTGGCGTGAACTCATTATTGCTCTGCAAAAAGAAGGAGTTATTAACAATGATATAACTGTTCATTGGGTCTTTTTTCTTTTTGATGGGATGATCAGCACGACTATTATTGCAATGGAATCCGGTGATGTCGATATTAATGATATCAAACCATATGCATGGCATTCGTTTGCCCGAAGTATTGGCATAATTCTATAATAAAAAACAAGTTGACTATGAATGAAATTGATAATTTACAAATCCCCAATGATAAAGAACTTGCGGAAAGCCTTGGTTCTTTTAAAAGCAAAGAAATCCAGGTAAACGGCATTACTCTGCATTACGTTGAGGGAGGACAAGGTGAGCCATTGATTCTTTTGCCAGGATGGCCTGAAACATGGTGGTCTTACCATAAAATCATGCCGGAACTGGCTAAACATTATTATGTAATCAGTCTGGACATTCGTGGAATGGGAATTTCATCTACGCCTGAAGCCGGTTATCGCAAAAAAGAAATGGCCTCCGACGTGGCGGAAATGGTCATAAAATTAAATTTAGGAAAAATACATATTGCTGGACATGACATTGGCGCTGGAATCGCTTATAGTTTCGCAGCATTATACCCTGAATTGACTGCCAGTTTAATCATCATGGATACTCCTCCTGTAGATGAATCCCTATACAAATTGCCAATGCTTCCCGTTCCCGGAATGTTCTATCCGTGGTGGCTAGCGTTTAACCAAGTAAGCAAGTTGCCGGAAAAAATACTTCAGGGAAGAATTTCTTTTGTTCTCGACGCAATTTTTGACGGGCTATCAATCAAACGTGATGCTGTAAATGCTTTTGACCGCTCTGTTTATGCAAGGACCTATAATACTGCATCTGGCATTCGCGCTTCTAATGGTTGGTATAAAGCTTTTGCTGCAGACATTGAGGACAACAAACATTTTAAAAAGATTGAAGTCCCTGTTTTGGGCATCGGTGGATCAGGATATCAAATGATCAAAGACATCTTACCGACTTTAACAACATATCTTAAGCTTCGCGAAATTGAAAAGTGCGGGCACTTTCTCCAATCAGAAAAGCCCGATGAACTGATAGACATCATTAAAACATTTTTGATGGAAATCAAAAAATGAACTTCTGGATCAACAAAACATCATAAATTCTGATTTTTAATTTAACCGCAATACCTTAGCTACAAGGCCGCTCTACTTTCGTAAAGCGACTTTGTAGTCTTATAGGAATCTAAAAAATGCTTAAGCAACTTGTAAATCGTTTAATATCTTCAATTGTTCCTCCAATTGGTTCGAATTATGTCCAGACCGGGGAGCTCTCCACACTAATTAAAAAAGTGTAAAAACGAACGAAACCTGCATCAGACGTATATTTAATGCGGGTTTTTTTCCGGATCTTTTCAATTCGGGCTAATTATTGCAGAAAGCTCCCCCTATTCACCAGTGATTGTCAGCCGTGATATGATATAAACCAAGTTAGGAAACTTTATACGGTGGAGCAGATAGGTGGATTTTTGGAAAGACAATAAAAGGACAGGAAGCATATATAAAAATTGCACTTGGATTTACAGGAGCACAGGTCATTTGTATTTCATTTCATGTTGCAGAACATCCGATGAAATCTTCAAAAAAATAGGCTATGAAAAGTCCCTTTTCTGGTGGTAACGCCGAATTAAAAAAGGAGTCCAGGATCCTGGAGTACCGGAAGGAGCCGTTTGAAATATTATACATTGTTATCGATGCGTAGATTCCGGCGAACAGTTCACCACAATGGAAATCGATACGCTCAATATCAACCAGGTGCATAACAAGTATCGGGAAAAATTTGGGATACCCTTTACAGATGAGATTCAGGCGACGAGTTCAGGAAGTTGCTGGAAATGAGTAGGAATGCTCTGGAACCGGCGGAATATGAACGGGTAAAGAAAAAGGTGGATCATGCGCAGAGCGGAGCGTGGGCCGGAGGCATTTTCAATCGGCCGTTTATAAGGTCGACAACTTGTAGCCCTTTAAACAAAGCAAATCCGGCCTTCTGAGCAAAGCCAGGTGTTTTGACGCGTCCTAATTTTGTTTCTGTAAAAACAATTATAACATGAAACAGAACAATTATCAGGGCGCGTTGCAAAAACCAATAGGTTCAGGATTCAGCGCCACGTCAACGGCCGCCGAAGTAATCAAAGGGATAGACCTTACAGGGAAAATTGCTATTATAACAGGAGGAAACACCGGGATTGGCCTTGAAACAACCAGGACCCTGGCTGCAGCCGGTGCAACAGTCCTTGTTCCTGCACGTGACACCGAAAAAGCAAAGAAAAATTTCCAGGGAACAGCCAATGTAGAAATAGCTCCCATGGACTTAATGAATCCCGACTCTATAGACGCATTTGCGGAAAAGTTTCTTGCTTCAGGAAGCCCCCTTCATATTCTTATCAACAATGCGGGTATTATGTGGGTGCCCCTTCGTAGGAATAGCCGTGGCATTGAATCGCAATTAGCGACCAATTACTTAGCTCAATTCCGGCTTACGGCAAGGTTGTGGGGGGCTCTTCAAAAGGCTAACGGTGCGAGGGTGGTAAATGTTTCTTCATCCGGGCATCAGTTCGCTCCCTTCCATTTTGATGACCCTAATTTCGTCAATAGAGAATACGAAACGCTTCAAGCTTATGGACAGTCAAAAACTGCTGTTAACCTGTTTTCTCTTGAACTTGACAATCGTGCCAAATCATACCATGTCAGAGCTTCTTCCTTACATCCCGGGAATATCGGAGGAACTGAATTAGCGAGAGACGCTTCATTGGAGCTGTTTCAGAAAATGGGATTTTTCGATGCCGATGGCAACCTGTTGCCGGAAGTTGCGGCATCATTGAAAACAATACCACAAGGCGCGGCTACTTCGGTATGGTGTGCCACCAGTCCGCTACTCGACAATATCGGGGGCGTGTATTGTGAAGATGCAGATGTTGCCGTATTGTCTTCCGATGCTTCCATGTCAGGCGGGGTAAAATCTTATTCATTGGATGAAAGCAATGCGAAACGACTGTGGAAATCGAGCGAAGAAATGACAGGCATCACCTTTAACATCGATTAACCAGCAAGTAAGGCGGCCAATCCATCTAAAAACAACATCGCCTCCTTAAAAGAAATAAAATTTTACATCCGTAACAACTACAAAAACAAAAACAATGGAAAACATGAATCCCGGAACAAAATCCCCTTCTGTCATATTTAAAGAATATCTGGCCAGTGTAAATGCCGGCAACCCAAAAACAGTAGCCGCTTTTTTTGCCGAAGACGGTTATATCGATGCACCATACGTGGAATCGTTTGGAATGGCTTCAAAAATTTCAGGTAAAGCTGCCATCGAAGCCACTATGCGGGGATTATTACAAAACGCACCGGATTTTCATTTTACCAGCCTTAAAATCATTTTGGAAACGCCTCGGGAAGTCATAGCCGAGTATGAGAGTGAAGCAGTATTGGTAAATGGAAGAAGCTATAAGCAATTATATGTCGGACACATTACAATAAAAGACGGAAAGATAATCAGCCACAGGGAGTTTCTGAATACCGTAACCTTCGCCCGGGCATTTTTACCAAACGGATTAAAAGATTTAGCAACCAATTAAAGACAGCAAGCCATGCGGGTTACCCCAAAAATGCATCATAAAGAAAACTGCGTTAAAACGGCCTTTTAAACAAAGTAAAGTGTATGATAATTTCTATTTTTGCATTCATATTTTCTCTATTAAGAAAAAGGAAAAAAGGAGCATGGAGTACATGGCTGAATATATAACCGAAGACATAAAACTTTCCAGTTACGAGGACAAGTTTTTCAAGTCAGACATCATGTTCGAACATCACATGCTGGTATGGTTCATTTCCGGTGAAACAAAAATTGTGCAGGCAGATGCCACTTATATTTTCAAAAAAGGGGATATATTTTTAATCCCAAGAAATCAATTAGCTACCATCGTCAATTACCCAAAAGACGGTCAACCGCACAAAACAGTTGTGATGCACCTTTCTGCAGAAAGGCTCAGGAGTTTTTATGCTAACCGTGACATCACACCAAAGGTTTTGAAGTCTCAGAAAATCTACCGTTTCAATAATCATCCTTTACTTGAAAGTTGCCTGGCTTCACTGATACCTTACTTCGATATGAAAGGTCTTCCGGAAGATATAGCCGCTCTCAAAATCACCGAAGCCATTAGTATTCTCAGAACTATCGATAAAGAAATTGACAATGTGCTGGCGAATTTTGAAGAGCCTGGGAAAATTAATTTAGCGGACTACATGGAAAAGAACTTTATGTTCAATCTGCCGATGGAGAAATTTGGGTATCTGACGGGGAGAAGCCTGACAACATTCAAAAGAGATTTTAAAAAAACATTTGATACTACGCCTCAACGCTGGCTTACACTAAAGCGGTTGGAACTGGCACACTACCAGTTAGCGGAAAAGAAAAAGAAGCCCATTGACGTTTGCTACGAAGTAGGATTTGAAAATCTATCGCACTTCTCTTACGTATTTAAAAAACACTTCGGTTACGCGCCGACGGAGCTGCTAATTCATAGGTAACTAGCCGGGTACTTTCCGATTTTCTCTGCGAGTCTCCTCTTATCCAGGGTATAAGGATTGATAATTAAATAGTTAAAACAAGCGGTTCCGGCCAGACGGAGGGACGGTACGTGCCCGGCCTACTCTGCTGAACGGCCGATCATAAAACATCCCGACTTACACACTTTTTCACGATTACTTCCTACCTTAGTATTCTATTCGAGATGGCCCCAGTAAAAAAAAATAGGAATTATGCCTTCAGGCTGATGTTGTTTATCAGCCACCTGGTTCTTTTTGCTCCCTTTTTCCAATCCCGGTATTATACTGTCGCCAATTTCTTTGTTTATAGCAGCGTTCACGATATCCCGGCTGACAGCCATTTTCGCGCGCATACACCGGGCCATTCCGCTGATTATCAGGGCTGGCACCTGACGCCTAATCATCTTAGCGTCGATAAGCGTTTCAGGATGCAGGTCTTCTGCCAACACAGCTTCTCCTGCCCTGCGGCTTTAAGATTTTATGCTATCGACAGGATGGTATCCTGTTCTTCCGATTTTGTTTACTCTTCCTCCGGCCCGTCCATCAACATTCTTCGGGGACCTCCCTGTGCCTGATTGGCTCCTTTGCATGATCCTGCCGAATACCGGATCATGCTATTCTCATCATCATCGATGACCGGAATGACAATTCTGCACCGTATGGCGACGCGTCACGGCGAATTTTTGTTCCCCGCACGGCAGGGCCGCCGGGCATCCGCATCAAAACTTATTTAATCCTTTTTATTTAATCCTTTACTGCGGAAGAGGACTCTTCCAAGGTGATTCTCTCAAAAAGTGTAACATGAAAAATCTGTTGCTTATTTTCGTAATGTCAGTAGTTCTGACAAAAGATATAATGGCCCAGAAAGACGGCCCCATCAATGTTCCCCAGCAAGTATCACAAGCATTTGCAAACCGGTTTCCCGCCGGGAAACTGAGAAAATGGGAAGAGCGCAAGGATGAATATATCGCATCGTTCACGCAGGACGGCAATCGTTCCACCGCTTATTACTCCCCTAACGGAGACTGGATCAAAACCGAAACATTTATCAGGGGTAAAAGAAATCTCCCCGATGAAATCAGGCAGGGCTTCAGAAAATGCTCTTATTCCAACTGGATTGTCGACAAGATATGGGAAACGGAGAGCCATTCGGGGCCGGCGGTGACCATGGATGTCCGCAGGATCTACAACTACACGGAAGGACAGTGGGAGGTATCCCGGTTGCATTTCTCCATGAACGGGAAATTGACGGAAGAGGAGAAACTGCCCATCACAAGATAAACCCTCCCAGGCGCCGATCCGGATATGGGTTCCTGTCCGGATAGATATAAGGATAGCTATAACGAGGTTCGATAAATTCGATAAAATAGCGGCCGGCTTCCTGGCTTTTGTCCGGATAGCTGCCGCTATTATCCATTTTTCTGTAACTGCCGGCACCAGCTAATAGAAGAACTGTTCCAATACGATCTGCCCTTCTTTCACTTCATACAGCATGATCTCCCTGATCTCTATTCTTCCGAATCCCGCCACGGTGATATCTTTCTCTCTTGCCACCGTAAAATGATTGCCGGCTACAAGGGGTTCGGACGTATACATCCTGTGGGCGCCTTCGATCTTTTTTACAAAATCTTCCCCTTTTTTGCGAACGGCGGCTTTGCCTTCCGCAAAACCGAAATAGGGAGAGCCTGGCGGATCGATGCTTTTTACATTATCGGCAAAAAGCTCATCCTGTATGTCGAACCATTTCTCCTGCTGTGCAAGTTCATTGAAACGCATGGCTACCTGCTGCGTCGTCATTGCCGTTTTGATTGCTGTCATATATTTTCGTAACTTTAAGGTTACCCAAATATATAAGTAACTTTTAAGTTACGAAAATATTTTTCAAAGCGTCATAGAAAGTCTATGGGTTCAGGAGCGAGGTGGCTGAAAAGCTTGCAAGACGAAATATCAGAGTTTTACCACCTCCCCCGTCCTTACCGACTCATCACAGGCAAAGGCGATCCGCAGGCTGTTGACGGCATCCTGGACATGATCTGTCAGGTCTATGTCTTCCTGTATGGATCGCAGGAAATAGCGTTGCTCGCGGTTGCAGAGTTCCTGGTGGTCGGGCTCATCCTGGAGGTTGATCCATTCGTCGGGTCGGGTGAATTGATCCTTTTTATCGAGATCGGCATGGTGGAACCGGATCGATTCGGTCTTGGTATGCGATTCCACGGAATCGGATTTCCCCGTTCCGCCGGCATCCTTCGCGACAATGGAAACCGAACCCTTCGGCCCGATCACGTCTTTCACAAAGAAAGCGGTTTCGCTGATCATGGGCCCCCAACCCGCTTCATACCAGCCCACGGATCCATCCTCAAAACGGATTTGCAACTGCCCATAGTTGTAGTTGCCGGCCGGGATCTCCCCGGTAAGCCTGGCGCCAATGGCGCTGACCTGGACGGGTCTGGAACGAACCATCTGACACATGACGTCGATATAGTGCACGCCGCAGTCCACGATCGGGCTGAGGCTCTTCATGAGATTGCGGTGAACGGTCCACATATTGCCATGACTCTGCTGGTTGAGGTTCATCCGCATCACGAGGGGTTTGCCGAGTGTCTGTGCAAGTTCTATGAAGCGCTCCCAGGAGGGATGATGACGCAGGATATAACCGACTACCAGCTTCTTCCCGGCCTTCTTCGCCGCTTTCGCGACCCGTTCGGCGCCTTCCACCGTATCTGCCAGCGGCTTCTCGATGAATACATGACATCCGCGTTCCAGGGCGCGGATGGCAAACCCTTCGTGCGTATCGGGATAGGTGGATATACAGACGGCATCCGGCTTTGTGGTCTTCAGGGCCGCTTCGTAGTCGTCGAAGAGCGGATAGCCGCCGCCCAGCTTTTCATTGAGCTTTACCTTGCTCTCTCCGGTGGAAACCAGGCCGCATATTTCGAAGCCATCGATATGGTGATAGGCGATCGCATGAGAAGCGCCCATATTTCCGCAGCCCACGACCAGTACGCGCAAAAGACCTGTTCTATTCGCCATGTTTTTTTTGTTTTAAGCAATGACCATTGCTGAAATCCTGTTCCGGGATCCCCATTGAAAGTCCGGAAGGGCTCGAAATTATTTAATTTAATCGGAATCTGACCATGCCATCGGGAGTTTCCACAGCCAAACGGATGACCCGGGTTCTCCCCTGCTCTCTTAATGCTTTAAAAATCCCTGTAATGCCATCCAGTCGGTAAAACGGTCGGTCCAGGTGTCGGTGGGCAATCCCTGTTTGTTCAGGCCAAAGCCATGACCTCCCTGTGCATATATATGCAATTCGGCTGTGTGTTTGGCAGTCACCCATGAACTATACAACGATACCGCCGCCATTTCAAGGTTGTAGGTATCGTTGGTGGCAGCGGCGATGAACAGGGGTGGCGCATCGGCCGGAATCTTATTTTGCATTTCGGGCGGCAGGCCCCCGCCATATATAAAACCGACAAAATCGGGGCGGTTTTCGGGAGTATAGTTGTAAGCGGTAGCCGCCGATATCACACCGCCGGCCGAAAAGCCGATGATGCCTATCCTTTTCGGATCAATGCCATATTCCGCCGCGTGGGCACGAACATAGGTCAACGCCTGTCTGCCATCGGCGATCGCCATGTTGGCCACCGTTAGTCGGTCGGCATCGGCGCCTTTGCGGGTCCGGTCGGCGATTTCCTGTTTATAAGGATCCCCGCCTTCGACGTGCATCAGCCGGTATTTTAATAAAAACGCGGTAATGCCCTTGCTTTGCAGCCACTTTACCACGGCGTAGCCTTCCTGCATGATGGAAAGCGAATGAAAGCCACCGCCGGGGCAGACAATAACGGCCGTACCCGTCGGCGGATGTCCGCTATCGGGTGGATATACGGTAAGGGTCGGCTTACTGATATTAAAAATCGCGTTGGAATGGTACATATTATCGGCGTTTTCCGTTTCGCTCCATGTCCAGCTTTCGGAACCGGGTGCTACGCCGGGGTAGAGGGGGATGACTTTTTGCTGTGCGTTTACCGCAACCGTAAAAAGCAATAACAAGATAATGGCTGAAAATTTATTCATATTATTTGTTTTGCGCCTTTGCAGGCCGGTGAAAATATCCTTTATTCTTTTGCTTGATCTCCGGGTTGTTCTTTGGGTTGGCCTTTGGGTTGATCTCTGGGGTTCCATACCGGCCGGCGGCCTCATATCTTCGTCACGAGACCCGTGATGATTGCGATCCCGATGCTCAGCAGGGTGCCGATGACCAGGTATTCCGTCTTTATCTCCGGCCGGTCTTTCTCACTAAAACGGATGATGCCCTTGGCGGTTACGAGCAGCCCTATGGCAGAGTATTGATTGTGCAGCACGAGAATCAGGACGATGACACGTTCGGCGATGCCTATCCATTTGCCCGCATTCGCGAGGCTCTGGTCCGCATCGTCCAGTTTATCCCTCCACTGCCGAGTCAGCTCCCCGATCAGGATGCCCGCCGGGGTCGTCACGAATACAAAAGCCGCGACGGTCATCCATAAATGCCGGTCCCCGTTCCATTGCACAAAAGCCCGTTGCACTCCATTCCAGTCGAAAAACCAAAGATACCAGCATATTGCGATAACCGCGAGATGCAGCAGTTGGTCCACTATGAAAAATTCGACGGTCTTCGCCCGGTAGGACTTCCATCCGTCGATCATCGTGTGGGTCACGAGGATGACTAATGCCACGATCCAATACTGCCAGCCTATGAATACCCAGGCGACCAATGCCGTGAGGAAGCCGTGCAGGTATAATTTCGGCGAGGCAAAATGCTTCTCACTGCGGTCCTTTATCCAGGAGCCGGGTTGCAGGAGGAAATCCGTCAACAGGTGAGCAAGCAGTAATTTAATCAGCCAGATCGATCCGGTCATATTCATTGATTGAATTCCCTGAGAGGATGGAGTTCGGCGAGCAATTGATTGAGCAGTTTTTCATATTGTCCCAACAATTTTTCTATTTCCGCCCATCTGCCCGAGTGCGTAAGTTGCGAAACCGTGCTCTTCGATTTGCCCAGGACCGCTGCCACCTGCTGCTGCGTTTCTCCTTTCAGCAAGGCGATAATCACTTCGGCCTGCTTGTCTGTCATCCCCTCGTAGAGGGCATTTATATAGTCCGCCATGACTGCCAGCCCGATATTGGCCATTTCATTTTCCGTCACGATCGAGAGCCTCGTGCCTGCCTTCTGCATCTCGTCAAAAGCACGGCCCGATAAAAGAAAAGCAGCTCCTTTTGCTGCCCCCAGCGTGCCGACAGGCATGCTTACGCTCCCGATGCCGATGCTGATACGAATGTCCGACTCGGGAGCCGTGTCGTTCCCATCCTCCGCACGCCTGGCATTTGCAATAGCCGCCGTACGGCACAGCAGGGCTGTCTCCAGGGCCTTTGCGGGATCTTTTATATACGCCTGGAAGCTGTCCCCCCTGAAAAATTCGAATTTATAGGGTTTCAGGATCGCCCCCAGGTTATCCAGGAGATTTTGCTCCCTAACGGGGTCCAATTGTGTCGAATTCACAATGTCTCCGGTTAATACTGCATGAATAGTGGGGCGATTCATAATTCGTACAAATATACGAATACTTTATCAAATCGTATAAATATACGAATTATACAATAGTTCGTATAAATAAACGAACTAATAACCAGCGCTTCCGTCTTGTACTTTGACTTTTTTCTTACCGGTCTTTTTCTCGAAGTCGAGCACTTCTTTCGGCTTTGTAGCGGTGCTGCCCGTCGAATCCACCGCTAAGCGGGCGACTTTTCTGGATTCCAGCTTACCTAGGGTATAGGTTTCTATTTTCATAACGGCGCCGGTAAGCGGATTGTAGGTTTTCCAGTCGCCTTGCCTGATAGCGGCCCCGTCATTCTTTACGACCACCGTCTTAAATGTATTGGGTTTATCGATATCCTCGACCACGACCGTATCATATTGTTTGTCGGGGTTCAGCGCCTTCCAACCTTCTTCTCTCAGCAATTGACCCGCCTCCGTAAAGTATTGGCAGACGCCGTCTTTATTGCCCCATTTGTAGTTTTCCACGCCTACCAGGTCTCCGTTCAGCGTGTACAAACGCCATACTCCTTCTTTCCGGTTATTCTTATAATTGCCTTCTTCCTCATAACCCGGCTCCCCCCGCAATTCATCGTAGTGATTGACCCATTTCCCTTGCCTCCGGTCCTGCCGGTCCACGCAATTCAAGGTGTCGCCCTTGACGCCGATGGTATAGTCCTTCCACTGGGAGTATCCCCGGAAAGCAAACAGAACCGGTAAAATAAAAAGGATCAGGCGCATCGTTATGACATTTATTTGTATCGGAACGGCAACGAAAATCGTTCCAAAAGCCGGGAGAGTCTACCTTAAGTTAACGAAAAAGACGCTAATTTATGATCCCGGAAAGTGCCGGGAAATATCTAAATTGCCCCGGATGAAATCTTTTTTACCGGTTTTCCTGCTTTCCTTTCTGCTTCTCCCGACACCCGGTCCCGCGCAGACGGCGCCGGGAACACAGATCCCGCTCCCGGCCCCTCAAATGCCCGCCGGTTCAAAACCGGGCGCCCCTTTAAGACTGACGGTGCCGCAGATGAAGGAAGAACTGGAAAAATCTCCCAATCCCGTCCTGTACGCCAAACAAATCCTGCAAAAGAGGTTTTCGATAGACACGATCGTAGTAACCCGCACAAAGTCCTTCAGCAGCCTCGCCGACAGCCTGGCCTATAAAGGCAAGATAAAAAAGGTCTACGGCCCTTTCGGCCAGCCTGGCAAGCGATTCCTGGTGCAGATCCTCTCCAAGGCGCCCAATCTATTCTATCACGTCAGCCAGATCTTTATCGACACCACTGTCTTCAGCCGCCGCGTGGCAGACTCGCTGGCCAACAAGATCATTGCTCGCCTGCAGGCCGATCCCGGTAGTTTTGAACAATTGACGATGACCTATTCCATGGGTGGCGAGGCCGCCACGAAGGGGGACCTGGGCTGGATCGCGAGAGGCACTTTCCTGCCCCAGATCGAACATGAGGTGGAGACCCACAAAAAAGGGGAGTTCTTCAAAGTCTGGAGTTCCAATGGACTTCATATCGTGCGTAAAACAGACGACCCGAAACAGGATACGGGCTTCGCGTTGATTATGCGGGTATTTCTCTAGCGAAGAACGCATTTCCCGGAACCGGCTAATCAGGTAAGTTTTTGAAGCGGGCAGGCGTATTTCCGATCAAAGAAAGAATCGCAGGGCCAGCTCATAGCCCTTCAGGCCGAGCCCCGCGATCGTGCCTTTCGCCTTCGCGGAGACATGGGACAGCCTGCGGAATTCCTCCCTTGCGTGGACATTGCTGATATGCACTTCGATTACCGGTGTCTTGATGGCCGCTATGGCATCGCCGATGGCGACGGAAGTATGTGTATATCCCCCCGGGTTGAGCAGGATCCCATCGTAGCTGAAGCCGACCCGCTGCAATTCATTGATCAGTTCTCCCTCCACATTGCTTTGAAAATAGCTGAACGAGACATCGGGGTATTGCGTCTTCAGTTCCCCGAAGAAATCTTCGAAGGACTGGTTGCCATAGACCCCCGGTTCCCGGGTGCCGAGCAGGTTGAGATTGGGACCGTTGATGATCGCTACTTGCATTTGAACGCTGATTTATTCTATGCACGAATTTACGCGAAATAACAGCGCGAATTAACGCGAACAAATAAGATCGTCTAAAAACCTACCCCATTCGCGTCATTCGCGTTCTTCCATTCGCGATAATTTGCGTCTTCCTCCATAGCGTCACTTCGCGTCTGCCTTATTAGCGCGAATTAGCGTTATAAAATCATCGAACAGATAGCGGCTGTCATGTGGCCCGGGGGTGGATTCAGGATGATACTGAACGGAGAAGGCCGGCTGTCCCTTTACACGGATCCCTTCGATGGACTCGTCGTTCAGGTTGACGTGGGTGATCTCGATATGTGCGGCCTTTTTAACGGCGGACGGGTCTACCCCAAATCCATGATTCTGCGTGGTGATCTCGCATTTGCCGGTAACGATATTCTTGACGGGATGGTTGAGGCCGCGATGTCCATGATGCATTTTAAACGTGGGGATATCGTTGGCGAGCGCGAGCAGCTGGTGCCCCAGGCAGATGCCGAAGAGGGGTTTTCTCTCCGCCAGGATCTCTTTGACACCGGCGATGGCATAGTCCATGGGCGCGGGATCGCCGGGACCATTCGAGAGAAAATAACCGTCGGGTTTGAATTCCTTCAATTTTGCGGGTGCGGTCTTTGCCGGGAAGACCTTCACATAGGCGCCCCGGTCTACCATGCATTGCAGGATATGCTTCTTTACCCCATAGTCCAGCACGGCTATCCGGATATCCGAAGAGGGATCCCCCAGTTCATATTCTTTGTTCGTACTCACCGTGGAAGCCAGTTCGAGGCCGTCCATGGAGGGAACTTTCGCCAGCGCTGCCTTCAATTGCTCCAGGTCGGATATCTCCGATGAGATGATACAGTTCATGGCGCCTTTTGCGCGGATATGGGCGACGAGTGCACGGGTGTCGACCCGTTCTATGCAGACGATATGATTTGCCTTCAGGTATTCGTCGAGAGAGCCCTTCGCCAGCTTACGGGAGAACTGCTCTTCCAGGTTGCGCCCGATCAATCCCCTGATCTTTACGCTCCCCGATTCCACATCACTGTCCTTTACTCCATAGTTTCCGATATGAACACTATTCATGATCAATACCTGGCCGTAATAACTCGGATCGGTGAATACTTCCTGGTAGCCCGTCATGCCGGTATTAAAGCAGATCTCCCCGGAAGTGGTCCCGATTTCCCCGTAGGCCTTGCCATAGTGAACGGAACCGTCTTCAAGAAGGAGGATAGCTGTTTTTGGAGAGATGGTGGTAGACATTTTTTATCGAAAAGTTTTGCAAAGAAAAGAAATTGGCAAGAAAAAGGCAAGACCTTAAAAAAAGTCTTGCCTTTATATTTTTGCTATCAGACATTTATTCTGCTGCTTTTTCTTCTGTTTTTGGTTCTTCCGCGGTCTTCGTCGTTTCAGTGGCTTCCGTCCTGGTGTCGCCGGCTTTCTTACGTCCACCTGCGCGGCGGGTCTTCTTGCCTGCTTCTTTGACTTCACCCTTGCCTTTACCGTAGATCTCATTATAATCCACCAGTTCGATCAGGGCTGTCTCGGCATTATCACCGACACGGGCTCCCAACTTGATGATGCGGGTGTAACCTCCGGGGCGGCCGGCAATTTTTTCGGCGATAGGCCCGAAGAGTTCCGTAATCGCCGCTTTATCCTGCAAATGGCTGAAAACGATCCTGCGCTGGTGCGTGGTGTTCTCTTTTGCCTTGGTGATCAGGGGTTCCACATAAGTGCGCAGGGCTTTTGCCTTTGCCAGTGTGGTGACGATCTTCTTGTGTGTGATCAACTGGATAGCCAGGTTGCTCAACAGCGCTTTACGATGCGAGGCCGTACGGCTAAGATTTTTGATTTTGTCTCCGTGACGCATGACTGATTGATTTGAAGCCTTGTACCGTGTCAGGAATTACAAGACTATTATGAAAAAAAACGGCGCCCGGAAATTGAATCCCGAACGCCTATACAATTAAGACTACTCGTCGTCTACTTTCAGCTTACCGAGGTCCATACCGAAATGCAGACCTCTTTCTCCCAATACCTGTTCGATCTCGGCCAGTGACTTCTGTCCGAAATTACGGAACTTCATCAGGTCTTCCTGTTCGTAGGTGACCAGTTCGCTCAGGCTATTGATCTTGGCCGCTTTAAGACAGTTGAAGGCACGAACGGAAAGATCGAGATCTTCCAGCGGGGTCTTCAGGATCTTGCGAAGCTGGAGCGTTTGCTCGTCTACCAGGTCTTCCTTCTTCTCTTCCTTGTTATCGAACGTGATATTCTCGTCCGTTATGATCATCAGGTGCTGGATCAGGATGCGGGAAGCCTGTTTAACGGCTTCTTCCGGATGGATGGTGCCATCGGTGGAAACTTCCATGATCAGCTTTTCAAAGTCTGTTCGCTGTTCCACACGGGTGTTCTCGATGGAATACTTGACATTCTTGATCGGCGTAAAGATGGCGTCTGTAGGGATATATCCGAACGGCGCATCTTTTGGCTTGTTATCTTCCGCAGGCACATATCCACGGCCCTTGCCGATCGTGATTTCGATGTCGAGCTTAGCAGAAGAATCCAGGGTACATATGAGCAAACCGGGGTTCATGACTTCGAAGCTGGGAGTTGCTTCTCCAAGCGTGCCGGCCGTGAATTCAGTCCTGTTCTTAAGGCTTAAAGTAATCTTTTCCTGTCCCACTTCCTGTTCGACCTTCTTTTTGAAGCGAACCTGTTTTAAGTTCAGGATAATTTCCACCACATCCTCCGTTACGCCTTTCAGCGTAGCAAACTCGTGATCAGCTCCTTCGATCTTGACGCCGATGATGGCGTATCCTTCCAGAGAGCTCAGTAATACTCTGCGCAAAGCATTACCGATGGTTACACCGTAACCCGGCTCTAACGGACGGAATTCGAATTGAGCTTCAAAATCAGTCGCTTTTTGAAGAATGATTTTGTCCGGTTTTTGGAAATTTAAAATGGCCATATTTAAATTTACTATTTACGTTTTTAATCTAATACCAACTTATTACATCCTCATAGGGCTTTCGGGTCAAATCCCTTAACACTATCTTCATCAGTACTCACCACTCACCACTGACTACTTGGAATACAACTCAACAATCAACTGCTCCTTAATGTTCTCGGGGACGCTTTCACGCTCGGGATAAGCGATAAAAGTGCCTTTGAACCCGGCATCCGTCCAATCGAGCCAGTTGAACTTGGCATTCTTGCCACGTATCTGGGCGGTGATACCGGCATTCCCCTGCGTGCTTTCCTTCAGGCTGATCACATCACCGGGTTTCATCTGGAAGGAAGGAACATTGACCACTTCCCCGTTCACGGTAATATGTTTGTGCGTAACGAGCTGACGGGCTGCGGGACGGGAAGGCGCGATACCCAGGCGGTAAACGGTATTGTCCAGGCGACCTTCCAGCAATTTGATCAGGTTTTCACCGGTAACGCCTTTACGACGGACGGCTTCTTCGAAGGTCTTGCGGAACTGGCGCTCTAATATGCCATAGGTATACTTGGCTTTTTGCTTTTCCTTCAGCTGGAGCGCATATTCACCCGGAGCCTTACGCTTCTTGGTGGGTCCATGCTGACCGGGAGGGAAGCTGTTCTTGGTTAGATATTTTCCATTGCCTAAGATAGGCTCGCCGAAAATGCGACAAATTCTGGTCTTTGGACCGGTGTAACGTGCCATAATTTTATTGATTAGATTTTTTAGTTCCCGGGTAAGATTATTAAAAAATCTAAAAATTGAATCTTACCCAGCTTTTAATATATGATACACAAAATCCAAAATCCCGGCCTTCCGGCAGGGATCTTCAGGATCTATACTCTACGTTTTTTAGGAGGACGGCAACCGTTATGCGGCAGGGGGGTCACATCCTTGATCATTACTACTTCGATGCCATTGTTGGCCAAAGCACGGATGGCGCTCTCACGTCCTGATCCGGGGCCCTTGACATAGACGTCTACTTTCTTCAATCCCGCATCCAGCGCAGTCTTGGCTGCATCGGATGAAGCCATCTGTGCGGCATAGGGAGTGTTTTTCTTGGAGCCTTTGAAACCCATCTTTCCGGCGCTGCTCCAGGAGATCACCTGTCCCTGCTTGTTGGTGATGCTGATGATGAGGTTGTTAAAACTGGCGGAGATATGCGCATCTCCATAGACGTCTACTTTTACGATCCTTTTCTTCGCAGCGGCTTTTGCGCTGGTTGCTTGTGCTTTTGCCATTGATAAAGGTAATCCTGATTTTTAAATGATTCCCGTTACCGGGACCCGAATCAACCCTCCTCCTGCACCGGGTATCCGTAGTTGATTCAGAAAAAAAGGTGCATATTTCAAAAAGCAACAGGCTATCTGCCAGTCTGCTATTTCTTCGCAATTTTCTTCTTACCGGCGACCGTCTTGCGTTTGCCCTTACGGGTGCGGCTGTTGGTACGGGTGCGCTGTCCGCGGACGGGCAGGCCTTTACGATGACGCAAGCCACGGTAGCAGGCGATATCCAGCAAACGCTTGATATTCATCTGCACTTCCGAGCGAAGGGCGCCTTCGACTTTGAATTCATTGGTAATCAGGTTACGAATGGCGTTCAATTCATCATCGTTCCACTCATTCACCTTCTTATCCAGGCTTATGCCGGCCTGATTAAGGATATACTGGGCTGTAGAACGGCCAATACCATAGATATAGGTAAGTCCGATCTCCCCTCTTTTACTTTTTGGTAAGTCTACACCGGCAATACGTGCCATAATTTATTATACTTTGTTTACGAATTCAATAATATTACGATTAACCCTGACGCTGTTTAAAACGAGGGTTCTTCTTGTTGATGACGTACAGCTTGCCTTTTCTCCGTACGATCTTGCAATCCGCACTGCGCTTCTTAATGGATGCACGAACTTTCATGATGTTTATATTTACTTGTATCTGAATATAATTCTCCCTCTCGTCAAATCATAAGGGCTCATTTCAACCCCTACTTTATCGCCCGGCAAAATACGTATGTAATTCATCCTCATTTTCCCGGAGATAGTCGCCAATATTTCATGCCCGTTTTCCAGTTTCACCTTGAACATAGCATTGGATAAAGCTTCTATGATCGTACCATCTTGTTTAATGAGTGCTTGTTTAGCCATACAGATTTTGGGAGCGCAAAGATAGGAATATTTACCCGAAATATGAAAACTACGGGTAAAAAATACAATTTATATAAAAAAAATGAGTGCTAAAAACGCTAAAACGGGTCTTTCCCCCTGACTAACTGGCAGAAACCCCACTTGCCCGGGTCAATTCGACCTTTGTCATCTGGCGATAATGGTTCTGCAGCTCATGCACGTTGAGAGGCTGGGTGATATGCCGCCTGTCCTCCCGGTACCACATCTCAAAATTACTAAAATTACCCTTTTCCGGCAAAAGGATCCGGAAAGGTCCACGCAGGTACTTTACAGAACCGTCGACTTCCTGTCGTTCAAAATTGAATTTTTTCAGTTGTTCCTCATCCAGCGGTATGGGGAATAATTGGTCCGGGGTGTACCAGAATTCCTGTACCGGCGTCTGTATACATATCTCCTTGTCTTCGCGATTCAGTTCGGTCACCTCTCCTTCCGTACGCTGACCTTCATATTCGGCCAGCACGATGTCTCCCGGTTGTAATTCATGAAATTTGATCATATAGCATGCTTTTTTGTTATTTCCGAATATACGAAAGATCCGATTAAATCCCAAAAGCCGCCGCCGCCTGCTTACCGCGCTGTTTGAAGCCGCCTGAACCGCAAAATGGTGGCATATGCCGCTTCATTCCGCTCGTTGGAGATATACAGATCTCCGTTGTTTGCAAAAGCTATGCCCTCGGGCTGGGGAAATAGGACAGGGTTCAGCGGATAGACCTTTTTCACGGTCCAGTTCTCGTCCGTCAGGACCAGCAGCTTATTAACGGAAGAAAGGATATACCACTCCCGGCTAAGCGGGTTCTGTGCCAGGGCCGAGGGGTGAAACCGGATCTTGCCGCCGCCGGCGATCGCTTCGATCTGCGTCACATCCAGCTCGAAATGGCCGGAAGAAATAATGTCGCCGGCTGCGCCCAGCCTAAAGAGGTAGCCGCTGGTGCGTTTGCTCGTCTTGTCGTCACCACAATGCTTGCACAGAACGACGAGCTGGCCTGTCTCCTCCGTCGAACTGAGCCCCTCATATTCCCCCGGAGGCAGCAATCCTGCCCATTTCCTGACGTTTCCCGCTTCCCGGTTACTCGCCTCTGCCAACGGAAAGCTGAAAAGGACTCCATCGCTCCGGAGCATGACCACCGTTCCCCGGCACAAGGTCAGGTCCTCAAAATCGCCTTTATCACCGAATCTGCTGACGATGGGGTCTTTATCTCCCAATTTAAAATGAAATAGTTTCCCCACTTCATCCTGCTCCGCATAGAGGGTATCGCTATTGCCTTTATTGAACGCGATACCGGAGATTTCATGCAGGACGCCCGGCATCGGGTATGTTTCCGGTTTATTCAAATCGTAGCCCTGCGGGCTTGCGAACTGCTTCTTTTGTCCATCGCAGCCCAGGAACAGGATCAGCGGCAGGAATAGCCAAACTCTTTTCGGACATCGCATGGGTGATCGGTTTTCTTTTGATGAATGAGCTATTTTCCTTTTAGTGATGAATGAGCTATTGTCTTTTAAAGAGCCTTCGTCTTTTAAAGAGCTGTTGTTTTTTAAAGCAGAAGAATTACCGGTGCATCCCCCTCATTCCGGTTTATTCGTCTTGCCCGCGGCCAGCTTCTTCCTGACCACATCCTCCGGATAACGCAGCGCCAGCTCGCGGATCTCATAGGCGAAGGCCGTATAGGTCTCTTCCCAGAGCCGCGCCTCTTCAGGAGTATATTCATAGAATCCCCGGGCGTTGGACACCCCTTTCCCGCCGGCCTTGACAATATCGTCGATCAGCCGGGGTATCTCTGTGCCGTTGCTGAGTGTCGGGAGCAAATCCTTCATGACCGTATGATAGGCCGCCACCCCCGTCAGGTCCATCCAGCGAAACACACCTGCCAGGGTCATCCAGTATCCCGTGTTGTTGCGACAGGCCCGGTCTATGTCTTCCACCGTCCCGTAACCGTTTTCGACCAGGAAGCAGGCCTCCCTGTACATCGCATACATGAGCCTGTTGGCTATGAATCCCCGGATGTCCTTTCGCACCAGGGTCGGCTCCTTGCCCCATCCCTGTGACAGCTTGCACAGCCACTCCCCTTTCGCGATCTCGCTCTGCTCCCCGCAGATCACCTCCAGGAAACGGGTCGTATGGGAGGGTTCGGCCCAATGCAGACCGAAGAAACGGCGGGGATGGCGTGTCTCCTGCTGCAGGAGGCTGATGGGTATCGCAGACGTATTACTGGTGAGAAGGGCTTCGGGGCCGATAACATCTTCGATCTTCCGGTAGACAGAACGCTTGATCTCTATATTTTCGATCGTACATTCGACGACGATCGCACTCTGTGCAAGACAGGTGTAGTCCTCTGTAATCCGGAGCTTTACCAGGTATTTTCCGGGATCCTCCCCGGCGATGCCTTCCTCCCGGGCTCTCTGAAGATGACGGGTGATACGGTCTTCCGCCTGCAATAGATCGGCAGGAATCGCCGCTACCGCCGTAACCGGATGCCCCGCGATCAAAAAACAGGTGGCAATGCTGCAGCCCATCAGACCCAGCCCCACCACTCCTACCGGGATCTTATCCGGAGATGGTCGTTCTTGCATTTCTTTGGGTTTTATCGTTATTCTAGAATAGTTATTCTATCGGTCGATTGTTAGCATTCGATTGTTAGCATTCGGTTGTTACCATTCAATTGCCGCTATCCGATCGTTGCCATTGGGTGTTACCATTCGATTCGCACGCGCACCCCGTCGCAGTCGTTCTGAAAGCGGAGCAGAACCGTCTTTGTGTCGGCATCCCAGGAGACCGAAACGCCTTCCAGGTCGCGGCCATCCGGCCCCGTAACCTTTGTTACGAGGGGCGCGGCGGGTAGTGCTATCCGCATACTATTTTGGGTACCGGAGGGGCTTTTCGTCAGGAAACTGTATGAATGCCCTGTCGAAACCTCCTCATAGACCCTCGAAGCCGCACACAACACCGACGGGTGATCTTTTGCCGCCGACCGGGAAAGAGCATACAGAAAAGCCTGTTCGCCCGGCCGGACCTGCTTTGCGGGCAATACCGGCAACAAGGGATCGAAGAGATCGATCACGGGACCGGCTATCGACAGCGGCTCGGAGCTTACGCTTTCGTCCATGACGGAGGCGATGGTATAAGGTCCCCTTTCAAGATAGAAATAGTTCTTCGCCTGCAATCGCCCCGACTTGGCAAACCGGGTATACGCGGCCTTTACCAATTCCAGGAACCGGCCTGCGCCTCCCCGCTCCATGACCAATTCCTTCGGATCCTTTCTGACTACGACTAGTTTGCCCTTCCCAAAAGAATAAAATTCCGAACCATCCGGGTGCAGCCCCATGAGCCGGAAAAGATGTTCGGAGGGCGCCCTATAATGATTGCCGTTTGTATTCCACCATTCCCTGACCCCCTGGAACGGGTCCTGATCCCGGCCGTAGTAAATCAGCATCCCACCCTTCTTCACCCAGTCGGCCAGTCGCCTGTGCACCTCTGCCGAAGGCGGCTTCATATTGGAATAACTCATGACCAATACGCGGATTCCCTGTAAAGTCCCTGGAAAAGAAAGATTCTCCATATGTACCGTCTCAACCGGGACCCCGGTTTTAAGTAAGGGCAGGACCATGCCATAGAAATCGGAAAGCTGCGGATCTTCATATCCCTTGTGCGTTGGGAAGCGCTGGAACATCATGGAATTCGATACCAGCACCCCGATTCCTGGCGACCCGTTCACGCGGTTTCCCGAAAGAGGCATATTATTGAGCGAATTGACCATCACCTGCATCTGAGTGGCGAAGTCGGGTGCAATCGGCTGTAGGGAATCACTGTTTTCCACCTTGAATTTGCCCTGGTAGATCCGATTGGGCCAGGGCATCACCTCGAAATGGTCGACGGTGGGATACATGAGTTCGGCGGTAAAAGTAGCTTCATAGTTCCGGCGGTAATCGTCCCAGGTGCGGGGATAGTCTTCGATAGGATCGGTCAGGAAATAGATCCTTCGACCGGTAGGCGCCGTCATGGAAAGCATGGATCCGTATTCGAGAAATGCATTTTCGAAGACCCGTTCCTTCTCTACGCCGTCGAAATAAGTCGGCTCCCGGGAGGTGCCGGTCCAAACCTGCGCGATATAACCGTCCATACCCGGCAAGGCAGCCAGGCTGGCCTCGGGGCTGACAATCTCCCAGGCGGAATAATTCAGCAGGGAGTGTGTGGGCACATAACATTTTACGCGGGCGCCCCTCCCTTCGCTATAGGTTTTGGCATAGCTGAAGACCTCTTTGAGTGCGTTAAAGTATAAATGATATTTCAGTTTCGAGGAGAGGTAGGTGGCTTCGGGAGATTCGTGTTGCGCCATCCAGGGAAAACCGTAGAAGTGCTGCCATTCTTTTTTGAAAGAATCGCTGTAACCGGATTTGGCCCAGAACTCCGGCTCTTCGAGATAGATGGCAGTGACACCGCCGTCGATAGCCCTTTTCACCAATGACTTCATATATGCCAGATAGGACGGCGAAGGTACCACATAGGGCACACCCTTGCCATGCCAGACCGTATCGCCATTCTGCCGCACCTGACCATCTTCCGGGTGGGTCTTCCCGTCGAAGCGGCCCGCAAAGTAATCCTGGTATTCCCCCCAGGCGATGCCCGTCATGAACTGTACATTATACCCCCTGTCCCGATAGGATTTTACCCTTTCCGGAAAGCTGCCGTTCATGCCATAGACGATGGCGATGTCCGAACGGACGTCATACGCCGCTTTCCAGGGTGCGGCTATCTGAAAGGAGGTCTTGTCATGGGTCGATGCCGTATCCGCCGGCTTGCCCTGGGCGCCAGCCTCCCGGGAAAAAACAAGGAGGACGAGCAGGGTTGACAGGCGGCTTGCAATTAGTCGCTTCATTTGAGGGTTCATAATCCAGGCAATTTACCATAATATGACTGCATCCTGAAAAATGCCGGCCGCCCGGAAAAAATAGTTAGAACTAGGTATTTTTCCGCGCCCGCGGGCTTCGGAAATTTGCGTATTCCCGTCCAATGCCCCGCTAAACCAGTCCGGAATAATTTCCGTGCGAAAAAGAATCACCCAATACTCATAACACCTAAAACTTTTTATGATGTTCACAAATCTGATGTTTACAAAACTTCAACGCCTCCGCTCCTCTCTCCCTTTTTTGTTGCTTTTCCTGCTCCCCTGCCTCCAAAACTGCAAAAAAAGCGGAGGGAGCAGCGGCAATGCACCCGGCGCCGGCCTGGATACGGCCTATTATCTCACGGCGGATATCAACGGCAAGAGCTGGGCTGCCAATGTCAATCTCCAGAACGGAGCGGCCGTGCTGGCCGGTGGTTCATCGACCTACATCGCGGTAGTCGGTCTCCAGGTGGTAGGAAAGGATTCTACGGCGCTCGAAATGATCTTTAACAAAGCAGCCAATCTCAATACGGAATCCTATTTCAACCCGGCGTACTATAACGCCCTGGCCTATGGCAACAGTACTACCGCTTATGGAACCCAGCCTACGGTCAATAATTCCGATGGAAGTTTTGTACTGACACAACTCGACGGCGTGAAGGGGATCATGGCGGGCACTTTTAATGCGACCATAAAAACGAAGGACCTTTCCCAGATATTATCCGTTACAAACGGCAAGTTTAAGTGCCCTTATGACCCCAATGGGATCCCTTCGTCGCCCGGAGGTATATCGATCAAAGAATAGAGTTTTCCGCCGAGCCAAGTTTTCCGCCGGGACAACCCCATTTTGAAAAAGAATAGCCCAATTTGACAGACCACAAAAAGGCACTATTCTTCGTCAAGACTTCTCGGGATGTCACAATCAATTTATTTACAGCATATTATCATAAAACCTCCTTCCCCGCTAATGCGGGGCACGTCTTTTGGCGCCGGGATGGGAAACAGGAAAAATGAAAGCGTATTTGCAGCGGCTCGTAAAAGAGCCAAAACCTTACCAACTCCTTCACGCCATCTATTTGCTGATGATCGTGGTTGGAGTAATTTGTCGCGTGGTGACCCACTAAATAAAGGGTGCAGCTAAACATCATGCTACAAAACTCCATCGGCAGCATTATTATTTTCGGCATTGCCGTATTGCTGGCAATACCACTCGGGAAATACCTGAGTAAAGTATATAAAGATCAAAAAACGGCTCTTGATTTTCTGAATCCCGCAGAAAACTTCCTCTACAGAGTCTGCGGGATCAGCAGCAAAACCGGAATGAACTGGAGACAGTATCTCTCCGCCATACTGGTCATCAATGGCATCTGGCTTGCCTGGGGTCTTGTTATCCTTCTTCTCCAGGGCAGGTTATTTCTCAACCCCTCCGGCAATCCCTCGATGGGATGGTCTCTTGCACTTCATTCGGCGGTAAGCTTCCTAACGAGCGCCAACCTGCAGCACTATTCAGGAGAAACGGGCGCAACCTATCTATCGCAGCTGGCCGTCTTTATGTTCCTGCAGTTTGTAAGCGCCGCGACAAGCCTGGCAGCCGGCGTCGCGGCCATCAGGGGACTGTCAAACAAAACGACCTCGGATCTGGGTAATTTTTATAAGGATTTTGTCCGTTCTCTTACCAGGGTGCTACTTCCCTTGTCTCTCCTGGCGGCTATTCTCTTTGTGTTCAGCGGGATGCCGATGACTTTCGAAGGCCCTCAAACCATTACCGGCCTGCAGGGCGATACGATCCATGTCGCCAGAGGGCCCGTGGCAGCCATGATCCCCATCAAAGAGCTGGGTTCCAACGGTGGGGGTTTTTTCGGCGCCAACGATGCGCACCCTTTTGAAAATCCGGATTTCTTAACATTTGTCCTCCATACGCTCATCGTCCTGCTTCTGCCGATGGCATTTGTCTTCTGCATAGGGCACTATCTCAATGCCAGGCGCTTCAGCCGGATGATTTTTATCGTGATGGCAGTCGGGTTGGTGCTGATAACCCTTCCCATCATCATACAGGAAGCAAAAGGCAATCCCGCCCTTACTGCAATGGGCATCGACAACACGGGCGGAAATATGGAAGGAAAAGAAGCAAGATATGGAAGCTTTTATTCCGCGTTCTACAGTGGCGTGAATATGGCGATCCCGGCCGGGACTACAACAGGCGTACATGACAGCTATATGCCTTTAGGCGGAATATTCATGTTGACGGGTATGCAGATCGACGCCTTCTACGGGGGACTTGGCACCGGCTGGATAAATATGTTCATCTACCTGGTCATCGCCGTTTTCATCGGCACGCTGATGATCGGCAGAACCCCTGAAATATTCGGCAGGAAAATAGGGATCCGCGAAATGCAGGTCGCCGTAGGGGTCACGGTGGCACAGATGATGGTTCCCTTGCTTTTTGCCGCCTTGGCTTCTTATGTCTATATCCACTATCCCGGCGGCAATCACGGGCTAAACTGGCTGTCCAATACCGGGCCTCATGGCTTTACCACTATGCTGTATGAATATGTCTCCGCAGTAGCAGGCAACGGGTCCAACTTCGCAGGACTGAATAATAATACGGCGTTCTGGAACCTGACCACCAGCTTTGCGATGTTGTCAGGCAGATTTGTGCCTATTGCCGGAGCCCTATTGATCGCAGGCCTGTTACAGCAAAAAAAATATATCCCGCCGTCGAAGGGAAGTTTGCCGGCTGACTCTGCAACATTCGGCCTGTTCCTGTTGCTGATGATCATCGTCCTTAACGCCTTGTCTTTTCTTCCCGCATTCATGCTCGGCCCTCTCTCGGAATAACTTTCAAATCAGGCATTCCTGCCTTTATACCTTCCCGGGAAAAGGCGGCGCCGCAATCCTGTCTATTCCACCCAGCTCATCGTATACCCCGGATTTTCGATTTTCAGGGCCTCCACGGTCAGCATCAGGGGATGGAAAGTATCTATCATGACGGCCAGTTCCCGGGTCTCCCGTGCTCCGATGCTTTTTTCGACAGACCCCGGATGCGGGCCATGCGGGATGCCTCCCGGATGAAGCGTGATCATACCCCGGGTCACATTTTTCCGGCTCATAAAATCGCCGTCAACATAATACAGCAGTTCGTCGCTATCGATATTGCTGTGATTATAGGGCGCCGGGATGGACAAGGGATGGTAGTCGAAGAGTCTTGGAACAAAGGAACAGACAACGAAATTATGGCCTTCAAAAGTCTGGTGAACAGGCGGCGGCTGGTGCACACGGCCGGTAATGGGTTCGAAATCATGGATGCTGAAGGCAAACGGATAGCAACATCCGTCCCAACCGATGATATCGAAGGGGTGATGGCCATAGTGGATCCCGTAGATACGCCCCTTTTTGCGCGTCCGGATCAGAAAGTCCCCTTTCTCATCCACCGTCTTCAAATCCAGCGGAGGACGGATATCCCGTTCACAATAAGGGGAATGTTCCAGGAGCTGTCCATAACGGCTCAGGTATTTGTTTGGAAACCGGATCGGGCTGAAGGATTCTACGATGAACAGGCGGTTGTCGCTCCCCGTGAAATCCATCTGGTAGATCGTCCCGCGGGGAATGACGAGGTAGTCCCCGTACGAGAAAGGGATATTCCCGTACATCGTCCGCAAGACCCCGCTGCCTTCATGCACGAAGATCATCTCGTCGGCATCCGCATTCTTATAGAAATAGTCCTTCATGCTTTCTGCGGGGGCGGCCAGCACGATCTGACAATCACCATTCACCAGCACCGGCTTCCTGCTCTCCAGGAAGTCTTTCTCCGGCCTGATATGGAACCCCTCGAAACAGCGGTGTTGCAGCATCTTCTCTTCCGCGATCCGGGGCATCGCATCCACGGGCGCGTCCGTATAAATGATCGCGGTCGGCGGATGGCAGTGATACAATAAAGAGGAATCGTTGGAAAAACCTTCGGTAGAAAACAATTGTTCGGCATACAAAGAGCCATCCGGTTTACGGAACTGTGTGTGACGTTTATGGGGGATGGCCCCCAGTTGGCGGTAATATGGCATAAGCTGATCGTTAATACAGAAACCGATAGCAAATAGAGATTACAATCCTACAGAGATCGTGATCCTTCAGAGATCGCAATCATTTAAAGATCGTAGTCATCCAGAAATCACAATCGCTGTGATAAAGTTACCGAATTTAATTTCCTGCCTACCTTTACAAAAATTATTTGTTTGCCGACCCGTTCCGTCTCTCGTTCCGCATTTTTCAAGTCTCCCGGTATTCCCTCAACGGGTATCGGCGTTCCGTCAGCTCTTTATACCCTTCGGGAAAAGCGGATCGGCATTCTGTCCATTTTACCGGTCTACTACAAGGAGATCATCAAAGAATGCGGATATTTCAAGACTTATACCCGGCAAGGCGTCACGTCGGGGAAGGTGTCGAAAAACAAATCGTCGGGAAACAAGCAGTAGCAGGGGTCGCAAAACAAATAGCAGCGAGGGCGGGAAACAAATAGTCGCGCGGATCGAAAAGAACCCTTCACAAATAAACAAAGCGGGAACGAATGAAACGAATTGGCCTCCTCTCCGATACGCATCACTACCTGGATGAAAATATCTTCCGGCATTTCGAAGCCTGCGACGAGGTCTGGCACGCCGGGGATTTCGGGACGGCAGCGCTGGCCAAACGACTCGGAGATTTCAAACCGCTCCGCGGCGTCTACGGCAATATCGACGGTCAGGATATCCGCAGCCTCTATCCGGAGAAATCCAGGTGGCGCTGTGAGGGGGTGGAAGTATTCATGACCCATATCGGCGGTTATCCCCCCAAATACAACCCGACGGTCAGGAAGGAACTAACGGCGGATCCTCCGCAATTATTTATCTGCGGGCATTCGCATATCCTGAAGATTTTGTTCGATGAGAAACTGCAATGTCTTCACATGAACCCGGGAGCGGCGGGCAACCAGGGATGGCATGCGGTCAGGACGCTGATTCGTTTTACCGTGGATGGCAGCAATCTAAAAGACTGCGAAGTGATCGAGCTCGGGAAAAGATCGGTTTAGGGTAGTAAAGGTCTCCCGATGATTTCGCGGAACGGCCAGGGAACGGAAGCCAGGATAAAGACCAGGGCTATCAGGAAGAAGACAAAGGCCTTTCGGTATTTTGTTTCGTCGCTGACAGGCTTTTTTGCCATGCCCCTTCCCAGGGTGATAAAGACGATCGCCACGATCATGCCAAAGGGATGTTCAACCCAATAAAAACGAAAGAACTTGTCCTTCATGACCGAGACCCCTTCGGGCAGTTGGGTCGTCAGGATCCCGAAACGTCCTGCCAGCAATTGAAATAACCCGATCAGCAGCGTGATATGCGCCGAGATCATCGTGAACAACCATAATTTCGCATCTCCCGGGCTGAAAGCCTTCTTACCCCGCCAACCGGAGAAACTTTTTACGATCGATAGTACCAGTAAGATCAAAATGATCCAGCGAAGCAGGTTGTGCAGATGAAGTAGTCCCGTTTGCATATAGAAGTAGTTAAAATTAGAATGACCGGATAAATTGAAAGAATGCCCCCGATGTCCTGTACTTCAGAAGTCCTGTCGTTCAGAAGCAGAGGCAAAGTAAACGCACAAAGTCCAAACCTCAAACTGCAACGCGATAAAAAACAGTAAAATGACAAAAAACAGCAAAACGATAAATTGCAGGAATCGGTTAGTTTTGTATATGATCAAGTCATTAAAAAACGGGTTTCCCGGGTTGCTGTCCCGGGCCGCGGGAGGATCACGCTGTAAGCGGCAGGGTTCCCTTGCCTCCGGATGGCTGCCTGTCATCGCCGCCTGTCTGTTGCTATTCACGGCCTGCAACAACTCCAACCCTTCTTCTCCGGAAGACAAAGGACCGGCCAAGATCCTGCAACAGCCACCGTATGCGGCCCTGACCGATAGTATCCGCCGGTTTCCAAAAGACGCCGGGCTCTACCTGCGAAGGGGAGACCTTTTGTCACGCAATAATCAGCATGAGATTGCCGCGGTGGATTTCGGGAGCGCCTGGGCGCTCCGTCCTGACGAAGAGACCGGCCTCCGCTATGGTTCCACGCTTTCCATCCTCAACAGACCGGCGGAAGCCGCAAAACTGCTTAGGGATTGCATACAGAAATTCCCGGGCGACGACACCTTCAAAAAGATGCTGGGCGAAGTCTACACGCAATCGGGCAATATCGGTGAAGCGCTGAAGCTATACGATTCGATGCTGGAAGCCGATTCCACCGACTTCGAATCCTGGTATGAGAGAGGCCTCCTGCTCGAACAGGGCAAAGACACGGCAGGAGCCATCGCCTCGCTTCGAAAGGCCTGGTCGATACAGCCCATCAATACCTATGCCCTCGAACTGGCGCACCTCTATGCCGAAAACGCCAACAAACTGTCCCTGCAGCTTTGCGACGAAATCATCCGGAAGGATTCGGCGCACGAACAGACGGATCCTTTCTTCATAAAAGGCATTTATTACTCGAATACACGACAATACAACGCCGCCATCGTCCAATTCGACACCTGCATACACCGGGACTGGAAATTCACGGATGCCTATATTGAAAAAGGGATCGCCGTATTCAAGCAGAAAAAATATGAAGATGCCCGGAATGTCTTCCAGATGGCGGTCACGGTCTCCAACACCTACCCGGACGCCTATTTCTGGATCGGACGTTGCTATGAAGCCGAAAACAGGAAAACCGAAGCAGCCCCCTTCTATGAACGGGCCATCGGGCTGGACAAACAATTCACCGAAGCCCGGGAAGCCCTCAAAAGGGTTCGCGGAACTTAAAAAAACTCACTACTCACCACTGACTACTGGCTATTTCCGTCTATTTTTGAACAACATTAAACCGTAAATGATCATGGCACTCATCGCTCCTTCCCTGCTGGCATGCAATTTCCTGAAACTGGAAGAAGAATGCAAAATGCTCAATGAGAGCGAAGCCAGCTGGTTTCACCTCGACGTGATGGATGGGCGCTTTGTCCCCAATATCAGTTTTGGCCTGCCCATTATCCAACAGATCCGCAAAGCGACGGGCAAGCCCTGTGACGTACACCTGATGATCGAGGAACCGGAGAAATATACCGAAGCCTTCCGCAAAGCCGGCGCGGACCATATCAGCGTACACCTGGAAGCCTGCCGGAACCTGCACCGCAACATCCAGCAGATAAAATCCCTGGGGATGCAGGCCGGTGTCGCTATCAACCCCCATAGCCCCGTCGAACTGCTCTCCGATATCCTGCAGGATATCGACATCGTCCTGATCATGAGCGTAAATCCAGGATTCGGCGGACAGGTGTTTATTCCGCACACGTTCCAGAAAATCCGGAATCTGAAAAAAATGATCCATGAGCGGGGACTGAAGACACTCATTTCCATAGACGGCGGCGTGACACTGGAAAACGCGGCCAGCATCCTTCACGCGGGAGCCGATGTACTGGTAGCCGGGAGCACCGTGTTCCAGGCCCCCGATCCAAAAGAAGCCATTAAAACCCTTAAGTACTCCGATTAAAGGACGATTAAAGGGCGACCCTTAAAGGACGACGATTAGACGGATATTGATTAAAGGCCGTTGCTCCGTAGCCGGATCAACGGCATGACTATGCCCGGCTATATTTTGGCATAGATCTGATCCAGCACTTCATAGGTCTGTTTGATCCAACTGGTAGGATGCTCCGGCCATTTCAGATCGTGCTTTCCCAGGATCCCCTCCAATATCGCAAACCCCTCCATCGCTTCCGCTTCGGAGTAGAAACAATCTATCCACCGGTGGTCCAGGGCGCCCTTGTCCGGCATGCCGATGCCCCCGTTATACCATACCAAACAGGCCGGAAGCCCTTCATAAGATATTTCTTTCGACTGGCGGAGCCGGTTGTCCCGGAAAAAAAGCGAATAGAAATGCACATATCCCTTTAAACGGGCCCGGATCTGGGGCTCGGTCTCGGAGGCCTGCGGCTTGATGCGCCATTGGTTATTGACAGGATGGTAGGGATCTTCGGTTGGCCGTTTGTATACCAGTCCATCGGCCGAAAGCCTGAGGTTCGCCGGGTTACGCTCGCCGTCCTTCTTCCAATCGAGCCTGATCGCCGTCAACGAATACTGGCGAATCGAATAGGTCTTGCGGGAACCGTCGTTAAACCGGAGCTGCAATTCCTTTTTCTCCTTGTCCAGCTGCCATTGTCCCATCCTGATCGTAAAACGCGCATTTTCAGTAAAGCTCAAATCCCTGAAGAGCGCCAGACCCGGGAATCGCCTGATATTATCCGTGGAATCCCAGAAGATCCCGTTCCAGTGAGCCTCGTCGGCTTCGTCTATCTTCCAGTCCTGGCTGAAGGCGTCCGTCAGGGCCACGACCCTGCTTGCCCGCAGGGATAGCATCGAGGTGTCCAGCCCGGTCACCGCGTTCTTCTTTGAAGATCCGGTCAACCCGTCTTCTTCGGGTAAATCGGAAAAAAGTGAATCCCTTGTGTGAGGGGAAGGACTGCCGCCGCCCTGGCATCCGGCAAACAGCAGCATACCGGAAAACAGCAGCACACCGCGAAACAGCAGCACACCGCGAAACAACTGGATACCGGGAAACAACTGGATACCGGGAAAACGAACAAACAGGAGCTTGTACACGAAATATTTCATTTTATTGCCTGGAAAATAAACATATTTTCCGGGTATTTGCGTTTTTGGGGTGTAGATGAATCTCGCTAATTTCGATCATCCAAAAAAGCTCGTCATTGAGAACCCGACTGACTGTTCTGCTGGTATTGTGTTTATCGTCTTTCCTGTCGTCGCTGGCGCAAAAAAAAGCGGGCTTTGTTTCCGGTAAGGTCCTCGACGAAAACGAGAACCCTCTCCCGGGTGTCTCCGTGATTGTCCTGGGCAGGCAGTCGGGCATCATGACCTCGGATTCCGGGACCTTTCATATCCGGGTACCCGCCGGAAAAGCCTTCGCCCTGGTCTTTTCGTTTACAGGCTATAAAACCGAACAACAGCATTTCCTCCTCAACGAAGGAGAGGAAGAACGGACCGTCGTAAGGCTGGAAAGAAGACCGACGCAGATGAAAGAAGTGGTCATAACGGACCAGCGTGACAGAACGGAAGCCGGCCTGGTGAAGATCAATCCGAAGGATGCCATCAATATCCCAAGCCCCACCGGCGGCATCGAAAGCCTCATAAAAATCTTTGTAGGTTCGAATAACGAACTGACTTCCCAGTATTCGGTCAGGGGCGGCAACTATGACGAGAACCTCATTTACGTAAACGATTTCGAGGTATTCCGGCCCTACCTGGTCAACAATGCCCAACAGGAAGGGCTGAGCTTTATCAACCCGGAAATGACTCGCAACGTCAGTTTCTATACGGGCGGCTTCCAGGCAAAATACGGAGACAAGATGTCTTCGGCGCTGGACATCCAGTACAGGAAACCGCGGGAGTTCGGCGGCTCGGTCTACGCAGGCCTGTTGGAACAGGGTCTCCACCTCGAAGGCACGGGCGGGAAAAGCAAGAAATTCACCTACCTGCTTGGCGTCCGGAACAGGACCAACAAGAATCTCCTCAGCAGCCAGGCGACCACGGGAAACTATATCCCGTCTTCTGCGGATATACAAGCCCTGCTCACCTATCAACCGGGCTCCAAAGACTTGCTGGAGTTTATGGGAACCTTCTCACAGACGAAGTTCACCCTGATCCCGCAGTCGAGTCAACTGACTACCGCCGTCTTCTCCCCTTATCTGTCGGAAGACCTCGCGCTTAATATCAATTTCAACGGAGAGGAAATCGACAAATACCAGACGAACCTGCTGGGTCTGGCCTGGACCCGACAGGTCAGGAAAGACTTGCGGCTCAAATGGATGGTCTCCCGGTTTGAAGACAAGGAAAATGAATCCTACGACATCATCGCCAACTACCTCTTTGGTGAAAGGGATTTTGACAAGAGCAGCTCCACCTATGGCCAGATCGTCAACCCCCTCGGAGCGGGCACCTACCAGAACTATGCGCGAAACGCGCTGGACATCTCGGTCTGGAACGCCACGCATAAAGGCTATCTTGAAAAAGGCGCTCATTTCATCCAGTGGGGCGTCGGTCTTGAAAAACAGGTCGTACACAGCACCCTGGACCAATGGGAATATGAGGATTCCGCCGGCTACTCCCTCCCCTATTCGCCCGGGGTACCGGCCCTGAGCAGCGTCGAGCGTTCCAACGACGACCTGGATATCATACGTACTACCGGGTATATACAGGATAACATCGTCTTCCGCGATTCCAGCGGGTTCACCCTGCAGGGAGGAGCCCGGTATAACTACAACAACCTCAACCATGAATTTCTCGTCTCGCCGAGGATCGGCTTCTCCTGGAAACCCAGGGGATCCGATAAAGACATCATCTATCGCGGGGCGGCGGGTATCTATGACCAACCCCCTTTCTACCGCGAAATGGTAAGACCCGACGGGACCCTCAATACGGCCCTGAAAGCGCAACGAAGCTGGCAGGTCGTAGCCGGCATGGATAAAAATTTCAAAATGGGCGACCGCCCCTTCCGTTTCACTACCGAAGCCTACTACAAAGGCATGAACCGGGTCGTCTCGTATGATATCGACAATGTGCATATCCAATACTCCGGGCAGAATGATGCCAGGGCCTTTGCCACCGGTGTCGAATTCCGCCTGTTCGGCGAGCTGGTAAAAGATGCGGAAAGCTGGATCAGCCTGGGCTTTATGAAGACCATGGAAAAACTGAACAACGCCTATTATTATGATTATACGCTGGATTCACTGAACCAGCCGGTCGACAGCGTCCGAAAACAGGCCGGGTGGGTACGCAGACCGACGGACCGGCTGCTGACATTCGGCATGTTCCTGCAGGATTATCTTCCCACCAATAAAAACCTCAAAGCCTTCCTCAATTTTATCTATGGCAGTAACCTGCCTTTCAACATTCCCGGCAGCGTAAAATACCGGAACGCGCTTACCATCGACCCATATATTCGTATAGACGTCGGGTTTAGCGCCTTACTGCTGGATAGCGAGAAGGCGAACCGCCGCAGCCACAGTCCCTTCCGCAATTTTGAAAATATCTGGGCCACCCTGGAGGTCTTCAACCTCATCGACCGGGCTAATACGATCTCTTATCTGCTGATAAAGGATTTTTCAAATACCACCTACGCGATGCCCAACCGGCTCACTCCCAGATTGCTCAACCTGAAGCTGGTCGCCCGGTTTTAGAAGGCGGCATAAATTGAAAGCGGCCGGCATAGACCGGAAAATGATCAATCACCCATGGTATTTTCCGAAATCTTTTTAGTAATATTACCTTGTGATTTTTCCCATTTACCGCGCAACGATTCCCGGTTTGGGAAATATGCATTTTTTTATTGCTGATAGTAGTTTGATTATAAATGATTTGCAACCTGGCAAAGTAATGGATGACTTTAACCCATTATTTAAACCCCGTTACACTAAAAGTTATGGCTACTGAAATCTCCGTGAATCCCAATCCGTTTAACCGGATCATCAACATCGAGATCAATTCCGCGGACAGCGACGATTGCATCATACTCCTGGCAAACCTTCAAAACTCAAAGATCATCCGCATATTAGGCGCCGGTCTCAGCAAAGGGGTCAATAAGATCGCCATCGATAACCTGCATTCCCTCGATACGGGGAACTATCATCTGGATATAAAGAATACGGACGGCGAAAGTCTCTATGCGGCCAGATTATTAAAAGAGTAAGAAGCCTACCTTTGCGGTATGACGAAACTTTCCGTAAACATCAATAAATTCGCGACGATCCGCAACAGTCGCGGAGGCAACAATCCCGACGTGGTAAAAGCAGCTGTGGACGCCCAGCGATTCGGGGCGGACGGTGTCACCGTGCATCCCCGCCCGGACGAGCGGCATATCCGCTACCAGGATGTCTATGACATCAGGAAAATCATCACCACCGAGTTCAATATCGAAGGGAACTGCCAGGAGCAAAAATTCGTGGAGCTTGTGTTGAACGTCCAGCCCCACCAGGTAACCCTCGTCCCCGATGCGCTGAACCAGATCACGTCCAACCACGGATGGGATACACTCAAAAACCGGGACTACCTGACGGAGATGATCGCCGTTTTTAAAAAGGCCGGCATACGGGTCTCGATTTTCGTAGACCCTGTATTGGAGATGGTCGAGGGAGCCGCCCTCACGGGAACGGACCGGATCGAGCTCTATACCGAGGCCTATGCCCGGGAATATGCCGACAATCGTGAAAAGGCCATCGCCCCCTATGTCGCCGCCGCTAAAAGAGCCGGGGAGTTGGGCCTGGGGCTCAATGCCGGACACGACCTCGATCTGCAGAACCTCCAATACTTTGCCCACCACATACCCGGCCTCGACGAGGTCTCCATCGGCCATGCCCTGATCAGCGACGCCTTGTACCTGGGATACGAGAACGCCATCCAACTCTATAAAAGGCAGTTGCAATAGCAGGCAAGAGTTCCAATTAACATAGGTTCGGTAGTGAGAGTTCCGACAGCCCGGTCGATAAACCGGGTTTTCCGGGGAAGGGTATGTCTTTTTTGATTTTTTTCGATTTACATGTAAATCGTTTTTTTTCCAAAAAAAGACACTCCCCCAACAGACGACCCGGTTTTGCGGGACGAGTCATTTTGACATCAAATCCGAACGGTGGCTGTATCACAAACGAACATATTCGTAGACGGCCAATATGCGCCGTTTATTGAATGTCAATTTACTATGCGACTGGCATGCTTTTTCGGCAACATCCAAAAAAGATCTCATGGCCAACCCACTGCTGCTAAAAAACTATTTCCGGATCGCCTGGCGCAACCTGGTAAAACATAAGTTTTATACCAGCATCCATATCCTGGGGCTTGCCCTCGGCATCAGCGCCTGTCTGATCATCTTCCTGGTGACGAGTTTCGAGTTGAGCTATGATGGCTTCCACCCCGACAAGGAGCGCATCTACCGGATGGTCTCGGAATTCCAGCGAAATACCGGGGAGAAAACACCCAACGCTTCCATTCCCCTCCCGATGACGGAGGCTATCCGGAACGGACTCAGCGGGATCGAAAAAGTCGCCGCCTTTCATAATTATTATTGCGGGGTCACGATCCCCGACGGCACGCCCGAACCCCGGCGGTTCGAGCAGCCAAAAGAGAAGGAAGATGTCTCACCGGTCATTCTGGCGGACCCCACCTATTTCGAGGTCTTTAAATATCATTGGCTGGCGGGCGATGCGGCTACTGCCCTCGACGGACCTTTCAAGGTCGTGCTGACGGATGAGGAGGCAAGGCGCTATTTCGGGGATATCCCTTTTGACAAGGTCCTGGGCAGGCAGATCGACTACGAAGACTCCCTGCATGTGGTGGTAACCGGTATCGTAAAGGCATGGCATCAAAATACCGATTTCGGCTTCCGGGACATTATCTCTTCGGCGACTATAAAAAGCAGTTTTTTGAAAGGCGGGGAAGACAACTGGCAGATGTGGCAACAGACCAACCAGACATTCGTGAAGCTGGCCAAAGGCGTAGCGCCATCGCGGATCGTCGCACAAATCGAGCCCCTTGTAAAAGAGCATCTGAAGCTGGGCCATGATGCAAAGGTCAGTATCGGCCTGCAACCGTTTTCCGATATCCATTTCAATGCAGCCTACGATGACACGTATTCCCGACACGCGCATTTACCGACGCTTTACGGGCTGATGGGGATCGCCGTTTTCATCCTGTTGATTGCCGCCATCAATTTTGTCAATCTGTCCACGGCACAATCCATGCAGCGAGCAAAGGAGACCGGGATCCGGAAGGTATTGGGCAGCAGCCGCGGCAGCCTGGTTATCCAGTTCTTAAGCGAGACCCTGATACTAACCCTCTTTGCCGTATTGCTGTCGCTGCTGATCACCCGGCCGACGCTCGGCGCCTTTCATGATTATATACCTCCCGGCGTAACCCTGAACCTGTCTTCCCGGGGCGTCTGGATCTTTCTGGCAGGAGTCACGATCGTCACTTCCCTGTTAGCCGGCTTCTATCCCGCCCGGGTACTCTCGGCTTTCTCGCCGGCCCTCAGCTTAAAGGGAACGGGCACCCAGCCATTGAACCGGAAAAGCTATCTGCGCAAATCCCTGATCGTTTTTCAATTCACCATCTCGCTCGTGCTGATCATCTCTACCCTGGTGATCGGTCGGCAGATCCACTATATGCTCAACAAGGACATGGGCTTCAACTACGACGCCATCCTGACTATCCGGACAGGCTGGAATTATGGCCCGGAGAAAAAAGACCTGCTGGCCGAAAAGATCAGGCAGTTACCGGAAGTAAGTTTCGTAAGCGTCAGTATGGGTACCCCCGCCGATAAGGATCATTCCCGTACCTTCCTTAGTTGCCCGGCGACCGGCAGCAAGGAGATACGATCGCAGATGGAGATCTTCGATGAAAATTTCGTTTCCCTCTTCGATTTGAAACTGGTCGCGGGACGAAACCTCGAAAAAAGCGATACCATCAAAGAATTCCTCGTCAACGAGACCGCCGCAAAGGCCCTGGGTTTCAAAAAGCCAACGGACGCGGTGGGACAGTTGCTGAAACCGGCCATGTCGGATACCCGTTTCGAGAAGAGCGGGCCGATCGTGGGCGTGCTGGCGGATTTCCATACGCAATCTCTCCATGAGGCGATTACCCCGGTCTTTATGAGCGCTTCCAACGGAAACTCCCGCGTCATCAATGTAAAGCTCGCTTCATCCGGCAAAGGAATAGATCATTTTGAAGCGGCCCTGGCGGCGATTAAAAACCAATGGAAGCAGGTCTATCCGAACGAGAAATTTGAATACCGCTTCTTCGACGAGACGATCGCCAAATTTTATGACAAGGAACAAAAGACCGCGCAAATCATGAGAACAGCCATGGCGATCGCCATTTTTATTTCCTGCATGGGATTATTCGGTCTGGCGGCTTTTACGGCCCAGCAACGTCGCAAAGAGATCGCCATTCGCAAAGTATTGGGTGCGGGCATCGGCAATATCGTGGCGACTCTGACGAGGGACATCCTTGCATTGGTCGCACTGGCGATCCTGATCGCTTCTCCCATTGCCTGGTATTTTATGCACAGGTGGTTGCAGGATTATAGTTACCGGATCTCATTCAGCGTATGGATGATCATCCTGGCGGGTATCGCAGCCATCGGCATCGCGTTGGTAACCGTCAGCATACAAGCCCTAAAGGCTGCGGTGGCCAACCCGATCAACGCACTGCGGACGGAATAAGAACAAACCGGGTTGACGATACGATCGGGTATTTTCAGATGAAGATCACCCGATCACTCTTCGACTTTCATGATTTTAATATTGCGTATATCAGTTTCCTGCAGGTTAAACGATATGTTTTCAACAATAAGATCCTGCCTATAGGAGATCATGGTATTTTGGCCTGCTATTTCCGTATCGAAAATGGATCCCCCCAGTTTGGGAGTGCTTTTTACCAGTATCCTGACCTGAAATGGCTTATTGATCCCTGTTAGATTTTCAACGGCATAATTCCGAACGCTTTGTGGCGCCCCTCCTTGTCTCAATGATAGTTCCGGGGCGGAGAACGAATCCTTCGATGCGGCGCCGTATTGAGCGGTCAATTCGCCCGGTCTGATCTGGAATTCACAAGCGTTATCGTATTCGTTCTTCCCGGAGGATAAAAAGGACACGGCCAGTTTCCCGGGTTTACTCTTTTTTGGATAGACATCGAAACTGAGGATAAAAGAGCGGTCTTTAACGGGAAAGGAAACTGTTTTGTCGATTCGTTTAGCCAGGAGTACAGTATCCCTGGTATCGGGTATCAGTTCTTTCATCCATTTGGTGCGGATCCTTCCATCCGGATATTGGATCAGCTCATGTATCACCAGGGGCCCTCCCCAGCCATTACGGATAGGAAACCACCCGGCCATTAAAAACCTTCCATCTTTGATCTTTGTGATAGCGGGCACATTGATACCGTCGTAGAAATCACGCCCTTCTTTGACCATGTCGATCCAACCGCTGTCGCCGGCACCGACAGGCTTGCTATACAGCTGCACAAATCCCCCGATAATATAGTCGAATTTTCCCCAACGGAAATAAAACGTACAGTCGCCGCCAGGGGGGAAATCGGGATCGAGGCTGCGCCAATTGCTGTCCAGGGTTTCTGATGTCCATATTCCTTTCGCCCCGAAGTTGGCAATCATTTTTAATTTCCCTTCGGGATCGATGTAAACGCTCGGGTTTTCGCAAAAATGAAACAGTTGTTTCGATTTTTTAAACTCATCGATACCGTTCCGGCTGACAGAATAGCTTGCCCCGGAAGGATACCCTTTGGCGAGATCGAATGGGAAGGCGCCGGTTTTCCCATGCTGTTCATAGTAATTTTTTTGTTGGGAGCTCATCGTCATTTCGTTCGGATAAATACGCGAGGTATGCAACCCGTAAGCAATACACAGTTTGCCGTCGAATACGAAAGGGGTGCCTGTCCCGATGGTTTCCCATTGCTCTTCTATCGGCACGGCGGCTTCGTGTTCCGTCCATGTTTTAAAATCGGTGGTGGAGAAATGCTCGAAATAATGTCCGCCCACGCCAAATTTGCTGTTGTGATGCCTTCTGTCAAAGAGATAAAAAACGTGGTAGCGTCCCTGGTAATAAAGGGTGGCAACATCCCCTACCCACGCATTATGTCCGCGGGGAGTCCAGTATTGCACATCGGGGGCCAGGTTATTGTTCTTTGAGGTATCTCTTTCCGCGACAACTGCCGGGAAAGACAGGGTGGCCTGGCTTACATAAGCGGAATTGATCTGCCAGTCATTTTCGTCCCTCCATTGGGGATACCCAATGGCAAAATCATTATCCATCACCTGGTTATCTACATACATCGTCCACCGGCTACCCGTAAAATTCAAAATCACTTCATGTTCGCCCCATGGGTGTGTCAGCCCGGCAAGGGGAAACCCAATATCCATTTCCCGTTTGAAAGGCTTCTCAACGGGGGCAGTCAATGTGATGCCCGCTTCCAAAACAGGAACGCGACCATCAGGCAGGGCAAAAGCGGGGTAATTTTGCCTGTCCCGGACGGCAGGATCTGCTTGTTTAAGCTTTACCGACAGAATGCCCGGCATTTCCAAAATCGTTTGCTCCCGGGTAAATTCCCGAAAATTTACCAACATCCTTATCGTGAAGCCATCTTCTCTTTTTTCTCCGCCAGGGAAACTGGCTTTGGAGGTATCCTTGTTCAGGATGCTTTGGGGAGCGTTTTTTGCCTTAAATAGAAAATAGGGACTTAATAGTTTCATTTTAGCGGCAGTAGCGGCTGGTCCGGCAGGTCCGGGACCGGACTGTGCAATCCCCCATTGAAAAGCAAAAAGGCAGGCTAATACAGGCACGAACATCGATTTCATTTCCGGCGGTTTAGTGATTTTAAAAACAGACAAATACTGGCAGTCTCAGACAACTGCAGGCAGTCTCAAACAAATATACTGGCAGACTTCAGGAACATGCTTCTCAATGGCCTCCCCAGGCAGATTTTAAAGAGTGAATCCGGGCGACGGCATTTATTTCCCCATCGGTAGTGAGGGCATACGACATCGCTTCTTCGGGCATAAAGCAGGAAGAAAGCACCACCTGTCCATCGTTGCCATATATTTCTACCGTAGTTCTGTCCACCAATATCCGCAATTTAACCTTTCCATTGGCCAACCGCAAGGGGGCTTCGCCCAGGTTAATCGACCGGCTGGTCTTTGCACTGTCTACGGTGGGGCCGCCGAAGGAAATCATCTGCCTGACAGCATCGTAATGAATGGTGGCTCCCCTTACCATTATATTAAAGGATGCGGCTTTCCGGACATCCACCTCCAGGCTAATATCGTACAGATCATTTGTTAGGTCTTTCAGCGGATTTTCCGACTGGCTGGTAAGGGTCTTCTGCCATTTCACTTCCTTGTCGTAAAGGTTGCTGATCTCTTTGACCGGCGTCCTGAAGACACGTATGCCCGCCGGGGTCGTCTGTAGGCTTAACTCGGTGGGGAAAGTCATTTGCTGTTCGAACGGCATACCGGGATAAGGCTTCGTGGGCATCCAGGCTATATGGATACATCTACCATCGGGGGAATTATTCCAGGTTTGCGCTGCGTAGAAATTTTTACCGTAGTCGATGGTCTGCACATCGGTTTCGGGTGTAAAGGTTTTACCATTAAACGATCCGACGACATAATGACCGTTTGCTCCGAAAAGCAACCATTTCATTTTACTGGTGTCCCCGTCGACCGGCAATGGTTGAAAACCCGGGCATTCAGTCACCCCTTTGAGTGAAACCGTCGATAAATATTCCCAATTCTTGCAATCGGCGGATGAGAACAATCCGTAATCATTATCCTTATCCATATAAAGCGATAGGATAAACTTCCTGCTTTTGGGATCCCAAACTACTTTCGGATCGCGGTTGGAGCCGTTTATATTTTTGATGACCGGATTTTGGTCGTAGTAGGTAAATGTTTCTCCGCCATCCGTGCTATAGGCTATGCATTGGGTGCACTTGGGGCCAAATCCATCGTCCGGGCTACCGCCATTTGTAATGAAGGCGATAATTGGTTTTTCGGATCCGGTTTGAAAACGAGAGGCATTGTTTAGGTCTACTATCGCGGATCCGGACCAGCATCCGCCCCAGACCTTATGGGGGGTTATATGCTGCGGGACCTGTTCCCAGTGGACCAGGTCCTTACTGATCGCATGTCCCCAATCTTTGTAGGCGCCATGCCGGTGGGGAGGCATGTACTGAAAGAATAAGTGATAAGTTCCATTGTAATAAACCAGGCCATTGGGATCGTTTAACCAGTTTTTCCGTGCTGTGAAGTGGAACTGCGGCCTGTATTTCTCTTTATAATATTCCGGTAATCCGTCATTTTTTAATTGCGTTGCACCCGACAGGGAGGCGACCTTGTCATCCGTTACGTATTGATTCCAGATGGCCACACAATCGATCCATCCTTTAAAGGTGGATTCGATACTATTTTTAGCACTGTCGCCGGATGTATAAGGCAGCTTATACTGAGCGCCAATCAATACGGGCTGATGATTCCAATCCCTGGTCTCGCCTACCGTAACCTCATTGTCCCGTAGAACGCCGTCTATATACAGTTCCGAGATTTTGCCATTGAAGCGAAACAATATATCATGCCATTTTAACCATTCTTCTTTTGGTACCCTGTACTTTAAAAGGTGCGCGCCGCCAATATCATCACTTCCCAGCATCGCCTCAATGTATACGTCCCCTTCCTCTTTATGCAGGGCTATGCTGTAGGCCATATTTTGATCGTTACCCGATTTGGTCAGCAGGGGTGAATATTCCTTTATGGTATCCGCCTTCATTCTAACGAACAGGGTAATCCCTTTGCCGGTTATATTAAGCTCTCCATTTGCTCCCTGGCCTGCGGAAAACCAGGAAGAACCGTCCAGATACACAGCTTTTCCGTCGCCGCCGTCATTTTCTGAAGCACGCTTTTCATCACCTGTCAGATCAACGAATTGTACCGCGCCTTGCTGCCGCAATTGGGAGTTCAAGCCGGCCTGATCGTTTAAGTCGGAAAAGGGCCACGCTGCGACAGCATCCCGCAATACTCCCGGCTTGCTGCAGGACGTAAACAATAAGAAAGACGTAAACAAAAACAAAAAAGCAGCTAAATAACATATGGGCTTCCGCATCAATACCAGGTTTAGAAAGGAGTAATTAATGTAAACATAAATTTATCATTACATTTCCAAATATAAAAATTTAGATAACAATAGTGGGCATTAAATATGATAAAAGATAAAAACACAGCTAAAATATTTTATTTAAAAATCGTACTCATCGAAAAACAAGCTAATTATCAGCTTGTTGAAGAAATCCAAACCAATCTTTATAAATTGACAAAAAGTTTACATTATCTTTACATTTATATTGCCTTAAGGAGCGGAGCGAAAAGGCAGTCTAATCTTTTTATAAGGACAAAAGCTTACAACCATTGCGTAGCAAACAGTCTGGTATATTTGAATCCTTACAGGAAGGCATTCTTAAGGGTGTCTACAAAAACGGAACATTGCTGCCTTCCGAAGAGGCGCTTGCAAAGCAATATTCCGTATCGCGTCCCACCATTGCAAAAGTATATAACCAATTGCAAGACAACGGATACATCAAGAAAACAAGGGGGTATGGATCGCAGGTCATTTACAATAATGCCAAATCGACCTATACAATCGGGCTATTATTGCCAAGCTCCGGCGAATCGGAAATTTTTATAGTCATCAATGACCAGTTATTGAAATCATCAAGGAAAAGTGAGATAAATTATTTGTGGGAGGGCGCTACGGCCAGTAATGCGGAGATCAGAAAATCGCAGATCGAGCAGGATTGCGAAAACTACCTGTCACAAAAAGTCGATGCGATCCTGTTTTCCCCACTTGAGCGGTTGCCTGATGCGGATGAAATAAACCTGAGGATATTCAACAAAATAATTGGCGCCCGTATCCCCCTTGTTTTAATAGACCGGGGTTTAAAAAATCAACCTGAAGCCGATGGCTATGATATAATCTGGTTAGATAATTTTCTTGCGGGTGGGGTCATGGCGCAGCACCTCATCGGCAAAGGCTGCGAGATGATTCATTTTTTCTATCGGCCAAATTCGGCAAATTCGGTAGACCTGCGTTTATCCGGCGTAAGAGATAAGGTATTGAGCAATCACCTAAAATTTACAGATGAGAACATATTTTGCGGAGATCCTTTAGACATCGATTTCATAAAGACAATGAAGATCGAAACGGGTAAGACCGGCATCATATGCGCCAATGATTCCACCGCTGCAGAGCTGCTTTCTTCACTGGAAAAAATCAATATAAAGCCCACCTCAGACTGTTTAATCTGTGGTTGTGACGATATGAAGTATTCTCAATACCTTAAGTATCCGCTTACGACTTATCTGCAGCCTTGCGAAGAAATGGCAAGTATCAGTCTTGAATTGGCGATGAGACGCATCAAAAAAAATAATCATATCCCAACAACGGTGAGTCTTGCCGGAAAATTAATCGAACGGGAATCCACCAAATTTAGTCATTGATATCCGGCACTGATATCCGGATAAATCAGTAAAGTGGTATCCAGGTTAGTTGCAACCCAATAATTCGCAGAGCTTCGATTGGAGCTCGGAACCGCGAAGGTTTCTTCCGACTATTTTCCCATCCGGATCGATGAGGAAATTCTGGGGAATGCTCTGGATATGATATTTCACCGCGACCTCATTGTACCAGAATTTGAGATCGCTGACCTGGGTCCAGGCCAGTTGATCATCCTTGATAGCCTTCAGCCAGGGGTCCCGGGCCTTGTCCAATGACACCCCGAGCACGGTGAAATTTTTGTTCTTGAATTTGTTGAAGGTGGCGAGCACATTGGGGTTCTCCATCCGGCAGGGACCGCACCAGCTGGCCCAGAAGTCGACGAGTACATATTTCCCTTTGTAAGAAGAGAGAGCGACGGGTCTGCCCGCCGTATCGTTCTGGCTAAAATCGATCGCAGGCGTACCGATCGCGCCTATCTTGGCCTCGGCAATCTGTTTCTGCAGGTACTGACCATAGAAGCTGGCCTGAATTTCGGGCGCCAGCGCTCCAAATCTCTTTTCCTGCCGCATCGGGTCGTCGTTTAACTGGGCCAGCACGATCATTACGAAGGGAGAAACGTAGGAAGACCGCTTGTCCTGGATGAACTGGTCCAGGGCGGTTTCTATCGTATCGACGACGCCTTTATAAACGCGGGAGATGGAATCGCCTTTCTTGGCGCCATCGGGGGAGTTGGCCATCTGGCCCAATGCATTCAGTTTGGCAAAATACGGGTTGAAAGTCTGCTGAAACGTTACGAAGTCGTCGTTTGAGGGGGAACCCGTGACGCTCAGGCCCTTGAGGTCTTCGACCGACCCGGTGATGGTGACGGGGTCATTGCCCAGGAATAAGGGAGACTTCTTCTTCGCACTCCCAAAGTTTATTTCATAGAGGTTCGGCTCTTTTACATGTCCTTTCAGCACAAATTTCCCTGCTCTGACAAATCCTTTTGCGAGGGTGTCCGAAGGATTGTTCGCATCGGTGAGGAATACCCTGGAACCTTCGGCGAGACCTTTGACCGAGCCGTCAACAACGAATCCCGGTCCGGTCGTTTTCGTGACCGTCTTCGCGGTTCCCTTCGCACCTGTCCCCTGCGCAACGGCTAACAGGGGTAAAAACGCCAGTATCGTAAGAAGCTTTTTCATAAGACTGTTTTGTTCTCTTTATTATCTATTTTGTTAGATTATTATTATCCCTTTTGTCAGATTATATTTTTTTGTCGGCTCTCTTTGGTTTGCTATTTCCCGGTTGATCCGTTTTGTCCGATGTTTCCCGATCGGTCCGTTTCCCCGATTGACTATTTGCTGATTGATCCTTTCCCGATTGCCTCTCTTTGCCTGATCCTTGTTCGATGGCTGCCTCTTATCCTTTATGACGGGACTGCAATATATTTACCACTTCCTGCAGTGTATGCCCTTTGGCATTGAGCAGGATCAGGTAATGGAACAGCAGGTCGGCCGACTCGTTCAGGAACAGATCGTCACTGGAGTCCTTGGCTTCAATCACCATTTCCACCGCTTCTTCCCCGACCTTTTGCGCGATCTTATTGAGTCCCTTTGCAAACAGGCGGGCTATATAAGATTCATCGGGTGAAGCGTACCTGCGCTGGTCGATGACCTCCTCCAGTTGGAACAAAAATTCCTCTTTATGGTTCGTTTCATCCCAACAGGTGTCGGCCCCTGTATGACAAACAGGGCCCAGGGGTTCCACCTTGATAAGGAGGGTATCCTGGTCGCAGTCCACGGCGATACTCTTCACCAGCAGGAAATTACCACTCTCCTCCCCTTTCGTCCAGATCCGTTTCTTCGAACGGCTGAAAAAAGAAACTTTTCCTTCCTCCCGGGTCTTTTCCAGCGCCTCGCCGTTCATAAACCCCAGCATCAATACCTTGTGCGTCTCATGATCCTGTATAACAGCGGGAACAAGGCCATCGGCATATTTTTCAAAATCTATTTTCACATAGTCAATTTTAACAATACTTCAAATACTCCCTATTTCGTCCGTAGTAATTCCTTCTTCTTCCAAATCTGGCCGCTCATATACGCACCGGAATTTTTTGCTTCTGCAAATATCCTTTTAATTCCGGAATCGCAATTTCTTTGAAGTGGAAAATACTGGCTGCCAGGGCGGCGTCGGCGTGTCCGTCCTGAAAAACAGCGGAAAAATGCTCCATCGTGCCTCCTCCTCCTGATGCAATGATAGGGACGGGCAGGGACACTGATAATTTTTTTGTAATATCCAGGGCAAACCCGCTCTTCGTACCGTCATGGTTCATCGAAGTAAGCAGGATCTCCCCCGCCCCGAGATCTACGGCTTCCTTTGCCCATTCGGTCGTCTTCCGGCCGGTAGGCGTCCTTCCACCGTTCAGGTACACATACCATTCCCCATCGGCCTCCTGTCTGGTATCAATCGCCAGCACCACGCACTGGCTGCCAAACTCCCTGGCCAGTTCCTTCACCAGCAAGGGTCTCTTATAGGCCGAGGTATTTACGGAAATCTTATCGGCTCCGTTTTGCAGCAGCACGGAGACGTCTTCGACGCTGCTGATCCCTCCGCCCACCGTGAAGGGGATATTGATATGGTGTGCGATCCGGTTCACGAGTTCCCGCAGGGTCTTTCTCTTCTCGATGGTAGCCGTGATGTCCAGGAATACCAGTTCGTCGGCTCCTTCCCGGGCATAGAGGGCGCCCAGTTCCACCGGGTCGCCGGCATCGCGGATATTTTCAAAATTCACGCCTTTTACGGTGCGCCCATCCCGGATATCGAGACAGGGTATGATACGTTTTGTAAGCAAGATCTTATCTTTTTTTATACATGGTTGATGGTTCGCGCTGTCCGATGCGTCGATGCGTCAGTCTGCGGGTCTGCGGAATGCAGGCATACAGGACCTCAGATCCCCGACAACTGTCGCAGCGAGATCCGGCCTTCATAGATCGCCTTGCCGATGATCACCCCGGAACAGCCGATCTCCGCCAGTTGGTGAACGTCGTCGATATTGCTGACTCCCCCGCTGGCGATAAAATGCAGACCCGGGAATTTCGCCAGGATATTCCGGTACAACTCCAGCGAAGGTCCTTCCAGCAGGCCATCCTTGCCGACGTCCGTGCAAAACACCTGTTTCACTCCCTTTTGCAGATAGTCCCCGATAAAATCATAGACCCAGAGATCGGTCGTCTCGAGCCAGCCACCGACGGCAATCTTCTCTCCCTTGACATCGGCTCCCAGGAGGAATTTGTCCGCCCCGTATGATTGCAGCCAGTCGAGGAATACGGCGCCGTTCTTTACGGCGATGCTGCCGATCGTAGCCAGTTTCGCACCCGAATTCAGCACGATGTCGACATCCTTCGCGGTCTTTATCCCTCCTCCGAAGTCGATGACCAGGGCCGTCTTGCCGGCGATCGTTTCCAGCACTTTCCAATTCTTTACGGCTCCCTCCCTGGCCCCATCCAGGTCTACGAGATGCAGCCGCCGCAAACCGGCGTCTTCGAATTCCCTCGCCACTTCCAACGGGTCTTCGTTATAAATCTTCTTTTGCGCATAGTCGCCCTGCGTCAGGCGGACACACTTGCCATCGATGATATCGATCGCCGGAATCACCTCCATGCTACTTGTCTTTTCCATTTTTATAAAATCGATGCCTTTGTTGTACTGGACATCCCCAACGGTCTTAAACCCGTATTTCTCGTAAAAGCCCTTGACGGACACCCGCGCCAGGCACCACAGCTTTCTGCACTGCAGGGTCTCCGCCAGCTTCAGGACATGGAGGAACAACTGCGTGCCATAGCCTCTGCGCTGCAGATGCGTCTGCGTGGCGAATTTCCGAAACCGCATCTCATCTCCTTCGACAAAAACCGAGATCACGGAAACCAGCTCTTCCTCCACGTACAACCCGATATGCGTGCCAATGGGATCCTCCTTTATCCTTACCTCTTCGAGGGGAAGATAAGGATACATCACCGTCTGCCTCATCTTCAGGACCTGATCGAGGGGCGCCTCTTTGATCTGCATAATGGGTCTGTTTCTTTTTAATATTATTTGTCTATCACCTGGCAGAAATTAGTGAGTATCCGCTCCCCTGCTGCGGCGCTCTTCTCCGGGTGGAACTGGACGCCATAGAAATTCCCCCGGTGAAGCCCGGAACTATAAGGCTGCACATAATCGGTCGTCGCGATAGTATGCTCGCCCAGGGCCGCATAATACCCATGTACGAAATAACAATAGGACTGATCCCCGAGGCCCTTGAAAAGATCGGTCCGGAGATCGTAAATCGTGTTCCATCCTATCTGCGGAACCTTTATTCCCCCGGCAACCTGGCTTTCCGAAGGAGTGAATTTCTTCACCTCCTCTTCGAAGATCCCCAGACAAGCGGTGTCGTTTTCCTCGCTATACCGGCACATGAGCTGCATACCCAGGCAAATGCCCAGCACCGGCTGTCGCAAATCGCGGATCAGCTTGTCCAGGTTTCTTTCTTCGAGATACTTCATGGCCGTGCTGGCTTCTCCCACTCCCGGGAAGATGACTTTGTCGGCGGACAGTATCTGTTCATGATCGTCGGTTACAACGGCCTGTATGCCGATCCTATCCAGCGCATACAGCACCGATTGGATATTCCCGGCATTATATTTTACGATGACTATGCTCATAAGTTTTATTCCCCCTTGCGGGCTGTTCCCGGAACCGGATCTTTGAAACCGGATCTATTGCAGGATAGAAGTTAGAAAATGTTTTGTCGCCGTTTCGATATCTGGATTTTTCTCAAGCGCCTGTATGTAGGCCGTTCCGATGATGGCCCCGCGGGTATGCTTGCAGGCGGTTTCAAAAGTCGTATGGTCTTTGATACCAAACCCCACGAGCACCGGGTTGTTCAGCCGCATCTTCTCCAGCCTTTCGAAATACCCCTGCTGTCCGTCCATATTTTTGTCCTTGCCGGTAATAGAAGAGGAGGATACCGCATATACGAAGCCGGAACTCAGTTCATCGACTTTACGGATCCTGGCTTCGGAAGTCTCCGGTGTCACCAGGAAGATAAAGTCCAGCCCATATTTCTTTATGATCGCGCCGTATTCCGTTTCGAACTCATAAATGGGGAGATCCGGCAGGATCAGCCCGTCCACTCCAACGGATGCCGCATCTTTGCAAAATTTCTCAAACCCGTATTGAAGGGCGGGATTCATATATCCCATCAGCAGCACCGGAACCCTGATGGCCGGTCTCAATTGTTTCAACTGGCTGAACAAGGTAGCGATGGTCATCCCGTTTTCCAGGGCTTTGCCGCCGCTGGCTTGTATCACCGGTCCGTCCGCCAGGGGATCGCTGTAAGGCATGCCCAGTTCGATCAGGTCGGCTCCGTTGTCCTGCAGGGCCTTCATGACCCGAAGAGTGCTGTCCAGGGCAGGAAATCCCGCCGTGCAATATACGTTCAGGACTTTTTTATCGCTCTTTGCAAATAACTGCTGTATCCGGCTCATACGATCATTCTTTATACGCTATTGTTCTTTTCTATTATTCTTTCTCTCGCTGTTACTCTTTCTTCCGATTTTGTTCTTTCTTCCGATTTTGTCGCCTGTTGACATCTATTCACGATCCCCCTCACTCTTTGTCCCCGGCCCATCCCTTCTTTGTCGCATCCTTATTCCGCTCTATCTTCTTCCTCGTGTTCTCCCATCTTTCATTCACCGGTCCCCATAGCGTGCATATAGGTCGCCAGGTCCTTATCACCCCGCCCGCTCAGGCAGAGTACGACCGTATCCTTCTCGTTCAGTTGCAACTGATCCAATGCGGCCAGCGCGTGAGAAGATTCCAGGGCCGGGATGATCCCTTCCAGTTTTGCCAGTTCAAAAGCAGCTGCAAGCGCCTCTTCATCCGTTGCACTCAGGAAAGTGCCGCGTCCGCTCTCATAGAGGTGTGCATGCAAGGGTCCGATGCCGGGATAATCCAGTCCGGCCGAGATACTATGCGGTTCTACGACCTGCCCATCGGCCGTCTGCATCACCAGGCTCCGGCTGCCATGAAGGACGCCGGGTTTGCCAAGCCGGGTGGTTGCGGCGCTCATGCCACTGGTCACCCCATGACCGGCCGCTTCTACCGCGATCAGCTCCACGTTCAGCTCATCGAGAAAATGGTAGAAGGTGCCCGCCGCATTGCTGCCGCCTCCTACACAAGCCATTACATGTGTCGGTAGTTCCTTGCCGGTCGTCTCTTTCAGCTGTACCCTGATCTCTTCACTGATGACACTCTGGAAACGGGCGACCATGTCCGGGTAAGGATGTGGACCTACTACGCTACCGATGATATAATGCGTATCATGCGGGTTGTTGATCCAGTCCCGGATGGCTTCGTTCGTTGCGTCCTTCAGCGTTTTGCTCCCGCTGACCGCGGGGATCACCCTGGCGCCCAACATCTTCATGCGGGCTACGTTCGGCGCCTGCCGCTCGATATCTTTTTCACCCATATAAACGATGCACTCGATGCCTTTCAGGGCGCAGACGGTGGCCGTGGCCACTCCATGCTGGCCGGCTCCTGTCTCCGCGATGATCCGCTTCTTCCCCAGACGCTGCGCCAGCAGGATCTGCCCGACCGTGTTATTCACCTTGTGGGCGCCGGTATGACAGAGATCTTCCCGTTTGAGATAGATATTCGTGTTATATTTCCGGCTCAGCCGTTTTGCCAGGTAGAGCGGTGTAGGCCTACCGACATAATCTTTCAGGAGGGCGCGAAACTCTTTTTGAAAAGCGGCCTCGTGCATGATCTCCAGGTATCGCGTACGCAATTCCTCCACGTTGGGATACAACATCTCGGGGATAAAGGCGCCGCCGAACTTTCCATAGTAACCCTGCTCGTCCGGCGAGCGGTAGCTCCGGACCGGCTTCCCGGCTGTCCCGGTTTCTGCAATATTTTTTGTCGTTGTCATCTTTTTCTCTTTTTTCTCTTTTTTTTTCTCTTTATCATTTTCATTGATTGGACATCTTCAGCCCCCCGTCTTTCCGCTTCGTCTCTTTTGTCTGTTCGTCTCTATTTATTTGTCAACCCTCAAATCACTAGTCACTGCCTCCACCCACTCGCTACTCACTCATTACTCATTATTCACTCACTACTCATTATTCACCGCTCATTACTCACTACTCATTACTCATTACTCACTACTGACTACTCACCACTCACTACTGACTACTCACTCTTAAATTCATCCAGCATTGTCCTGATCTTTTTGAGATCCTTTACGCCTGCATTCAACTCGAATTTACTATTGACATCTATGGAAAATAGTTTCTTCGCCACGGGTTCCTTTGCGAAGACCTTCAGCCTCCCGACATCTCCCGGTTCGATGCCCCCGCTCAGAAAAAACAGTTTATCGATCACCGAGGCTTTCAGCACATCCCAGTTAAACTTCTTGCCCGTTCCCCCATACCCCACTCCTTCGGTATCAAAGAGGAACATATCACAGGATTCCTGGTAGGGCCGGATCAGCCAGTCTATCGGATCATCCTCTCCCAGTCTGAAGACCTTGATGACCGTTATGTAGTTTGCTAACTGCTCACAGAATCGCGGTGTCTCATCGCCATGCAGCTGGATCATATCCAGCCCGTAGCTGTCGACCTGTTTCATGACCTCATCATAGGTGGCATTTACGAAGACCCCCACCTTACCCAGTTTCAGCTTTGCCTTTTTGAGCTGTTCGCCGGAAAGATGCCGGACGACATAACGCGGGGATTTTGGGTAAAAGATAAACCCGGCAAAATCTACTCCCATTTCATCGAGCTGCCTGACCTGGTCAAGTTGGGTCATTCCGCAGACTTTTACTCTCATAAGCCCCTCCTGGTCTTTCGCGACAGGCGAAAGAATTTTAATGGTTAAAAAATGGGGCAATGGCAATCGCAGACTTCAGTTTTCCCGTGAACTTCTCAAAGGCCGAGGCGGGATCTTTGTCCTTCATAAAATTCTCCCCGATCAGGAAGCCCCTGAACCCGGAGCTCTTCAACCGTACAATCGTATCCACCTGGCTGATACCGCTCTCGGATATCATGATCTTGCCCTCGGGAATCTTCTCACTGAGTTCAACAGACCTTTGGACATCTACCGTAAAGGTCTTCAGGTCCCGGTTATTGACACCGATCAGGCTGGTGTCTTCACAAATATGCCCCAACTCTTCCTCATTATGGATTTCCAGCAGGACTTCCAGTTGCAGGCTTTTTGCAAAAGCCGCCAGGCGTCTGACTTCCACCGGTGTCAGACAAGCCGCGATCAGGAGGATCACATCGGCGCCCATGGCCCTGGCTTCGACCACCTGGTATTCGTCGATCACAAAATCCTTCCGGAGAATAGGGATCGCGTTTACCCGCGCCTTTTCCAGGTCTCCGGTACTTCCGCCAAAAAATGACCCGTCCGTCAGCACAGAAAGACAGGATGCCCCGTGGGTGGCATAGGCTTTCGTCACCTCGGCGACATCGGCCGTATCGTTAATAACCCCTTTTGAAGGGGACCGGCGTTTGAATTCGGCAATGATCCCCGTCCGGGAGGGGTCCGTCAAAAACTCCCGGAGAGAGTAGGTTGTCCTCGTGAAGAAGGGCTTCTTTTCCAGTTCCTTCACCGGGAGCGCCCCTTTCCGGCCAAAGACTTCTAACCTCTTGTGTGCTATTATCTTATCTAAAATATTCATATCGTCCTTGATGTCGTCCTTGTCAATTCCTGCGCAAAATCGATTCTTGTGCAAAATCGATTCTTCTATAAAATCAATTCTTTTGCAAAGCGATCAATTTTTGAAGGGCCCGGTAGGCTTTGCCGCTCTCCAGGCTCTCGACGGCAGCCTCGTAGGCGCCATCATAGTCTTTATAGGCTCCGGTACAATGCAAAGCCATGGCTGCATTGGCAAGCACGACCGCGTTCTGCGCCCAGCTGCCTTCCACCTTCAATATCTTCTCAAAAAGCCTGGCCGCCTCCTCCACCGTATTCCCACCGTAAATATCGGCAGGATTTACCATTCGTTTGCCCAATTGTTCAGGGGTCATGATCTTTTCGCCCTCGTTGGAAATGATGCGGGCATCTCCCGTCAGGGAGATCTCGTCATATCCGTCGAGACTATGGATGATGGTGAATACCCCCTCGGACTGCTGAAGCAGGTAGTTGTAGACCCTCGCCATCTCAAGGTTGTAGACGCCGACCAATTGGAACTTCGGGAAAGCGGGGTTCACCATCGGCCCCAGCATGTTAAAAAAAGTGCGCAGCCCCAGGTTTTTCCGGATAGGGCCGACGGCCTTCAGGGCTGGATGGAAGAGCGGAGCGTGCAGGAAACAGATATTTGCTTCTTCCACTTCCCTGTTGAGCCTTGCCGCGTCGTTTTTAAAGACATAGCCCAGCTGCTCCATGACGTTCGAGGCGCCGCTGATGGAAGAGGCGCCGTAATTACCATGTTTGGCCACCTTCTGACCGGTACCCGCCACGATAAAGCAGGACAGGGTAGATATATTAAAGGTATTTTTCCCGTCTCCCCCTGTCCCTACGATATCGATCACTTCGTGACCGTTCAGATCGACCCGGACGCACAACTCCAGCAGGGCATCGCGAAACCCCTGTAATTCGTCGATCGTGATGCTGCGCATCAGGAATACGGTGATAAAAGCCGCTATCTCGCTGTCGTTATAAGCGCCCCTTGAAATGTTCACCAAGGCCTCCCGGGCCTGCTGCCGGGACAGGGTCTTGTGCTCGAATAAATATTGCAGTATCTTTTTCATTGTCTTTTCATTTCCTGGATTTCATATTTATCACTTTCAAATCATCTTTGTCATTTCCATAACCTCACTGCCCGCGCCCCCTCATTGTTCCTGTCTCACACTTCTCATCTTACACTGCTGGTCTTAAACCGCTGGCCTTACTCCTATGGCCTTACTCCTATGGCTCGTTGCGCTGGCCTTATTGCTTCAACCAGTTGCGCATGATCTTTTCCCCCTCAGGCGTCAGGACGCTCTCCGGGTGGAACTGTACGCCTTGTACATCATAAGTACGATGCTGAAGCGCCATGATGAGGTTGCTCTCGTCCGTTGCCGTCACCTCCAGCCCTGCGGGGAATCCTTCCTCGCTGAGCACCCAACTATGATAGCGACCGACCGAAAAGCTGTGGGGCAGCCCTTCAAACAGGGGGCTTTTTGCCTGCCCGGCGAGTTTTATGGGGGTGGCGACCCCATGATACACTTTAGTGAGGTTGACGAGTTTGCCACCGAATGCTTCGCCGATCGCCTGGTGGCCCAGGCAAACACCCAGTATGGATTTGGAAGGAGCGTACTCCCTGATCAGGGGCAGGAGCAGGCCTGCTTCCTCCGGGATGCCCGGTCCGGGCGAGAGGATGATCTTGTCGTATGCTTTTACCGCCTCCAAAGGAATCTGGTCGTTACGGACCACGGTGACTTTCTGATGCAAGATCTTTTCAACGAGATGCACCAGGTTGTACGTGAATGAATCGTAGTTGTCGAATACTAATACGCTGGCCAATTTTTTTGATTTAGTTGTTTATTTCGAGATCTCTTCCGCAAAGGCGATCGCCTTCTTCAGCGCGCCCAATTTGTTATTGACTTCCTGCAACTCGTTTTCCGGGTTGCTCGCCGCTACGACACCCGCCCCTGCCTGGTAGGTCAGTGTATTCTGCTTGCTTAAAAAGCTCCGGATCATGATGGCCTGGTTGCAACTGCCATCGAAGCCCATAAAACCAATACAGCCGCCGTAGTAGCTTCTTGCGGTGGGCTCATAGCTGTCTATCAGTTCCATAGCCTTGAATTTCGGAGCCCCGCTCAACGTGCCGGCCGGAAAAGTGACCGCCAGCAATTCGAACGGGTTGCTCCCCGGTCTGACTTTCCCATGTACTTCGCTGACCAGGTGAATGACATGCGAATAAAATTTCACTTCCCGGTAGTGTACCACCTTCACGTCATCGCAGGAGCGGCTCAGGTCGTTACGGGCAAGATCCACCAGCATGACATGTTCTGCGTTCTCTTTGGCGTCTTCGAGGAGCCTCGCCGCTATTTCCCGATCGGCAGCTTCATCTCCGGTCCGTTTAAAAGTGCCGGCGATCGGGTGGACGATGGCATTGCCCTGCTGTATGATCAACTGGGATTCGGGGGAAGAACCCATCAGTTTATAATCGCCATAATCGAAGAAAAACAAATAAGGAGACGGGTTGATGCTCCGAAGGGCCCGGTAAACATTGAATTCATCCCCCCGGAATGCCTGCTGAAAACGGCGGCTGAGCACGATCTGGAACACATCACCCCGGTAACAATGCCGGATGCCTTCCCGGACCATCTCCCTGTATTGCTCGTCATCCATATTGGAGACCTCCTCACCGGCCCTGTAGAACGGGTACACCGGCACGTCTTTGCTTTTGATCAGGGATTCCACCAATGCCACCTCGCTTTCCAGCCCTCCGACCTCGTTTTCACAGAGATAGAGTTCATCCTTGAAATGGTTGACGGCGATGACGTACTGGTAGAGGCGATAGCGCATCAGCGGTATGACGGGAGGCTGGTTGTTCGTCTTTTCCAGGCGGACCGTGTCAAAGAACTGTACGGCATCAAAACAGGTATAACCGAACAGCCCCTGGACGGCTCTGACGGGTTTCTCTTCGGATGTCTTCACATCGAATTTCTGCATGAACTCCCACAATAAACGCGGGACGTCTTCCGCGCTCCTGATGAGTTCTCCCTCCGGTTTACGGCCCGGCAGTTTATATTCCACGCGCCGGGTATCCGTGATCTCGATTCCGCCGATGGCGTTTATGCAAATGAAAGAGTAACTATTTTCCGCGGCCTGGTAGTCGGTACTTTCCAGCAGGATGGTGTCCCGGAAACGGTCCCGCAGGCGGAGGTAGATACCTACCGGCGTATAGATATCCGAGAGAAGCTTTCTGTATGTCGTTTTTATCTCGATCCTTTTCATCCGTTATTTTTTACCGTGTTCTTTTGCGTTGTTATGTTTTCGTCGCGCTGGGTTATTGGGCCAGGTTATTGAGCTTTTTCGTTGAGTTTTTCGGTTGAGTCGTTGCGCTCTTTTCCATATTGCTGCCAGGCTTGTTTTCCCCCGATCCTCTGCCGCTTTTCGCTTACCCCCGGCTCTTTTTTACTTCCGGTCGGCACCCCGGATCTACCCCGATTCACATCCTGCTTCGGCGGCGGTAAAAAAAAAGCCCCCGATTCTCGGGGGCCCAATATGGTAATGATGCAACAATAGCATTACTTGCCCCGCTCGGAGTTTGTATGCCACCACCACACTTTACTTACAAATTGATTGTTCATTGCCCCGCAAAGATGGGGGGAGAAAATGATTCATCCAAATTTTTTTTAGGGAGACTTGTTTTTCTATAGGAGCCCCGGTCATCACCATCCTGACGTCAAGCCACCAAAGCATCAAAACGGCGTTGACAAACCCCGTAAAGAGACCGGTAATATCAGGGCTGACCCTCCTGACCAAAATTGATTACCGGATCGGTTTTTATAAGGTCTGATACGTTGATGGGTGGAACAATCATCGAATTCATCGGAAGACCTTTGTTTTTGCGTGAAGAATGCCCCTTAACGTGCTTACCTCAAGACTCGTCAGGTTGAGCGCCGGTGACAAAGGAAGGGTAACCATCCGTTTCTCTTTGTCATACATTTTTTCGCAATCCATTGGATCGATGGCAAAGTAGGAAGAGGCGGATATGACCAGTAACAGATTTTCTTCCTGGTTGAATATGCATTTGACCTGCACTATGATTTCCTTTTCTGTTTCCGCTCCTTCGATGGAGATAAATATTTTCATTTCGCCCGCAGCCCCCGGATCATATTTTACATCGGTCACAGCAAACTCGTCGGTCGAAATTTTGGACCACCCAAATCGTATTGTCTGCAATTCATCACACTAGCGGAATGGCTCCATAAGATTCGACCGGGCGATCTGCAGTCGCAGATACGCTGACAATCGCGCTATGATGGGAATCTGATGGGTTTACGAAGGGAAAAATCGTTATCTCCTGCTGAAGATTTTCGTTTTTTTCCGCGATGATTAAATCTCTAAACCCCTGCCAGTCCTTATCATGCAAAATATAAGCGTTTGCATCTCGTATCATGAACCTTGTTTGAAGAACGAAGATACAAAAAGGCAATCTAATTCGGATCGAGCATCTTCCGGGCATTCCTATAACACCCCCTTCGTACTCGGCAGGTAATTGCTAAGGGGATCCCGTTTTACCGCCATGCGGATGGCTTTTGCAAAGGCCTTGAAGATCGCCTCGATTTTGTGATGTTCGTTCTCGCCGTGGCATTCGATGTTCAGGTTGCATTTCGCCGCGTCGGAGAAAGACTTGAAGAAATGAAAGAACATTTCCGTCGGCATTTCGCCGATGGCCTCGCGCTTAAATTCGGCATTCCATACGATCCAGTTCCTGCCCCCGAAGTCTATCAGCACTTTAGCGTCCGCCTCGTCCATAGGAAGGGCGAAGCCATAGCGTTCCATCCCTCTTTTATCCGCCAGGGCCTTGCCAAAAGCCTCGCCCAGGGCGATCCCGGTATCTTCGATAGTATGGTGCTCGTCGATATGGAGGTCTCCGTTTACACGCAGGGTCAGGTTCATCTTACCATGACGGGCGATCTGCTCCAGCATATGATCGAAAAAACCGAGGCCCGTGACGATCTGCGCCTTGCCGCTTCCGTCGATATTCAGATCGATCAGGATCTGCGTCTCACTGGTATTGCGTTCATGCACGACCCGTCTGAGACCCAGTTTCATAAACTCATAGATCTTACCCCACTCGGTCGTTTCGAGTGCCACTACCTCATCCAGGTCTTTCCGGGTATCATTCACTTCGGCGCCGCCGAGAGAAGGGTCGTTATTGAGCCAGATGGCTTTGCAGCCGAGGTTCTTTGCGAGTTGAACATCCGTGATGCGATCGCCGATGACATAGGAATTGGCGATATCATATTGCTCGTTGTCGAGATAGCCGGTAAGCATCCCGATGCCCGGCTTGCGGGTAGGTGCGTTGTCGGCGGGGAATGTCCTGTCTATGTGTACGGCGCTGAAAGGGATTCCTTCATTCAAAAGGCTCTTCATCACCAATTCCTGCACCGGCCAGAAAGTGTTCTCGGGAAAAGACGCCGTTCCCAACCCATCCTGGTTGGTAACCATCACCAGTTCATAGTCGAACTCCCGGGCTATCCGGCCCATATAATCGAACATATAGGGATAGAACTCCAATTTTTCAAAAGAATCGACCTGGTAAGTCGGAGGGGCTTCCTTGATCAGCGTGCCGTCCCTGTCAATAAATAGTATTCTCTTCATCCGTTTGTTTTGTTGTTCTTTGTTTCGTTTATCCTGTCCTTTTGTCTTTTCCACTCTTTTTCTTCAACCTTCCTCTTTCTTCAATTTCCCTGTCTCATCAAATTTTCTGTCTCTTCAGTCTTCCTGTCTCTTCAGTCTTCGTGTCTCTTCAGCTTTCCGGCTCTCACTCGTCTTCCGGTCCTCATGAATTCATGTCCACTCATCCGGGTCTGTCGGTATTTCCGTTTGCTTCCGGCATTTCCATTTGCTTCCGCCAGCGTCTCATTCTTAGTGTCTTTTCGCGATCCTCTCTTCGCGTCCCATCGGGATCTCTGTTCGCGTTCATTAGTGCGTCTCCCCTGCTCGTCCCTTCTCGTTTCACCTTGGCGTTCATTAGCGTTTATTGGCGTTTATTTAGTCTTCGCCCGTATCGCTGCAACTTCCGCCGGGGTAATCGCCCTTGCCTTGTTGCCGAAGCTGCTCCTTACATAGGTGAGCACGTCCGCTATCTGCTGGTTGCTGAGTTCGCTGTGAGGAGCCATCACATTATGATAGGTATCTCCGTCGATTTCGATCTCCCCCGTCAGGCCTTTCAGCACAATTTGCACCAGCGTCGTCTTGTCGCCCAATACCCATTTGGTCTTTACAAGCGGAGGCGTCATGCCGGACACGCCCATGGCATCGACCTGATGACAGGAGAGGCATTGCTCCGCGTATACTTTTTTTCCCCGCTCGATGGACGCCTTTATACCCGTGACGTTCTGCTTTACACCTGTCGTATGCTGCTTTATACCCGTCGCGTTCTGTAAGACTCCGTATGGCCGGCGCGGGGCGTCATCTTTTGCAGTCATGGATAATAGCGCGCAGGCTGATAGCAAACCTGCCATAGAACAAAGCACAGTCCATTTTCCGATCATCAGTTCCCTAATTTATAATATGATGTTGTCATTTCCCGGAAACAACTTATTTCTTATAGGAGATCTTCCAGATCGTTCCCTTCGAGTCGTCTGTGACATAGATCGAGCCATCGGGCGCCTGGGCGAGGCCGCAGGGACGATGCTGCGCGCGGCCGGAAGCCGTTAACGCCGGGCTGCCGGAGAAATTGTCGGCAAATACTTCCCAGTCGCCGGAGGGCTTGCCATTTTGAAAAGGAACAAAGACCACAAAGAATCCTTTCTGGGGTTCGGGCGCCCTGTTCCAGGAGCCATGAAAGGCGATAAAAGCGCCATTCTTATATTTCGCAGGAAACTGGTCGCCGGTATAGAACAGCAATCCGTTGGGAGCCAGGTGCCCCGGAAATGCCATCACGGGATCTTGCGCATCTTCGCCGGCAGTCTTCTTGCCATCTCCTCCGAATTCCGGGGCCAGGATCTTCTTTTTCTGGAACTCATCGTAATAAATATATGGCCAGCCGCCGTTCGATCCCTGATGCAACTCATACATACACTCGGCAGGCAATTCGGCGCTCTGCTTCTGATCGTACATATCCGGAAACAGGTCGTGCAACTGGTCGCGACCGTGCTGCATGACGAACAGGCTGTTGGTAGCCTTGTTCCAGTCCAGTCCTACCACATTGCGCAAACCCGTCGCATAACGGACTCCGTCTCCATAGGTCTGACCTGGCTTATCGGCTTTGAATTTCCAGATACCACCGGCGGAATCCAGGATCGGACAAGGTCTCATGCCCGGCGACCCTTTGGTCCGGTCCTGCACCTGGCAGGCATTCGAATAAGCGCCGATATTCACATAGAGGTTGCCATCATAGTCGAGGGTGATGGCTTTTGCCTCGTGCTCTCCGCGCGAGAGGAGCCCGGTGACGATCTTCTCCGGCTGGTCCGGGTTCACGACATTATTTTTATCGTCCAGCTTATAGCGAAACACTTCTTCATCGGAAGACGCATAGAGGTATCCGCTTCTCACCGTCATACCCGTTCCTGTAAAGCTGCCGAAGCCGGTTATCGCATCGGCCTTGCCGTCTCCATTGGTATCCCGGAGACGATAGATGCCTTTGCCGTCTTTCAATTTGGCGAGTTTTACAAACACAGTCCCGTCTGGGGCGACGGCGATATGCCTGGCCTTTCCGAGGCCTTCCGCAAAAGTCGTTACCGTAAACCCAGCAGGCAGGATCAAACCGTCGTCGTTGGGTGCGCCGGTACCTGAACCATTGTCAGCGGCTGTGGCCACTTTTGAAGTATCCCTGGCGGCGTCTCCGGCACAGGCGCTAAAGGCCAGTATACAGCCGCACAAAATGAGCCAGGCTGCTCTCACCGGGAGAAAGTTCGCTAAAAACTTTTTCATATAGTTGATTTATTTTATGAGGAAATGAACAAACAATTTACATCTTCTTATGATAGAAACTGCTTCAGGGATGCTATCAAATCCTTATTTTCCCTTTCAGTGCCGACGGTAATCCGCAGGCAGCCTTCACAAAGTTCCACTTTACTGCGATCCCTGACGACGATGCCCTGTTCCAGGAGATAATCGTAGACCCTTCTTGCATCCGACACTTTGACCAGCAGAAAATTAGCGTCGGAATGATAGATCTTTGACACAAGCGGCAAGGCGGCAAGGTCTTTGGCCAATTGCTCCCGCTGCGACACCAATATCCGGATCATCTCATTTACCTGCTCTACTTCGCCCAGCGCCTGCAGGACCAGTTCCTGGGTGGCCTGGCTGATATTATAGGGCGGTTTGACCTTGTTATAGACATCTATGATGGCCGTACTTGCAAAAGCCATACCGAGACGGAGGCCCGCGAGGCCCCAGGCCTTGCTAAGCGTCTGCAACACGACAAGGTTCGGATAATCCTTCAGCTCCTGGATAAAGGATTTATGACGCGAGAAATTGATATAAGCCTCATCGACCACTACCAGCCCGGCAAAATTGTTTAGCACGATCTCGACGTCCTCCCGGTTCATGGAATTGGCAGTGGGGTTGTTCGGCGAACAGATCCAGATGATCTTGGTATTCTCATCCACCAGGTTCTCGAGATGCACCAGGTCAAGCTGAAAATCATCCTGCAATACCGCCCGTCGGACCTCGATATCGTTTATGTGCGCGCTAACCTCATACATCCCATAGGTAGGCGGATTGATGATCACATTGTCCTTTCCGGGGTTGCAAAACGCGCGAAACAGGATATCGATGCATTCATCACTGCCATTGCCCAGGAAAATGTGTTCCGGTGGGACGCCTTTTATCTGGCTGAGCGCCTGCTTGACCTTCGCCTGCAAAGGGTCCGGGTAGCGGTTATACCACCTCGTAAGGGGCGAACCGAGACTGTTCTCATTCGCGTCCAGGAATACCTGCGCTTCGCCTTTGAACTCGTCCCTGGCGGAGGAATAAGGAACCAGCTGCCGGATATTGGGTCTCAACAATTCTTCAACCTTAAACATCGTATTCAAAATTTAAACTACCTATATTTTTTGTATCTGCCATTACCGCCCGGCAAATTCTGTCAATATCCGTCACTCATTATCTACTGAGCATCCCGCCGGAAGGGCCTCCTCACTACTTCCTGCCCCCACTCACCACTCACTACTGACTACTCACCACTCACTACTTTCCCTCCTCAGTTTTACCGCGTTCGCATGGGCCTGCAGCCCTTCCGCCTCCGCCATGAGTTCTACTGTCTTGCCGATACCCAGCAGCCCCTGCTTTGTCAGTTGCTGGAAGGTGATCTTCCTGACGAAACTATCCACGCTGACACCGGAGTAAGCCCGGGCATATCCATTGGTAGGCAGGGTGTGGTTCGTACCGCTGGCATAGTCTCCGACACTCTCGGGCGAAAAATGGCCGAGAAAGACGGATCCGGCGTTGACTACCTGCCCGGCGAGTTCTTCGGGATCCCCGCAGGCCAAAATAAGATGCTCCGGTGCATATTCATTCAGCAGGTCCATTGCTTCACGGCGGCCATCTACAAGGAATGCGCGGCTGTTTTCCAGCGCCTTCCGCGCAATATCCCTGCGGGGCAGTTCTTCGAGCTGACCGGCCAGCGCCTTCAATATGCTGTCTACCATCAAAGCCGAAGAACTTACCAGGATGACCTGGCTATCCGGTCCATGCTCGGCCTGTGACAAGAGGTCCGCGGCCACAAATGACGGATTGGCCGTGTCGTCCGCAAAGACGGCCACTTCGCTGGGGCCGGCAGGCATGTCGATCGCCACACCGTCTTTTTGAACCAGTTGCTTTGCGCAAGTGACGTATTGATTACCGGGACCAAATATCTTGTATACACGGGGTATGGAAGCCGTGCCATAAGCCATAGCGGCTATGGCCTGTACACCGCCGGCCTTGAAGATCTTCGTCACTCCTACCACCGATGCTGCGAACAGGATCGCCGGGTGCAGATTGCCCTTCGCATCGGGCGGCGAACACAGGATGATCTCCTTGCAACCCGCGATCGAAGCAGGGATACCGAGCATGAGCAGTGTAGAGAACAAGGGAGCCGTTCCTCCCGGGATGTATAGTCCTACTTTTTCGATGGCTACCGTCCTGCGCCAGCAAAAAACGCCCGGCATCGTTTCGATCGGAGCCTCTTTATAAAGCTGGCTCTCATGAAAGACCCGGATATTTTTTCCGGCCTGTTGAATGGCCGCTTTCAGTTCCGGGCTTATTTGAGCGGCGGCAGCGCTGATCTCCGCGGAACTGACCTCCAGGTGATCCACGGCAGCCTTGTCGAACATCAGGGAAAACCTCTTCACCGCTTCATCGCCGTTGTCCCTCACCTCTTTGAGGATATTCGCCACCGACAGCTCCAGGGAACGGTTGTCCAGGACAGGCCGGGAGAGCAGTCCGGGAGCCACGTGGATATTTCTTATATCGATGATCTTCATAAACAGAAATTACGGAATCACTTCCTTATCAGGCAGTCGCTTCCTTGTCATATAATCATTTTCTCGATCGGCACCACGAGGATGCCCTGGGCGCCCGCCGATTTCAATTTCTCGATGATATCCCAGAATTCATTTTCACTCAGCACGCTATGTACGCTGCTCCACCCCGGTTCGGCCAAAGGCAATACCGTCGGACTCTTCATGCCTGGCAGCAACCGGATGATCTCTTCCAACTGGTCGTTGGGAGCGTTCAGCAGGACGTACTTGTTGTTCCTCGCCTTCTTCACAGCACGGATACGGAAAAGCAGCTTGTCCAGGATCTCCTGCTGCGCGGCGCCCAATTGGGCGTTTCGGATGAGTACGGCCTGTGATTTCAGCACTGTCTCGACTTCTTTGAGGCCATTCATAAAGAGCGTGGACCCGCTGCTGACCAGGTCGACGATTGCATCGGCCAGCCCGATGCCCGGCGCTATCTCCACAGAACCGCTGATCTCATGGATCTCGGCGTTGATCTTATGGGTGTCGAGGTAGCGCTGTACCAGCACCGGATAGGTCGTCGCGATCTTTTTCCCTTCCAGGAACTGCACGCCATCGTATTTTTCTCCCCTGCCCACTGCCACCGATAAGCGGCATTTGCCAAAACCGAGCTGTTCGACGATCTCCGCTTTTTTGTTCTTTTCCAGCAGCACATTCTCTCCGACGATCCCGATGTCGGCCACCGCGTCTTCCACATACTGGGGGATATCGTCATCCCTGAGAAAATAGATCTCCATCGGGAAATTGTCGGATTCCGTCTTTAGCTTGTTGACCCCGTTCTTGAGATCGATGCCGCAGTCTTTCAGCAGCTTTACCGAGTCCTCGTATAAACGACCCGACTTCTGAATTGCAATTTTTAATTTCATGTTGTTTGTTTACCCGGGCTTATCCATTTGCCGGGGATGGTTTGCCTTTCCACAAAAAATTAGGGCCTACCTTGCGGTAAGCCCTTTTTCTAGTTCTATTTTGTCAGACAAAACATCACCGGCCTACCCTGGTAGCAAGAAAAAATGGTGATGATGATGTCTGTTGGTAATCATAAATGAGGCACAAAATTAATCGAGGACGGGTATATCTCCAAAATTTTATTTGGCCGGGACCTTATCGACCTGCTCCTGCAACTGCCGGATATCCTTTTGGGCGTGCCGGTATTCAACGAAGAAATAAATGGCCAGGGCCAGGAATATCTTGGAGAGGATAAAGACCGTGATGAAAGCCGTCTTCCAATGTTTGTGGATCTTTATATGGGTGGAGGAAATCGCTTGTATGGAGATGAATTCCTCAGGCGTCCCCCCGCCATTCCCATTCTGCGACCCCGCCTGTCTTTCCTTCGCCGGAGGCCTGATAGCCGGCAATTCACGGATGCGGTCCTGTATCAGTTCCCAGGTCCCGGGAGGGGGCGGAGAAGAATGACGCATGGCCAACCCCTCGATTTTCAACTCGAAATTGAGCAGGGCCTGCTGCAGATCCGGAGAAGTCGGCAGGATCCGTTCGAACTCCCGTCTCTCCGAATGGTCGGCCAACCCCATCACATAGGCCTCGATGATCCCGGTCTCTATATATTTTTCGATGTTCATGTTTGATTCAGGTCAGGTTCCTGTTTGATTGATACAGGCTCCCGTTTGATTCATACCAGGTTCCTGTTAATGATCAGGAGGCTCTCTTTCAATTGCTTGTCTATATAAGGGAGGTCTTTGTCCAATTGCCCTGCCACCTCTTCCCTGCCTCTCCCGGCCAAAAAAAGTTCGCGAAAGATCCATTGCTGCTCATGGGATGCCTCCCCCAACAGGGAGAAATAACAGCTCTTCCCGGAAGCGGTCTCCTGCAGGTCCCCCCGGCCCTCGTCAAGTAGCGCCGAAGCATCCGGGCCTCTCTCCCTCAAAATGATCTTGCGGGCTTCAGACTGCAACCAACAATAAACACCCAGCCCGGAATTACAGGCCTCCGTCAAATGAGAAGAAAGGTAAGTGAAGATACTCACCAATAAGTTCTCTGCTTCCTGCTGGTCCCGGGTAAATTGTAACACATAGCCGTACAGCATGGCGCCATACTCCGTGTATAAGAATTCAATAGCTGGCTGTTTACCGGTGGAAATTGCGTTTTTCAGGATTTCTTTGGTGATCGTTTTCTCCAAAATATAATGTTTATCAGACAATCATTTTAAGGAGCCTTCCCTTTTAGTGAAATTATAGCATTATCATTTAAAAAAAACAAAAAAAATGATTATTTTCTAATATATGACCCCGAAGAGCGTCCTACCGTGGTTATTACAGGAGCGGTATTATAAAAACAGCGGGGAAAGATGGCTTTTGTTTACATTAGCCGATAATTCAAACACGATGAACCGGATACTATCATTAGTCCTCCTATCACTAGTCCTCCTTTCACTGACAACAAGCTCTTCCCTTTTTGCCACGCCCGCTACCAGCGCTCCCCCGAAAAGAGAGTTTTATTCCATCCGCGTCTACCAGTTAAAGACCAAAGAACAGGAACAGACTGTGGACAAATATTTGCAGGCTGCTTTTTTGCCGGCGCTGCACAGGTTGGGTATCGCCCAGGTGGGTGTCTTCAAAGCCCTCGGCAACGATACCGCCGCCGTCCGGCGCATTTACCTGCTGATCCCCTTCCGGTCTGTCGATCAGTTTGTAAAATTGCCGTCTCTCCTGGAGAAAGACAATCAATACCTGGCGGACGGAAAAGATTACCTGGACGCAGCCCACAACGATCCCCCTTATAGCCGGATTGAAACGATCCTGTTGCAGGCCTTTCCGGATATGCCGGTCCTGCAGGCCCCCGCATTGGGTACGGCCCGTTCCGAAAGGATCTATGAACTGAGAAGTTATGAGGGACCCACGGAAAAACTGCACGCCAACAAAGTGCGGATGTTCAACGAGGGCGGAGAGGTTCCCCTGTTCAAGAGATTGGGATTCAATGCCGTATTTTACGCCGAAGTCCTTTCCGGAAGCCATATGCCCAACCTGATGTATATGACGACCTTCGACAACATGGCCTCCCGCGAAGCACATTGGAAGACCTTTGGTGAAGATCCGTTTTGGAAAAAGCTGGTAGCCTCCCCCGAATACCAGCATAACGTGTCAAAAGCCGATATTTTCTTCCTGCGTCCGACGGATTATTCCGATTTATAAGCGTTTGAGGAACCGATTATAAGCATCTCCGAACCCGGTTCAGAACCAGGTTCCGAACCGGTCTCCTCCGGATTGATGGTCCGGTCATGGCCATAGGGATCTTTTTGGGGTCTGGCATACTTTTTTAAGCGTCGCCCCGTTAAATATTCGTAAATCCCTATGCTAAACCTTCTAACAAGCTTCGACTATGCAAAACGCTGACAAACCCTTTATCGGCATCATGATCCTCTCTGTGATTTTCCTGTATACCTTAATGGCCTGGCTGAGTTAGTGAGTAGTCCGCAGTGAGTAGTGACTATTCACTATCTTCGCTCAATGGACACGATTGCCATACGGCTTCTTCAATCCGGCGACAACAAGGCTATGGCGGCAATCATCAGGTCTGCGCTCGCCGAATTCGGCGCCAATAAACCGGGCACCGTTTATTACGACGAGACCACCGATCATCTCTCGGGGTTATTTGCGGGCGTTCCCAAAAGTATCTACTATGTGGCCCTTGTAAACGAACAACTGGCGGGCGGAGGAGGGATCTACCCTTCCGATGGCCTGCCGGAGGATACCTGCGAATTGGTGAAGATGTACCTGGCTCCGGCGGCCAGGGGGCTGGGTCTTGGCAGGGCGCTCATAGAAAAGTGCCTGCAAACGGCAAAAGACACCGGGTTTCGTCGCGTATACCTGGAGACGATGCCGGAACTTAAGAAGGCCGTTTCTGTCTATGAAAAGTTTGGATTTCGCTTTCTCGATGGCCCGCTGGGCAATACCGGTCATTTCGGTTGCGGAATCTGGATGTTAAAGGACCTGTAGAAACGATATCTTCTTCGGCGGAGCCAATATTCCTATTGTCTTCCTGTTATCTGTTATAAAGCACGGCATCGGAATAAAAACGGGCGGAAACGACGGGGGGTCAGGTGGGGATCTTTTTCGCAGGAGACGGTTTCACCTCGTAAATAGCACTGAAAAGATACAATTTTCCCGTCGAAACTTCCACACATTGATAGCGTTTTCGTAATTTTTTCCCTTTGCGGAACACCCTGCCGTCTTCAACCTCGAAAAGCCCCCCTTCGGGGATTTGTTCGACGAGGAGCAGGCCGCCGGTATTTTCGTCATACTTGCGGAGGACGCGCATCAATCCTTCATCCGCACAGCTGCTGGCCGGAAGGTCATGAAGCGTCCGCCGGAAAGCCGCGAGAATATCGTCCGGAAAGATGGGCAGCCGCATAAAGTCCTCCAGCATTTTACGATAGACCCCTTTCCATTCCTTACCATGCGACTGTACCCGGTTGCCAAATTCCATAAAAGTCACCAGGTGCGCGAGTTCATGGACGAGGGTAATCAGGAAGGAGTATTTATTCAGGTTACCGTTTACGCTGATCCGGTGGTTCTGGGTTGTCGTGGCATGGCGATAATCACCGAGGACCGTTTTCCGTTCCCTGGTGATCGTGAGATGGACACGATAATGATGCAGGTATTCCATGACAAGCCCGGCGGCTCCCTTGGGTATGAATCGTTCCAGATATGCGAGCGGGGCTTCTTTCTTAGGCATTTTTTTTCTGCTTGCTCAAACGCATCAACAGGGCTACTTCCGTAAACGTATATAACAGGTAAAGAGCAAAGAAAGCCATGACCGAAAGGCGTCCTATGCTTCCCGGATCGACGAAGTGCCACACGAGCACGGAGACGACACAAACACCCATTTTAAGGAACATCCCGCTGTATACCATACGCAGGAATGCCTGTATATTCTGATGGAATAAGGCCTTTATGCTTAGATGGAATGAGAATGCGGTCACCGCGCAGAGGATCAGGTTGCCGATCATGATCACCACGGAATCGAGTTTCCATTGCGCCAGCCAAACTTTCGAGCTCAGTAAAAACAGGTTTACGATTACAAAAATGACAAGAATGGGCTGCCAGGCTCTCAGGAGATGATTGCCCGGTTCCAAATCCTTTTTAATGCTGTCCCCCATTTCCCGATGTGTCTTTGATTAGTTTTACAATAAGAGCCACAATGACGAGCAAAGGTAAGACCCAGGCGAATAAGGGAAAAGAAGTTTTCACCCATTTATCAGCTTTGAGGCCGGCAAATACGGACAATCCTACCGCCACGCAGAGTTGGCCCCCCAATCCCGCATATTTTAACAGGATGGCACGGTTATCCTGTACGGGTATTTTTTTTACCATACGAGGCTTATCCGGGTTTTGAGGCTTGTCCGGTTTATTCAACTTTTCAGGCTTATCCGGGCTTTCACGCTTGTCCTGTTTTTCAGGTGTAGCCTGTTTTTCAGGTATAGCCGGCTTTCCAGGCTTATCCGGCCGAGAGGGCGATCCCGCCATGTTTGACCTCCATCTTTTCCGCCTTGGCTTCCGATTTGGATTCCGCCTTGTTTCCGGCAGGAGCACTATTGCCGGTCACAGCCATATGACATTCGCCGTTGAACGTCGCGGAAGGCTCTATCTGTAGTTTAGCGGCTTTTATATTGCCATTCACCGTACTGCCACCCTTTAATTGAAGAAGGTCTTTGACCGAAATGGTGCCGGTAACCTTGCCCATGATATCAGCCTGCTGACCGTTGATGTCCCCATTGACGACCCCGTTGGCCCCGATGACGACTTTGGCTGTGCAGTGGATATTCCCGGACAGAGCGCCATCGATCCGAAGATCGCCGCTGCTGGTAATATCGCCCTTCATAGTGGTCCCTGCCCCGATAAGGCTGGCGCTTGCGCTGACGGGTGATTCGCCCAACGCATCAGATTTGGATTTTCCATTAAACATAAGTATCAGATTTTAATCGTTAATTTTCTCCGCTTTGGGGATGTTCAGCATCGTCGTATCCATTTTCACCGTGGAACTTCCCTGTAATACATTCCTTATGCTCTGCAAATACTGGTCTTTGTATCTCACCTGCTGCTCTAACGAATCGGTCCGTATTTTTAGTTCACGGAGGTCCTTCGTATTGCTCATATCACCATAACCCGGAATATATAGCTTCAACGGCGTAAAAACGATCAAGGCCACCGTAAGCCCTGTCAACAGCACAAAAACCGTGCTGAGAAACACATAAACGCTCAAACGGGATAATTTAAAGGTCACCACCTCTTCATACGTATCGTCATTCATAACGACGAGGCGATAACGGTTTTGCAGACGCTTTAGCGTGGAATTGGCATCGAATTTGGCCATAATAACTGATTCCTGATAAAGATAATAACTTATCCGGAATGGGGTACTAATAAAAACCCCTATGATGCCACGATAAAATACGATACCGGTACACGGTACGAAACGATTATGGCCGGAATGCCCGGGTCCGCGAAAAATGGGGGGATCTAAATGAGGAAATCCATAATAAATTTCTTGAAAATCAGTTATTAACGGTTTAGTTTGCGGGATAAAGCCAAAGGAGCCAGTGATCAGAACACTCATCTTGTCGGTCGTCATTTTTTCATCGCTGTTCCAGACCGCTTCGGGGCAGTTAGGGGTGACTTATGACCTGAAGAAACCGGCAAAATATGAGAACCGATTCCTCGCTTCCGAAACATCCCCCGACAAGAAATTCACCCGGAAGCGCCATTTTATACAGAACACCATCACCCACTACAATTATTTCTTTAATGCCAATGTCAAGCTGAATGAGATCCTCGCCCGGGCCAAAGCCCAGCACCGGGATGACTATACAAAGCTCCTTTCCTTCTACAATTACAGCCTGGACGCAACGGCAAGCCAGAAAAAAGAACTGGACTCCGTGGTCTCCAAATGTACAGCCGGCATCCTTATCCATGATACCCGCAACGACTGGATCGACAACCTTTATATGCTGATCGGCCGGACATTTTTCCTGCGGAAAAACTACGATTCCGCCTATGTCACCTTTCAGTGGGTGAATTATGCCTTTTCACCAAAAGAAAAAGACGGATATGACAAGCCGATCGGAAGTAACTATAACCATGAAGAGGGCGGCAGCGCTTTCGTCGTGTCCACCAAGGAACACCTGAACATCGCCCAGAAGATGTTCAGCATGCCTCCGAGCCGGAACGAATCGCTGATCTGGCTGGTGAGAACCTACCTCGCCCGGAACCAATATACCCAGGCAGCCGGCCTGATCCAGATCCTGCTCATGGATCCTTATTTTCCAAAACGCCTCTACCCTTACCTGGAAGAGATGCAGGCCCTCTGGTTCTACGATCAATCCCTCTGGGACAGTTCCGCCGTGCACCTGGAAAAAGCCCTGGACAATGCCGCCGACGGGGAAGAACGGGCCCGCTGGGAATACCTGGCAGGACAGATGTATGAAAGGGCGCACGATCCCTATCATGCGCATTTGCTCTATGAGAGAACGGTGAGCCATACCCTGAACCCCGTATTGGAGGTATACGCCCGTCTCAATTCCATCCGGCAGAACGAGACCAACGACCCGAATTTCATACAGAAGAATATAGACGCCCTGGTAAAAATGGCCCGCAAGGATCGGTATGAACCTTACCGGGATATCATTTATTATACGGCCGCACAGATAGAGCTCGAAAGACATAACCGGCCGGGCGCCGAGGGCTTTCTGCAGAAGGCGATCAGGGCCGCCGCTCCCAACAGCCCCGAAAAGAACAAAGCCTTCCTGCAATTGGGAAATATGTCTTTTGAAGACAAAAATTATAGAGCCGCCAAGAACGACTATGACAGCGTGAAAACGGGCGACCCCGCACTCGGAGATATCGGCTGGCTGCCGGAACGAAAGGCCTTTCTCGACAAAATCGTGGCCCAGATGGCGATCATCGACCGGCAGGACAGCCTGCAAAAGATTGCCGCCCTCCCCCTCGCCGAAAGGGACGCCTATCTAAAAAAACTGCTTAGGTTACTACGCAAGCAGCAGGGACTGCAGGAAGACGATCAGACCGGCAGTGGCTCCGTCAACCCCAACGCCAAAACGGCTCCCGACCTTTTTAACACCGGGTCGGTAAGTGCGGAGTGGTATTTTAACAACAATTCCCTGAAGGGCAAAGGATTTAACGATTTCAAGACACGATGGGGCAACCGCGCCAATGTCGACAACTGGCGTCTCTCCTCCCTGGCGTCCCAGCAACGGAATAACAATGGGCGCAATGCGAATGGTGCAAACCCGGACCAGGACGGCAAACAGATCGCCGCTCCCACCCTGTCCTATAAATCCCTGCTGGATAACCTGCCGCTGACACCCGCTAAACTAAAAAGCTCCAACGATTCGATAGAAAAAGCCATTTTTACAATAGGTAAATCCTGCCAGGACGGGCCTCCCGATTATGAGACCGCTATAAAATATTACAACCAGCTGTTGGAGAGATTCCCAGAAACCGGTAAACGCGAAGAAACCCTCTTCAACCTGTACTATTGCTACAAGAAACTGGGGGATGAAGACAATGCCCGGCGGATCCTGCAGCTGATGCAGCAAAAATACCCGACCGGTTCCTTTACGGCCAGGGCCATGAACCCCGGCGCCGCCGAAGAAACGATGGCAACCATCCGCGCAAACGCCACCCATAAATACGAATCGATCTATAATTCCTTTATCGAAGGCAACTTTGACGAAGCCCTCGCCGGGAAAAAACAGGCAGACAGCCTCTACGGAGATAAATACTGGACGCCCCAATTGCTCTACATAGAGTCGGTATACTTCATTCATCAACGGCAGGACGACCAGGCTAAGCAAGTCCTTCGCTCCATCATCGTCAAATATCCCGGCACCCCGATGGCGGCGAAAGCGGAAAGGATCCTGGACGTGCTGGGAAGACGCAAACAAATCGAAGACTATCTGACAAAACTGCAAATACAAAGGGCAAAGGATGACACCCTGAGCTCCATTGACAGTGCAGGCGCCAAAACAGCCGTAAAAAAGACCGCGCCGAAAACCGACAGCGTTCAAAACGTAAAGGAAGACACCACCCAGTATGCGCGGGCAAAGATCCGCCTGCATGCGGCAGGGATGCCCGCATTGCAGCATAAACCCGGAACCCCCGCCGATAGCCTGAACAAATTGAAAATAGATGCGGCCGGTCTTAATAAGATCCAAATGGACTCGGGACAACTCGCGGGCCTGCGGCGGAAGGCCGATTCCCTCGATGCCGCGATGCTGAAAGCCAGGAACGATGCGGACAAACGGGCGCGTATCCAGCACCAGGCCGACTCCATAAAAACGGCGATGGCCAGGCTGAGGAACGATTCCCTGCAACTGATCGCCAGGATCCAATCGCTCCACTCGGCCTTTAGCTTCCGGCCCGACCAGGCACACGAGGTCGTCATCCTGATGACGAAAGTGGACCCCGTCTATGTCACGGAAGGCAAAAATGCCTTCGACCGCTATAACCGGGAGACCTTCTATAACCAGACCTTCCATATCGAAAGCCTGGCACTCACCGACACCAGCCAAATGGTGCTGATCAGCCGGTTTGAGAATGCGGCCGCGGCCCTGGATTATTTGGAAAAAGCAAAGAAGATTGCGGCCAGCGAGATCATCCCCTGGCTGCCGGCTGCGAAATACAGCTTCCTGATCATCAGCGAGGGCAACCTGGAAACCCTGAAAGGCAATAAAGATGTGTATGGATACCGGAAATTCCTGGAAACCTCATTCCCGGGTAAATTTTAAAGTTTTATATGAGCCGTTTGCCGTTTTCAAGTATGATTTTTGCATAAAGCCGGGAACAAAGAGGATGACGACCCGGCCAGGCGGGGACGATTCCTCATAAAATTACAATAACTCTATATATGTCTACATTAGTTCGTATTTTCTGGAGAGTGTTCTTCCTGGGTTTGGCGGCTTTAATCCTTTTGATCCTGGGGATCAATTTCCTGGGCAAACTGCCTTCCCTGAAAGAACTGGAAAATCCATCCATCATGCTGGCCTCCGAGGTCTATGCCGATGACGGCACTTCCATGGGAAAATATTATAAAGAGAGGGGCAACCGCAGCAATGTCGACTACAAGGATATCTCCCCCAACGTCATCAATGCCCTCGTGGCCACGGAAGACTCCAGGTTCTATGAACATTCGGGCATCGACGGCTATGCCGTCATGAGAGCCGTCCTGAAATTCGGGCACGACGGCGGAGGCAGCACCATCACCCAGCAACTGGCCAAAAATATGCTGGGACAGGGCTCCAAGAATATCGTATTGCGGTTTATCGAAAAACTAAAGGAATGGATCACCGCCATCAAGCTGGAAAGAAACTTCACCAAGCAGGAGATCATCGCCCTCTATCTGAATGCCGTTCCCTTCGGAGATAATGTATATGGCATCCGGAACGCTTCCCGGACATTTTTTCAGAAAGAGCCCGACCGGGTGAGCGTAGACGAGGCAGCCGTTCTCATCGGGATGCTGAAAGGGAATACGCTGTACAACCCCCGCAAGAATCCCAAAATGGCCATCGAGAGACGCAATACGGTCATCAACCAGATGGTCAAAGGCAACTATGTCACCGAGGCGGATGCGGCCAAGCTGAAAAGCAGGCCGATAGACCTGACCAATTACAAGAAAATGGATGAGACGAACGGACTCGCCCCCTATTTCCGGGACGTGATCCGCGACGAGCTCAAAAAATGGTGCAAAGAGCATAAGAACCCCGCTACCGGGGAACCCTATAACCTCTATGAAGACGGTCTGAGGATCTATACGACGATCAACCCCCGCATGCAGATCAATGCGGAAGAAGCCGTGGCCAAGCAGATCCCGATCCTGCAAAGAGCGTTGAGCGCGCAGCCATCCATCCGGAAGGGACTGGTCTGGAAGGATCATGCCAATACCCTGGAAGCAGCCATGAAGAACAGCGACCGCTGGCACAACCTGGAAGACGCGGGCATGGATGCTGCCGATATACGCAAGACCTTTTTTCAGCCCACCGAGATGAGGGTCTTCGCCTGGAACGCCCGCCGCGAGAAAGATACCGTCATGACCCCGATGGATTCGATAAAATACCACCAGCAGATGCTGGAGACGGCTTTTATGGCCATGGACCCGATCACCGGCGCCGTAAAGGCCTGGGTCGGCGGGATCGATTTCAAGACCTATAAGTTCGACCATGTGAATATCAACACCAAAAGACAGGTCGGAAGCTCCATCAAGCCCTTCCTCTATGGCATGGCGATCCAGGATTACGGGTTCACGCCGGAGACCCAGTGCGAAGCGACCCAGCAATATTTCCCGAAATACAAAAACTATGTCCCGGCCAAGAACAGCGGACGCACCGGGACACGCACCATGGCCACGGGGCTGGCCTGGTCGATCAACGAAGTGGCTGCTTATATCATGAAACAGTTTGGCGACGATGGCCCCGATCATTTTGCCGACTTCCTCCAGCAAATCAATATCCCTACCAAGGTAGCGCCCTACCCTTCGCTGGCACTCGGCGCCTGCGAACTTTCGTTGTACGAGATGATGTGGGGATATACGATGTTCCCTTCCGGCGGCTTCAGCACAAAACCCTATTATATCTCCCGGATCGAAGACAAGAACGGCAACGTGCTGGACCGCTTCGATACAAAACGCAAAGAGGTCATCAGTCCTTCGACCGCCTATACCATGGCCCGGATGATGCAGGGACCCGTGGATTTCGGTACGGCGGCCGGCTTGAGAGACCGGTTGGGCGTCGCCGAGATGGGCGGCAAAACCGGAACGACAAACGACAATTCCGATGCCTGGTTTATGGGCTATACGCCACAGCTGCTTGCCGGAGTATGGATCGGATGCGATGACCGCTTCATTCATCTGGAAGGCGGACTGGGCTATGGCGCGCAGGCAGCCCGGCCGATATGGGAATACTTCTTCGCCAAGACCCTGGCCGATAAGACGCTGGGGATCGACCGGAACGCGCATTTCGTGCAACCGGAGAATATGAAGAACCCCCAGATGTACGACTACCAGAACATTATAGACAAGACGGCTCCCCCAGGAGCCGAAGGAGCAGACCAGGGCAACGGAAGAGCGAATCAATACCTGGATACCAGCGCGCCCAAAGTCCCCGTCGACTCCCGGTTGAACAGCGAGGAAGAAAAAGTGCTGAAGGAGGCAAACGGCGGCGATAAGCCCAGTTTTAAGATCACCGTAAAGGATGCGCAGCCGACGGAGGAGCCGAAAAAGAAACCCGGCTTCTTTAAAAGATTGTTCGGCGGCGGGAAGAAGGATAATTAACGGCCGTCAGCAAGCGAAATAATAACGGCGGAGGCGAAATAAAAAACGGGCCGCCACAAATAACGGTCTATAAAATACGTTACCAAATAAATCCTTTGCCGGACAAGCCGACATCGATTTCATAAATGCCAATTCCCCGTCCATATGTCTAAACCCGTCCGGATCTTCTGGTGGATCTACTTTGGCGGGCTGGCGGCTTTCGCCATCCTGGTATTATGCATCTATTGCTGGGGCAAGCTCCCCTCTCTCCAGGAGTTGGAGAACCCCTCCATCCTGCTGGCTTCCGAGGTCTATGCGGACGACGGGACACCCATGGGGAAATTTTACAGGGACAACGGCAACCGCACGCATGTAGACTATAAAGACATCTCCCCCAATGTGATCAACGCGCTGGTAGCCACCGAAGACGTCCGCTTCTACCAGCATTCCGGCGTCGACGGGAAGGGTGTCCTGAGAGCCGTCCTGAAATTCGGGCATGATGGGGGCGGCAGCACGCTGACACAGCAACTGGCCCTGAATATGTTCAATGGGCGGAGATCGCACAACCCGTTAAGCCGCCTGGTCCAGAAATTAAAGGAATGGATCATCGCCATCGAACTGGAACGGAATTTCACCAAACAGGAGATCCTGGCCCTCTACCTGAACCAGGTCTCTTTCAGCGACAACGTATATGGTATCCGCAGCGCCTCCCGCACCTTTTTTCAGAAGGAACCAGACGCGCTGACCGTGGACGAGGCAGCCGTGCTCGTAGGCATGGTCAACAACCCCACCCTCTTCAACCCCCGCACCAATCCTAAATCCGCCATCGAACGCCGGAATACCGTGCTTAGCCGGATGGCGACCAACCACTACCTCCCGGACGCGGACGCCACTATGTTGAAGGCGAAACCCATCGACCTCGGTCACTACCGGAAGCTCGATGAGAACAACGGGCTGGCACCCTATTTCCGGGATGTCATCCGGGACGACCTTAAAAAATGGTGCAAAGAACACAAGAACCCCGCCACCGGCGAGCCTTACGATCTCTACCAGGACGGTCTCAAGATCTTCACGACAATCAACCCGCGTATGCAGATCGATGCCGAACAGGCCGTGGCCATGGAAATGCCCATCCTGCAAAAAGCGCTGAGCGACCAGGCGGATATCCGCAACGGGCAGGCGTGGGAGCCCCATCTCAACGTATTGGAATCAACGATGAAGAACAGCGACCGGTGGCGCAACCTCGAAGATGCCGGCATGGACGCCGAAGACATCCGCAAGACCTTTTACCAGCCGGTGAGCATGCGGGTATTCGCCTGGAACACCTCCCATGAGAAAGATACGATCATGACCCCAATGGACTCGATAAAATATCACCGGGCCATGCTGGAGACCGCCTTTATGGCCATGGACCCGATCACCGGCGCCGTAAAGGCCTGGGTCGGCGGGATTGACTTCAGGACCTATAAATTCGATCATGTCAATATCAACACCAAAAGACAGGTAGGAAGCTCGATAAAACCTTTCCTGTACGGCATGGCCATCGAAGACTACGGCTTCACACCCGAGACGCAATGCGAACAGGTCCAGCAGTATTTCCCCAAATACAAGGACTATGTGCCGGCCAGGAACAGAAACCGCAGCGGCACCGTCACGATGGCCACGGGGCTGGCCTATTCCACCAATGAGGTGGCCGCCTATATCATGAAACAGTTCGGCGACGACGGACCCGATCATTTTGCCGACTTCATCAAACAAATCAATATCCCGACGAAGGTGGCCCCCTATCCCTCGCTGGCCCTGGGCGCCTGCGAACTCTCGCTTTACGAGATGATGTGGGGATACACCCTGTTCCCTTCGGGAGGATTCAGCAACAAACCCTATTATATTTCGAGGATCATGGACAAGGATGGCAACCTGCTGGACCACTTCGATACGGAACGCAAAGAGGTCATCAGCCCCGCCACAGCCTACACGATGGCCCGCATGATGCAGGGACCGGTGGATGTGGGCACCGCCCGGGGTCTCAGAGCCCGTCTAGGCATCGCCGAGATGGGAGGAAAGACGGGGACGACCAATGACAACTCCGATTTCTGGTTCATCGGCTATACGCCGCAGTTGCTGGCAGGCGTCTGGGTAGGCTGCGACGACCGGTTCATCCATCTCGAAAGCCGGCTGGATGACGGTGGCCATGTCGCCCGGCCGATATGGGAAGCCTTCTTCTCGAAAGTACTGGACGATAAAAGCCTGGGAATCGACCGGAAGGCCCGGTTCGTGCAGCCGGAGAACATGGGAAAGAACCAATTGAGCTATCAGAATATCATAGACACCACAGCAGCTCCCGGGGCACAAGGCAATGACCTCGGCAACGGGAAATCAGGAGACTACCTGCCTGATTCCGCCGCCGGCCATACGCCGGGGTCCCAGTATTGATCCCGCATTTCATCAATAATAAGCTACCGGTTGTCAACCGTATTTTTCCAATGCTCCCAAATGCATTTACTTGCCTATACAAACGTTTGCCTGCCGCTGCAAATAAGCACAGCACTCGTTTCTTTGCTGTTAACGTGTTTTAACATTTTTCTATTCTACTAAATCTCAAACGTTTATCGTTTGGCATAGCATGATTCTTTGGAGGCCGTGCAACAAAGTCACGACAAACCGGACATTAATGCATCGAAACGAAGCAAACGATAGGTTTCATCAGGTTTAAAACAAACCATCACATCTAAAAACACAAAATTTATGAAACGGACAATTTTATCTTTATTAGCAGCCGTCGCCCTTGTCATAACAGGCATCCATACCGCCTCGGCATCGGCCGGAGAGCCTGTCTTCAAAGGATCCGAGAACTTTACAAAGACCTTCCCCGAAGCCATGATAAAAAGCTATGAGACGACAAAGAACGGACACACAAAAGTGACTTTTACCTGGAATGGCGACGCGCTGGAAGCATTCTATGATGACAATGGCGAATTGGAAGCCACCAGCCATTTTCTGAACGTGAATACGCTCCCGATCTCCGTGCAAATGAAGGTCCGTGACGGATACAAAGACTATTCGGTGATCCAGGCCGTGGAGTTCTACCACACCCAAGAGGGATTGTCGTATTTTCTAATGCTCAAAAAAGAAAACAAGGGTCTTATCGTCCGCATCGATGCCCAGGGAGAAATGAGCCTGGTAAAGAAATTGCAGAACTAAGAGGACAGAATTAAGAGGACAAACGCGGTTACTGCCCGGTTGTTTCAAGGGCCTCCGGCGGTCTTCGCCTGCCGATCACATCGACCCTGACACGGGCCAGCCCGCTTCCCGTAAAACCCAGTTTTCGTGCGGCAGCCCTGCTTAAATCAATCAGGCGCCGGTTACGGGGATGCATCCTGTCGTTGATCCTGAGTATGACCGACCGGTGATTCCGCAGGTTGGTCACCTTTATCCAGGTCCGCATCGGTAATGTATTGCTGGCGGCGGAGAGCTTCTTCTGGGAAAATATCTCATCCGTATACGTCTTACGCCCCTCGAATTTGTTGGAATAGAAACTCGCAATTCCGTACTGGGTCTTTATCGGCTTATGACGCTTCCGGGCAGATCGTGCGGGTAAACTGTCGGACAGAGAATGATTGTCCGTATCCGTTTCCACGGTGTTCTCATAGACGGTGATCGTGGAATCCGCTATAAACGAGACCGTATCGATGGAGGCAATGAGCGAATCGCCGGGTATATTGCGGGGTTTCTCCTGCCTTGCAGATAAAGCGACCGGGACCACCAGGGAGCCCAGCAGGGCGATAGTCGTGAATGTATGCATTTTGACCGTTTGGTTTTCAAAGGATTTTTGACGACGGGATCCCAACAGGATTCCGGCCTGATTCCAGGCGAAATAATTCCAGGCGAAAAGATATTAATAAATAGGCTTATTTGCAAAATATCTGTCGCGGAGGATCCGGTCCTCACCATAGATATCGTCGTGGAATACGACCCTGCCCTTCCTGCCCTCTACGGCAAAGTAACGCAGGAATACAGGGACCCGCTGGAAACCATAAACGGTGTGTTTCTCCTGCCGCTGGATCCAGGCCTTCAAGGTATCCGGCTTATAGCGGATGGTGTCGTTGCGAACCAGGAAACCGGAGAGCTTTTCCCAGTCCTTGACCCTCACACAGCCATGGCTAAGTGCGCGGAAAGCCCTCCCAAAGAGCCCGCGGGCATTGGTGTCATGCAGGTAAACATCATATTTGTTGCGGAAGTTGAATTTCATCACGCCGAGCGAATTGTCGTCCCCCTGCCGCTGCCGCAACTGATAAGGGAAATTATTTTTGTTCAGGCGTTTCCACCTGATCTTCGAGGGGTCCAGCACGCTGTCATTCTGATCGACGACCATCAGGTTCTGCTTTTTCAGATAATTCGTATCCTGTTTGATCTTCGGCAGCATTTCTTTAAAGATGATGCTTTCTGGCACCGTCCACTGCGGAAAAGTGATAAAATTGGTGATTTCACTGGTGAGCAGCGGTGTCCGGGTCCTGGGGGCTCCGACGATGATCTTCGACTCAAAGACGAGGGTGTCTGCATTGACCACCTGCAGGAAGAAACCCGGCAGATTGACCCACACATAAGTATGCGGCAGGCTGTCCGGCAGGAGTTTGTACCGGTCCATATTGATGGCGATCCGCTTGAACTTCTCCCAATCGTTGTTGTCCATCATGGTAACCATTTCCTGTGAAGGCTTACCCGTCACCCTTAGATCGTTGGCCCGCTGGTAGGCCCTGATCGCCGAAGCCAGGAGTGCCGTGTCGATCTTTGTCACCGAGGAGTCTATATAACCTACCTCCTTCAACCTCTTCGCCAGCGAGCTATAGAAAACAGCCGAATCCTTATAAGGATAGTCCAGGTAAGTAAGGTTCCGGAACCGTGCAGTCGACAGGAATTCACGGGTATAGAGCTTGAGGGAATCATACCCTCTTACTTTCGGCTCCAGGGCGTGCAGGACACCGGTCAGGCTGGTGGATCCCGAATCCAGCACCTTTGTCAGCAGATGGGCATACTGTTCGTCTGTGATCGCCGTATCGGTACGCAGCGAGATGCTGTCCCGTGTCAATCTCCCGAGCTTGAGGTCCTTTGCAAGAGAGAAGAAGGCATCGGTAAGCATGATATCGGCCCGGGCCCAGAGCAAGACGTTATGCCTGGCCGTCTCGTCTTCCCGAAGAACCCGGTGAATAAAGGCCAAAGCCGGATAGTGATAGTCCGAAGGGAACAGGCCATACTCTTTGGCATGAATGATAAAATCATAGAGGGAATCGCCGGCCGGCGACCAGGCCTCCTTATCGCTCCAACAGGCAGAATAGTCCCTCTTCTCATACAGATCCCCGAGCAGCTTCCCATAATTCAACAAAACGGAGTCGTTCAGCTTTCCACCATTGTCCATCTCCTCCCGGAGCATTCTCTTCAGGTCATCGCTCATGTGCTCCTCTACCTGGGCAGCCTTTTTTACAATATCTTTATCTCCGTGACGATCGCTTCCCCCGCACGAACAGAAAATGATGACTATCAGAACAAAAAACAGGAACGCTACGGGTCGCTTTCGATGATTCATTTTTACAAACACTAATTACACAATTGAAATTCAGTTACTCTTACGGCAAATGATAAAGAATCCCTTAGCAATGCGTGACAATATAATACATGGTTCTAATATTTTATGGATGATGGGGGTTATTTTTTCCATTTTATCCGGAACTGTGAGCGCTCAGCCTGCTGACAATACCTTACAAGTCATTGATTCGAGAAAATTGTATCTCGAAACGGTACAAAAAGACAGCAATCAGCGAATGGAAGACCTGCGGCAAAGGATCCCCTCTCTCGTATTCGATTTACGCTATGCGACAAAGGACAATTTTGTGAAGCAGCCATTGTACCCGGCCACCCGGACCTCTTTTCTGCGATTACCCGCTGCCAAAGCGCTTGCCGGAGTGCAGGCAGCCCTGAAAACACAGGGGTTGGGGCTAAAGATCTTCGACGCCTACCGGCCTTACGGCGTCACAAAAAAAATGTGGGAAATCGTGCATGACAGCCGGTATGTGGCAGATCCGGCGAAAGGAAGTGGTCACAACCGGGGGATCGCCGTGGACCTTACGCTGATTGACCTGTCCACCGGGAAGGAATTGCCCATGCCAACCGGATTCGACAATTTCAGCGATTCGGCGCACCAGGATTTCAGGGATTTGCCGGAGGAGTCCATCCGGAATCGCCTGCTGCTAAAAACAGTCATGGAGAAATACGGCTTTGAGCCGCTCAAAACGGAATGGTGGCATTTTAGTCTGCCTCAGCCGGGAGATTTTAAGGTGCTGGATCTCCCATTCGATGAACTGGATAGTCAGGATACCCGGAATAGTCAGGATACTCAGAATCGTCGGGGCACCCGGGATATCCGGGATAACCCGAAGCCTCAATGAGCCAGTATCCTGGGTATCCGCTGTTCACGCAACATCAGATCGGCCAGCACAAAAGCGGTGACTGCTTCCAGGACGACGGGAACCCTTAGCGCAATACAGAGATCGTGTCGTCCCTTCACAGAAAAGGTTTCGAGTTCATTCGTCTCCCAGTTCAAAGTCAGTTGTTCTTTTGGTGTGGAGGATGTAGGTTTTACGGCTATGCGAAAGACCAGTTCATTACCGTTTGTGATTCCTCCGACGATGCCTCCGGCGTGATTGGTACGGGTTCGCCCGCTGCTGTCCTCGATCGCGTCGTTGTGTTCGCTGCCAAACATTTTTGCGGCCGCAAAGCCGGTACCGAATTCGACGCCGCGTATGGCCGGTATTGCGAATACGGCGTGCGCCAGCGCAGACTCGACGGAATCGAAGAATGGCTCGCCCAATCCAATGGGAAGACCACTGACCCGGCATTCTACGATACCCCCGATCGTATCTTTTGCGTCGATCGCCTTCTGCAATCCCGCTTCCGGATCCTTCTCCCCACCGATCTCCAAAATATTGGCGTCGACTTCGACCGGCAGCCGCTCACCGACCCTCAGCAATTTCTTGGCGACTACGCCGGCAGCCACCAAGGCCGCTGTAAGACGACCCGAAAAATGACCGCCGCCCCGGTAGTCTTCAAAACCGCCAAATTTCTTGTGTGCTACGAAATCAGCATGACCCGGACGGGGAACAGCCCGCTGTTTTTCATAATCACCCGAACGGGTATTCTTGTTTTCGAAGAGGATCGTGATGGGTGCGCCGGTCGTCCTGCCATTAAACAGACCACTCTTAAAGATCGGCAGATCGTCTTCCTTGCGGGGAGTGGTGCCCTTCTGCTGGCCGCCCTTGCGTCGCTCCATATCCGGCAAAAAATCTTCCACCGTCAGCTCCAGACCGGCCGGGCAGCCGTCGATATTCACGCCTACGCTCTCGCCATGCGATTCACCGAAAATAACTATTTTAAAAAGATGTCCGAATGAGTTCATATGTGTCCGTATTCTGCTGCCGATTCTACTTTGTCGATTCCATGCCGCCGACTTTGTATTTCATCAATGGCCCTGCGCAACGGCTTCTCCGGTGATGACGGTTGCCCCGAGTTGCTCCAGGTGCCGGTAAAAATCAGGATAAGACTTATTGACGGCCTGGGCTTCTTCGATGACGGTATCGCCTTCCGCGCGAAGGGCGGCTACGGCCGAAGCCATGGCGATGCGATGATCGTGATGAGAATGCGTCAATGCCCCTTTTAAACCTGCATGCCTGATACCCGTGCTCCCCGTTCCGGGACGACGACCCTCTGCGGCCTCCCCATCCCCCAAGCCGTGAATCAACATGAGGTCACCTTGTAATTCGATCGTTACGCCCATCTTGCCAAACTCTTGCTGCAAGGCCAGGGAACGGTTGCTCTCCTTATGCGCCAGCCGGTCCACCCCTTTTATCGTGGTCACCCCCTTGCAATAAGCGGCCAGGGCTACCAGCGGCGGGAAAAGATCGGGGCAATCCGTCGCATCGAAGCGAAATGCCTGCAACGCAGCCGGCCCGATCATCAGGGAATTTTCCGTAGGGGGATCTCCGGGCAAGCCGCCGCCTTCCGCGGAGCCCTCCGTAAATGCCAGCGCAGCCCCGCAATCGCGCAAAGCTCCTATGATGGCTTTATCGGCTTGTGTCGATTTCAGATCCAAACCGCCTACCGTGATCGGGCCCGCTATTGCGCCAGCCACCAGCAGGAAGGCGCCTCCCGACCAGTCGCCCTCGACGGTGTAGTGTAATGAGTAGTCAGTAGTGAGTAGTGAGTGGGTCGCTGTCGGCGATCCCTTCGCGTCCATTCGTGTTTCCCCGAAATAGAACTCTTCGTAATTCCGGTTCTCCACCTGCCAGCCAAAATGTTCCATGACCTGCAGTGTCAGATCGATATAGGGCCGGCTTTTCAGGTTCTTCACCCTGATGGACACTCCTTTCGCCCCGGCTGCGGCATAGGCCATCAGCAGGCCGGTAAGAAACTGGGAACTCAGCGAGCCATCGATGGTGATATCGCGGGGTTGCAGCGGGCCTTGTATCTGCAAAGGCAATTTGCCCCTATTAGACGCCACCTTAATCCCGAGTTGCGGAAAGATCTCGTCAAAGAAATCCATGGGCCGGGTGAGCAGGCTTCCTTCGCCGTTCACCGTAACCGGCCGGTCGCTGAGCGCCATCAGCGGAGCAAACATCCGGATACCCAGACCGCTTTCCCCGCAATTCAAGGTTCCTCCTGAGGGCTGCACACCCTTGCTGCTGATCTGCAGGCTGCCGTCCGGCAAGTTCTTTACCACAGCGCCCAGCCCCTCGATCACACGCAGGGCCGCCCTATCGTCATTGGAATAGCCGGGATGGTGGATCACCGTCGTCCTTCCTGCCAGGAGCGCGGCGGCGCATGCCCGCTGCATGGAGCTCTTGGAAGTCGGTGCGAGGATGAAGCCTCCTATACCGGAAGGTTTGATAGTCACCAGCATAAATATCAGCGGGAGTTTATTATTGAAAGGATCATCTTCTCCAATTGCACGATCGGGATCGTTTTTACAACGGCCTGCCCGATCCTGTTCAGGAGTATATAATGAATGGCATCCTTCTCTTTTTTCTTATCCATTTTCAACACACCCATCACTTTCCTGGCATCGAATTCGGCAAGCGTCGGGAGACCGTACCTCTTCAGCACTTCTATCACCCTGCCGGTATCCTTGAAATCGGCGTATTCCTCGGAGATCAAGGAGGCCACTACCATTCCTATGGAGATCGCGTGTCCGTGCGGCAATTCGTAAAGATTCTCGATGGCATGTCCCAGCGTATGACCAAAATTCAGCAGTTTCCGGTCGCCCATCTCGAATTCATCTTTTTCCACCACGTCTGACTTGATCACCACATTCCGCCGGATCAGCTTCGTGAGGGCGGCTTTATCCTTTTGATAGAAGCTCAATTTGTTCTTCTCCAGTTCCTTGAAAAGGGTCGCATCTTTGATAGCGGCATGTTTGATGATCTCCGCAAATCCGTTGATCCATTCTTCCTTTGGAAGGGTCTTCAGCAGGGAAGTGTCATACAGCAGGAACTGCGGCTGACGGATGGTTCCCACCAGGTTCTTGTAGACCCCGATGTCGATCCCGTTCTTCCCGCCGATGGAAGCATCTACCATGGCGAGGATCGAAGATGGTACGAAACCGAATGAAAGCCCCCGCATGAAAACCGAGGCGACATATCCTGTAATGTCCGTGACCACGCCACCCCCTACTCCTATAAGAAAGGTCTTGCGGTCGGCGCCGAAGCCGATCAACTGTTCGAATATCGAATCGACGGTGTCCTGAACCTTGTATTGTTCGCCGGCCTTGATCACGATCGTGTTCCAGCCTCCGAATTTCTTCTGGTGGCTTTTGAAAATATTATCGTCGGTGATGAGTACCGAATGCTCCTTGTCGACCAGTTTTTCCAGGTAGGACAGATCCGCGTCGAAATAGCAGGTGGTCTTCTTCCCGGAAAAAGTATACTGCAATTTTTTCATTGTAGCGGTGTTTCGCTCTTCTGAAAAGTATCTCTATACTTCCGAAGATGATTAGGAATTCATGATCTTGTTCTGGTGATTGATGGATTCCATATGCACCGCGTCGTAGTACTTGGTGATGAACTCCCTGCTCAGACCCAGCTTATCGCCTTTGGCAAAAGCCCTTTCCAGGAGCGAATTCCAGCGGTTGGTCTGCAGGATCGTGATATTGTTGCTTTTTTTATACTCCCCGATCTTATCGGCGATCTTCATGCGCTGACCGATGAGTTGCATGAGTTCGTCGTCGATATGGTTTATCTGTTCGCGCAGTTTCTCGAGCGCGGTGATGAATTCTTTTTCTGTGCTCGTCTCATGACGCCATTTGATGCTGTCCAGCAATTCCGCCAGACGCTCGGGGGTGATCTGCTGTTTCGCATCGCTCCAGGCCCTGTCCGGATCGATATGGCTCTCGATGATCAGACCGTCGAAATCCAGGTCGATCGCCTTCTGCGCCACGTCGAGCAGGATATCACGCCGTCCGCTGATATGCGAAGGATCGTTGATCATCAGGAGCTCGGGGTTTCTCCGCTTCATCTCGATGGCCAGGTGCCACATGGGAGCATTCCTGTATTCCGTATTTCCATAAGAGCTGAAACCACGATGGATCAGTCCGATCTGTTTGATGCCGGCTTTGGCTACCCTTTCCACGGCGCCGGTCCAGAGTTCGAGATCGGGGTTGATCGGGTTCTTGATGAGTACCGGAACATCCACGCCCCGCAGCGCGTCGGCGACTTCCTGTACGCTGAAGGGGTTGACGGTGGTACGGGCGCCAATCCAGAGTACGTCTACATCAAAATGCAAGGCGTCTTCCACCTGTTTGCCGGTAGCAACTTCTATGGTGACGGGAAGACCGGTAAGCTGTTTGGCTTTCTGCAGCCAGGGTAACCCTTTGGTGCCGATCCCTTCAAAACTGCCGGGACGGGTACGGGGCTTCCAGATGCCTGCGCGGATCATATCCACCTTTCCCGTCTTGGCCAGGCGGGTAGCCGTCTCCAGCACTTGCTCTTCGGTCTCTGCACTGCAGGGGCCCGAAATGATCATCGGCCTTTTCTTCCAGACCGACTGGACGATCTCCTTCATGTTCTTTGTTTCAGTTGCTTCCATGGCAATAAATTTTGACTTATGCTTGTTTTGACTTTGAATTCTTTGACTCTTATTAAATTTAATGATATCAAACGACGATTTCCCTACGGTGATATTCGATATAGTCTCTGCGACCGCCCTGGTCAGCGGCTATTCGCGTCCATTGGCGTGCTTTCTTTCGCGTTCAACGGCGTCTACCGGCTATTCGCATCGTTCATCCGTATCCTCCTGCCCTTGTAATTCTTTCCGTCGATGGCACGGATCATCTGCGGCGCCGACCGGCGGTCGATCTCTATCCAGCTATTCATCTCCTTCATATCGATCCTGCCGAGTACTTCCTTCTTCAGATCGCTCATGTCCAGGATAAACTGCAGGAAGCTGGCCTTATAAAACCCGTCTTTGGTGCCCAGGTTGACAAAAAGCTTTGTAAAGTCTCCGCCGCCGTTGGTCTCTCTGGCTCCGCGAAAATCCCTGCCTTCCCGGCGGGGCGCGAAATCCCTTCGCTCGCCCACGGCTCCCCGGTCGCCGCCCCTGGCATCCTTGTAATCCCTCATCCTCACATTCAGGTCTTCCGCGTTTTCATAATATTTCAGAAAACGATCGAATTCCATAGCGGCTACTCTCTTCAGTACTTCTTCCTTGCTTATATCGGAGAACTTCTCCGCCAGCATGGGGACATAGGACTCGTAGTCGCCATGGCTGATATCGGCCTGTAATAACTTGTCCATAAAATGAAAGAACTGCTTGCGGCAGACATCCTTGCCATCCGGTATCTCCAGCTTATGAAAAGAGTTCTGTACGATCCGTTCGATCTGCCGCAATTTGCCGATTTCCCGGCTATGGACGATCGAAAGACAGATGCCGGTGCTTCCGGCCCGTCCCGTACGACCGCTCCTATGCGTATACACTTCTACGTCGTCCGGCAATTCATAGTTGATCACATGGGTGATCTCCTTTACATCGATCCCCCTGGCCGCCACATCGGTGGCAATGAGCAGCTGCAGGGTCTTATCCCGGAACTCGCCCATCACCTTGTCTCGCTGCTGCTGCGTCAGGTCGCCATGCAAAGCATCGATATCATATCCTTCCCGGGTCAGCTTTTCGGCAATGTTTTGCGCATCGGCTTTGGTACGGGTGAAAATGATCCCGTAGATCCCGGGGTTGAAGTCGATGATCCGCTTCAGCGTCTCATACCGGTGGTGAGCCGCCGTCACATAGTACTGGTGATCAATACTCTTATTGGCCGTATTCACCTTTCCAACCGTGATTTCGAGCGGTTGCTGCATATACTTCTTGCTTACCCTGCGAATCTCAGGAGGCATAGTCGCGCTGAACAGCCAGGTAGCTTCCCGTTGAGGAGTATTCTGCAGGATGAATTCGATATCGTCCTGGAAACCCATATTCAGCATTTCATCCGCCTCATCCAGCACCACGTATTTTATTTGCTCGAGGTTGATCGCCTTCCGCTCGATCAGGTCTATCAGCCTGCCCGGAGTAGCCACTACAATCTGAACCCCTCTCTTTAAATCCCTGATTTGCAAACCAATGGATGTTCCGCCATAGACTGCTATCACATGCACGGCAGGCATGAACTTCTTAAACAGCTCCACCTCACTCACAATCTGCATGCACAATTCCCTCGTCGGGCACACCACCAGCGCCTGGGGATGCTTCTGTCCTTCCTGAATCAATTGTAACAGGGGCAGGCCAAAAGCCGCCGTCTTTCCGGTCCCTGTCTGCGCCAGGCCAACGAGGTCCTTGGTGCCGCTCAATAAAACAGGGATCGCCTGCGCCTGTATGGGTGTTGGTTCTTTGAATCCCAGCGCATCAGTAGCCTGTACCAGCCTGGGATCTAAACCCAACCCTTCGAATGTCGTCATATACTATTAAAATTTGCCGCAAAGGTACGGTTTTTTGGGCCTCAGGGCTATTTTGAAATTTACCCTTAAGGCTCAACCCGCTCATTGCACCGGGCTTACGGCCACCGGAAGGGTGTTCCGGCCGGTTGCCGCCTATTTTAGAATTTTCCTGATCTTATTCGCATTTTCCATCAATTCCTCCAGGTACCCGTAATTCTCCTTTTCGAGGCAACTTTTAAACTTCCTGAGCTGGGCGATATGCTCGTTCAGCACGTCCAGCACATTTTCCCGGTTTTGCCTGAATATCGGCAGCCACATGGCCGGGTTGCTCTTGGCCAGCCTGACCGTGCTTTCAAACCCTCCACCCGCCAATTCGAAGATGGCGTCCTCCTACTTTTCCTTCTCCAACACCGTATTGGCCAGGGCAAAAGACGTTATATGCGAAATATGGCTAATGTATGCCGCATGCATGTCGTGGCTGGCAGCGTCCATATAGACCAGGTGCATGCCCAGTTCCTCGTAAATCTTTTCCATTGTCGCTACTGCATCGGGATCCGATTTCTCCTTTTCACAGATCACACAGGATCTGCCGACAAAAGCGTCTCTCACGGCAGCCTCAGGCCCGCTATATTCGGTCCCCCACATCGGGTGGGTGGCTACAAAACGCCTGCGGAGGGGGTAATCGGCCAGGGCCTCACAGAGCGCATATTTTGTCGAGCCGGCGTCCGCGACAATCTGTTTTTCATTGATAAGACCCATGATCTGCTTCATTACGGGGATCGTAGCATCAACCGGGATTGCCACATAGATCAGGTCGCTTTTTTTGACCGCTTCTTCCAGAGGCAGCGCCTCATCGATGAGCCCCAGTTCCAACGCCTTGCCGAGACTGGCCGGGGTACGGCTAACCCCCACGACATTCCGGACCATTCCCCGATCCTTGAGGGCCAGGCTAAAGGAGCCGCCGATCAACCCCACCCCCACTATCGTAACTGTATCAAACATTGTCTGTCTTGTTTTTTATCAGAAAATCATTATCTAATTGACCATCAATATTTTGGATATTTCCCTCGAAACTTCAGCATTGACGGTGCGGGCTTTTTTGACCTCGCCCTCTCCTACGCTGTCGCCCAAAACCAGGCTTTCTGCATCCATCCCACTCATACCGGCATCGCCCCACTCACACTGACTACTCACTATTCACTATTCACTATCTACTACAGACTACTCACTATTCACTTCCCGATCCTTTCGATGCTTTCCCGGAGTTTCTCTTCGGGACTGCAGAGGCTGACCCGGATATATCCCTCGCCTGCCTTTCCAAAAATTCCTCCTGGCGTAATAAACACCCCGGCCCGGTGCAAAATCCCGTCGCTCAAGGCAAACCCGTCTTTATAGCCCGCCGGTATCCGCGCCCAGACAAAGAGTCCTACCTGTTTTTTATCATACTGCGTCTCCAACAAGTCCAGCAGGTTGAAAACCAGCTCTCTTCTCCGGCGATAAACGGCATTGACGCTGTCGTACCATTCCTGTCCCAACGAGAGGGCTTTGGCTGCCGCCAGTTGAACGGGCAGAAACATCCCGCTGTCCATATTGCTCTTAAAACGGAGCACTTCGTCGATCCTGTCTTTCGCGCCCGACAGGGTGCCGACCCGCCAGCCGGCCATATTCTGGGATTTACTCAGGGAATTCAGTTCGATCACCACCTCCTTCGCCCCGGGCAAGGCCAAAAGGCTCATCGGCTTGTCGTTGAGGATGAAGCTATAGGGATTGTCATGACAAAGGAGGATGCCATGCTTTTTCGCAAATGCGATGAGCTGTTCGAAGAGTTCAGCGGACGGAAGCCGGCCTGTCGGCATATGCGGGTAGTTGACCCACATTAGCTTGACCCGGTCGCCATGCTTATGCACGAGGTCTTCCAACTGTTTGAAATCCGGGTACCACTGGTTGCCTTCCGTAAGATCATAGTCGATGGGCATACCGCCGGCCAGTTTTACGGCACTGCGGTAGCTGGGGTAGCCGGGATTGGGAACGAGTGCAATGTCTCCTTCATCCAGGTAGGTCATACACACGTGCATGATCCCTTCCTTAGAGCCGATCAGGGGTAAGATTTCCGTGTCGGGGTTCAACTCCACACGATACCAGGTCGCATACCAGTCGGCAATCGCCTTGCGGAGGGCCGGAGATCCCTTGTAAGATTGATAGCCATGCACGTCCGGCCGGGCGGCGGCCTCCTGCAAGACACGGATAACATCGGGATGCGGAGGCAGATCCGGGCTACCGATCCCCAGGTTGATAATCTTTTTTCCCTGTTTGTTGAGCTCATCGATCTCCCGCAATTTTTGCGAGAAGTAGTACTCTCCGATGCCTTCCAGTCGTTTCGAAGTCTTCATTTCGATTACTTAATTTATATTTCGCTTACCTAATTTGTATTTCGTTTACCTAATTTGTATTTCGTTTGCTTAATTTATCATTCTTTACCCGATCGTTCTTCCAACCGATCGTTTTAAGATTTGCAAATTTATGAACTCATTGCCCAAGTCTTCATCCTGCTCACTAATCGCTACCCCCCACCACTCACTATTGACTACTATCTATTGACTGCTAACTACCGACCACTCACCACTGACCACTCACCATCACACTGTGATTCCTTTTTTATAGATCCCATATATCTTCAAGGCCACCGTAATCGGCCTGATCGAATCGATCACTGCGTTAAACTGTTCGAGGCTATCGAATTCCATGTCCGCATGAAAGGAATATTCCCATTCGCTGCCGGGGATGGGAAAAGACTGGAGCTTGCTCAGGTTGATGCCGCCGTCCGCGATCTTTGTCAGCACCCTGGCCAGGCTACCCCTCGAGTGGTCCGTGTGGAAGTTGACCGACGCCTTGTCCGCCCCGTCCTGGACGGCGGATTGAGCGGCATCTTCCCGTTGCAGGATCAGGAAACGGGTGTAGTTATTCTTCATCGTATGGATATTCGGAGCCAGGATATGAAGGTCGAAAAGCTCCGCCGCCAGCTTGCTGGCGATAGCCGCCGTATGTTTACCGCGATGCTGATGGAGCAGTTTCGCGCTGAGGGCCGTATCCTCCGTCTCGACCAGCTTCCACTGCGGATATTTCTCCAGGAAGTCGATACATTGCAGCAAGGCCATATGATGGGAATGGACTTCCCGGATGTCTTCCAGTTTTACACCGGGGTTGACCAGCAGATGCTGCCGGATCTGCAGGTATATTTCACCGATAACCCGCAAATTGCTCTTCTGGAGAAGGTTGTAGTTGGGAAGGATGCTGCCCGCAATCGAATTTTCGATCGCCATGACGCCCCCGTCACTCTCCTTCTTACTGGCGGCAATCCTGACGACTTCGCGGAAAGTCGCACAGGGGATCACCTCTATGTTTTTGTCGAAGAACTGTTGCGCGGCCACCTGGTGGAAACTGCCTTCATAACCCTGGATGGCGACCGACCGGATGGCGGGAGCCTTTCCTGTGGTCTGTCCGCCAATGCCTGAATCCCCGGAAGGCTGGATATATTGTTTCCCGGAGAGAGAAGAATCGCTGTGGTCTGTTTCCTTTTTCGGTTCCATATTTTTTGGTTGTCGCCCTTTCCCTGAGGGCCTTAAAAACAAAAATCCCGGCTTTTGGCCGGGACTATCTTATGTTAATTTTTTATTTATTTAGTTTTTAACAAAAGCAGGCCCGGTCCACTTTTAAAGTAGAAGTAAAAGAAAAAATAAAAATACCGGTGTGCTTTCGTTGTGTTCATATTGAGGTCAAAAATAGCTACTATAATGGAATTACAAAATTTAATTTTTATTTCAGGCGGCTGGAAATCCGCTCGTCAATGAGCTTGAACAGGTGAAAAGGTTTATAAATCCGCCAGTTATCTATCTCCATCAGCTCGATATAACGATTGAGGTGCGCCTTCCTGAAATCGTACTGCGTCTGCTCGGGCATGTTGAGACATACGATCCAGCCATCGTCGTCAGTGACTTCTTCAAACCATTCTTCGTAATAATCCTTATCCCCGCTATGAAAATTGAGCACGTTCTCGCCGATCAGGATGTATTTGATGATGTCGTTTGCCAGGAATTTATCGATGACCTCTCTTTTAAGGTTCATGATATCGTTTTCGATGGCATCGTTCCATTCCCCGATCAATTCTATGATCGCATAGTGTTCGTCGTAGTCGGCGATCAGCACTTTCAGGTAGAGCGTGCGGGATCCGAACTCATCCCACTGAGGGTGGATATAGTAATTGTAGATCGTATGTGTAAACTCGAATTCCGAATAGACCCTCCCGTAGAAGGGCGACCCTTGATCCTCCTCGCTCACATAGATGTGACGCCAGTTATAAAAGGGTTCAATGTCATGCATATCTTTTGTATTGTGCTTTAATTTATTGAATCTTCAATCTATTGAATCGATGGCTTTTATTGAATCGATGGCTTTTTTTACACTGCCGGATTTCAGCAGCAATTCCTTTGCCTTCCCGTAGTCCCGGAGACCGGTCCGCTCCATCAGCATCCGGGTGCCCCGGTCGATGATTTTGCTATTGGTGAGCTGCATATTCACCATCCGGTTGCCTTCCACCCGGCCGATCCGGATCATCGTCGTCGTAGAGATCATATTCAGGACCAGTTTCTGGGCCGTCCCGCTCTTCATCCTTGTACTGCCCGTTACAAATTCCGGCCCCACCGCCACTTCGATAGGATAATCGGCCTCCAGGGCCAGGGGTGAGCCGGGGTTGCAGGTAATACAGCCCGTCACGATCCCATGGGCTTTGCAGTCCTTCAGGGCGCCGATCACGTAAGGCGTCGTTCCGCTGGCGGCGATCCCAATGACCACATCGTTTTCAGCCGCATGATATTCCTGCAGGTCCGCCCATCCCTGGGTCGTATTGTCCTCGGCATCTTCAACGGGTCTCCGGATGGCTGTCTCACCACCTGCTATCAATCCGATGATCAGGTCGAACGGCATTCCATAAGTGGGAGGGATCTCGCTGGCATCCAGGATTCCCAGTCTTCCACTCGTTCCCGCTCCCAGATAGAACAGGCGTCCCCCTGCCAGCATCTTGTCGACGATGACGGTGGTCAGTTCTTCAATCTGCGGAATGGCTTTCTCCACCGCATCCGGTACCGTCTTATCTTCCTGGTTGATGCCACGCAGGATATCCCGGACGCTCATCTTTTCCAGGTCCTGATACCGGCTGGGCTCTTCGGTGATCTTCTCAAATTTCATACTCATCGATGATTATTGCCACATGGGCCATTTACCAAACCTTTTGCTATTTGCTAAACCTTTTGTCTATTGAAATATTCTATCAGCCCGTCCATGGGCTTCTTCAGGATCTTGCCCTGTTCGAACTCATACACATGCATCAGTTCCTTTACGACGTCCCGGAAACCATAAGCGATTCCGCCGACGAAGTGGATGGGGAGTTTCCAGCTCTCCTTGTATTTGCAAAGATGCTGGAAAAAGAAGTCGTTCAGCCCGTCCTCGACGATATTCTCGATCATATAATGTCCCCTGTTCTCCGCGAGGAAAAGGGCAAAAGACGCCAGGTAACGGTTCGGCAGAGGCTTCTTATATACGTTGTCCAGGATCTCCATGCCGCCGATATTATATTTCTGTTCGAATTTATACCGTAATTCCTCATCGAACGTATTGTAAAGATAATACTGGATCACTTTTTTGCCGAGATAGGCGCCGCTACCCTCATCACCCAGCACGTAACCAAGCCCGGGACTGTTCTTCACGATCTTCTTCCCGTCATAATAACAGGAGTTGCTGCCCGTACCCAGGATACAGACGATGCCGCGCTCATTACCGCTCAATGCGATGGCGGCTCCTATAAGATCCACATCCACCTCCACTTTTGCGCCGGGGAAGACCTTGCGGATGGCCTGCTGTACGATCTTCCGGTTAGCCGGGTTATTGCAGCCGGTACCGTAATAATGGATCCTGTCGGGTACTATCTTCTTTAAACCCGGTACCAGTTCCGCCCGGAGCAACTGGACGATCTGATCCTTATCCAGGAAATAGGGACTGATTCCCTGGGTATCGATGATTTTTTTCCTGCCATTTTGCAAAAGACACCATTCACATTTTGTGGATCCGCTATCCGCGATGAGTATATTCATAGTACACAAACTTATACATTTAAATGGATCCGGTTGCAAGCTATCCGTTAACGGCCATCTGGCAGGCGGCCCAAAGTTAAAAATCTATTTCAGATTTTAATATGCTGGAGGATTGCTTAATTTGCAGGCTACCGAGTTCCCGGCCGGTACTAAATAAAAATGCGCTCGAATGAAAAAATTACAGATTTGGCTTCCCTTGTTATTTGCAATTATTATGATCCTGGGGATGCTTATCGGTTACCGGCTTAGGGAAAATACGAATACGACCGGATTTTTCAACACCCGCAAACAAGCTCCGATCCAGGAAGTCATGGACCTGGTCAATAGCAGCTATGTGGATACGGTGAACATGGATTCGCTGGGAGACGATGCGATACAAGGCCTGCTGACCCATCTCGACCCGCATTCGATCTTTATCCCTGCCCTCGACGTCCCGGAAATGAATGAAGACCTGCAGGGAAATTTTGAAGGGATCGGCGTGGAATTCCAGCTTTTTGACGACACGGTCAACGTAGTAAGCGTATTGGCGGGCGGCCCCAGCGAGAAAGCCGGGCTGCTAATGGGGGATAAATTTATAAGGGTGAATGATTCCCTGGTGGCGGGAAATGGCATCAACACGGAAAAAATCAAGAGACTGCTCAAGGGACCGGCTGCCAGCAAGGTACTGATAAGCCTCCTGCGCAATAATCAGCCCCGGCAAATAACGGTTACCCGGGGAACCATTCCCCTGCCCTCTGTCGATGTCTCCTATATGATCGACAAGGGGACCGGCTATATCCGGATTAATAAATTCTCGGAGACCACTCACGGAGAATTTGCCGCCGCGATCCAGCAGCTGCAGAAAGACAATAACCTGGAGAAGCTGATCCTGGACCTGCGGGGAAACGGTGGCGGCATCCTGCAGGAAGCGATAGAAATAGCAGATGACTTCCTGGATGATGAAAAGCTGATCGTCTATACACAAGGTTCGCGCTCACCAAAAGTCGAATACCGCTGTCGCAGGGACGGCCTCTTTGAAAAAGGGAGACTGGTACTGCTGACCGACGAGGGGACCGCGTCGGCCAGTGAAATACTGGCTGGCGCGCTGCAGGATTGGGACAGGGCTACGCTGATCGGGAGAAGGACATTCGGCAAAGGGCTGGTCCAGCAGCAATACCAGCTGAGCGACGGCTCGGCCCTGCGTCTGACCGTTGCCAGATATTACACGCCCACCGGGCGCAGCATCCAAAAACCTTATAACAAAGGCCATGAAGACTATAATGAAGAGGTGATGAAACGTTTCCATGACGGGGAAGTGCTGCATGGAGACACCTCCGCCAACCATGGGCCGGCCTATAAAACGCCCGGAGGACGCATCGTATATGGAGGAGGAGGCATCACCCCCGATATTTTCATCGGCTTCGATACCAGCACGCTCGCGCGCAATGTGACGGCCCTTTATGTAGACGGCACCCTCAACCGGTTCCTCTATACTTACTATATGCAACACCAATCCCTGTTCAAACAGTTCAAAACCTCCGCCGATCTTCTATCCGGTTTCCGCAACGAGGAAGATCTGTGGCATAGCCTCTCCGTCTTCGCCGCGAGGGATAATAAGACCGATATCAGCAATATACCGGCCAGAGATAAACAGCTCCTGCAACACCGGATTAAAGCGCTTCTCGCCAGGCTGATCTGGCATACCGAAGGTTACTACGAGATCATGAATGCCTATGATCCGGTCGTGAACAGGGCCCTGGAGGAAGTGAAGAAATAGATTAACCCTTATCCAGCACTTCCTTCTTTTCGATCCGGTAGGACAGGATAAGGCCCAGACCGCCGCCCACAGCTATCAGGGCAAAATATACCGGAACATTCGCACCTCTATGGTATTCAAATTCGTCCACGTGGCGGAAATTGTACAATACCAGGTGATCCAGCAGGTAGGCTGCAAACAGACCCAGACCGGCGCCCACCAGCAGCAGCCCCCATTTCAGCGTCCGGTAAGGCGCCGGGCGACTCACATTCAGCTTGGGATCCATGCCCTTTTCGATCATGACCATATTTTCCTTGTTTTGCAGGTAGCGTATCCCCAATATCATGACAAACAAAGAAAGAACACTGATTATCAACCATATAAACACTAATTGCTCGGGTCCCATTGTACTGATTTTTAAAATGTAATAAAATGATTCCAGGAGATCTTCCACGTCTTTTACAGGAACTAAGACCACATCCGTCGCGTTCAGGTTACAGGTGGTCTGCGAAAATAATGTATCTTTCTTTGTAACCTGTCCTTCCTTAACCAAGTCTTATCTCCCGAGATGCATACCGGACTCACCGACAAGGAAATCATCAGCAGGGTTCTGCAAGGAGAGCAGGGTCTCTTTGCGCAATTGGTGGAACGCTACCAGCAGTATGTTTTTACCCTGGTGCTTCGTTTTACCGACAACCGGGAGGATGCCGAAGAGATAGCCCAGGACGTATTCGTAAAATCCTATCGCTCCCTGGCCGATTTCCGGGGCGACGCGAAATTCAGCACCTGGCTTTTTACCATCGTTCGCACCAGCTCGATCACGTTCCTCCGGAGAAAAAAATTGGATACCACGTCCGGCGACCATGAGAAGACCCGGCTGCAACTGGAAAACCTCGTGTCCGGATTCAAGGCGGATGCTATCGAACAGAAATCGAGACATGTCATGGTATCAAAAGCCATTTCCATGCTGGGTCCCGACGATGCCCAACTGATCACGCTGTTCTACAAGGCGGAACAATCCCTGGAAGAGATCGGGCAGATCATGGGAGCGGCCCCTAATACGATCAAAGTGAAGCTCCACCGGGCAAGGCAAAGACTAAAAGAAAAAATGGTGAAATATTTCAGTGTGGAAGTCAGGGAATTGCAGGACGATTAATAACCGATCAAATAAAAGCAGCGATATGAATACGAAGTCTGAACAGGAAATGGAAGACCGTCTATGGGAGTATATCGACGGCGCCGGCGATGCCGCCTGGCGAATGGAAACCGCGGGTCTGCTGGAAGCCCTTCCCGAATGGCGCGAAAAATACAGTGAACTGATGGAACTGCACCAGGCGATTGGCGAGACGGAACTGGATGCCCCTTCGATGCGCTTTACAAAGAACGTCATGGAGGAAATCGCCAAATACCAGGTCGCCCCGGCGACAAAGAATTATATCAACAAAAATATCATCCGCGGAATAGGCGGCGTATTTGTCGCGATGATCCTCGGCGCCCTGGTCTATGTCTTCACCCGGGTCAGCTGGAAACCGGAGAACGGCGGCGGCCAACCCTCCGGGAATCTGTTTAAAAACCTGGGCCTGGCAAATTTTGATGCCGGCAGCTTCGGCTGGGCCCAAATCCTAAACAACACCTACGTCGACATCTTCCTGCTGATCAATACGGTGCTGGGCCTCATGCTGCTGGATATGTACCTGACAGGAAAGAAGCAGGCTCACACCGGTCACCCTTTTCCCGAAGAGAAAGGGAAAAGCTGAAAAAAGCCTTGCGATCACCTTCGCCAGGTCCGGTGCGCCTCCCCAATGAATCGGGGAGGCTTTTTTTATTGATATTTTGATTACCTTTTCATCTATTATTCTATTCTAATATGAAAGCTGCGGCCGGCCAATTCTCCGAGGCGGAAATACTGGAAGGATTTAAGCGGGGGGATCGGATCATTCTGAGCTGGCTATACCGGCAGAATTATGCGGCTGTCCGGTCTTTTGTACTTTCCAACAGCGGTACGGACCAGGATGCAAGGGACGTATTCCAGGAAGGGATCCTGGCAGCCTGGAATAACCTGTCAAAGAACAGGTATGAGAGCCGGGAAGGCAAGGGACTGGAATCCTACCTTCGGAAGATATGCCGTTTTCGTTGGCTGGAAAGGACGCGGAGCGCGGCCTTTCGCTATTCATCCGCGATGGACACGGAAAGTTTTTCCGGAGAGGAAAACGATTTCAGGGGTGATTCCGGAGGGAAGCAGCTGCCCTCCACGGATCTTCTGAACGATTCTGACGACTCTTTAAACCAGCTGATCCGCAAAGAGGAAATCGACCAGGCGCGGCAGTTGCTGGCTCGTCTCAGGGAACGCTGCCGGAAGATCCTCTACCTTTTCTATTACCGGCGGCTGTCTATGGAAGAGATCGCCTCGGAAATGGAGTTGACGGCAGACTCGGCGAAAAATCAGAAATACAGATGTTTGAACCAGCTGCGGGAACTTTATTATGGAAACGCTGAATGAACAACCAGGAAGAATATATCGACCAATACCTCAACGGGACCATGAGCGAAGAAGAGAAACAATCTTTTCTCCGGCGGCTTGAAGAGGATGCCGCATTCAGACAGGAATTTGTCAGGCAGGAAAAACTGGCGGATATGGTGAGGCTGGCCGCCCTGCAGGAACAACTGGAATCGATCCACCTGGAAATGGAGTCCGGTGACGGCCATACCGGTCTGACGGACTCCGGCGCGGCCGACAACCGCCTGACGGACAATCCCCCGGATGCGCTTCCCTCCGGAATGAGATCGGCTATAAAAAAAATATCGGCCGGATGGTGGCTGGCCGCAGCCGCGGTGATCCTGCTGGTGGTTCTTGGCGACTATCTGCTTACCCGGTATTCCCGCCCGCCGGAAGAGAAAATATTCGCGGCCTGGTATGCGCCCGCCCCGGGCCTTCCCACAACGATGGGGGCCGGGCAAAACGACATCAGGCTGATGGATGCGATGGTGGATTATAAAACAAAAGAATACAGTTCGGCGGCCGGCAAATTTAAAGCACTGCTCCCCGATACGGTCGCTGTCTTTTATCTGGCGTCTTCTTATATGGGAGCCGGGCAATATGATAGCGCCTACCTGTTTTTCAGGAGACTCGCCGGGACGCACCCGACCGGATGGCCGGACCATTACACCGGGATGGCCCAATGGTATGAGGCCTTGAGTTGCCTCCGGTTAAAGAAGGTCACGGAAGCCAGATCGATCCTGCAGGCCATCTCGGGCATAACGGATCATCCCTATCGTGAAAAAGCATTAAAACTGTCGAAAGAGTTACCTGCTTTATAGTAGCTAAAACCAATAATCCCCTGTGCCTTGCTTTGAGAAAATAACGTTCTCCCGGATGATCTTGGTCACCCGGATCATTTCCTGTCTGCCGGCATTATGGCTTTTCATTGCCTGCAAACATGCGGTGCATCGATATGCCGGGAACGACAGGCTGCCCGTGCAGGAGACCGGATATCCGCGATCCCCGCAGGATAGCGTTTCCGCCCGGCTCAAAAAGGGCTTTGGCTATGCGTGGTGGCTGGATGACCATAAAAAACACCGGGAAGCGGCGGAATTGATCACAGAGCTCCTGGGCCACTTGCCAAAGATCCCCCGCAAGGACAGCGCGCTAAAATACCTCACGCTATACCTGCTGGCCCTGCCACAACAGCAGGCCGACAGCGTGGCGGGAACGATAGAAGCCATGCTCGATCCCGCATCCCCATCCTATTCCAACGACCTTGTACAGTTTTTCAACGGTAAGATACGCTGGCTCATCTGGACCCGGCATCTTGCCGAGGGAAGACAATTATTGGTTCGCTGCGACTCCCTGATACGCCATGCCCCTGCCACAGCCATCGACAGCCTTTCACGGGTATCGTTCTGGGACAAAGGCCGGCGCTACCTTTACCGTAGAACCTCACTACCGATTGTCGGATGACTTTGCGCTGGGTTTCAGGTTCGAAGGGGCCGGTCTGGGCTCCGAATACAACGACGGCACAAAGAACAGAGTCAAAGTCTCTTTGTTGACCTCTTATTGTCTCACAGGCGACTATTACTTCACGAAGACCGGTTTCAGGGCGTTTGCAGGTGGAGGCGCCGGTCTGTTCTCGCAAAAAGCGATCGTGGGAAATTCAGGGGACAACATCTCCGTTTCCGCTTCCAAATTCGGGATATTCCCCAGGATCGGTTTCGAGACGGGCCATTTCAGGATGTCGGCGATTTATGATGTCGTGGGAGCCAACGCCAATTATCTCGCTTTTACCGTTGGATTCTTCGTGGGAGGCGGGAAGAAATAACCGGGAGGCAGCACATACCTCTCCGATTCGTCGGGGAGGTTTTCTTATTAATAATAGTCCATATAAATAGGTGAATGCGTTTTTAATTTCGCGCCGCACCCCTGGCCCCCCGCGCCGGTGCGTTCTGCGCCTGGACGATCGCAGCGATGATCGCCGGCTGGGGGATAGCCCCGGGCTGGTAGGTTGCAAGGATGGCGCGCCCGTCGAAATAGACCAACCGCAGTCCGTGCCGGTAATCCTGTGACAGCACGGAGGCCTTGAATCCAGATGAATTCGTAGCGGATGATCCGCCGGAACGGGACATGGCTTTTTTCTGGTTCGGATTGGCGCGGGTGCCATGCCCGATGACTACCGCCAGTTGTTTGCCCGACATGTAAAGTCCCAGCGAGAGTCTCTTGCAGATATTGACAGGGAGCGTATCTTCCTCCATACCGGCATGGCAGCCGTGGATCTCGATGACGGCGTCATAGGAGAACCCGGAGAAATCGATCTCGTCTGCAGAAGCCATTTTGTAGCTGTTGTGCAGGCTGCCGCCCGCATTGTGCCATTGGACTTCCTGCATCTTCCGGCGGCTTTCGAACAGGCTGGTGCGGTATTGTACATTTCCCTTTACGACGGTGGCGCCGATCCGGTCGTCCCGGGAATGAGAGAGAAAGTCCACCGAGCGGATCAGTTGGCGCTGGTGATTGATGCTGTCCACGATCTGACGGGCATTGTCGAAATAGATGCGCTTAATGGTCTGCCGGCTCGCCGTGTCCCGCTCATAGTCGGAAACCAGATTGGCTGCCGCGTATCGGAAGGCCGAGTTCTCAGCCACGGTGAAGCAGTTGGCGACAAAAATCAGGCGAACATAGGAGGTCGTATCGGCCCTTCTGGTTTGGGCGATGGCGGCATCGGGGCCCAGCATTCGGGCAACCAGGCCAACAGTCAGCCATGCAAACAGGTTTCGTCGCATACGTTTTTAAACAGAGTAATCGTTCTCAATCCTTAAACTTCTTCTTTAGCTCCATTAGTTTCGCCTGGAAAGCATCCAGGGGTTCCTCTTTCCTGCCGGCAGCCGCGCCCTGGCCGGAAGCCTTCTGACCACTCCCATGCTGGCCGGGGCCTCCACCGGGGCGATCCGGACGACCGGACCTTTCGGGTCTTTCTCCACGCAGGTTGCCGGGATTACCCGAAGGCTTTTCTGTGCCGCCGGCTTTGTTCTTCTGGCCCGGGCCCTGCGAACGGTTTCCACCAGCACCTGCACCAGCCGCCGCACCCTGTCCCTTCATCGAGAGAGAGATCCGCTTCCGCGCCACATCGACCTCCATCACGGTGACCATCACCTTCTGCTGCAGCTTGACCACCTCGTTGGGATCGGAGATATAGGTATTGCTCATTTGTGAGATATGGACGAGCCCGTCCTGCTTGACCCCGATATCGACAAAAGCCCCGAAGTTGGTGATATTCGTAACGATGCCGGGCACCGTCATCCCCTGCTTCAGGTCTTCGATCGTCTTGATCGTTTCCTCGAACCGGAACTCTTCGATCTGGCTGCGGGGATCGCGGCCGGGCTTCTCCAGTTCCTTCAGGATATCATCGATCGTGAATTCGCCGACGGTTCCGGAGATATACTTCTTCTTCTGGATCTGTTTTCTCAACTCCGCCTTTCCGACCAGGTCTTTGACCGTACACTGCAGATCCTTCGCCATTTCTTCCACCACATAATAAGTCTCCGGATGCACGGCGCTGTTGTCCAGCGGATTTTCGGCTTCCCGTATCCGTAAAAAGCCGGCTGCCTGTTCGTAGGTCTTGGGCCCCATCAGGCTGACCTTTTTCAGCTCATCACGGGTCCGGAAAGCCCCGTTCTTAGCCCGGTATTCGACGATATTCTTTGCAAGCGTGGCGCTGAGCCCGGAGATATAGGTCAACAGATGTTTGCTAGCCGTATTCAGATCGACGCCCACATGGTTTACGCAGCTTTCGACCACCCGGTCCAGCTCTTCTTTTAGCTTGGTCTGGTTCACATCATGCTGGTATTGTCCCACACCGATGGACTTCGGATCGATCTTCACCAATTCGCTGAGCGGGTCCAGGAGCCTGCGCCCGATACTTACCGATCCGCGCACCGTGACATCCTGGTCAGGGAATTCCTCACGCGCCACTTCCGAAGCGGAATAAATAGAAGCGCCGCTCTCGTTGACCATGAAGATGCTCACCGGTCTGCCAAAATCGATGCTACGGACCAGTTGTTCCGTTTCCCGGCCGGCCGTGCCATTCCCCACGCCGATCGCCTCGGTCTCAAAACGGGCAACCAGGGACTTCAGGCTCGCTACGCTCTCCTGCCACTCGTTCTGCGGCGGATGGGGATAGATCGTACTGTTATGGAGAAAATTACCCTGGGCGTCGAGGCAGACAACCTTGCAACCCGTGCGAAAACCAGGATCCAGCGCAAGCACACGCTTCGACCCCAAGGGAGAGGCCAGCAGCAACTGCCGCAGGTTCTCTGCAAAGACCCGGATGGCTTCCTCGTCGGCCTTGTTCTTGCTGATCAGCCGGAACTCGTTTTCGATGGAAGACTTCAGCAGGCGGTCGAAAGAATCTTCGATGGCTTTTTTGACTTCGCCGGCTGCCGGACTCGCGCCCTTTATAAAGATCCTGTCGAGCGAGTCAACCGCCGACGGCTTGTCGATATTGATATCCATGACCAGGTAGCCTTCCTTCTCACCCCTTCGGATGGCAAGGATACGATGGGAGGGACAATCGCGCAGCGGTTCGCTGAATTCAAAGTAATCACGATATTTCTGGGCTTCTTCTTCGTCTTTTTTGCTGGCAAGGACCTTCCCGCTCAAAACGGCGCTCTCCGTAAAGAGCTGTCTCACCTTATTACGAGCCTGTTCATTCTCGGAAATACGTTCCGCGATAATGTCCCTGGCGCCCTGCAAGGCTTCCCTGGTATCTTTTACCTGTTCATTCACAAATTTGGCGGCTTCTTCTTCCGGTTGCACGGATCCCTGTTCAAACAGGATGTTCGCCAGCGGCTCCAATCCCTTTTCGATGGCAGTGGTTGCCTTGGTCTTGCGTTTTGGCTTGTAGGGCAGGTAGATGTCTTCGAGCACCGTAGCTTCGAAACAGTTTTCGATACGTTCCTTCAGTTCGGGGGTCAGTTTCCCCAAACCCTCGATCGTCTTTAACACCGTCTCTTTTCTTTTATCCAGCTCTGCGAAATATTTGATCTGTTCCACGACATCGTTGATCTGGACTTCGTCAAGATTGCCAGTTGCTTCTTTGCGGTAGCGGGCCATAAAGGGGATCGTCGCGCCTCCCGTGTGGAGCTCGTGGACGTTATTGACCTGCTTGACACTCGTATTCGTTTTCTCAGCTATCTTCAGTATATAGACAGATTCCATGCGTTCTTTATTATTTCTGACTTATGACGGTATCGGCTTATGATATTATTATACTTTAACCGGGCTGCAAATGTAAAGAATCGAAACGAACGGACGAATGCAAAGCAGGGGATCCGGAAAGAACTTATCAACAAGGACTAAAATCTTATCTTTGGCCGGAACAAAAAAATGTATGGACATCAAGAACAACATCCTGGAGACAATCGGAAACACCCCGCTTATCCGGCTCAATAAGATCACCAGGGAATTGCCCTGTACCGTACTGGCAAAAGTCGAATACTTTAACCCGGGCAACTCCATCAAAGATCGCATGGCCCTTAAAATGGTGGAAGTGGCCGAACAGGATGGCCGGCTGAAACCCGGAGGAACGATCATCGAATGCACGTCCGGAAACACGGGCATGGGTCTGGCACTCGCCGCCGTGGTAAAAGGGTATAAATGCATTTTCACGACTACCGATAAACAATCCAAAGAAAAGATCGATATTCTCAAAGCACTCGGCGCGGAAGTGATCGTCTGTCCCACCAACGTGGAACCCGACGACCCCAGGTCTTATTATTCCATCGCGCGCCGGCTGAACAAGGAGATTCCCAATTCTTTCCATACCAACCAGTATGACAACCTGGCCAATCGCGATGCCCATTATGAGACGACGGGCCCGGAGATCTGGGAACAGACCGATGGAAAGATCACCCACCTGGTCGTTGCCACCGGGACAGGCGGGACCGTTACCGGGACGGCGATGTACTTAAAGGAGAAGAATCCAGCCGTGCAGGTTTGGGCCATGGATCCCTATGGAAGCCTGCTTACGAAATATTTCAGGACCGGGGAAATAGACATGAATGAGGTGCATCCTTACATTAGTGAAGGGATCGGCGAAGACTTCGTTCCCCAGAACTATGACATGAAACAGGTGGATGTCTTTGAGCAGGTCACCGACAAAGATGCGGCTATCATGGCCCGCCGTATAGCGCGGGAAGAAGCCCTTTTCTGCGGTTACAGTGCAGGAACTGCGCTCCAGGGAATGATGCAGTTAAAAGACCTGTTAAAAAAAGACGACCTGGTCGTAGTCATTTTTCATGATCATGGCAGCCGCTATGTGGGAAAAGTCTACAACGACCAGTGGATGATGGAACGAGGCTTCCTCGACGTAAAGACCTTCCGGGATATCATCAACGGCCGGGAAGCGAAACGGCTCATCACCGTCGAACCCGAACAAACCGTTACAGAGGCCTTCGAGCTCATGCAAAAATACCATATCGAGAACCTGCCGGTCCTGAAGAACGGCGAAGTCCTGGGGGCAATCAGCGAGAGCGGTCTGTTTAGCCGGATGATGAGCAATGGTCAAGATATCAAAAGCAAAAAGGTCCGGGAAGTACTGGAAAGCGCCTACCCGGTTGTCGCATTCGACACCCCCCTGGAAAGGCTCAGCAGCCTCATCACCCGCGAAAACGGGGCGGTCCTGGCCAAAGACGATAGCGGGAATTACCATATCGTGACCAAATACGATATCATCCACGCGGTCGGGCATTAAGGGGGACATGTCGTTAATACGAAGCCGTGTTCGTATATTTCCGAACTTATTTTGTATTGATTACGAATTCGTTAGTATTTACTGCCAGCCGAAAATAAGGCAAAATCTCTATTGCAGGAGGAAGCTCCGGTAACTACTTTTGATCCAGAAGTTGATTGATAATATCAATCATCCCAATATCCAAAAAAACCAATATCATTTTCAGTATCCGGAAAGACCACCAATATCCAATATCCAGGAAATTCCAAAAATCCAATATCAGTCAACTTCTTTTTTTCTTTTTTTAAGATCCATTATCCTGACGAAAAACAGATCCGAAAACCCTGAAAGACCGTCCAAAGATCCTGAAAGACCATCCAAATCCTAAACCGTCCAAGATCCGGAGAAACCGACCAAGATCCTGAAAGACCGGAAAACCGCCAATATCCTGAAAGACCGGAAAACCGCCAATATCCTGAATGACCAGATCCGTAACGGTGAAATGAATTGACAAATCCAATGTCCATCACGGCTACCGAAGCTGCAGAGCAGGCGGGCCGGGAAAGACCCTAAGCAGTATCCAAATCCAATCGAATGACCCAGTTTTTCAATCCAGTACCCTCCTGCTAAATTCCGATTAGTCGCCTATTTAGCAGGAGGCCTTCACCGGTGGGCCGCTTTTCATTCTACACAAACCGCTCTTCATTGTTGCCGCCCCCCTTAGTCAATTACCAATCCGCCGCCAGTACCACGCTACCACCACTATTACACCGCCACTACCACGCTCCCGCTGTTATACTACCACACCACCCGCATTATCAACAGATTACCCATCATTTGTTTTATTCCCACGTTGCTACTCGATCGAACTGCGTCTTTTCAAGCTATTTGAGCCGCGCAACAAACAAGTTTGAGCTTTCCAACAAAGCCATTGCCCGATAATTGAAGGAACTTTGTGGAAACAAACACAAATAAAATGACAAAGGTTTGGTTTATCACGGGCAGTTCCAGGGGACTGGGACGCAGCCTCACGGAAGCAGTACTCGCAAAAGGCGACCGGGTCGCCGCCACCGCCAGGGATCCGCGGCGGTTAGATGACCTGGTGGAAAAATACCCGGGTCTTATCTATCCCATACAGTTGGACGTGACCCGATATGAAGAGATCCGCAAGGCCGTGGACGATACCATAAAACACTTCGGGAAGATCGACGTCCTGGTCAACAATGCAGGATTTGGGATTACCGGCGCCGCCGAAGCTTTCACAGAAGACCAGGTCCGCAGCCAGCTGGATACGAACCTGTACGCACCCATAGAGATCACCCGCGCCATTCTCCCCTATATGCGCAAACAACACTCGGGTCGTATCCTCCAGATCAGTTCGATCGGAGGCCGGATCGGCAACGCGGGTCTGACAATGTACCAGGCCGCCAAGTTCGGTTTGGGTGGTTTCACCGAGGCACTGGCTAAAGAGGTGAAGCCACTTGGTATCTTTGTCACCTCCGTCGAACCGGGCGGGTTCCGGACCGATTGGGGTGGCGCCTCGATGAGCTTCGCAAAACACGTCGAAGGCTATGAAACGACCGTCGATTGGGTAGCGGATTATCTCAAAAACAGAAAGCATCTCCCTGTCGGCGACCCGGACAAGGCAGCAAAAGCGATGATCGACCTGGCCGACCATCCCGAACCTCCCGTCCACCTGGTTCTCGGCAGCGAAGCCATCGCCCTGCTAAAGCAGGCGGACGCGGCAAGGAAAGTAGAAATGGAAGCCTGGGAGCCGGTCAGCCTCTCTACGGATCATGATGACGCCGTTAATTTCCTCGAAACCGCGTATGGTAAAAAACTGACGGGCGGAACGACTCAATAAATACCAGGGGGCCTGATAAACAGGATTGGGATTTTTCGATAACCCGGTTTTCCTACATTTGATTTTTATGGGTGACCCAGCAGAAAAACAGCGGCCTCACATTTTATACTCCTGTTACTCAAAGAAGAGTACAGAGGGAGAATCCTTTATACCCGAACACGTGTTCGGGTATATTTTCTCCGGCAGTTCGGAGATTTCGGTTGGCGGAAAGTCTTATGTCTTTAAGGAGGGTGATTTTAGGTTCTTCAGGAGGAATCAATTGTCGAAGTACACCAAATTCCCGCCGCCAGGTGGAGAATACCGTTCCATTTCCGTATCGATGGACCCCGACACCCTGCACGCCGTCAGCGAAGAACATAAGCTGCAGGTGGATCGCCCTTACACCGGGGAAGCCACCCTGCTGCTGCCATCCAATCCTCTTTTTACAAATTATATCGACTCTCTTACCCCCTACCTGGATACTGCCCGCACGGTCAGCAAGGCCCTTACGGACACGAAGGTCAAAGAAGCGATCCTGATCCTGCTGGAAACCCACCCTGCTTTAAAGAACATATTATTTGATTTCAGCGAGCCGGGGAAAATAGACCTCGAAGCCTATATGAACGAACATTACAGATATAATGTTGAATTGAGCCGCTTTGCCTATCTGACGGGCCGCAGCCTTGCGACCTTCAAAAGAGATTTTGAAAAGATTTATAATATGTCCCCGAAACGCTGGCTGCAACAGAGGCGCCTGAAGGAGGCATATTATCTTATCCGGGAAAAAGGCAGGAAAGCTTCCGAAATATACCTGGACCTGGGATTTGAAGACCTTTCACATTTCTCTTATGCTTTTAAGAAAGTTTACGGGGTAGCTCCCTCTATGGTATCTCCCCTATAAAATACAGATTGTTTGATCTTATAGATATATTTGCATTTTCCCATACGATGAACAACAAGGATATCGAACGAATTTCGAAGGCATTAGGAGATCCTCACCGGATAAAAATATTACAGTCGGTGACGAAACAGGACTGGATGCAATGCGCGGATATCTGCGAACTCATCGACCTGACACAATCCGCCGTTTCCCATCATATCAAACAACTCGTCGATGCGGGCCTGCTAATCCCAGAAAAGGAAGGCCGAAACATCAAATATACCATCGACAAAAAGGTAATTGCGGAATACATGAATTTTTTGAAGGAAATCAAGGGTTAAAAAAATATCGAAAACACATTTAAACATTTAAATGTGTTTGAGTGTTTAAATGCTTGTCCTGTTCAGAGGGATGTCGTGTTTAGCGGGCGTCCTGTTTGGCGGGATGGCCTGAAGAAAAGCATCGGGGTGGCTGTGGTTGAACAGTAGTTCTAGTCCCCGATATCCCGTCGAACATTTATTCAAATATTTAAATAAATAGTTTTAAATAAGACCCATTCATCAAAATTCTGAACAAAATCTCTCATCAAAACTTTCAAAAAACTCTAAAAAAACTCTAAAAAAATGGATTTAAAACTAGCAGGAAAAGTAGCAATCGTCACCGGGGCATCCAAGGGCATCGGGGCAGGCATAGCCAGGGGGCTGGCTGCGGAAGGCGCGAGCGTGGTGGTCAATTACTCGAATGGTAAGGATGGGGCGGATCTCGTAGTGAAACAAATTACAGCCGCAGGTGGAAAAGCGATCGCCATCCAGGGCAACGTGGATAAGGCCGCCGACGTGAAACGGCTTTTTGAAGACGCGAAAAAAGCGTTTGGAATCGTCAATGTCGTCGTCAACAATGCGGGCGTCTACCAATTTGACCCGGTGGAAACGATTACCGAAGCGGAATTTCATCGTCAATTCGACATCAATGTACTCGGGCCCATCCTGACAACCCGGGAGGCCTTGAAACATTTCCCGGAAACCGGCGGCAGCATCATCAATATCAGTTCGGTAGTGAGCTCCAATCCGGGCGCCAACATGAGTGTATACGCGGCCACGAAGGGTGCTGTGGATACCCTTACAAAGGCTCATGCCAAAGAACTGGCGCCGCGAAAGATCAGGGTAAATACAATCGCTCCGGGGGCGACGGAAACAGAAGGCACACACCGGGTTGGCATGATCGGCAGCGATTTCGAAAAGGCGCTGGTAGCCTCTACCCCGCTCGGTCGCCTGGGTCAGCCGGAAGACATCGCAGCCGCTGTGGTGTTCCTGGCATCCGACGCTGCCGGCTGGATTACCGGAGATAAGATCACCCCGTCCGGCGGTTTATAAAGTCTCTCCTATTTCTCAGAGCGCTTTCAGACTGTCGACAGGGTTGGCAAGGGCCGCCCGGACGGTCTGGAAGCCTATTGTTAAAAAGGCTACTCCCACGGCGGTCAGTCCGGCCAGCGCAAAAGCCCACCCCGATAGCGTTACCCGGTAAGAGAATCGCTCCAGCCATTTGTCCATCAGCAGCCAGGCGAGCGGGGCGGCCAGGAGGAAGGCTATGCCAATCAATTTGAGAAAGTCAGCCGATAGTGTCCGGACGATGCTGCCCGCGGAGGCGCCCAGTATTTTGCGAACCCCGATCTCCTTTGTCCGCTGCAGGGTATTGAAAGCCGATAGCCCCAAAAGCCCCAGACAGGAGATGAGGATGGCCAGCGATGCAAAACAAATAAAGAGAGCGCCAAAACGTTCTTCGCCGATATATTGAGCATCATAAGTCTCATCCCCAAAAAACCAAACGAGCGGCAGATCCGGCAGGAGATGCCTCCAGACATTTTCAAGCGTGGCGATCGTCGCGGCGGGATTGGGGTAGGACAACTCCAGGGTCAGAAAAGTGGAATACCCGCCCCCCAACTGAAAGGTCAGCGGCGGCACCGCTTCGCGGAAAGAATGCACATGAAAATCCTTTACCACCCCGATGATCACTCCCTTACGGCCCGCCTGTGAGAAATGCCGGCCGATCGCATCATGCGGATCGTGATAGCCAAGACTCTTGACCGCCGATTCGTTGATCAGCATGGCGCCCGACGAATCGGTGGCAAACGCGGTCGAGAAAGGACGCCCCACGACTATGCCAATCTGGTACTGCCTGAAAAAATCATAGTCGATAAAATAAGGCTCCCATTGAAGATCCTGCATATTCCTGTCCGCATTCTCAATTTTCGTGTCGAGTACCCGGTTGGCCCTTCCCGGTATGCCGGAGGAAATCGTGGCGGCGCTGATACCCGGAATATCCAGCAATCGCTGCTTGATGGCCTCCCCATGTTCGATGAGCCGACCGTCAAAATGAAAGTCTACGACCAGGTTATGCGTCTTCTTAAAACCCAATTGCCCGTTCTTCATAAAATCGAGCTGAGAATGGATCACAAGGGTCGCGATGATCAGGCCGATCGACAGCGAGAACTGGGTGACCACCAGCGTTTTTCGAAGGAGCAAGCCCTTCGATCCGCGGACAAATCCCCCCTTTAACGTGCTGATGGGCTCAAAACCCGAAAGAAAAAAGGCCGGGTAGACACCGGCAAGAAGACCGACCAAAATGGCCGGCAGCAGCAACCAGCATAGATAGAGAGGATGGCCGGCAACCGGATCCGCAATCGTTTTTCCGCACAAACGGTCGAAAAGAGGCAGGAATAACAGGTACAACAGCAAAGCCGCTATAAAGGCCAACAAGGATAATAAGATTGCGTCGAGGAGGAACTGCGCCATTAACTGTCTTCTCGAAGCCCCCAAGACCTTTCGCACGCCAATTTCTTTCGCCCGTTGCAGGGAAAAAGCCGTCGTAAGGTTGACAAAATTGAAACCGGCGATCAACAGGACCAACGCAGCCACCAGGGAAAAGACATACAGATTGACGGGATTCCCGCTGATAGAAGACCCGGATCTATGCCCCCTGGCCTTTCCATACAAATAGACGCGTGTGAGCGGCTCCAGGGACAAGGAATATTTTGCCGGAAGCTGATCCATATGTTCGTTTACGAACCCGGGCAGTTTGCCGGCCAGGCGTCCCGCATCGGCATTTTCAGACAAGAGCAGATAGGTATAGAAACCAAACCGGTCCCACTTCCTTTCCATCGAGGGGTTCCAGGCTTGCAACAGAGTCGACATGGAAACCAATATATCTGTCCGGAAATGAGAATTCGCGGGCATATCTTTCATCAAAGCCGTGACCTGCGCCGGATATCTTCCTTCCACCAGCAAGGTCTTACCCACCGGGTTCACTGCTCCGAAATATTTCTTTGCCGCCGTTTCCGACAAGACAAGCGAATAAGGCGCATTCAATGCGGTACCAGGATTGCCGGCGATCAGGGGAAAGGTGAACACAGAAAACAAGGATGAATCGGCATAGGCAATCTCCTCATCATTGAAATGCCGATCGTCTTTTTCTATGATCAGGTTGTCCAGGAATACCCGTGCCGAGGCCTGCACCTCGGGAAAAGCAGCCTGGATGGCCGGCCCCATCGGGGCCGAACTGCTCTCATAGTTTACTCCGGTGGACGTTTTCACATCCGTGACCAGCCGGTAGATCCGGCCGGCTTTCTCGTGATAGCTGTCATAACCCAACTCGAAACGGACATATAGCAAGGCAAAGAAGCAGACGCAGATCCCCGTTGCAAGCCCCACCAGGTTGATGACCGAAAAGATCTTGTGGCTCCATAAATACCTGAAGGCTGATTTGAAATAGTTTCTGAACATTTTCTGCGTGTTTGGAAATAATCTGGTTCTATTGGCTTCCGTTGACAATTTGTTTTTTTACGCTCTTCGTTCTTGCGTCTCGCCCTTTTTTGGCCATTTTCTCCCCGGTTCTTAGTCGGTTCTCAAGCTGTCGACGGGATTGGCGATGGCGGCGAGTATCGACTGAACGCTTACCGAGATAAAGGCTATCGCTGCGGCAATCGCCCCGGCCAGGATGAATATCCCGGCGTTCATCGGAACGCGGTAGGCGAAATCTGCCAACCACCTGCTCATGACCATCCAGGCCACCGGTGCGGCAATGATATAGGCGATGATCACCAGCCGCAGGAAATTACCCGCCAGCAGCCCTGTAATTTGTCCGGCTGAAGCCCCCAAAACCTTCCGGATACCAATTTCTTTGATCCGTTGACGGGTCGATAAATGAGCAAGACCGAATAATCCCAGAGAACAAATAAGGATCGAAAGGACGGTCGCGAAACGGATAACCTGTTGCCAGTGAGCTTCCCGCGTATACTCCTTTGCATTTAGCTCATCCAGGAAATCATAATGGTAAACCGCCCGGGGAAGGATCTTCCGATAGGCATTTTGTAAAGCGGCAATAGCCTCCTGTTGCCTGGGCTTCTCAAATTTCACCCGGATCGAACCACCGAACCAATCGCTCATAAACAAGACCACCGGCTGTATGGTCTCCCTGAGAGAGCCGGTATGAAAATCCTTTACCACTCCTATGATCGTCGCGGTCCCTTTATTGAAATAACGGTCTATCTGAACCTGTGCTCCTATGGGATCTTCCAGCCCCGCCGCTCGTACAAAGGTCTCGTTCACAATAACCGAGTTCCTCTTATCGGCCGGGAAAGCAGCCGACAGATCACGACCTGCTTTGAGGGGTATCTGCATTAGCTGCAGGTAATTCTCATCGATCACTTTGTGCACTGCCAGGACGGTTCGGTCCGTAGACTCCTTCCTGCCCGGCTGATCCCCCCCGTCCGCCTGATTATTTCCGCCACTCGCATGCACCCGGACCTCGGAACTGCCTGCCCGGTCACCGCCAAAAGAGGCTATCTCAATGGACGGTTCCTTTGCAAGCTCGTTCCTGAATTGATCGTTCAAGATTTTTATATCTCCGTCTGCCTGTATCGAAGTCACCAATACCTGCCCCGGGTTATAGCCAAGATCCTTTGTACGGATATAATCCATCTGCCTGTAATAGACCAGCGTGGCTATAAGCAGGAAAACAGCCAGCGAAAACTGCACAACGGTCAGGACACGGCCAAAGCCGCCACGACCCATCAGCCTTTGTCTGCCATAAAGGACTTCGGTCGGTTTGAAATTTGACAAGACGCTCGCAGGGTAATAGCCCGCCAATAAGATGATCGTTGCGAGCAGCCCCGAGAAACAAAAAAAGAGGCTGCCGTCAAAATGGCCCCACAAGGAAAGTTCCCTCCCGGTCAAGCGGTTGAAGTCAGGAATCGCGCCATTTGCCAGGAGAGCAGCCAGCGCAAACGCCAACAAACACAATACGGCAGACTCTCCCAAAAACAACCGGATGATCCGCCACCGGCTTCCTCCGGCGATCTTCCGCACGCCCACTTCCCTAGCCCTCTTCAACGAATCGGCGATACTGATATTGACAAAATTGATGGCCGCCATCAGCAAAATAAAAACCGCGATACCCATAAAAAGCCAGGAGTAGACCGGGCTGCTTCCGTTGGAGACACCATCTTCTTCCGCTGCATTATTCTCCGCGCCGCTTTTTGCAAAGGGTTCCAGGTGGATATCGCTCATTACCTGCAGGCCATAGCTTACCCGGGGATCGAAGCCATAGCTCTTCCAATTGGCGGCGAGCTGCTCTTTTGCATGCAGCGCATAGACAGCATCCATTTTTTTTACGACGGCTTTTAGGTCCGCGCCGGGCCGGATGAGTACAAATGTTCCGAGATAGGCATTCAGCCAGCTATCATCCTGGAAGGACAGCTGCATAAACTGTAGCGGGAAAACGGCATCGAACCGGATAGATGAATTAGCCGGGGGATCCCGTACAACACCCGTTATCAGCATCGGTCTGCCCAATTGCCGGGCAGAAGGATCCGCATTTAATTCAAGCCGCCTGCCGATCACATCCAGGGTATTAAAATACTTCATCGCCGTACTTTCGGTGATAACGGCCGATCCGGCATCTGCCAGAACGGTATGGGGATCACCCCGCAATAAATGAAAAGAGAAAGTATTGAAAAAGTTTGCATCGGCGAAGAGCATCTGCAGATGCAACGCCTTGTCGTTTCCGATCACATCCCCCGTAAGATTACCGCCCATCACCCGTGTAACATCCAATAGCTCGGGAATGGCGGCTTTGAATGCTGGCCCCTGCACCTGCCCGGTACCGCCTGTCTTGCGGATCTTTTCTCCTTTACCTTCGACCAGCGAAGTAGTTACCCGGTACAAATACGGACCGTTCTTATGAAAGTCGTCGAAGCTTCTTTCGTCCTTCCAGTAGAGGACCGCCAGCATCGCACACGCTATCCCGATCGACAGCCCGATCACATTGATGGATGAATATAACCTGCTTTTCCAGAGATGCCGGAAGATGATCTTGAGGGGGAAATTTGCCATGATAACGAAAACATTCAAGTTACTGCAATCCCGTGTAGCTTCACATAAAATGCCAAGTTCTTATATATCTGATAATCATTAATTTATGACATCCCCAAACCCCTCCACTGTTCGCTTATGATACGTATGCTGTGCGTGTTTGGGTCAGTATCTCTTTTTTCGAAAAAAAACGATTTACTAGTTAAATGACAGGGCCAGGACAGACAACGATTTACATGTAAATCGAAAAAAATAGAAAAAGACACACGCAGCCCTGGAAAAAAGACACACATCACCCCCTCTGGCTTGTTACCTTGCAGGGAAATAGCTCATCGATGGCATTATTAACGGACCGATCGATTATGGATGAGTTATCTACGCAGAAGGGCTCGCCGCCGCGGCATATCGTTTCCCTGGTGCCTTCGCTGACCGAACTCCTGTTCGATCTTGGGCTCGACGAAGAAGTGGCAGGCATCACCAAATTCTGTGTGCACCCGGATCACTGGTTCCGGACAAAAAAGAGGGTCGGCGGCACAAAAAATACACATGCCGTTACGATCCATGCGCTGCAACCGGACCTCATCATTGCCAACAAGGAGGAAAACCTGCGTGAAGAAGTGGAGGAACTGGCCAGGCATTACCCGGTCTGGGTCACCGATATCCGGACGCGGAAAGACGCTCTCGACATGATCCGTGTCATGGGGCGTATAACGGACAGGCAGGAGAAAGCCGTGTCTCTCGCCCGCACCATCGAAGAGGGGTTTGCAGCTCTCGAAAAAGATATCCCCATGACAGCGGCAACTTACGAAACCGTTCAAACCCGAAAACCCGACATCGCCTTGCAAGCGGCCTATTTCATCTGGCGCGACCCCTATATGGTTGCCGGCGGCGATACCTTTATCCATGAGATGATGAAGTCCTGTGGACTACAGAACGTATTTGCCGGGAGAAACCGCTACCCGGTGATCACGATCGAAGAATTGCAGGCGGCCGGCTGCAAATACATCCTCCTCTCCTCGGAACCCTACCCTTTCAAAGAGAAGCATGCTGAAGAGTTGCAAAAGCATTTGCCCGCTGTAAAAATCCTGCTGGTCGATGGAGAATTCTTCAGTTGGTACGGCAGCCGGATGCTGCAAGCGCCTGCTTATTTCAGGGAGCTGCGGGAGAAGATAGCGCAGAGGTTCGTTTCCTAAAAGAATTCTCTACATTGCATAATATCTACATTGCCTAATATAGGTCTCCGATCACTTTAATAAAATGGCAACCCATGCATTTCGGCGACACATCCCCCCATTTTCTGGCCGATGGAGCAGACAAGCCCAATAAGCCTTCCCGGAAGAAGCCCATCTTCCCGGTGGAGGAACCCTTGCGTGAATACCTCAAACATCATGGACGCGAGGTGAAGCTCCCGGTATCCTACAAAGACCTGCTGCAGCATATCACCTTCTCTGTCCCACTAAAAGATAAACATGGGAAAGACACCCTCTGGGAGACGGCCCTGTATGACATGCGTCACTGGGACTTTATCCGGGAAGGGCTCGTGCAGATGTACGCGATCCTGAAAACGGAAGGCGACTTCAGTTTTGTAAACCATCTCGACGTGGCGCGGGTCGACTTCTGCAGCTTTGCCAACTCGACCCCCTTCAGGATCCGTATCGTCAACAAATTCAACGACAATTACGACCACTATTATATCAAACAGGCGGACGCCTCCCGGATCTATGGGCTGGAGCTGGAACACCTGCTCTCCCCCAACCGGATCACCTATTTCACCCACCACAATACCCTGGTAGAAGAACATATCCCCGGCATCCCCGGCGACGTATTCCTTACCACTTACCTGGACGATCCGCTCACCAACAAGATCCGGCTGGCCAAGGAATTCGTGAAGTTCAATGAGAGATGCTTTGTCCGTTTGCTGGGAGACATGCGCTCTTACAACTTCGTCGTGGATATCACACCCGATATCGAAGACTACCAATACCGGATCCGCGCCATCGACTTCGACCAGCAGTCCTATGAAGGACGCAAGAATCTTTATGTCCCGCAGTTCTTCAAAGAAAACCTGGAATATGTACAACTCAGCCTGAAACACCTGAACCCGGATTCCATCAAACAATACCAAACCGAGGAGCGTACGATGATGGCGTTTCGCGTAGCTTCTTCCCGCTTCCGGCTGATGGAATTACTGAACATCATGGCCAAAGACCGGATATCCACCCCCGAAAAGCTACTCCAACTCAAAACGGAGCTGACTGCCTATTTCAACAACCCCGCCTTTGCGAAATGCAAATCCATGGGGCAGCTCGTAAAGAGGCAGCTAAAACAGACGCTCCAGAAGAACCTCGCCCTGATTCAAAAAAATCTCAGCAAATTCGAAGACTGACGCCGATTTTCGAAGACTGACGCCGATTCCGGAATGAAACCTTATATTTGCAGCGCTTTTCAAAAACCAGGCTTGTCATTCAACGTTTTACCCGATTTCCGATAATTTGTTTTAAGATTTGCCCGTTTATTTTGATAAAAAATCGAAAAGTTCAATAAATATGAAAAAATACAAAGCCGGCGTACTATTCGGCGAAGAGCTGGAAGCACTTTATAAAGATGCAAAGGACAATCAATTTGCCCTGCCCGCAGTAAACACCATCGGTACCGACACCATCAACGGCGTGCTCGAAACGGCCGCCAAGGTGAACTCCCCCGTAATCATTCAATTTTCCAATGGCGGAGCCCAGTTTATCGCCGGCAAAGGAATGCCCAATGACAAGCTGCAGGCAAACATATCGGGCGGTATTTCCGGGGCCTTGCATATCCACAATGTCGCCAAATACTACGGCGTACCCGTGGTTCTCCATACCGACCATGCCGCCAAAAAATGGCTTCCCTGGGTCAGCGGCCTGATCGACGCCGGAGAGCAATTTTATAAAGAGAAAGGGCAGCCTCTCTTCAGTTCCCATATGCTCGACCTGTCCGAAGAACCTCTCGAAGAGAATATCCATACCTCGGTCGAATTCTTCAAACGCATGCAGCCCCTCGGAATGGCCATCGAAATCGAACTGGGCGTTACAGGCGGGGAAGAAGACGGCGTAGACAATAGCGGAATAGAAAATGACAAGCTGTACACCCAGCCACAGCACGTGGCTTACGCCTATACGGAATTGAGCAAGGTGGGTCGTCTTTTCAGCGTGGCGGCCGCGTTCGGAAACGTGCACGGCGTATACAGCCCCGGGAACGTGGAACTCCGCCCCGTCATCCTAAAGAACAGCCAGGACTATATTCAAAAAGAACTGAAGACGGGCCCCAAACCGGTATACTTCGTCTTCCACGGCGGCAGCGGCTCTCCCCAGCACCAGATCCGGGAAGCCATCGGCTATGGCGCCATCAAGATGAATATAGATACCGATCTGCAGTGGGCCTTCTGGGAAGGGGTGCAGCAGTATTACAAAAAGAATGAAGGCTATCTCCAGGCACAGCTCGGCAACCCCGAAGGACCGGAGAAACCCAATAAAAAATATTATGATCCCCGGGTATGGCTGCGTAAAGGAGAAGAGACTTTCATCAAACGCCTCGAAGTCGCCTTCGAAGACCTGAATTGCGTCAACCGGAATGCATAACTGGCTATGAAATTTTCAAAAGAACAGCTGAAGAACGGCAAATGAATAGCAGATGGATAGTTTAAGAATTGCATAAGCAGTAAAAATAATATAAGAGGTAATGAGATAAAGAGGCCGTCCCTGAAATAAAGGGGATGGCCTCTTTTCATTTGGGACGGCTCCATACCATCGTTTGTTTCGTATATTTATATCCTCATTTATTCCCACGAAATCAAAAAACATTGTATGCCTTCAAAAAAAATACTCGACCTGTTGGGCGACAAAGCATCTTACCTGCTGGACTACAAACCCGTTGTCGACAAATCCACCCTTAGCCATCCCTCTCCGAGGCATGTCGAAGAGCAATGGCTGAACTCCAACCGGAACAACCGCGTGCTCAGCAGTCTTCAAACGCTGATCGGGCACGGCCGGTTGGCAAACACCGGCTATCTGTCCATCTTCCCCGTCGACCAGGGCGTCGAACACAGCGGGGGCGCCTCTTTTGCACCTAATCCGATGTATTTTGACCCCGAGAACATCATCCGGCTGGCCATAGAAGGCGGATGCAACGCGGTCGCGTCGACTTTTGGCGTACTGGGGATCATGAGCCGCAAATACGCTCACCGGATCCCCTTCGTCGTAAAAATCAACCACAATGAGTTCCTGAGCCTCCCCAACCGGTATGACCAGACCCTGTTCGGAACCGTGAAGAGCGCCTGGAACATGGGAGCCGTGGCCGTCGGCGCCACCGTTTACTGGGGAAGCGCCGAAAGCGACCGCCAGTTAAAGGAAATTGCCGAAGCCTTCGAACTCGCGCATGAATTGGGCATGGCCACGATCCTTTGGTGCTATACCCGCAATAAGGGCTTTGTAGTCGATGGAGTCGACTACCATACGTCCGCGGACTTCACCGGCCAGGCAAACCATCTCGGCGTCACCATCCAGGCCGATATCATCAAACAGAAATTGCCTACCAACAACGGAGGCTATCTCGCCACCAAACACGGCAAGACTTCTCCCCTGGTCTATACCAAACTAACGACCCCCGAAAATCATCCCGTGGACCTGACCCGTTACCAGGTGCTGAATTGTTATAGCGGTCGTGTGGGTTTGATCAATAGCGGTGGAGAAAGCAAAGGAGCGACGGACCTTGCCGATGCAGTTCGTACCGCGGTGATCAACAAACTGGCAGGAGGCATGGGCATGATCGTAGGCCGCAAGGCCTTCCAGCGGCCCTTCGAAGAAGGTCTCGAGATGCTGCATACGTTGCAGGATGTCTACCTGGACGCAAGCATTGCGATCGCCTGAGCAATTTTTTGCAGGACCTCAGGGAAGTCCCGCAGTCAATCTATTTCAAAAAGAGGCTGTCTCAACAACTGTGATGAGCAGCCTCTTTTATGTGATGAGTAGCCTCTTTCATTTTTGTCTTGAAAATTCACCGACAGAATAAGAAAAACGCCGGCAATATCCCCACCAATCAGGGCTCTCTCCGGGATCAAATAATTGAATAACCGGTCCATCTTTGCCATTCAATACATCCAACAAATTGATATACTGAATATTATACATAATCAGCATTAAGCTTTATTCGAAAAATATTTGATTATTATAATTTCAGTAAGCTCGCCGAACACCGGGTAAGGATAACAGGTCAACCATTTATATAAATAAGGGATTCATAATACTAAAAAATAACATATTTAGTTAACTAAATGTTATTAAGATTGTATCTTTGGTTAAATCAATGTTATTACGTAAGGGAGGGGAAAATCTGAGTATCAATATAATCCGACAAAATTAAGCTAAAATTCTGACATCTATGCCCGAAGCTGTGGTAAGGCTTGACCAGTTAATCGATAAACAGTCTAACGAAAACCCCGAGAGAATCGCCGTAAAACATGGTTCTAACAACATAGATTACAAGACTTTAAACGAGCGTTCGGGTCAGTTGGCCCTCTTTTTATCGGAGAAAAACATCGGGAAAGGCGATGTCGTCGCCGTGGCCGTAAACCGGTCGCACGAATTGGTCATCTTATTGCTGGCGATTATAAAATCGGGCGCAACCTACCTTCCGATCGATATCAAATTGCCGGCAAATCGCATTCAATATATGCTTGATGATTGCAAAGCGAGACTATTAATCGCATCCGAGAGCTTTCATCAGGAGACCAAAACAGATCTGGACACCGTGATCATGGAAAATGTCTGGGCCGAAATCAAAGCCATCCCCGTCGATCAATATAAATGCAACCCCGATGCGGATAGCATCGCTTATATTCTTTATACGTCGGGATCGACCGGCAAACCCAAAGGCGTCCAGGTGAAGCATTCGGGTCTGCTAAACCTGCTCCTGAGCATGCAGGAAAGCCCGGGCATGAGAAGCAGCGATATCCTGCTGGCCACCACCACCATCTCTTTTGATATCGCCGAACTGGAGATATTTCTTCCTTTAATCTGTGGGGGGAAGCTGATCGTCGCGGATCATGAGACCGCCCGGGATGGCCGGGTATTGCTGGAGACTATCCAATCGGAAGGGGTCACCATTATACAGGGTACGCCTACCATGTGGATAAACATGATAGAAAGCGGATGGAATGATCCTCTAACAATAAAGATCCTGTGCGGAGGAGAAGCCATGAGCCGGGACCTCGCGAAAAAACTGGTCCCCCGATGCAGTTCGCTTTGGAACATGTACGGTCCGACGGAAACCACGATCTGGTCGACGATCAAGCATATAACCGCGGCCGATCAGCCAATAACGATCGGCAAGCCGATACGCGAAACCACTGTATATATACTCGATGAACAACAGAACCAGGTCGCGGATGGCGAAGTCGGGGAGATTTATATCGGGGGTACGGGAGTGGCGCTGGGCTATGTCAATAAACCGGATCTGACCGCGGAAAGATTTGTCGCCGACAGGTTTTCCGGAAAAAACGAACGGATCTACAAGACCGGCGATTTAGGCAGATTCCTGCCAAACGGCGAAATCGAATGCATGGGCAGGATTGACCACCAGATAAAAATAAGGGGTTACCGCATTGAAACCGAGGAAATCGAGCATCAGCTAAAGCAGTTTGAAAATGTAAAAGATGCCCTGGTCAGCTCTTTCAAGGATTATTTAAACCACCTGCATCTTGTTGCCTATGTTGTGACTGCAAACGGTATCAACGATGCAAACTATCATCTCGAATGGAAAGAGGAGTTGAAGAAGACCCTGCCCGAATATATGATACCGGACCTGTTTAAAATTATCCCGGCCATGCCGTTAATGGCAAACGGTAAAATTGACAGGAAGGCATTGCCCGAGCCGGTCATTCAGGAAAATATCAACACCGACTATGAATCGGCGCATACCCAAACAGAACTTTCCCTGACCCGGATATTTCTGCGGAAAGTGGCGCTGGACAAGATCGGGATCAACGACAATTTCTTCGAACTGGGGATCGACTCGCTCGTCGCCGTGCAAATCATGGTGCAGATCGAATGGGAATTCAACAAACGTATCCCCCTTTCCGCCCTCATTCAATATCCCACCATTAAAAAATTTGCGGCGTTCCTGGATGACAAAGAACCTGGAACGGCTTACAAAACACTGGTGCCTATTCACACCAGAGGAGATAAGATCCCCTTATACATCGTTCATGGCATTGGCCTTAATATCTTAAACCTGCAGGGCATGATCGCCAACTTAAGCCCCGATCAGCCTGTTTATGGAATACAGGCGCTAGGCCTTGACGGAACCGCCGAACCTTTGGACAAGATGGAGGATATTGCAAAATTTTACGTAGGGGAGATCGTACGGCATAACAGCGACGGCCCCTATGCAATAACGGGGTACTCTTTCGGAGGCTATATAGCCTATGAAATGGCCGCGCAATTGATAAAAATGGGTAAACAGGTTGTCCTGCTGGGCATGTTTGATACCAATTTGCAGAACATCGATAGCCGGCAAACAATGACGGAAAAATATAAAACAAAGATCCTGAGACAATTTCATAAGATCAATTTCAGGGGAGGCACGTTACGCAAACAACCCGGCCCGACTCTAAGATATTTAAAGAGCTACTACAAAATCAAGATGCACGTCTTCTTAAATAACGTGGGCCTGGCGAAGGCCTATAACCCCGATCGGCTGCCGGATTTTATGCTTGAAACTATCGATAAGCTGGAGACAGCCTTCGCAAACTATGAATTCAGGCCCCTGGACGTCAAGATCGAACTATTTAAAGCGGAAAAAAGGCTGTATCATGTGGATGACGGGCAGTTTTACGGCTGGCGGAAATATGCTTTAAAGGGCGTTTCCGTTCATCCCGTACCCGGCGATCATAAAGGCATGTTCAGTTACCCCAACAACAGGATCCTGGCTCATAAGCTTCAAAAAAAACTGGACGAAATAAATGTCAGGGAGCTGCGTTTGGCCAAATAAACCGATATGAGACTAGCACACTTAATTCTCGCCCATAACAATCCGCCTCAACTCGAGCGACTGGTGAAACGGTTGATCTATGAGAATACGGATATCTTTATTCATCTTGACGCCAAAGCAGACAAGTCGGAATTTGCGGAAATAGAGAGACTGCCCAATACTTTTTTTGTGGCAAACCGGACAAAGGTGAGCTGGGCGGATTATAACATGATTACCGCCACGCTGAATGGAATAAAAGAAATATTAAAAACAGGTAACGACTACAGTCATATAAATTTATTGAGCGGGGCCGATTATCCCCTGAAAGACCCGGCGTCCATTCAAAAATTCCTGTTTGAGAATCCGGATACGACCTTCATGCGTTTCAAACATGTATACAACGAATGGCAGGAATCAAAATCCAGGTTCACCTTATACCATTTTGGGGACTACCGCCTTCCGCTTAAGTGGCAGGCCCAGTCACTGGCAAATAAACTATTGCCTGAAAGAAAACTACCCAATGGCCTGGAGCCTTATGGATTTTCACAATGGTTTACCATGACCCCCGCCTGCGCCAGGTATACCCTCGAATATTTGGAAAAACATGCCGCGGTGCGCAGATTTTTCAGAATGACATGGGCCGCCGATGAATTGTTCTTCCAGACCATCCTGCTGAACTCTCCTTTAAAAGACACGATCGTAAACGACCATTTACGGTATATAAAATTCAAAAGAGCCGCCTGCAATCCTGAAACGCTGACTTATGCAGATAAGGATGCGTTAATTAACTCGGGGAAGTTTTATGCCCGTAAATTTGACGCGGCAAGGGATGCCACGATCCTGGATTACCTTGACCAGGTTACTTCTTCACAGCCCATGGTCCATTAAATGAATAAATATTTAAAACATCTGCCGATCACGCTGTCGTTTTATGTCGCGCTGTCGTTTTATGGTTGCACGTCTTACGGAGACAACAAAACAACGGGCAGTTTCTTTAATTCGAGGGGAATGAAAATGTACTACGAAGTATATGGCAGCGGGCAGCCCCTGTTACTGATCCATGGGAACGGCGGCAGTATCAGTACCTTTAAAAATCTCATTCCCTTCTATGCGCTTAAATACAAGGTTATCGTTGCCGATGGCCGATCGCAGGGCAGGTCATCGGATATTCACGATTCACTGAGTTTTGAAATGATGGCCGATGATTACGACGCGTTGCTTGACCATCTGCAGATCGATTCCGCAGACGTCATAGGCTGGAGTGACGGAGGTATAGTGGCCCTGTTAATGGCGATGAGGCATCCCCGGAAAACAAAAAAGATCGTGGCTTCCGGTCCGAATTTATGGCCCGATTCCACCGCAGTGAGGCCCGATGAATGGCTTGCCGAAGTGAAAGAGTTCGACAGCCTGAAAAACACGCCAAAGACAACCGACCAGGAAAAAGAGAAATGGAAGCTGTTATTGCTCGACCTGCGCCAGCCGGATATTTCTCCCGGTTCATTAAAAAACATAAAATGCCCCGCGATGATAATAGGCGGCGACCATGACCTGATCAGGACCCGCCATCTTGAGCTCATCAGCAAAAACATCCCGTTGGCAAACCTTTGGATAGTGCCCCACTGCGGACATGCCACCTTATTCGAACACAAGTATAAATTCCTGTATAACACGGACAAATTCCTGACAGGCAATTTTCGAAAAGACCGGGTCTTCTAGAGCAGACCGCACCGGCCCCGGTCTCAAAACGCTTCCCCGAGGTTGATATACAGTCCGGTATAGCCCTTGCTGAATCCGATATCCATCGCCACATTGGTACCGGAATGCTTGTTGAACTTTATTCGCAGGCCGGTTCCTACCGCAGGATGCAGATAAGAATATTGGTGGGTATCGGGCTCGGACACCACATTGAGATTGGTGAACACGACGAACCCGAAGAGGCCGTCCTCGGTAATATCCCGCCGGTATTCCGCCTCGGTGTAGAACAATGAGTTGCCCATATAGCGTCCGGTATAGATCCCTCTTCCGGACCGCTGGTTGGCATCCCATCCGATGGCCGGCAGATCCAGGTAAGGAGCGTGGCTGCCCATCACCGTCCAATAGTAAGCCCAGATCGCAAGCAGGTTCTGCCCGTCTTTGCCTGCCTTCTCGCCGTCGAAAGGAATATATTTCCGGAAATCCAGGTACAGGGAATGCCAGAATTCCTGGCTGCCCAGGAAAGACGGATTCGACCGGTAGGTCAGCGCAGCGTAGATACCCGGCAAGGGATTGATGGAGTTGTTCCTCGTATCGTATAGTAAATTGAACGAAAGACCCGAAGAAAAGGAATTCGAATGATTGGCCGTTCCATACGCATATTTCGCATAATTGGGGAGATTGATAGAATCGATGTCTGGCCGGATGTTGATATGATAGTCGAGGTTGTACCCGAAACCGGCAAGCAGATAGGGCCTTATACGCTTTAAGGCATTCTGGTAGACCCGGACATAGCTCGAACGAATGAGGATTTTGTCCTTGTCCGGCCTGTCGCCTCCGATCCCCCAGGTATATTGGGGGAAAATCGTAAACCTTGTATCGCCCTGGAAATTCCAGGTGTTTCCCTCCGACCAGATATTCGAGTGAAAAGGCAGGTTGAATTCTCCCCTGAAATTGGTACTGGGGGAAAAGGTGACGCTGGACAGGTAAGTGTGGAGCCGATTCCCCATATAGAACCCCGCAGTCGTCGAAGTGATCAACGCATTGCCTCCTCCGGGCACGGATGTAGCCAATGGAAGTAAAGAGTAATAGACCCTCTTCCCTTTCACTTTCGGCGGTTTTTTTATATGAAGATGCAAGACCCTGATCCCGATCCCTATAATATCCCGCTTTCCGGCCGTATCATCCACGCGTTTGTCATCCGGATTGATCATATTGGACGCATTCTGCGCCCGGGCATAAAAACCCGCCAACCCGAGGAAAAAGACCATCGACATTCTACGCATGTACTGTTGGTTACCAATATTGTGCTACTTTTCGGGAACAAACGGGTCGACGCCGGGATCCCGACAACCTTTCGGTCATTATATCCGTAAAGCTAAAAGAGGAAAATGTCAAAAAAGATGTCGATCATGAAGATAGACAGACCTTAAAATCGATATATGGCAGGAATACAACTCATAAATACCCACCACTTACATACCCGCCTGCTGGCGATCATCATCCCGATTTGCCTGCTGGCGGCGTCCTGTTCCGACGGCAAGGTCACCTCCTCCTGGAAAGCCGCCCAGGCCGGCCAATTGCCAAAAGACCATAAGGTCCTCATACTGGGTATCATCCAGGACCAGGACGTCCGCCTGCGCATGCAGATGGAGGGGTTCATGGTAGATGCGCTGAAGGAGAAAGGATACAATGCGGTATCGGCCTATACCCTTTATGGTCCGAAACAGTTCGGGAAAATGGACGAACAGGCTATGCTGGACCGGCTTCGCAACAGTGGGATTGACCAGGTGATGACGATCACCCTGCTCGACAGGTCCCGGGAGAGACACTATACGCCTCCGGCCGGATACAACCCGTACTCTCCCTTCTGGGACTACTACAGTTACCGGTATGCCATGCTCTACGGGCCCAGCCCCGGTTATATCACCACGAATACCCGCTTCTTCTGGGAAACCAATCTCTATACGGTCAATGGCAAAAACCTGGTCTTCTCCATCCAGTCCGAAACCTTCAACCCCTCTTCGACTTCCAGCCTCGGAAAGTCCTACAGCAGGCTCATCCTGAAGAATATGACAAAGGCGGGGCTGCTCGCTGAAAAATAGGCTGCCTACCTGATCAGCAGGAACGACCCTTTCTTAAAATGCGTCTTTCCCAGATAATCCCTGGCCTGTACCATATACACATATGCCCCCGATTCCTGCATTGAACCATGGAAGCTGCCATCCCAGCCCTTGCCCGGCTGCTCCGTGGAGAAGATCAATCCTCCCCACCGGTTGTAGACCCGGAAAAAGTTGAGCGTGGAGATCCCTACCAGGATCGGCCGGAAAACGGTGTTGGAACCACTGCCACCACTGCCACCGGGCGTGAAGGCATTCGGCATGAAGATATCCGCGCCCGTCTTATAGACCGTCACCGTGATATCGTCCGTCCCGTAACATCCCTGCGAAGTCGTGGCTGTTAGAAGGTAAGTGATGCTGTCAACTCCTGCGGAAGAAATGGTAATGACAGGATCGTTGATCGTCGCGTTGTCCATATAAGCCGAAGGGGACCACAGATAGCTGACGGAGTCATTCGAGCTGCTGGCATCCAGTTGCAGGGGCTCTCCCACTACAACCGACGTATCGTTCCCGGCGAATACGACGATCCGGGGGATCACGGCGACGAGGACGCTATCGGACACCGGCTTGGGACATCCCAGGGTGTCGCTCACCGTGATGATATAATCGGTCGTGGCCAGCGGGGAGGCGACGGGATCGGGACTGGTGGGGTCTGACAAACTGCCGACAGGCGTCCAGGCAAAGGAGGATGCGACGATCGTGGCGCTCAGCGGAGCGGTACTCCCGTAGCAGATCGTAGTGTCCCCGCTCGCGGTCACCTGCGGATAGGCCACCACCTTCACCCGGATGGAGGCCTTATCCTGGCATTTCCCCAGGTTGGCCGTGACTATATAAACGGTATTCAACAGCGGGGCCGCCATCGGGTATTTGACGGCCGAATCGCTCAACCCTGTTCCCGGGGTCCAGGCATATTTCAGGGCATAGCTTACCGGGCTAAGCCGGAAGCTATCCGTTTGGCAGATAGACGTATCCGCCGGCAAGGTGACGGTGATATAGCTCAGCACATTGACGGTCTCAGAAGCGGTCCCAACGCAACCGTTCTGTGTGACCGTCACCGTATAGACCGTCGTGTCTTTTGGAAAAACCGTGGCCGAATCCGTATTCGCATTGACGATATTGTAGGCAGGCGACCAGCTATAGCTCAACCCGCTGCCGGTCCCGCGGACGACCAGTGGCAGGCTATCGATACTGCAGATCAGGGTATCGGTCGTTGGAAGAACGAACACAGGTTTGCCATATACCGTAACGGTCTTACTCACCGAATCACTGCATCCTTTGGTACTGCCGACGACCAGTTTCACCGTTTCGGCGCCCGTATCCGCATACTGATGGGTGGGGTCCTGTGTGGCAGCAGCGGCGCCGTCTCCGAAACTCCAGGTCCAGCTATCCACCTTCCCGTATTTTGCCGTCGTGGCGTCGGAGAACTGGAAAGGCGAAAGGTAACAGGTGCCTGTATACGTGAAATCGGGCGTAAACCCGGGATATACTTTCACGGGGGAGGTCGTGGAATCCGAACAGCCGGTCGTGTTACTTACCCGCAATTTCAAGGTATAAGTTCCGGTATCCGCGTAGGTATAGGTCGGGACGGACTTGGTGGACGTATCGGTCACAGATCCCAACACCCCGAAATCCCAGTAGTAGGAGGTGATATTAGAAGAAGTAGCCTCGTTTTCAAAGGTAAAAGTATAGTTGTCGCAATTGATATAGGAGGTATTCAGGGTCGCGGCCGACAAGCTGCAGTTATAGACATAAATCTGCAGCTCCTTCTTTATCGAGTCGATCAAAACCCCTTTCCTCCATTCTTTGACATAGACGGCTACCACGTATTCGCCTGTAGTTGCGGGCGCTGTGCCGGAGATATTGCCGGTGACGGGATCGATGGTGACGCCTGTTCCCAACGGAGCCGTTCCGCTATAACCCGAGGTATAGGTCAGGGCGGTATATGGCGGCGCGGAAGGCGCGTTTGAGGACGTATTCTGGCTTGCCCCGGTAACATTCAACCCGGTGCCAAAGGAATAAGACAGCGAATCGTCGTCGATATCGGTGGCGCTGAAAGGATAGCTGAACTTTCCATTGTAACAGATGATCGCCGTATCCTGGAAAAGAAAGCCCGGGCTGCTGTTCGTATGATAGTCGACTCCGCCGATCGTACCGGGTATCGTCCCTGTGATCGTGATGCCATCGCTTCCCGAGTTGGTGATATTGACGATCCCGTCTATCCGGTATGCATCCTGTACCGCGAGGGTATAACCGGCGCTGATATCCGCCAGGTCGACGCTGTACACATAGGTGTAGATTTCGTAACAGATGGCGGGCGGGTCACTCATGCAGGGGTTGAAAGTGGTCTTCGTGACCGTCTTCGAAGTGGTGGTGCTGATCTGCTTCGTGACGACCGTGGCATGGGTGGAGGCGTTAAAGATCCCCAGGTATACATTGTCTCTCGGGCCCTGCGTCGTACAACTGAAAAAGACAGTCACCGTGATCGTATAATTCGAAGTCCCCGCCGAAGCGCCCACTCCGTTATAGGTATATTGGATATCCCCGCCCTTCACATGCATGGCAAAAGAAGATTGGAAAAAAGCCAGTAAAAAGACAGTCAGCAGGATCCTTTGGGTATTCTTCATCAGCGTGCGGGGATTATCAGCCTATACACAGCTCCGCAAAGACCGGGTTGCCTACAGGGCCCCGTTTGCCGGTGATCGGGGCCAATCCATCGATAAACGGGTTAGTCTTCCCGTGATCTTTGCACGTATCTTTTGGCGACGGGAAGGATGGATTTCATCCGGGGCAAGCCGCGTCCCCTCATCAAGACCCATTCTCATCAAGAATGTCATCAAAGAAGAATGTCATCAAAACCGATTGTCACCAAATCCGAATGAAGCGTCCGATCACCAAATCCGGTCTTTTGCCGATCCTGCTATTCCTGCTGATCCTCTCGGGATCGGGTTGGGTAGGGGTCTATCACAAGGGGCCGACCCCGCTTGCCTTTCCCATACCGCCCGGCTGGCCTTCACCGGTATATGACCTGAAGGCCAACCCGCCGACCGAAGAAGGCTTCCAGTTGGGGATGAAGCTTTTTTATGACGGCCGTCTCAGCAGGGACGGCAATTTCTCCTGCGAGAGCTGTCATCAGCCCTACAGCGCTTTTTCCACCTACCAGCACAGTTTCAGTCATGGAATCAACAACTCCCTGACGACCCGGAATGCGCCCGCCCTGCAAAACCTGGCCTGGCAAACATCCTTCATGTGGGATGGCTCCATCGGACACCTCGACAACCAACCCATAGCTCCCATCACGGCGCCCGGAGAGATGGGAGAAACGCCGGCGGGCATTATTCGCAAACTACAGGCGGATGCGGACTATCGGAAACTATTCAGGCTGGCTTTTAAAGATGGTTCCATCAGCATGGGAAATATCGACAAGGCACTCAGCCAGTTTATGGTGATGTTGGTGAGTTCCGACAGCAAATATGACCGGGTAATGCGCGGCGAGGCTTCTTTTATCCTTCCCGAAAAATTAGGCTATGGGATCTTTCAAAAGAAATGCGCATCCTGTCATGCGGAGCCCTTTTTTACCGATTTCTCGTTCCGCAACAATGGCATGCCCGTCGACGAGCGACTACAGGATGGAGGCAGGAGCAAAGTCACGGGGCGGGCAGCCGACTCCCTCGCATTCAGGGTGCCTTCGCTTCGAAATGTAGCTGTTACCGGCCCCTACGGCCATGATGGACGTTTCTTCTCGTTGTTAAGCGTGTTTGAACACTACCGGAAAAATATGGTCCCCGGCCCCACGACAGACAGCCTGCTGCTTCATAAGATAGCCCTCTCCAATTTCGAGATCGGTCAACTCACCGCCTTTCTCTACACACTCACGGATACCGTCTTCCTCAAAAACCGAAAGTTCTGTCCGCCCGGGTATGACCTCACTCCCTATTTCGTACATTTCCATTAGTTCGGATTCTATCTGGTTATTGACAAATTCACAACTAACTGACAATCAAGACCAATTAACACAGCTCATCATCTTTTATAATAGCAAAAAATTAATGAGTATGAAATAAGCTATAATACTGTACGGATATTTTCCGTACCTTTGTTTTGCAAGGTAAATACATTTGTATGAAAACAAAAGCAACAGCTCGTTTTGACACGAGGATACCCGAAGAACAGAAGCAATTCTTTGAATATGCAGCAAACCTGGGCGGCTTCAGAACGCTCACGGAATTCGTTATTCATTCAGTCCGGTTACAGGCGGAAAAAATAATAGAAAAGCATAACGCGATCCTGGCCTCGAAGAAGGACCAGGAATTGTTCTTTACCTCTCTTATGAACCCTCCGAAGCCGAACGATAAGCTAAAAGAAGCAGCAAAGCGCTACCGGGAAAGCTTCACAAAGTAATGAGCTATTTGACGGTTGCCTTGAATGCCATCCACAAAAAAAAGGAATTTAGTTGTGGGAGAGACCTTCTTGACTATTATTTACATATCCAGGCTAAACAGGATGTCAAAAGGAAATTATCGGCTTGTTTCATTCTTGCCGATGTAGATAATGCTGTAAAGGGATTTTACACTCTCTCCAGCTCCTCTATCCAAAGAGAACTGATTCCTGAAGACCTGAAGAAGAAACTTCCTCCTTCTTACCACCATCTTCCCGCAACATTATTAGGCAGGCTTGCGGTTGCCATTCCCTATAAATGTCAGGGGCTGGGAGAGCTACTTCTATTGGATGCTTTGAAAAGAAGCTATGATATAGCCATCGGCAGCATCGGATCAATGGCCGTAATTGCAGATCCGATCGACGAATCAGCCCAAAAATTCTATGAGAAATACGGATTTATCTCCCTGCCTGACAGCGGCAAAATGTTCCTGCCCATGGAAACTATCGCCGCCCTGTTCTCCTAGACACTCCAGTGTTCTTTCCGGAAGACCGCCGGCGTCTTCTTTGTCGTCCGGGTGAAAAGACGGCTGAAATAGGAGATATTGGGCAGCCCCACCCGGTTGGCGATCTCCTGCAGCGAATGGCCGGTGGTAGCCAGCAGGAGCTGGGCCCTTTCGATTCGCTTCTGCTGAATGTATTCCAGCGGT
>JARLGZ010000053.1 GCA_031292515.1 Puia sp. | reverse complement strand
CCAAAACCCCAAAACCCCAAAACCCCAAAACCCCGGAGGAGACTGATCCGCAGTGAAATCGGTTGAGACTCCCGTGGCTTCCTCAATCAATATATATGATAGACTCGACTCGCGTTCGCGCAATTCGGCAAGAAATGATTTATTATTATTTCAATGCCCCCACTAGATCAAGGTGCTATCCTTGTGGCAGTTGCCCTTGAGCGCGTTGTCCAGGTCCACGATAGTCGCATTGCTGAAGTCCATCTTATTATGCAACTTTATATCGACGAGCTTCCTGATCAGCTGGATAAAGCTGGAAAAGAAATTTTGCATCTTGAGCATCAACACGATCCCCTCGACACACAGCTCGTGGACTTCCTCGTCGTTCGCTTCCTGGGGACTCACGAGTGTCTCGCCCGACTTGGGGTCTTTCACGTCCAACTTGCACGCGCTGCGTATCTCCGCCCTTATCTTCATTATGACGGAGATTTTCTGATGACGCAGCGACCTGTATGCGATCACGTTGGGCATATTGGTGCCGAGCAACGTCGCGCGCTCTGAATATTCAGTGTCCCGGTCGATGTTCCCCCAGCCTATGATGAGCCAAGCACCCTTCAGCGTGACCCGCACCTTGCTCTCCCGGTTCCTCAATATAAATTCATATCTGGACTCTCTCATTCCGTCTGCTTCCTGCTGCAGCCGCTTGAATAGTCGGCCCTCCACCATCTCCCTCAGCCCCGCGCTATCCTTGTCCTGGATTGCGGTCAGCATTGCGAGGTAGGCCATACCAATGCCGTCGCGTATCTGGTTCCCGTTGAATTTATTTAGATACTCGACAATGTCTGAAGAGCCGTTGGCCGGCCACGGGGTGATATCGCTGGTGTTCCCGAATTTGTATGGGAAGTTGCCACACTGAACCGAGGAGAAGGCGGCCCGTGGGTGGAACAGTAGGGCAGGTCTGAGGACAGAGCGCATCCGTCGTGCCAGCATCATCATTATTTTATTATTGTAACAATGAGTGTGACGATAGATAATAAAGCAAGAACAGCACTTATGCTAAGCATGTGTCCTCATCTGATGGCGATGATAAAGCTATGGCATATTACATTCAGATACACGTTAAATGGCTTCATGCAGGATGGGGTTTTGGGGTTTTGGGGTTTTGGGGTTTTGG
>JARLGZ010000052.1 GCA_031292515.1 Puia sp. | reverse complement strand
GATGATAGCGGTGATCCCTGGGATCCTTCAGCATTACCATTAGGCCACCCATTCCTAAGCAAGAATATGACATCACAGCCAGAGGCACTTCCTGGAGAGATTGAACTACGGGGAAGGAGGAAGCAGTTGATTGGGAAGAGCAGTATCCCTGTCCCTACTGGATTGAATGAACCTGATCCCATCTCAGAGCATGCTATTGGCTCTGGCCTTAGTATTCAGAAGAACAACAGGTGGTGCCTATCCTTCCCCGATTGCAAGGGTAAACAAAAGTTCGTAAAGAAGAGCATGGGGACTACAGGAGCAAACATTGAGGATATGCGGAGCTCGTACCAGAAACGATGGGGGTACGACCCGGGCCGTGATCTGGTGGTGATACCAGATGTATACGATCGTGCTACCAAGACTAGGATCACAGTGAAGGTGCCCACTAATCCAGAGCTGCGACACATATGGACTCTCCTAATCTACATATTCATCCAGAAGGCCAAGCCATTCGAGAGAATCCTTAAGGAACTCCTATGGGACTTGGAGTGCGATACTGCCGGCTACTCACAACAGGAGCTGCTCGATTATCTCTCCTACTTTGTTACAGTGCAGATGAGTTGCCACCAGAGGCGAGCACTCGAAGAAGAGTGGAAGCAACAGAACAATTTCTTCAATGCTCAAGTTATAAGAATGGCGCTTCCGGAGGTTATAGAGAATGCACTTCGACTATACAACCTAAGACGGCTGGCTGAAAGCTCTGGCGTGGTAAGCTCCCGTGGTCCCCTCCCTAATGATCCTATAACAGAAGTTATCACATCAGACAAGCCCTATGTCTATCGTCCACGCAGGCCTAAGCTTCAAAAGTCTATTACGGTCCAAGTCCAAGTAGCCGATGACTCTGTTGCAGATCTAAGGTCCGATCAGCGGATTATCTCCCAAGCATCTAAAGCAGTAGGAGCAGACAGTGATCCAGAGGACTCGGTTGGCGTGATCTGTTTCAACTCTGATATTGAACAGAACTCCTAATCGCTCAATGACGGATACTGGCTACTACGCGTTCATATGCAGCATACACACTGAGATTAGAGTTGATATGGGTGAGCACGTTATTGAGTTAGACCTTCATCTGTCCCATCTCGTCCATTACACCCTTCTCTCGGAGATACTGGATCAGGTCCTCATGCTGCTTGAGCACAGTGGGTACCTCCTCGAACTTATATCGTTTAGATTTGACAGCAGCCTCAGTGTCCATGAGCATCCCAATATGCCGGTCCATCTCCTGCTTCTCCTTCTTCTCGACTTCTAGCTGTTGTTTCTTCTTCCGGGGCTTAGCGCTCTCCTTCAGAATCATATTTGCCTTGCCCTTCCTTACTATGCGCTATGGAGACAGCATGCATACCAGAGCACAGCTTGGTTGTGCTCAACTTATCAGCGAAGTAGGGCAGGATCTTTACTGTTTGATGGTCCTTCGCTATGATCCTGCTCTGCCTTTTGGATATAGCATCCTCGACGAAGTGGTCGAATTCAGTTTTGTCCAAGGTCCTAATGATCTATTGCAATGTGTAGGGCAAGACTGCTACGTCGAGCACGAAGTTCCGCGGAACCTTGAGGACAGGCTTTTGGTCAGGCAGATAGCTAGTGATAGGGAGGGGACCAGAGAAGTGCTCCATGAAGTTATCGATCCCTAGCCCTGGGAACTGAGGAACGTTGGCACGCTTTACCTGGTCCTGGGTAAAGAACTACGCATAGATCAATGACTCGGCCAACATATAATATGAACCAGAGTTTGCAGGCCAGGCCCATACCTTCTTCTCACCAGTCATAAGCTTCCTCAGGAAGAATGTGTCAATGGTCTTCACTGGTGGCAAGTATATGTTTGCTATAAGAATGGTTAGGCTGCGTTGCTCATCTGATAGCAGCTCATCTTGTGGGCCTCCAGCATCCTGTATGGGTGTTGGGAGCCCGTGGAGTGAGATGCAGTCAAAATAGGTAATGCGTAGTACATGTGGTGGAAAGAAAGTAATAGAGCTCGACCTTGGTACGGCAGACTAGTCCAATACGGTCAGCTGTGGTCTCGTGCATCGCCTGGTTCGGCATCGGTATCATTTCTTTGTCCATGAGAATAGAATGATCATCATAGAGATGAACTCCATTATATCCGCAGTCTCACCACTATAAACAGGATTAATCATTGGGTTAGTTTGATTAATCCGTTACCTTAGTCCGGATATACGAATACAATTAGTGGATAACTTATGGTAAATCCACTACTGTGATAATATTAATCAAGTGCGGAAATAGGCTATTATCGTATGATGGCAAGCCAACCAGAAAGCAACGTGGATCGCATTCATAGGTTAGTTAAGGCATTCAATGGCGCTGTCGAGTCCTCAATCGCTTATCGCGAGAGGAAGAGTGCGACCACAACACCAACTCTGTTCTTCGATTACGATGGAGACAAGCTTCCACCACTAGCTCCCGCACCAAATGAATGGTGCAAGATCTCTATTGAATTGGAAACCCAGTTGTGCCAGTATCGGGGAGCCGCACCGATAGCAGAGTACAGTGCAGATAGGGAGGCACGGCTATTAAGGAGCAAGGAGTTCATGGATGCATGCAGAGCTGAGGTGCCTAAATACTTCGTTATGCTCGCATGCCTGTACCTAAAGTGCTTCCATACGCTCGCAGACACCTACGATCCGGATGTGAAGGAAAGGGTCAAGGCTAAGGCACTGAGCTTGACTAACGACTTCGACTCAAACAGGGTCAACGTCAATAGCTACCTGTCCATAGTAGAGTATATCAAGCAGCAAATCAATAAGGCAAAGGAAGCTGGACCCAAGCGCCCACCACCAGTTCGCCACAAGCTCACTCGCGCCGAGCTGACCGAGAAGGTACTCAAGCTTGTGGACGAGCGAATACACTCGATCAAGGACATATGCGCGATCTGTCGCATATCGCAGTACAAATACTATGCTATTATCAAGGAGCATAAGCGACGACAGAGGGGGATAGAGGAGGCCAATCGTGGGCCGGGAGCTAAGAGCAGGTTGGGCAAAGAGCATCTGGAATTCATAAAGAAGCTGGCTGATGCTCCGCACAAGAGCTATACAGTGCCGGAGATACGTGACGCATTACTGAGCACTTTCAATATTGATGTGGGAAGGAAGGCGGTACACTATCAACTGACCGAGAAACTGGATTATTCATACAAGAGGAATCACTTCAAGTATCCCACGGCTTTCTCCAGAGGCCAGTTTGTGGTTAGGTATAAGGTGTGCAAATCACTGCTCGAATACATGAAACAAGGTAAGAATATCATATGCATTGACGAGTCTGGCTTCCACACAGGAATACAGAAGGAGTACAGCTACGCGAAGAAAGGACTGCATCCGTTCCGCTTTTCCAGGATGAGCGCTAAGAGGCTGAATATAGTAATGGCTGTGTCTAATCAATGTGTGCTTGCGTATCAGGGCAGAGAGCTAGGGCATAACGAGCACACATTCTGCGCCTTCATCATTGATCTTGCCGCTAAAATCATCAGCATGGGACCTGATTCCGTAAATAACACCGTGTTGTTTATGGATAATGCTGCCTTCCATAAGAGCAGCTTGCCTCGCAAGCTATTCGAGCTCCTTCCTTTCCCGGTGTTCTTCAATGCGGTGGCGTGGTCTGACCTCAACCCTATAGAGACTGTGTTCGCCATGCTCAAGGCAAAGATCAAGGAGTTTAATGCTGTTAGCATGTACTTCTCCAAGTTCCTGACACTATTTAGGACTGTGCTTTACGAGCGCATGCACGCTGTGATCAAGTCGCTTGGGAAGGAGAAACTGTTTAAGTGCTATATGCGAGTCTTTTACTTTGTCGAAAAGGGTATCAGAGGGGTAATCAAAAATGAAGATATGCAGCAGCAGCCAGCACAGCCCGCGAATATCGAGGAAAACGCATAAAAAAAAGTTCAAACTGCAACTATTTGGAAATAAGCTCAATTACTCGCATTGCTCATACGAACTCTCAAATTCAAAAAGCATTTTCGAACGAGTGCTAAGGCAAAAACAGCACCACCCCGATGATAGTGTCACTTTGAGGACCCGAATTTTAGATCCTCCCCCGAATTCTCAATTTCGTTTTGGGGAGAGGACCTCGATTCTCGATTCCATCTTGGGAGATGATTTCGATCCTCAAATCCCTATTGGGAGAGGACCTCGATCCTCGATTCTCTCTTGGGGGGACCTCGATCCTCGATTCCCTCTTGGGAGAGGACCTCGATCCTACTTCAAGCAGGAATCGAGGACCTACCCCCCAAAACTTTGGTCCAGGTCCAAGTCAATCCGAGGTGACCAGAGTCAAAAATTTTGTACCGAGGCGCTGGCCCAAGATGGAATCGAGTATCGAGGTCCTCTCCCAAGAGGGAATCGAGGATCGAGGTCCTCTCCCAAGATGGAACCGAGGATCGAGGTCCTACCGCGAAAAGAGAGCGATTGCGGACATTCCAATTATTCAACGCCACTATAAATCCCGATGCGGAAATGACTTTGAAATAATATGGAAAAGAAACCATTCCCCATTAGGCTCAAGGTGAACGAGCTGTATCGGGTAGTGTACTCCGCAGCTACTCAGTGTGCGGCTCGCAATCTCTTTCTTCCCTCGCCGACGCCCGAACTCATCGATGACGGGTTCTTCGCCAGGAACTCCAAACTCTTCCCGAAAAATCCGGATGTGCCTCCACTGAAGGAAGGTCAGGGGATTCCCAGGGCCATATGTGAGCAGGCCTTGTCAGAGAAGGGCTATCTCGGACTTAAGCAAGTCCAGGACCTGGTCTGGCTCCAGAGAGCTGCCTTGGCGTCGGTCCCTGCAGAGTGCCACCAAAACATCGTCTTCCCGACAGCAAGCGCAAAACTTCTTGGGGAGTTCCTGGACAAGGGGGACGGTAAACTCGAGCTGATGGGAGTCATATCCCCGGAGATGTTGGCGGAAGCGGTGGCGAAGGAGATCATGCCAACCAAAGCCGTCGAGAAGAAGCTCACCAAGAAGTTCAGCCGCCCGTCCTCCAAATTGGCTGCTGACATCCTCCACTCGGCTGAGCTAAAGTGCTGCGTTATATGTCAGAAGCCCGCCACCGACTTGCTCGTGACAACCTGCTGCTACCGTTCTATCCATCGTGATTGCGCTCCAGGCAGACTTTGCCCCAAGAATTGCAAGCCCTACCCGTGCACGGTGCAGCCGGCGAGAAAGCTGAAGGACGTCTACAAATTTGCTCCTCGGACCAAGGAGGAGCAAATCAAATGGCACGAAGGCCAGCTCAAAATCCTGACAGGAGATGAGGAAGTCAAAGAGCTGAACAAGGCTGCTGGGGCTCAGCCGGCTGGCACAATCGCGATACCACCAGAAATCCTCAAGAAGCTGACAGCCGATGAGATCAAGACCGCATTCATGGTCGCCATCGAAGCCAAGGAGATGGCAGCGAAGAAAAGGTCTCATTCGGAGCGAATTTCGGAGCTTACTGCTGAGGATCTTGCGCAGAGGGCGAGGGAGCAAAGCCTTAGCCAGGGAAATCGTGAGGACATGCCAGTAGTGCAGCCTCCCACAACGACAGAACCTACGAAGGCAAAATAGTGTAAGGCGAAGGAAGATGATGGGGGCGGGCGAAGGGCGAGGACTGGGAGGCGGGTGGAGGAGCGGATGGGACGAACGAGTCGAGAAGGGCGACGAGCTAGATTTTGCATATAAGGATTGAAATCGCGTTTTATTCCATATTCCAATCTATCAATTTACTGTATTGCATTACATTTGCTGTTTGAGTTGGGGTTTTGGGGTTTTGGGGTATCATGTAACTGTTCTCAGCGAACTATCCTCATGAAACTGGAAGGAATGGTACGAGACACGTGTGGCTATGTGCACGCT
>JARLGZ010000051.1 GCA_031292515.1 Puia sp. | reverse complement strand
GCAGAGCTGCGAGATACTCGGCGCAGGCCTCCTCGCGGTTGAAGCGCTGTTCCAACTCGAGCAATGTCCTCGGATAATCCTCACTCACAAGCCCAGGACACTACATCTTGGGGTAGGTGGCGTCAAGTAAATACCCCCTCATCCCGGATTATTGAAGCCGTCGATATAGTAACTCACTTCTTCCGGGTCACTATTGTCTAACCCTGAAAGGATTCCGACCTTCACGAGTGGCAGGTACTCGCCGTTGTTATATAGAGAATGGAAACCAAAAGGATAGCCGATGAAGTAAACTTGTCCCCCAATAGTCGGACTCTCAGCGGTGAGTTCTGGGTTCCAATCCATTGAAGCCTTTTTGTGGATGTCAAGAACCGCTATATCCACGTTTTTGTTTTGGGGAAGTATGATATCGACGTTGATATCTCGCCAGTCGGCGGATCGGTACACCTGTAACTTCGCATTATTAGCGGGAAGCCCTGCAACGACATGTCTCGCGGTCAGCAGGTATTCTTTATCTTTGTAATCGATCAAAAAGCCTGTACCCGTCGTATTCCCATTCTTCAGATAAAGCACTCGCCCGAGGAGACCCGAAGGCACTCCGTTGCTTTGCGCCGAGCAGAGGATGGTACATGCTATGAAAGCAAGGAACAGCAACGTCGCGCATGGTTTTATCACGAGAAAAACCCCCTTAAGGACTCGAATAGCTCTCAGCCACACCTCGCCTTCCCCACGATAATTAGCCGCTCACTTCATGGGCGGCTGTCCGCTACTTCCAGCCGCAGGCCCTCCGGTGATGATCACGATGGCGGCTTCTTCAGTCATCACACAATTCTCCCAGCCAGCTTCGCGTGGTCTGCATTTGGGCAGAAGAATGGATAACAGGCTGATCGGAGCCAAGAGTTCATATCGACGCTCCGGTTTGGCACCTCGATGTCGGCTCATCGCATCCTGGAGCTGTAGAAGGTTCCAAGGGTTAGGCTGTTCGCCTATTAAAGCGGTACGTGAGCTGGGTTCAGAACGTCGCGAGACAGTTCGGTCCCTATCTGTTGTGGGCGCAGGAGATTTGAGAGGACCTGTCCTTAGTACGAGAGGACCGGGATGGACGAACCTCTTGTGTTCGAGCTGTCATGCCAATGGCACCGCTCGGTAGCGAAGTTCGGTAGTGATAACCGCTGAATGCATATAAGCGGGAAGCACTCCTCAAGATGAGATCTCCCAACCCGTAAGGGATAAGAAGGGCCCAGGAAGACTACCTGGTTGATAGGCTGGAGGTGGAAGAGTGGCAACACTCGTAGCTTACCAGTACTAATCGCCCGTTCGGCTTGACCATAAAATTTACTCGGTGCAGATACAGTTGTCAGTTCTCAGTTGCCAGTTCTCAGTTAGAACCTGAACTGGAACCAGCAATGTTGTTTGGATGTCGTTCGAATCTGGATGACTGAGATGCAACACTGATAACTGTTGCGCCGACGAGCCGAAGTATCGTGGTTGAAATCGGAAGTAAACAAACAAGAAAGTAAGCCACACCCAATCTATTCAGTTGTGAGGTTTCGTCCTCACGATCTTTGAAAAAGCAATCAGCACTTAGCAATTAGCATTTAGCCAACACAGATTTGGCTGGCTGATCGGCTAAGGCTGACCGCTCAAGAAGTTTGCAGCGAGGTCTTTGGCCAACGACAAACGACCAAGGACTAACGACCGCTGCTACGAGTTGTCGGTGATCTTACCGCGGGGGATCCACCCGTTCCCATCCCGAACACGGAAGTTAAGCCCCGCAGGGCCGATGTTACTGCACGCGAAAGTGTGTGGGAGAGTAGGTCGTTGCCGGCATTAAATTAAAGGCCATTCAGAGAAATCTGGATGGCCTTTTGCTTTGCTTTTCTGGGTCTTTGCCGTTCTCAGCGGCCTAGAGCTTTGGCCAAGGTTTTTACCATGGTTCCGTTCGCGTCGTCGTCTTTGACAGCCCAAACGTACGCTCCGCCCAGACCCTTGATGTCTACATAGAACATTTTCAGCAGCGCGGTTCCAGGATCGTCGTAGGTGTAGAAAATGCCCGCGCTTGGATCGTAGAGCGATACTGCGATCCTTCTGGGATCGAAGTATCGGCTGTATCCATTCGAGGTGAGAGTGGACAGGGTC
>JARLGZ010000050.1 GCA_031292515.1 Puia sp. | reverse complement strand
CCAAAACCCCAAAACCCCAAAACCCCAAAACCCCGGATTCAAGAATATGGTACTGACATAATGTGTTTTTGTATAAACACTTTTAGCAAGAAACGCACATGCTCTCAGAGTAGAAAGTGAAATAATTAGGTTGAACAGTAGCCATGTTGTTTTCGCACGCGCCCCATTGTGAATGCTGCTGCCCTTACGCTGGAAGCCTACCATTATGTGATCTTGTCTCTAAACCTGCACCGTCGCGGGCACAGACTCGGCAGTTCTCGGCGGGACGTATTCTATATCCGTCATGGGCTCGCAGTCGTTCTACTCAGCCCTTAGCTTGCCGCGATACGCTATGATGCGTCTGCCATATCCACGGTTCTCCGGGAGCCTTCTTGCACCTTCCCATCGCGAACTTCGGCTCGTTGTTGACACTCTCACACGAACCCCCCGAGTTCACGTTGTTGCTGTTAGAAGCCTTCTGAGTAACTGCGGCGCTAGGTCTCTGCGATTCTGCATTCTACAATTTTTCTTTTGTTTATCAGGAACTCACCATAGCCGGAATCGTCCAAGGAGCCAGCGGGAACGGGCCGGGTCGTTTTGCGTCATCGGCGCAATATGATAATGGGCTTCTAGAATAATAACCCTCTGGCACCGGAAGAAACATTGCCTGGAAATTGGCAGCAGGCCTTTTGACAGACTGTACCGGCCCACGGAAGATCGGCTTTTGTTTCTCCACTGAAAGCGCCGGTCCTTCTTTCCTCTCCTCGACGGGTGCTTTCCTCGCGTGTGTCGCGGCCGTAGAATCGATCCTCGAGACCACCTCCATCAGCCCCGCACGATACTCCACACATTGGTTCCGCAAACAATTCGCTTCCCGTTTCTGCGCTCGCATGTACATGGCGTAAATTTTCTGAACGAGCTGGGTCTCCCCTTCCAGTCCGCCCAACATGCGGCTGATGTGATCCCGCTCCGCCCTGCGGATGTATCTGGCGGTGGACTCGGCCATGATCCCCTGATAAGCCGGGATGTCTCTGTGCAGATCCTTGAACCGGTCCAGGATGGTCCGCATGACTCCTGGCAGGGTGTCGAGTCCCGTGAAGCTCTCCAGTCGGCTAATCTTCGTCCACACGTGGCACGGAATATTGTAGGCAAATGGCGGTTTCTTCCCCAGCAGGGCCTCGAGTCGGTCTCGTATCAGACCGAGAAGCTGAGAGCGCGAAGGTGATGGGAGAACTGAGAGTGAGGCGACCTCGGGGCAGATTGTGCATGGGAGAGCTGGAGATGGTACAGGAAGTGCCATTCTAATTTTCGCTATGCACCGATAGCGACCTCTGCACAAGCGGCGACCCTTCATCCGGAGTGTGTCGAAGATTCCACAATGCAAATTAGCAGATTCGTGATTCATCTGGATAAGTGTTCGAGATATACATTTATTTTGAGAGCTGTTTCCCGGGTTCGGTTTCGAAGCACACGGGGTTTTGGGGTTTTGGGGTTTTGGGGTTTTGGGGTTTTGG
>JARLGZ010000049.1 GCA_031292515.1 Puia sp. | reverse complement strand
GCAGGGAAGTAAGTCGAAGGCTAAGAGGCAAACGTCAGAACTCTACGCTGGCTCCCTGCCCTGTCCGAGCCTTGTCTTTCAACCATATAAAAAGAAGCAAGTTAGAGGAGCGCTGCGGGGAAAACTCTGTGCGCACTCCCCACTACCCCTTCTGCATATGCTTTGGTCGATAGAGTCCAGGCATGCTGAAGGACAAAGGACACCTGCAAGACACGAGTTCGGGCCCACCGGACTACCACGATGACGATCTTCTTACCGCACCCGAAGTTGCAGCCATCCTTCGTGTCTCCGAGCGCTGGGTGCGGGACCATACAACCCGGCGTTCGCCGAAGATCCGTGCAATCAAGCTGGGCCCGCTCGCGCGTTACAGGTGGGGCGATGTAAGGGCCTTCATGGCCGGTCTTTCTACCGACCCATCTTAGGGTTCACCCCGATCGGGATTATCAAAAGAAGTTCTCCACGACCAGGAACAGAGTTAGAAACGGAGAACAAGCATGGCAATGAAGTATCAGAAGGGCACCGTCTACCTTTCGGGGCAGAGGGTGAAGATGTGGTACGGCAAGTATCTGGTTTATCGAATGAATCAGGACGGAAAGGAAGTTCGTAGTCAACGCAACGTAGCGATATGCCCGAAGGCGAATACGCCCAAGTGGAAGGCTCAGCAAATGTTGCAGGAGATCATCGTGAGGGAAAGCGGAACGGGTACTACACCGAAACTTCCTCCGGACGATTCAGTAACGCTTGCCTGGTTTGTAAAGCAGCGATATATCCCGATGCGGGAAGGTCGGTGGAGTCCGGCTTATAAGAAATCAAACACCTATGGACTCGAACACTACCTCACCTCGCAGTTTGGAGACGAGCCCCTTCGAAATCTTAACGCCTTCGATATTCAAACCTGGCTAAACCGGTTGGCAGCGAAGGGCTATTCGGAAGCAGTGGTCAGTCATTGCTTCACCAACATCCGGGCAATTACGCGTCTCGCAAAAAAACAGAAATATCTCGGCGAAGATCCTGCAGAAGATGTGACTAAGCCGAAGACCAAATCCATCGAAAGGCCGGTGATGACAGGAGAGCAGATTCTCTTGCTCTTGAGAGCTATCAACGATGTGCATGATCTCTGCCTGCTGTATGTTGGCATCTTCTG
>JARLGZ010000048.1 GCA_031292515.1 Puia sp. | reverse complement strand
TATGTATTCGGCTAGTGCCCTGTCCCAGAAGTTCGTATCAAAATTGACTGTCATCCTGAGCGGAGATTGGCGCGCTTTTTGCGCCAATCGTAGTCGAAGGACCTGCGGTTGCTCTTTACTACTTATGCCATGAACTTTGGGGACAAGACTCGGAAGGAGTGTCAGTAGGAATACCAAATTGTGTATTTGGGGCCTCTTCTCCGGTTTGACGGAGTTTTTTCAGGGTTTTTCGGTACCACCATGCGGCAGCAAGTCCGCCTGCCAGCGCCGAAGCCGCAGCGATAACACCCACTCTCATCCACCCGGTTGGCCGCGTCTCCTGAGATACTGTAGAAGAAGAAGTACCTGATTCCGAAGATGTTGCCATTCTTTTCGTTACCTCCCGGCAGGGCCAGCATCGCTGCTATTCCTCAAAAAATGTCTGGCTTTTAGATGCCGCAAAACAAATAAACGATCGCTCCGAAGCCAAATTTAAAAAATTTAGATTTTTGTATTTGCTTTCTTCTCAATCTATGCTATGGTGTATTTATTCCACTGAGAGAGCGGTTCACACCGTCACCTCCCAGCAGGAAGTAGTTTGCGTCACTGGCCTCCCGGCACGAACAGTTTACCGTTCGTGCCGTCTTTTTTTTGTACCGGACCTTCTGCTCACAATCCAGGCCGCCCGGCCCTGAAGAGAGACCATTTCCCTTTAGGACAGTTCCGGATAAAATCAGTGCCAGAGAGGTGCCATGAAACTCCCGATCAACAGCCGCTGGGCTCTGGGTCTGGCCGTTTTCGCGCTTACGGCCGCTAGCTATGCGCAGTGGTCCAACCCTGCTGACGATGTAGCCGCCTATCATCCCTCGGCGCCGCTGAAAGTCAGCGCCCTGCCGCCCATCCTGTCAGGCGCCAAACTGAAAGGCGAAAACTTCCGCTTTCCGTGGCAGGTCCACGTCTACCAGCAGGTAATCAAAGTGAGCAGCGTGGTCTACCAGTTGCCCTGCAACTGCCGCTGCGACCGCGCGTTGGGGCACACCAGCCTGCGGAGCTGTTTTGAGAACCAGCACGGTACCGAGTGTTCCACCTGTGCTCAGGAAGGATTTTTCGCCTACCAGCAGACAAAGCTGGGTAAAACGCCTGCACAAATTCGCGCCGCCATCGCCCGCCACGAATACGAGAAGATCGACCTCAACAAGCAGTAGTTCCTGCGCCGGGAATCGTAAAGGGGAACCGTAATGGCGGGTGACCCGCTCTTGGGTAACCCAAACACACTGGGTGCCCCATCCTTTCCGCAGTTTTATCGCGGAAAGGGTGGGAAACCATGTACCTTCCCCGCGGGTGTTCTACTCTCCATGCCGCCATAACATGGTGGGAGCCGCACCCTCGCGGCGTTTTTGTTTCTGCCGCTAGAGCATTTTTCCCTGATGGTGTAGAGCGGCTTTGAAGGTACGGGCTTCAGGTGATGGGTACGGGCTTCAGCCCGTACGTCCAATTCCCCATAGAAGCGCGGGCTTTACAGGCTGCGGAAAAACTCCCGCTACGACGTTGTTTTGAAAGGGCACGACTTTAGTCGTGCCGTAAATGCCACAGAATGAACGGGGGCTAAAGCCCAATGTCACTTACTTTGCAATTGTGTTCCATCCGCTTGCCTGCCTGGATAGTATTTTCCGGAGCCCCATACGGCTCGCGGGTAGGTGCGGGTTTTACTTCGTTTGGGTAGTTTTGCCCGGCCTATGT
>JARLGZ010000047.1 GCA_031292515.1 Puia sp. | reverse complement strand
CGTTCAGGTTTGGAGCTGAATCAGGAGGGGTATAGAAGAGGTTCTTTTTCTGGCCGATTTGCTCGGAGCCCTCGATGTGGTTGTAGATTCTGCCGAACTGGAAGGGTGGAGCACGATTTCGCTTTTGTTGCGAGGACGTTAACTGAACCAGTTAACGGACTATTTCGCTTTTGTTTTCGGTTCGTCACGGGGTGAGCGAATAATAATAACCCTGTCACTCGGTCTGCGCGGAGTTCTCGTCGAACCGCGAAAATCCGTAGTCGCTGTAAGTATCGGGGAACCTGCCGAACATCGTCACTTCGGTCCTGGGAATTCCATCCCGGCAGTCAATCCAGCTGTTGTAGTCGAAGGGCCGAGGCGCGACGACCGCGGTCAGATTTCCCCGCTCCCAGCCCGTGAGGTGGAAATATCCTAGACCCGCAACAACCAAAGTCTTCCGGCTGCGGTCTCCACATATTCGAGCCTGAAGGTTGAATATCCCCTTCTGATTAAACGTGTGATTCTTGCTGTATGTCGCACCTTCATCTGCGGAGTAGACCAGCTCCTGCCGCTGCGAGTAGTAGCCCAGGTAGAAGACGAAGAAGCTGTCCGTCACCCGACTATCCGAGAACACGAAGGGCTGATAGTGGCGGTCCATGCCGGCTGTGATCACTCTTGGCTGGCTCCACACTACCCCGTTGCTGGAGGTGTACCGTTCTGCAAGAGTCCATGCGGAGCCGTTGAATTCGACCGCGACCGCGTGGATCGTCTGCTTGTTTCCGCTTGATACAGAAGTGTAGCAGGCAGAAATCCTGGTCGACTCGTTGACCCGCCAGACGACATGTTCCGGGCTGAACACCGCCGAGTCCTTGGGCCGGGACACGAATATCGCCTCTCCGGTCGCCGGCCTGTGATACAGCAGGAAGACCCTTCCGGATTCCTTTATAAACTGCATCGCGCCCAGGGTCGATGGCTGCGTGCTCAGCTTTACGGGGGTGCTCCATGTTATTCCTGCGTCGAGGGACTCCACGAAAGAGATTGTGTCGTCGTACTCCTCGTAAGCAACGAATACTCGGTGGGATAGGTCGTCGCCGGAGATTGCGGCGTCGCGGATGCTGGGGACAGAGGGGAAGGAAAGGTTGAGGTCCAGCTTGTCGTTGCGGATTCGCAGGTAATACAATGCAGAGTCGTTAGGGTCGCTGTGCCGAAGGATCAAGTGTGAAGATGTAGAGTCGGAGTAAATGCCGTAGACCTTTGGCCAGGTTGTGAAGTTCATTATCGAGGTCGGAGGTGACCACTTTGCGCTCGCTTCGTCGGCAAAGATTAGCGCCAGAGCGAGAATTGCGTATTTCGGTATCATGTGTGCTTGATGATTACCACAATATTTATATGTCGCGAGTTGTGCGGTTTTGTGTCATCCCATTTCTGATAATATCATCATAGGGGTTTTGGGGTTTTGGGGTTTTGGGGTTTTGG
>JARLGZ010000046.1 GCA_031292515.1 Puia sp. | reverse complement strand
CCAAAACCCCAAAACCCCAAAACCCCAAAACCCCGGCTGTTCGTGAATATAAATCAGAGCACTGGCACATAACCCGGTGGTATCATCATCATCATTACCATTGTAAAAAGAGGACGATCTGGTTCTGACGTCGCATCGGGTGTTGATATTATAAAGAAGAAAATATGAAAGAAGGAGGAAATATGGAACTCGCGCCGTGGGGTGAACCGGAGCCTATGCAGTATGGAACTCGGCATAACCTGTCGGAAAAGATCTCGCATGCTCCACCTAAGAGTCGTGGGCAATTCCTGCTCAGGGAAAGGGTCCTTAACCTGTCGCTACATTGTATAAACTTCTCTCGTGCCAACGGACGCAACATAGGAACGTAAATTCAGCAAATTCTGCATCCACACAAGCGGCATCGAATTCGTATGATGTCCTCATCACCAGCACGATATCGCGTAGAGAATACAGCGGCTTATCGTTAGCGGCCAGCCCTGCAAAATTTTGATCGTACATGCCTCTCACACTGCAACATAGTGGAGTCCTGCAGGCTCCGAACGTTTTCATTCGCTCAAAATTTCCTATTACAGACGTATCACTGCTGCACTTGTTCTGCTATAACCTCGTGTAGAACAACGGGGCATTCTCCTGTGCTTCAGCCTAGACGATAAATGGACCTTCGACAACATTCCCCTCTGGCACCAGGAAGTGCAGCAATACTGTTCCTACTCCCTTCCGGAGATTATCCTGGTGGGCTGCAAGAGCGATCTGGAGACCCAGCGCGTCGTCGCATTCCAAGAGGCCTCTGTACCTTTTCCTGCAAAAGCGTCACAAATAGGACTTGGCGGAGAGTCTCGGGCTGCCGTACATGGAGACGTCGGCAAAAACGGGGGTCGGGGTTGACGAACTGTTCCAGTTCATCATACCGCTGGCGTTCGCCCGGGGAGAGGCAACGCATTGGCGCTAGGATCCTCCCACGCCTGCTGCTGTTGCGCCGGCAGTAAAGCAGAAGGGGAGTTGCTTTTCTTCGTAGGTCTGCATTTACTATTTTGCTTGTGATATGGAAGGGTTCCTCTCGAGCGAGCGCAGTGTTGTGTCGATCTTGGGGTTTTGGGGTTTTGGGGTTTTGGGGTTTTGGGGTTTTGG
>JARLGZ010000045.1 GCA_031292515.1 Puia sp. | reverse complement strand
GGGCATTTTTTATTCCGGGGAGGGATGCGAGTTCGCACGCAAAAGCGGACAGGGATAAAAAATGGCGCGCGTAGTGCGACACAATTGTTCTTTTGTTGAAGCCCCCTTTCGGGATGGCTGAAACTAATTTCCCGCGGCTTGTTTAAGATATTAATTCTCCCATTCCAAATAAGGTCAGGCCTTTTTCGTATTGCGCCGCAATTGCCTGGTTAGCCGCTTCTATATATTCCCCTGTAATTGGGTCTACAACGGTCCTTAACGGTCTTTTGCCCTTTTCTGAACCAATCAGTTTCACTATGGCGTCGGCCACATCCTGCGGATTGGGATTGTGGGTTTGGATCAGCCCACCGATAGCAGTCATCATTTTGTTGGGAATTTCTGCGATCGCACTATAACCTTCAAAAACTGAAGTGTCTGAGGCCGGCCGGGTCTTTTGGGACATTTCAGTAGGAAAAGCGCCTGGTTCCACGATGGCCACATCTACGCCCAAAGGTCTTAGCTCATAATGTAATCCTTCGCTTAATCCTTCCAGTCCGAATTTGGAAGCGCTGTACACCGCGGCAAAAGGAAAGGATAACCTTCCAAACCCGCTGGTCACGTTAATGATCAAGCCGTCCGCCTGTTTACGCATTTCCGGTAATACTTTCTTGATTAACCTCCATGGCGCAAAAACGTTTACATCGAACACGGCCTGTACATCCGTCGTAGTAAAGCTCTCGGCCACACCGCTCATCGAAAAACCAGCGTTGTTGACCAGCACGTCGATGGCTCCTTCATTAGCTATAACAGTGTCAATAAAATGCTTTACACTTTCGTCGTCGGTAAGAGTAACATCCATGACGGTTATGTTTTCTATCGCTGATAGCGCTTTAGCTTTCTCCGAATTTTTGCCGTCAGTATCTCTCATGGTTGCATAAACCTGATGCCCTAAAGCTGCAACGCTTTGGGCTGTTAGCCATCCGAAACCACTGTTAGTTCCTGTTATCAATACGATCTTTTTGCTCATCTTTGTTGTTGTTTAAATGAATGAAGCAAAGATTAGTAACTAAAACAGAAAAACATTTACCATTTGGTAAAAAGCGGTTTTACCGGATACTTCTCCGTATTCTGCTCAAAGATTGTTGGGTGATGCCAAGATAGGAAGCAACATTGGAAAGCGGGATGCGGTTAACAAGATTTGGAAACGTATCAACGAATGATAAATATCGGGTAGTGGCATCCTCTGAGACCAATGGGCTTCTTCGTTCCATCGCCACAGTCAAACATTTTTTTACGACGTTAGCTTTGATCATTTCAAACCCAACAATAGTATTGGAGATACCATCCCAGTCCTTTTTTGTAAATACAAGAACCTCACAGTCGGTGACCGCCTGTACATATTCGGAGGCTTCTACCTGCGATTCAAATTTCTGATAATCTACCACGAAGTTTCCTTCATCAATGAAATAATTGGTAATTTCTTCGTTTTTGTTGTTATAATAACAAAAGCGGAAAACTCCCTTTGTAACAAATCCAACATATCTTGGCACCTTTCCCGCCTCTGAAAAATATTCGTCCTTTTTTAGCTCAAGCGTCTTTACTTTTCTCAAAATCAGGTCAGTTTGCTGTTTGTTCAGGTCTCCAAATTGCAGAATAAGATCAATAAGCGCTTCCATCGACTAAATGTAGCTTTTATTTAACACTCTATATTTACCAAATGGTAAAAAATAAAGTCACGTGTAACTACAGGTAAACCGAGTTTTTCCTATTGGAATATTACAAACAAATGTGAAATAATTGGGCGCAGGTTATAACTGAACCACCATCTCACTCCTAATCTACATTTTCTGAAAAGACACCACAATAAATTGCATAATCTGGCTCAAGCCTTTACACTACTTCTCGCCGGCAGAATATGAGTTTAACAAAGAAAATTTATCTTTAACCCAAACAGCTTAACTCGATGTCATGGGACTTCATTTTAATTTTTTCAACGTACTTATTCTGGCAGGTTGTGTACAAGGCATCATCCTTGATTATGTAAATCCATGATTTTTAGAAAAATAGCCCCTTGTATGCTTTGACAACCCGGAAAAATAGGTAGATTCATAATCTTAAACGAACTATGTCTTCAAAGGTTTTTCTGCAAACTCTGCAAAACAAGCTTCGGGGCGGCAATGCACGATCGATCCATTTGAATGCGCTGCCGGGCCGGTTGGCGGCGCGGTTGGATCTGAAGCAGTTGGATCTGATCCGGGAGGGACTTGCGGGCGAATTTATCCACAGCTTATTGAATGAAGCGAATTTCACCTTTCCCATCTCCTTTAATTCCATCGATCTGAACCAGCTTTCCACTGACCATCAAAAAAAACTGCTTGTTTTAGCGAAACGGCTGGATGCAATTGTCGTCGACAACGATGATTATTACAAGGAGCACGGCATGAATACCTTTGCCTTCGGCTATCCGATTCTCATTAAACGATCGACAAAGGACCCGACGAAAGTGATCAAGGCACCCCTGTTTATTTGGCCATTGGAGGCTGTAAAATCCAAGAAAAAGGTCAATGAGTGGACGATGCTACGCAACCGGCAGTTTTCAGATAACGGGAAGATTATCGAGGCGGATATTCATTCGGTGGCGGTCAATGATGTCCTGGTTTCTTTTATTAAGACGGAAGACGATATTTTGCTACCAGGGCTGCCGGCTGAGACGATGGAAGACATGCTCCTTGATTCGCAGGAACTTCTCAAAGCCTGTGCAGAAGTGCTGCATGCCTTGAATCCGGGCACCAAAGAGGAGCAGTTGGCGATCCTTAGCCAAAATTTTGGCAGCCCCGTCAACTCTTTGCCGGAGGCAGCTGCAATCGACCCGATTGCCAACAACAATGCCTATATCCATTTTGGCGGGGTATTTGGCTTATTTCGTTCGCAGAAAGAAAGTATCATCACCGATATAACCCGCCTGCTGGAACGCATCGACGAATTTCAGTTTGACAATCTAAAAGTGGAATGCATATCTACCACACCGTTCAGCGCGGTTGATACAGACCCTAGTCAGCAAGCCATTATCGGAGCCCTCGGCGTTTCTCCCAACCAGGTGATTCAGGGTCCCCCGGGAACGGGAAAGAGCCAGTCGCTCACGGCGCTGATTACAAATGCGCTCGCGAATAATCTGAAATGCCTGGTAGTATGCGAGAAAAAAACGGCACTCGACGTGATCAAACAAAACCTGGAACGAAGGAGTGAGCAACTGGGATCGCTGGTAGCTGTGATCGATGATGTGAACGACGACCGGGAAGCCCTTGTGGATTCCGTGCGGGAGCGAAATGAGCGGCTCTATTCCGTGCTTTCCGCTGAGCAGGCTGCCAAACAATATGAATCGGCTACCCGGACGCTGAGCGAGTACGCCGGTCATATCAACACCCAGCACGTCGCGCTGGGAAAACGGTTGTTCCGGGGTGAGGCCTGGACCCTCCTTGTGGGAAGATATCTGCAGTTACTTCGGAAGTTTGGCACGGTTCCTTTAAAAAATAGTTTGTCCGCGGCGGATTTCCGTTTTCAGCAGGATGAAGAGGAGTTGGATACCCTGACCTCTCTGCTGAAAAAAGCGGACAACCTCTATCATCAGTCGGAGTCTGTGCGCGATATTTTTGCCTGTTTGCACCCGCATCTTTTTGCTAATATGACGGTGGGAGACGCCCGTTTGCAAATTGATCGGTATATCCACTTTGCACGGCCGCAAATCGCATTGATCGAAACGGAAATCCGGGAGGAACAGGCGGTCGCGAATGTATGGAAGGAAGCAGTCTATGCAAAGCTCCCTGTTTTTCTACGAGAGCAAGTCATCTATTACCTGGCGTTCTTGGACGGTCGCCCGATGTCTCCGAATCCATTTCCGGCTGAGTTGATGGTGGAGTCATTTCTGACCGAGACGCAACACAGCCTTGACCGATTGCAGGCGGCGGCCGATCATTTTACCCAGACCTACGGTGCGCATGTAAACGATCATTACCGGCACTACGCGGAAGATTTGCAGAATATATTGACGGATTACAGCGGATTCATTCAGGACAATCTGAATCAGTTTGGAGAGTCTTTTCTCCGGAACGACCGCATGGCGCGCTTTAAAACCCGGTTACTGGGTCTTTTCTCAGCCAAATACAAAACAGTCGAGGAAAATCGGTTGCTGGTCCGGGAAAAGATTGCCGCAATCCGGGCTGTTCATACCCGGCACTCTTATATCGACCACACGTACAACGACCAAGTGGCGGCAAAAGACCTTCGCATCTACGTCGATAATATCAAAGCCCTTCAGGACAAGTTAAACGCCTGGCAGAAGACCTATCCGGCTCAGGTCGGGAGTTATCTGGACTACATCAGCGAAACGAGTCTCCACCCTGCCTTTCCGGAATTGAAGCCTCCTTTGCGAACGCTGTTCTATGATCTCACTGATTTAGCGGAGGGATTGCGGAAACGGTGTGATCTTCCCTCCGGGGCGCCCGTAACCGATCTGGGTTCCTTCCGGCGTGAAACGGAGCGCTTACAATCTGCCATTACCGGTCTGTTACAATTATGTCAAACCGTTCGTGACCAGTTTGCGCAACGCGAGATCAGGCATCTGGAGATTGTCCGCCAAATCGATCACCTGGTGACTGGGCAAGGCGGTCCAGAAATCTTTGAAACCTTTTTCCCCGCATATAAAGATTTGCCTACGGCATTGGATGCCTGTGATCAGTCCCGGCAATTGCTTGACCGGATCCAGGAAGCAATGCCGGCATTTCGGACTTTTCATGCCTGGAAGAGCTTTTTTCAGCCGCTGGCACCGGAGCAACAGGGACTCATTTTGACAGTGCAGGATCAAATCGATCAGGGATGGGGCGAGGCGTTTACTTGCTGGTATCTTTTTACGCTGCTGAGGCAGTCCGAACCGAGCAATTTACCAAGGGACGAATTTGCCCTGGGACAGTTCCGTGAACAAAAAACACCTTTTAACAGAGCCCAGGTCAGTCACATTCTTGCGCAATGGGGGGATCGCCAACGCAAGGCGGTTCGGGACTTTACCAACAAAGGGCATGCCGTCAACAGCCTTTTTAATAAGAAGGGCAGCAAAGGTATGCGACGAAACTCCTTACGGATGATCCTGCACACCCAGTTCGATTTGTTTACGAGTTTCTTTCCCGTGTTGCTTGTAAATCCCTCCGTTTGCAGTTCGATTCTTCCTTTGCAGGAGGGACTTTTCGATGTCATTATTTTCGATGAAGCAAGCCAGCTTAGGCTGGAGGATACCTTTGCTGCTTTATTGAGGGGAAAAGCGAAGGTGGTTTCCGGCGACAAACATCAGATGCCCCCCTCCTCTTATTTCCAATCTCAGGGCGCACTTTTGGACCCAACCGATGAAGACGAAACGGACGACGAGAATGAACCAGAAGAAATAGAAGAAAAGCAGGCCTTGCAAACGACCCATCGGAATCTGGCTGACAGTGAATCTTTGCTGACGTATGCGGAAGACAAGGGTTTCCGGCAAAGCTACCTGGACATCCATTATAGGTCAAAGCATCCGGCCCTGATCGATTTCTCTAACCACCAAAAGGGTCTGGATCCGTCGGGGGGAAGGGGGTCGTCTGTTTTGCAGTTGGATTTAGTCCGTTCACGCTGCCCAAAGATAAAAGACTGACCGTGGAAATAGCGGATAAAAGCGGGGGGAGGGTGATTGTAATGAATATCGGGCATAAGACGCTTTTAAAAACAAGAGAGGCTAACTAGTTGAAGACCGAAATATGATGCATCTCCCTGAAATATCGTCCTTTACCTCTTTCATGGTCCAGGCGCGGTCTGACGGCCGTATAGGGCCGCTTCATATCAGCCTCTATATGGCAATCTGGTATTATCATGCAGCGGAGGATTTTCGGGATCCGGTGAAGGTAAGCGCCAGGGAGCTAATGCCACTGGCCAAGATCGGAAGCCGGACCCTCTACCACCGGTGTATAAGAGAACTGCATGAATATGGATATATCCGGTACAGACCTTCGTGTGATCCTTGTGATCCGAGCGAGGTGCGATTTTGGTGGTGATTTACTATTTTAAAATACCTCTAACTCTTTTTTGGGAGAACTACTTGCTGCTTTAACCCAATGAATTCAAAAATATAGGGATCCCGAAAGAGCTCATGAGTGCAACGTAAAGTGCAATCCGGAGATAGTACCAGGTAACAGCTACGAACAGGAGACCAATCTCTGAATGGCAATCATGCCACTTTTGGGCCTATAATAACCGTCCAACCTTATCTTTTACAGAAAGGTGAAATTCATTTTTTGAAGGGAAGGTGTTTTCTTCCCCAATCAGCCATCTCATCAAACACGGGAGAGAGACTTTTACCCAGGTCGCTGAGGGAATATTCCACTCGCTGGGGAATTTCTTTGAATTTCTCCCGCACAATCAACCCATCTTTTTCCAGTTCTTTTAACTGCTCGGTCAGCACCTTTCTCGAAATAGACGGAATACGCACGGCTATTTCGCCAAAACGGCGGGTACCGAATGTCAACTGGAATAAAATGACACCTTTCCATCTGCCGCCGATCAATTCAAGCGTAGCGATGACAGGGCTTTCTATTGCTATCTTTTCCTTTGCCATCATGGTTACATTTTAGTTACTGGTATTTTATTGGTTACCAAAAGGTAACAATTTACTTTTTTCAACAAGTGTTTGTTCCTTTGAAAACAAATGTAACTATTCAGGCAAAAACTCAAAAATTATGATTGCAGTAACAGGAGCAACCGGACAATTTGGAAGAATAGTCATTCAATTTCTTTTAAGAAAGGGCTTTAGAAAAGATCAGATCGCAGCCTTAACAAGGAATGAAGAAAAACCAAGTGAGTTAAAAGGATTGGGGCTTTCTATTATTAAAGGAGATTATGATGATTATGCATCGCTTGTTGGTGCCTTCACAGGAGTTAATAAGCTATTGTTCGTTCCGGGACGCGAGCTTCGAAATCGTTTACAGCAGAACGAGAATGTGATCAACGCTGCCAGGGAAGCAGGCGTCCACCATGTTGTCTATGCAAGCTTTGAACGAAAGAATGAGACAGATAGCTCCCCGCTGCGCATGATCGCCGAGGCACACCTTTTAACGGAAAAATTGCTGAAGGAAAGCGGGCTCACCTATACGGTTCTTAAAAACAACCTGTACATGGATTTGATCCCCGATTTCATTGGAAAGGATATATTGCAAACAGGCACTATTTACCTTCCTGCCGGAGATGGAAAGGTAAGTGCGGCGTTACGTTCGGATATGGCGGGAGCTGCTGCCGAAGTTTTAATATCTGCCGGACATGAAAATAAAGTTTACGACATCACCAATACAGAGGCATACAGCTACGCTGATATTGCCAAATGCCTTTCTGAGATCACGGGCAAAACGATCAATTATATTTCGCCAGCACCCGAAGAATTTGCCGAGGCATTGAGAAAAGCCGGTGTTTCACCCAGGGTTGCAGAAATAACCATGGGTTTTGCCCTGGCGCAAGAGCAAGGCGATCTGGATATGGTCAGCGATGATCTGGCCAACCTGATCAAAAGGAAACCGGTTTCGCTGAAAGATTATCTGAAACATTTCTATCAGGGCCAATTAAAGCGATAGTTAAAGAAGACGTTCGAACTGAACCCGCGTTACTACTGATCTGGCTTCCTACATTTCATCTCATTGAGGTCTCCCTTTATACCTGCATAATTCAGCAATACATAAAAATAAACTGCGGGACCTTACTCAAATCATCCACAAAAAAAGGGTCGAAAACTGTCCCTCTTTCCCCGCCAATCGAATCAATGTCCCCGACTCTGCCTGGGACATTTTTGTATGGGAGTGTTGTGGAGCTTGCTCCGGCAAAAGCGCAAAGCGGCGCAGGTAATCCCTGATTCTCCGCTTAAGGAGACGTCCAATTCGATGAGGCTTGATCTGGTGAGGACAATGCTCTCATATAACGGTTTTTAATATCCAGAACCTTATATATATCAGGCCGAAAAAAAATTTGATTGGTAGGCGTCGCCAATACTCCTTTAAGGATATTTTCTTATAGACAAGTTTGTATCTTGTATCCTAATCGAGACACCTAAATCCTAATAGCCCCATGGCCTCTGAATCTCTGGAAATTGCAAAAAAGTTTTGGGAAGAGTATTCTCCCCTGCACTCAACGGACCCTTACACCCGGCACCGACTGGCGCAGGAGCTTTCCAACAGGCTTGTTCATATTTTTCATCCTGGCGACTTTTATTATTTCGTGTTTAATATCAGCATGGCATCTTTCGACTATTTGAGCCCGAGCGTCGAACAGGTCCTCGGTTATAAACGGGAGGAAATGACAACGGACGCCTTCTTCGACTTATTCCATCCCGATGATCTCAAAACTTATGTCAATTCGGAGTATGAATCGGGGAAATTCCTCAGGAGCCTGTCTAAAGACCGGCTTTTCAAGTATAAGTTGAGGACGGATTTCCGGATGCGGAAGAAAGACGGACAGTATACCCGCATCCTGCATCAAACCATGGTATTCGATACAAACGAGGAAGGCGCTGTCTTGAGAAGTTTCGGGGTGCACACGGACATCGGCTATCTGAAAATGGACGGAAAGTCCATCTTGTCCTTTATCGGCTTTGACGGCGAGCCCTCGTATTTTGATGTCAAGGTAGGCGAGCATCTGATCCCCATGAAAGAAATGTTGAGCACGCGGGAAAAGGAGATCCTGCTGCTAATCATGGACGGATTACACAATAAGGGAATTGCGGCAAAGCTGCATATCAGCAAGGAGACGGTCGACAAACACCGGAAGAATATGCTGGCGAAGACGGGTTGCAAGAACTCCGGGGAATTGATCACGAGAGCCATCAAAAACGGCTGGATATGAAGAGAAGTCAACGTCTGCTGGAGATCGCCAAAACGATCTGGGAACAGAACTCACCGAAATATGTCCCCACCTCCCAACAAACAGACGATTACACCTTCGGCCTTTCCAGGCGGCTGGCCTATTTCTTTCAACCGGGGGATTTTTATTATTATATTTTCGATGTCAGCAAGGCGCAATTCGAGTATGTAAGCACCGGTATCGAACAGGTCCTGGGCTACAAACAGGAAGAGGCCAACCTGGAGTTCTTTTTTGATAAAATTCATCCCGAAGACCTGTTGCTTTATATCAACTACGAACATGAGCTGGGCAGATTTTTGGCCGGCCTGGCGCCGGAGAAGAAGTATCAATATAAAGTGCGAATGGATTTCCGCATCCGGAAGAAGGACGGAAACTATGCGAGGATACTGCACCAAGCCATGATGCTGGAATTAGGTGAGGACGGGAATCTCCTCCGCAGCATCGGAGTTCATACGGATGTCAGTTATTTGAAAATGGACGGTAAGCCGTCGCTTTCGTTTATCGGGTTGGACGGAGAACCTTCTTATGTCGATGTGCAGGTGGGAGAAGAGTTGATCCCGTTGAAAGAGATACTGAGCAAAAGGGAGAAAGAGGTACTTGTCCATATCATGAACGGGATGCAGAACAGGGAGATTGCGGAGCTACTTGAGATAAGCAAGGGGACGGTCGATAAGCATCGCAAGAATATGTTGGAAAAAACCGGCTGCAAGAATTCGGGTGAATTGATCTCCAGGGCTATTCGAAATGGCTGGCTATAATAGATTCGAATATACGGTGGGGAGCTTTTATTTTACAAGAACCCCCGTAACATTGCCGCCATATGGGCTATTTGCCGGCAAGTTTACCAGCGTGCCGTTTTTCCACAATGTGGGCCGATTCGCATCCGCGCCACCGAAATATACGTCGCTGCCTGATACGACAACGGAACTCACACCAGAGGTGGAACCATGATTGATGTTGCTCTACTTTGTTGGGTTAATGGAAGGGCATTGGTAAAATTGCCATTTAAGTACGTTGCCGAACCGTTTTTCCAGTATGCGGCATATACATAACTCAGGGTGTCGAATGCAAATCCTGTTACATATACATCGCTGCCCGATAGAAAAATGGAGTTGGCCCAGGAGTAGTTTTCGTTATAAAAATGAAGTGCGTCTCC
>JARLGZ010000044.1 GCA_031292515.1 Puia sp. | reverse complement strand
GTAGAGCTCATCGACTCCTTGCAATCCAGTTTCTGGATCGTAAAATATTTGGCGCAGTACCTCGGTCATGTTATTCCCAGTGGGAGAAAAAAAGTGAAAGTGATTTACACGTAGGACCTCGCGACTATGTCGGGATATCGGAGATCGTATGATATTAGACGGCTGGGTATCAGATTCCACATACTATTCGGGTAGCAGTATATCGTCATATGCCTCTTGTTTGTTCGAAGCTCTTCCATGACAACTTTCATGTGGCCTCGTGCTATATCAGCATGAGGCAGCAGGTGAGGCACGATCCAATATTCGAGTACATCGCGTGGCAGTGGAGTAGAATCGAGCAGGGCTTGGAGTAACAATGGAGTCATTATATGAATACTCCAATTTCTTGCTTTTAAAACAATTATTTATTTGGTGCGGACGAGGTATACGTTTTCCAGGGTCTTGACGCGAGAAACGGTCGTGTAAAGAAGATGCGGATCGAAGTTGTTGTTCTTTTGAGTCAGGCTCAGAGAAATGAATAGGCGGTCGGGGAAAGTCAATCCCTGCGCGATGTGAACCGTACTGGCGAATGCGAGATCCTGGTGTTGATTCATTTCTTCCTGCAGGATCAGGCGTTGGTTATTCACGTAACCCTTCACGCTCCGGTTGTACTTCACTTTCAATGGAACAAACCCATAAGTTTGTTTCTCGTTCTTTGCTTGCTTCTCCAGTAACTCGTTCCAGCGGTCGACTTCCTCGTTCGTACTCGCGATCATCAAGTCTTCCGTATCCATTCGGTAGAGCTTCAAGCACTCCTCCGGGCTGATGATACGATCGTCGAGAAGTGCAATCATCTCCACCAGACCGCCATGGGAAAACCCGGAACCGATTTTTCCTGTTTTATCGTGCAAGCCGCGCATCTTCTCCAGGATGTCGATGAACTTCTGATCCGTTTGACGCATTTGCTTCGTGAGATGGACCTGGTGCCATTTTTGCTCCATATATTCCTTCTCGTTGGTGAAGTATCGATCGGCCGGATTCTCCCAGTTCTCGTTTCCTGGCATGACCGGAGCCAGCTGTGCGCGATCATGGATGAGTACGATGTTCGCATTTAGTGCGTTCTTGTGGGTGAGAATGTTGTTCATGACGCCTTTACAAATCATCGAGCACTCATCCAGGATGTAGTTGCTGTACGGACGCCTCGGCTCCAAATATTCACCTTTCTTCTTGTTCGTCTGAAACTCTTTGTGATAAGTGGAGCACGGAATGCCCGGATTCTCCTTTGCGAATTTCACTCTCAAGCCATTTGTCGGTACTAGGATGCAGCTATCCCATAGGTTCCAATGCGTCGCCGTGTACGTTTTAGCGCATCCAGCACTACCGGTCACCTCGATGTACTTATGAAGCGCTGGGGAATCGCCAGCAATTCCCCAGGGAATTTCCTGCAACTCGAGCTTGTAGTCCTGGGTGTTGGAGGGTATGAACTTGCGGTGGGTGAAGTCGATCTCGTCGATGTGCTGGGTCTTCACGTTCTTGATTCCCGCTTCGATGTGAAAGCCGGTCCAGCTCGTTGGGTGGTTGGCGAAAGCATCTTTGGCTTCCGTCCAGCTGTCGAATCCCTTCAGCTCCTCGAACTGACACCCGTGTTGCAGCAGATACTCCAGAATCTTTCCAGCCATGTTTTTACCCTTCAGGCCGGCTGCTCGCGCACGTTCTTCCATCGCCTCAGCCAGATTCTCCAAGCTCGGAGTTTTCAGAACGAGGCAATCGACTTTCACCTTCAGAATGTTTTTGAACGGTACCGAGAGCGCTTTGGTGGCAAACTCGATCTGTTGGTAATCCAGGATGTAGGCGTGCACGTGGTAGGCGCCGCGGAGTTTCTTCTCCTGCTCTTTCGAGTAATATGCGATCTTATTCTCGAAATCGACTTTTGTTAGTTTCGATCGACTTTTGTTAGTTTCGAGCCGAGTTGGTAACGGAGCTGCAGGAACTCATCGTCGTTACGGCAGTGTACGAGAGATGTATGCGTGCTGCGTTGATTCGGAATCAGTCGACCCATCAGCGAGCACTCCAGCTTCTTCGACGTGAGTTCGGTCGCATTATGCTGCCACTCGGTCAGCTTGATGTGGAAGTCCAGCTTCTGTTTATCGTTGCTCCAGGCAACTTTGGTGAGATCAAACGTGACACCGAGACTAGCGGCCCAGTTGAGACGCATCGTCGTGTACACGCCACCATCCTGAATCATTCTCGTTCTCCACAGGTATTCCAACTTCTTTGGGATCTCGACGTTGGTCACTTCGGCGAAGCCCGTCTTCTCGAGCAACTCCATCTTCGTATCTTGCTGAGTGACTTTGTAGAAGTGCGTCGGCATTCGTGGGAACTGGTAATCGTCGTAGTATTTGCTCTTTTCGTAGAACATGTACGCGCGATCCTGATCGAACGCCTGGCCATTCTTCGCGTAGTCTGGATCGGTGCACCAGGGCGGAGTATAGAGATCGGCGCACTTCACGAAGTGATACAGATCTTCGTTGTGGTAGCAGTCCTGCAGGTCGTGTTTATCCTTGAATTCCTTGTAGTAGCGACTCGTCAGGGTGAAGATGTTCTTCAGATTTTCGTTGTTTTTGTTCTTCAGCCAGTCTTTTTCGTCGAAGAATATTTTG
>JARLGZ010000043.1 GCA_031292515.1 Puia sp. | reverse complement strand
CCCCAAAACCCCAAAACCCCAAAACCCCAAAACCCCAAAACCCCAAAACCCCTTCTCTCACACAGCAGCAGTGCAGCGACGCCGTTTTCGCAACTAAAAATTATATCGCCCTCCGGATACGGCTTCGGTTATTTCTTATTCTCCTGTGTGCATCCAGACAAAATATCACAGATGAACCAGATGCGAATCGGCTTCGAGGTCGCACTTCGCGGCAAGCTTGCCCAGAAGGCCAGCTGCTTCGAGGACGAGCGTTCCGTCCTTCTTAGAAGCTTCAAGCATTTTGACACGTTTGGGTACGGTCTTGTGGACCTCAAAGATTGGATCCGCTCGATCGAACGCGCTGGCATCGTGCTGCGTTCTCCTGAGGATCTCAAACATTTGTTTGTCCAGTACCAATCTCAGGCCAAGGCAGCCGGAGGGAAGCTCGACTACCGGCAGTTTGCGGATATCATCCTCCTTCAGTCCGGCTCTCGTCCCAAGGCAGGCGGTCAGACGGAGGAATGCAAGACCCATTCAGATGGCACCGGCAGCGACAAGCTGAGGGACGGGCTCACGGGCAGAGGAATCCGAGGAACCGTAGGACTGGCGAAGCTGCTGCGCGTACTCCCCTGCCTTCGAATAAAGATAGAACGCCGCCGGGCCGCAGGGGGACGTGCTGACCTTGCCACGATTCAAGGAGGTGCTTGTCGAGGCCCGGCTGGGATTGGATGCGACCGATATCAACGAGGTTGCAAAAAGGTTCGGCCAGAAGGACACTGTGAAATTGCAGATGTTCATCGACTTTGTGAGGGTATCGTATTTGTGTGCACAAAGGGGTAATAGGGAGCCAAGATGAGCAAGCGAAGGAGGGCAGCGGTCCAGAAGGCCTATGCAACCTTTGGCAAGGACCCGGTGCCGTTGGCGGAGATTCGCTGCGGGTTCAACCCTGGGAAGCATCCTGTCGTGGTCGCAGGAAGACGGGATGAGGACGAGGTTTTGCTCGAGTTCTTCGACACGTTTGAGCAGCATCATGCCTCCGTCTTTTATTTTCCCATCGAAGATGACCGCGGGACAGTTTCCTCTGAGGAGTTCCTCGAGTACCACCGCTTCGTCAGTCAATATTTTGAGCATGATGAAGAGTTCTGCCGGATGATGGAAGCAGTTTGGGGTCACATCGATCCTGTGGAGGAGGAAGGCAAGAAGAGTCCGCAGCATTATCTGGGGGAAGCACTGCACTCGTATCGAAGAGGAAGGGCGAACGTGTCAAGTCCGGAGAACACCCTGTACTCCGATAAAAGACGCACAAAGGGATCATCGTCCAATGCCAGAGGGACAGCGGCAGTTTCGCCGGTCAGGAATGCCTTGGCTCAACGTGGCATCAGGAGTCTCCTTCGGATTGTCGCGGAGTTGAAGGTACCACCGCTACGATGCAAAACGGGGTAGGAACTCGACATGAAGAAGGAGGAAAGGATCCGCACACAGGACTTTGTGCGAGTGCTGCGACGGCACCGGGTCTTCGTCGGCGAGGGAGAGCTGGCGGCGTTGGTCGCGCGGTTCGACCCTCGCAGGGCCGATTCCTTTGACTACCTCAAGTTCTTCGAGGAACTGAAAGGGCCTCTTCCGATTAAGAGGAAGGAGCTAATAGAGGCGACTTTCGAAAAGCTTTCGGCTCCGGTCAGTCTCGGGAAGCTGAAGAGCCTGTTTGTCCCGCAAATGGTCCCATCGGTCGAAGCAGAGAAAACAACTCCAGATGAGGCATTATCCACGTTTTGTGACACGCTGGACCTTCACGCGCGGCTTTTCTTCGACCCCGCGACCCTCATCAGTCGGGAGCAGTTCGTTGATTATTTCCATTACCTCAGTCTCACTGTGGGAGCAGAGGACGAGTTCACCCAGATCATGACCGAGTGCTGGGAATTTCCGGATGATCCTGCCACCGCAGCAAAGCTGCAAACGAATCCAACACATATTGTTGTTCCACCATTCGACGTCAGCGCGGAGCCGACCCAGTACCTGACCACGACCGAATTCATGCGCGTTCCCAAGCCGACACCGCCGATTCCAAGGAGCGAACGGGGTCTGCTCGAACAAATCCGGGAAGGGCTTCGCGTCGGCGGACTCAGGAAAGTTTTTGGCTTCCTCCGCGGTCTGTTCAGGGAGACTGGCACGATCGTGGATGCGAAAACTGGAAGACGAAGGGTCACTCTCGCGGCTTTTCACACGCTTCTGCATGAGATGGACATCATGCTGACTCCGATGGAAAGCGAGAAGACGTTCGAGATATTCGACAGCGAGTCGCAGGGCTGGGTCAATGATGCGCGGCTGATTTCCGGCCCGATAATCGTATCGTGCTGCTGTGGCATTTTGATAGGGAACAATGGGATACCAGAGGAAAAAGCTGGCACGGACGATATTCTGTCTGCTGGATCAAGAAAAGGCAGGACGGATCGACGCGAAGACGTTAAAAAGTCGGTTCACTGCATCGCGGGCGCCGGAGGTGGTCAGAAAGCTCAGGACCGGGCGAGAAGTGAAGCGGGAATTTGATGAGACCCTGGACGTCTTCTGCGATGCGATCATGCTGACTGTAAACCGCGGATTAGGAACAAGCCATAGGATGGGAAGGTTAACGAGGAACAGTTCTGCGGGTACTATGACGCAGTGTCGATGACCATTGAGGAAGACAGCGCATTCGAAGAGTACATGACCAATGTGTGGAATATCGACGAGCTGGCATATCAGCGGAAGCGTGCGAAGTCTAAGAAACAATGCTGACACTTTATTGCAAGGTTCATAGCGTTTTCACTGGGGATGGGGTTTTGGGGTTTTGGGGTTTTGGGGT
>JARLGZ010000042.1 GCA_031292515.1 Puia sp. | reverse complement strand
GGTTTGGGGATTTTCATAACGTCCCTCACTGCCTTTGCCAGTTAATTAAAAGATTTTCGAAATGCGCCGGCGATAGGTTGGTACTACGCTTAAACAATTAAAAGCTGCCGGAATTTACAATGGGGAACCAAATGTAATGTTGGAAAATGACGAATTTATGAAGGGGTATTTCAATTCGCTGATGCCTTATTTGATTTCAGCGAGCCACACAAAATCTATAATTGGGATTGCAGCCTCGACTCGTCGAAGTCTAGCTCACGTTCCAGCTTTTTGATGTTGTCCGCACTGTATGAGCCTTCGCGGTACAGCTTTAGCAGCAGCTCCCGCTTGAAACTCGTGACATCCAATTGAACCCCGACCACTTTTTCAAGGAGGGAATCCTTTGAAAGGTCCTTCGTCGGGAGGTTATCCGGAAGTCCTTCATTTTTCAGCCACCCGCTTCGCAGCAGGTAGAGCTTTTTAACCTGTTCCAGTACTTCCGGTTCCACATCTTTGCCCGCGAACCGGTCATTTATATAATCGAGGCTGCTATTGATGACAAGCAGCCTCAATTTCCGCTCTTCTTCTTCCTCGTTTGCACTGGGACTGATCTTCAACCAGCGTATTAGCAGCGGCAGGGTTAAACCCTGTCCCAGCAAAGTGAAAAGGATAACGGCGAAAGTGATGAAGAGAATGATGTTCCGATCGGGGAAGGGGTTCCCATCGGGCAATTGGGGCAAGGCCATCGCTGTAGCCAGCGATACCACTCCGCGCATTCCGGACCAGGACATGACGAGCACGTTCTTCCAGTTAAAGACCTGTTCCGGCTGCCTGATCTCCGAAGCCAGAAACCGGGGGAAGAAGATCACAGGTGCGATGAACAGCAGGCGGACGAGAATGGCAACTACGGTGATGATCAGACCGTCCCCGATCAACCGGGATAGTTTATAACCTTCCAAACCTTCCGCGATATGCGACAATTGAACCCCGATGAGGATAAATATGATCCCGTTCAAAAGAAATCCGAGCATATCCCATATTGCCTTCGTTTGGTTGCGTCCCTGGTAAGAGAATATCTTCGGTGACATCCAGGAGGTAACCAAACCGGCGCTTACCGCGGCCAGTACGCCCGAGACCCCGGCATGTTCGGCCACGGGATAGGCAATAAAAGGGGTCATCAGGCTTAGGCTGCTCTCGACCATGGGGTTATCCTTGATCCTCCGGAGGATAAAGGCAAGGATATACCCTATTACCAGCCCGATCAATATGCCGGCAGATGAGACCAGTAGGAACTGGAGACCGGCTTTCCAGAGCACAAACCCACTGCTTAGAACGGCGGCCACGGCGTAGCGGTAGGCAATCAGCGCAGAGGCGTCATTGACGAGACTTTCGCCGTTCAGTATGGTCACGATCCGTTTGTCAAGCCCCATATTTTGCAAAATGCTGGTCGCTGCCACGGCATCCGGAGGGGAGACAATGGCCCCCAGCACAAAGGCCACCGACCATCCCAATCCCAGGTAGTAGTGAGCTGCCGCCGCCACGGCTACCGTAGTAAAAAGTACCAGCCCCACGGCCAGCCTCGAAATGGGCCGGATGGCGGACCTGAAATCCCGCCACGACGTATTCCATGCGGCTCTGTATAGCAGGGGAGGTAAAAAAATAAGGAAGACCATGTCCGGCTGCAGTTCGATAACAGGCAATCCGGGAACAAACCCGATCACCAATCCGGCCAGTACCAGCAAGATGGGATAGGGCAGCTTTATCCTGCCGGCTATGACGGATAGCCCGGTAAGGGTTGCCACAATGAAGATAAGAGGGGAGAGATGTATCATTGGTTTGCCGCAAGTGAAATTACAGGTTTATTTCCACCACTTCAACGGGAAGCTGATCTCGCCAACGGAACTGACCACCAGGTCCGGCTTGAATGCATAGCGGTCCAGGTGCTCTTTTTTGGAGATCCCCGACAACACGAGGATCGTCCTGTAACCCAGTTGTATCCCACCTTGGATATCTGTATCCATGGTATCCCCGATCACCGTAGTGCCTTCCGTCTCCAGGTCGAGGACCTTTCGGGCTGCCCGAAACATCACCGGGCTCGGTTTGCCGATGCTAAACGCTTTTCTCCCGGTTGCCTCCTCGATCATCGCCGTCACGGCCGTGATGCCAAGGTTATTCCAGCCTGGTTTGCGGGGGGACGGATCCCTGTTCGTAATAATGAATTTTGCGCCGCCCAGGATCATATTCACGGCCCTTTGCACCATTTCCAAAGTGAAATTCCTTCCTTCACCCAACACCACAAACTCCGGATCGGTCTCTACCATGGTGAGCCCGCTTTCATGCAGGCTCGTCACCAAACCTCCTTCGCCTAGTACATAGACCGTTCCGTTGGGTGCATGCGTGGCCAGGAACTTTCCGGTGGCCATCGCGCTCGTATACACATGGCTTTCCGTAACCTCGATCCCCAGTCTTTTCAGCTTGCGCACGATTTCCAGCGGTGTACGCTGACTGCTGTTGGTCATGAACGTAAAGGGTACATTGTCAGCCAATAACCGGGCGATGAATTTATCCGCGCCGGGAATCAGCTCATCACCGACATAGACCACCCCATCCATATCGATCAGTAGACCATGTTTCATATATAATTATTTTATAATTACTCGCTCGTCTTACTAAATGTACCGAATTCATCTTGTAGGTGAGTTACTTTTGTACTCACCTCGGGTGAGTAATGCACCGGTAGACGCGGCCGGCATTTCGTGTTACATCCCGCCCAAAAAGGCAACCACGCCATCTACCTATGTCCGCATCGTCATCAACCATACCCGGTGCGGGCCGGCCCTGAAACAGGCTATCGACGGAAAGGATTTGTCTTTAGTAATAAGAGGAGCGAAAATGTCACAGAAATGCAAATCTTTATTTTACCCGGTCGCCGCCGGTAAATTCCAGTATCCATCCCGGATATTCTTGCGGTAATTTGCTGACATCGTCCAGTTTCTGCATTTCTTCAGCGGTAAATCGAATGTCGACGGATTTCAGATTGTCCTCCAGCTGCTCCATTTTGTTAGCGCCAATAATAACAGAACTGACTACACGCTGGTGCAGCAGCCAGGCCAGGGCCAACCGGGCAATAGTAGCACCCTTTTCCTCAGCCATCGGACGCAATACATCCAGTATTCTAAAACCCCTTTCCTGGTCGACAGGCGGGAATTCAAATTCAACACGTCTCCCTCTGTTTTCTCCGCCTCCCTCCCGTTGATACTTGCCAGTTAGAAATCCGCCTGCCAGGGGACTCCACACCAATAGGCCGAGCTGCTGGTCTCTTAACAAGGGTATGATCTCCCGTTCCAGGTCACGCCCGGCAATAGTATAATAAGCCTGCAAAGATACAAAACCGGCCACCCGGGTATAAGCCGCAAAGTCCAGGGACTTCATCAATTGCCAGGCAGCCAGGTTGCTGGCACCGATATAACGGACCTTTCCACTTTTAACCAGGTCATCCAGGGCCCAGAGGGTTTCCTGCCAGGGAGTCAATGGGTCAAAACTATGGATCTGGTAGAGATCAATGTAGTCCATTCCCAAACGCTTCAGACTTGCTTCCACCTGCTGAAGGATATGTTTTCGTGTTAGTCCGCTGTCGTTAGGGCCTTGCCCCATCTGGCCCCTTACTTTTGTTGCAATGACCAAATCATCACGATGTAACCCCAGATTCTTAATGGATTGCCCGGTCAGCTCTTCAGACAATCCCTCGGAGTAGACATTCGCGGTATCGACAAAGTTGATTCCCGCGTCTATAGAACGTTTAACAAATTGATCTACTGCCAGCTGATCGAGATCGCCGAGTCGCTTAGCCCATCCCTTCCCCCCAAAAGTCATCGTACCAAGGCAGAGCTCAGACACCTTGAGGCCTGTATTTCCCAATAAGTTATATTTCATAGTTGCTTTTTTTACATTCCTTCCTTTCTTACATGCGCTTAAAATACCCGTTCAATCGCAAAGGTATTTTGAAAACGAATCCTGCGGGGTGATCTAAATCAGGGAGAGCGCTGATGGTCATTATCTGATCGGGAGAATAGACTATTCGCTTACGGCAAAGACATGGCCGATAGAATCCGGGCCGCAGCTGAAGGGCTGATCGATGCCTTTATCGATACTTACGGGAATGGATATATTGAGCTGTCGATTGGTCTGGGTGTCTTTTACAAACATAGGAGATACCCTCTTTTCTTTTCAGTGCTATTGCTGCATTTTTGCTTTGAATTGATCCGTTTTCTTCAGCCCATGCTTTTAGCTCCTGGTCAATTTAGCGCCTCCCAGGGCTTTGAAAGAGCCCCAAGCCCTCTCAAATCTTCAGCTCAATTTATTGACCGTATTTATACTGTCCCACCTCCGGTTCCTACCATTTTTCCATCTCTCCGATTGGTGTTTTTACTAGTTTTTGAGCTGTTTTTGGAAAAAATATCCCGATTTGGGAGCATTTTGGTCTTGGCACGCGAGGTAACTCCCTCACAATCAAGGAAACCAGAATTGGTACGGGGATTGAAATTATCCTATCCAAATTACACAGACTAAAAAGAACTACTAAAACACCGTACCATGACAACGAATCTCCCTATCAGCTTTTTACAGGAAAAGATCCAGGAACTCGAAACTGCTTTGTTTTTTGACGACAGCGAATCTCTTTTGAAGATCCCCACCCATGTGATCACCAAAACCGAGATAGACGTAGAAGGTCAGTTGTGGTTCGTTATCCCCAAACCGATGCAGCACCTGGGTGCTTTCAACCACGAGTTCCATGCAAAACTCGATTTCTTCAAAAAAGGAAAAGACTTTCATATAAAGGTAATCGGTAAGGCCAATATCGTTACCGATAGCGCCGAGATGGGAAACTTCATCGCCACTTCGGAAGAAGTCGCACAGCGGGTGGAAAATGGCGAAGTGATCGTCATAAAAGTGACCGCCAGCAGCATGGATTTCTTTGAGACGCCTGCCCGCGCCGCTTCACAGACCTGGATCGAAAAAGGGAAGATCCAGTTTTCAAACTGGTTCATGAACGCCCACAATGGATTGATCTTCAGGGAAAATATGAAGTCCTCTTCGCATGCATAAATTCGCATGTATAGACAGTGAGTTTCAGACAGCAAGCATGTAACAGTAAGTTGACAGTAACAGTAAGACAGTGGTATTAACAGCAACAATAAAACAGTAGCAGCAAAGCAGTAAAGTTTCAGACAGTAAGTAATGACCGTAAGCGTAGAGTAGTAAGTGTAACAGGTGTATTCACAGAATAACAGTGAAAAGTGCAGATTGCGCCGCCCCTCAACCGGGGCGGCTTTTTATTGGTCAAAACCCTCAGTTTTCCATGAGGGCAATCTGCTGTATTAAAAGAAATCTGCAAAAGCAAACTGTCAAAAGAAAGCTGTTAAAAGGAAGCCGTCTAAAAGGGATCTGTCAGTTCGCTGACACGAATGAGCTTCTTGTTGACGAACTCGTCGATCCCCAACTCAGACAATTCTCGGCCATATCCCGAGCGCTTCGTGCCTCCAAAAGGTAGTTCTTCTTTTGTCCAGGTGGGATGGTTGATGAATACCATCCCGGTATCGATCTGGTCGGCCACCCGTTTTCCCCTTTCGATATCCCGGGTGAATACCGAGCCACCTAGCCCGAAGTCCGAGTCATTGGCCAGATCAATGGCCGCCTGCTCGTCTTTCACGCGATAAAAGGAAGCCACCGGGCCGAATAATTCTTCATGATAGGCAGGAATGCCGGGCTTCAGATCCGTCAGGATAGTCGGCTCCATAAAGGCGCCCGGCCGGTCAACACGTTTGCCGCCCAGTAATACTTTTGCTCCCGCTTCAACCGAGCGTTTTACCTGGTCGGCCAACTGCACGGCAGCCTCTTCGCTGCTCAAAGGACCCAGTTCCGTGGCGCGGTCCATCGGATCGCCTACTTTCAGGTGAGCCAGCTTTTCTTTGAACTTCCTGAGGAATTCATCTGCCACCGGCTCCACGGCGATGATCCGTTTCGCGGCAACACAGCATTCGCCGTTATTGTTGATCCGCCCTACCACAGCCCATTCTACGGCTTTGTCGATGTCTGCATCTTCGAGGACGATGAAAGCATCGCTGCCCCCCAACTCCAGAACGGATTTTTTCAGATTCCTGCCTGCTGCAGCGGCAACGCTTGCGCCCGCGGCTTCACTACCAGTAAGGGAGACACCCTTGATCCTTTTATCCGATACCAGCGTCGAGGCACGTTTTCCGGAAATTAAAAGATTGGTGTATACGCCGGCCGGCGCACCAGCCGCCTTGAAAAGGTCTTCGAGGAGAATGGCGCATTGGGGGACGATGGAAGCATGCTTGACCAACACCGTGTTGCCGATCATGATATTCGGAGCGGCAAAGCGCGCCACCTGGTAAAAAGGGAAGTTCCAGGGTTCCACACCCAGCAATACACCTATCGGGCTGTAACGGATAAAGGCTTTGCCATATTCCGGTTTAAGGGTCTTATCCGCGAGGAACTTCGCGCCATTGCTGGAATAATAGTCGATAATGTTGGCGCTCAGGTCGATTTCCGCTTCCGCCTGTGAGATCAGCTTGCCCATTTCCAGGGTGATGATCCTGGCAAGGGTCTCTTTTTTCTCCCGCATCAAGGTCGCTACCTTGTGCAGTAGGGCGGCGCGCTGTTCGTAGCTGGTCTTTCTCCAGTCGTTAAATGCCAGTGTAGCGCGGGCTACCGCCGCCTCCAGGGCTTCGTCCGTCATCTCTTCGAAAGACCGTACGGTCTTATTGGTAGTTGGATTTACAGTTTGAATAGACATAAATACTTTTTTTTTTGAAAATAAATAATTGGAGGATCAGGGCTTCGCAATATCCAGGACGATGCGGCCGTCTATTTCTCCTTTTTTCATCTCGTCAAATACGGCGTTGATATTTTCCAGCTTCGCGGTATGAATGGTGGCCTTCACCTTGCCTTCAACGGCGAATGCCACGGCCTCCTGCATATCTTTGCGGGTCCCGACAATGGATCCTCGTACTGTATAACCATTGATAACGGTGTCGAAGATGGGTAGGTCGAAACTCCCGGGTGGGAGGCCATTCAGCGAGATGGTCCCCTTGCGCCGGAGCGCGGAAAGCCCCTGCTTAAAAGCGATGGGAGAAGGAGCAGTTACCAGCACCCCGTGCATCCCCCCAGCTTCCTTCTGTAAGTAAGCGCCGGGATCCTGCTGACGTGCATTGACCGTCAATTCCGCCCCCAGGCTTTTTGCCAGGCGCAGTTTATCATCGGAAATGTCGATGGCCGCTACATGCAACCCCATAGCCTTCGCATATTGTACGGCGAGGTGCCCCAATCCGCCGATCCCGGAGATGGCGACCCATTCACCGGGCTTGGTATCCGTTTCCTTCAGGCCCTTGTATACCGTAACACCCGCGCAAATGATGGGAGCCATTTCCAGGAAATTGACGCCGGTCGGAAAATGAGCTACATACCGCGCATCGGCAACCACATATTCGGCATATCCGCCGTCCACGCTATAGCCTCCATTCTGCTGGGTCTGGCATAAGGTTTCCCAACCCGTGATACAATATTCACAACAGCCGCAGGCGCTGAATAGCCAGGGTACGCCGACAATATCTCCTTCTTTGATATTTTGAACCCCTCTTCCCAGGGCAGCTACATAGCCGATGGCTTCGTGACCGGGAATCAATGGCGTTTTAGGTTTGACAGGCCAGTCTCCCTGGCAGGCATGCAGGTCCGTATGACAAACACCGCAGGAGATCACTTTCACAAGGATTTGGTTCTCTCCGGGTTCTTTGACGGGCATTTCTTCGATCTTTAATTGTCCGCCGAATTCGTGGAGGACAGCTGCTTTCATTTTCTTTGGTAACATGTTATGAAGATTGATTGCAAAAACGATGATGACCCTGCAAATGTATCCGGCCCAACAGGAGGGATAGATGATACCGCTCAGACATCTTAATGACTCTTGTCATCGTCGTTTCGCGCGGATCAAAAGACGCATGGGGCTTACCCGCTGCGCGAGTCTTCAATAATTTTTCCGCATGGGATCAACAAACGATAGAGAAAATTGGTTAAAGAAAAAGGATTATTAACGTATAAAGTATAAATGACATGTCAAAAACAGTGAAGACAGTGCCTCTGACTTTCAAACTGGGCGGAGAAAGGGAAATTAACAGGATGGGTTATGGCGGAATGCAACTGACAGGATCCGGCGTATGGGGAGACCCCGCCGACCGGGAGAATGCCAAAAAGGTGCTGGCCGCCGCCGTGGAAGCCGGAGTAAATTTTATCGATACCGCGGATGCCTACGGACCCCATACCAACGAGGTCCTGATCCAGGAATCGATAGGCTCATTTTACAATAAGGTCGTAGTGGCGACGAAAGGAGGGTTCGAACGTCCCGGACCGGGTCAGTGGACACCCAATGGCCGCCCCGAATATATCCGGGAAGCCATAGAAGGGAGTTTAAAACGCCTGAAGACCAGGCAAATCGATCTCTGGCAATTGCACCGCGTAGATCCGGCCGTCCCGGTAGAGGAGACACTGGGGCCCGTCGTCGAAGCCGTCGCCGCCGGCAAGATAAAATATGTGGGTCTATCGGAAGTCGACACGAAAAACATCGAGCGCGCAGAAAAGGTCATTCCGATTGTCTCCGTTCAGAATCTTTACAACCTGAGCAACCGCAAATGGGAAGATATCGTGGATTACACCGCGGCCAGGAATATCGCCTTTATACCCTGGTATCCCCTCGCATCGGGACCCTCCAGGATGCAGGATCGGATCGGCGCGATCGCCCAAAAACACAACTCTACCGTGGCGCAAGTCGCCCTGGCCTGGCTGCTCCATCGTTCACCCAATATCCTGCTGATCCCGGGCACCAGCTCGCTGCAGCATTTAAAGGAAAACCTGCAGGCGGGGAAGGTCCACCTCTCCGAAGAAGAATTCGAAAGCCTTTCGAAATAGTTGGATACGGAAATACCAGGACCCGGAAATAGCTGGTATACCGAAATACCACGGAGCACAAATAACAGGGATGCGCAAATAATGCGATAGGCCTAGCGCCCGGCCGCATACCAATTCCGCAGGCGGACTTCTATTCCCTTGTTTCCGGCGTCTACCAGTTTCTTAAAGGCATTTGTATCGCTGAAGCCATTTTGCCCCCGGTAGTGATATGGATAGACGATAGCGGGTTTGAAGGCCAGCACCGCGTCGGCGGCCTCCGGCACGTCCATCGTATAGGGGAGGTTCATACAAACAAAAGCCAGGTCGATATTTTTTAGCGCCCGCATCTCAGGGATGCCCTGCGTATCGCCGGAGAGATAGATGTTCTTTCCGCCGATCGTCAGCACATAGCCGTTGCCCCGTCCCTTCGGATGCTTGGAGTCCGCCGTTTCCGGGAGGTTATACATCGGTATGGCCCTGATCGTCACGCCCATCTTCACAGCCTGGTCCCCGTTCTTCAGGATGACCAGGTTCGCTTTCTCCGAAGCAGGCAGCTTATCGGCCACCGCCGGAGGAACCACTAAAATAGTATTGGGCCTCAGGATGGCCCGGAGCGTGGCGGTATCGAAATGGTCACCGTGGATATCGGTAATGACGATCATATCGGGCGCATCTATTCCCTGGTAGAGGGCCGCACTGCCCGAAGGATCCGCATAGATGGTTTTCTTGTTGATCGTCAGCACCAGGCTGGCATGCTGGATCGGCTGGATCGTCAGCGGCCCCTTACCGGTGGGCAAAATATCGGGTGCTATACGTTGAGCCCATGCATGACCGATGGAGAGGGCAAAGAACATCGCAAGTACGCTTAGTTTCATGTCGAATTGGTTTTAGTATGTCGATGATATTGTGATAATGCTTTAG
>JARLGZ010000041.1 GCA_031292515.1 Puia sp. | reverse complement strand
GTTTCGCTGCCTACGCGGTGACTTACCATTGACTGAATGACCTGGTTCCTGTTGCATGCTTCATTTTTTGGTGAGATGCAAAATTAACCAGCTATACCATCCTTTGGGCTAAATCAAATATGGGGTTCGTTGAAGGTTTACTTATATCCCAGGTCCGTCATTTTCTTTTCAAACTCGGAATACTGGCTTACCTCCTTTAAAGTCCGCTGAATATTTTCCTTTAGCCGGTCCTTCCGTATATCATGCCGGGGCAATAGCCGTTCAGTCGGAGACAGAAAAGCGCGGGGGCTTAGTACCTCCTGTAGGTGATATTGCTTCTCCAATCTCCGGCAAAGGGCGGCCATCCTTTTATAACTGTTACTGTCGCTGGCTACCTTCCCGTCAAATCCGACCCGGTTGGCAGCAATATGGATATGCTGCTCATTGGTGTCTTTGTGCAGGACGCAGATATATTGGTGATCCGCGACGTCGAACTCTTTGGCAGCTTCCCGGCCTATTTCTATCAGTTGATCCCGGGTAAGGTTCTCCCCGGGTGCCAGTCGTAGGGACAGGTGCAGGACCGGTTTTTCAACCTGCTTGCTCAATTTCTGAACGTCGCGGAATTGCTCAGTCAACTCGTATTTGTTGCCGAAGCACTTATTATATTCCAGAACTTCCGCCCGGTCCTTGTGCTGCAAGTGGCCCCCCTGGGCAAGCTGTCGTTTCATTTCTTCGGTCAACTCCTTTTTATCTTCCAGGCAATAACTGATACAATGGAAAAAGGAACCGCCTTTGGATACATGCCCGATCATAGTAAAAAGGTTTTGATTTGTGCGGCTATGCCCTTCAATTCCCCGGACTGAACTTTAAGGGTGGCCCGTTCCAGGGCGTTCAATTCTTCCACCCCGTTTCGCTTTTTAGCGATCTGATTGAGGTTTGCAGCCATGTGATTTAGGGTGCCGGTCAGCTCTAAAACTTCCTTTGGTAGGGCCTTCTCTCTCCTGTCAATTTTTCCGGTCAGGCTAATTTCCCGGAGGTATTCGGATATAGAAAGATTGGCGCTTTTGGCTCTGGCTTCGATGGCCCGGCGCTCGTACAGGCTGCATTTAACAGCCAGTAGTTGATCTTTCTTAACGGCCTTCTTTGGGCGGCCTCCCTTTTTCTTTGTGATTGTTTTTTGCTCCTCCATATCTTCCTCCTCTTATTTTTTGAATGCGATAGCATGAAAAAAATGGGGTCCCCCGAATGCGATAGCATGAGGGGGCCAGCGTTTCGGTTATACCGAAACATAGCTGGCTACCGAGCTTCAAAATCGCCTTCCTATCCTCTGGCTTTCTCTTGGGCTGAGGTGTTGGTGGTTTTGATGGGTTAGCCATTCGTTCAGGTCTTTGCGTCCCCGGTAAAAATCACTCCGGTCTATGTACTTGTCCCTGTCCCATTGTAGGGCCTGTTTGGTTTGGCTCATGCCGGCAGCATCCCTATCCAGGGCTAGAAATACCTGGCTGTGTTTCTCCATCAGCGGACGGCTTTTTTCCAGGAAGGATAGGGAGTTTAGGACAAGGCAATTTGTCAGGGGGGCATGTAGGTTTTTATTGATGGCCTGGAATGACAGGTAATTAAAGAAACCCTCAAAGACGATAATCTGCTCGGTCCGGTTGTCCATAAATGATATGTCCTTGGGGGCGCTGCTGCCTTTGAAATGTTCCCCGCGTAGCTCGTACCCGCCGGATCGGTTTGGGAATCCGATCACGGTTTGCTGTTTTCCGTATAGCAGGAAATCGACCTCCCGGCAGGATCGTTGGGCAATGTCCAGGGGGATACCCCTTTTTTCCAGATAGTCCACCAGGGCATGATCCGCAAGGGGACGGCTGTCCAGGATCACGATTTTGTTATCCGGGGATTCTTTCTTTTCACCAGCAAAAAAAGGCCGGGGAGGGGACGAAGGACCAGGAAGGGAAGGCGGTTGAAAAGAAAGAGAGGTGCCCGGTTTGTATCGAGATAGCGTTTCCAGCAGTTCCCGGATCGTACATTTATGGTATTGGGTTCCGAAATCAACCAAGTCGCCCCCCTTGCCCGTACCATGATCGTACCACACATTCAAGGTCCGGTTTACCTTGAAGGAGGGCGTTTTTTCCTCCCGTAACGGGGAAAGATACCAGTAATCTTGGTTTCTCACCTTCGCCGGTTGGTGGCCCAGGGAGGCCAGATAATCTACTAGGTCGAGTTGCTTTGCATCCGCACACATCATTTTTTCCATACGTGCCACATTTATCAGGTATATACAATAGAAAAACGGCCCGCAAACACATGGTTATCAAACCGCTATGTTCGCAAGCCGCTTTAAATCAATAAGAAAGTGGTTCGAAAATTGTATCGTACAGCCCGCAAATGATTTGATGGCCCCGGCTTCGCCGGGGCCATCAAATCATTTAAGCCCCTCCCCTAAGGGATCGGCGAAGCCAATCCCGCCCTCTCCGCAGAAATCAAAAAGGGAAGAATTGAGCTGAATTTTGCTTGATTCTTCCCTTTTTGTCAGATCATGTCAGATTTTTCTTCCCAAGTTTGCTTGATTTCGGTTTGAAATAAATCCATGCCATCAACGGGACAGCCTGCTCAGTGTTTCTCTGGAAACACCCAGATAGGCAGCGATAAGCGCTTTAGGTACTCTCTGGAAAAGCGAGGGGTATTGCTTCAGTAATTGTGCATAGCGGGATTGTGCATCGTCGTTCATCAGAGAAAGTATACGCTGCTGCAAGCTGACATAACCGGCTCCTGTCTTAATCCTGAAAAAGTGCTCCATCTTATGGGAGGCAGCGCATACGTTTGCCTTGGTATCCCGGGAAAGGCATAATACTACAGATTCTTCGAGACAGTCTATATCCAATGCTGCATAAGTATGGCGGTTCAAAGCAAGATAATCGCTCACCCACCAATTTTCCATGGCAAATTGCAGGATGTGTGTCCTGCCTTGTTCATTCGTAAAAGAAGCCTTCAACAGGCCCTTTACTACAAAAAACTCACTATCCACCAGACCTCCGGATTGAACGACAAATTGGTGCTTTTTCAGCCTGCGTAGGGTAAAAGCAGAAAATGCCCGTTCGAATTCGTCATCTGTAAGAGAAACGATCTCCTCAATATGCGCTCTTAAAATGTCTTGGGTGGTATCCTCCATGTGATCTATATCACACGAAATTAGTGATCTGCCTCCTTAAGCCGGAAAAAATTTCGTTGCAATTTTGAAGAAAATTAACCACATGAAATTTTTCTCAAAAACCGGAATGCTGCCCTTATTTATTCTGGTAGTGTTTCCCACACTACTATTTGCTCAAGCTGTAAAAACGCAAAATTCAAAAAATATGAAACTAAAAAAAGTACTGATCGTAGTCACTTCAGCCTCCATCGTTCCCGGCAATGGCAAATCTACCGGTATCTGGCTGGAAGAATTTGCCGCGCCTTATTATCTGTTCAAAGAGCAAGGGCTCGACATTACCGTTGCTTCCCCCAAAGGAGGGCAGGCCCCGGTCGATCCCAAAAGTATGTCGCCGGATTACACCACCGAAAGCGTCAGGCGCTTTTTACAGGACCCGGATGCACAAGCGGCGTTAACCCATACCATTCCACTAGAGCAGGTAAAAGCAAGCGACTATGATGCATTATATTATCCGGGCGGCACGGGACCAGTCTGGGATTTACCCGAAAATACCTACTCTATACGCCTAATTGAATCATCCTATAACGACGGCAAGCCTACCGCGTTGGTGTGTCACGCGCCGGCAGCCCTCAAGAATGTTAAAGACAACAATGGCCAACCCCTGGTAAAAGGCAAAAAAATCGCCGGCTATTCCAATAGTGAGGAGGCCGCCGGTCAAAGCAGCGATATGGTGCCTTTTTCGCTGGAAACCATGCTAAGGAATGAGGGAGCTATCTATGTAAAAGGCGATGACTGGCATTCGTTCAGCGTAGCCGAAGCCAACCTGATCACCGGTCAGAACCCAGCGTCTTCACTGGCAGTAGCACAGCAAGTGGTTGATCAACTGGCAACATCTAAATGAGTCCCCGTAGCGATAGCCAATAGTTTTTCCGCTACTGCATCAGGCAAAAAGACAGCGGTACCGGGTACGAACTCCGGTCTTGTCACTCAGCCTCCATGTTTATAAAATCTCTGATCTTGTTTAAATCAGTCCTGAAGAGGTTCGAAACTTGTCGCCATCTCTCCGCAAGTCCCGGGACATTGGTGCCCTCGCTTTAAGGCGAGGGCATTTTTTATTTCCGGGAGCGGGGCGAACTTGTTCGCCAAAGCGGACGGGAATGAAAAATGACGCACGAAGTGCGGCACTATTGTCCCGAGACTTAAGCCCCTCCCTTATGGGATCACCGGAGCCGCGGTAGCGGCGGAGGTAATCCGTGCTTCTCCGCCAATCATAACAATGCACCCCGACCCTGTCGGGGGCATTCTTGTTTTGGAGCGTTGCGGAGCTTGCTCCGGCAAAAGCGCAAAAACAAGAATGTAAATGAGCGAAGCGAATGGGCATTGATTTGACTGGGCTTACCCCCTATGGGGATCACTGGAGCGAAGCGCAACTAATCCCTCTCTCTCTGCCCAACAAAAGGACAACTGTGCCACCGGCTTTGTCGGGGGCATTTTTTATTCCGGGGAGGGATGCGAGTTCGCACGCAAAAGCGGACAGGGATAAAAAATGGCGCGCGTAGTGCGACACAATTGTTCTTTTGTTGAAGCCCCCTTTCGGGATGGCTGAAACTAATTTCCCGCGGCTTG
>JARLGZ010000040.1 GCA_031292515.1 Puia sp. | reverse complement strand
CCAAAACCCCAAAACCCCAAAACCCCAAAACCCCGTCATCTTATGGCGGCAAAACACCGCGCGCTCATAAGGATGGGTGCGAAATAATTAATGTCGTCTCCACATCTTACATTGCATTTTTTAGTAATAACCCTCTATGTCGTCCGCGCCCAAGCCGGAAAACTCAGTGGATCATTTCCCTCAGTTCACCCACGTCATCGACGTAGTATCCAACATTGTCTACCTCTTCTTCCCGTCCACCGGAAAATCGCACCGACTCCAGATCTCCAAGCGCGAACCGCTCTCTGGCATCACCTCTGTTTCAGTAGGAGGGGAGACCATCTACATATTCGGCGGTCTGTCGCCTTCCGTCGTGAACTCCTTATCCGTCAAAGATCTACTCAGTCACATACCCAGACCGCTTGTTCCGCGGGCCCACCTCCACTTCCCCCGAGCAGTTCCCACGCTGATCCCATACCGCTCCTCGATCTACGCGATTGGCGGATTCTTGAACCACGGGCTGAGTTTCGAAGACCTCTTCTGCTGCGAACGCTACGACTCCTCAATAGATCGGTGGGTGACCCTGCCCCCGTTGGGAAAGATCAGGAGCAATACTGCCGGCAGAGTGATGTGCGGATTTGTATATGTGACAGGGACGGCAAAGGAATACGATGAAGTGGTAGTTGAGCGGATGGACACTCTCGACGAATCGGCAGGATGGGAGGCTGTTATCTGCAAGAATAATGCAATGGCGCGTATTCAGAGCGGCTTGTGCCAGACTGGGGAGCACGAGCTGATGTTGTTCGGTGGAGGGGGCAACGGGAATACGGGATTCAAATGCTACACGATAAATGTCGGACAGAGCGGCGCAGCCAGAATGAAGGAACGGAGGATTGTGACGGAACGGTATGTGGGAAACACGTATTTCGGAGAGGATCAGGTGATTTTCATGGGAAGGATGTATGCTATTGACAAGAGGAATTTCGTTGTCTACATGTGCGAGTTGGAGACCCTGACATGGAAGACGACTGACCTGCGATAAGGGGGAGCGATTATTATTATGTCACTAATATCACCATAAAGTCTCCGCCTTTTCGCGCCGATATCGAGCCCTGGGGTTTTGGGGTTTTGGGGTTTTGGGGTTTTGGGGTTTTGG
>JARLGZ010000039.1 GCA_031292515.1 Puia sp. | reverse complement strand
TCGTCGTGCCCGCCACATTCACTTGCATGGTCTCGACGGGACCCTGCTGACATGCAATCAGGTCATTCTTTGCCGCTAAGTGAAAGACCACATCGACGCCACGAAAGAGACCGTAGATCTCCTCTGAACGGATGTCTGCAACATGGAATTCAACCCCTGCAGGAATCTGCTCGCGCAGGCCATAGACGAGGTTATCGATACCAACGACGTCGTAGCCTGCGCCAAGAAGACGATCGGCAAGATTGCTGCCGACGAAACCCGCTATTCCAGTGACTAAGACTTTTGACTTCATTCCTAACCTTTATCCTGTGTGGTTGAGTGATCTGACGGAACTCCGGCAAACTTTAGGCCAACTGCTCAGTTATCAACATATCCCGAGACAAATGAGGAATCAGTATTGTTCAAGACCGAAGACTCAGATACAGCCTGATGTAATCTTCGGGGCGATCCATTGTGTCGAAGCTCGGTCCGACTAACCTGTCAATGGTCAAACAGAAGGCAGACGGTCGCGATAGCGGAACATAAGTGGCGCTAGATGACGAGCTTCCCAATAGCGAGGGATGTATCGCCTTGGGTTAGACAGACAGCGCCAGAGCCAACCTAGACCGAAACGGTCAGCCCAAGCGGGAATCCTGACTTGATCACCGGTAAGAAACGCGATAGCAGCGCCAATGCAATGAATTGCAGGACGGTAGCTTAAGTGTTCCTTGAGGTAGAATCCAAGGGGTTCCTGAATGCCGCCTCCCACGCCTAAGAGGATGTGACGCGGACGTCGTTCTTCTAAAAGCCTCAGCAGCTCCTGATCAACTATCTCTCCCTTGTACATCGGGGCCAGATATACGTCCTCTTGCACTACATGGATTCCCTCTTCGCTCAGCCATCCAGTATTGCGTCTTGCCGCATCGGATGTGGGCATAACCCAAAAGCTTGCTCCCTGTTCCCTGAACTCCGTGCGCTTGATCAAGGCCCGCAGATACGTGAGACCCGAAAGTTTCCGAATGTGCTCCTTTTGAATTACGTTCCAGAGCAAAACCATCAAACTGCTGTCGGCAATAGCGAAATCAGAGCCCAACAAAGCACGGCGGTACTGTTCATCGTAAGGAAGAGTCTTAAGGCCGGGCCCGGAAGGCACAACCACCAGGCCACCATCTCGAAGAATCTTGTCAATGATCTCGTGCTCACACCCCACGAAGAACTTAATCCCAAGTATCTGACGAAAATGATCCGCTTCTTTCATCGTTTCATCCTCTTTTGATTGGCTTAGAGAGGCTGTCCTCTGGGCTGAGTTTCATCGATCTCTGTATGGCTTGCATTTTGACATGCGTTCTGAGCTGCGCTCATGGATACGGTCAATTCATGGAGCTTCGGATCGACGCCCCGGACCCAATATTCCCCGACCTTCGGCGATTTGTCGAATGAATCCACCAGCTCCAATCGCGGGACCAGGTTCAATCGTGCTTCACGTGTTCAATATGAAATGACTTACTAGAAGCGCGCTGAAATACGCGCTGACGACGCATGGGGGACTGGATCGGAAACCTCAGGGATAAAGCGGTAAGTATGATCATCCGCATAAAGCGGATCCGTTTCTCCGGGAAGTGGTTCGACCGCCACACCGGTAGGCTGATACCCCACGGATGCGATCAATTCCAGCAATCTCGGACGGGAGACTCCGCTATGAAGTTCGACAAGGAGCGTCGGGCGCCACCGCGTTAGCAAGGCCGACATCCCCTCCAGTACATTGACCTCCATCCCTTGCACGTCGATTTTAATGCCATCGATTTGGTCATCGCGACCAGATATCTTTGGCCAGAGCCAGTCCAACTGAGACACCATGAAGTTCTCTTTGAATCCTGAAGAAACTGCAAGAGTGCTATCGACCATTCCTCTCACAGTTTGCAGGCTGTCAATCGCGACGTCCGTGCAATTCGAAAGAGCCATCGGGATAATGGTCAACTGGGAGAAGTTATTCAGGGACCTTGCCCTGGCGATGCATCCGGCAGTATTCAGCATGGGCTCAAACGCGAATACACGGCCGGAAGGGCCGACAAGTCTGCTTAGCGCAATTGCCGTGTACCCATAATGAGCGCCCACATCGAGCCAAGTTTCACCCGGTTGCACGTGAGCCGCGAAGCAATTAAGCAAAGCCCGCTCCGTCGTGCCCAAAATTGCCCCGGGATAGTCGTGCCAAGAGGTCACGATCGAGATTCCGCGCAGAGGGCCACCCAGGATTCTATGCCGCCGGAGAGCGCGTGGGAGCACCTTTCTAAGTCCTTCTTTCAAATACTTATTCATTTCCCTGCCTCGAGAGATTCCATTACCGTGCGCGGAGAACCGAGGTGAACTGCGAATTCAGTACGTTCGGTTGCCCCTTCTGCTGCCACTTCATCACCGTCGTTCAAAAGCTATGCGAGGTGCCAGGTCATCAGAAAAAGGCGTTTGGTGGAGAATGCTTTGCATTGCCGCTGCAACTTTGGCGCCCGTCTCCTCCAGGGAGTATTGCCGCGCAAAGATTTTGCCGCGAGTTCCCATCTGACGCATTGTCTCTGGCTGATCAACGAGCGTGATGATGGCCTTGGCAAAATCTTCAGCCGTGCGAGGCAAAGAAAGAGCGGCACCACTCCGAGCGAATTCAGATGCGTAGTTTAAGGTGTCACTCACAACGAC
>JARLGZ010000038.1 GCA_031292515.1 Puia sp. | reverse complement strand
TCCAGGCCTTCGACGTAACGTTTCATGGGAATGTCCTCGCTGCATTGGCGTGCAGCGATTCTCGCACATCTTCCATGGGTTGGGTACTACCTCAGGCCACTTTCTCGGCGACCGCGGGAGGACGTTTCCACACAGCCTCGGCCGGAAGGGGACCGACATGTTTCAGACGAGCACCCAAAGAAGCGGTCCTTCTGAGGCGGTCATTCGGCGATGACGTTCCCTGCTAACGATTGTTCGCGCAGCCATAGTCGTTATGCAGTCACTCAGAGCTTACCAACTTGCCAGCGCGATCGATTCTCGGGGACTGGCACAGAACCGCCCTATGTCCCGGGAAGGGCGCCAAACGTCGAAACGGAATTACTCTTGCCCTGCCGACAAGGCTTCCATTCCCCCTCTTTTCCTAACGACATCTCCCATGTCCGCAGTATATTAATGCTCCAGTTGGCCGATTCAGTTACTTGGAATGGGAGAGGGTCGTGATTTACCAGTGCAGCGCCTGCAATAGAACGTCATTTGAAACGAAATGCCCTTGGTGTGCATCCGTTTCTGTGCAGGAAAATAGCCAGCAAATTTCGACTAAACAACAGATTCCTCTTGACCCTTCCTTTTATCCAGAATTTCAGTATCAATCCAAAGGTTTTCTGAAAGATCTTCTCGGGAAGAAAAAGGAGAAGTCCCAATTAAATGACAAACTTCGCAATGTATTAAAAAAATATTCAGAATTCAAAACTCCATATTTTGAAAATTTCTTTTATACCGTCAGAGGTGAGGAAATTTTGGCAAATGACACAGCGGCGCCTGGCCCACGACAGGATGGGTCTTACTCAAATCGAGAGTTATTCCGAGAAGTTTTGATCAGGAAGGGCTTCACTGAGCTGAAAGAACTTCCTCAGTTGCTCGATAAACTTTTGCTCACAACAGGATTTAATGCGGCGTATTTGGGCTTCTCCAGCGAAATTTCGAGGCATACCGGGGGGACGCTAGAAGAAATATTAAGATCCTGGATTGGAGAGGTTGGAACTAGATTTAGAGACGATCTTAGTCTTTGTTTTTATTTCTTGTGGTGCAGCAACATTGGACGCGTCGAGCTTGGGTATTCGGACCAAGCATCTTCGACTTTTGGTATCCCACTTTTGCCCTGGTCCGTCGTCGCTGCTTGGCTACAGACCTGCGAGAAAATTCACTTTGACATCCTAGTCCGACGCTTAGAAACAAAGTTGGAGCACTTCGACCCCAGCCGATTTGTCACGATGTACCACGTCGACGCGATGAACGGATATGATTTCGAAAAATTCCTAGCTGAGGTCTTTCAAACTGCTGGGTATGACGTCGAAGGGACGAAACTGAGCGGTGACCAAGGTGCCGACCTTTTTGCGACCAGATTTGGAAAGAAGATCGTTATTCAAGCAAAAAACTATTCAGGTAACGTCGGAAACACCGCTGTCCAAGAAGCGCTTTCTGCTAAAAGCTTCTACGCCTGTGACGAAGCCATGGTCGTCACAAACTCATATTTCACAAAATCGGCAATAGAACTTGCCAAAGCCACATCGGTTCGCTTAATTGATCGGCCTGATTTGCAGAAGTATCTTGATGAACATAACCAGAGAATCATTGAACAATTCCGTCAAGAGAACGCCGGAATCTCGGATCCGAGCACCACTGTGCACACAATGTCATGATTAACCGATCTGGGATCACTGCAGGTTCCTCCTCCAAGCCGAGTCCACGCCTCAGGAATGTCCGGAATCGGGAAGATCAAATTCAGCAGAGAACAACCACAATGAGCGCAAAGTGAACGTCCCCCTACCTCTGAAACTTCCGTGCCAACAGCACGGAAGATGACGTCCGCCGCACCCCGTCGAGCCCGTTGATCCAGTCGATCAGCTCGTCCATCTCCCCAGGCGTCAGCGCGCGCACCTGGGCCATCAGGTCGAAATGCCCACTGACGGTGTAGCAGGCGCGGACGTTACTGTTGTGGCGCAGCGCCCCCAGAATGGCGGCCTGTTTGCGCAGGTCGATCTCGATCATCACGATCGCACCCAGTCCGCCCGGCTCGGTCTCGGTATCGGTGCGGATGGTGTAGCCCTGGATCACGCCGTCGCGTTCCAGCCGCTCCATACGCGCCTGCGCCGCCGCGCGCGAAACCCCCAGGCGCTTGGCGATCTCGGTCATCGGCAGCCGGGCCTGCGCGCGCAACAGGTCCAGCAGGTCCTGGTCCTTGCGGGGGTCGGCGGGACGGGCCATGGGGGAATCCTGACGGTACGGCGTCAGTCTCGGCCGCCGGGTACCGCGAGGCAAGCGCCCCGCGGCCCCTCCCCGCCCGCCTCAG
>JARLGZ010000037.1 GCA_031292515.1 Puia sp. | reverse complement strand
CATGTTGATCTCTTTCATTAACAGTTGTGCCGGATGACGCACCCGACACAGGGAAAGGATGGAAGAATGGCATTTGTTTTTTCTTTTCAGGGATAAATACCAAGCGTAAGGCTGTTGAAGATATTTCAAGGTCTTTTTCACGCCGAATACAGGACTTAGCTTATTCAGGTTACTCAGTACTACATCGCTCGTGGAGCATATATCATCTTTGATCCGGCGCGCATAGGTCCGGATGAATTTTTGTAAGCCGATCACACGTAGGAGGGTTCTGTTGATCTGCAATAGCTTCCTGTTGGTGGCAACCTGCTGCAATGCATCGAAAGTATGCCGATTCTGGATATACCAATCGTAGCCGAACAGGGCGACCTGGTCTTTATGCGACCATCCATACTTAGTAGATCTCGGAATATGTTGCAAAAGATCGTCTGGCAGGCAGTTGAGGTAAAAAGCAACTAATAGATAAGGGTGATAAGAGGACTTAGCTCGGGCGGTCATGGACGGAAGATACGAACCGGTTGTAAATCTTTTCGTAACGGCGTCAAGAAATGATGATAAGAATGATTTTGAATAATTTTTGTCGTCAGTTTTAGCAAAAGAGGTAACGGTCAACTTCCGTTGCAGAGAACCACCGGTAATTCGTTGAATCTCCGAAGCACTTCCGGAACGCAGTTCCCGACCAGCAGGATCTTATCGCCGTATAAGGCCAGGAATCTTCTCTCCTGGCCGGAGTTGATCTCGTGGATCTGGATTTCATCTTTTTCTTTGATCAGGTAGACTATCATATAAGTGGTTTGCGGTTGAAAAATAAATTCCCTCACGGAAACGGGGGATTTGTTTTTTAACCGCGAATATGATTTAGCCATGATCAAAGAAAAGATGCAGATCATCAGGCAGCTCTGGTAAAAACGTCTATTAACAGGGTGATAAGAAGAATTGCTTCTGTGAAGCATTCAAGAAAGATACGTCTTGATTTGCCTGACACAAACCGATGGCGAGATTTCTAAAAGTCCTAGTATTTCAGGGGGTTCATCTTGGTGTGTCGTATCCGGATAATACGGATCTCATTGCCTTTATAACGATAGGATATACGATAATGATGTATCTTAAAGGCTCTGAAACTATTATCGTTACCGGTCTTATATCTGTCCGGCTTATGCCTCTGCGGATGCGTCAGCAAGGCGCCTATTTTCAGTAAGATATCTTCTTTTACTTTCTCCCCACTGGCCGGAGAGTCGTTTTCAATATAGGCAATCGCTTCATCGAATTGGTTGATGGCACGGCGGTTCCACTTTATGCTTAATTCCATCCCTATTTTTTAAGGTATCGTTTCATTACTTCTTCATGCGACACGTAGTCTCCGGCTTCTATCTCCGCATCGGCCTCTTCTAATTCCCGGTTGTACTGTTCCAATGATACAGGTTTAAAGTCATCCTTACGGTTGCCTAAAAAAGTCTTGATCATTTGCAAAACACTTTTCTGTTCCGCAGCATTCAACTGCGTAAAATAACGCAGCATTTCTTTTGATAAGGGGGATGTGGCCATACGATTCATTTTTATTACTTTATAAATTTACTCCCAAAATCTTACCATGCCAGGAACCTATGTCTTCGGTTGGAATAGGGTGCATCAGGCATAGTATACGAGCTGGCTTTATAAAGACTCATACAAATTTAGTGCTAATAATCATGAAAATGAAATCATTCGAAGGACGTTTGATAGCATTGATTCGCATGCTGTTAAGGTCTTGACATTTCATTTAGAATCGTGGCACTTGCTTGGCAAATATTCCAAACCATACCCATGTCCTCCAGCCAGCGGCGGCGGCCCGGAGCCGCGGAGCCGCCTTTGTAACCCTGCATAAAATGGGAAAAGAGAAAGACCGCAATCAATGATACAGAAAAATGATATAGCAATTCGACGAGCCATAAAATCAAAACAGATCGCAAAAGGCGGCTAATGCGTGGAAATCGCAAGGAAGAAACCTCTTCCTCTCTAAAACAGCGTCTGTACCCCGTACAGCACCTTTGTCTCGTGATCGAGCAGCCATTTCTTCCTCCACAGGCCGCCCGCATAGCCGACCAGGTCCCTTTTGGAGCCGATCACCCGGTGGCAGGGCACCACGATGGCGATATTGTTTTTCCCGTTGGCCGCCGCGGCGGCGCGGATAGCCTTTACATCGCCCAGCTTCCTGGACATTTCGAGATAGCTGAGCGTTTTCCCGTAAGGGATTGCCATCAGTTCGTTCCATACCCTTTGCTGGAAAGGGGTGCCCTCCTGAGAGACGGGAAGTTCGAAAAATCGTCTTTGCCCCTGGAAATATTCGATGAGCTGCTCGACGCATTGCAGGATGATAGGGGAGAGCAGGCCATTTGAAGTGCTGCGGGAAGCATCCTCGAGGTTATCGACAAAACTGATCTCGCTGATATAGGTATCCGTCCCGGATATCCTGAGCACGCCAAGGGGTGATTGATAATAGGTGGTAGGCATTGCTTTGAGTGTACAGTTTATCGAAGATCTCAGCCAATTTTCCATCCATTTCCGACCGGTCGCTCCGGAGATAATAAAACTACTTCTTTTTTATGAGTATAAACGCCTAATACCAGGCATTCGCTGAAAAAATTTGCGATCTGCCTGGGCGGGAAATTGACGACGGCGGTGACCTGCCGTCCAACCAGGCCTTCCCGGTCGTAAACGTCGGTAATCTATGCCGGGGAGGTCTTTAACCCCAGCTCGCCGAAATCGATGATTAATTGCCAGGCAGGCTTTTTTGCTTTTGGAAAATCATTAACTTTCATGATCGTTCCGACACGAATGTCGATCTTTGCAAAATCATCCCAGGATATAGTGTCGCGGATCATATTTATTTTTTAAATCAAATATACTTTTTATGAAACGTACAGCGAATGCAATTTGGAACGGATCCGGAAAAGACGGCACCGGTCACCTGACGACCCAGAGCTCGACCCTTAACAAGACCCAATATTCCTACAAATCGAGGTTCGAACAGGGCGTTGGCACCAACCCGGAGGAGTTGATCGCAGCTGCCCATGCCGGTTGCTTTGCCATGGCGCTAAGCTTTGCCTTGCAGGGAGCCGGTCTGACGGCCGATACCCTGGACGTGACCGCCGAAATAACCCTGGACAACGGGACGATCACGACTTCGCATCTCGTGTTGAAAGCAAAAGTACCCGGCGTGACCCCCGAAAAATTCCAGGAACTGGCCGCGGGCGCCAAAGCCGGATGTCCCGTGAGCAAGGTGCTGAAGGCCGAGATCAGCCTGGATGCCTCCCTGGTATAGGCGGGATTATTTCTCTTCGGGCAGATATCTCTCCTTCAGGCAAAATCATTTTCTAATTGTAGATTTTTCAAGATGCAAAAGAAGAATGCATATCGTTCGTCCCGGAGGGATTTCCTCCGGGCGACTTCTATGGCGGCGACCGGTTTCTTTATCGTCCCCCGTCATGTGCTGGGCAAAGGATTCCTGGCGCCCAGCGACCGGCTGACCATAGCCGGCATCGGCGTGGGCGGAAAGGGCGCCGGCGATCTTAAAAACTTCTCCGACAGCGGAAAAGCCGATATCGCATTTCTCTGCGATGTCGATGACCGGCAGGCGCGGGGATCCGTCGAGAGATTTCCCAAGGCGAAATACTACAAGGACTTCCGCGAAATGCTGGACAAACATCATAAGCACATCGATGCGGTCTCTGTTTCCACACCGGATAATATTCACTCCGTGGCTGCCACCGCCGCTATGGAACTGGGAAAACACGTCTATGTCCAGAAACCGCTTACCCATGATATCTACGAGGCGCGGATGCTCACGCAGGCTGCCCAAAGATATAAGGTGGTGGCCCAGATGGGGAACCAGGGCTCCTCCGGCGACGGGGTGAGACTGATGCAGGAATGGTATAACGCCGGTCTGATCGGGGAGGCCCATTCCATCCATGTATGGACCAATCGACCGGTGTGGCCGCAGGGAACCGGGAGACCCAAAAGCACCGATCCCGTCCCGGCGGAGTTGAACTGGGATCTGTGGCTGGGGCCGGCAAAATGGGAAGAATATCATAAGGAGTATCTTCCTTTTAACTGGCGGGGGTTCTGGGCATATGGCACCGGCGCATTGGGAGACATGGGTTGCCACCTCATAGACCCCGCCTTCAAGACGGTGGGGCTGGGTTATCCGTCCGAAGTCGAATGCAGCGTCGGGTCCATCTATGAGAAGATGTGGGATGCCGCCTACTATCCCGAAAGCTGCCCGGTCTCTTCGTCGATAAAGATGAAGTTCCCGGGTAAAGATGGCAAACCGGATGTGAAGCTCTATTGGATGGACGGGGGGCTGCAGCCTGAGAGGCCGGACGAACTCGGACCGGATGAACGCATGGGTGGTGGTGACGGCGGCTGTATCATCAGCGGCACAAAGGGGAAGATCATGTGCGGGACCTATGGCAGCGAGCCTACTTTGCTTCCGACTTCCCGTATGAAGGAGGTCAATATTCCGCAGACGATCGCGAGGGTGCCGGAAGGCCACTACGTACAGTGGGTAAACGCCTGTATCGCCGGCTACGGAAAAAATACGCTAAGCTCTCCCTTCGAATATGCGGGGCCGCTGACGGAGACCATCCTGATGGGCAACCTCGCGCTCAGAAGCTGGAATCTGAAGGATGCAAACGGTAAATTCCCGGGACGGAAAAAACTGCTTTGGGATGCCGATAACATGAAGATCACCAATTTCGACGAGGCGAATCAATTCGTAAGACGGGAGTATCGGGAAGGTTGGAGATAGTTTTTATTCTTCATTAAGAAGGCGGCTAAGCTCCATCAGCTCCTTTCGCTTATAGAGATTTCTTTCGTCGTCAAAGCATTTGCTAAACTCTTCCAGGATCGTCTGTATGATGCGGTTGTGGGAAAGTGGTTTGAAGTAGGAAGCTACGGGAGGTACGGAGATGCGCTTGAAGTAGTTCTCGACATCCTTGTGCGTAAAGACCTGTCCGCTCATCGGGTCGATAAAAAATTCTATCCGGTGCATGGGGCCTTGTCTCTCTTCCCCGTCATCCTGAACGGGCTTGATATAGGCGAGTACAAACTGTCTGGGAATATTGATGGCCCTGACGGGGATGTCCAGCAATTCGGCGAGCATCAGGTAGAGGACTCCGTTCGCGATGGCATTCCCTCTTTTGGTTTCGATCAGTTTATTGATCAGGAATTCTTCGGGATGCTGGTATCCTACTTCGGTTCCTTTTAGACCATAATAGTTATAAAGTATGCTCGTGAGAACATGGACCTGTTCGAGGGGAGTGAGGTAGCTATTGAGTTCCAGCCAGATATTCCTGCGTAATTTTTCTACTTCCTGCAATATCGGCGTGGTGATCAGGTCCGGGTATTGAAACTTTGCCACCAGCAGGGAAGCCGTCAGCAGATCCTGGTAACTGCTGCTTTTCCAATGCTGGAAGTCTTCGGTGAGGTCATGATAATGCAACTTGTGGATCAGGATCTCGATGCGTTCCTGTATATCTCCGTTGATGGTATTCTCCCAGAGGTTCTCGAGGTTGGGGATGATTCCTCTTCCATAGCTGACAATGCGATGGCTTACGGAATCAAACACCTCCTGATCCGGGTCGTCTATCAGGTGAAAAAGGGCCTTTATTTCTTTGTTTTCTTGCATGCTTTCATTTTCTCCGCGCCAGGAGGGTTATAAGGATCAGGGTAGTAAGTTCGGGGAACTTGTAAAACTTACGAAGAAATTCTTATCCACAAGGCGGACAGGAATGTGAACAGCTACCGGTTATATAACGGCAGCGGCCCGGTAATCGTGTGCCGGCGGGAGAGTTTTTAAAGCAGGGGCAGGGTCGGTTTCCGGAGGCTTGCTCAGGAGCCTTTCTTCTTCCGGGGCACCCGTTTTGGCGGATTGGCCTTGACCTCTTCGATGATCGCTTTTACTTCTTCGAGAGACAAATCGGCAGCGGTCTCCTGTTTCTCTTTCGGAAGTTTGTAATTGCGTAAGCCCTGTTTGATATAAGGGCCATAGGGACCGCGGAGCAACTGAATTTTTTCTTTTTCGAAGACCTTGATGGTCCTTTCTTCTTTTGCCGCTCTTTTTTCCACGATGATCGGAGTAGCCTCTTCAAAGCTGATGCTATAGGGATCGTATTCCTTTCCCAGCGAGTAAAATTTCTTGTCGTGCGCAATATAGGGGCCGAAACGACCGATGTTCACCACCACGTCGGAATCTTCGAACACGCCCAGGTTGCGGGGCAGGCGGAACAATTCCATGGCTTCGTCGAAAGTGATCGTCTCGATACTCTGTGTATTCTTTAGCTTCGCGAAACGGGGCTTTTCTTCTTCGTTACTCGTATCGCCGATCTGCACCATCGGACCATAACGGCCCATCCTTGTTATCACCTTTTTTCCGCTGACGGCGTCAAAGCCCAGTTCTCTTTCCCCGCTGATCCTTTCGGCTTTCTCGATCGTGTTATCCACATCCTTTTTAAAGGGGTTGTAGAAGTCGTCGATCATCTTACTCCACAGCATTTTGCCCTGCGCCACCTCATCGAATTCCTCTTCGATACGCGCCGTGAAATTATAGTCCATGATATCGTCAAAATAGAGCTTCAGGAAATCGGTCACCACCAGACCCAGATCGGTAGGGAAGAGTTTCGATTTTTCAGCGCCCGTGTTCTCCTGTTCGGTCTGTTTGGCAATTGCATCGTTTTTTAGCACCAGGATCCTGAAGTCCCTTTTCACCCCCTCCTTATCGCGCTTTTCGACATAACCTCTTTTCAGGATGGTAGAGATCGTCGGAGCATAGGTGGAAGGTCTGCCAATACCCAATTCTTCCAGTTTTTTCACCAGCGAAGCTTCCGTATATCGTGGCAGGGGACGGCTAAACCTTTCAACCGCCTTCATTTCCTTCAGCGGCAGGGGCTGATTGACGGCCAGGGGAGGCAACATGCCCTCCTGCTGTTCGTCGTCCGAGACATCGTCATCATCGCGGTCTTCCATATAGACTTTAAGGAAGCCATCGAACTTCAGCACTTCGCCGCTGGCCGTCAGTTCTTCCTTATTGGTCGAAATCTGAATTTTTGCGGTCGTCTTTTCCAATTCCGCATCGGCCATCTGGCAGGCCATGGTACGTTTCCAGATCAGTTCATAGAGCCTCCGGGAATCGGAATCCTCGACGGTCATGCTGTCCATATAGGTGGGACGTATCGCTTCATGGGCTTCCTGCGCGGACTCGTTCTTGTTTTTAAACCGGCGTGTCTGGATATATTTATTGCCGTACTGGGCCGCGATCTGCTTTGTCACTGCCTCCGTGGCTGTTTCACTCAGGTTCACGCTATCCGTACGCATATAGGTGATCTTACCGCTCTCATAAAGTTTCTGGGCCAGCACCATCGTGCGGCTGACGGAATAGCCGAGTTTACGGCTCGCTTCCTGTTGAAGCGTGGAGGTGGTAAAAGGCGCCGGAGGGGTCTTTTTCCCGGGCTTGACCTGGATATCGGATACTTTATAATCGGCGCCGATGCAACTTTTCAGGAAAGTCTCGGCATCCTCGGCGGAAGACTGCTTTTTTCCTTCGGCCGAAAATATCACCGCTTTTCCGGACAGGTCTTTGGCCGAGAAAAAAGCCTCTATCTTAAAAGTGCTGACCGGCGTAAACGCGTTGATCTCCCTTTCCCGTTCTGCGATAATCCTGACGGCGACGCTCTGGACCCGGCCTGCGCTCAGGTTATTCTTCATGCTCATCTTACGCCAGAGGACCGGGCTCAGCTCAAAGCCGACGATCCGGTCGAGGATGCGGCGCGCCTGCTGCGCATTCACCAGGTTCATATCCACTATCCGGGGCTTGGTGACGGCAGATTGAATAGCCGGTTTCGTAATTTCATGAAAGACAATACGTTTGGTAGATGCGGGGTCGAGACCCAAGACCTCGCAAAGGTGCCAGCTGATCGCTTCTCCTTCACGGTCCTCATCCGTCGCGAGCCATACTTCGTCCGCTTTTTTTGCATATCCTTTTAATTCCCTGACCACTTTTTCCTTGTCTTCGGGTACGATATAGCGGGGTTTGTAATTATTTTTTACGTCAATGCCCATATCGCCTTTTTCCAGGTCCCGTATATGACCATAACAACTCCTCACCTCGAAATCTTCCCCCAGGATCTTCTCAATGGTTTTAGCCTTTGCGGGCGACTCAACGATTAATAAATTCTTAGCCATGTGTTCTTTTACTGATTTTAAATCCTCTTCCCGGGATGCAATTTTACAGTATAACGGCGAAAGTAAAAAATTGGTACCGCGGGCTGTTTCGCCTCAAATACTCCTCCGGAGTTTGTCAAAATAGTCATTTCAGCCGTTATTTTGCCTAATTTTAATATATATGTGTGTCCTGCGATCCATTCAATTTATCTTTTTATTAATAATCTGTTTTCGGCAATACCGGCGATATGACGGACTCTTTTGAGATATTTCCCCTCGGGGATTCTGCCGTCACGATCGATCTCGGCAACACTATCCGGGAAGACCTGAATGACAAGGTACTCGCTATGCAGCGGTGGCTGGTTGAAAACAGCTTCGAAGGATATATCGACAGCATAGCGGCCTACAGTTCCCTTTCTGCTTTTTATGACCCCGTCGAAGTAGGCAGGAGACATCCATCCTCCTCTTCCGCCTTTGCCTTTGTCAGCGAACGGTTACGTGAAGCTTACGAGCAGTCGGCCGTCAGGCCGGCCGGCTCCGGTGAGCCAATCCGCATTCCGGTCTGTTATGAGGCCCCTCTGGCGCCGGATCTCCTTTTATTGGCCGAAAAAATGGAGAGGACCCCGGAAGAGATCATCCATCTGCACACATCCAGGGTTTACAGGGTCTATATGATCGGCTTCCTGCCTGGCTTCGCTTATCTCGGGGAAACCAGCGAGTTACTGGCGATACCACGGAAACCCCGGCCTGTCCCCGTAAACGCAGGCAGTGTGGGGATCACCGGCCGTCAGACGGGTATCTATCCCCTGGATAGTCCGGGGGGATGGTATATTATCGGCCGGGCACCCGTAGTCTTATTTGACCCGGATTTGACCCCCCCGGCACGGCTGGCCATCGGAGATGCCGTCGAGTTTTACCCAATTACCCTGAAAGAGTTTGGCCGGTTACATCTTTTGTAGTATGATTGCAGTCTTAAACCTTTTCCCTGATCTCCCTTTCGCTCCGTCCCCCCAAGATACCCTTATACACCCTTTACCTTCAAAAACCTGACATGTCGCTTTCAATCATTAAACCAGGGTTGCTTGACACCATACAGGATATGGGTCGCAATGGATATGGCAATTGGGGCGTTAATCCCGGTGGCGCCATGGATCAATATGCGGCAAAGGTGTCGAACCTGCTTGTTGGCAACTGCTGTACCGAGGGAGTGATCGAGATCCATTTCCCCGGTCCGCAAATCCTGTTCGAACAAAATACACTGATCTCCATTACCGGAGGAAACTTTTCTCCTACCCTCAATGACGAGCCGATCCCGCTCTGGCAGCCGGTCGTGGTCAGGAAGAACACCGTCCTTCATTTTCCCAAACAGCTCCGGGGAGCACGCTGCTATATCAGCGTTCACGGGGGATTCTGCATTGACAAATGGCTGCATAGCGTCAGCACCAATCTGAAAGCCGGCCTGGGCGGCTTTCAGGGCCGGCCCCTGCGGAAAGGAGATGAACTGTCTTTTAAGGAGAATACGGTCTATTTTGCAGGCCTTCTGAAAGAGGAAAACAATCTCCAGATCCTTCCCTGGCGCGTCAACGAGGAGAAGATTTATCGCTTCCCGCATGAGATCGCGCTGATCCCGGGTAAGGAGTGGGAGCAATTGACGGAGGCTTCCCGCAACCAATTCCTGGAAAATAATTTTACGATACATCCCTCTTCCGACCGGATGGGCTACCATTTAAAAGGAGTCCCCCTGGAACTTCAACAATCCATGAACCTCGTTTCTTCTGCTGTGAGCTTCGGTACTATCCAGCTGCTGCCCGAAGGGCAGTTGATCGTTCTGATGGCCGAGCATCAGACAACGGGTGGTTATCCACGTATCGCCCATGTCATCACAGCACATTTGCCAAAGTTGGCGCAACTGCAGCCCAGCGATTGTGTTCAGTTCAAAATGGTAGATATGAAGGATGCCGAATATTTACTGTCCCTGCAGGAAAAAGAGCTGCACATTCTCCAAAGAGCCTGTCATGACCACTTAAATGAATTGGTGTGCTGAGTGGCCTTCGTGAAATCGATCTCAATTGCGACATGGGAGAAGGGATCGGGCAGGAAGAAGCCATCTTTCCATTTATCAGTTCCGTGAATATTGCCTGCGGTGGCCACGCCGGGGACGAAGATACCATGTGCGAAATGGTGGAGCTCGCCCTGCGTCACGGGGTTGCCATCGGGGCGCATCCTTCCTATCCCGACCGGGATCATTTTGGCAGGCTAGACCTGTTGAAAACAGGGTTTTCGCCGGAGGATATCCCGGGCTTTGTGGGGGAGCAACTCGCCCTGCTGCAAGCAATCTGTACCCGTTACGGCACCCGCCTGCATCATGTCAAACCACATGGCGCCCTCTACAACCGGGCAGCCTGGGATACCCGGGTCAGCGTTTTGCTGTGCGAAGCGGTCAGGCAGTTCGATCCATCCCTGGTTTTATACGGACTGAGCGGAAGTAACATGAAGACTGCAGCCGCCACCCGCAGCCTGGTATTTATCAACGAAGTCTTTGCCGACCGCTCTTATACGGATGACGGCAGTCTGACGCCACGGTCTCAGCCTGGCGCCCTGATCGGGGATTCCGCACGGGCCGTCGAACAGGCTTTGACCATGGTCCAGGAGGGAAAGGTGATCGCCTTATCGGGGAAAGAGGTGCCCGTGCAAGCAGAGACAATCTGTATACATGGTGACGGGGCCCGGGCCGCGCAATTTGCCCAAAGTATTTGCGAATCTTTGCAGCGGGGTGTCCGGATAATGGCTCCGCTACCTTAAAAGACGCCTTCTCTTCGGCATCCCTTGCCTCGATTCACGCTCATTCGTATTTCTATGCGATTCAATTTTGGGATGCGCGCCCCTTCGCATTCTTTCGTGTCCCCGTTCATATTTATTCGCGGCGCCCGTTCGCGCCCGTTCGCGTTTCGCTCTTCACGGCTATTCGCGTTCTTTAACATTTTCTTGGCTTCCCGTCGCGGCTGCCTTTGCAATTTTTCTCTGCTTTTGTCCGTTGTACCCGTGTTCCCGCTTCAACTACTATCCCGGTATTCATTCATTTTTGAAATGTAAAAACTATGGCTGCAACCGAAAATGGCCGCGGAGAACAACTCTATACCTACGATTCTTTCAATGGCAGGAAAAAGACCGGAGAGACGCATTTTCTCTGGTGGTGCGCCGGTACCTATCAACCGCTATTAAAAGATTGCCCCACCGAACATACAAAATATGCGGGTTTGGGTGGGGTGATCCTGGCGACATTCGTCCTGGCCGCCTTATCCGCCGGTTATGCGATCTACAGCGTGTTCGACGCGCCGCTGTGGGCCTTCGCATTTGCCCTGGCATGGGGATTGATTATCTTCAACTTCGACCGTTTCCTGGTCTCCACTATGCGGAAATATGGGGTTACCGCGCGACGGCAATGGATGATGGCGATGCCGCGGGTCGCATTGGCCCTGTTGATCGGTCTGACGATCGCCAGGCCCCTGGAATTAAAAGTATTTGAAAAGGAGATCGACATAAAGATCATAGAGAACAGGCATCACCAAATCCTGCTGAACGATAGCCTGCTTCGCGAAGAGAGCAGTCTGCAGGTCGTAAAGGCAGAACAGGAAAGAGAACGACTGATCGCAAGGCAGCATTCGCTGGAAGACACCTTGCAGCATCTCCGGGATGCCTATATCAGGGAGGCAGACGGAACCGGGGGATCCGGTCAAAGAGGAATCGACAAACTGACACGCCTGAAGAAAGAAGCCTATGATGCGGCCCTGGCTCAGACGGCCCCGGAAAGATTGCTGCTCGATAACCGCATAAGCTACCAGGACAGCCTTATAAAGGGCGCCAGGGCATCCCTGGAGGAAAAAAGAAAGCAATATGAAGGCAGCCTGAAAGGGGGTGTGGGGTTCCTGGAAAGAAACAAAGCCTTATCGGATCTTACTACACAGGAGAGCAGTATATTCGTCGCTAACCTCCTCATCTCGCTGCTCATCATCCTGGTTGAGACAGGACCTGTCCTGTCGAAGCTCATCATGAATACGGGCCCTTACGACATCGGCCTGGCAAAAATGGAGCTGGTGAGCATGGCGGGTCATGAAGACGAGATCCGGAGAAACCAGGAATTGATAACCGGCAAGTGGAAGGAAGCCTACCGTCAGAAGAGAGAGGTTTCCGAAGAGTTCCGGGCAAACTGGACAGCCCTTCAAAAAAGACAGTTGCAGGAAGAACTTGACGAGTGGGAGAAAGGAGGTAAAGGTGCCGTCCATGCGACAACCCTGAACGAACTTGCTCAAAAAATAAAAAGACAGTATGACTACAACGAAAAAGATCTGATCTGACGGCAGGTCTTTAACAATACAATTCATATCTTGAAGGCATTTGCCGCAGATTCATACGATACGTACGTTCGCAGTGATGGGCTGTTGTCTTATTTGCCTTTATTCGACAGGGCAGGTCACGGATACAACCAGCCGCCTCATGCGTCTGAAAAGAAATAATATTTTCCAGTTTTTCAGGAACGCCGTCACCCGGGGTCAGGCAGATTCAGCCACCCTGGCCAGCACCCTGAATGCCAAATCGGAAGATCCCTATCTTCCCTACCAGGGCAAAGGCATCCGCCACATCATCATCAAGGAGTTCGGTTTTGAAAAGGTCTTTGCAGATACCTCGAAACGCATCGAATATTTTGGGACGCAGCTGCTCAATAACCTCCACAGGAAGACCCGGGATTGGGTGATCCGCAATAACCTGTTTATCCATGAACGGGATCCTGTCGATCCCTATCGCCTGGCAAACAATGAAAAGTATCTCCGTTCGCTCGAATATATCCAGGATGCGCGAATCCTGGTGAACTATCTTCCCGACAATCCGGATTCGGTGGACCTGGTGGTCGTCGTAAAGGACCTGTTCAGCATCAACGGGGCCATCGGGAATCTTGCGCCCAATAGTATCCGGGGAAACCTCAGTGACGCCAATGTACTCGGTCTGGCCCAGAAGGTGCGCGTAAGTATTATCGAAGAGACGACCCGGAGCCCGCATTTCGGTTATGAATTGTTCTACAGCAAAAGCAATATCGGGAACTCGTTTGTAACGACCTCCATGGCCTATACCCGTATCAACCCCGATCTTACCGACGGCACGCCCGACGAGCATGCCTGGTATGTGAGGTTCGATCGCCCGTTGTATTCTCCCTATGCGCACTACGCAGGCGCCTTTATCGTCGGTAATTTCCGTACCGACAACAACTATAACAAACCGGACAGCCTGTATTACGACTACCACTACCGACGATACGACGGCTGGATAGGCCGAAACCTGGGTTCGCGCCAATTCCTGGACAACAACTCGGTGAGGGACAGAAAGTTTTTTGGCATCCGGTATCTCAGCAACGATTTTTCGGCCACGCCTTACCAGTTTAAGGACCAATATGTCTTTAAATACAATGACCGGCAGGCTGTTTTGGGGGAGATGACTTTTTTCAGACAGGATTTCTATAAGACAAATTATATCTATGGCCAGGGAACGACGGAGGACGTTTCGGAAGGCTATAACGTGTCGGTTGCCGGGGGCTGGTATCGCCAGCTGCAATTAAAAAGACCGTATGCGGGCGTTGACGCCAACCGGTATGTCGTCACAAAAAAAGCCGATTTCATCCAGTATTTTCTACGAGCGGGTACCTTTATCCATAACGGAGGACTTCAGGATGCCAACATCCTTTTCGGGGCCAGCATGTTCAGCCGCCTGTTCCTGTATCATAATCTTAAGATCCGGCAATACCTGAATTTCAGCTATGCCCGGCAGTTCAACAGGGTGGGGTTGGACCCGTTGCGGATCGACAACCTCTTCGGCCTGCGATATTTCAACGGGGATTCCACTTATGGAATGCGGCGTATCAGCATGCACACGGAGACTTTCTTCTTTACAAACTTCAAAATACTGAGCTTTAAGATGGCTCCTTTTGCTTTCGCCGACCTTTCACTCCTCACGCCGGAAAACGAGAAGTTCTCCCAATCCCAATTGTACCAGGGGCTGGGCGCAGGCGTCCGGACGCGCAATGAAAACCTGGTCTTCGGAACGATCGAACTCCGTTTCATCTATTTCCCGAACCAGGGCGAAATGGCGCAGAACAATACCTTCAAGATCACCCTGAATACGGATATCCACTTCCGTTTGAATTCCAACTACGTACACGCGCCGGATATCGTACAGGTGAACAACGATCCCCGGAATGATATCTATTGATCGAGTTTCCCGGCCATCAGATCGGCCAGCGCTCCCGACCAGGTGCCATATTCCTTTCCCGATGGATGCAGAAAGTCTGTGGCGAGGCAGGAGGGGTCTTTACCGGCTATCCGGGTATGCGGGGTGATGTCGAGATAGTTCACCCGGTAAAGGTCCGCTATATTCCTGTTGATCCCGTTGAACGCGTCTATCTCGGCGGCGACTTTTTTCTGGTCGCGCCCGGCTGCATCCGGGAGACTGTTCTGCCCGAATGGCGTTACACTCCAATCGGGAATGGATAGCACAAAGACCCGTCCGGGTCTGTCCCCTGCGAGATGGATGCATTGTTTCAACAGTTGTTCAAACTCCTTTTCATACGCCCGCGCATTCTGTCCACGGTATTCGTTGTTCACTCCGATCAGCAGCGAAACGAGTTCATAAGGAGGCAGAAAATGGTTGCCTTTAAGCGCCTCGATCAGCTCCCCCGAGGTCCATCCGTTTCGGGCCATGATCTCCGGGGCGGAGACGGGGTATCCCGATTTCCGGAGGATCTGTACGGTTTGATAGGGATAGGTCTCGTAAATCGAGACGCCGGTGCCGATCGTGTAGGAATCGCCCAGCGCCAGGTAGGTATATCGCGTATCCGTCATTTCGTTCATTTTTACCGCTTTACCGGGATTGACATTGCCGGTATCCGTTTTACAGCACCCTCTTTTATTGCCGGGATCCGTCCGGCCGGAATAATAGTCCGTCTTTCCGGGAGGCGGGTCGATCATCTTTCCGGGAGCCGGCAAAAACTGAAAAACCACCCAGTAAAGGAAGGAAAAAAATGACAAACGCATGGAGGGGATTTCCGGTATATACGGAAAAAAAGAGGACCCGGCCAACCGGGTCCTCTTTTTCAAAGCGATCGGTCGGTTCTATTGGCCGCCTGGCATGCCGCCACCTTGCTGGTCGACGTCTGCCTTTATATTTTTGCGTTTGAAAAGCGATGCATCGAATTTCCCGAACCGGTAGTAGAACTGCAGTCTGAAGAACTGGGGATCTCTTTTCCGGTAGACATCCTGGGTGAACTGGCCGGTTTCCATAGTATAGACATCGCTGACGCGGGTGCGAAAGATATCGCTCACACTCAGGGTGAGGGCTGCGGCCTTATTCTTCAGGAACTCGTATTTGAGCGCCGCATCCACGCCACCGGTGGGTCGGGAATATCCCTGGGCGCTGCCGCTTACGGTCCCGCCGAAGCCCCTGCCGCTCGTATTGCTGGACGTACCCGCGCTGCCGCCGGGTGCAAGGATCGTCTTCGACGTATAGTCGCCGGAGAGCTGGAAGGTGAATTTCTTGCCGATCTTAAAAGAGTTGTTGATCTTCCCGAACCAGCTGGAGGTCTGCCCCTGCGTAGTGATCGTATCGCCTTTCGAAGCCTGGTTGTCGGCGTTGATCCTGGACACAAAGATATTGACGTTGCTGGTGACATCCCACCAACGGGTGATGCTATTGCGGCTGATGACCTCGAACCCGCCGACATAGGCCGAAGACGCATTGATATAGGTATTCACCAGGATGGAATCGTGAGAATAGGGATTGATGTCGCCGACCGAAGTGCGGGTGATCAGGTCCGTAGTATACTTGTAGTATACGGAGGCGATCAGCGTATTGTTGTTGGGGAAATTCTTCTCATAAGCCAGCTCGAACGAATTGGTGAATTGCGGCTTCAGAGCCGGATTACCCCTGCTGATATTCGCCGAATCGGAGTAGTCGGTGTACGGGAACAATTGATTGAATCCCGGACGATCGATACGCCGCGTATAGTTGAGCGTGATATCCTGGTCCCCGCCCAGTTTCTGCGTGAGGAAAACGCTTGGGAAAAGGCTGATCGGGTATTGGGTACTGAAGTTGACCACCGTATCTTTCTGATTGCCGAGGCCGTCAACGACGGTTGAATTGGAAGTGCCGTGATAGTTTGAACTTTCCGCCCGCAGACCCAGCTGGTAGGTGAAATTCCTGATAGCGTTCGAATAGGTTGCATATCCCGCATAGACCCTGTCCTTATAGTCATAGCTGGAGGAGAGGAGCGGAAGGGGTTCGAACTTGCCTCCGGCGATCACACCGATATCGTTGACACTGTTGTTATCTCTTGCGGCTACCCTGGCGCCTGTCTCAAACTTGGATTTTTCGGAAAGCGGAAGCGTATAATCCGCCTGGGCGGTAACATTTTGATTGGTTCCGGAGCCTATCTGCTGCTGATCGTACGTGGAGCTCAGCAGGCCGCCCACTTCGTTGTAATAGCTGGAATTGATCAGGTTGTTATTCGCATTGACGCTCCTGCTATAGTTCGCGTTGGCCGTCAGTTCCTCGCCCTGTTTGGGGAAGGTATGTTTGAAGCTGAGCATGGCGCCCTTGTTGTTAAAGTCGGCATCGGTATTGGAAAGCCTGCGGGTATAGGAGGTCTTGGTACCGGAGGGGTAGAGGGAATCGATATAGATATCGCTGTTGATATAAGGCGTAAACTTGCCGTGCACGATCGTACCCGACAACGAGAGGGTATTGCGGTTGTCCATCAGGTAGTCCAGGCCTAAGCGGCCAAATTCGAAATAGCCCTTACTGACGCTGTAATCGGATTCGTTCAAATTGTTGTAGGGCTGGGTGAAAAAAGAGCTGCGGGTGGTCAGATCCGGGGAGGTGATACTCTTTCGCTGGTTGAGATTGACGCTTCCGAAGACATTGACTTTGCCCTGTTTTACGTTGAGGTCTGCGCCCAGATTCATCTTGCCGCGCTGATCGACGCCTGCCCTGACGGCTCCGTTGTAACCGGTCTTCCGGTTCTTTTTAAGGACGATGTTTAAGATGCCGGAAGTCCCGCCCGACGCATCGTATTTGGCGCCCGGGTTGGTGATGATCTCCACGCTTTGGATGGCGTCGGCCGGGATCTGGTCCAGCGTCAGCGTAGTCGGTAGCCCGTCGACGAAGATCGTCGGGGTACTGTTGCGCAGGGTGACGTTCCCGTCTATATCCACGTTTACCGAGGGCACATTTTTCATGACGTCGAGGCCCGATCCGCCCGAGGCCGATATATCTTTTTCAACATTGTAAATTTTCCTGTCGACACCCAGCTGGATCAGGGGCTTGGAGGCAGTCACCGTGACTTCGCCGAGCGTTTGCGCATCGGCGGCAAGTTTGATGTTTCCCAGGTCCTTGTCGGCACCGGCAAGCGCCGCCTGAACATCTCCGCCACTGCCGGGCGCTTTGATGTCAAAAGCTACTTTCTGATCATAGGTACCATACCCGACAGCGGTAATCTTCAGGCGAAAGTTGCCAAACAAGGGAAGGTTCTCCAGGCTGAAATCGCCCTTCTTGCCTGTAATCATACCCGCGATAGCCACGTCCTTCCTGGTCCGCGTGACGGTGTCGAATTTGCTTTGAACGAGTTGAACCGAGATGCCGTCAATGCCTTTTCCTGTTTTCGAATCGACGATCTTGCCATAAAAATGGCCTATATTAGCCTGTCCGCCGCCCGGCCTTCTTCCTCCCGCGCCGCCACCCGGTATCTGTGCAAAACCTGAATAACACCCTGCGGCCAGTAAAAGCAATATCCCAATTTTTCTCATTCGTTGAATATTCGTTTGTGCTGCAAAATTGTAAGCAAAACCGGTACTAAACCGCCTCAATCTATACAAACGGCAGTATTACGATATAGAAGGGCTAACGCAATATCCGTTCCCCCGGCAATGCCCCTGTTTTTTGGAATAACCGCCTGTCGGTCAGTACTTCGGAGTACAGGACCGGCACTGAACTGTTTCAACGGCATGGCTACTTCATCAGCAAAGTGAGGAATATCTGCAGGAGCCCGATAAAAAATCCGAGCGCCGCACCGATGACTTCGACGAAACGGAACTCTTTTGTGAGGATCTGGTTGAGCATGGCTTCCAGTTTATCCGAAGAGAAATTCGTGATCTTATCGACGACGATCCTTTCGAGGTCCAGGTCGTTTTTCAGGTTAGCTACATAGTTTTTCATGATCACGGGAAACAGCTCTTCCAGTTCCTGCATGAATACGCCCTTTAGCTGGGTGATGGTCTTGTCTCCGATAAACATCGAGATCACGGGCATGCTTTCCTTTAGCTTATTCCGCAAAAAATGGTCGATATGCTGTTCGACATGGGGAAGTATCTTCTTAACGTTTTCGGGGTTCGCGATCGTCTGCTCGATATCCTGGAAGGACAGCAATTCCTGCCCCACGATCCGTCCCAGGCTCTCCGCGATCTGCCCCTGCCTCTTGGGGAAAACCCCGTGCAGGGTGAATCCCAGGATCCGCTTGGGATTCCGGGGATGGAACAATAGCTTCAAGGCCATCCAGATTGTAAGCCAGTGGATAAATGCGGAGATAAACGGTATGGTATAAAGCCACCAGCTCATCAGACTTGTCGTTTAAGGCTGCAAAGAAACAGGAATTTATGCGTGAAAAAGCAAATAATGCATATAGTTTTTGAAGATAGTTTTTGAAGGAAAACAGAATTCTATTAATTTTGCCGTCCAAACGGTGATTGTAGCTCAGTTGGTTAGAGCACCAGATTGTGGTTCTGGGGGTCGTGGGTTCGAACCCCATCAGTCACCCTGCCCGAAGAAAAGCCGGTGAATGATTCACCGGCTTTTTGTTTTTTCGCCGGCTCGCGGATCGTTTGTTTCCAATCCCGGCCTGTCTTTTCCGCTTGTACAATTCCCGAATGCGAATGTTAAAAGTGCATGACTTTTGCAACATACCATTCATTTAATCGTTATTTTTGGTATTGTATGTTAAAAGTGTTTAAGTATATGATCAGTAAAAGGAACCTCCCGATCGTCCTGTTGATTCTGGGCGCTGGCGTTTTTGTGGCCTTCAGGACATTAGGCATTGGCAAAACCCCTCCGACAAAATATGAAAAGATATTGCGTGATGTAGGAGAGATGCTTACCGAGATCCACTATAGTCCTAAAGAGATCAACGACAAATTCTCCAAAGAGATATTCAAAAAATACCTGGCGGAGACGGATGTCGAGAAGAATGTGTTGCTGCAATCCGATGTAGACGATCTGAAAAGCAAATACGAAACTCGTATCGACGACGAGATCCTGGGAAAAACCGCCATCCAGTTTGTCCCGGCCGTCTCCGAAATCTACAAGAAAAGACTGGCGGAGACCGAATCCCTTTACAAAGAGATCCTCTCGCAGCCATTCGATTTCAAAAAGGACGAATATGCCGTCCTCGACTACGACAAGGTGGATTTCCCAAAAACGGATGCGGATCGCAAGGAAGCCTGGCGGAAACGGCTGAAATACCTGACCCTCGAAAGGTATTCCGACTTGCTGGACCAGCAGGAGGCTTCCAAAGGCAAGACCGGCTTCGTGGCCAGGACCAACGAAGAACTGGAAAAAGAGGCCCGGGACAAGGCATCCAAGGTCATGGACCATTTCTACGAGCGGCTGAAACTAAAAGTGAATGATGACGACCGTTTCAACCTCTTCGTACAGACCATCGTACAGTCGATGGACCCCCACACGGATTATTTTCCGCCGGTGGAAAAGAGGTATTTCGACGAACAGATGAGCGGCCGTTTCTTCGGCATCGGCGCTTCCCTGCGCGACGAAGACGGTAATATTAAAATCACCACCCTGATCACAGGCAGCCCTGCTTCTAAATCCGGCCAGATCACTGCCGGAGACATCATCATGAAAGTAGGACAGGGCAGCCAGGAACCCGTAGACCTCACCGGCTACCTGGTGGAAGATGCGGTGAAGCTGATCCGCGGCAACAAGGGGACCGAGGTAAAACTCACCCTGAAAAAGATAGACGGCTCGGTTAAAACCGTATCCCTCATCCGCGACGAGATCGTGCAGGATGAAACGACTTTTGCCCGCAGCGCCATCGTAAACAGTGAGAAAGGTAAAATCGGTTATATCTATTTACCGGAGTTCTATGCAGACTTCGATAATCCGAAAGGCAACCGCTGTTCGATAGACGTCGCGAACGAAGTCATCAAGCTAAAGCAGGAGAAAGTCGATGGCATCGTCCTTGACCTGCGTTTCAACGGGGGCGGTTCTTTATATGATGTGGTAAAAATGGCACAGCTGTTCGTTGGTCAGGGACCGGTCGTGCAGGTCAAGGACCGCGATACCAAGCCCCAGATCCTGAATGACCGTGACAAGCCCTCCGTCCTCTATGACGGTCCTTTTGCCGTCATGGTGAACGAGCTTAGCGCTTCCGCCTCGGAGATCTTCGCCGCAGCCATACAGGATTACAAAAGAGGAGTCATCATCGGCAGTACTTCCACTTACGGCAAGGGCACCGTCCAGCGTCCCATCGGCCTGGACAAAACCATGGGATTCATGGAACCTAACAGCGAACTGGGTACCATCAAGATCACCCTTCAGAAATTCTATCGTCTTAGCGGCGGATCCACCCAGTTGAAGGGTGTATCTTCCGATATCGTGCTGCCGGATACCTACGAGTACTCCAAGATCCGTGAAAAGGACAATGCGGATGCATTACCCTGGGATGAAATCCAGAAAGCCGACTACAGCACCTGGAAATACGCCTATGACATGAATATGATCAAGGAGTACAGCAGGGAGCGCCTGAAGAACAACACCGCCTTTAACCAGATCCACACTTCCGCGGAATGGCTGAACAAGGAGAATGACAAAGTCTTCCCGCTCAACCTGGAGAAATACAGGGACGAGCAGAAGCAGATCAAATCCACCATTAAGCAGATCGAGTCGGCCAGCAAGTTGAAAACGGATATGAATGTCAGCGCACTCCCCGAAGACGCCGGCAAATACGATTCGGACAAAGGCAAGGCGGATCGTTTCCAGGAATGGTTAAAAGGTCTCAAAACAGATATCTATATCGGGGAAGCAGTGAACGTAGTGGATGATATGATTACGAACAAGAACCTCGTATATAACAAATAACAGGTAACTGTGAGGCGGAGTAAAATGCACCGTCAGGTTTAAACGATCAATATAAACAGCTCCCGGCCCGTCCGGGAGTTTTTATTTAATAGGTCCAATGGGCCCCGCAATCCGGTAAAAGAGCAGACATTCCCTTTCTCAGCGTTCCAGTTTGCCGGCCATCAGCGCGATCACAGAGCCCAAAAGCGCCACCAGGCCCAAAGACCATTTGAGGCTGCTGGCTTGTGCGATAAAACCGATGCCCGGAGGGCCCAGTAGAAAGCCCAGATAGCCTATCGTCGAAACCGCGGCCAGGGCAGCGCCGGGCGTGAGCGTCTTCGATCGCCCTGCCGAACCATATACGAGGGGCACCACCGATGAAACGCCGGCGCCTACCAGCAGAAATCCGATGATGGCGGTAATAAAGTAAGGACAAAAGACCGCCAGGAGCAACCCTGACGCGGTGAGGATACCGCTGGCCCGCAGAATTTTCCGGGTGCCCAGCCGGGTCGCCAGCCAATCGCCGATAAAACGGCCCGATGCCATTGTAGCGGTGTAGGCCGTATAGCCCGCCGCGACGAGCCCAGGGCCGGGCTGGATGACCCTTTGGAAGTATACGCCGCTCCAGTCCGCCATAGCCCCTTCGCAGATCATGCTGCAAAATGCGATGATCCCCAGGTTGATGAGGGAACGATCCGGTCGCGCGAATATCGGGCGGTCATCCTGTCCGTCTTCATCGTGTGCCAGCAACCATGGATACGACAGGCCTACGAGCAGCCAGGCCAGGGCGGTAATGACCAGGAAGTGCCGGTAAGGAACCAGGCTGAGCCCCGTAAGCAAAACGCCGATAGCGGCGCCTGAAAACCCGGCCAGGCTCCAGATGCCATGATAAGAAGCCATAATCGAACGCCGGTACAGGAGTTCCGTACCGATCGCCTGGGTATTCATCGAGATGTTCAGCATATTGCCGCTGACGCCAAAAAGAAAAAGACATCCAACCAGTTCCCAGGTGGTAGCGGATAATCCCAGAAAAGGCAGGATGGCGGGATATGCGATGGCGGCAAGAATAGCCACCCGCCGGCTGCCAAATTTTGCCACCATCCAGCCGGCTATGGGGAGAGAGGTCATCAGCCCGGCCGGAAGCGCCAAAAGGACGGCGCCGAGACCGGCATTGTTGAGATGGAGCTGTTGGCGGATATCGGGAATACGCGACGCCCAGCTTGAAAAACAGAGCCCCGCCAGGAAAAAATAGCAGCCGACGGCGATCCGGTGCCTGCGCATTTCAGTCATTATACCGATCCCGGTCTTCACTATAAATATCTATCTTTGATGACGCCGGCATGGTGCGCAAAGTGCCCCGCGATGATAAAGCCCAGAGCCAGCGCATTGAGAGGATGCCCGCTGGCGACGCCAACGGTGCGGAGTTCCTCCTGGTTAAAGGATTTGAAAAGCGATTCGGTAGATTCACGAAGAGTTGAAAACTCTTCCACCAGGTCCTTCCATTTACGGGAGGCGACGCGGGGACTGACAGCAGAGGCCCAGTTATTCTCGTCGAAGCCCGGAAGCGGGGTAGTGTCTTTACGGGCAAAACTGAGTGCCCTGTAAGTGAATACACGTTCCGCGTCTATAAGATGCTGCAGTATTTCTTTGATCGTCCATTTGCCTTCCGCATAGGCAAAATCGATTTTTTTTCGGGGGATATCCCGCAGCATTTTCTTTGCCATCCGGGTGTTCTTCTTAAGAGCTTTCAACACATCCTCTTCCCTGACGATCCCGATATACCGAAGATAGAATTCAGCAGCCACGATGTCTTTTCCGGCGACCATTTTTTTCTGTAAACCTACATAAATAAGAAAAGAATCAATCAATTTTGTTTCTCAGCGCCGGCTTCACCGGGAGCGCTTTTTTACCGGTTTTGGCGCTGAGCTCATCCGCCAGTCTTACGGCAACATAGGCATTTACAATACCCCCCGACTTGCTGAGTTCCGCGAAAGAGGATTTTATCTTCTCTTCATCTGCATTCGGCCGGTATACTTTTGCCTGCGGCGAGACCGCCGATTTCTCGATGCAATATTTCACCTGGGCGGGTGTCAGCGCCGGATAATATTCCAGGATCAGGGCCGCTACCCCGGTCACCACCGGCGCAGCCATGCTGGTCCCTGCCTCATTATCGTAATGGTTGCCGGGAAGGGTGGAGTAGATGCGCGTTCCGGGGGCAAATACATCGACTTCTCTTTTCCCGTAGTTTGAGAAAGATGCCGTGTAACTCCTGAACCCGGGCTCGGCGAGGGGATCGCTGCTGGCGCCAACGGTAATCCAATTATCCGCATGCTCGTGGGAAGCCTTGAAATTCGGGTTGGGGAAATTGTCCACCGTATCCACGTCGGCATAGTCGTTTCCCGCTGCATGAACCAGGAGAACGCCTTTGCTTTCCGCATATTTTACCGCATCGTCCACCCAGGTCTTTTCCGGGGAGAGATTTTTCCCAAAACTCATATTGATGACCCTGGCGCCGTTATCCACGGCATAACGGATGGCCAGCGATATATCCTTGTCATGTTCGTCGCCATTGGGCACGGCGCGGATCATCATGATCCTGACATTGCCAGCGATGCCATCGATTCCCTTGCCATTGTTCCTTGCCGCGGCGATGATGCCCGAGACATGGGTACCGTGAAGGGGATCTCCCGCCATCACATCATTGTTCCCGTAATACCGGTCATTGATATCGGATTCGTTGTCCTTTACGATCTCCTTACGGTAGTTCTCGGGAGGGCTCTCTTTGACGGCCGCCTTCTTTTCCTCGGATACCACCTGTTCTCCGAATTCACTGAGGAAGGTCTTGTTGGTCATATCCATGATCTTATTGGCCTCGAAAGGATACAGGAAGATGGACCTCGCCGTCCTGATTTCTGCCACGGATGTTTTGAAGCTGTCGAGTTCATTACCGGTATATTCCGTTTTACCCATGGCTTTTTGAAGGACGCTGTCGCTTTTGGTCCAGGCGTTGAGGGCCCGCCGAAGCAGGATCGGATCGATCCCATTATCGGTCCCGTCCCCGATGATCGTTTTGCGGGCTTTCAGCCACATCTTATAATGATCCTTGTCATCATCAGTCAATGCCGCGGTATCCAGGGAATCTTTGCCGAATTGTTCTTTGAACTGGTAATATACGCGCGCTTCTTCCTGTGAATCGTCCTTTACGTTCTCTCCGTCTTTTCCACCCAGGAAATTCCAGCCATGCACATCGTCCACATAGCCATTGTGGTCATCGTCGATTCCGTTACCCGGGATTTCACCGGGGTTTACCCAAAGAATGCTTTTCAGGTCCTCATGCAAGGTATCCACCCCGGAATCGATGACAGCGACGAGTACCGTCTTGCTTTTTAATTTTTTCGCCTGCAGGAAATGGTAGGCCTTGTCCAGGCTGATCCCGTAAAAACCATCCGTCTCTTTATCCATCAGATGCCATCCTTTCGGCAACTCCGTCTTCACCGAAGTGCCCTGTGCATCAACGCCAGAAATTCCCGCTGCCAACAGAAACAGGATCATCATCCCCTTCAAACTACCCTTCATTATTTTCGTTTTTTATGGATTAAGAATAGAGCGGATAAAGCTACGTAAGCAAAGGCCATCGCTGGTCATTATTTACATGGATGGCCTTATCAAGATGTTAATTTTTCTATTTTTCCATGGACAGGCTTAATTCCACCCTTCGGTTGGCAGCCCTTCCTTTTTGCGTCCTGTTATCCGCGATCGGTTTTTCCTGCCCGAATCCCGTCGATGTGAGGCGGTTTTCTTCGATTCCATTACGAACCAGCCAGGCCTTCACCGCGTCCGCCCTTTTCTGTGAAAGCACCAGGTTCATGGAAGGTGTACCCGAATTATCCGTATAGCCGTTGATAGTGAGATGCGAAGCCGGGTTCGCTTTCAGCAGGGTCGCCAGGTCTTCGAGGGCGCCGGTGGATCCCTCCAATAGCCTGTCGCTGCCGGACATAAAAAGAATGTATTTGGCGGAATAATTGATCTTTTCAACGACATCCTGCCGGATTTCTTTTTTCTCAACGACGGGGCATCCCTGGTTTTCAACCGTGCCGGGGGTATCGGGGCATTTGTCTTCCTCATCGTTTACGCCGTCGCCATCCCTGTCAGGAATGGGGCAGCCGTTGTACCGGGCGAGACCGGGGACTGTTTTGCAGGAGTCGTGTTCATCATCGATCCCATCACGATCGGTATCGGGCACCGGGCATCCATTGTACCTGGCCACCCCGGGAATCGTCTTGCAGGAATCATGTTCATCGTCGATCCCGTCGTGGTCGGTATCGGGTACCGGGCATCCGTGATATTTGAGAGTACCGGGTTGCAGGGGGCAAAGATCCTGGTCATCGGGTATGCCGTCTTTATCCGTATCTTTTGGAACGGCTGCCGGAAGCTGTTTGGACACGAGCCAGATGCCGAGGGTAGCGCCTGTCAGGTTATGATAGAAACTTCCGGAATAAGACGCCGTATAGAAACTGGTAAGTCCGCGACTGTAATAGAAACTGAGCATGACATTCCCCAGTTCGAACCCCGCTTTGCCATTCAACCCCATTTCAACGGTCTTATAGGTATCCGGCCCCTTCCCGACGGTGACGGGCTCCTTTTCGCTGAGAAATTTCGGAAGGGTCGTCTCCATGAGCCGTTCATTGGTCACGCTTCCGCTGTAAAAAAAGCTGACATACGGGCCCGCACTGATAAAAAAGCTGTTCCGGTGATTTTTCGAAAGAGGCAGCTTGACGGTCAGATTCAACGGGACCTGGATATAGCCCAGGTTCAGGGTCTGCTTGAAATACACGGTGTCTGTGTTATCGGCGGTGACAGAATCATTGTATTTGAGATATTGCCGTCCTTTGGAACTATAGTGGATACCCGGCTGGAAATAGAAATATCCCTTACGGTCGAGGGGGATTTCGGCAATCACGCCCAGTTGGACTCCCGAATGCGAGGAATAATACTTCTTCGTAGAAGTGTCCCAACCAGGTATACTATTTCTCTCAATGACATTATCACTCTGGATTCCCCCGACAATGCCCAGTCTGACCTGGGCGAAGGCACCGTGAAAAAGGACTATGCTTAGCAGCAGGATGGGTAAAAATCGCTTCATAACAACGCTGATTGACCGGGTATAATGGGCATACTATCAGCGTATAACGAACAAATGGCCTTATTAGTATCTTTTAGTGAGCAGTCAGCTGTGGGAAAGTGAGTAGTGAGTAGTGAATACTCACTACTCACTAATATCAAACCTGATTCCCTGGGCGAGGGGCAGCTGCTTGGAAAAATTGATGGTATTGGTCTGCCGGCGCATATAGGATTTCCAGGCGTCGCTGCCACTTTCCCGGCCGCCGCCCGTCTCTTTCTCCCCGCCAAAAGCGCCCCCGATCTCGGCCCCGGAAGTGCCGATATTCACATTGGCGATGCCACAGTCGCTGCCCGCCTGAGAAAGGAATAGCTCGGCTTCACGCAGATTCAGGGTCATAATAGCGGAGGACAAGCCCTGAGGGGTGTCGTTCTGGATTGCGATGGCCTCTTCTAAAGTATCATATTTCAGCAGATAGAGGATCGGCGCAAAGGTCTCCTGCCGGACGATCCTGAAATGGGGAGCGGCTTCCGCGATACAGGGACGTACATAGCACCCGCTCTCATAACCATCGCCCGAAAGAACGCCTCCTTCGACCAAAAAATGGCCTCCTTCGGCTTTGCAGGCTTCGATAGCCCGGAGGTATAGATCGACCGCCTGTCTGTCGATCAACGGGCCTACATGATTATGCTCATCGAGCGGATTGCCAATACGCAACTGGCTATAGGCACTGATCAGCCGGTCCCTGACTTTCTCATAGACACTCTCCTGGATGATCAGCCGCCTGGTGGTCGTGCAGCGCTGTCCGGCGGTCCCTACGGCGCCGAAGAGGGCGCCGAGGATCGCGATATCCGGATCCGCGTCACGGGAGATGATGATGGCATTGTTACCGCCGAGTTCCAGAAGGGCCCTTCCCAACCTGGAGCCGACGGCGGACCCGACTGCCTTGCCCATCCGGGTAGAACCGGTGGCGGAAATCAGCGGAATCCGGGTGTCTTCCGCAATCCGTCTCCCGAGTTCAGGGCCGCCGTTCACCAACCCGCTGACTCCCTCGGGGACATTATTTTTTCTGAATACGCCGGACACGATATGCTGGCAGGCTATCCCGCAAAGAGGGGTCTTTTCGGAAGGCTTCCAGATACAGACATCTCCGCATACCCAGGCCAGCATACTATTCCAGCTCCACACGGCCACCGGGAAATTAAAGGCGGAGATGATGCCGGCAATGCCCAGGGGGTGCCATTGCTCGTACATCCTGTGACCGGGCCGCTCGCTATGCATGGTGAGCCCATGCAACTGACGGGAGAGGCCGACGGCGAAGTCGCAGATATCGATCATCTCCTGCACTTCTCCCAGGCCTTCCTGCAGGCTTTTCCCCATCTCATAAGAGACCAGCTTTCCCAGCAGTTCTTTATAGTATCTCAGCGCTTCGCCGATCTGGCGGACGATTTCACCGCGCCGGGGAGCGGGCCAAAGCCGCCATTCGGGAAAGGCTTCCAGGGCTTTACCCACGACTTTTTCATAGCTGTCTGCATCCGTTGCGGAGACCGCGGCGATCAGCTTCCCGTCGACGGGGGAGTATGATTCTATCAGAATCCCCGGGGAATCAATCCATTGGGATCCTGTAGAGGTGCCGGCATTCTCCCTTTTTATATTGAGTTGTTGCAGGAATTCCATAAAAAAAATTGCTTGCGATGTGTGAATCGCAAGCAATTTATGAAAAAACTCACCACTAATCAGAAGACCTTAACCTTAACTTAAAATCTACTATGAAAAACTGGTACTCTACCGGTTTCCAAAGGAACCCGGCACTATTCATTACGTCGGGAAAGGGGGAAGGGTTGTGTCGTTTTGGACAGGGAAGACCTCAAAACGGCCAATCGGGGCTAAAAATCGGTGAATTTATCCCAGTTTTTTATCCATTGCCGCAAAGAAACTTTCGCTATAACTGACCCCGATGGGTATTTCCTTTTCCGCTATCTTCAATTTGCTTTTGCTGATGTTTTCAATTTTGCTGATCGGAACGATATATGAGCGATGAGCCCTTATAAATTCACGGGCCGGTAGTTTCTGGGCGATCGTCTTCAGGGTCATCAGGGTCAGAATGGACTTCTGGGGCAGGTAAATCTTTATATAATCGTCCAGCCCCTCGATATACAAAATATCCTTCAGGTTGATCTTTACCATCTGGTAGTCCGATTTAACGAATATCGTTCCATCCTGCAACTCCTGGTTGGCAAGGTAGTCCGTATATTCCTTGGCCTTGTAAACGGCTTTTAGAAACCGGTCGTATTCGATGGGTTTCAGCAGGTAATCGACCGCGTCCACGCTGAACCCTTCCACGGCATACTCGCTGAACGCCGTCGTGAAGATGACGGCGGTATTCTTCTTGTTTACGATCTTCGAAAATTCGATGCCGTTTATATCGGGCATCTGTATGTCCAGGAAGAGGATGTCGACCGGGCTGCTCTCCATTAATTTCTGCGCCTCGAAAGGATCGGTGAAAGCGCCTTTCAGTTCGAGGAAATAGATCCTGGCGATATATTTTTTCAGGAGGTCCAGCGCAAGAGGTTCGTCATCGATCGCTATACAGGTGAGCATTATAAATGGATATTTAAGTGAACGGTAAAAGTGGATGCCTCGTCGGCGATGGTAAGCGTGTGCTTTCCGGGATATAGCAAATCCAGCCTTCTGCGTGTATTGTTGATACCGATCCCCGTATTATCGACCATCTTAAGCGTGGTATTGATATGCTTGCCGTTTACTACTTTAAAGTAAATCAAATTGCCGGTTATTTCCAATAAAATATGGATGGGGGAAGCCTCCCTGGTACTCACGCCGTACTTGAAAGCGTTCTCGACAAACGGAAGGAACAGGAGCGGCGCGATCGTGCGGTTGGCGGTATCGCCTTGTATGGTAAAGCTGACGCTGGATTTATCGGTCAGCCGCATCTTCTGGAGTTCGATATAATGCGAGATGAACTGGATCTCTTTTTCGAGGGGTACCTGATCGTTTTTTGCCTCCGTTAGCACATAACGCATGATATTCGACAGCTTCATGATCGCAGCGGCCGTCTGATCGGAATGGTTCGTCGCCAGTGAATAAATATTGTTCAGGGTATTGAAGAGAAAATGGGGGTTGATCTGCGCCTTTAGGAAAGAGAGCTCCGCGTTCAGCTTTTCGTTGGCGATTTCCTTATTGCGCTGTTCGGATCGGAGCCAGTGGTTGATCACCTTGACACCCGTGCTGAATACGAAGACCAGCAGGAAGATGGAAATAGATCCCGCCGAAAGCAACGGCGGACGAAATTCATGCGGATGTGGGGCCTGACCGGGAGCAGGGGGCGTACGATGGGAGAAAAAACGTCCGTCCTGTCCCGCGGAAAGATAGTGATAGATACGCGGGACGCAGCCATATATGATCAGCAGGCACAGGATGATCCCTATATAAGCAAAGAGCTTCTTTTGTTCCAGGAGCCGGGGTATCAGCACGACCGTATTCAGGTAATAGAATCCGATGAGGAGAAGATTGTTGATGATGAAGAAAAGAGAGAAGTATTTTTCCGTAAAGAAAGAGACATCCCGGGGTCTTGGGTAGAATACAAAGGGCAGCGAAATAAAACAGGTCCATGCCGCCAGGTGGATGATGATCTGTACAATTCTCTTATTCATGACAAATCTATTACACGTTTGCAAAAGGAAGGAAATTATACTATTTGTGGAACAAAACCATAGGGCACCGGTGTCAGAAAAACAATAAATTAGATGAATACGGCAATAAAACCGGTGAATAAAAAAGGGCCGCACCCATTTTCATGGGCCGGCCCTCTATTGAGCCTATTGTAAAGAATACAAAAAATCTCAGAGGTTTAAAGCCAGCTTGACGAACGGACGCATCCCGTCGTAGCCCATCTGGACGGCGTCCCAGGGTCCGCCGGTCTCACCGTCAAACGGAGACCCGTTGGCGCCCGGTACGATGCCCAGGTCAGGATGCACATTGAAGAGATTGTCGACACCCCAGTATAAGACGGCTTTTTTTGAAAACTTCAGGGAGAAGAACAGATCGGTGACGACCTTTCCATGGTAGACAAATTGCTCCGGGACCAGGGGGCCGGATCCATCGGGGCCCAGGTTGACCATGGGGGCAATCCCTGTTCCTTCGAGGTTCGGGTCACCGGGGAGACCTGTTCCCGTAAGCGCCGGATTGCCGGAATAACCATATCCCTGCAGTTTGATCTGGCCGAAATAGGTCAGGTGGGCGCCTACACCGAATTTGTTGATGTCATACTCCGCGGTAAGACCCAGTTTCTCCGGGGGAGCGGAAGCTTTGAGGAACTGTTGCTCGCGGACGCTGTAAAATGTCTGCTGGTGAACCCAGGAATCGTTCAGCTTTCCGGGGACATTGATTTTATCGATCGTCATGTTTTGAACGTTGCCCGCAAAAACGATATTGAACCGGTTTTTGCCCCATCTCTTGTTGTAATCGACGACTACATCGATCCCCGTATTGGTCGTGTTGACGGCGTTGGCGAAGAACTGGGCGCTATTCACACCCAGGGACTGCAGGGTGCTGGTCAGCACAGGATCGAGCGAAGCGTCGGATGCCTGGAACTGGCCGGACAGCACAACCCTGTTCGTGATCTTTACCAGGTAGCCGTCCACGGTTACAGTCCATTGCGGCGCGGGCTTCCAGGAGAATCCCAGGCTGGCGTTGACAGATTTCTCCTGTTTCAGATCGGGAATCCCGGCAGCGCGGGTGATCGGGCTGTAGTTGGGGGCGATCTTCACGAGGGTGGGTGTTCCCGCCACCACGTTGCTCTCGGTATTGCTGAAGTTGATCTGTTGGAGGGAAGGAGCCCGATAGCCGGTACTCACCGAGCCGCGCAGGTTGAAATTGTGTGTGAGCTTATAACGGGTTGCCAGTTTATAGGTATTGACGAATCCGAAATCCGAATAGTTCTCAAAACGCACGGCGCCATCGACGAGCCATTCTTTCGTGATATCGATGTCGGCCTCGGCATAGCCGGCAATATTTGTACGATGGGCTTTTATTACATCCAGCGGCTGAAAACCGGGAAAGCCCTGGGCGCCCGTGGCGGGATAGGTGGTGTCCCCGTTAGGATAGGGGATAGCCGCGGTGCCGTAGTTGGTATAGGAGGCTTCCTCGCCTTTATAAATGCTGTATTGCTCATAACGGAATTCGGCGCCCATGCTAAGCGTCATTCCCTGGGCTACCTCTGCATATCTTTTAGACAGATCGAGATTGGTCGTGTTCTGAATAAGAGAAAACCCGCCATCGTCGAAATGGTTCTTATGGATACCCTGGGAGCCGAGTGAAGCATTGAAAGTTTTGTCCCCGAAATAATGGAAATTATTTCCACCGAACGTGTTGCTCAGGTCCCAGTTCCAATTGTTGCCGGCATCCCCTTTGAAGCCGAGCGCCAGGGAACCGTCGGTGATGTGTACGTCCTCGATGGGATTGTAATAGGTGTCCCCACCGGCTATCGTGTGCATGATCCCCGGGACAAAGATCAGGTTACCACTGGCGTCCGTCGGAAAACGCTCCGGGTGACCGGAGAAATTCCTGGAGTATGCATAAGCATTTGAATTTTTATAGTTGTACCCGCCAAATGCATAGAAAGTGGTCTTGGTCCCTGCAAGCGGTATCTCCGAGTTGATCATGATCCCGCCGGAAGTAACGGAAGCGTCGCCCATCGCCCGCCTGACATTGTTGATCGGGAGTGCTTTGGGATTGCTGTATATATTGGTGTCGGGGACCTGTCTGAATGTTTTTCCCTGTGCCAGGAAATTGGCGGAGAAATTAACGAAGCCATCATGCCTGCCGACTGCCACTCCATAGTTAAGTCCGAATGATCCGGTCTGTCCGTCGAATTTGTGACTGGTCACATACTGGCTCGGATCCGGGCTTTTCAGGGCATTGAATTTATGGTCATAGTACCCTGCGTAGCCGCCGGTCATCGCAAGATGGCCGACATCTTTCTTAAGGATGATGTTGATGACGCCGGCGATGGCATCGGAACCGTACTGGGCGGAGGCGCCGTCCCGCAGGATTTCCACCCGGTCGATCGAGGCTTCCGGGATGGCGTTCAGGTCCGTTCCGGAGTTGCCGCGTCCGCGGGTGCCAAAAAGGGCGACAAAAGCGGTCTGGTGCTGCCGCTTGCCGTTGATCAGTACGAGTGTCTGGTCGGGCCCAAGTCCCCGGAGCGTAGCCAGGTCGACGGCATCGGCGCCATCCCCGCCGCTCTGTTTGTTATAATTGAAGGAAGGAGCCGACATATTCAGGAGGGAAGTCAATTCCATTTTACCGGTGGAAAGTCCCACCTGGTTCACTTTGATCACGTCGACGGGCACGGGAGTCTCCGTCTTGGCCCGTCCCGCACCGCGGTTGCCTACAAATACGACTTCCTTTAGCTCCGTGGAAGCAGGTTCCAGGGCCAGCGTGATCGTTGTTTGGTCCGATACGTGAAAGGTTTGGGTGGTATAGCCGATGATGGTAATTTCAAGCATATCACCGGGTTTTGCTGGAATCTTAAAGAAGCCTTGGTTGTCTGTGGCTGTTCCGGCCCTGCCGGACCTGTTTTTGACCGAGGCACCGCTCAATGGACTTCCGGTCTTCGAATCCACGATCTTGCCTGAAAGAATGGTCTGCGAGTAGAGGGAAAAAGAACCGATTATGAAAGCTATCAATAAGAGCAGTTTTCGCATACAAAATGTTTTGGTTACCGTAATTTAACACTAAAAGAGTATAAAAATGCCAAAATAACCCTATTTATAGTGTCAATTACTAGTAGTTACTATGTATATGCAAAAAAATTATGCGAAAACCCCGCAAAAAAATTTCCAAAAACCGGGTGCCTGGCGACAGGGTTAATATTGTTCCGACTCGCTGGGGAAATTCCGGGATTTCACGTCGTTGATATAGGCCTGGACCGCCGAAGTGGCCTGTTCGTGGATATTCAGATATTGTCTGAGGAAGCGGGGTTTGAATTCGGTGTTGATCCCGAGCATATCGTGCATGACCAGCACCTGCCCGTCACAGTGTCTCCCGGCGCCGATGCCGATCGTGGGAATGTGCAGACTTTCGGAGACCTGGCGGGCGAGGTCGGCGGGAATTTTTTCGAGCACCAGTCCAAAGCAGCCCGCTTGCTCCAGCAGGAGCGCATCTTTTTTCAGTTTCTCGGCTTCCGCTTCTTCGCGGGCGCGGACGGTATAAGTCCCGAATTTATAGATGGACTGAGGCGTCAATCCCAGATGTCCCATTACGGGGACCCCCGCTCCGAGTATCCTTTTCACCGACTCCAGGATCTCTTCTCCGCCTTCGACCTTGATGGCATGAGCGCCGGTCTCTTTCATGATCCTGACGGCTGAAGCAAGCGCCTCCTTTGAATTGGACTGGTAGGATCCAAAGGGAAGGTCTACGATGACAAAACTACGGTTTGTACCGCGGATCACGGAAGAGGCGTGATAAATCATCTGGTCCAGGGTAATGGGCAGTGTCGTCTCATGGCCGGCCATGACATTGGAGGCGGAGTCGCCGACCAGTATGACATCGATACCCGCCGCATCGAAGATCTTTGCAAAAGAATAGTCATAAGCGGTGATCATGGAGATCCTTTCCCCGTTGAGTTTCATTCTTTGCAAGGTATGAGTCGTGACTTTCCTGACTTCTGTATGTACTGACATGACCGGATCGTTTAAGGTTATAAAAAGGCAGTGATGGGGGAATATGGCTCTGCATTAGAATAAAACATACCCGGCCGTTCGACCGTCCCCGCGGGGCGATTCAAAAAACGGGTGTGAAGGTAAGTGTAAATCGTGAATGGACGCGAAAAAAATAATCGCGAATGAACGCACATGGGCGGTGCAACGACACCTCAAATAATAAGCAATGAGGATCCGACAATCAGCCTTGCGGAGCGGTCGATAAACGGCGACTGCCACGATAGTCCGGGTTATAAACGGCCGAAAGGCTAGGCGGTCACCAGCCCTTTGCGCTTCAGATCTTCGTAGAGATGCTGGATCAGTCCGTCGGCCAGACCGATCTTGGGGACATAGATCTCCAGTGCATTCGCCCAGCGCATGGTATTGATATAGATCTGGAGGGCCGGCACGATGACGTCAGCCCGGTCTTCACGCAGTTTATAAAGTTGCATGCGGTCTTCGAGTGAAAAATTGCTGAACTCCTTATAATAGTCTTTGAGCATGTCCAGGGTCAGCGGTTTGCCTTCCTTGCGTTTGGAAAGGGAAAAGATCTTGTTGATGTTACCCCCCGAACCGATGGCGATGATATCGTTGGTATGCGCCCGTGTTTCCCTCTTTATATACTCCTTCATGTTTTCCCATTGGCCATCCGTCACCTGCCCTTTCAGCAGGCGAATAGTGCCGATATTAAAGGATTCTTTGAAAACGAGTTTGCCCTCCGCAAAGAACGTGAGTTCGGTGCTGCCGCCGCCGACGTCTATATAAAGATAGGAATGATCTTTATCCAGTTTTTCGGCCACATGGTTCTCATATATCAGGGAAGCCTCATCGCCTCCGCTGATGATCTCTATCCGGATACCGGTCTCTCTCTCGACCTCGCCGATGATCTCCGCGGCATTTTCGGCATCCCGCATGGCAGAGGTAGCCGCCGCCTTGAGGTATTTTACCTCATAAGCGTCGAGCAGGTGCTTGTAGGCCTTGATGGTGTGGAGGATCATATCCGTCTTTTCGGGAGAGATCTTCTTTTTTTCAAATACGTCGAAACCGAGCCGGAGGGGCACACGGACCAGGTTGATCTTATTAAACTCCGTCTTCCCGTTATTAAAGGAGGCATCCGATATGAGCAGTCTTGCGGCATTGCTTCCGATGTCTATCGCCGCGAGCCTCATGGTATCATCGTTTCAGGCATGGCTTCGCCGTTGATGATCGAGGGTTGCTGTGACGGAACGGGTTCGGTATTTTTCATCGTTTTCTGGTATAAATAGTTATAGATTTCTATCTGGGAACGAACCTTCTTCTGTGACTGGTCTCTTTTGTATTTATTCTGCAGGGTATTGTCCAGCCACCGGGCCTTGACATTATCCGAAAGCTGAATATCCAGTATATCCTTCAGCTCTTTTTGGATCGTCTCGTCCAGGATCGGACAGGTAGCTTCGACACGATGGTCGAGGTTCCTTACCATCCAGTCGGCCGAAGATATAAAAACTTTTTCTTTGCCGCCGTTGTGAAAGATGAGAACTCTCGCATGTTCGAGATACTCGTCGAGGATGCTGATGGCCGTAACCGGTTTGACAAACTTGCTGTTTTCGCTCAGCATGCAAAAGATGCCGCGAACGATCAGCTTTATCTCCACACCCGATCTGGCGGCTTCATACAACCGGTCGATCAGTTCTTCATCGGAGAGAGAATTTAATTTGACGGTGATAGCTGCCGGCTTCTTGCTCTTTGCCAGTTTGATTTCCCGGTTGATCATCTTCATCAGCTCTCTCCGCAGGGAGACCGGGCAGGGGATCAGTGTCTTGCAGGTCTTCAGCAGGGCAATACCGTCTTTCCAGTTCTCGAGGTAGGTGAAGAGCCGGTTCACATCGGCCATGATATTCCGGTTGGAGGTGAGCAGGCAATGATCTCCGTAGAACATGGCAGTCTTCTCATTGAGGTTCCCCGTACTTACGAAACCATAGTGAATGGTATGATTGTTCATCCTCTTTTTGATCAGGCAGATCTTGGCATGCACTTTTACGTTGGGAATCCCGATCAACACTTTTACGCCTTCATCTTCCAGTCTCTCCTTCCATTCCAGGTTGGCCTCCTCGTCGAAACGGGCGCGAAGCTCCAGCATGACGGTCACGTGTTTCCCGTTCCGGACGGCATTGATCAGTGCGTTGATCACCTTCGAATTGGACGCCAGACGGTAGCAGGTGATCTTGATCGTAGTCACGTTCGGATCAATAGCCGCTTCCCGAAGCATGTCGATCACCGGGTTAAAGGAGTGATAAGGGAAGTGGAGCATCACATCCTGTTCGAGGACGGTATCGGTGACCCGGGGTGTCTTTACCAGCAAGGGGTGCTGGAAGGGTTTTTTCCGTTGCCCTTTCCGTTGAAATACATCCGGAAAATCCATGAAATGTCTGAAGTTATGGATCCTGCCGCCGGGGATCAGGTTGCCTTTCCTGACCAGGTTCAGTCTTTTGATCAGGTATCCGAGCAGGCCCTCATCCATTTCCTTGTCATATACGAAACGGACGGGCTTGCCTTTCCGCCGGTTCTTAAGACCTTTTTCGATCTTCTGGATAAGAGTCGTAGACACATCCTGGTCGATATCGATCTCGGCATCGCGTGTGACCTTAAAGACCCACGAATCGAATTTGTCGTATCCGAAATAGGAAAAGATGCCCCGGAGGTTATACCGGATGATGTCTTCGAGCAGGATGATCTTCCGCTCCTCCGGCACAGCTGAAGGCAGCAGTACAAACCTTCCTGAGATGCGGCTGGGCACTTCGATCACCGCAAATTTCCTTTTCATGCTGCCATCTCTCCTGGACAGCACCACGCCGAGATAGATGGACTTATCACGCAGGTAGGGAAATTGCGGGATGCTTTCTATCATCAACGGAATGATATTGGAACGGACTTCCTCCTCGAAATAACTGACAATAAACTTCTGCTGGTCTTTGTCCAGTTGTTTCTCCGTGACGAGGAAGATCTTTTCCTTTTCCAGTTCCTTGCGGATCGATTCCCAGATCCTGTTGAAATCGTCCTGTTGCTCCAGGACGACCGACTGGATCTCGTTCAGGATCTTATCCGGAGAAGTCTCCATATGCATGTTGATCTTCGATTTGCCGCTGTATTCCACCATTCTTTTCAGGGTGGCCACGCGGACGCGGAAGAATTCGTCCGTATTGTTGGAGAAAATCCCCAGGAACTTTACCCTTTCTTTCAGGGGAACGCTGGGATCCGCCGCTTCCTGCAGTACTCTTTCATTAAACGATAACCAGCTGATGTCTCTGAGAATGATTCTTCTCTTCATTTCTGTCATTTAGCGCCATTTTGTGCAAAGTAGAAAGCAAATGGCAACGGGAAATTAAATAATTATTAAATACCATCCCTCCGGATCCCGTGCAAGGTAGCAGTCCTGTTCCGGACAGCCGGGGTGTGCCGGTAAGTGATTGAATTCATAGGTCGGCGGGAGGCATCGCAACTCCGCAAACCGGGATGCTGAATACCTGGTCAAGGTAACCGTCCCTGGCCGGCCCGATGGGGAAAAAAGACGTCTTCGAAATCTCCAAGGGCCCGTAATCCACAGGTGTTGAAAAAGGAGATTAAAAAACTTTGATTTCTTTTTGCTAATTAGATAGATTTCACGACCTTTGCAGTCCTAAATTTCTCAGTAGGTTTAGGATGCCCTTCAAAAGGCATTCATTTTCAATAGTAAATTTCCAGCATCATGGCTAGAGTATGTCAGATCACAGGCAAGTCGCCGATATCGGGTAACAGCATATCGCACTCAAATATAAAGACGAAACGCCGGTTTTTGCCGAATTTGCAAACCAAGCGTTTTTTCCTGGCAGAAGAAGACAAGTGGGTCACCCTGAAAGTGTCTTCGGAAGGACTGCGCACCATCAATAAGAATGGTCTGTACAGCGTAGTAAAGCAATTGAGAGCTGAAGGCGTAAAGATTTAAGGAAAAAGATTAATTTATTCTAAACCATCCATATTATGGCCAAGAAAGGAAGTCGGGTTCAGGTGATTTTAGAATGCACCGAGCATAAGACCAGCGGTAAGCCCGGTACCAGCCGGTATATTACCACCAAAAACAAGAAGAATACTCCGGAACGCCTGGAGCTGAAGAAGTTCAACCCCATTTTAAAGAAAGTAACTGTACATAAAGAAATCAAATAATCATGGCAAAAGCTGCAAAAACCGCTATAAAGACCAAGGATGCGAAGGCTGCCGCGGAAGCCAAAAACTGGACAAAAGTCATCAAGGCTGTTCGCAGTCCTAAAACAGGCGCCTATACTTTTAAGGAGTCCATTATACACAAGGACAAGATTAAGGAGTACCTGGCTCAAAAATAATATTTGGGTAAGTAAGTTTTACAAAAGCTGTCTCAGTAAGGGGCGGCTTTTTGTATTTATATTTATATTTTAACGTATAAAAAAAGTCCTCCATCCAAAAGGGGGCGCAGCGGTATGGGATTTTTTGACAAACTATTCGGAAAGAAAGAAAAGGAAAGCCTGGACAAAGGCCTCGAAAAGACAAAAGAGGGATTTCTTTCCAGGATTACCAAAGCCATTGCCGGCAAGAGTACGGTCGATGAGGAAGTCCTCGACAACCTGGAAGACGCGCTGGTAAGCGCGGACGTAGGAATCGAGACAACCCTGCGTATCATAAAGCAGATAGAAAACCGAGTGGCATCAGATAAATATTTGAATACAACTGAATTAAACAAAATACTTCAACAAGAAATAGAAGCTATTCTCGTCGATGCGCCCGAGCAGTCCTATAAAGATTTCGCGACGCCTTCCGGTAATAAGCCTTATGTCATCCTGGTGGTGGGGGTGAATGGCGTCGGCAAGACGACTACGATCGGCAAGCTCGCCTACAACTTCAAGAAGTCGGGAAAATCGGTCCTGCTGGGGGCGGCGGATACTTTTCGCGCGGCGGCGGTAGATCAGCTGACGATCTGGAGTGAACGGGTAGGGGTGCCTATCGTAAAACAAGGTATGGGATCCGATCCGGGTGCGGTGGCTTTCGACACGGTCCAGAGCGGCGTCGCAAGGGGCTCGGATGTCGTCATTATCGATACGGCGGGCCGTCTGCACAATAAAGCGTACCTGATGGAAGAATTGGGTAAGATCAGCCGGGTCATCAAGAAGATCATGCCGGATGCGCCACATGAGGTCTTGCTGGTCCTGGACGGCTCGACCGGGCAGAATGCGCTGGAGCAGGCCCGGCAGTTCACCGCGGCTACAGAAGTGACTTCACTGGCCATTACCAAGCTGGATGGGACTGCGAAGGGCGGGGTGGTACTGGCGATCGCCAACCAGTTTAAAATCCCTGTAAAATTCATTGGCGTCGGAGAGAAAATGGAAGACCTCCTGGTATTCGACAAACATGAATTCGTCGACAGCCTCTTCAGCCTGGAGAAAAAATAAGGGCAGCTAAAAGGTATAGCGGATGGCGATCCCGCCCCAGAGATCCACATAGGTATACCCGATGATATTCAACGCGGGCTGGGCATCCAGGCTCAGGTCTATCGGAGCGCCGTTGAATTTATAGTCCAATCCCGCAATCCCGTCGATGCCGATCATCACACCCTGCGCCCGATTCGGATGATCGTGAAGCCAGTTGCCATTCCAGGAGCCGATATGTGCTCCGGGGCCAAGAAACACTTTCATTCCCGGGATATCGGTGACCTTTGCATGAAATTCATAAAGACCGGTAACCCGGAACCCATAGTTCCAGAAACTGAGCAGCCCTTCGAGCGCCCTGTCGTCCTGTATAAAGTGTTTGAGGGTCAGCGCTCCGGGATAGTATTTCAAACCCAGGGCGGTCTTATAGTCACTCCCTTCCGACTGCGCCTTCAATCCCGTGGATACCAGGCATAGGGCCATAAACAATAAAATCAGCGTTTTTCTCATATTTCCGTTTGCCCCGCAAATATCGGAAAAATGGCGCCATATTTTCTTGCCGGCCGGCGTTGTGGAGTAGAAGTGGAGAAAAACCGGGACGCTCCCTAAAGCGACGTGGTTTTGTTTTTTTGCGCGGCCAGGAAGAAAAAACCGAAGAGACTTGCCAGGATCGAGGCGGCAAGAATGGATATCTTCGAAAACCCGACCAGGTCAGCGTCTTCGAATGCCAGGTTCGTGATAAATATCGACATCGTAAAGCCTATACCCGCCAGCAGCCCCGCGCCAAGCAATTGCCCCCATTTCATATCGCCTGGCAGGCTGCACCAGCCCGCGCGGACGGACAGCGCGCAAAATAAAAGCACTCCCAATGGTTTGCCGGCCACAAGCCCCAAAAGAATACCGAGACTATTCTTTGTCAGCAGGCTGTTATACCATCCGGAACCCAGTTCGATACCCGTATTGGCCATGGCGAAAATCGGGAGGATCAGAAAAGCCACAGGCTTGTGAAGCAGATGCTGAAGTCTGTAGGAGGGGTTATCGTGGTCCGCCGCCTTTTTGGGAAAGGGAACGGCAAAGGCCAGCAAAACCCCGCTGACGGTGGCATGAATCCCCGACTGCATCATAAAATACCACATAAAGATCCCCGGAACGATATAAAACACCAGCCTGGTCACCTTAAGCCGGTTCAGGAGGAGCAGACCGGCGAAGACGGCCATGGCGGCAATAAAATACAACAGGGAAAAGCCCCTGGTATAAAAGATAGCGATAATCAGCACGGCGCCCAGGTCGTCGATGATGGCCAATGCGGTGAGGAAGATTTTGACCGATGCAGGTACTTTGTTGCCCAGCAACGACAGGATACCGAGGGCAAATGCGATATCCGTGGCCATAGGGATCCCGATACCGGCCTGCGTGGGGCTGCCCTGGTTAAAAAGGAAATGAATGGCTGCCGGTACCAGCATGCCCCCGATGGCGGCGACGATCGGCAGGAGGGCCCGTTTGAAGTCGGTAAGTTCGCCTATATAGAGTTCCCGCTCGATTTCCAGGCCCACCAGGAGAAAGAAAATGCTCATCAGGCCATCATTGACCCAATGACCGATCGAATGGTCGAGGTGTACGCTTCCAAAGGACAGATCTGCGTTCAAATGCCAGAAATGAAGATAGCCCGGGCTTAGCGAGGTATTGCTGATGATAACAGAAGCCACCGTGAAAAAAATAAGCAAAAGGCCGCCGGTGCGCTCGCTCTCAAAAAACTCCCTGAAAAGTTTTGTAAGCCGGGTTCCTGTCATATATCCCAAATATAAAGAGATTGGTTCATTCTTGTTACCTTTGCGGACTAAATATGAAGACGAAGACTTTAAAGAAGGACAAGGTAAATATCATCACGCTTGGGTGCAGTAAAAATATGGTCGACAGCGAGGTGCTGAGCGGCCAGCTGCTTGCCAACAATATAGACACCGTCCACGAGAATACGAAGAAGGACCATAATATCGTCGTTGTGAATACCTGCGGCTTTATCGACAAGGCCAAGGAGGAGTCCGTGAACACGATCCTGGAGCAGGTATCCCTGAAGAAAAAAGGGAAGCTCGACAAGGTCTATGTGACGGGCTGTCTCAGCCATCGCTACCGTGAAGATCTTGCCAAAGAGATCCCGGAAGTCGACGCCTGGTTCGGCACGATGGAGCTACCCCTGATGCTGAAGAAATTCGAGGCGGATTACAAGACTGAACTGGTAGGAGAGCGCTTGCTGGCCACTCCCGGCCACTATGCCTACCTGAAGATAGCCGAGGGATGCAACCGGACCTGCGCCTTCTGCGCAATCCCCCTGATGCGTGGCAGCCATGTGAGCCGGCCTGTCGAAGAACTGGTGAGGGAAGCCGAGAGCCTGGTGAGGAGGGGAGTAAAGGAGATCCTGCTGATCGCGCAGGAACTGACCTACTATGGACTGGATCTTTACAAGAAGAGGATGTTGCCCGAACTGCTGAACCGCCTGGCCGATGTAAAAGGGTTGGAGTGGATCCGTCTTCATTATGCATATCCTTCAAAATTTCCCCTCGAAATCCTCGATGTGATCCGGGAACGTGACAATATCTGCAATTACCTGGACATGCCTCTGCAGCATGCCAGTGACCGGATGCTGAAAGCCATGCGCAGACAGATCACCCGTGCGGAGATGAACGAGCTCATCCACACGATCCGGGAGCGGGTGCCGGGCATCTGTCTCCGGACGACGCTGATCGCGGGTTTCCCGGGCGAAACGCAGGAAGATGTTGAAGAGCTGAAGGATTTTCTCCGCGAGCACCGCTTTGACCGCGTGGGGATCTTTACCTATTCCCATGAAGAAGGCACAGGCGCTTATGAACTGGAGGATACGATCCCTGCCGAAGAGAAACAGCGGAGGGCCGAAGAGATCATGGAAGTGCAGCAGGAGATCTCCTACGGGAAAAACCAGGAAAAACTGGGCTGCGTCTTCAGGACGCTGGTCGACAAAAAAGAGGCTGGCCGCTATCTGGGTCGCACCGAATTCGATTCTGTCGAAGTAGACAACGAGGTTATCATTCATTCAGACAGAAAGCTACAGCCGGGTGATTTTATAAATGTGAAGATCACCAAGGCTTATGATTATGACCTGGAGGGAGAAGTAGTATAATGGCAGTATAACCGGCAAAACCATTCTTTATGATATTCAAGGACTCAACAGTACAGGAAGTAGATCAGGCGCTTCGGGATGCATGGCAGGCTTTTCAATCGTTCCGGAAATCGAGCCTGAAAGACCGGGCGCAATTTATGCGCACGATCGCCGCGGAAATAGAAGCCCTGGGCGATACGCTAATCCACAAAACCATGGAGGAGACCCATCTGCCCGAAGCCAGGCTGCGCGGGGAGAGGGCACGCACTATATTTCAGCTGACCAGCTATGCGGCGGCTTGTGAAGCAGGCAACTGGCTGGAAGCGCGGATCGACACGGCGGGTACGGATCCGGCCGTGTTTAAGCCCGATATCCGCAAGATACAGGTCGGCCTGGGGCCCGTCGTCGTCTTTGGCGCCAGCAATTTCCCCTATGCCTATTCCACGGCAGGGGGCGATACGGCTACGGCTTTGGCAGCAGGCTGCCCGGTGATCGTCAAGGCGCACCCTGCGCATGGCGAGACCTCCGAACTGGTCGCCGGCGCCATTTCGAAAGCCGCCGCTAAATGCGGGCTGCCGAAGGGCGTTTTCGCGCATATACACGGCGCTTCTTTTGAAGTCGGCAAGGCCCTGGTCATGCATGATTATACAAAGGCAGTCGGCTTCACCGGTTCCTATGGCGGAGGCAAAGCCCTTTTCGACTGGGCCAACCAGCGAAAGGAACCTATCCCCGTCTTTTCGGAAATGGGAAGCATCAACCCCGTTTTTTTGCTTCCCGAAAAAATGAAGCAATCCGCGAAAGAAGTCGCGGGCATGTATGCCGCTTCGATAACCCAGGATACCGGGCAATTCTGCACGAACCCGGGGCTGCTGATCGGCGTCGACAATGAAGACCTGAATATCTTTGTAGATGCTTTATCCGCAAAGATCCGGGAGCTGAAACCCGGTACGATGCTGCATCCGGGCATCGCCAGGGCTTTTACCGAGAAGAGGGCGGCCGCGCTTTCACAGGAAGGCGTGACAACCGTCGCCGTCTCCGAAACGAAACCCGGAGAAAGCCAGGGCGCCCCTACGATCGCCTCTGCCACGGCAACAGCATTCTTTAACAACCCGCTCCTGCACCAGGAAGTATTCGGCCCCTATTCGATCGTGATCCGTTGCAAGGACACCGCCGAAATGACGAGGGTGGCCACTCACCTGGAAGGTCAGCTGACTTCGACCCTGATGGCCACCGAAAACGATCTTCGCGGCCAGGAAGCCCTGGTCAATGCCGTGCAGCACATCTGCGGCCGGCTGATCGTGAATGGAGTGCCTACCGGCGTAAGGGTAGGGCTGGCCATGCAGCATGGAGGTCCTTTCCCGGCGACTACAGATAGCCGTTTCAGCTCCGTGGGCGCGGACGGCATCAAACGTTTCGTAAGGCCTCTCTGTTTCCAGGGATGGCCCGATGCCCTGCTGCCGGACGCGTTGAAGAATGACAACCCGCTGGGTATCTGGCGCACGGTAAACGATGTCTTAACAAAGGATAAAGTGTTGTAAACCAGTTGGCTAAAACGGGTACAGGAATGAGATCGGCAGGTGTGGGAAAAATAATTCCGTTCACTGAACCCTTATTCCCCTGTGATGTTAGGCTAACAAGCTGAACCATTCACCCGTTAATTTTATTTTATTGTTTGTATGGACTGTATATCGACCCGTTTACCATATAGCCAGACTGGATACTTCTCCGAGATTATTCTTGATTACCTGAAACAGGCGGACTCCCTGAAACCTTTCTACAAGCATCCTGTGTCTGTCGACGGGATACGCGCCTCCCTGGAAGCCAGAAAGCGTTTTCCTACGAACCGGCCGGTCCTGGTGGAAGCGTTGAAAGAACAATACAAGAACATTGCCACTTCGGACCGGGTCCGGGAGCATATCGAGCTGCTTGCCGACGAAAATACCTTTACCGTTTGCACGGCGCATCAGCCGGCTATTTTTACCGGCTCTCTATATTTCATATACAAGATCCTCCATACGATCAAACTGGCTTCTTTTTTATCAAAGGAATTTCCGGAGCACCGGTTTGTACCGGTGTTTTACATGGGCAGCGAAGATGCGGACCTGGAAGAACTGGGGAAGATCTACCTGAATAACGAGAAACTGATCTGGGATACCCATCAGACCGGCGCCGTGGGAAGGATGAAGCCGGAAGGTCTCGGGACGATCATCGACCGGGTGGAAGGCGAACTTTCCGTATTGCCATTTGGGAGCGAGCTGATCTCTTTGCTGAAGGAAACCTATCTGGGAAGCCCCGATATACAAACGGGGACGTTCAGACTGCTGAACGCCCTGTTTGCCTCTTTTGGGTTGATCATACTGATACCCGACCGGGCCGGCCTCAAGCAGCTCATGGTTTCCGTGTTCGCGGACGATCTTTTCAACCATACGCCCTCTTCGATCGTCAACCCCGCGATCAGAGATCTTTCGGTTCATTATAAAGTGCAGGCCAACCCGAGGGAAATCAACCTGTTCTACCTGAAAGACGATCTGCGGGGCAGGATCGAGAAAAAAGGCGGGAAATTTATCGTACATGGCTCCGGCCTCTCTTTCGAAGAAGCCGGGCTGAGAAACGAGTTAACCGGGCATCCGGAGCGCTTCAGCCCCAACGTGATCCTTCGTGGCTTATTCCAGGAGACGATCCTGCCAAACATCGCTTTTATAGGTGGAGGAGGAGAGACGGCCTACTGGCTTGAACTCAGGGAGCTGTTCGATCATTATAAAACGCCTTTCCCGGTATTGATCCTTCGTAATTCCTTCCTGCTGATCGAAGACACATGGAGAGAGAAGCTCGAAAGTGCCGGACTGGCGGTGACGGATATCTTCCGTTCCGAGGAAGACCTGGTCAATGAGTTGGTAAAGAGCCAGTCACGGCAACAACTGAGCCTGGAAGAGGAGATCCGCGAAGCCCTCGGTTTCTACGCACGGATAAAAGAGATCTCGGGGGCTGTCGACCCAACGCTCGTGCAACACGTCGACGCCCTTCAAACAAAGGCCATCAAACCGCTGGAGGAACTGGAGAAAAAATTGCTCAAGTCAGAAAAAAGAAAATTCGAGGATCAGCGACGCCAGGTAAATGCCATCAAATCCGCGCTCTTTCCATTCGACAGCCTGCAGGAGCGCATTGACAATTTCATGCCCTGGTATGCCCGGAGGGGCCCGGCATTCCTTGAACACCTTTATGCCCATTCACTGACCCTGGAACAGGAGTTCGTCATTCTCGGAGAGGGATGACCGGAAAATCCGCGCCCCTCGTTTCGGGAAGTCCCGGAAAGATTAATCTTATCATATGCGAGCGATCGTCATCACGAGACCCGGCGGCCCCGATACCCTGCAAATACAGGAGAGGCCGGCTCCTGTTCCCGCGGAAGGGGAGGTGCTGATCCGTGTAAAGGCGGCAGGTGTCAACAGGCCTGACGTGTCGCAGCGGAAAGGGCATTATCCGCCTCCGCCGGGCGCTTCTCCCGACATACCCGGATTGGAGCTGGCGGGGATCGTCGAGCAATGCGGCGCCGGCTGCCGGCGCTGGAAAACCGGCGATGCCGTCTGCGCGCTGGTGGCAGGCGGCGGTTATGCGGAATTTGCCGCCGTGCCCGAGGGACAGTGCCTTCCTTTACCGGCGGGCTGGAGTTTTGCCGAAGCAGCCTCTCTTCCCGAGACGGTGTTTACCGTCTGGCACAACGTCTTTCAACGCGGTCTCTTAAAAAGGGGAGAGCGATTCCTGGTGCATGGCGGGAGCGGCGGCATCGGGATGACAGCTATCCAGCTTGCAAAAGCCTTTGGCGCGATCGTATATACCACGGCAGGCAGCCAGGAAAAATGCGATGCATGTCTCGGGTTGGGCGCCGACCGGTGTGTCAACTATAAAACAGAAGACTTCGAACAGGTGCTGTCACCCGAAGGAATCGACCTGGTGCTGGATACGATCGGTGGTGACTATATTCCAAAGAACCTGCGTCTGCTGAGAGCCGATGGACGTCTTGTCTTCATCAATGCCATCCGGGGATCAAAGGCGGAAATAGACGTATTCTCGCTGATGGGGCGCCGCTTACTGATTACCGGGAGCACGCTGCGCGTCCGGGACACCGCCTTTAAGAGCGCCCTGGCGGCGGACATTGAAGAAAGGGTATGGCCCCTGATAGAGACCGGCGGCTTCAGGTCCGTCGTTTACAACCGGTTCCCCCTGCAGGATGCCGCCCTGGCCCACGAACTTATGGAAAACGGACCCCATATGGGCAAAATCGTCTTACTCACGGATTGAGACTCGCCTGGTCACGATTAGAACACGCTTCGAGTATAGCCGGGACCCAAAGAAACCATAGAGGGACCCAAAGGATCACAGGTACGCCACTTTTTCGATTTTCAGATTTTCATCCATCATATAGACACGGGGCTGTCCGGTCGGCAGATTGGTATCGGCGATGGCCTCGGCACTGATATTTTCGAGGTGCATCATCAGGGCGCGAAGACTGTTGCCATGTGCCACGATCAGGATATTTTCCCCGGCTTTCAGGAGGGGCTCGATCTGTTGCCGGTAGTAAGGCAGCACCCGATCTGCCGTGTCTTTCAGGCTTTCGCCGCCAGGCGGTTTGACGGCATAGCTTCTCCTCCACAGAGCAACCTGCGCATCTCCGTATTTTCGCGCCGTCTCAGCCTTGTTCAAGCCCTGTAAATCGCCATAGTTCCGCTCGTTCAGGGCCTTGTCGATGATGATGGGTGGGGCCGCACCCCCCATCTCTTCCAGGATCAGGGACAGGGACTCCTGGGCCCTTTTCAGGGCAGAGGTGAAGCAGTGTCCAAAGACGAACGTCTTTAACTTTTCTCCCGCCAGGCGCGCTTCCTCTCTTCCCAGGGGGGTCAGGTCTATATCCACTTCGCCGGTAAACCGGTTCTCCAGGTTCCACGCCGACTGTCCGTGACGAACAATGACTAATAAAGGCATGCATAAAATTAACGTTCCGGGAACTATTATGATCAGGGTCTGCAAGGATTATTTTTTGGGACGGCTCATTCGCGGTATCTTATAACCCGCTAATTATCGTCACCATGAAGCGATCCACAAAATTCATCGTCAGATGCAAGCAATTCTGGAAGACATTGGGCCCGGGCCTTATAACAGGAGCCAGTGACGACGATCCTTCCGGCATCGCAACGTATTCCCAGGCAGGCGCGGGATTCGGCCTGGCGACGCTTTGGACGGCGCTGATCACCTTCCCGCTCATGGCGGCTATCCAGGAAATGTGCGCACGGGTCGGCGCGGTGACAGCCAAGGGGCTCTCCGGGATTCTGAAGGAGCATTATCCGAGACCCGTCCTCTACCTGATGATGATTTTTAGTTTTCCCGCGATCATCCTCAATATCGGGGCCGATATAGAAGGGATGGGGGCGGTGGCCCATCTGCTGATCCCTTCGGTTCCCATATTCGCCTTCGAAATCCTGTTCACCGGGCTGATCCTGGCGGGTGTGATCATCTATCCTTATCACAAACTGGCCGGGATTCTGAAATGGTTGTGTATGGTACTTTTGCTGTATATCATCATCCCTTTCCTGGTGAAAGTGGACTGGCTGCAGGTACTCAGACACACTTTTATCCCGACAATCCAGCTGAACAGGGACTTTTTCGAGATACTCGTCGCCATCCTCGGCACGACTATTTCGCCTTATCTGTTCTTCTGGCAGGCGACGATGGAAGCCGAAGATGTCAGCAGCTCCACCAGAAAAGTGGTCATCGACAAGCGCTTCATGACAAAAATGGAAAAGGATGTCTATGGGGGCATGTTCTTCTCGAATGTCGTCATGTTCTTTATCATTCTGACGGCGGGCGTCGTCTTGTACAATGCCGGCATCCGGCAAATCGACACGGTGGATCAGGCGGCAAAAGCGTTGGAGCCGCTGGCGGGAAAGGTCACGTATGCTCTTTTCGCGATCGGCGTGATCGGGACCGGTTTTCTGGCGATCCCGGTCCTGGGCGGTGCGCTGTCTTATATCGTCGCGGAGACTTTTAGCTGGCGGCAAGGGCTGGACAAAAAATTCAACCAGGCGCCGGGTTTCTACTTGACCCTTGCCATTGCGCTGCTGGCCGGTCTTTCCCTGGATTTCCTCAACATCAGCCCGATACAGGCACTCATCTATACGGCTGTTCTCTACGGTCTCACCGCGCCCGTCATGATTGCCGTCGTCCTTCACATATGCAATAACCCGGTGATCATGGGGGAATCCGTCAACAAGAGAGCCACCAATGTGTTCGGCGTGCTGGCCCTGATCCTGATGACCGCAGCTGCCGCGGCATTGATCTACTTTCAGATGAAATAGTGAGTAGTCAGTAGTGAGTGTTAAATAGATTTTTTATTTGATGGAGGTGACCCATCAGATGGAAGCGGCCTTATTCACCCTTGTATTTTCGGAAAATAGAACTCGCCGTGTGGCCGCCAAAGCCAAAGGTGTTGTTCAGGACATAATTCACCTCCGCTTTTATGGATTTGCCCAGGATGATATTGAACCCTTTTGGTATCTGCTCGTCGATGTTCTTCGTGTTGATGGTGGCGGGTATGATATCGTGTTTCGCGCTCAATATGCAAATGATGCTTTCAATGGCGCCCGCGGCCCCGAGCAGGTGTCCTGTCATGGACTTTGTCGCGCTGATGGCGACCGGGAGGTCTTTGAAGATCTTTTTCATGCCCGTCAGTTCGCTCACGTCCCCGATGGGCGTAGAGGTGGAGTGGGTATTGATATAATCGATCTTATCGGGCGTTATATTTGCCTCTTCCAATGCCTTGCTGATTCCGAGAGCGGCCCCGATTCCGTCCGGTGGTGTACCGGTGAGATGGTAGGCATCGGCAGCCATGCCTCCGCCGATCATTTCCCCATGAATCCTTGCACCTCTTTGCAAAGCATGCTCCAGTTCTTCCAGGACCAGCGCTCCGGCTCCTTCGCCGATGACGAAACCGTCCCGGTCTTTGTCGAACGGGCGGGAAGCGCCAAGCGGATCGGCATTGTTTTTCGACAGCGCCTGCGCTGCGTTAAAACCGCCGACGGAAGCAGGGGTGATAGCCGCTTCGGAGCCACCCGCGATCATCACGTGGGCTTTTCCGAGCCTGATGGTGTCGAAGGCGGCGATGATAGCCGTATTCGAGGACGCGCAGGCCGATACGGTGCAATAGTTGGGCCCATGCAGCTTATTACGGATAGAAATGACACCCGCCGCGATATCGGCTATCATTTTTGGTATAAAATAGGGGTTGAAGCGGGGTGTGCCATCACCGCCGTAGTATTCCTTTAGCTGCTCCTCGAAGGTTCCGATTCCTCCATTGCCCGATGCCCAGATCACACCGATCATCGCACGCTGCTCCAGGTCCATCGCGCTGAGCTCCAGCCCCGCATCTTTAATCGCTTCGTCGGACGCCGCGACGGCGTAATGAGTGAAAGAGTCATATTTCCTGGCTTCTTTTTTCTCGAAATAATTCTCCGGATTGAACCCCCGCACCTCACATCCGAACGTAGTCTTGAATTTGGAGGCATCGAACTTGGTTATGGGCCCCGCTCCGCTTTTGCCGGCGATGATATTTTCCCAGAACTCACCGACTGAATTGCCAATGGGGGTTATAGCGCCAAGACCCGTAATAACCACTCTTTTCATAAGAATTTTATTATAAATGAATTGCAAATATAATACCGCATGGTATATTTAATAAAAATGATTTTAGGTATAATTAATTTCAGAAGCTGGCAATGCTGCGATAACTTTGGTTGCGATGTTCAGCTTTAATCATGAAAAGTATGATTTCTGGCCGGTTTATGATTGTATAAAGAAGTACTATCCCATCGGCATCCCCAAGGATGATACCGGTCTGTATAAGAGCTATTCCGGCATCAGGAGCCTGGAGAAGATCATCATCGACAATATCCATGATGAACACAAATTTACAAGCGGTTGGGAAGCCTTTGAGAAAGCGGTCGAGTACCGTACCCACAAGATTGTTTATGGCACTACCTCGGGGCAGACGCCCTGTTTCAGTTCTTTTATAGAATTGGAGAGGCGGGCGGCCGAAAACCTGACCCGTATCCGGGAGATTCATTTTTTTGTCAGCCTCACCGGCCCCTTTTATACCGTGCTGGGGCATGACAGGAGTGAGATCGTACTGGAGGATGACAAGGTGTATGCCACCAACTTCCTGGCGATTTCCCCCGAAAACGAATATAAAGAGCTCTTTGAGCTGATCTGCCTGTCGATCGAGGAGAAATTCGCCGGATACCGTTTCGTACCATATGGCATCTATTCGCAACGGATTGAAGGATTGGACATCCACTATACCGGCTACACCGGCGAAAAGCTGAACACGATTTTCAATGCCCTGTTCAACAACCATGTGGACATCGGGGCCAGAACCATCGGCAAGGGGTTTTTCAAATCAGCGGATTGGATCATCGAGGGGTATGATTTCGATAACGACGACAGATGGAACTCATACAGCAAAAAATAAAAAAATGCTACTACAGAAAGGAACGAAAGCTCCGGAATTCCAGTTGAATGCCACCCCTGACCAGACTTTGAAACTATCAGAACTGGCGGGCAAAAGAGTCGTATTGGTATTTTATCCGGCCGACTGGAGCCCTGTTTGCGGAGACCAGGTGGCTTTGTACAACGAGATGTTGAAATACTTCCATAAATACAATGCCGAAGTAGTAGGGATATCCGTCGACAGCAAATGGTGTCATATGGCTTTTTCACAAGACCGCAAGCTGCATTTCCCCTTGCTGGCGGATTTCGAACCCAAGGGCGCGATTTCCAGGGCCTATGGCGCCTATAACGAACAGGCCGGGCAATGCCTGCGAGCGCTGTTCGTGCTGGATGAACAAGGCGTCATACAATGGACCTATCTCTCACCGGATGGCATCAACCCAGGCGCCGACGGCATATTGGACGCCCTCGAAGCAATGTCGAAACAAAAGGGTTAGCCGGTTTCAAAAAAGGATGAATCTTAAAGAACGAATCTTTTTTCAGGCAACGGATCTTCAAAAACAGCAATCCATATGTCAACACTAAAACCGCCCGTCAGCGATACCGACCAGCAAACAGGGAATCTCCATGCCGGCATTACCCTGGTAGAATACGGCGACTACCAATGCCCGCATTGCGGTCATGCGCACCCGCTGCTGAAAAGGCTTATAAAAGAACATGGCAGGAGCTTCCGGTTTGTATTCCGGAATTTCCCGCTTCAGGAAAGCCACCCCGCCGCCTTTATAGCCGCCCTCGCGGCGGAAGCCGCCGCGAGGCAGGGCAAGTTCTGGGAGATGCATGACATCATCTTCGAAAACCAGGAAGATCTTCACGGCAGCAGTTTTACTCAATTCGCCGAAACCCTGGGGCTCGACAGTAAGACTTTCGCCAGGGACTGGGAAAGCAAAGACCTGGTCGCGAAGGTCGAAGCCGACTTTGAAAGCGGTATCCGGAGCGGAGTGAATGGCACCCCCTCTTTTTTCCTGAACGGCAAGAAACTCAATAGTTATGACGGGACCTATGAATCGCTGGCGGAAGCGATCTCATTGCCCGTTCAGGGCCATTGACGAGTATGAAATCCGGGGAAATGCCGCTGTCTATAAACGAAAGCAGGCAATGCCATTCGGTTTGTCTATTTTTAAAATGTGTGAAAGTCTCAGCTGATCTTGCGCTTCAGAGGAACGGAAAAAATATTCCACTCATCAAAAATGCGGTCAATATATGTTCCCTATAAAAGGATGCCCTTGGAGGCTCTCTTGTCTCCTGCTCTTTTTCCTGTTTTGCAACCACGTCGTGGTCGCAGGTGGCAGCCCCAAAAAGGGAGCTCCGCCAAAGAGGCCCAATATCATTATTATTTTCATGGATGACATGGGCTATGGCGACCCGGAATGCTATAGCGGCTATGGGTATCATACCCCGAATATCAACCGGCTTGCGGCCGGGGGTATGCGTTTTACCAATTTCTACGCCGCCCAGGCGGTGTGTACGGCGTCGAGGGCCGCGCTGCTGACGGGCTGCTATCCCAACCGGCTCGGCTTGCACGGCGCCCTGATGCCCTGGGACAAGACGGCGCTGAACCCAAAAGAGACGACCATTGCCCGCGCGCTGAAACAGGCCGGTTATCATACCGGGATGATCGGGAAATGGCATCTCGGCTCCAGGGCGCCCTATTTGCCTATCCATTATGGGTTCGACGAATACCTCGGCCTGCCTTACTCAAATGATATGTGGCCGATGGACTACGACGGAAACCCCGTCACCGACACCAGCGACTGGAAGTCGAGGTATCCGCCGCTGCCTCTGCTAAAAGGAGATTCTGCCGTCCGTTATATTCGAAACCTGGGCGACCAGGGGCAGCTGACCGGCATCTACACGAAACGGGCCTGCGACTTTATCCGTGAAAATAAGAGCCACCCGTTCTTTCTCTACCTGGCGCATTCCATGGTGCATGTTCCGATCGCCGCTTCCCCAGCCTTTTTAGGGAAGAGTAAAAGAGGGCTATTCGGCGATGTCATGATGGAAGTAGACTGGTCCGTCGGAGAAGTGATGCGCACGCTGAAGGAGAATAGCCTGGAAAAGAACACCCTCGTCATCTTCACCAGCGACAATGGCCCCTGGCTCTCGTTTGGCGATCATGCCGGCAATACAGGAGGACTGCGGGAAGGAAAAGGAACCAGTTGGGAAGGGGGTCAGCGCGAACCTTGTATCATGCGCTGGCCCGGTATGATCCCTGCAGGCACGGTCTGCAACCAGATCGCCGCGACGCTCGATCTTTTCCCGACGATTGCGGGCTTCTGTGGGGCTGCGCTGCCTGCAGCAAAAATCGACGGCGTGGATATCAGTTCCCTGCTGAAAAACGAACCCGGCGCCAATCCCCGAAACGAATTGGTATATTACTACCGCAATAACAGTCTCGAAGGCGTGAGAAGGGGGCCCTGGAAACTGACGGTTCCCCATCCGAGCCAGACCTACAAACTATATGCTCCCGGTCACGGCGGCCATCCGGGAAAGACCGCGGAGGTCAATGTGCCGATGGCCTTGTATGACCTCTCCACGGATCCGGGAGAAACGGAAGACCTGCAGTCGCTTCACCCTGAGATCGTGAGCGAACTGCAGGCTTTGGCTCAAAAATACCGGGATGAACTCGGAGACGATATCACCCATACCCCCTGCAAGGAATGCCGGCCCGCGGCGAAAATTGAGTGAGTCAGCGAAGATCAGAGGCGATGATGGCGTCAGCAACCGGATCAGCCTGTAAGGCCGATCCGCAACGATCGTCAAACGATCTTTATCTGATAGCGGGTTAAAAGCCCGGGAAGACCTTCCATGGAAAACATGGCTTTTTTTATATTATTCAGGGAGGGGTCGATCGAAAAATGCAAGGCGGTCGAGAAATCGGCCGACACCAGATCCGTTTCGTTGAAGACAGCACCTGAAAGATCAGATTCCCCGAATACCGATCCTGATAACAGCGTCTGCGTAAAGTTCACTTCCTTCAGAGAGCATTTCACAAACTTCGTTTTCGTCATTTTCCTGCCCATGAAGGAACTGTAATCCAACACACAATTGTCAAAACCGACGACAAAAGAGAAGTCCCCGCATTCGCTGAAATTCATGCCCAATATCTTGCTTTGTTTGAAGGAGACATCGTTAAACGTCGTCCCCCTGCATTTCATCATCGATAGATTGCACGATTCAAAAAGGCAATCGATGAACCGGCAGCCGGAGAAATCGCTATCCGAAAAATCGCATTTCCGGAAGAGACAGTCCTGGAATTCCCTGCCGCCGACACGCTTGCCGGCATAGTCCGTGTTTTCAAAAGTCTTGTCCTGGTCTGTGATAAAGTCCATGTGCTTTTATCCTGTAATAGGTCCCGTTTCCCGCAACGTTTTCTTCCCGTCTTCGGTCGGATCCAATCCCAAAAAGGAACTGGCTGTCTTTTTTGGATTTTCCCGGCGCATGGAGGTGAGGTCGTTTGGTTGCCTGACAAAAGCCCGATTTCCTGCGCATTAACTTTTCACAGCCGTTCAACTACCAGCACTCTATTTCGGTGGGGTTCACCTGGAACCTGCCGCTGAAAAGAGCCGGCCGGTAACGGTTTCTACAACTTAAGACTTCCCCATCCCTGCCGGTATACGCGCCGCACAAACCGGTTGGCCGGTTCATAATTTGTGACCTTCATCTGATCGCCGTCCCATTTGAGCGCGATGTACCTTCCGCCGAATTTGACAATATCTGCATTAGTTGTTGCCTTTTCGCGGATATTGAAGCTTTGAAGCAGGAGGTTGCCCAGCAACACCGTCTCCGTAAGCGGTCCCGCATAGCCGATAAAAGGGGAATCGACTTCGAGACTACCATACCCGGCTATGCTGGCGTCGATCCACTGCCACCAGTGTCCGTCCATGCCGCCGAAGATACGCGGATATTTTTCGGGAACATTCACCTCGTTGCGCAAGGAAAGGGGAAATATGCGGGGATTATTGCCGCCCCAGCCGCAGGAGATCTGTCCCTTCGAGCCCATAAACATCGCGGCCCCTTCATAATCGTCTTCGTTTGGCCAGTCACCGAGGACTTTGTTCAAATTCACGTTAGGATCCAGTCCATCCAGTCGTTCGGGGGTGATCCCTCCATCCATCCAATACAGGTGAAAATCTTTCCCGTTCTTTTGCGTAAAGGAGAATTTTAAAGAACTGGAGACGGGGCCGCTATCGGGATAGATCCCTTCCTTAAAGATGCCGCCGTAGACCGTGCTGGCGCTGCCGGAAATTTCGGTAGGGTAGCCGAGACCCAGCAATTTAAAGGCCGGCCCCATGATATGGCATCCCATGTCCCCGAGGGCGCCCGTGCCGAACCGGCACCAGCCCCGCCAGTTAAAAGGGGTGAGGTTCCCGATATAATGGGTGTCCGGCGCGGTACCCACGAAGAGGTCCCAGTGAAGCCCCTTGGGTACGGGTGGTTTTGTCTTCGGCCAGGGTATCCCCTGTGGCCATACGGGGCGATTGGTCCAGCAATAGACCTTTTCAATATCGCCGATTACGCCTGCTTCGAACCATTCACGCATGGTGCGTATACCATCGCAGGATGCTCCCTGGTCACCCATTTGGGTGACGACTTTGTATTTTTTTGCGGCCTCCGTCAGGACCCGTGCTTCATAAATATCATGTGTCAACGGCTTCTGCAGGTAGAGATGTTTATTCAACTGCATGGCCCCCAGGCCGACAATGGCATGGTTGTGATCCGGAATGGCGACAGTCACGGCGTCAAAATGCCTGGCCTCTTTGTCGAACATTTCACGCCAGTCATTATAATATTTTGCCTTCGGAAACTCTTTCCGCCGATCCGCGGCCTCCCGGTCGTCGACATCGCACAGGAAAGCAATCGTCGCGTTTTTCCTGGGAGCGGTGGCGAAATGACGAATATCGTTTACCCCTTCACCCCCGCAACCTACCGCGGCGATATATAATTTGTCACTGGGAGGGGTATATCCTTTGCCGCCTAAGACAAACCTCGGCAGGATTAAGAGGCCGGCGCCTGCACGGGCCGTCTTTTTGATAAAATCTCCCCGGTTGATCGTCTTTTCTTCATTCATTGGGCCGGCGTTCTTTGTGTTGCTATTCTTTGGGTTGGTGTTCTTCATATGTCCCGGTTTAGCGTTTAACAATCGATCGTAACGTGAAGCAATTTTTTGAAAATGGAAGCAGGGAACGGATCGGGAGCGAAAAGGCTTTTATCACGCCATGAAAGTTAGCCGTTTTCGCCATAAATCCGAAGGAAAGGGATTATATTTAGTTTTTCAAAACCGAATTCTTGCCCGTTCAAAAATTTCAACGGTATGAAACAGTTTAGCGCCGCCGTCTTTATCTGTCTGCCGATGGTCGTTGCAAAAATCCACCCGGTTTCCGATAGCCGTCCGCTCCGGATAGCTTCCATACACGCGAAGATCCTCGTCCCCGCACATTCAATTGGAGAGAAGTATGGGGGAGGGGTCGTGTTTTATATATCCGACGAAGGACAGCATGGCTTGATTGCCGCAACGGCTGATCAAAACCCCGGCATTCCCTGGTATAATGGTTTGACCCGGCATGCCGGTTCCGAGTCCGACGGTCTGGGGGCGGGCGTCACGAACACGAAGGCTATTGTGGCAGCGCTCATCCGCGATGATGCGAACGGTCGATTCGCGGCCAGGGTCTGCGCGGATTATTCCGTAAAATCCGGCGGTATCGCTTATGCCGACTGGTATCTGCCTTCCAAATTCGAGTTAAATCTTCTTTTCCTGCAGAAAAAGATGGTCGGCGGCTTCGCCAATACCAACTATTGGAGCTCTACGGAATATAAGACCAACAGTGTCTGGATACAGGAATTCGGTAGCGGTCACCAACGCGTGAGCAATTCCGAATCTTATGCCAACGCCGTCCGCGCGATCCGGGCATTTTGAATTCACATCGCCCCGGGCTGTTTTCACATTCCCGTCTACGGTGAAAGGGCGCCCTTTCTATATTTACAAGCCTGTTGAAAGGGTTGTAAATTAGCAGTACATGAAAAGCAAGAAATCCCTGTCTTTATTATTCAACGCTGTCTTTCTGTTATCGAAAATTCACGGGGAGGGTCCGGTCCAACACGATGCCCCGGATGCCCGGGTCACCCAACCCCTGCTAAAAGGCAAGTTGGAACATTCCACAGGCTTATCGCTGACATTATACTATACGGACGACCATCATGAGGAAGTCCATATCTCGCTTCCGCTGACGGATGGAGCATTTTCGATATCCGATACGCTGATTACCGCACCCCAGGCCGTCTGTCTGATCATGAGCAGAGAATTATATTTCTGCAACTTGCACATCGCGCTGGCGCCCGGTTATACGATAACGCTGCAAGCCGATGCCATCAGCGTTGATAGCATTCGACAAAGAATCCGATGGGGTGGCCGCGGCTCGGCTGTCAACCAGTTCTATACTGTCATAGATAATCATAACCCGTATTACGACGAGCGTGCTGATGATCACAATCTCAAACAGGCAGGATTTGTCGAAAAGCATGCAAGATTTGACAACTGGTACCTTCATTCAGCAGCAGTAGGGGACTCGTTATTCAGGTACTACTCGGGAAAGTATGATGCGGATGCTCTTCAGGAGCAAGACTCCACAGCTATGCTGTTTAAGAATGTGATAAAAGAGGAGATGTTGTTCAGAAGACTGGATATATTGATGACCCATGCGAACAGGATGCTGGATGAAATGCCTGCCCCTGACGTAGACAAGTATATCGGTGATCGTTTCGATCCTGCCATCTTAAAGAATATCTCGGACAGTCAGTACCTCGCGGGCTTCTCCTACCAAAACCTGATGACCATTTCCTTTTCCTATTTATTCTATATTTATAAATACGATCGCAAGCTGCGCCACGACACCGTGCATGATGTGTACGAAGGCTACCTGTGCAAGATTGCCTCTTCCTTTAAGGGCCCCGTAAGGGACTATGTATTTTACAGATTCATCAATGTGAATCTGCTGGCGGCCACCAATTCGTACGATAGATTTCATCGGCGTGCAGAATTGACGAAACCATTTTTACGACAGATCGAAAACAAAGCGTATGAACATCAATTGACCCGGTCAATCGACGAAAAAGAAAAAGAGCTGGCGACACTGAAAAAGGGAGATCCGGCGCCATTGTTTTCGTTGCCTGACAGGCGCGGAAAACTCCATGCGTTGAAAGACTTCACGGGGCAGATCGTCGTGCTCGACTTCTGGGCCAGTTGGTGTGCTCCATGCCGCCACGAGACACCTTATCTGAAGGCTTTGTCCCGGAAATATGAAAAAGACAGCAGGCTGCGTTTTCTAAGCATCGCGGTCCGTGACCATAAACCCGGCTGGATAAAGGCCCTGGACGAGGATAAGCCGGATTGGCTGCAGCTATTCGACGATACCGGCAAGACCGCAACAGCCTATTTTACCAATTCGATACCCAGATTCGTGATCATCGACGGACAGGACCAAATCATTAACTTTGAAGCACCTGCTCCGGGAGACGGCGACAAGCTGGAAGTCATTCTCAGAAACGAACTGGAAAAGAATTAGCGGCGCCGGAAAGGAACTGGCGGTACCGGAAAAGAAATAATTACATGAAGATAAAGCGACCCTTACTGCTCCTGGTTGGCCTCTTTCTTTTTTTGGGAGAGGGCTTTGCACAGCGCATCACCATTTTTGGCAAGGCACCTGTTCGCATCGAGGGAGAGGGGTTCCTGTTACCAAAAATGAGGAACAGGGGCTATCCGGACAGCATCGGAAATTGTCCGAAGGACAAAATTGTGCCCATCTACCTGGCGGGCAGCCGGATAGATATGCGGACAACCGACAATCCATCGGGGACCGATCAATGTTTTTCCGACCGGGGTATCAAAAACGATACCTTATTCCTGGATCACTATAAAAGACACCGGTTTTATTGCAAAACCTATTATACGCAAACCCCTATTTCCGGCCCTGCCTGGATCGTATCCGCAAAAAATGCTGACCGGGCGGGACAGAAGAGAATCCTTCAGGACAATGACGACCTGTTATATGCCTTTTTGAAAGTGAACGATTTCTTTTTTGTCGACTTCCTGGACTATGACACGGATAGCCTGGTCAGAAGATATTATGTAAAAAGGCTCAAGGTCACACCCGAAATCGAGGCCTACCGGCCATTGACAGACGGATATGGACGCGTTGGACAACAGGAGGGCAATAGCATAGCGGTCGGCGGACATGATAAAATATTGCTGTCCCCGGACAAAAAGAACAGGCTGATCCTGTCAATGGTAGCGGGTCTGCCGGATTCAACGATCCAATATAACCTCATCAATTTAAGGACCCGGGATACCATCTATCACAATATGGGCGGATCGAATATGATCATCCCGTCACTGGTGGCAAATACGGAGTATGCTCTGCAGCTCAATTACAGTATGCAGCCCGAAACAATCGTTGTTTATTATATTCAAACCCGTCCCTACTGGTATCAATCTGGCCTCTTCTACATCCTTGCAGTAGTGTTGATCCTCCTGGCGGTGGCGGGTGTCGCGTTTTGGGCCCTGCGGCGAAAGATCAGCCTGTCGAGGCGGAAACAGCTGGAAACCGAGCAACGCCTGAGAACCGTCCAGTCGCAGTTAAATCCTCATTTTACTTTCAACGCATTGAACTCTATCCAGGGGCTGATCAATACCCATAAGATTGATGAGGCAAACCATTACCTGCAGAGCTTCAGCCTGCTGCTGAGACAGACTTTGAGCCGGAGCCAGCATATCTATAATACGCTGGACCGGGATATGGACATGATCAGGACTTATGTCGGGATCGAAAAACTGAGATTCGATTTCACTTATGAGATCCGGTTACCGGAGCACCTGTGCCTGTCCGATATTGAAGTGCCCACTCTCCTGATACAACCCCTGGTAGAGAATGCGATCAAACACGGCATTTCCGGGCTGGGCACCCGGGGAAGGATCGAGATCGTATGCAAGGAAGGTTCCGAGCCGGGCTCCCTGATCCTCTCGGTAAAAGACAATGGCAGGGGATTCGTTCATCCGATCTCCCGGGGTTATGGCATCAAACTCACACAGGAAAGGATTACGGCGATCAACCAGCTAACGGACGGCAAATCGATCGACCTGCTATTCAGGGGGGATCCCGGCACGGAAGCCGTCCTGACATTTCATCATTGGATCGTACAATCCGCACCGGCAAGGAAGATCAGCGAGTTGGGGCAGCCAGGTAGCCCGGACAGACAAACCAGGCAGACAAACGAGATAAATCAAGTAGACAAATCGAACAGACAACTCATATGATCCGGGCAATAATCGTTGACGACGAACCGATGAATATCCAAAATCTACAGGCATTGCTGAACAAGCACTGTCCTGAGATCGAGGTCGTTTCGACGGCGACACACGCGGACACCGCCCGGGAGAAAATCCTGGAAACGCAGCCTGATGTCGTATTCCTCGATATTCAAATGCCTGACAGGAACGGGTTCGAGCTTTTGCGATCCTTCGACCGGCATCCTTTCGAAGTCGTGTTTGTAACGGCTTACGACGAATATGGCATAGCCGCCATCAAATTTTCGGCCCTCGATTATCTCCTGAAGCCCGTCAGCATCGGGGATTTGAAAACGGCAGTGGGAAAAATTGAAAAAACGATCACCCAAAAAAAGCAGAATGCCAGGCTCGAAAACCTGCTTCTTTCATTGAACAGGCTGCAGGCGGATGACAACGAGAAAATTGCACTGGCGACGCTGAAGGAGACCTTTTTTGTGCCGATCAAAGATATCGTCCGGTGTGAATCTTCCAATAATTACACCCATTTTTTCCTTGTCGACGGTGTGACCCATATCATTTCGAAGCCCATCTATGAATATGAAGAGCTGCTGGGGCCCTATGGTTTTGTGCGCTGTCATCAATCACACCTGGTCAACAAGATCCATATCAGGAGCATCCTGAATGAAGATTCCGGCTGGCTGATACTGGAAAACACCCGGATAAAGATTCCCGTCTCCAAACAGAAAAAAGCGCAGATAAAAGCCCTCTTCAAATAAAAAACAAATCGGCCATGTTTCTATCCGGGGTAAAAAAGGCGATTCCTCACGGGGTCGCGTTCGCTATCTTCCTCCTGGTATCCATCGTATTTTGCAAACCGGCCCTGGAGGGGAAGGTTGTCGAACAACATGACATGCGCGGCTACAAGGGGATGGCGCAACAGTCATACGAATACAGGGAGAAACAGGGTCATTTCCCCTTGTGGACGGAAAGCATGTTTAGCGGCATGCCGGCCTATAATATTGCCATGGAAGGGTCATCCGGGATTTCCATCGGTTGGGTAGGCGATCTGTTGTCGCTGGGTCTGCCAAAGCCGATCAATTTTTTCTTCCTGGCTTGCATCTGTTTTTATTTTCTGTCACTCGTCCTTCGTATCGATCCCCGCATCGGTATATTGGCAGCCCTCTCTTATGCCTATAGCTCTTATGATCCGATCATCATCGTCGTGGGGCACGAGACAAAAATGCTCGCCATCGCCTATGCGCCGGGGGTTATCGCCGGTCTGCTAGTCCTGTATGACCGGCAATACGTGTGGGGAACGGCCCTGCTCACGCTTTTTTTCGCATTGCAGATGAGTACACAGCATCTGCAGATCGTCTACTATACGCTGATCGGCATGGGACTGCTGACGATATCGCGGTTTGTCTATGCCTGGAAGGCCTTTTATAACCGAAAGGGTGACCGCGGTGAGCTGAAAAGCTTCCTCGTGACCGTTCCGCTTGCGGTCTGCTGCGGCTTTATAGGGTGGGGGTGTTGGGCGAATAGTATGCTTCCGGTGCAGGAGTATACGAAAGAGAGTATGCGGGGAGGCAGGACCGAACTGACCGGGCAGGCAAGCGGCAAGGACGCAACCCGCCAGGGCTTGAATAACGACTATGCCTTCCAGTGGAGCTATGGCATCGGGGAGACCCTGACCCTGGTGGTTCCGAACATCTATGGCAGCGGCAACCAATGCCGGGAGATCGGAGAGGATTCGAAATTTGCCGGAAAGATCGGCGAAGCAGGCGTACCCGAAGACACGGGCCTGCAGATGGCGAATGCCTACGCCTATTGGGGAGGGCAGGAACTGGGAACCGCGGGCCCGGTCTATCTGGGCGCGGTTATTTGTTTCCTGTTTATCATAGGAATTTTCTATGTAAAAGGCTGGCCGGGAACCTGGCTGGTGAGCTTCGCTTTCTTGGGCATTCTGTTATCCTGGGGCAAGCATTTTTCGGTATTCAATGATTTCGTATTCCACTATCTTCCATTTTACGACAAGTTCCGCGCCCCGACAATGGCCCTATTCATGCCCCAACTCGCCTTTCCCCTGCTCGGGGCATTGGGTCTGAACGAACTTGCAGACGCGGGCAGGCTTGCCCATAAAGAAGGGACAAAAACAAATGAGACAAAACAGGCCCTTTGGGGGCCTTTTCAAAAAGTATTATGGGTCATCGGCGGCCTTGTGGTCTTGCTGCTCGGTTTTTATTTTATGGCCGCCTATAAAGGCAGTAAAGATCCCGTCATCAGACAAAACCTGGCAACTATGTTCCTGAGACAGCAGGAAGGCAACCGGCAGCCTGCGGCGGAGATCCGGCAACAGGCCTTCGATTTCAGCGGCGGACTGATGAAGGCATTGGAACGAGACCGGCAGTCCCTCTACGGCGCCGATCTGCTCCGCAGCTTGCTGCTGATAGCCGTGGCCCTTGTCCTGACGGTTCTCTATCTGAAAGAACGGCTGAGAGCGCCTGTGCTGCTGGGAGGCTTGCTCCTGCTTTGTTCGTTTGACATCCTGGCAATCGGCAGACGTTACCTGAATGAAGAAAACTTTGAGGACCCGGCCGACTTTCAGGCCAGATTCGTTCCAACGCCGGCCGACCTTCAGATCCGGAAAGACCCCGAAAAAAACTTCAGGGTCTTTGAGGAGGATGCCGCAGAAGGGTGGTACCAGGATTCAAGGGCTTCCTATTTCTTCAATTCCATCGGCGGATACCATCCCGCCAAACTCGGCCTCTACGAAGACATCATGGGACGCCAGTTGATGAGAGGCAATATGCTCGTCTATGATATGCTCAATACGAAGTATTTCATCCAAAAAGATCCGGCTACCGGTCAGCCGGTGGCCCGGCGAAATCCGGGGGCGTATGGTCCTTGCTGGCTGGTTCGGCATATTCACTATGTCAAGGACGGCGACGAGGAGATGAAGGCGCTGGACAGCATCCCTACACGCGATACCGTCATCATACAAGAGAAATACCGGTCCCAGGCGCGCCTTGAACGAGGCGCGGGCAGGGACGCCCTTCCGGGAAGCGAAGATACTTTTTCGGCAGATAGCACGGCCTCTCTCACGTTGACCAGAAACCTCAATGATACGGTCGACTATCATTTTTCCGGGAGAACGGACCAGTTTGCCGTCTTCAGCGAAATCTATTACGAGCCAGGCTGGGGAGTATGGCTGGACGGAACAAAAGCCGGCTACCTGCGGGTAGACTATCTCCTGAGGGGGATGCCCATCCCCGCCGGCGAACATTGCATCGAATTCCGCTTTGAACCGCAATCTTACAAACTGGGTAACAGGATATCCGTGCTCTCATCCGTCGTCGCCTATTTGCTGCTGGCAGCGGCGATCGTCTCTGCGTGGAGAAGAACGCCGGGAGACCGGCAAGGAAACAAGGCTATTCCGTCGTCCATTTCCAGTTCCTGATCTCCTCCATATCCTGTCCGTTCCGGTGGATATATTGCTTGTGTTCGATCAGCTTATCCATCATCTGCTGTTTAAGCCAGGCCGCCGTATTGCCCAGCTGGGGCAGCCTGTCGAGCGTATCCTGTACGAGGTGGAACCTGTCCAGGTCATTCAGCACGGCCATATCGAAGGGGGTGGTGATCGTCCCTTCTTCCTTATACCCGCGAACGTGGATATTCCTGTGATTGGTCCTTTTGTAGGTCAGCCGGTGTATCAGCCAGGGATAACCGTGATAGGCGAATATCACAGGTTTATCCTTTGTGAACAGCATATCGAAATCGTGATCGTCAAGACCATGAGGGTGTTCGGTGTCGGGTTGCAGTTTCATCAGGTCGATCACGTTGATGACCCTGATTTTTAAGGCCGGCAGAGCCTTTCTAAGGATGGATACGGCCGCCAGGATTTCCAGTGTGGGGACATCCCCGGCGCAGGCCATCACCAGGTCGGGTTCGCTCCCTTCGTCATTACTCGCCCAGGTCCAGATCCCGAGCCCCTTGGTACAATGAAGGACGGCCGTGTCCATGTCCAGCCATTGAGGAGCGGGATGTTTACCCGCAATGACTACGTTTACATAATGTTCACTGCGCAGGCAATGATCCATGACAGAGAGCAGGCAATTGGCATCGGGCGGAAGGTAGACCCTTACGATCTCCGCCTTTTTATTCATCACGTGATCGATAAAGCCGGGATCCTGGTGGGTAAACCCATTGTGGTCCTGTCTCCAGACATGCGAGGAGAGCAGGTAGTTCAGGGAGGCGATCTTGCGGCGCCACGGTATGCCCAGGGTGACTTTCAGCCATTTTGCATGCTGGTTGAACATCGAATCCACGATATGGATAAAGGCCTCGTAGCTGTTGAAAAGACCATGCCTGCCCGTCAGCAGGTAGCCTTCCAGCCACCCTTCACATTGGTGTTCGCTGAGCACCTCCATGATACGGCCATCCGTGCTCAGGAATTCGTCGCCCGGGATAACGGCTGCTTCCCACTGGCGATCCGACGCTTCAAAGACCCGGTCCAGTTTATTTGATAAGGTCTCATCGGGGCCGAAGATCCGGAAGTTTCTCCGCGTGCAGTTTTGTTTGATCACATCCCGTAGAAAGGCGCCCAGCACGAGGGTATCCGATGCCGACACATTCCCCGGAACCTCAACCTTGACTGCGTAGTCGCGGAAATCGGGCAACTGCAGTTCGGTCAGCAGCAGACCTCCGTTGGCGTGAGGATTGGCGCCCATCCTTCTTTCTCCGGCGGGCGCGAGGTCGGCGAGTTCCTGCCGGAGCCGCCCTTCCGGGTCGAACAGCTCCTGCGGCCGGTAGCTTTGCAGCCAGGATTCCAGCTGCCTGAGGTGTGCGGGATTCGCACCCGGGTCCGACAATGGCACCTGGTGTGCGCGGAAGGTCCCCTCTACCCGAACGCCATCCACTTCTTTTGGCCCGGTCCAGCCCTTGGGCGTGCGCAACACGATCATCGGCCAGACAGGCCGTAAAGGAAGAGGATCCTCTCCCGTCGAAAGCCGTTCTTTATCCAGTGCGGCTTTGCGGATGGCCGCGATCCGGTCCAGCACTTTGTCCAATGTCTCCGCCATTAGCCGGTGCATTTTTTCCGGCTCATCGCCTTCCACAAACCAGGGCTCCCATCCATATCCTCTTAGCAGCTGTTCCAATTCCCCGTGGGGGATCCTGGCCAGGATGGTGGGGTTGGCGATCTTATATCCATTCAAATGCAGGATGGGAAGCACGACACCGTCCGTTACCGGGTTGAGGAATTTATTAGAATGCCAGGCGGTCGCCAGCGGTCCCGTCTCCGCCTCCCCGTCCCCGACGACACAAGCCACGAGGAGGGTAGGGTTATCCAGCACCGCCCCGAACGAGTGGCTTAACGAATAGCCCAATTCCCCTCCTTCGTGAATCGACCCGGGGCATTCCGGTGACACGTGGCTGGGGATGCCTCCCGGGAAGGAGAACTGTGTGAAAAGTCTCTTGAGACCGGTCTCATCCCGGCTGATATGCGGATATACTTCGCTGTAAGTGCCTTCGAGATAGGTATTGGCGACCAGCGCCGGACCGCCGTGACCGGGTCCCGAGACATAGATCATATCCAGGTCCCGTTCCCTGATCACCCGGTTCAGGTGGACATAGATAAAGTTTTGACCCGGGGTAGTACCCCAATGACCCAGGAGCATACGTTTGACATGGGCGGCCTCGAGGGGTTGCCGGAGGAGCGGGTTGTCCCACAGGTAGATCTGGCCGACCGAAAGATAGTTGGCTGCCCGCCAGTAGGCATCCATTTTTTGCAGTGTTTCGGATGACGGGGTTTGCCCGGAAAGGCCTGCGGCGGATGCGTCCATATATTATTTTTTAAGGTTCAAAAAGCCGGTCACGATTTTTGCGATCATCCATTCTTCGTCGGTGGGAATGGCATAGATCTTCACCCCCTCGGTATCGGAGGAAATCAGGATATCATTATTCTGATTGCGGCCCTCGTCCGTTTGGATTCCCAGATAGCCGAGATCCCGGCAAATCCTGGAACGTATGGTAGCGGAATTCTCGCCGATGCCACCCGAAAACACCAGGCTATCCAGACCGCCCAATACGGCCGTAAAAGCGCCGATCGCTTTCCGGACCTGGTAACAGAAGAGTTCTATGGCTTCCGCCGCGCGTATGTCGGTTTTTTCATTTTTCAGGAGGTCCTGCGCATCGGAGCTCGTCTCTGAAACACCGAGCAGACCGGACCGGTGGTTGATCAGGTCATTGAACTTTTCCGCCGACAACTCCTCCCGCTGGATCATATACCAGGCGGCCCCCGGATCCAGGTCGCCGGTTCGGGTGCCCATCATAATCCCTCCTGCCGGCGTGAAACCCATTGTCGTGTCGACACTCTTGCCCTCCTTTACAGCGGCGAGGCTTGCGCCGCTGCCCAAATGAGCGAGTATCACCCTGCCGCCGGCTGTTTGCGCTCCGGCGATCTCCGTCAGTTTGTGCATCAGGTACGAATAGGAGAGGCCATGAAATCCATATCTCCGGATGCCGGCTTCGTCAAAGCGTCTGGGAATGGGTAAGAGTTGCGCGACACGCGGTAAACCGGCATGGAAGTTCGTATCAAAACAAGCTACCTGCGGGACGGCCGGGTAGCGGGACCGAAACACTTCTATCAAACCGATCTCGCCGGGCAAATGGTCGGGGTCGTATTGCACGATATGCTTCAATGCAGCAAGAGCCTCTTCATCGAGGATTTCCGGTTCGTTTCGATCCATCCCATGCACAATCCGGTGACCGATGGCTTTCACCTGTTCAAACACCCGCCGTTTTTCCAGCCAGTCTATCAATGACTGCGTGGCTTCTTTCCCATCAACAGCCTTGACGGGAAAATTGTTCTTTTCGGAAAAATCAGTATAGCTCAATTGCGGATTGCCGAGGCCGATCCGGTCGATCTTGCCTTTGAGCCGCGGTTCCAGCGCCTCGTTAAATAACGAAAACTTAATGCTGGAGGAACCTCCGTTGATCGTCAGTATCATGAATGGAAAATATTAACCAAATCCATAGCAATAATAGGACCGGGTCAACGATGTTCGGACCTTTCGACCGGAGGCCGGGACGGCGCGAAGATCGGGTTGGCGATACCGTCCAGGTCATAGACGATGCGGCCTCCCCGGATGGTCATTTCGGCTTCCAGCTTCTTATTGCCTTCCACCCTGACGCCGGTATAGTCAAAAAAGCCAAACTTGCCCGGGCGTACATTCAGGATAGCGACGTCGGCTTCGGCGCCTATGGAGAGATTGCCTAATTCTGTGTGTTTTATCTCCTGGGCGGGGTTCCAGGTCGATTCTTCGATTACGGCATTCAGGCTCTCGCCGATGGCCATAAATTTCGACATCACGTTCAGCTGGTCCTTCATGGCGTTGTTCATGCTGCCTGTGTGAAGGTCGGTACTGATGGAACTGGGGAGAAAGCCCTGTTTGATAGCGGGGATGGCCTGGCTGAAGGCGAAACTGATACCCCCATATCCCACGTCGAAGATGATCCCTTTTTTACGGGCCTCCCGGACAAACGGCTTCACCAGCCAGCTGGTGGTGTCGACGATCGATTCCCGGGTCCTGAGCTGTCCGAAGCAATGGGTGAAGATATCCCCGGGCCGCAGATGCTTCATGAAAAGCTCTTCGATGGACAGAGCAGGCATGCTTCCGCCGAAATCGATCATCACCGGTATATTGGCAAGTTTTCCGCCTTCAACGGCCTGATCGACCGGAGTCCAGTTGGGTCCTTCGAAATGCGCGACTTTTATGCCCACGACGATATTAGGGTTGCCTCTTGCGACCATCGCGGTCAGACGGCCGTCCATGTCGGCGGGATTTTGCTCATAGGGGCCGCCCCGCATCCCTTCCCCTACGATATTCAGGAACACCAGGATCCGGGTCTGGGAATTGTCGATGATGTTTTTCTTAAACGCAGCAAAGCTTTTCCACCCGGAACTGCCGGCGTCCACCACCGTGGTGACCCCGTTCCTGAAGGTGAAACCATCCGGAGCAATGGCGGAAAGCCCGTTGCTCAGGTAGTGGTCGGGCTCGGTCCCAAAGAAATCATGGGTATGAATGTCTATCAGGCCCGGTGTCACATAGAACCCGCCTGCGTTTACCACCTGTCGGGCATTTGCCGTGTCTACGTGTTTTGCGACGGCAGCAATTTTTCCGTCTTTGATGCCGACATCCATGAGGGCGTCAATATTATTCTTCGGGTCGATCACATGACCGCCACGGATCACGATATCGAATGACTGTCCATAGCCGATCAGGCAAACAAAAAACAGGGCGGCTGAGGTGAATGCAAATTTTCTCATGTAATGTTCTTTTTGCGTAAAAAATCAATTTTATTTTGGCAAGATAATTTTCCAGATATGACCACCTCTTCCGCCATACTCTATCACATAGGCGGTATTGCCGATGAGCACTGCGTCGGTAGGTTGTTCGAAGCCGTCGACGACGCGGGTGGTATGCATCACGAAATTATCCATCTCCTTGTCATAGGTCATATGAAGATGCAGAAGGTCCGCGCCCTGTGTCGTGAAGGGGCGCATCATCACTTCTTTCGCTCCCAGCGAATACCTGATCACGAACCCGTCGCCCCGCAGATCTCCGGCAAGGGCTCTCTTCGTATCAAAGAACAGACCCAAAGGGGAAGAGTGAGGTGTGAAGGTACTCACAGCCACACCTGTCTGGTCTCCATCGAGCACTCTCCCGGAATGTCCCCGGTATTCATTGGCATCCGGTCCCATGTTTTGAACACCTGCGGAGAATTTCACGCCCGGCGGAATCTTCGGGTAGGTGGAGTCGTCATAATAATAGTGCACCCGCCAGGAATGAGAAGATTCATTGATAAATGAGTCCGTTGCGGGGTCGGGCTTCCAGCCGGGATATTGCATGGGGATTTCCGCTCCTCCCATGATCCAGGGGAAACCGTAATGATGGTCCTGTCTGATCCAGAACATGTCTTCGGGGCAGTCGTAGTCGGCGGAATTGACGACGGCGAAAAGATTTCCCGAACCGTCAAATGCCATATCATACGCATTGCGAACTCCCTGCGCATATAGATAGCCCTGCTTTCTGAGGGTAACCGTATCCATAGTCAGCACCAGGTCCCTGGTATCGACGGGGAACCTGAAAATCTTGGAGGTGACGGCATTGTCCCTGGCATTCGGATAGAGCCCCCCGTCATCCTGTATCTCTCCGTGGTCGGTTCTCGCGCCGCTGTTCACGAAAATATATTTCCCGTCCGGGCTGATGGCAAGTGCATTCCAGCCATGATCATAGATGGTCTTGTTGGCTCCATATTCAGGAGTCGTAAAGACGATATTCATTTTCGGAGCCCCGGAACCGCCGAAGTCGAAGCGGACCATTCTTCCACTGGTCGCTTTTTTTGCGGTGTCGTCGACATTTCCGCAAAGGAACAGGGAGTTCTTGTCCCAGATAGCGCCCTGCAGGCGGGGTATGCCATGATCGGCAAACGAGAGGACTTTTATGGAATCGGGATGACCGCTGTTCAGGCCCCTGATCCGGAATACATCGCCGTCGAAGGTTGTATAATAGAGATCTCCGCTGACGGGGTTTTGAAGGATACGGACGGCGAGGGGGCCGACCTTCATCAGGTGCTCGATTTTTATGTCGGGACGGAGCGCCCTGGGCGGTCCCGATTCTTCTTCCTTCCAGGACAGGCTTTTGACATAGGCTACCAGCGACCAGCGTTGCTCGTCGTTAAAGGCTTTCTTAAAAGAGGGCATATTGCCTCTTCCATTTGTGATCTTCCAGAACAGGGCGCCGATCGATTCGTTTTCGACCCTCCTGGAGTGGAAATTGGCGGGTTTTTGTCCCTGTCCTTTCCCCGCTCCGCCGTCGCCATAACCATGGGGTCCGTGACACGAGACACATTGAAGGCTATAGATCTCCTGGCCGGTTTTTAATGCCACATTCAGATCGCTGATGGTAGGTTGCAATTTGTCCGCTTCCGGAGGCGCCATCCACGGCTTGCTGAAATCGTCCGCTTCCTTGTCTTTTCCGGCCGGCCTGCAGCCTGCAAGTTCCGCGAGGAACCAGGCTGTCAACAGGAAGGTAGTCAACAAGGCCGTTATACCGGTGTGTGTCATTCTCCTTGTAAATCCTTTTATAAATCTCCTTGTAAAACTTCTCATGAAAGGTCTTGTAAAAGATCCCGGGCTTGTCTTCATTATTTTATTCAATTGTCTCGGTATTGATGGTCGTATTCAGTGATTTCGCTGCCATCCGATTGCGGTGGCATTGGGCCGCGCCTTTGCCACGAGGCTCTGTCCGATTACAGGCAGCCGTTAAGCGAGCCCTTTGGCGAGTTCCTCTTTCAGCCTTTTTGCCACGATCTTCTCCTGGCCGGGACGCATCACCCATACCGTAATCTGGATACCCTTGTCGGTTCGGGGCATGACCTCGATGGAAGGATCGCCCATTCTCAACTTCTCCTGCAGGTCTTTAACAGACAGGCGTGTCGTATCCCAGGAGACTTCCAGGGTCGGCGTGACATTCCCCAGCTTAGGAACGACCACATTGGTAGTAACCCCTTTGACGGATTTAGCGGCATTTTCGATAAGGGCGATATTGTTCTCCCATATTTTCCATTCCGCATCGTGATCGTAGTTGATATAATGATGCAGGGCCGCGTACATGCCAAAGATTTCCTCTTTGTTCACCTTCATACCTCTTCCGATATTTGCGCCACGCGGCGGCATGTGCAATCTTGCCGCTGTGATGATCTCCTTTTTGCCCATGAGCAATCCGGCGCTTTGGGGCCCCCGTAAGGCTTTGCCACCGGAGATGGCCACAAAGTCGAAACCCATATCGTTGAATTTCCAGAGATTTGAAACCGGTGGAACATCCGCCGCGATATCGATAGAGGTGGGGATGCCGTGCTTTTTGCCGAGAGCCACCCATTCTTCATGCAGGATCTTTCCCTTGTCGGCCTCGATATTTAGAAAATGCATCAGGGCGGTCTTGCTGTTGACCGCATTTTCGAGCTCTTCCGCCGTTTCAATCACTACGATGGTGGCCCCGGTATTCGTGAAGGCGTGGTTATAATCGATGGCGTGCGCCTTCTGGCAAAGCACTTCCGTCTTCAGCCCGGTACCATCTATCTTTGGGAGCAGTTTGACCTTTTCCGGATCGTTGCCGGATATCACCCCGGCGGCCCCGAGGGTCAGCGCCGAAAAAGCACCCGCCGTTACGACAGCCGATTCCGAATGTACCAGGACGGCGATCTTTTCTCCTACCTTGTCTTGCAATTCGTCCAGCAGACAGAAATCCTCGGAAGTCCCCCTGATGGCCTCCAGCACTTCTTGCCGCATCAGGGAGCCGGTCATAGAAGTGTAGGTACCCGCGGCATTGATAAACGGGCGCACACCCAACTCTTTAAAAAGGTCGCGGCCACCGGCAGCCAGATTACCGCCCTTTGTCTTTTTCGGAACGATTAACTCACCGCCCAGCGTGGTGGCAAAAGGCAAAAAGGATATACTTTTGAGTAGGTCTCTGCGTCTCATAAATGCATAATTGAATTGGTTAAACGAATAACAGGCTCATTTAAAAATACGACAAGAAGCGCGGATCGGTTAGAAAAAATCAAAAATAAAAATGCAGTTTTTGACAGAACATGATCAATTACCGGCGTATTTCGATAAAATTCAATTGTAACAACCGTTCGACTCGCTCTTACAACCGTCTATCGATCTTTTGAGCTTACAGGCTGTTCCTGTTCCCCGGCGATAAATCCCGAAACGTCGCATTTCCCCCCGGATATTGTCGCGGACGGACCTGATCGGTCCGGAGACAGATTTGTAAATTCGTGGAATCAACGACGATCGCCATGAAAAAAATCATTGCCGGCACTATCGATGAATACATAGCAGATTTCCCCCCGGACGTTCAACAACGGCTGGAAGAGATGAGGGCAGCCATACGGAAGGCGGCGCCGGAAGCGAAAGAAGCCATCAAATACGGACTCCCCACATTCGTTCTCAACGGGAATCTGGTTCATTTCGGCGGCTTCAAAAATCATATCGGATTTTATCCCGCACCCATGGGGCTCGAGGCATTCAGGAAAGAGCTTTCCGCTTATAAGGGGGCAAAGGGTTCGGTGCAATTTCCACTGGACCGGCCTTTGCCTTTAGCCCTTGTCGAAAAAATGGTGAAATTCAGGATCATGAAGAATGCGGAGCGGGCAAAAGAGAAATGAGGTCTTCGAATGCTATTATGAGCCTCCTGCTATGCACTCTCCGGGCGTAGTTCTTTCTTTTCCCGGCCTAGCACCCTATGGGCGATAATTACGCTGAGCAGCATGCACACGGCGCCGATCAGAAAATGTATCCCGGGAAAATAGAACGGGGCCTTGTCAGACGTGAAAAAGGCGAACGTGCTGTTCATAATCAGCGGGCCTATGAACGTCGTAAGACTCATCAGACCAGTGAGAGCCCCCTGCAATTCCCCCTGCTGATTGGCGGGCACATGCCCCGATATAACGGATTGCAAGGAAGGCCCGCAGATCCCGCCCAGGCAATACGGTACCAGGAAAGCGAACATCATCCATCCCTGCGTGGCAAAGGCAAACAGGATCAGTCCCAGGGTATAGAGGGACAGGCCGAGATAGATACTCTTCTCATTCCCGATCCTGGGGATGATGACCCTTGTCAACCCGCCCTGCACGGCTCCGACCAGCACACCCACTGCCGTCAGGGAGAAGCCCACCATCCTGTTGCTCCAGTGAAATCGGTAGACAGTAAAGAAATTCCAGTTGCCCTGTACAGCCTGGCCGGCGAAATAGATCAGAAAAAAGCTGAAAGCCAGCCCGCCGATCTCGGGATGACTGGTCAAAAACTTCAGGGAACCAAATGGATTGGCCCTTTTCCAGTCGAAGGCCCGGCGGTGTTCCTTGCTCAGGGACTCAGGAAGGAAGAAGTATCCGTACAGGCAGTTGAGCAGGCAGAGAGCGGCGGCGGCGTAAAAAGGAGCTCTGATACCCCAGGTCGACAGCAACGCACCCAGGGCCGGTCCCAGGACAAAGCCCAGCCCAAAGGCTGCGCCAATCATCCCGAAATTTTTCGCCTTTGTCGTTTCGTCCGTGCTTACGTCGGCGATATAGGCCGAAGCGGTGGTAAAACTGGCGCCGGTGATGCCGGCGATGACACGTCCCACAAAAAGCCAGCCATATGCCGGCGCCAGTGCCAGGATAATGTAGTCGACGCCAAAACCGAACAGGGAAAGAAGCAGGACCGGCCGGCGCCCATATTTGTCGCTGAGATTGCCTATCACCGGGGCGAATACAAATTGTGTGATGGCAAAGACAGACAACAGAAGGGCGCCGTAAGGACTGGCCTGGTTGACAGGTATGCCTTTCAGTTTCGCAATCAGATCGGCCATGACCGGGATGATCAGCCCCCATCCCATCACATCAATCAGTAACGTAATAAATATAAAGCCGATGGCTGACTTCTTGGCTGTTTGCATAAAATAGTATTGGAGACAAACTTACACAGAAAGGGATAAAGACAAGAGCGGTAAATACGACAATTGGGGGGTGTATTGCGTCAGGTGCACATTTTGCCTGTTTACCGCGCGGTCAGCAGTGAGGTCAACAGCAGGAATGCAGCCACCATTCCCCCGATAAAACACAAAATGAGTTTATATCTTGAGTAGGGATAGGTGTTTGGGGGCAGGTCTTCCATAATTATTTTACGATATGACGAGGCCGGCATGGCGACCGTTGCATCCCTCTGCAAATAAATTTTTGACAGGGCAAATGCAGTATTTTTAGGCCTCCTGCATGCCGAAACTTCAGCCAGTCCATAAAATGATGCAGGTAGTCGACCAAAGGCGTTTTGTCATTGCTTTGCCAGTTTATTGCCAGGTTTTGTAAAAAATAGAAGTGATTTTTTGTTGGTTTGTAAATTAAGCCCAAAACTGGGATTATTGCCATTCAGAGATTGGCGTCCTGTTCGTATATAAATCCCGCGAATTTTCCCCTGGCGCATACCGGTCTTTACTGCTAATTAAATAACCACATTGTATAATAATTATCCGCAAAGGGGACAAGAATTGCGTAGCTCGCAACTTTGTTTTCTGATTTACTCATTTTGAAAATTATTTTAATTATTTAATGGCGCGAGTTTATAACCCGCGCCAGCGTGAGGTTAATTACTTAGCCAAATAGGTCATACCCCCATCAACAAGGAGTTCAGCACCAAGCATAAACGAAGAATCATCAGAAGCCAGGAAAACTGCTGTCTTACCAATGTCAGATGGTTGCCCAATTCTGCCTGTCGGCATCACACTTGCATAGTGTTGTTTTACAGCTTCAATTTGTTCTGCGGGAACAAACTTTTCAAATGCTGGTGTATCTGTCGTACCTGGTGTTATTACATTTACTCTGATTTTTCTATCTAAAAGGTCGCTCGAAAATCCTTTTGCAAAATAGATAACAGCTGCTTTTGCAGCTCCATAAAGCGTAAATGACGGATAAGCCCGGTGTGCTGCATTTGACCCGATAAGAATAATAGAACCACCATCATTCATATAGGGCAGTCCTTTCTGAACAGTGAAGTAAACACTTTTCAGATTTAAATCCATTGTCTTGTCATAGCCGGCTTCGTCAATAGTTGCCACAGTTCCTACAGCTCCACCACCCGCGTTGGCTACAATCACGTCTATTTTACCAAATTTTTCAGATGTTTGTTTAAACACTCTTTCCAGGTCGGCAAGGTTGGTTACATCGGCATTTATGGCTATGAAATTATCTCCAAGTTGAGCTACCGAACTAGCTAAAGTTTCCTGATTTCTGCCGACAATAACTCCTTTAGCACCTTCATTTTCAAATTCCTGGGCAATACCAAATCCAATGCCACTATTACCACCTGTGATAACTGCTACTTTGTTTTTTAATCTACTCATTATTTCTTTTTTAATAGTTGAGAGACAAAGCTATGTTACCTAAGTTATCTTTAGTAACTTTATACCGAAAAATAACAGTAACACAGAGATAACTAAGTAACATTATGGGGTGTAAAATAGAAGAGTTCCAACAGGAACAAAAGAAAAGAATGAGAGCCGTTCAGGATTCAATGGACGTGCTGAATGGGAAATGGAAGATTTCTATTATTTCGTCCATTTGCTGTTACGGTAAAAGGCGATTTTCCGATATTTTGAATGATGTAGACGGAATTTCCAACAGAATGTTGAGCAAAGAATTAAAGGAATTAGAAATAAACGAGTTGGTAAAACGAACCGTTTTAGATACACAACCCATAACGGTTCAATATGAACTTACGGAACATGGCGATACGCTGCAAACCATCATCAGCAATCTGACAGATTGGGGAATACAACACCGAAAAAAAATCGTCGGGAAATAATGCTTGTGACCGGAAACTAGCTTTCCAATTTTATTCGCGCATTTAATAATAACAGCGTGCGTCAGTCCGATGCATTTGGGGCATAAAAAAGGAAACGACCGGTTCCATTTTTAGTGTGAGTTATATTTATTACTTTAGCAATTAACATGTTTTCTGAAAAGTCCAATCATAAAAATCAATCGGCCTCCGAGCAAATCCCGGACTTTCAAAAGGCGGAAATGGATTTATTGCGGAAAAGTCTTCAACGTTCCTATAAGGAGAGGTTTTTAATGGCTACTCGTTTGTATAAAATACAACAGACAATGAATAAGGCCGTTATAACACATAAACCTTTCATTAGCAAGTGATACTCATGGATATTTTCGATGAGGAAATATTAAAATTCTGGGGCGCTTTACAGAAGCGTCAGGTTCGATATATCATGGTCGAAGGGTATGCCATTAATCTCCATGGGTACCAGCGATATACTGGTGATATCGATATATGGATCGAAGATACTCCCGAAAACAGGCGGCGTCTTAGGCAAGCTTTTGCTGAATGTGGTATGGGAGATTATTATATGCTGGAAACTATGCAATTTGCCCCTGGCTGGACGGATTTCAATTTGATGAACGGTCTCCGCTTAGATATCCTTGTTAATATGAAAGGACTCGAAGGATATAGTTTTGAAGAGTATCTGACTATGGCATCTGTAGCGGATATTGATGGGATACAAGTTCCTTTCTTACACATTAATCAACTCATAGCCAACAAAAGGGCTGTCAATCGACCCAAAGATCAGCTTGATGTGATCGAATTGGAACAGATAAAGAAATTACTGGGGGATTTATAGTTCCTTTAAGGCCAGGTTCCGATTTAAATAAGGCTTCGATACATTTTTGGGGTATCAGCCTTTTCTAAATTTCTAAATATAACGGCACTTTTAAGGAAATGAAGAAAGAAAAACTCAAGAAGGGCGCACAGGTATGCCTGGTTGTTCTAATACTGTACATTATTGGACAGTTATCAACTGTCTTTCAAACGAGGTATCAATTAGCAAGTCCTTTGATCCCTGAAAGTACTATTTGGCAAATAAGCAAACAATTCGTCTTTACCGCTTTGGCTGCTACAATCGTTAACGTGATCGTGCTAATCCTTTATTTTTTCCAAAAATATTTATTGGTAATCATATTAGTTGCGGTGACATTAATAGCCGATCGATTTATTTATATTTAGCTGTTCGGGCGATATGTGTCCCTTTTCTATACTGGCAAAAGTGCTCGACATTATCTAACAAAAAAGGGAAGAACCAAGCTAAATTCAGCCTAATTCTTCCCAATTCGGAACAAGCGGAGAACCAGGGTGGAATGTTTTCAAACCAGCTGAGGGAGGATTTGAGGCGGGTAGTTACATTTAAACCGTTGATTTACAATATATAGTTTGTAAGTCAAATTATATTGTTCGCTGATCGCGATTTGCAAACAGCGAACAAATGCCTATATTTGCAGCATGAAAGCCCATAATGGCATGCGCCCCCAGGATATAGTGCTGCTGCTGAAAATATTGACCGTGTCGGCCCCGGACTGGCAATACAGGGATCTTGCTGCCTCTCTTTACGTCAGCACTTCAGAGGTGTCCGAATCCTTACACAGAAGCCATATAGCAGGGCTCATTGATGAAAGCAAACGCAAGGTTCATCGGCAGTCGTTGATGGAATTTATACGTTATGGGCTGCATTACGTTTTTCCGCAAGCACCTGGAACCATGGTCACCGGCATTCCTACTGCTCATTCATACCCGTTTTACGCCAGGCTTTTTAAAAGTGAAATGAACTATGCCTGGCCGGACGATAATGGGAACATGAGGGGGCTGGCCATTCAGCCTTTGTACCCATCTGTCGTTAAAGCTGTCAAACAAGACGAACTATTATATAAATTGCTCGCTAGTATCGACATCATCAGGGTCGGACGTACAAGAGAATTAAAAGTTGCCATCGAAGAGCTGCAAAAAATTATCCTATGAGTCATCGCGAAAATATAACCAGGATCAAGGCTGTCTATCTGGCTTTAGAGGAACTTGCCGCGGAAGTCGTCTTTGTGGGCGGAGCAACCGTTTCTCTTTATTCCACGAGACCTGAGACTGAAACAAGACCGACGGATGATGTGGATATAGTAGTCGAGATAATGCATTATAAAGAGTATGCCGTCATTGAAAAGAAGTTAAGAAGCAAAGGTTTCGTCAATGACATAGAATCAGGGGTTATCTGTCGTTACACCATACACGGGATCACAGTTGATGTCATGCCGACATCCAAGTATATATTGGGGTTTTCAAATAAATGGTATCCGGAAGCATTTGCCAATTCCATCCAGGTAAATCCGGAAGATGGGTTATCCATCCGGGTATTTTCTGCGCCCTATTTCCTAGCGACAAAACTGGAGGCGTTTGTGGATCGGGGAGAAAATGAGGGTAGGTTCAGTTCCGATTTTGAAGATATTGTCCATGTTCTGAATAACCGTGAATCCATTTGGGAAGAAATGAGGAAAACCGATGAGCCGGTACAGCAATATCTCAAAAATGAATTTGCAAAACTATTGGATCAGAAATATATCGATGAATGGATAAGCGTACACCTGGAATATAATGAGCAAAGAAGGGTTGGTTTTATTCTTGGAAACCTATTTGAGTTCGTGCAGGAGTAAAATCATTAACGGCCGAACAGTCGGCAAGGGACCGGTAAATCCTTGTAATTCATATGGTATAATAGGGATTGTTTTTTCATTCTGGGACTGCAACCGGAAAACGCTAATGTGTGGATCGAATATTCGCTCGGCGCCATCGATTTTTAAAATACCCAAGGCGGGAGGATCGATATCCTGATTCGAAATGAGCAAGGGCTATATATTGTCATCGAAAACAAGATAAATGCCGAGGAAAATCCAGAAATACATGGCCGAGTACAAACACTATCAATGGTGGTTTTGCAGCCGGCAATTCAATGAATACCCTTTTCGCCTGGGAAAATCAGAGGCCTGGATTACCGAGAATGAAGCATTAATCATATCGACATTATTGCACACTATTGAAGATTTTCTTTAAATAGATTCGAGGCATCCTAATAGCACTGGCAGGAAATATTTTCATATATTCACGTCTCCTTTAACCTTGATGCCTATATGACATTACAGAATTTGCTTACCAACGGTTATTTTTCAGAAGAACTCCCTCCACCCTTTACTACACATCTTCTTGGGGCCAACATAAGCAAGATACAATCGATCATAAGTTCTTTGCCGACTCAGGAGGTTAAATTAATGAAAGAGTCCGATTTTGTCAGGTATTCTACTCCCAAAACAGGCATCCATAGGAGGCCAAATGGTATACCTAATCCGTATCATCAGATAAAATTATCGGAAGCCATTTCCAGCCATTGGGTTGACATCGAAAAGCTCTACAAAGGGTCGCCGCTGTCGGCCAGCATCCCGGAAATCGATACTACAGGAAAAAGGAGTATAGTTCAGTTTGCCAAGTACGAAGAATATAAAGAAAAATGTCTAGTCAAACATAGAGACCCACCGCCTTTGGCGGTGGTGGTGTATTCGGGGCTGTGCCGAATGCTTACATTTGGTGTATGAGCAAATATAGGAAGCAGTCCCATGTTGTCTATAAGTGTGATTATCATATTATATGGGT
>JARLGZ010000036.1 GCA_031292515.1 Puia sp. | reverse complement strand
CCAAAACCCCAAAACCCCAAAACCCCAAAACCCCGTCTCGGTAATTACTCAAGCGAATAAACTGGTGATTAAAGATACTAATCGAGGAGAAGTTAAAAACTAAAATCGCTTACAACTATCCAACGCATAATAATACCAGGAAAGGTCCCTCCGCGACAACGATGATCCCAAGTCTGAAGCGCGCCATGGGACAGCGCCTGCCCCAGTCCTGCAACAGAACGGCAACCTTGCCCTCTATTTCGCATCAGCCGCCAGTCGCCCATCCCCTCCAAGGCCGGAGGTCGCCAAGTCTCAACGACATCATGGCATGGAGACAAGCACGATTTCCGGCCGGGCCCGCCGCGAGCCGGCGTCCGCGGCTGCCTAGCGCAGTCCCGACTGCGGATCGAACTGCACGAAAAACTGCCGTTGTTGCGGGCTCAGAATGCTGCTACTCGTACGAGGAGTACACGTGCGACAGGCTGGCCCGGTACATCGGCGACCTTTGAAAAATCCGCTCCGACATCCTCAGGCTGAGTTGCGAGTCAATATTCGATACGACGATGATGCAACATCGGAAAAGAAGGACACGGTCCCAGGCTGGTCCGGGATGTGTGGCTGCTACTAAATACGGAGAACGAATCGTGCTCACAGCCGCAAATTCGGCCCCTGTCAGAGGGATCAAGACCTTGCCAACGAAGGTGCGGGGAAGAAACACGCTGGAGAGACCGGCTGTCCGCAGTGGATACGAAAAGATGGTGTCGAGAAACGGTTCACTGTGCCAGGGCAAAAGACTGGTCAGAACCTTTGGGGCGGCCAGGGTGAGAGGAACGCAGCCGTGTCTGATCGACGCCAGGGTGCTTAAAAGAGTGAGAAGGCGGCTGGCGAAGATAAGGAGGGAGTCACGCAACCGGATACCTGCTTCCCAGTACACCGCAACTAACCTCTAAGAGGCGGTTTTCGCATTGGCGAACGTGCGTGACATGGGGTTTTGGGGTTTTGGGGTTTTGGGTTTTTGGGGTTTTGG
>JARLGZ010000003.1 GCA_031292515.1 Puia sp. | reverse complement strand
TATGACCCCGCCCCAGGGCCTTTTCGTCAACTTCTTCGGACGCCCTGCCTGCACTGCCTCTGGCTTGGCCCGCGTTGCCCTCAAGACCGGCGCGGCCGTCCTGCCCGGTTTCATGCTCTGGGAGCCGAACGAAAAGAAATACGTTCTCCACTTCGGCCCCGAGCTTGTGTTCGAAAAGACCGGCAACGCCGAAGCCGATATCCAGGCCGCCACCCAGCAATGCGCCTCTGCCACAGAGCATTGGATCCGCCGCTACCCCGACCAATGGCTCTGGATCCACCGCCGCTGGAAAACCCGCCCCCCCGGCGACCCCACCCTCTACTAAAGAAAAACAGCAATCACTCCCAAACGGCACTGACATCCCGACCGAAGTGGAGGGAACTGCGGTTGTTCCTAAGAAAAAGCAGATAGAAGCATTTCCCAGATCCCGCTCACCGAACCCACGGGATCTTTATGGTCTTGCGTGGCGAATCAGGCCATGAATGACTGCGGCTGCTTCCTAAAAAAAGCAAGCCCCTCGCAAAAAATCCCTCCAAACTTTGCATGCAATTAACCCTCAAAAGCGCACAATCATCCTATGGAACACCTCCGCTCACAGACTCATCCAGCCCCAAAATCCGCCAAAACCAGTGCCCGCACCCACCCCCTCCCCCCAAAAAGCTCTGTTTTCCGAACTTCGAAATCAACATAAAGATATTGCAATGAATAACTTGACTCCGACGGTATGTTTACTTATCGGTAAACACAAGCCCCGAAAAGTCGCACTTTTTTGACCATTTTGAGCCCGAAACGGCCTCAAACTCACCAGGAAATCGCTCAAAATGGGCAGAAAAACCGCGAAATCGGTCCTCCGCCTCGAGACCAATTCCACCTCACCAACCCGTCCGCTCGAAGCGAACCATGTCAAGGCGCATTGGACCCTTAACGTCCATCGCGTTACTCTGCCAGAAGGAACAAAACCATGACGCTTGGCGAACTGATCGAGAAACTCGGCGGAACTCTTATCCAGGGCTCGACCCAACTCGAAATCGAATCGGTCAGC
>JARLGZ010000002.1 GCA_031292515.1 Puia sp. | reverse complement strand
GGTCTGATCGGCTCAAACCATGTTTTGTAATGCTGCCACTCTACGATGTCCTTGATAATCTCCAAGCAATTGTTCCAGACTTTTTCAAACGTTTTTGCCATTATAAAATAAGCAATTTTTATTCCGATTTAAGAATTGTATTTTTTGGGTTTTTAACAGGAATCCAGATTCTAAAAAAGTTGCGCAGGGCGGCGAATATCAAAACTTTTACCGGAATAAAAAAAAATTTATTCACCTCTTTTTTTTGATTTAATCCCCGTAACTGCTTTCATCTGATTTTTACTTTCGATTTCCGGAAAACTCAGACACAGTCTGGCTAAATTAAATCTTCTGCAAAATTATCTTCGTCTGTTTTCCGGCCGCCGATCCTTTCAAAAGGACATGTTTGCGATGACTTATTAACATCGCTCTCGACAACAAATTTCTTGCCGAATGCCCTTATTCGCAGAACTGGGACAATAGCAGATTTCGGCATGTGATAACGAGTGAAGCCACCAGCTTGATTTGCGATTAAGTTGTAAGAGGAGGAAAAAAATATTTCTGGTTGTTTGTGTGTGTTTCCTCATACAGTGCATTTTTTTAGGGAAGTAGTTGAAGATACAAATAATTTGATTGCCCGGCAGAATCCGGCTGCTTTTTTTTACGGTATAAAAAGATAAATTTTTTTACATTCACTACCACTCTATAATACTTTTACTAGTGGATATTGGGTATCTTATAGTTATGTCGATTAACGCCGTAAATCCCTTTACCTTTGTCCCTGTTTTCCTGACAACGTTTTTAGGATAAACCCCTGACACGATGAGACAGAACCTCCAATTATTGTTGCTTCCCCGGGAAGCGGCCGACGACGAGACAATCCGGGAATATGCCGCAAAAGCTACCGGCCGGCCTCAGACAGACATTACCGGTTATACCATCATAAAACGTTCCATCGATGCCAGGGGCAGGCAGCCGCGGATAGCCCTCACCCTGCAGGTCTTCATAGACGAGCCTTATCGCCACACAACTCTGGCAGACTTTCAATTCCCGGATGTCTCCCGGACGGGGAAGGAAGTAGTCATCATAGGTGCGGGACCAGCAGGGCTGTTCGCAGCGCTCAGACTGATAGAACTGGGCATCCGTCCCATCCTGCTGGAAAGAGGCAAAGATGTCCGGGCACGCCGGAGAGACCTGGCAGCCATCAACAAGCAAGGTGTCGTAAACCCCGAAAGCAACTATTGCTTTGGGGAAGGAGGCGCAGGCACCTACAGCGATGGCAAACTCTATACCCGCAGCAACAAAAGAGGAGATATCAATCGCATCCTGCAACTCTTCGTCAGATACGGCGCCGCGGAAAACATATTATACGACGCACACCCCCATATCGGTACCAACAAGCTGCCGGATATCATCACCGCCATGAGACAGCAGATAACAGACTGCGGAGGAGTCTTCCACTTCCAGCAGCGACTTGTCGGCTTCACCATCACCGACAATCGCATCACTGTTGTAAAAACAGCCGGCGGTGCTGAGTTTAAAACAACCGCAGTCCTCCTGGCTACCGGCCACTCCGCAAGAGATATCTATCAACTGCTTTATGACAATAAGATCCTGGTCGAATCGAAATCCTTTGCACTCGGCGTCCGTATCGAACATCCCCAGGAACTCATCGACAGCATCCAATATTCCATTCCCATCCCTCCGCACATGTACAGACCGCCGAATGCCTTTGCAGGGGAGACGCCTGTTCATCCCGGTAGAGACAAGACCATCCGGGGACCTTTCCTGCCACCGGCCTCCTATAGCCTCGTGGAACAGGTTGACGGCGCCGGGGTCTTTTCATTCTGTATGTGCCCCGGCGGAATCATCGCACCCGCCGCGACCGCACCCGGTGAACTGGTCGTCAATGGCTGGTCGCCCTCTAAAAGAGACAACCCCTACGCCAATTCAGGGATGGTAGTAAGCGTAGAAGACCAGGAGCTGACGGCGTTCCGGCAATATGGTCCCCTGGCAGCATTGCAATTCCAGCATTCCGTCGAGAAGACAGCATTCGAACTCGGCGGAGGTCGCCTGGTGGCGCCCGCTCAACGAATGGTCGATTTCGTCGACAACAAAGTATCTTCCTCCCTGCCGGGCTGCTCGTATATACCCGGTATTCACCCCGCTTCCCTGAAAGAGGTGCTCCCCTCTTTTATATATGAGCGCCTGCGGGGCGGCTTCAAAGCTTTTGGGAAAAAGATGCGTGGCTACTACACCAATGAAGCCGTCGTGGTGGCGACCGAATCGAGGACCTCCTCACCGGTCCGCATACCAAGAGACAAAGAGAGCCTTCGCCATCCCCAGATAAGCAACCTCTACCCCTGCGGAGAAGGAGCAGGATACGCCGGTGGCATCGTAAGCGCCGCCATGGACGGAGAAAGAGTGGCCGACGCCATCGCAAACAGCCTGTAGCAAGGAGGCCGAAGCAAGCAGGAAGCAAACAGTATATACCGTACATTTGATCACTGTTTAATACGCATTCGCTCATCATTATAAAGCCAATCACTATAAACCCACAGGATGGAACTCCTTTCGGTCAGTCATCTTAAGAAGTATTTTGCCTCACAGAAAGCGGTGGACGACGTCAGCTTTACCATCCGCCCCGGATCCATCTTCGGTCTCCTGGGCCCCAATGGCGCCGGCAAGACGACCCTGATCCGCATGCTCACCGGCATCTTCTACCCCGACGAAGGATCCATCCTCTTCAAAGGACGCCGCTTCGATCCGCTGAAAGATATAGCCCAAATCGGCTATATGCCCGAAGAACGCGGGCTCTATAAAAAAATGAAGATCGGCGAACAAGCCGTCTACCTGGCCCGGTTGAAAGGGTTGGATAAACACACGGCAACCGAGAAAGTCCGGCAATGGTTCATAAAATTCGAAATGCAGACCTGGTGGAACAAAAAAGTGGAAGACCTCAGCAAAGGGATGGGACAGAAACTCCAGTTTGTGATCACCGTCCTGCACGAGCCCTCGCTGATCATCCTCGATGAACCCTTCAGCGGCCTCGACCCCGTCAACTCGAACCTGATCAAAGAAGAGATCTATAACCTCGCCGCCAAAGGCAGCACGATCATTTTCAGCACCCACCGCATGGAACAGGTCGAAGAGATCTGCGATCATATCATACTGCTGAACAAAGGCAAAAAAATCCTGGACGGCACCGTCCATTCCGTGAAACAGCAATTCAAGGAGAACCTCTTTCGCATCGGGCTCGAACCCGCAACGGATTTAACCGCGTCAATCGCCCCAGCCGCTTCAACCGCGCCGTCCACCCGGCCGACTGCTTCCGATCTTCTCCCGCGCTCCCCCGATGGAGTCTCCGAAATCAACGACCTCTTCGAAATTGTCAGCCGACAGTCGGATGACCTCATCGTGAAGATCCGGCCGGGTGTGCTCACCAACCAGGTCCTTTCCTGGTTTATCGATAGAAACACCGGCATCAACTCGTTCAATGAGATCCTGCCCTCTTTAAATGATATTTTCATCAGGCTGGTGGAAGGCACGCCGCTCACGCGGCAGTTCCAAGCCACCGACCCGGATAAAGAACCGGTGTCGATGACCGCCCTGCCGGTTTCCCATCATACATCCCATAAACCGATTGAAGATGAATAAGATCTGGCTGATCACAAAACGGGAATATTTCACACGGGTAAAGAACAGGACCTTCCTCCTCTCCACCTTTCTCCTCCCGCTGGTGATCGTCCTTTTTCTCGCAGGCTTCATCCTGCTCGCCGTACACGGCAAGAGCAGGCACCGCATAGCCGTCATCGATGCCAACGGATATTTCAAAGACTACCTGAAAAGCGATGCCAGCATCGAATTCGACTTTTCCGCAGGTCTCGACAGCCTCAACTATGAATCCAAAGGCTGCACGGCAGCCCTCATCATCCCGCCGCTGCAACAGAACGAAAAAACGACCTACCGGCTGAAATACAAAAAGCAATTGGGGCCGGCCAATGAAGAAGACCTGCGGGATCGCATCAACAACGTGATCACCAGCCACATGATCTTCGAGCAGACCCATATCAGCCCGGCCACCCTGGACTCCATCCGCTCTCATTCGGCCACCGCGGAACTGGAGACCTTCGAAGACACCGGGAAGGAGGCAAAATTATCCAGCCACCGCATCGCCTCCGCCATCGGTTATGTCAGCGGACTGCTGATCTACATCCTCACTTTCGTATATGGTGCAGCCGTGATGCGCGGAGTCATGGAAGAAAAGACCAACCGCATCGCCGAAGTAGTGATCAGCTCCGTCAGACCCTTCCAGCTCATGCTCGGCAAGATCGCCGGGATCGGTGCGGTCGGCCTCACCCAGTTCCTGCTTTGGATCATCCTGCTTACCGGGCTTACGGCAATCGGTCAGCTCTTTATCCCCCACGATACCTGGATGGAAGTACAAAGCCTCCAACAGGCCAGTGCCATGAGCGGCCCCTCCGTCGCAAAGGCCGGGGACGCGGCCCAACTGATTTACGAATTGAAAAACGGCATAAGCGCCACGAACTGGCTGCTGATCATCTTTTGCTTTCTGTTCTATTTTTTGGGCGGCTATTTCTTCTACTCTTCTTTATTCGCCGCCATAGGCAGCGCCGTCAACGAAGACCCCCAGGAAGCACAATCGCTCATGCTGCCCATCACCATGCCCATCGTATTCTCTTTTGTCATTATGTCCATCGCCGTGCAGGATCCCGGCGGCTCCCTGGCAGTATGGGCGAGCATCATCCCCTTCAGCGCGCCCATCGTCATGATGGCCCGAATTCCCTTTGGCGTACCCGGCACCGTACCCTGGTGGCAGCTGGGTCTGTCGATGCTATTCCTGGTGCTGGGCTTCCTGTCCTCAACCTGGATAGCCGGAAAGATCTACCGCACCGGTATCCTGCTCTATGGCAAAAAACCTACCTGGAAAACACTCTGGAAATGGGCCTTTAGAAAGAATTGACAATCGCCGGAGAGGACAGGCCTCGCCGGGAACCCTGGATCTCGGAAAAGCCGGGAATATCCGCCGCCCACGATCTCCGGAAAAATCCTTAAACGGGGAAACACGGCCCCCGGGCGGTAACCTTTGTATAAAAAGATACAGTAGCTTTAACAGATCATTCAGCAGCCAAACCAACTCAGCAGACAAACCAACTGTTCATGAGCCTTTCACCCAGCCGCCTCTTTTCAAAATCATCGACGGGTTTCCGGTGCCGGCATTTCGTCGGTCTCTTCGCCTGTCTGTTATCATACGCCCATCCGGTGTCGGCACAAACCCTCATTCAGCGTGACCCCGAAATCGAAAAAATGGTCAGCGAAGTGAATACAGACAGCCTTCATTCATATATCCATACCCTGGTAGGTTTTGGCACGCGCCACACGCTCAGTGATACCAAAGACCCACGCAGAGGAATCGGCGCTGCCCGCAACTGGATCCTTTCCCGGTTTAGGGAGTTCGCCGCACAGAGCAATGGACGCATGCACGCGGAGTTGGATCAGTGGACACTGCCGGCCGACGGAAAACGGGTCGACAAACCCACGGACGTAGCGAATGTGGTGGGCATCCTGCAGGGTGAAGACACTGCGGACAAGAGGATTTTTCTCATCAGCGGCCACATGGACACCCGCGTCACCGACGCACTAAACCGTGTCTCCGACGCCCCCGGCGCCAACGACGATGGAAGCGGAACGGCCGCCGTGATCGAATGCGCCCGGATCATGAGCCGTCACTCTTTTCCCGCAACCATCATCTTCGTCACCGTATGCGGAGAAGAACAGGGACTGCTCGGCAGCGATCATCTCGCCGAAAAGATGAAGACGGGCAACTGGCAGCTCGAAGCCATGTTGAACAACGACATTATAGGTAGCACTCGCAGCAATGAGACCAATCTCTCCGATAATACAAAAGTGAGGGTGTTCAGCGAAGGTCTTCCCGCTCCCGACATCGAGAAGAAAGCCTCCTATATCCGCCAGTACGGTCTCGAGAACGACGGCTCCTGCCGGCAGCTTGCGAGATATGTGAAGGAGACCGGTGAAAGATATGTAGATCAACTGCAGGTCGTCATGGTCTATCGCAATGACCGCTTCCTGCGCGGCGGCGATCATACCCCCTTTGTGCTGCGTGGCTTTACCGCCGTCCGCATCACTGAGATGAACGAGAACTACTATCACCAACACCAGGATGTCCGTGTAGAAAAAGGTATCCAATACGGCGACCTCCCCGAATTCATCGATTTCGAATACCTGCGCAAGAATACGGCGATGAACCTGTCCTGTCTGGCCAACCTGGCAAAAGCACCGGCGCGTCCGTCAAACGTGATGATCGACGTCTCCGGCCTCTCCAATGGCACCAGCCTGTCCTGGAAAGCGCCACCGACCGGAAAAGCAGCCGGCTACTATGTATTGTTGAGAGAAACCACAGAAGCCCGATGGCAGAAAAAGATCTTTACCACGCAGACAGAGATACACATCCCCTACTCAAAAGACAATTTCTTCTTCGCCGTTCAATCGGTGAGCGGAAGCGGCAACGAGAGCCTGCCTGTGGTACCATTACCCGGGAAATAATGGAACACCGGGGAGAGACATCCAATCGGAACCCTCGTCCGGAACCCGATCGG
>JARLGZ010000035.1 GCA_031292515.1 Puia sp. | reverse complement strand
ACGCCAAGGTTGCCCCATCGATACCTGCGCCGGACAAGACCGCTCTAAACCAGGCCAACAACCAGCAAACGATAAAACTAGCGCAGTTGGTCAATCTCGGCGAACAAGACCACCGTCTGTTGCGGCCCGCATTGATCGTTTTGGCGGCATTGGCGATCACCTGGTCTCTGCTGTTGTGGATCATGCACCCCTGAAGCAGCCAGCCACAAAATCTGTCCAGGCGGCAGTGCAATATTCAGCCGGGTGCCCCAGGTGCCTCGCTTTTGGGCACCTGGGAATGATGTCGATCATCTGCCGTTGCTTTTGCTCTGACTCTACGGTCGAAGGCGCGCTGCCCTATTGATAACCGAACAGTAACTACCGAGTAGGCGACAATCCAGGCGCGATCGGGAATTTGCACTCATTCGCACTGCGCTTACACGCTGTCATGCTTGAGCGCAGCGAAGGATCTTCCCTGAAAATTGCCGCCAGAGTAGCGCCGGCTTCCTAGCCGGCTGTATCGTGGGCATCCTTGCCCACGCTCACGCTGCATAGGCATTCTCATGGTCGTGGGTGGCGCACCATGCCATGCCTGACTGCGGCTGGTCTTCGGAACTCAAAAAAGGCAAACTTCCCAATAGACGACAAACCTCCCGGAGCCGCCTCGGACGAGTATACTTGCCACCGAAGACACTGATCATGAAGACCTTGGGACTCCCGAAAACGCTGATCTTCGCGCTCCTTTACGTTTGGACGCTCTGCGCTGCGCCTGCCCATGGACAAGCTGATGAGGCTTGGAAGTTCCCCGAAGCATTACGCTCCGCACTCGACTCCCGACTTCGTTCCTTCACTGAGGCTCAGGCTGAGGGCGATTGGAGCAAGGTGGCTCTTTTGTTAGGAAGATATCGGCGGGGCGGGAATTACATGCTTTACACCCCTTCCCATCGAGCATGCCTGATCAACGTGATGAAGCAATTTCCTATGATCGATTTCACCTACAAGGTCTGGGACTCGTCATTCAGCTCAGAGATATTGAGCACGCCGCCAGAGAGGAAATGGTGGATGTTGGTTGGAGAGGCAACGTTTCGCCAGGACTCGATAAAGTCCACGAAGCACATATACCTCACTGCATACAGGGATCGAGGTAATTGGTACTTCACCCCGCCTCCCTTCGACAACGGTAGTGCGATCTCGCATCTTACCGCCGAGCAACTCGCTACAGACCAGAAGGACAAAGTGGGGTTGCGGACCGGTCCGGGATTCCCGCTTGAAGTAGTCGATCTTCATGTCTTCATCGACAAAGACAACGCTTTATCTCGAAAGGTCCACTTCCGCTTGAGAAACAAAACCGACAAGCGCGTGGTGGCATATTCCTACAAGATCAGCGAATCAAACAATGATGGATCCATAACCTACGGGACCGGCACCGAACGAGATTGGATAGAGCCGATGAATGTCTCCCGTCAGTTCGATGAAGACGATGTCACATCCTACTACTGGTGCGAGGGCGAACCGAAAACAAGTATTGAAGTCCTTGATGTTCGTTTTGAAGACGGCACCAGTTGGAATGCCCCACGGGCACATGGACACATAGGCGATCCCAAATAGCATCTTGTGTATTTGATAAAGATAGCGAGAAAAGGCCCATTCGGGGTGTATCACCGCCTACTCGGAAGTAACCGATGAACTGCCGCTCTGGCAACCGCGCCTCCCCCTTTGCAGAGAATTACCCCTCATCGGAGCAGAATCAAGAGATGAGCCCCCTCCACTCTCCGAACCCGTATCAGGCCTCATTCCACCCCGAAACAGCCCCGACCCCCACCCCCCCTCCCCGTCAATTGCACCGATT
>JARLGZ010000034.1 GCA_031292515.1 Puia sp. | reverse complement strand
TTACCCAGCAGCGTCTCGCCGTTCTTGATCCGGCTGGCTGCCTGCTTTTTGAATGTTTCAAAATCGAATGATTGCTTTTCCATGTTTATCAGTTTAAATTTACGAAAATTTTAAACTGACACACTTAGTGGAATACTCTCGGCCACTACAGCCGACAGCACGCCTTCGAGTACCTACTCCGCTAATAGCGAGTCCAAGCCATCTTATGAATCCACGAAAACCGTATCCATTCCTCCACTTTCGATCAGCACCCCGCCGATCGATCCCCTGTACCAACCCGTAAAGATGAAGAATGGCAACATTTCTGGCTGCACCTTATTTCGCCCCAGTTACGATTACGAAATCGACAATAAGCTCGTTATTTCAGCAGAAACGACCGATGCGGCTGTAAAATTGATAGACGACGCGACAGGAGAATGCATTCGCTTCGTCTTCATAAAAGCCGGTACAACCTATTCAGTGAGAAATATTCCGCAGGGTAGGTATTATGTAAAAATCGCCTATGGCGAACAATGGTCCGTACTGATTGGAGACCCAAAATGCAAGGGACATTTTACCCTAAATGCGGTTTATAAAAAGGGGAGTGAAATCTTGGATTTTTTCCAGACTCCAACCGTCAATGGTTATAATGTTCCTAGCTATAGCCTGAAATTGAGCACATATTTTTCGGACCCAAACTCGAATACATTCAGTACAGACCATATTTCAGAAACCGATTTTTGAAAATAATTAATAATGGAATCAATAAAAATACCTAAATATCTACCATTTGTGTTGAATCAATTATTTGAAATTGAAAACAAACTGAGGAATATAAAAGAAGCCAATTCAATTCAAAGGAACATTGATAAGTTGAAAAACTATTTTGAAACAGAAGCAATGCAAGATGGGCAAGGGCTTACTTTCCATAACCCGATTGGCGAACCGTATAACGAGACAAGAAGTGACTGCGAGGCTAATATTTCAGGGGATAGCCATGAGAATCTACAAATCATCGAAGTCTTAAAGCCGATCATCTACTTTAAATATGGCAATACCAAGACGATCGTGCAAAGAGCCGTCGTAATTGTTGAAAGCAAAAAATAAATTATCGAACAATGGAGAAAATGATAAACTACGGCATCGACCTGGGTACCACTAATTCGGCTATCGCCAAATTTGTAAGAGGGGAAGTCGAAGTATTTAAGAACCCCCTCGAAACAGGAAAAGAAACTATCCCGTCTGTTGTATACTATAAAAATGATAAAATCATTGTTGGCAGTCGGGCAAGAACCTATCTAGAGAGGGACGCCAAAAATGTATTCAGTACGTTCAAACGGAAAATGGGGACTACTGAAAGCTTTAAAGTAAAAAACCTGGACCAAATTAAAACCCCGGTGGAATTATCCTCCGAAGTGCTGAAAGAGCTAAAGGGGTTTATTCACACGGGTGAACAAGTGGACGCCGCGGTGATTACCATACCAGCCTCCTTTGATGTAATACAATCTAATGCCACGAAAGATGCTGGATTATTGGCTGGGTTTAAACAGGTGATCCTTCTTCAGGAACCGATTGCCGCTAGCCTAGCCTACGCAAATAAGCACAAAGAAAAGGATTTGGAAAATGGTCAATGGCTCGTATATGATCTGGGAGGCGGCACTTTTGACGTCGCATTAATAAAAATTAAGGATGGGGAAATGAAGGTGCTGGATCATGAAGGAGATAATTTCCTAGGAGGAGCAGACTTCGACAATTTAATGGTGGAAAAAATGATTGTTCCGTTTCTGGATAAACATTTCCGGTTTTCCAACCTGGAAGATGAATTAAAAAGCGCTACCGGAAAGCGGAATGCCCTCTATTTCAGATTATTGTGGCTTGCCGAACAAGCCAAAATATCCCTTTCTATGAAGACGTCAGCAGAAATTGAGCTTAGAGACATTACCGACGACGAGGGAGAAGAGATTGATACAAGCTTCGAAATCACCCGATCGGAATTCGAAACCTTGGTCAAAGACCTGGTGGATAAAACAACAGACAAAATCAAGAAAATTTTGGTTCGAAACTCGTTGAAAGCTGGCGACGTACAATTTACCTTGTTGGTTGGGGGCTCTACCTATATTCCCTATGTACGAAAACGCGTAGAAGAGATCCTTCAAATCCCCATTAACTGTGACATTGATCCGACAACAGCCATAGCCATTGGAGCTGCTTACTATGCGGGAACTAAAGAGAAAACCTTTGATGAAAACAGAGTCAAAAAATCCAGCAGCTCAATTAAAGTAAAGTTGGCTTATCAAAAAACGTCTCAGGAAGAGGAGGAAATATTGGCCGCACGTGTCGATGGCAAGATAGAAGGGCTTTATTATCAGATTACCAGAGAGGATAAGGGATATGATAGCGGACGGAAGAAATTAACAGCGAGGATATCGGAAGATCTCCCACTATTGAAAAACTCTTATAACTTTTTCCGGTTCGTGATTTTGGATGAACTGAATAATGTAGTAGATACTGATATAGAACTCATAGGGATTGCACACGGAAAATACAATGTATCCGGACAACCGCTCCCTTATGATATATGCCTGGTAAAGGATGCCAATCCGGACATAGAAGGAGCATCTTCAAAGCTCGAATTGATTTTTCAAAAAAACACCATCCTTCCACAGAAACGGACTATCTATCCCACGCTTAACAAAACGGTGTTGAAAGGAGGTGATGAAAAGATCATTATTAAAGTCGTTGAAGGATCACAATACAATCTGGCTGAATCCAATCAGACAATTGGCCATCTCGAGATCACCGGCAAGAGCTTGAGTAGGGATATCCTTAAAAACACGGAGATCGAAATTACCTTGGAAATGTCAGAAAGTAGAGATTTAAAAGTCACGGTATATATTCCCATGTCCGATCAGCAATTTACGGAGGTCTTCAATCCCTCACAACGCAACCTGGTAGTATCCGATTTAAAAGAGGATGTCAAAACCATGGAAGAACAATTGGAAACCGAAATCTCGGAAGCCGTAAAAAGGGAAGACTATGAAACGGCAGATACACTAACAGCCTTGAAAAAGAGAGTAGACAATCTGGTAGGTGATGCCGGTCACCTTACAGAAGACGATGTGACAGATAAAAAATATCAGTATGAAGATGATAAAAGAAAAATTGCCCAGGAAATTGACTTGGCGACCCGAGATAAGCGGATATCTCTGTTAAAGATAAAATATGAAGAAGATAAAGAATGGTGCAGGCAAATACTGCAGGAGAATGGGAATGATCACGACCATAAGCTATTTAATGACATCATAGCACGTGAACCATCCTTCTTAAACTCCGCTACACCAATCAAAATCCTTGAGGCTAATGATGAGCTAATTAACCTGGGTGCCAATATCCTTTGGCGTACCCCGTCATTCCTAGAGTCCCGTTTTAGCCGATTAATTGAAAAACCCCAATTATTTAATAATCAAGACCAGGCAAAAAGCTTAATAGAATCCGGGAATCTGGCGATTGCGAACAAAAATTATGACCGTCTTAGGGAAATCAACTGGGGATTGATCGGTTTACTGCCCAAAACGGCTCAGCAAGAGGCAAAAACGGGGAGATTTGGAATATAATTTAATATTACAACTATGAAACCTGGGCTTATAAAAGTAATACTCGCCGGTTTGCTATTGGCATGTCTTCTAAAAATGCCGTACGGTTATTATCAGTTTGTACGCTTTGTAGCATTGATCGGTTTCGTATTACTTGCGATTCAGGCAAACAAAAAAGGAGCCAAAATTGAAACGGTGGTTTTCTTTGCCCTTGCTTTGCTATTTCAGCCATTTGTGAAGATAGCATTAGGTAGATCAATTTGGAATATCGTAGATATTATTGTTGCCATTGGTCTGCTATTATCAGTTGTTTTTTTTAAAGAGTACAATGAAGTCAGAGACAGAAATTAAACCATTAGAAATTGATGAAGATAAGGATACAAAGGAAGATAGACAGTCCTCGAAGACAATTGCGCTGATATTCTTTCCACTAGCTGCAATTGCTATTCTGACTTTCAAATTTTCTCTTTTAAGGTCCATCGTTTTGTATTTTTCAGCGGTCTGCGCAATTTATCTTTCTTACTCGACATTTAAAAAGAATGGCAATAAATTAAAGAAAGAGAATTTATCGGGAGTGATATTTATTGTCACAATCGGCTTGGCGTTTTTTTCCAAATTCTTTACAGACCTATTTTTAACCTTCTTGGCACTTTTGTTTTCTTGTTTTTTTCTAATGGCATTATTAAACTTTAAAGTCTCCGACACAACTAAAAACCGGGCTGCAAATTATGTTTTCTTTGGTGCCATAATTACAGCAGTAATTCTAAATTATGATAATTTATTATTACTCCTCCATAGGGTAATGAAATAACAAGCTGTTGACTGTACTCTTTATTCGAATCTTAATTTTAAAAAAAATGAGTATGCCCATATGTAGTAGTCGCCATATATCCTATCTGGTTCTCTTCTCCTGATCCTCTTCCCAGTGCGTACTGTCGCTTCCTTTACCCCCAGGAAGATCCAAAATAAGCCGGTCATCCAAAATCGGCGGAGGGATATTCTCGTTGAAAATGACCGTCTCCGCCCAGTCAAACCCTTCGGCAGTCGACAATAGTTGCAAAGCATTGCAATAGACAGCCTTAATCCGTTTATTCGCAAAGTTGAAACTGTTGATCGTCTGCTGAATGCTTGCGTGTCGCTTAACTTCAACGGCAGGCCCTGATACGGTTTCATAACCTATGTGAACTATGCCACTTCCCGTATCGGGTATCTGACTGACTGCCTCGCTCAACCTTTTTCTGATGTCTTTAAATTTCAATTCCAGCGATCTCTCCGCCATACAATCCCATTTTGCGACGTAAGCCGCCGAAAGTCCGGTACAAAATTCGTTCAATACGTATAAATCGTTGTCCGGTGCCAGTTCTTCCATGCCTGAAGGAGCCAACTGGGTGGAATATTGTCCGTGCATATCATAGCCGCCGGTCAAAATTTTAAGCATTAAAGGTGATCCAAGACGGGTAGGACTATCCTGTAATATCTTGTTAATCCTGGTTAAGTCGATCGGGTAAACGGTCATATCCAGCAACTCGTGCTTCAACGTTTGCCCCATCCTGGCCAGTCCTTTCTCCCGATATGCCCAATAGGCCCCTCCTAATTGAACCGGGTCCACGTCCTCCAACGGCACTTTAAACAAAATATCGACATAGGCAGGCGGTCCTATTATCTTCATTGCATTGAACAAATGGTAAACACGTTCATGCCATGATCGACGCTCCTCCTCTGCATAACCTGTCACTTTTGCGAATCGCTTGCATTCCACCCAAAGGTCTCGATCTCCTTTCGATACCCTCATGTCGGGCGTCTTCATACCCCCACGGGCGGGCAGAAACTCGACCTTCCAACCATTGCGGTGATACAGAATGGCAATCGCCACTTCATACAAGGTATTGTCCGGCTGATTGTCTTTAGCACTCAATAGCACCTTCACCCTTTCGTTGATCCCAGGCATTCTTTTTACATCCTCCAGGTATCTCCCAATAAGTGCGAAAAATGGCGCTATCCGATTGGTTTGCCACGGCTCATCGTTGCCCGGTCGCTCGAAAATGCTTTCTATCAGGTATAAATACCACGCGATCCAATCGTCGTATACAGCCGATGGCGCACCCCCTTTCTTTGTTAAAATGCTGTCCGAATCAAGGCCCGACGCCATCTGTCGTTTGATCGATCGAAAATAATCTACCACTCCCTTCCTCCTCCTATGCCATTCCGGCATTGTCATTTCCCCGATCATCCAGTCCAAGGCTTTTTTTGCTGACTTGACCCATTCGTAATTATCAGACATATACTATGCTATTTTAATAACACCCTACTGTCAACTGCTAAAATCGCGTTCCCAGGGTGGTTAAGAACATCGAATGCCTTGCATCGGTCTCTTCCCATCTTTTCGTATTCACTCGGGCATACTTGCCAAGATATTTTTTAACCGTGTCGCCAGACAACTTATTTAATTCATGAGCCACTACATGCAGTTTTCCAATAAAATCATGATTGATAACTGAACTTATCCAACCGCTTCTTCGGCTTCGATCGAACCAATCTTCTTGCGATAGAAACATAAATGCAGTTATGTCATATCTATATCCCACGCCCAGGTTATTAGCCTTTTGAATGATTTCCTCTGCTGACCGATCAAGGAGCTTTACCCTGTTCTTCGCTCTGATTTTTACCTCCTGATACAGTCTGTCTAAGTTATGAGAACAACGTCTTGCTACCAAATATGCGCTCTCCGGTGTTTCATCTTTCAGCGAGAGCGACATGATCAGGGACTTCAAAGAACATTCAATCGCCATTATCAGATCGACATACGTTTTGGCTTTTGTAGAAAGGGTGTCATGCCCGATTTGCCTACTAAATATAGTAGCACGCCAAAGTAAGTCATTGCTATCTTTCCAAAAAGATACTGCAACAGTCCTTTTTACGTACAGTTCCGGACGATAAGGTGGGAGTTTTAAGAGCTTTGTTGTTTTTGCCATATAATAAACGTATGTGCTTAATGGTAGTAAGTTTGTTGCCCACCGATAAACCCTAGAACTGTTTTACCCTCATTTTCGCGGAATCAAACGCCAGATATTGGAATTCCACCCGCAAGGTCTCCCGCATATAATCTATGAACCGCTGATCATCCGAGTTCGGCTCGTTCTGACCCACGACCACCAGCACCTTGTCCTTTCCACTGCGGTCCTGAAAACGATAATCCAGGAGCTGTCCGATGCCCTGCCGGATGCACGTATAAACACTCGCGTCCGGCTTGATCTCGTATAGATACAACACCTCCCCAGCCAACCTTCTGGCGTCCACGTATCGTTTTTCTCCCGACAAAAGATCATCGGGATACGTCTGCTCCAAGTATTTCATGAAGCGATTCTGCATCACGTTGTGCACCAGGCCGACAAAGACTCTGGCCCCTGCCGAACGTTCGAAAGATTCTTCGGACTTCTCTGTATAACCTTCTTCGAAACCCTCCTCTGTTTCCGACTCCCCGGATGCGGTGGGGAAGTCCTCCTCTTCATCAGATACCCCAATTCCATGTTCTTCCGCTTCTCCGGAATACCAGCCGAACACGTCATAAAACGTCTGCTTGTCCTTTTCCCGGGTCAGCTGATGAATCGTCCAGGCATAGTTCTCCCCAACATACTTTTCGAAGTTGGCGTCCAGAAACTCGACATGGATACAATGACCAAGGTCCCCCTCATCGTGAAAATAGATCTCGCCGTTCCGACACACTACCCTGGCATACGCGATGATTGTCAACTCTCCATGCGAACCCTTTGACTTCACCGCAATGATGTCGCCCTCCAGTATTTTCGAAAAAATGCGGAAATAAGACTTGATGTTTTGTGCCCTCGGCTTCGGATCGTGGTAGTTATCATCCACATATCGGTCGATCTCCGGCCTTCCCGCACCCATGAGATCCGAAAAATCCATCCAGTCGATCCACCCCATGGCTACACAACTTCGCTCCAGGAATTGCTTCATGACTGAGTCAGACCCGTTGTACATACTGCCAATGATAAAGTACTGCCGGCTCGTATCTTTGGCTGCAAAGGCGAAATAGACCCGGATCGAGAACGACAGTACTTCCTCCTCCGGGCCTTTTTGCGACAATATCCCCCGTTGAAAGATCGACACCGGCGCGTCGCCGGCGATCGTCAACCCCAAACCGGCGGCAATCGCCTTCAGGGCCCGGCGACTGTACACCGGCAATAGCCGCTTACCGGAAAAAAGAAATGCGATCTTCCATTTTCCAATCGCGTTGAAGGGCACCTGGTCAATCTTCTCCCAGTCTCCCTCCTGGCTAAGTTCGACGATCCGTATGATCAATGCCTTGATCCTTTGAAATGCTTCTTCCAGGGTGCCCCCCTTATTCGCATTCCAGGCATATCCATTTTCCAGCCGGAACCGCCCGTCCCGGAAAACCTTTGACGGATCACTCTTCCATAGCTCGAATTTCTGTAAGCGGATGCCGCCGATCAGCCCCAGTTCCTTCGTGCCGTATTCGAGCCAGTAGCAAAACGAATCATGGTTGCCCAGATCTGCATATTCAGCCACCGTCATAACCCTGATCCGATTCAGGTTCCATGCTGATAGAAAACGATCGAGGACAGCTTGTCCTTGTGTGGCGGTTATGCTCATCGTGATAGGGTTGATGGTAATGCGATTTTTGTCATCAGAGGCTTTAAAGTAGGGAATTTATTCTTCTATTCTCACCGTTAAAACACCGGAAAAATATCCGAGGTAAGAAAACAGCAGCTTTTCACCTCCTGTACGGCTACCTAAACATCAACCTAGTACCTGGCAAGCCGCATTTACCCAAGGAAGAAAAAACTCACGTTTTGAAATAGCCCCAAAAGACCAAAATCCGAAATGACGATAATCTTCAGTAACAGATAACCTCCTTATTTTTCATTTTTCATCCGTGCATCGATTTGGTTTATCACACTCAATACTTCCTGTTTGGGATAGAATGATTTCATAAACTCTTGAAATTTCTGCTTAGTTGAAGAATCTTCCCAATCCATAACAGTGAAGACTTTAAGGTTCGGTCTTAGTGGTGTATCGAGGAATTGATGCAATGGGTAATAGGGCGGCGCAAAGAGAAAAGAATGCTCTATCAGTCGTTGGTATAGGTCAGGTTTCAATGCCCTTCTAAGGTCTAGCACGATATCGTACAAGGTAACTTCCTGGTAGCTGAGAGCAAAGGCATCACCTAGGTGCGGCATTCCTTCATCATCAAAGAAAAGGCGTAAATAGTTCAAAAAACCTTCCTCCATCTCATCCAGCAGATCCCGGCCATAATAGTCATATTCCTTTTTGAACAACTCTAAAGAAAAGTCGTTTGGATGCCGGTCGATGATAAATTCAATCAGTTTTTCTTCCCGCTCGATGATCTTATCGATATGTGGAGGAAATATTTCCCCCGAAACACGAATACCATATTTCGGCTTCATAAAGAGATCAAAGAGATTGGAACGATACTCCGTAGTCCGCCGGTCGAAGGTTAATCGTAGGTATAAAGGATAGACCAGCTTACCATGAAAAGAGACTTTCTTTAGCCTTTCGTTATGGTAGACCTTGTAAGTAACCTGGTATGTCTTTTTCTCATCCATTTTGATCAAATTTGACGGATTTTGATACTGTTATTCACATTTTTTTCCGGTACCACCTACCAAAACAGCACAAATAAGCACAAAATCGTTCAATGGAGTAAAGATACGGGAATTAACATTGAGTTTGGTAAATATATTTTTTCTACCTAACATTTATTCTTATATTTGTATGGAATGCCCTTTCACCAGGGCGCAATTGTGAAAATGATAAACTGTGAGAAATGGAAAAATTGCCACCGGAAAAGGCAGCGGAAATGCTCAGAAAAGGAGGGATGAATGTATCAGTGGCACAGGCAACAATTGTCCTGGAATTCCTCCGGAAGTTAGCGGACATCGTAGTCGCTAATTACCTGGATCGTCACTGGTAACTGTGTGCAACGAGCATCATTCCGCTCAAAACGGCCTGAGGATTCCCTACATTTTCAGGCCGTTTTCTTCAACTTTTAGTAAATTGAATATAAACCTTTGACATGAAAATAGCAGACTTATACATCCGGGTATCCACCGATGAACAGGCAGACAAAGGCTATTCTCAGCGTAGCCAGGAAGAGCTGCTTCGCCGTTATTGCAACATTAATAATATATCCGTTCGTCAGGTGATCTTTGAGGATCATTCAGCAAAGACCTTTAACCGGCCTCAATGGAAAAGATATCTTATCGACCTGAAAAGGAATAAGGGTAAAGCAGACCTTGTGCTATTTATTAAGTGGGATCGTTTTAGCCGGAATGCGGGGGATGCCTACCAAATGATTAATACCCTCCGCAAGTTGGGGGTAGAACCCCAGGCCATCGAGCAGCCGCTGGACTTATCCGTTCCGGAAAACAAAATGATGCTGGCCTTCTATCTTGCCGCCCCGGAAGTGGAGAACGACCGGAGGGCATTGAATGTAATAGCCGGAATGCGGCGGGCCAAAAAGGAAGGGCGTTATATGGGTCTGGCACCTGTCGGCTATGTCAATAAAACGGATGAATTAGGCAGGAAATACATTGCCCCCGAGGAACCCCTAGCCGGTACTGTCCGGTGGTCTTTTGAACAGGTAGCCGAAGGCACCTATAATACAGAACAGGTCTATAAGATGGCAAGGGAAAAGGGATTTAAAGGAGCCAAAAGCCTCTTTTGGACTTGCATTACCAACCCCGTCTATTGCGGAAAGATATTCCTTGAAAAGTACAAAGGCGAGGAAGCTCAATTCATAAAGGCCAAGCATGAACCTATTATATCCGAGGAATTGTATTACAAGGTCCAGGACGTTCTTCATGGAAGAAAAAGAAATACCTACCGGCTGAAAGTGGTATCGAATGTCAGCTTGCCCCTACGGGGATTCCTCATTTGCCCCGAATGCGGCAAGATTTTGACCGGCAGCGCGTCCAAAGGCCGGAACAAGTATTATTCCTATTATCACTGCTTTGATGGGTGTACCTGCCGGTTCAGCGCCGATGCCGTGAACGATTGCTTGATCTATGAGCTGAAGAAATATATCCCCCGCCCGGAAGCAATAGACGTTTATAAAGTCGTCCTTACCGAATCCTGGTACAGCCAAACCGCCCCCCTTCTGAATGATCGGAAGGAACTGTTAGCCCAGGTCGCCCAGGTGGAAGATAAGATTGCATATATCGAGGAATTGGTATCCTCTAAACAACTTGCGCCTGCCGATTTCCGGGACATGAAATCGAAGTATGCAGAGCAGTTAGAAAGGCTTAAAGCCCGGCTTGCGGCGCGGGAAGAGGACCAGGACATGCCCGGCCTGCTGGATGCGGGAATTGACAATCTTCTGAAACTGGACTATATCTACCAGGATGGCGAAATAGAAAAGAAGCGGGAAGTCATTGGTTCGATGTATCCGGAAAAATTGACTTTTGACGGAGAGCGACTTCGAACCACAAGAATCAATGAAGCGGCCCGAATAATATACACGCTGGACAAGGCTTTCAGCGAAAATGAAAAAGGACAAAGCGGGAATATTCCTGCTTTGTCCTCTCAAGTCGGGAAGACAGGATTCGAACCTGCGACCCCCTGGTCCCAAACCAGGTGCGCTACCGGCCTGCGCTACTTCCCGATCCTGGTAAAGCTCTTCTGATCAATCGATTACCGGAGATTTCGTTCCGGAGACGGCCGTTTTTCAGAAGCGCTGGCAAATGTACGGTTTTTTTTACAGCTTACGGCATTAATTGAACTTTAGAAGGGTTTCTCTGTTATTCGTCGAGGAATCGGTGAGATCCGAAGCAGCACCGTTACGATTAGAAGAACGATATTTAGACATTTTCACTTTTATTGCCTCATTTTAACCACCATGAACAAGCAAATCGAGGTTCTTCGCAACACCCGCAGGCACCTTCTGGGATTTGTCGACGACCTGTCGGCCGAGGAGTTGAATACCATCCCGCAGGGATTCAACAACAACATTATCTGGAATATCGCCCACCTCATCTCCACCCAGCAAAACGTTTGTTATATACGTGCGGGGCTTGGATTGTGCGTGGATGAGAAATATTTCTCTCCCTTCAAACCGGATACAAAGCCCGCCCGTGTCATTGACGCGGCGGAGATCGACACGATAAAAGGGCTCTTCCTTACTGTGATCGATCAACTGGAAGTCGATTATGCGAAGAACGCGTTTTCGCGTTATACCCCATGGCTCAATCGCTATGGCGTCCAACTTTCCACCATCGATGAGGTGTTGGGCTTTATCCCTTTTCATGAGGGTCTTCACTACGGATACATTATGGCAGAAAAAAGGGCGTTGAGGAATCAGCAGGCGGCAGGGATCCGGGGCTAACAAATGTTGCAGGATTTCCGGTGCCCTTAACTCATACGTTGTTCATCCTACTCCGTATAGTTCCTACTCCGTATAGTTCCTACTTCGAATGGTGTTTATCTAGCTCGTATTTTGAAGGCAGGCTCCCCTTTTGGAACAGCTCCGGCCCAAACATCGTAGGTTTATATTCGCTTATGAAACCGACATCCGCCCTTTCGGGGATCTGTTTTTCAAGGCCCAAGGCCCAGAAGCAGGCGTTGACGAACAGTCTTCTCAGGTCTTCGTTCAAGAAGTCAATCGCCGCCCCCATCGTTGTGGCAAAGGCCCGGCCCGGCCTGCCACCGGGAATGCGATAGTCCCTGGTCCAGGCCACCGGCATTACAGATTTTTGAAGGTTGACCGGCGAAGCGGGAGACATGCCGGCCGTTGACTGACCATAAACCAGGATCTGCGCTCCTGGCAGTGGCCCCACGGTGTAAACATCAGTGGGGGTCCAGATATCGCTCACTCCGTTGAGGATGGGGTTTCGGGCATCCTGTGCGATCCCATCGATCAGCCCACGGGTGCCTTCCTCTCTGTGAATGCCGTGGTGGGCCACCCAGGTCTCTCCGAGTACCAGGCGACCAAAACCTCCTTTCCAGCCTTTTATACGACATTGAAAGTCATAGTGAGCGAAGATGCTGGCCGAATCCTTTTTGTAGTTGAAGGCATGTGTGGCCGTGCGCAGGCCGATGACCGGCTTGCCTGCCCGAAGGTATTCATCGATATATCGCATCTGCGAATCCGGTAACTCACGGAACCGTGTAAAGATTACCAGGAGGTCCGCCTTCCGGAGGCTCTCCAGGCCGCGAATATTCGAAAGGTTCATGGCGTCAATCTGACCCGTTCGGGGATCGGTGGAAAACAGGACAGTGCAGGTGAATCCATATTTGCGCGCGAGAATCTGCGCCAGCGTGGGGGCTGCCTCCTCTGACCTGTATTCTTCGTCGCCGGTCACGAATACGATGCGTTTCCCTTTGCCGGGTCCTTCAAAACCGCTATAGACCACCCAGGGGGTGTCGCCCTGTCCATAGCAAAGTATATTTCCCGTCAGTGTGATCGCCAGATACAGCCACACAATCTTCCGGAGGATTGTAACGCTGATATATTTTGGACGATGCTTCATTTGGATATCTTGTTGATGAGTCATTTGGCAGTCTTGTTGATGAGTCGTTGGGCAGTCTTTTTGATGAGTCATTCGGATGTTTTGATGGTGAGTCGTTCGGATGTTTTGATGGTGAGTCGTTCGGGCATTTTGGTAAGGCATTTTGGTAAGGTATTGCGGTTAAGGTATTACAAACTTATGGTTATTCGGGCGCGTTGTAGACCGCGTATTATTCAGGCATCTTGCGGATCGTCAGATAGATGGAATTTTTTATGGGAGCGCCATCCGCGGCCCGCACGTCGAAACGCAGTCTAACCGTCTGAGCCGGGCCGATTTCCGGTATCTTCAATACAACCGAATACCCCTCACTGCCAACCATCGCTTCCCGTACCCTGAGCGGATCTTCTCCTTTCCTGCCCGGTTCCCGGATGGAATAGTGATCGGATCCATAGGCGTTGGACCATTTATAATTCCATTGGGTGATCTCGAATCGGGAGACATCCCTGACAGCCGGCTCGTCCAGTTTGCAGTTGAAACTCAATTCGAGACCTCCCTTTACGACTCTCGCACCCGTCAGCAGGTGGCCCTTGCCGCACTTATATCGGATCCGGCTGAGGACACCATATTTAAGCGCCTCCGGATCATCCCAACCCGTCAATCCCACCACATATACCTGCTTGTCGACCGGGTTTACCGCGGCCCGCTGGATGCCTGCATCCAGTTGAAAGGGTAGCGCGATCAGGGCTCCCTGTGTGATACTATCCACCGCCTGGGTCAGAAAATAATAGGCCCAGCCCGTTCCATAGCTGGTGTGGATGAAGCGGTCGCCGAGCGGTCCCCAGCTTTTGTCGCTCCAAACGCCGCCGCCTGGAGAGTTGTCAAATTCCTGTGGCATCCAGATGACGGGCTGGTGAAACGTGTCGGGAACTTTTACGAAGTCAGGGCTAATTACGCCGTCTCGCATTTGTTCAGGCGTAAACTTTTTGCCATCGGGGCTCCAGCCATCGGATATCAGGTTGGGGACATAGCCATAGAAGGCTTGCTTTCCGCGATTATCCGGGGTTGGATCAACGCTGCTGCCTGCAGGATGATCAAATCCCCGACCGACGGGAGGATCAACGCCCCGGTCAGCAGGATGGTCAACGTCTCGACCGGCTGGATGATCGATACTCAGATCCGCAGGATGGTCGACGCCCTGATTGGCAGGATGATCGATATCCTGATCGATGAGGCAGATTTTGTTAGCAGGCTCCCAGTCGCCCTGGTTGTCACTGACAAAGATTTTGTCGTCCGGTGTGATCGTGATGCCATTGTTGACGCGGAAGCCGGTGGCGATGCTTTCCCATTTCCTCCCGTCCGGGGAGACTTTTATCACGTTTCCAGGTTCCTTGTTGTCTGTATATTCGCCGACCTTGGTGTAATAGAAATTGCCCTTGCTATCGGTCTCCAGCCCAAAGTTGAAAGCATGAAAGAAGGAAGAGACATCGGGATCCGAAAAGAAATTCTCATAGAAATCCGTCTCTCCGTCCCCGTTCAGATCCCGCAGTCGCACGATGCCGTTACGGGTCGTCACATAGATTTGATCCTTCACGACTTTGAGCCCCATGGGCTCGAATAAACCGGTGGCGATCCGGCGCCAGGAAATATGGGCAAGACGATCGTCGATGCCTGTTGCTATCCAGACATCCCCGGTGTACGTTCCGATAACCAGGCTGCCGTCACTTTTGAATCCCAGACAGGTAGGCCTTACCCATGTATGATAGGCGTTGTCGAATGGCAACCCGATATTGTCGACGGTATAGGGATAGTCGGCAGGCAGGGGCACGGCTTTTAACGGGGAGGTGCGATCCGAATCCTCGCGGAAGATCGGGTCGAAATGTGCTTTATTGTCATTTAGTATTCCACGGGTCTGCACGACTGATGACCTTTCTGCCTGCACGTTTGCCGGGTCACCAGCCTGGGCGTCTTTTATCAACCGGTTCGGATCAGGGATCTTTCCGGACTGCATCCTGGCGGTCTTCCATCTTGAAAAATCCGCGAGGTCTTGCCCGGAACTGGCTGCTGTTCGAAAAATCTGCAGGAGAATCGGGTCCTGACTGGCCGGAATCGTCACGACGATATAGCGGCGGTTGTCCGTGACGCAGGTGATTTCTTTATTGTCGGAGACGATGCCCGCAGCCACAAAATGACCGGTGACAGGATCCTTTAATACGGCGAGGTCCCGGGAAGACGGCTGCCGCGCATCCGGAATTGCCTGTTGTCTATCGGCTGCCGGCGGATCTCCGGGTTTTAGAGGCATTCCATTCCTCAGATCGGCGATATATAATTTTTGCGGGGCATCGCCCGGTGAAACATACAGGGTCTGCGAGAGGACGATTCTGCGACCCATGATCAGGGCTTGCGGGTATTCGAGTACGTCCCTGCCGTCAATCGCATAGGAGAGCACGGTGTTTCTCTGGTTGCCATAGTGACCGTGATAATCGAGAAATGAGGAGGGAAGCGGTGCGCGGATGCCGGTGAATTTTTGAAGGCTGTCAAAACGATCGCCATAGGCCCATTGCCAGGTATTCAATCCCGCCAGCTCCTTGCCCCGGATGGCGGGCTGGCCTTCTCCCCGGTATCGCCGGTATTTGGTCTCGCTGAGATCCAGGTCACCCTGCCAGGCGGCGGTGGTATTCATCCGGAGCAGGTTATAACTCAATTTTATGTGGCGGCCGAGGTCCACGGTGAGGGCCGCAGTGGCGTGATCTTTTAATTGCGAGTATATGGCAGGGCCATAGTTCCCGCTTTGGTCTTTGAACCATTCCTGGCCGTATTTCTGGGAGCCGGTCAGTGCTTCTTTCCGGGTGATTGCGAGTTGCTCGCTGGCCGATCTGTCAGACTTCGGCAGGCCGGCAAGATAGGGGCCGGTGATCCTAAAATATTGGCCGGGATTGGACTGTCTGATAAAGGTCTCCCGGATATATTGGATCACATAATATCTTTCGGCAGGCGAGAGCCAGGTCTGTGCAGCCATCAGGCCGGCGCCGTGGCTGATGGTTCGCCACATCGCATAGGGTGTCTTCCCGTAATGCAATGGGTCTTTGCTGAAGGACCTGGCTTGTGGGTAGGAGGCGATGCCGTTCGCACCGTGGCAGGTGATGCAGGATTTTGTATAGATCAGCCTGCCTTTTTCCAGCGTAGCCTTGTTCAGGCTTTTCAGAATCACCGCATGGTTAAAGCCGGGATCTCCGGGGAGACGCGGGCCGCTAAACCCCAGGACGATGAGCAGACCCGGGAATAATAAGAAACCAACGGCGGATCGTTTCATGACGCTAACGATTTTGCAGCGTTCGACAATATCTGGGCCATGTCTCGGAATATGCAAGGTTACTGTAGTGATCACTGCAGTAATGTAGTGAAATAGTCGTTGTTAACGTAGCGAAATTGTGGTCGATCCCGCCATCTTGCGCAGAAGGTGGGATTCAGCCGGCTTATGCAAACGCTTGCATGATTTTTTGCGGAGACCCACGATTTTTTGAGCCGCTCTTGCGGGGTCTTTCCTATATTTATGGCGGCGATTGTATGTATGATGGCCATAAAACCCGCTTGTATGCACAAACACTCCAGGAGACAGTTTCTCCGTCAATCGACGCTCGCATCCGCCTTTGCCGTTGCCCGACCGGTGACTGGTTTTGGAATCCTGACAAAGGGCAGAAAAGACCCGGAAGAGGAGATTATCGGGCATGGGAACTACCGGTATAAAGTGGATAAGGGCTGGGCGAAGATCAGCGGGGTCAATAACCCGTTGCTGAATTGTCATGAAATGGCGCAGGACAGTAAAGGCAGACTGATCATGATCGGGGATGATACCCAAAACAATATTCTCATTTTCGATAAGTCAGGCAAGCTGCTGGATTTCTGGGGTCATGCTTTCCCCGGGGGGCATGGGCTAACCTTGTCTGCCGAGGGCGGCGAGGATTTCCTGCTGCTCACCGACTGCGGCTACTTCCAGGACCGGAACGGCGATTGGAAAGCACAATCGGGCCAGGTCGTCAAGATGACCGTCGACGGACGGCTCATCTTTTCCATCGGACACCCCCGCACCATCGGCATTTACAAAGATGACGAGCCCTTTAAACCAACCGAAACCGCTGTGGCGCCCAATGGAGATATCTATGTGGCCGACGGGTATGGTTCGGATTATATTATCCAGTATACTTCGAAGGGCGAATACATCCGGCATTTTGGCGGACATCACAACGCAAATCCCGAGCACAATCTCTCGAACGCCCACGGAGTAGCCATCGACCTCCGCGACAAGAACAACCCGACCGTTATCTGCACTTCCCGCGAAGAAAATTGCTTCAAATATTATACCCTGGATGGAAAATTCATCAAACGGGTAGACATGCCCGGCATGTATGTCTGCAGGGCGGTCTTTGATGGGGAGAATCTCTACGCCGGCGTCTGCTGGTCCAAAGACGCCGCGGGAAAAATGCTTGGCGGCGACTCCGGCTTTGTCACGATCCTGGACGGTTCCAATAAGGTGGTCTCTAATCCCGGCGGCGCGGCGCCTGTTTATAAGAACGGGAAACTGCAACAGACGCTTGCCGCCGCACAGCCGGTATTTCAGCATGGACATGATGTCTGTGTCGACAACGACAAGAACCTGTATGTGTGTCAATGGAATGCGAACCACACGGCACCGGTAAAGCTGACCCGGGTATAAACAGGGGCCGGGCAATTGGGCAGGAGGCAATTAATGGGTAGAAGGGAATGGGTACAAGACAAAGCGTAGAAGACAAGGCTTATAGCACAAAGAGTATAACACAATGCGTATAACACAAGCGGGATAAGTCAAATTATGGAACTATTATCGACGGAAGACTATAAAGGATATACAATAAAGGTATTTAAGACGGCCGGGAGCGATTCTGTTCGGATCTTCCTGGGAGACGAGCCCGTTGAATATGACCCGGCGACCGAAGAGCACTATGAAGGTTCGTTGTATAATAAGAAAGGGGTTGAAGCAGCCAAACAGCATATCGATGAATTGGAGGAAAAGGAAAACAGTGTTTAAATCACCTGTTTCCCGAAACGCGTCGGCGCCAATTCCATCAGCTTGAGATGCCAGCGGCGAATGGGATTCCGATAATGGGAATGAAAAACAGGGCGGCGAAGAAAAGATGCAGCAAGGCGATTCGAGGTTTGATGTCGCTACTTTAACGGGCGGCAATCGTTGTTGTAGATCTCGAATATTTCATTCATATAATTTTCATCGGCTTTGATAGCTTTTCTGAGTTTTGAGCCGCTTTTACTGGCCATCCCGACAGCCAGCGGGCAGGAGTTTACGGCCTCTGCGATCGCCTTCTGATCCCTGATGACGATGAATTCTCCCCGATCCCCTTTTTGCATATAGTAAATGTCGACGGTTTCATAGGACATGATACCTGTGGCTCCGCTTGTATGAATGACCTGGTTTTCCTTCAGATAGACGTTTATTTTTCCCCGAACGATTCTTCTGACGTATTCGTGGCCCATTCTGGCGCAGTAGAAGTTGCCGCCCCCATATCCAGAGATTTCCGAAATCGGAAATCTTTGATCGTCAATTTTTATCTCGTGTTTTTGCACGACCCCCGATTTCCAGACGATCCTGTTTCCGTAAATTTTTGTCCCATCATTTTTGACGAGGTAACTTCTCCCGGTATCGGCCGGGTCTTCGACATGTGTAAAATGGTTAAAGGCCCCATTTGGGATTCTACTGACGGTGCTGCCCGCCGCGAGCATAAAGAAAACAAGGAGTGCAAACGCGGAAAGCAGGTTCTTTTTTAAAACGAGTGCAGACATCATTGATTTGGGTTTTTGTCGGGTTGTTAATCGTTGTGTGGTATTTTCAAATGAGTCGTATTTTCAACTAAGTGGAATTTCCAAACGGGGTATTTTCAAGATGTATTTGTTCGATAATAATGCCAGGCCGAAAGAAGTGAAGTAAACGCAGATGTCGATTTCATCGCCCGTCCCTGCTATCAGACCGACAAATTGCAGATATTCGAAAAGCGCCGCGGCGAAAAAAACGGCCAGTATCCAGGTCCTGTTTATCTGCCTTTCCCAAATAATAAGGACACATGAAAGGAATGCATAAGCCCACAAGCCATCCGGCATATAATTCCTGATGAGCAGATACGATCCTGTCCTGTCCCGTAAAAGGCGATAAAGAAGACCGCCCAGTGCAACGGGGAGCAGGACATTAGCCAGGAAATCCAGTCTTTTTGAGTAGGTGAGGGTGTTCATGATGGCTTTAAGAATGGTTGCTGGTGGTTGCTGTTCTTAATTTGTTTTGATAGACCCGTTCCAGGTCGTCCAGGGCGGTGTCATAGCCCTTTTGGTCGATAAATGCCTCGGGATGATAGGGGGCGCCCGGTTTGTGTTTTTTGTGAAGCCCAAATTGGCTGGCGTGTGACGAAAGCCAGATGTCGAACCTGAGTTTTTTCATCGCGCCGATCGTATAGGCGTAGTCTTTTCCGACCTGCGGGTAGGCGGGCATACCGCTGAGCTTTGTCTCATCGAGAAGGGTGGGCATATTTGCGATGAGGACGCGGTATACATGGTGCCGGTCTTTTACATCGAATAAAAAGCTACAGGCGCCTTTGGTGTGACCAGGGTGATGAAGCACGGCGATTCGCATGCCCCCGAAACGGATGGTGTCCTGGTCGTGGAGCAGGCTGTCCGCTCTTAGGGGTTCAAAACTTGCCCCCTTCCCGCCGAGTATGTAATCCGAGTTGCCTCCGTCTGCGACTACCGGCGCATCCTGCTCCTGAATCATCAATTTTGCACCCGTCATCTTCTTTATGGCGGCCATGTCTCCCACATGGTCGAAATGAGCGTGGGTGGCCAGCAGTATTTTAATATCGCGGAACCTGAATCCCAATGCCTGCACGTGTGACCGGATCATCGGGGCCGAACCCGGCAGCCCTGTGTTGATGAGTATGTGTCCTTTTGGGGTAGTGATGAGATAGCAGGCCAGGTCGTAAGTGCCTACATAATACAGGTTGCCTGCGATGCGAAAGGGCCGATAGTCTTGCGACCAGATCTTCGGGCCATTGGGTGTGATGATTTTTTGAGCAGCCAGGAAGAGGTTGGGGGATAGCAGGCAGGTTACCGACAGTATGATTTTAAGCCCGATACACGCCGGGTTTGGGAAGGTTTTTCTGAATTTTGGTATATGGCGAAGGAGGATTCGGGTTTGATTTCGAGGCATCCTCAAATATAAGGATCTTATGCAATCCGGGAAATGACCGGCCAGGAAATGACCGGATGAATTGACCGGATGAATTGACCGGATGAATTGACCGGATGAAAATGACAGTCTGTTTGAGAAGTGGCTGGTCGGCGCGCTACGTGACCGGCATGCCCGGGATGCGGACGGTCAGCGATTTTCGGGGGTGCGGGACAGCAGATCGTGAAAGTGAGCGATGGCTGTGGTAATCGATACCTGCACCTGCTCTAATGAGATCTCTTTCTCCTCCTCTTCGAGGGAGACCCAGGAGTGTGTGTAACGATCAAAATGGCAGTCTTCGGGAAAGCCGATCCCGATAGTCACAGCGGCGGCTTCCTCCAGGATTTTGAAACGGGCGATTTGCAGGAACCAGATATACAGTCTTAAAGAGGGGAGGTGCTGATCGATGCGGCGGACGGCATACATAAATGTCTTTTCCAGGACTGTTCTGGCCCGGTCCGGATCCTTTACGGCCTGCAGGATTTTGCGATAAACGACGGGTGCAAAGCTTTCGTACAATGTTTGCAAGAGGAACGACTCTCTCTTGCTGACGTCTTGTATAGAGTCGAGGCCAGGAAGAGAGGGGAGATCGGATGGTTGATTCATTTATAAAACCGCAAAAAAAGCGGTTTACAACACTGTATTCGCAGACTCGCCCGTTACCTTTTTTTAAATTAGGGATTTCTACTTAGCATAATATTGGTCAATATTTTAAAACCTCGCTGCTGATCGATGGCTGCCCCAAAGTAAGTTGTTAGTAGTCGAATACAAAAAGGAAGCGTATTCCATAGCGAGGTACCTGCGGATTGTCCAGGTAGGTGAAGCGCTCTATGGCATCGACGCGGAGTATTTTGAAGATGTTGCCGATGCCGACGCCGCCTTCTATATAAGGTTGATTCTCCAATGCAAATGTGCTGGTCTGGCCGTTGGTGACGGGGAACTTCAGGAGCAATGGGTCGTTTGCCGGGTTGTTTTCGGCTCTAAGTCCTCCGTATAAGATCTTCCCGGTGACGATCTCCCGCCATTTCAGTCTTTTCAAAAAGGGGACCTTGTTGAAGATGAAGCCGTTGAAATGGTGTTCCGCATTGATACCCGCATAGTGGTCGCTAACAAATTCGAGGAAGTTCATCAGGTTATAGGAGTTTGGCTGATAGCCGTAGGTCTGATTGGCGGGCAGGATCCCCAGGAGGGGGAAAGGCAGTTTCCCGCTGATATAAGCGCCGATCAGGTTCACATCGGCGTAGCCGAATGCGGAGAGATAGAAACGCTTGAAGATGTTGAGATTGATATTCTGATAGGAATACGCGCCTCCGAACAACCCTTTGATGCCTGCAGCATATTGGAGACTGAAAACGGGGTACTGATTGGGAAAGGGCACCCGGTATACGCGTCCCTGGTAGAACTTCTCGTGCGGCGCCCAGCGGATCTGGCCCGACAACTGGGAGGAAATGATGTTGCGGACCGTGTCGGGAGTATTGAAGAGATCGTTTTTGGCGCCTATGAATTGGATATCGCCTGCCTGTTGCTGCGCCCAGTATCTGAACCCGAATCCATATGACAAGTGAGAGGGCAGTTCATGGAGGTAGTCGATGCGAAAGATATCGTTATACAGGAGTTTGGAAGCATCTCCCCTTTTGAAGGATGCCAAAAAGCCATTGGCTTGTACAAATTGGAGATTCTGACCCGGTATTTCGATATCATGGGTGATGCCGGCTTTTATATAATGCAGGGGATATCCATAGTCGGATAGTTTGTTGAAAGAGTAAGCGAGACCGAGGTTGTATTTCCAGCGTTGGTCGGCGAATCCATAGGCGCCGTAACCGTCCAGGTAGATGCGCTTGCTGAAGGCGGGCGTGCTTCTCCCGCCAAAACCTAATCGCAGGCCCTCGACGGGGTTGAAGCTATAGAAGGTGTTGGCGGGGCCTATTTCAAATTTTCCGGCGCTTTTGTAGCCGGCGAGGACAAGGTTGATGAGGTCTTTGGTTCTGACGAAGGTTTTCAGGTGGCGGAGGCTGTCTACGTTGGCATAGGTGCGGGCTTCGCCGTCGCTCAACGGCTCGTGTCTGTGCGCCACCCAGAAGGAATCTGGTTTTGACAGCGGATCGGCGCCGGTCCCGATGTCAGGACTGCTCCTGGTTTTCGCAGTGTTCCCCCTATTCGCATCCGTCCCGGAATTTTCGGGGTTCAATGCGCTTTCAGCGGTGGTTGTCTGCGAGAATACGGCTTCCGGTATCGGCTGGCCGGTGACGAGATGACTGCAGGACAGGAATTTTCGTCCATGTATCCCCTTGCCTTTGCCCGAAATGGAGAAGTCGGCGGAGGCATCTGAGCTTATCCGGTAGTAGTGTCCGCCGGCGGTCTTTTCGAATTCCTGCCGGATGTGCAGGTTTTTTATAAAGTTCAGGTTGATCTTTTTGCTGATGGTCATCGAGACATTTTCGACGGCATAGTTCCCGTCCAGGGTGATCAGCAGGGTGCCTCTGAATAGAAGGTCGTCCGGGTTGCGGGGCATAAAGTATAAACGGACCAGTTTTCCGCTTTTGCCGATGATTGTATCGCCCAGGGTGAATTCGTAAAAAGTTGGGGCGACATTTGCGATAGGGCTGAGGAACTGGTTTGTGAAGAGCAGGATATTGTTGTCATAGATGTCGATATCCGAGAAGAGCGTATTCATGTATTCGCTGACCCCTTTCGTGTCGACGAGGTCGCCGTAGTCAACCCTTTTTTCCGCGGTGACGATTTGTCTTGTCCGGGCCGGTGCTTTTTGAATATAGTTGTTTGATATTTTCTCTTCCAGGTAGACGGGGTAGAGCAGGGAGGTGTCCCCGGCCAAGGTATCCGGATGGTTGAAAAGGAAGCGGTAAGGGCGGAGTAATCGCTTGTTGAGCTTTTTGGGATCTACATTCCGCAGGCTTATTTCCGCCTTTTCGTATTCCTCGTAGGTCGCGTAGTCGAATGCCTCCGGCCGGTTCGATTCCTTGTTGGCGATGACCTTCCGGATGAGATCGACGGCCGGGTTGTTCTTGTTCCGATATCTTTTTGTCCGTTTGTTGGTGATTACGACCTGATTAAGATTTTGTGCATCGGGCGCCAGATCTACGGTCATGCTGAGATTGTCAGACGCGTTAGGATTGCCGGAGAAGCCAGACTTGCCGGAAAAACCGGCGCTGCCGGGGATATCGGACTTGCCGGGGAGGTCTGACTTGCCGGGGGCGTGAGACTTGCCTGGCTGGGTCGATGAGTTTGTGTTAGCAATCGTCCGGGAAACAATCTTTGTGGTATATCCGATCATGGAAACCGTCAGGCTGATCTTTCCTGCGTGGGCGACTGTCAGGTTGAACCTTCCGAGCGAATCCGTACGGGCGCCCTCGTTGCCCGGTTTTAGAGAAACGCTTGCATTCTTCAACGGCTCGTGTGTCGACCCATCGCGGATCGTACCCGACAAGGCGAGTTCCTGGCCCAGGGCCCGAACCGAACAAAAAATAACCGACAACAGCAGGAGCGATCTTACCGGGAAACAATTCATAGTATTCAATTCCAGTTACGGAGTAATTCTCGTTTGGTTGCCTTACCCGTTGACATCGGCAACGTCCAAAGGCGATAAAATTATCCATGAAATGCCAGGAACAACGTTCGGGCAAAGAGGAATTGAAAAATATAACGATTTGTTGGCAGGAAGATTAAACTGCCATTAAAATAGGTGAATGAGAATAGGTGAATGCAAATAGGTAAATGAAGATAGACGAATTCAAACAGGTGAATGAAAATAGATGAATGCAAACAGGTGAATGCAAGGATCCGGGAAATAAAAATAACCCGGATCCTTGGCTAGAAGATCGTTGTGTTCTCCATGAAAAATCCGGAGGAGTATATAAAAAGACAGGACCGCCTGCTTACAGGAAAGGCACTTGCTTACAGACAAAGCAATAAAATCGGCTGACTATCCTTTTGCGGGGGCGGCGCGAACCATGTCTTTCAATTCGCGGATCCGTCCGTCCATCGTCATGTATTGGCCTTCTTTCAGTTGCAGGCTTTGGCCGCTGGAAGCATCTATCGCGCCGTTTGGGTGGATGGTCGTCAGGTTGACGAGGGTGATGTCTTTTTTGACCAATTTCTTTTTCCCACGGTTGACTTCTATGAGCTTGCCGTGTCTCATCATGATATAAACTTTGGGGGGGCCGGTGGGCGCCGGGGTGTTAGTGTTTTCCCCTGCAAAAACGGCCAGGGAGAATGCCGATAGGGTCACCAGGAGCGTAAACTTCTTCATGTTGGTTTTTATTAGGATTTTGGGGTAATCGGGAAGGTTTTCTTCCGGGTATAAGAACGGCTGTTCGGCCCGGGATATTATTTCGGAGGGAATTTTTATCTTTTTTTCGTGTTTTCAGGTGATTTTCTTGCTATCGATATAGGGTTGCCGGAATTTCGAGAGGAAGAGCTTTTTGGAGTCATGGTAACTGCTCACGGCTCCGATCAGGCTCAGGAGCCTGATATAACACCAGGCGAGGTCCAGTTGGTAGTTCAAAAAACCGCTGCGGGCGCTTGAGGGAAAAAGGTGATGATTATTGTGCCATTCGCCGGCAACGTATCCGGGCCATATTTGATTGATCGACAGGTCTTTTTTATTGAAGTCGCTACCGTCCCGGTGTTTATCTTTTCCTTTGCCATGTCCTTCATAGTTGAAGGTACGTACGCCTATGGCCCAGAAACCGGCCGCTCCGAACAGGCAGAAGACCAGGGCCGGCCCGCCTATCAGGTAGAACGTGACGCCCCAAAATCCCCAGTTGAGAAGCCATCCGCTCAAGGCCCAGGCCGGGTTGACTACAGAGCCCCATTTTTGATACTGTGAATAAGTATTCAGCATGGCGCCGGTGTGATCCATCATTCTCAAGACACGGGCGTACTCGTCTGCCGTCAAATGACTGGAGACGGACTGGTGGTTGACGTCTGCGAGAAAGCAATACAAAAATCCCGCGCGTGCATTATAGGGATCCCCCGGCTGATCGGATTTGGCATGATGAACATGATGGGAGATGACATAAATCTCTTCCGGGATGATGCTGATGGTCAGGTTACTCGTAATAAACCGCCAGAACCTGTTGCTGAAAGTATAGGCGCGATGTGTGCAATACCGGTGATACCAGATCGTACCGTGGGTGCCCATGATCACCATGCTGTATAAAAAAGCTATTCCTAAGAGATAGAAATTGAAATAATGGAATAGGAAAATAAAGAGACAGGGGATGAGGACCAGTACTTTAAACCAACTCAGGGAGGACAGCCAGTTCTTTTTCGTCCTGGCGATATTCAGCCGGGAGCAGAATTCTTTGAACAGCTGCTTTGCAGTGGGGGTGATCAAGTGGCCATCGTAGTCCTGCCATCCGTAAGAAGGTGTTTCCAACACGTGGTCGATCAGGCTTTCTTTTTTTTCATCCCCGCCGGCTGAATAAACTAATGTGGGCATTTGCTCCATAATAATGTTGGGATGAATAGCGGTTCCATGGCCATCCCAATCCATATTAAAGATAGAGTCTCAATATACCGGGAGTATTACATCATTTTACAGAAATGTTGTACAATTCACACATCCCCTTTCAACGTGTGAATTATGTAAATGATATAGTGTGCTCTGTAACAGTGGTCATGATTAATTAGCTCAGATTTGCTATAAATATGAAATCATGAAAAGAATTATGGGTATTTCGGTCCTGGTACTTATGGTGGGAATTTGCCCGGCGGTCGCACAGAGTACCGTGCAAAAAGCAGGGGATGACATCAAGACCGGGGCCGTTAAAGCAGGAGACAAGACCGCGGAGATCGCTTCAAAGGGGAAGGCCGTTGTCGTCGACAAGGTCTATAGTGACAAAGAGGGACCAAAAGGAGAAACCGTCTATATCGATAAACATTCGAAATACTATCGGGTTGACGGAAAGGGTCATAAAGTCTATATGACCAGGAGCCAGTTACGAAACCGTAAAAAGAGCAATGGGTAGGTTGGGTAATGCCGGTAAATAGCCTTACTTTTAATGTCTAATTCATCTAACATGGACATCCGGATATTCAATATCAGCCAGGATACTACCGACCGGGAGATCAGCAAGCTTTTTTCATCTTTTGGGGTCGTCGATTCCGCGGGCGTAAACAGGAATTCCCTGAATGGCCGGTCTTTGAAGAATGGACATGTCAGCATGCCTGTGGAAGCACAGGCGAGACAGGCGATCCTGTCGCTCGACAAAACGATCCTGGATGGGAAAGTAATTTCGGTAAGCGAAAAGCCTTCGGAGTTCTATTGAGGGTATGCGCCAGTCCCGCCGGTCCCGCGTGGTCCTGCCGGCCCGGTTATTTGCCGTTTGGGGAAAGCCTCACGAACTCTGCGCCGTTGAAGATCCTGGACAAGTTGAGGTCTTTTGAGCCCTGGTAACTTTCCACATTTTTAAGGGTCACGATGCGCCAGAAATTTCTCTTCTTTAGTTCGCTATAGTCGGCTGTTTTTATAAAGACTCCCTCCACCGTATTCCTGGTTTTGAAAGAGACTTTGATGGTCTGGCCGGCATTTTCCGGATTGCTTACGATAAATTTTTCGATCTGTTCAATAGTCATAGTAGATGTGTTTTTTAGCAGCAGCCGTAGCAAACGGCATTGATATTCATGCCTGCCCCCACTGATGCGAACAATATAATGTCACCCTTACAAAGTTTGTGGCCGGGCATGTTGCCCTTCCTTACCAGGTCAAATAATGTGGGAATGGTGGCGACCGAGCTATTGCCCAGCCATTGAATGCACATCGGCATCACGTCGGCAGGCAGGTCAGTCACTCCATACAAACCGAAGAAGGCCTTTACGATGGCTTCGTCCATTTTCTCGTTTGCCTGATGGATAAAGACGGCTTTTACATCCCGGATGCCAAATCCGCTACGGTCGAGGCAGTCCTTCATCGCCGAAGGCACGTGCCGCAAGGCATATTCATACACTTTGCGGCCGAGCATCTTGATATATTTCGTATCCTGGCATTTCGGGTCCTGGCCGGTTGCAGGCTTATATGTTTCGCCGAGGCGGATGTAGCCGGTCTCTTCTCCGCAATCGGAACGGGTATTTGAGGAAAGGATTCCGGCGCCCGGTTCTTCTGTTTCCTTGTATTGAAGGATACAGGCGCCGGCGCCGTCCGAGAAGATCATGCTATCCCGGTCGTGCGGATCTATGACCCGTGATAAAATTTCCGCTCCTATGATGAGGGCGTTTTTTGCGATCCCGGCTTTAAAGAATGCATCGGCCTGGATCATTCCCTGCAGCCATCCGGGGCAGCCGAATATGAGGTCATACGGGATGCAGGCGGGGTTTACGATACGCAATTGTCTTTTTACTCTCGATGCGAGGGAAGGTACGATGTCGGTCTGTGCCGGATGAGAGAAATCTCTCTCGTCGGCGCGGTGCGTGGTCATATCGCCGAAGTTGTGTGCCACGATGAGCTGGTCGATTTCCTCGCGATCGATGCCGCTGTCGATGATTGCCAGTTCCCCGGCCTTTGCCGCTATATCGGAAGTGAGCAGGTCCGGATGCGCATACCGGCGTTCGGCGATGCCTGTGATCTTGCTGAATTTTGTAACGATTTCCGCAACCGGTCTGTCCAGCCGCGATCCGTCAGGAGAATAAAATTCGTTCTCTGAAAAATCGATGTTTTTGACTACGATTTCCGGGATATAGCAACCCGATCCTGTGATAATTGAACGAAGCATAGTTTCGAATAGAGAAGTAAAATGTCCGGTCGCCTATATTTTACCTACCTTTATAAGAATATGATGATGAATAAAAAAGTTTCTGGTATTGAATTGCTGAAGAAAAATTTCGACCAGGTCGAAGAGAAATTCCTCGAATTCTTTGAAAAAGGGGAACCTCGCTGGCCCTCTGAGAAACGAGACTTCCTGAGAAATCATCACCAGAGCATGGCCCAATTTTTGCCCACAACTGTCTCTTTCGAGAAAATGAAGTTCACCGGGCTGCCTGAGGATATCCTTCGCGAAATTCATTCCGCCTTCGAAGCCTTTCAACGGGGTGAGGAATACAATTGATTTTATGTTGTAATGCTCGATACCGGTGAAGATAGGCTTTTAAAGCCGGATAGACGAAGAAATAAAGCCGTTTTCCTGCAGTCCACGCTCAAATCCTCCAAAAAAGAGGCTAAACTACCGGGATCCACCTGCAATCACCGATGGCGGAGATGTGTTGAACGGTAAAATTTCAGATTCGTTAAATGGCTAATTTGGGCTGACGAAAAAAGTTCTATCATGAAAGGGATGGCTAGGAAAGCGATGGCTATGAAAGCGGTGGCGCTAAATCCGACGATTACAATACTGACGATTTTCTTCTTCTTCTTATGTGGTGTTCCTGTCTATGCGCATTCCCGGAGGCTGAGCGAAAAGTCCGGGATAGCGGGTCATCGGTCCGTCATTGACCGGCCAGGTATTGATGGCTCCGTCATTGATCGATCGGCTATTGATCGGTCCGGCCGGTCTTCGCCCATCGACACGAACCTGATCCTTTACGGCCGCGGGTTGTATCCGGGGGATGATTCGACTTTCGAAAATATAAAGACATCCGGTTTTACAACCGTGGTTCTTTCGAGTTTCTATATTCACGCCAATGGGGATCTGTATTCCGGCGACAGCCGAAGTCCAATCATTCATAACGGCGAGTATGTGGGTGATAAAGATTGGCTAAAGCGCGTAGCCTCCCTGAAACAAGGGGTGAGCTCCGTGAGACGCATCGAAATTTTGCTCGAAGGCAGATGGATTAATCAGCCGCCGAACACTTTTGATTTTATAAAGGATTGGACGGACCCTTCGAATTCCGCACCGGGTATTGCGACGGGAACCGGTAGAAAGAGCACATTGTATGAACTATGCAAAGTGTTAAAGAAAACGATAGGAGCCGACGCGATATGCGTCGATGACGAATCCGTATATGATAGTCCCTCCATTGTGCTATTGGGCAAGATGGCCCATAAGCTTCACCTGCATATGACGCTCTGTCCTTTTAAGAATGCGGAATACTGGAAGGCCATTTTGACCGGATCGCATTCGACCGGATCGCGACGCGATATTGTAGATGCGGTCTATCTGCAATGTTATGATGGCGGCAAAAACAATGTTCCCGGTCAATGGGTAAAGGATCTCGCAACCGATATCCCGGTCTACCCAATCTTTTTGTGTCGCGGGTCCTTTGGTGTCTGTGGCGCCGTCCACAATGGCAAGACACCCGACGAAATCAAGACAGAAATGGCCGCATTCAAAAAAGACTATCCGGGTCTGGCAGGAGGCGCCATCTGGCAGATGGCAGATATCAAGAGCTATATCAGGAGGAATTGTGCTGTACAGGATCCTTCTTCCGGCAGTGCGACCTCTACCGTTGAATATCTGGCTCAGTTGAGAAACAGTTTAAAAGACGGCCTCTAATCTGCCGGGATGGTTCTGATTGCTGGGATGGCTTGTGATCTGCAGGTATGATGCCTTTCTCAATATGCCTGGTATAGCCAGGCTGCCAATTTATAATTGTCTGTAAAATAGGATAGGGGCGGCGCCTTGCGGGCATTGTAGACGAACAGTGGGACCCGGGCTTCATAGGTAGAGCCGTGACTGCGGTAAGTCATGGGCAAATCTTCTGAATCGCTGTTTTCCAGGTGCCCGAATACAGTTGTGCTGTCTCCCAGCACCATGAAGTCTCCGATTCGTTCCGGCATCAGGTGGTATCTTCTTACGGCTTCGGCCCTGGAAATGACTTCTTCCACTCCTTTGAGCCCCAATAGCAGTTGTCTGAGCCCGGATGAGTCCCCGGCACTATTGAGGTATACATAGGCCGATCCTCCCATGCCCAGGTGATGTTTATAGTATCGGTCTTTTTCAGGTGAGATCGCCGCTTTTATGGCGATGCCGCGGTTTGGACATGCTTTTTCAAGATCCCAGCACTTTGTTTTATGCCTGACGGTGTGGTCTGCCGTTATCAGGATGGCAGCATCAGGGGCGGCCTTTCTCAGTTGTGCGAGATAGCCATCCATTTTATGAAGGTGCTCTTTCGACTCCGGGCTTTCGGGCGCCCATGTGTGCATGGGATAGTCGGTGGTATGGATATAGATGAGACCCAGATCCGGATCCTGTCTTATACTGTAGAGAGCCGCTTCCATGATCCAGTAATTGACTTCCCTGCTATAGATGTCCGGGCGTTCTCCGAGACGTTTGATCCAGACCGGGGAAGCCGTCTCCCAGCACATCGTCTCTCCGGCCCCTCCGCTTAATAGCTGGACGGTCTTTGTCTTACAGGAGAAGAGGATGGATTTGACACCTGCCGCGCGGGCCTTTTCGAAGAGGGTGGGCGCCAGCAGCTGTTTCGGGTCTTCGGTATATTCCTCCTTGCCTGTTTCCGGATTCAGGAATACGTTCCCGGTTATTCCATTCTTTTCCGGTGTTTCTCCGGTGATGATCGAGGCGTTGTTTACGTTGGTGACGGATGGCATGAGCGAGGGTACGACTTTATACAGACCCGCCTTTTCCATTTCGTTCAAGGTGGGCATATCGCTGTTCCGGTAGTATTCATCGCCGAAGCCGTCCATCATGACGATGATGATTTTTTGCGGGCGGCCCGATTTCCCCGAGAGTCTTTGCACGGCGGTCTTGTCATTTTGTTGCGCGGATGCAGGGAACCATTCCAAGAAACCGGCTATATAAATTACTATACAAAGGAATCGGGGAAAGATTTTTCGGAGCCTCATGGCAGTCAGTTTTTGAAGAGGTTGCCAGCTGTTTCTGTGGCGGGTATTTGATCGTCGGCAAAAATGAGACTAATACGGGTATGGAATGTTATCGAATTATTAAGTAATCGTTGTTATTCGCTTCGCAGGCTTTTTATCGGGTTTGCGTGAGCGGTCTTTATGGTTTGCAGGATGATCAGCAAAACGGTTATGATTGTGATCAGGCCCAGGGAGATCCCGAATGGTCCGAAGGAGATAGGGATCTTGCAGGCATAGTCGTTGAGCCATTTTTGCATGATGAGATAGGCCAGGGGGGAGGCTAGGAGTCCGGATATCGCGACGACCGCCAGGAAATCTTTCAGGAACAGCGCGATGATGCCCGGGACAGAAGAACCCAATATTTTTCGGATGCCGATCTCTTTTGCCCTTTTCCGGATACTCAGGGATACCAGTCCTGTCACCCCCAGCAATACGATGATGATGGCCAGACCCGTCGCGAGATAGGTAGCTCTTTTTAATTGTATTTCGCTGCTGTACAATCTCTCGAGGGCTTCGTCCATAAAATGATACGCGAAGGGTTCACCGGGTAAGAGGACCGACCATTTCTGCTGCAGGGCGGAAAGGTTTTCCGTGATGTCTCCTGGTTTTAGCCGGATGGATAAATAACGATAAGACTCCGTATAGTAGATATTGTTGAAGATTAGCGGCAGGATATGCGATTGCATGGATCCATAATGAAAGTCTGCGGTGACGCCCACGACTGTCAAGGGCAGGGAGGCGCCTGCGGTCATGATCTTTTGCCCGACGGCATCCTCCGGCCTGGCCCATCCCATCGCTTTTGAGGCCGTCTCGTTGATCACGACCCGGTCGGAATCGCCGGCATGATCATAGGGTCCGAAAAATACGCCTGCCTGTAAGGGTATGCCGTAGGTGTCAGCGAACTGATTGTCAACCGTTAGTCCCTGCGTCAGAATAGCCTGTGAAGGGTTTGAGCCCTGTCTGTAGAAGGGGCTATTGTAAGTATTGCTTCCGTCCGGTATTTCAAACGACAACGAGATCGAGGAGACGGCCGGTACGCCGGACAGCACGTTACGGATGCCTTCCGCCTTCAGAACCCCGTTTGCCGTCCAGTCCCGAGGCAACTGTACATATAGGATCTGATTTTTGTTGTAGCCCAGCCGGTCGCTGAAAAAAAGGTTGACCTGTTGGGTGACGATGATCGCGCCGATAAAGACGATGGCGGCTGTGGCGAACTGGAAGCCGACCAAAGTCCTCCGAAACCAGATATTGTCCCGGACGGCGTTCAGGTTTCCTTTTAACGAATCGACGGATTTTAGTCCTGATAGGACCAGTGCCGGGTAGATCCCTGCCAGTGAGCCGATCAAAAAGACGAAAAGGAGGGAGACGACAAAAAAACCGGGTGAGAAATCCGGTATGGCCGGCATTTCTTTGTCCAGCAGGCGGCCGAAGCCGGATTTAGCGACGGAATAAATGACAAATGCCAGCAGGGTGGCTAGCGAGACGAGTGTGTTCGATTCAACCAGGAACTGCCCAATCAGTTGTTTCCTCAGGCCGCCTATTACTTTCCGGATGCCCATCTCTTTCATACGGGAGGAGGAGCGGCCGATGGAGATGTTTACAAAATTGACGATGGCCATCAGCAGGATAAACCCGGCAATACAAGACATCGTGACGATCATCTTTTTTACGAGCCCATTATTTGCCAGGAGGTTATAGTCGGTCAATGACACCAGGCGGGGGGTCAGATCGTTTGCTATTTCGGGGGCATTGTTTCTAAGCAGTTCGCGCATGGCGGCTTCGACGTCTTTTGGGCTCACGTTCTTTTGGAGTTCGATGAGATCGTTCATCTCAGCGTTATCCCATGCTTCGTCAAAATCGATTCTGAAAAATTTGGCGGCCGCCGTATTAAAAAATAAATTGTCATGGTTAAAACCCAGCTTAATAATCGTATTTCTCTCTGGTTTATCCAATACCCCGGTGACCATGAAATCACGCCTGTCACCCGAAACGCCTTCGACGGTTATTGTCTGGCCTATGGGGTCTCTCTGCCCAAAATATTTCAGCGCGATTTCCTTTGTTAACACCACTGAGGAGGGATCATTCAGCGCATTTGCCGGATCGCCGTATAGTAGTTTGAAGCCGTACATTTTCAGCAAGGTGCTGTCGCCAAATTGCAGACCCTCCCGGAAATGATTATTGCCTCGCGATACAATAGAGGAGCGTCCGTCGAAACGATAATAGTCCGCCACCAGCCGTGGGTATAGTCTTTTCAGGGCGACCGGTAGTCCCGCAAGGGATATGGTCTCCGGGCTGGTATCCGGGTTTTTCCATTCGCTTAGAATGATGTATTGGCGGTCGGCATTTTTTAAGGAATGGTTTACCCGGAGTTCGCTCCAGGCGAAGGCTCCGGCCAGTAACGCAAATGCGATTCCCAACGAGAGGCCGAAGATGTTGATAAAGGAGTAGACCCGGTTCTTTAACAGGTTTCGCCAGGCCAGGATGAGATAGTTTTTGAACATCGTCAGGTGGGAAGTTTATGACAATATAATATGTTTTGCCGGGATGTATTAAATTTACGACAAATGTATTCCATAGCCCATATGAGCTGGTTTATACACCTGATCCTTTTTTTTGTTTTGCCTGTTGCCGGGTTTTGCGGCTCTTTTGAGCGAACCGCTGCTGGCCACGCTGGTTTAGCGCATTCGTTGTGCCCATACCGGCGTTTACACCGGTTCGGACTGGGAGGCCCGGTATCAAAGCCAGTACCGGGTATTCCCATACAATATTTTCTGGTTCGGTTCCCGTGCCTATATCATACTGAACCGTACGGCCGATCGCCGGATCCGGTCAGGTGATGAATTGCTCAGCATCAACGGTCGTCCTATCGATTCGATCCGATCATATATATACCGTCACTTGTGGGGGGATGGATATATTATAACCTCAAAGCAGAAAATGTGTAATGAGGAGTATTTCAACCTCTTCTATTATTGGATGGTGGAGCGGCCGGATTCGTTTGTCATCCGGTACAAGGACGCGTCCAGATCCGTACAGGAGCAGACTAGCCCGGCCCTCTCTTACCGGGAGATCAGCCGCAATCTCGTCGGTAACCCGGTCAACGCGGATCTGCTGCGTGCCTATAAGACAGTTATGAAAGCAAACCAAGTCCACCCCTGGCGATTGGAAATCTTCAAAGACTCAAACGCCGCATTGCTCACGATCCGCTCTTTTGGAGGAGGGAAAGACGAAGCCGAGGCTAAAAAGAAGATGCATGATTTTTTGGGGGGGTCCATGCGTAAGCTGAGGGATCAGCATACCGGTCATCTCGTGGTGGATCTGCGTTACAATGGCGGTGGTTGCGGGAGCAGTTGCAACGAGAGGCCGATGGGACTTTCCTGCTTCGGGAACAATACAACGCACCGCTGGCCCCGGTCAAGCCACAGCCCGGCGCCTTTACGGGTAAGGTTTATTTCCTGGTCAATGGATCCCGCTGGTCTATTATGAGAACGCGGTTGTTCCGCCTTATGCGGAAGGACGGGGGACGATGCCGGATTACGAGGTGCCGGATAATTTGTGCGATCTGCTGCATGGGGTACAGACGCAGTTGCAATTTGCGTTCGGACTGATGAGGAAAGATTAAAGCTGATGAGGAGGAATGAAAACTGATCAGGCAGGATTAAACGGGGAGTTCAACCGTCCGGATCCAGTAGTTGATAAATGAGCGTATCTTGAATAGGGTATCCTCATAGCCGGAGGGCTTCTTTATGAAACTACTGGCTCCTGCCGAATAGGCGGCCCGGATCTCCTCCGGTGAGGTGGTTTCGCTTAGTACAATGACGGGTATTTCGCCGTATCCTTCTTTTGAGCGTATCTGTGGGATCATATTCATCGCGCCATTCGGATTGGCGTTCATGGTGAGGAGGATGAGTGAGGGTGGCGTACCGTCTGTCGCGTCCGGCTTTTTGCTTTTATGCTGCAACCAACCCGGCAAATCGGCGCCGTATATAAATTCGACAGCGGCTCCGGGCCATTCCTGTTTGAAGGTCTCCTCTGTAAGTTGACGATCGTCAAGGTCATTTTCGACCATTAATATTTTTATAGGCATATAGTAATGGATTGAGGTAGTAATATATTGAGGGCAAATATCCGAATCCTTTTTGAAAGGCAGAGCCGGAATGAAAGAAGACGGGGAAAGCCGAAAAAAAACCTTGTAAAAGTCATATAAAATTCCTGCCCTAAAATTTGCGCAAGTAAATGCTTGCGTTTATATTTGCAAGCAAATACTTGCATATTATGGAGTCGAGAAGGGATGTATTTCAGGCTATCGCGGATCCGACGCGTCGGGAGATCATTAATATGCTTGCCCACGAATCTTTGAATGTGAATGCCATCGCGGGGAAATTCGATACGACCCGGCAGGCGGTCTCCCTGCACGTGAAGATCCTTGCCGAATGCGGGCTGATCGTCATCAGGCAGGAGGGCCGGGAGCGGTTTTGCGAAGCCCGGCTGGACAAGCTGAGCGAAGTCTCCGCATGGGTGGAGCGATATAAAAAGCATTGGGAAAGCCACCTGGATTCCCTGGAGGTCTATTTGGAAAAACTTCAAAAAATAAAAAAAAATGGGAAAAGAAAGTAACACCAAGGATCGTGAGCTGATCCTCACACGATTGCTGAACGCGCCTGTCGAGCTGGTTTGGGAAGTATGGACAAAGCCCGAACATATCAAGAACTGGTGGGGGCCCAACGGGTTCACCAATACCATCTATACGATGGAGTTCAAGAAGGGTGGTGAATGGGATTTGGTCATGCATGGCCCCGACGGAACCGATTTTAAGAACAAGAGTATATTCAGAGAGATTGTCAAACACAGGAAGATCGTCTATGAGCATGTCAGCGGCCCCAAATTTACGGCTACCATCGAGTTCGATCCGCGCGGAGAGCAGACGCATCTGACCTGGCATATGCTGTTTGATACGAAGGAAGAGTTTGAGCAGGTTATTAAGACGTTCAAGGCGGATCAGGGGCTGAAGCAGAATGTCGATAAACTTTCTCATTACCTGCAAACCCGGATGGATATGCAGAAGAAACTGAAGACGGATCACAAGGCGCGGGTGACCACCTACCTGAACTTCCCCGGTACTACCGAGCAGGCTTTCCTCTTCTACAAAAAAGTTTTTGGGGGAACCTTTCTTGGCGATGGCCTTCGACGGTTCGGCGATGTTGCACTTCCCGAGGGAATCCCTCCGCTGTCCGACGCCGACAAAAAATTGATCATTCATGTCGAACTGTCGATTCCCGGCGGTCATATCCTCATGGCCACGGATGCACCTGAGAGCATGGGTTTTAAGCTGGACTATGGCAGTAATATGCATATCAACCTGGAACCGGAGAGTCGCGAAGAGACTAAACGATTATTTGATGCATTATCGGAAGGCGGGAAGGTGACGATGCCTTTGGAGGATATGTTCTTTGGTTCCTATTTCGGATCCTGCACCGACCAGTTTGGGGTCAACTGGATGTTCAACTTTGCCAATTCCTGAGCGGCGGGCAGGTTCTTCGCCGACTGTAAGCCATTCTTTCCGGGTGGCAAGGGAGAAGGAGCGGGTTTCGCTATTTTTGAGGGATGAAAGTATTTCGCTATATCCTGTTTATCCTGTTGGGCGCCTTGTTCGTGCTGATCTGGAAGAGCCTGCCCATCCTGAGCGGGTATGGGGCAAAGGTTCTGTGTTCGGGGGTATTTGTGGCCGGCCGCGAGCCGGAAGAAGTGGAGCGTGACGATCTGGGAGATTTCCCTTTCAACCTGGTTTCTTTTACGGTAGACCGGAAGGATCAATCGGTGACCGGGTCGGTGCTTGGGCTGGCCCGCAAGAAGGCGGTGTTTCGCCAGGGGCTCGGTGGGGTATTGCTCAACGGGGTCAGCGAGGAGGCGTTTAAAAACAGGCGGGTGGCGTTGGCCGTTCCCCCTTCCCTTGATCCCGACACCGTCAATTGGCCACAGGGAGACCGCATTGCGGATACGCTTCAGGATGGCGTGGACAGGGCGGGGATAGAGCGCGCGATCGATGGGGCATTCCGGGAAGGGAAATCGCATAAGAGGAGGACCCGGGCGGTGATCGTTCTGTATAAGGGGCAACTGGTCGGTGAACGGTATGCTCCCGGTTTCTCCAGGAATACGATGCAACTGGGCTGGTCCATGACAAAAAGCATTACGAATGCGCTGTTGGGCATCCTCGTAAAGCAGGGTAAGCTGGATATCCGGTCTGCCGCGCCGGTGGAAGCGTGGAGGAATGATGAGAGGCGGACGATCACGCTGACCAACCTCATGAATATGCGAAGCGGGCTGCGTTGGTGGGAGTTTTATGCAGGACCCAGCGCCTGTACCGATATGCTCTTTAAGGAAAAGGATATGGGCGCTTTTGCGACGGGTTCACCGCTAAAGGACACACCCGGCATACGATTCACCTACTCCAGCGGGACCGCGAATATCCTGTCGGCTATTATCCGGCAAACCATCGGTGACAACGGTTACTACCGGTTTCCTTACGAACAATTGTTCTTCAGGATCGGGATGTATCATACGCTGCTGGAACCGGATGCCGGCGGCACTTTTGTGGGTTCATCCTATTGCTATGCTACACCCCGTGATTGGGCGCGGTTCGGGCTGCTCTATCTGAACGACGGCGTCTGGGGCGGGGAACGGATATTGCCGGAAGGCTGGGTGGATTTTACCCGGTCCGGTACGGGTTATGGGGCGCTGTGGTGGTTGAAGAAATATCCGCATGTGCCGGCCGATTGCTATTCCTGTGAAGGATACGAGGGGCAGCATGTCTGGGTCATCCCCTCGAGGAAGCTGGTTGTCGTCCGGCTTGCGCTCGAGCATGGCGACAAGCTGGATACCGACCATTTCCTGGGGCAGATACTGGCGTCCACGCGATGAGGCCACGCTGTCGATGATGCCCATGCGACTATCGGCCATGCCCATCCAGCCGTCAGCGGAGGTTGGCCGGCTGTCGCTAAGCAGGGAAGCTGTGCGATATTGTATTTGATTGTATCCGGCGAATTCAGCAAATTCTCCTGTTCCGAATATTCCGCCTTATAAGCGTCAAATTCCTGTTGGAGGGTGTCCCTGAATTTCGCCAGCAGGGTATCCGCTTTTTTGAACTCCGGCATCGCATTGAGTAATTCATTGAAGCTGATGCAGCCGGTCTTCGTCTGTGCCGTTGTTCTGTCCGCTGCTGACAACAATACGGTTGTTAAAAGGGTGGCGACGATGATCTTTCTCATATTTATTCGTTTTTTGGTGTTTTTGAAAATACGAATATGTTCGTATATCTGGGAAGAGGCCTTTGCCTTTTTAACATTTTTTTAGTTAGCCTTTTGAAAGTATCCTGGCTTTTAAGCCATCGAGGGCCGTCTTATAGTTGCCGCCAACCGGGATCGATATTTCCCCAATACTGACCTGGTCCTTTGCGATCGTCGTGATATGCGCCATGCCGATGACGAAAGACCGGTGAATCCGGGCAAACATCGATGCGGGGAGGAGTTCTTCGAGGTTTTTCATCGTCATGTGTACGATCCGGTTGCCGTGTGAGGTACCCAGGATGATATAGTCTCTGATGGACTGTGCGTAGAGGATATCCGCGTGTTCGAGTTTTACCAGTTTGCCGTCGACTTTGAAATAAGAATAGGAGTTTGGTTCCGGCGGCTTTGCGTGTATCTTCAGGAATTTGGACAGGGCCATCGAAAAGCGCTCAAAGGTGATGGGTTTCATCAGGTAGTCGACCACTTCCAGCTCATAGCTTTGCACGGCATATTCTGAAAAAGCCGTGGTAATGATGACGGCCGGCGGTGCTTTGAGGGACCGGATGAAGTCTATTCCGTTCAGGACGGGCATATGAATATCGAGGAATGCCAGGTCTGGTTTCTCCCGGCTGAGCGTGTCGAAGGCTTCGAGGGCATTCGCACATTTTTTTACCAATACCAGTTCCGGGGTGCGCAGGATATGTTTTTCCAGGACCTGTCGTGCGAGCGGTTCGTCATCTACTACAATGCATTTAACCATCGGTGTCTAATTGTAAGGTCAGTCTCAGTTCAAAATCGGTGTCCTTCTCATTGATTTCGAGCAGGTGTCTTTGGGGGTACAGGAGGGATAGTCTTTGCCGGGCGTTTTTCAAGCCTATTCCCTGCTTTTTGTCCGGGAATCCGCTGTTTTCCGGGAATCTGCTGTTTTGCGGGAATCCTGTTTTATCCGGGGAGGCGGTTTTATCGGCGAACCCGGTTTTTTCGACGGGCGCGATATTTTCAAAGAGGGCGGGTTTGCTGTTCATCACCTCCAGTATCAGTTCCCGTCCGACGACGCAGACGATGATCCGGATATAACCGGTCCGGGTCTCTTTTCCCGCGCCGTGTTTGAATGCGTTTTCGACAAAGGGAAGGAGGAGGAGCGGCTCGATTGTGTCCCTGTCCTGTATGCCTTGTTTATCAAAGCTAACGGATATTTTCTTTCCGAAGCGGACTGCTTCGACCCGGGCATAGTTTTCCAGGAAGGCCAATTCTTCTTCCAGGGGTGTTTTGGGGCTGGTTGAATGATAGAGGATATACCGCATCATATCGGCGTGTTTTGCTACGAGCGGCGCTGCTTCGGCCGATTGCTCCAGGGTGAGGGCGTAAATATTATTCAGGGTATTAAAAAAGAAGTGTGGCTGCAACTGGACCTTCAGATATTTTAGTTCCGCCTGCAGCTGTTCCTCCCGGATGGCGTTCATCCACTTTTCCTGTTTGGCCGATCGGATGAAATAGGCGAGAAAGGAGATGACCATGAGTTCCCTGAGGATGTAAATTACGCTAAAGTGGACGAGGGCCCCGGAGTGGTAGTAGGTATCGGCATCCCGGGTGATGGTCGCAGGGAGAAAAGATAATTTCGAGATGACCCAGTAACTGTACAACAGGTAGAAATTGAGCAATAGGAGAAAGAGGGCCAGGAGTAAAAAGAACCGTCCGTATTTTTTTTCAAACAGATAGCCCCGGATCAGGAATTTGTAGCAAATGGCAAAGGGAATCAGGTAGACGATGCCGTAAATCAGCCTGCCGGGGATATCCTTTACAAAAAGGACATAGTTGTGTCTCTCGTAGAGATTGTATTCGATATCGGTCAGTATATTAAAAAGAATAAAATAGACGAGGAAAAAGCCGATCTCGATCCTTGTGAATTTATCCCGGAGAAAGCGCCTGTCTGGATGCATGGCTTCAAAATAGCTACTATTTTCCGGGCGACGGGATTTTTCGACAAAACCGATTCTTTTTTCGACAAAAGGGCGTCCCGATGATTTTGTCGAATATTCGCGGAGCCCTGTCTATTTGGATGTTTTGGGTTACAAAAACGAGATAGGTTTGTGTGTATAAAAAAAGCATATGAAAGCACTTATGTTGTCCTTCCCGCTGTCGCTCGCGCTGCTCTTTGTTTATATGCCTGTCTTCTGCAGCGCAGCAGCGTCAGGTTGCGGTATCGGAGTCGCCCCTGCCCGGAACGGGAAAATCGATGCCCTTATCCGGAAAATCAAAAGGGCGCAGGAATCGATCCGGACGATCTCCTATACGACGGAACGCGCCGATACCCTGGTGACGGGTGACACGCGGGTGCTGAAAGGCAAGGCCCTGATCAGGGCCGATCGGAAAGACAGCCTGTTCGGGTTTGAATTCGAGGCCAGGATGGAGGGTGTGCATGGCGCGATCGTTTATGGCGGGCGAGTCATCTATGAAACGGACGATGAGCAAAAGGTCTACACGGTCATCACCGATCCGGCCCTGCTGTCCCACGCTTTATGGCAGCATGGCGGACAGATCATTCTGCCTGACCTGGTCAGGCTGGATACTTCGGGCGCTGTCGGTTTTGAATCCTGGCAGGACGGGGCCTTTCTCTATCTCCGGATGCATTACCCCGATCTTACGCAGTACGATGTCAGCAAACGTTCGAAGACGCTGACCATCGACCCGGTCTCTTTTTTGCCTGTGGCCATGAGAAGTCACCAGGAGACGCTGGGGAAAGTGCAGGATCTTTATTATACCTTGAAGGACATCCGGCTGAACGATCCGGGATTCGACTATGACTTTTCTTCTCCCGTCTTCCTGGCTAACTACACCCAACATATCTTAGAACCATCCCCGCCTTTGCAGAAGCTCGAGGGACAGGATGCTCCGGGTTTCGTGCTGACTGGTTTTGAAAAGCAGGAGGTATCCCTGACGGGTCTGCGGGGCAAGCCGGTGCTGCTGGATTTTTGGGAAGTCTGGTGCGGGGCCTGTATCGAATCGATGCCAAAAGTGGAGCATCTCTATGAGAAATATAAGGACAAAGGCTTGCAGGTATTTGGCGTCATCAATGAGACGAAACAGCTCGAACCCTCCCGGCTCCTGGTACAGAAACGCGGTATCCGTTTTCCGATGCTGATTGGCAACGAGCAATTCAAAAAGGATTACCGGGTCGGCGCGATCCCGCTGTATGTGCTCATCGACGGCAGCGGGAAGGTCGTATACGTGAGTCTGGGCTATTCCCCGGGATTGGAGGCGGCTATTGAAAAAGTCATCCCAAGAGACTAAAATTACCAAGGTTTTTAGTAAACAAAAATTTAATAAAATAATTTTCTAAAAAAAGCGTTGTCGGAGATGCTATACCTATCTGCGCAGGGGTCCTGTGCGGTCAAAAGAGATCAAAACATCGCCCGTGAAAAACAAAACGCGAAAGAGGCTATTTCGCCTGATCCTGATACCCGTTGCTTCGCTCTTCATCCTGGTTATCGCAGCGGTCGCTATTTTATATTTCGAACGGCAGCGCCTGGTCGGGCTGGCTGTAGAGGAACTGAATAAAAAATGGCCCGGCGAATTGGTGGTGGGCGGCAGCGAGCTGTCTGTTTTTCAGAATTTTCCTTATATCTCCATTGGCTTGCAGCGTGTCCGGTTTTATGCCGGCAAGGTCGACACCGCACGGCCTGCCCTCGTGCCGATCTATGAGGCGGAAAAGATATTTGCAGGGTTTAGTCTTACCGATATTTTGAAACAGCATTACCGGGTGAAGGTGATTGCCGTTAAGAACGGGCACCTGGATCTGCTGAAAGAAAAGGACGGCGAGCTGAATATCGTGGAAGCCAGCCATATAAATACCGATACGGGCACCACCGACAGCACCCGGCCGGCGGAGCTGGACCTCGACATCAAAAAGATCGTGTTGAAGAATATGGACATTTCCTACCGGGACAGCCTGACGGGGCAACAGGTGCTGACGCATATCGACCGGATACAGTCTTCCTTACAGGACAACGACCGGCTGATCGATGCGGATCTGAAAGGGGCCCTGGTCTTTGACTATACCAGGCCGGGTTACAATTCACTGTTCAGGCACAAGCGCCTGGAGACCAACATACAATTCACCTACGACAAGCCCAGCGAAATGGTCCATCTTACCGAGGGCCGGCTGAAACTGGAGGACGCTCTTTTCAATGTCACCGGTACGGCCGATCTGCTCCATGATAATACGGTGGACCTGCATTTTTCAGGAGACAAGCCGGACTTCCGGCAGTTGTTCTCCTTTGCCCCGGAAGAAGTCGCCCGGGAATTAAAGCATTTCAAATATGACGGGCATCTGAGTTTTAGCGGCAGCATGAAAGGAGCCCTGAAGGGTGGAAAAATGCCTCTTATCGAGGTCCGCTTTTCCTGTGCCGATGCGTGGCTGCACAATACGACGGCGAATAAGAAGCTGGATTCGCTGGCCTTTAAAGGATACTATACGAACGGTGCGGGGCAGTCGCTGAAGACATCGGAATTGCGGTTGCTCGACATCCAGGCGAGGCCGGACAAGGGTGTCTTTAAAGGAAACTTTATCCTCAGGGATTTTACAGATCCCAGGATACTCATGCAGGTAAATTCGGAACTGGAACTGGGTTTTGTCGGCGCCTTCCTGGGCATCAAAGACCTGGAGCGGATTACCGGCCATATCAGCCTGAAGATGAATTTCAGGGACCTGGTGGATTTCAGCGCCCCGGAAAAGGAGCTGAGCGAATTGACGGAGGGTATCCAGAGTGAGCTCACGGTACGGAACCTGACTTTCCGCGTCCCCTCGTATCCTTATATCATAGAGCACCTCAACCTGCACGCCAATATGAAGAACGGCTTTGTGAAGCTGGACTCATTGGCGTGTATGATCGGCGGATCCGATTTCCATGTCGAGGGTTCACTGACCGATCTGCCTGCACTTTTCCATCACCAGGAGAAGCCGGTGGTGCTAAAAATGAACATGCGCAGCCAGCGAATGATCCTCAAAGAGTTGTTGTCTTTTGATTCCACCCGGAGCAGGAAGGCGAAGGAGGAGATCTATGGCTTCCATATCGGCTTGTCCCTGGAGACATCGGTCAGTGAACTGCTTCATCCCAAACCCTTGCCTAAAGGGGTGTTCAAGATAGACAGCTTTTATTCCGCCTTTAAAAATTACCCGCATGCGTTTCATGATTTTGGCGCGGAACTGACCATCAATGACACTTCGATCCTGCTGCGGAATTTTGCCGGTCTGATCGACAGCAGCGACATCCGTTTTAGCGGCCGGGTGAATAACTATGCCCTGTGGTTCAATAAGGTCATGAAAGGCAGGACGCAGGTCGCATTCGACCTGAAATCGCGGCGACTGGCCATGCACGATCTGCTGGGGAGGATCAGCCGTCAGTATGTGCCCAGGGGCTATTATGAGGAAGTCGGATCGAATATCTGGCTGCGTTCGAAAATTGACCTCCGGTATGATTCGGTGTTTCAGTTCGCCAATATAAAGATCGCCAATATCTCGGGCTCACTCCGGCAGCATGCTTACCGGCTGGATAGCATCAGCGGGAATATCAAATTCGGTACGGATCATTTTCTGAAGATAGACACGTTGAAGGGCATCATCGGGCGCAGCGATTTTAATGTCAGCATGCGTTTGTATACCGGCAGCGATACTACAAGGCGAAAGAAGGAGAACTTCCTTCAATTCTCTTCACGTTTCCTGGACGTGGATGAGCTAACAAACTATGTGCTAACGGCAGAGGAAGAACAGACACCTGCGACGGCCGGTGCGGGTCAGCCGGAGGGTTCAGACCCGACCGGGGTTCCGGAAAGTTCCGGGGGAGAGACCGGGACCGGGGACGGCTCTGCGACTGTTGCGACGACAACGACAACGACATCGGCTACGCCGACGGTTACAGGCGCAACGGTTGCCAGCGCGACGGATGCAACGGCGGTGAAACCGGTTGCACATACTACCGGCTTCAATATCTTCCAGATACCTTTTATCGACTTTAACGCAACCGTGAATATCGGCAGGATCCGTTACCATCACCTGGGGCTGAAGAATCTCTCCACGAATATCCGTATGGTGTCCAACCAGCAACTCTACCTGGACACGCTGGGCGTGGAAGTGGCGGAAGGCCGGGTCGGCGCCCGGGGGCACTTTAACGGCAGTGACCCGAACAAGATCTATTTGCAGAGCCGGATCTGTGCGGAAGATGTAAACATAGAAAAGCTCTTGCTTAAAATGGACTATTTCGGGCAGGATTATGTAATCAATAAAAACCTGAAGGGCTATCTGAGCGGGCAGATCGAAAGTTATGTGCAGGTGCATCCCGATCTGACGCCTTTGATGGATAACTCCGAAGCGAAGCTGGACCTGGAGATTCTGAATGGCGAGCTGGTGAATTTCGGACCCATGCAGGCCATGTCTTCGTATTTCAAGGACAAGAACCTGAAGCTGGTGAGGTTTGATACGCTTCAAAATACGCTGGTCCTCAAAAATGGGGCGCTGACGATACCGGACATGAATATTAATTCGTCCCTGGGTTATATGGAGATTTCCGGCAAGCAGTCCCTGGATATGAAGATGGAGTATTATATACGTATTCCTTTAAAGATGGTCACGCAGGTCGGTTTCCGGATGCTCTTCGGCAAAAGGAAGGAAGAGGTGGACCCGGACCAGGTGGATGCAATCGAATACAGGGACAAGGACAAGAAGATACGTTTTATGAACCTGAAGATCACGGGGACGCCGGACGACTACAAGGTGGGGTTGGGTAAGGCGAAGAAGTCCTAGACGGACACCGGGCGTACGTTACCGGACAGTCGGGGCCGTTGCTATTTTATAAACGGCTGATTATCAAAATGGTGAAAAACCGGCATTTTCTTGGATACCGGGTAGGCTGTTAAATCATGAGCATGTTTACAAAAAACTATTTCAAGATTGCGGCCCGGCAGCTGATGAAGCAAAAAATGTATTCGGCCATCAAGATCGGGGGTTTTGCGCTGGGCATCGCCGCCTGTCTGCTGATCGCTCTTTTTATCCGTGATGAGTTGAGCTATGACCGGAGTTACCCGAATGCCGACCGGATCTACCGGCTTGCCCATGAATATGACGACAATGGGAAAGCGGGCATGAGTGTTTTTTGCCCTGCGCCCCTTGCCGGGGTGTTGAAGACCCATTTTCCGGAAGTGGAAAAGTCGGGGCGGATCATGGCTTCGCCGTTGTTTGAAGGGGCCGGGAGCAACCAGATGAAGAAAGAGGAAGGCGGCCAGTCTATCTATGAAGAAGGCTTTGCCTATGCGGATCAGGATGTGCTCGATATTTTCGGTATTCATATGGTGTATGGGGATGCGACGCATGCACTCGACGAGCCCAATACGATGGTGCTTTCCAGGCGAAAGGCGGACAAATATTTTCCCGGCGAAAACCCGGTTGGAAAAATCATCTACCTGAATAACAACCGCAAGAATCCTTATAAAATCGGAGGCGTCATGGATGATTTTCCGTCCAATTCGCATCTTCAATTTGATTTCCTGTTGACGATGAAAGGGAAAGAGCTTTGGCCGGGTGAACAGACGTACTGGGTAACGACTAATTACAGGATCTATGTATTGCTGAAGCCAGGAACGGATATCGCCGGTTTTGAATCCAAATTGACTTCCATCAACAAACAATATCTCCTTCCCAGCTTAACAGCCGAGGGCTTTAAAGATGCTAACCGGATGGTGGCTTCGAACATCTTTCATGTCGAGCCGGTGAAGTCGATTCACCTGGCTGCCGACCGGGATGGCTTACAACATGGCGATATGCGTTTCGTCTGGCTTTTTGGGGGGATCGCCTTTTTTATCCTGTTTATTGCGTGTATCAATTTCATCAACCTGGCGACGGCAAAATCGGCCAGTCGTGCCCGGGAGGTCGGACTTCGTAAAGTCATCGGTTCATACCGGATCGACCTGATCCGGCAATTCCTGGCTGAATCGTTGCTGTTCAGCGTTCTGTCTTTTGCGCTCGCATTGGTCGTGGCGTGGCTGCTGCTGCCTTATTTCAACAGCCTGACGTCGAAATCGCTGGTCTTTCCCTGGACGGCCTGGTGGCTTGCGCCCGTGTTGCTGGTGTCCTCGGTGATCGTGGGGATCCTGGCGGGTCTTTATCCGTCGTTTTATCTATCGTCTTTTAAGCCCATCCAGGTGCTAAAGGGGCAATTAAGCCTGGGAAGCAAGAATGCCGGCCTGCGGAGTTTCCTGGTGGTCTTTCAATTTACGACTTCGATCGTCCTGATCATCGGGACCATTATCATCTATACGCAGGTGCAATATATCCTCCACAAGAAAACGGGTTTCGACAAGGACCAGGTCCTGCTGATCCAGGGGACCAATGCGATGGGTGAGGAGATCAGGACCTTCAAAAAAGAGCTTCAACGCCTTCCCCAGGTCAGGGACGCGTCCATCGGCGACTATCTTCCGATCGACGGTACCAAGCGGGACGGCAATTATTTCTTTAAAGAAGGCAGGACGAATATCGACGATCATGTCAGTGGTCAGTTCTGGGTCGTCGACGAAGACTATCTCCCCACGATGGGTATGCGGTTGGTGGATGGCAGAAATTTCTCCCGGCAAATGGCTACTGATACGCAGGCGATCATCATCAACCAGTCGCTTGCCACCAGGCTGAACCTGGGAGATCATCCTGTCGGGAAAAGAATTACGAATGGCGACGGGATCCGGACCGTGATTGGCGTCGTTGAGAATTTTGACTTTGAGACCGTGCATGGCAGGGAAGGGATCGAAGGCGTCAGCATGATCCTTGGGATCAGCCCGTCCATCGTTTCCGTGAAGCTGAACAGTGCCGACATGAAGAGCGTTATTCCTGCGATTACCGGCGTGTGGAAGAAATTCGTGCCCGACCAGCCGATCCGCTATACGTTTATGGATGAGGGCTTCGCGAAGATGTATGAAGATGTCCAAAGGATGGGGAAAATCTTTACAAGCTTTGCCGTACTCGCGATCATCATCGCCTGTCTGGGTCTGTTTGCTTTGTCGGCCTTTATGGCCGAGCAGAGAAGCAAGGAGATCGGCATCCGGAAAGTATTGGGCGCCAGTATAGCGGGTATTACTTCGATGATGGCGAAGGATTTTGTGAGGCTGGTCTTTATTTCGATCCTGATCGCAACGCCGGTGGCCTGGTGGGCCATGAGCAAATGGCTGCAGGATTTCTCTTACCGTGTTCCGATATCAGGTTGGGTATTCGTGGCGGCGGGGGGCGCTGCTATCCTGATTGCTATCCTTACCGTTAGTTTCCAGTCTGTCAAGGCCGCGACGGCGAATCCGGTGGAGAGCTTAAGGGGTGAGGGGTGAAGTGGTGAGTGGTCAGTGGTGAGTAGTCAGTAACCAGCGGTGAGAATAGAGTCTATCATGCCGGGAAAACATTGAGACGATAGTAAAAGGGCCATCACAGGAGTAGTGATGGCCCTTGTTGTCAGGGTATATGTGTTGCGAAGCGAATGTGATTGTTAGTTGGCTCCTGCCTTTAGGGTTCCGCCGGCTGCGGGAATCCTGAAGGTATTGGACATGGTGGAATAAGTCATTGCTTTTATCTGGGCCCGTGTATAGGTCACGGATTGTCCGCTGGCGTCGGTGATCGCGATACTGCCCGGAATGATGACAAAACGATATTTGTAACCGGTAAAATCTATACTGGAATAGAGAATGATCTGGCCTGGTTCGATGATCTGACCGAGATAGTTGACATATGCGTCATTTACGCTGGCGACGGCCGAATCGCCATCCGCCAGGCCGGTCGGGGAATACATGTAACCCAATACCACTCCCTGGGAGACGACAGAAGCCGTGAGGGCGGCAGACTGGATTGTGTCTATGAATATGGCGTCGTTGTAGACGTCTGCGCCTGGCGTCATATTGAGGGTTATCCAGGGAGAGTACTGGACGCTGTCAGGGCCTGCCGGGCCTGTGGCACCTGTAGCACCTGTAGCGCCCGTTGCGCCTGTCGCACCCGCTGGACCCGCCGGACCGGTCTTTGTGCAACTTACCATCGCACAAACCGCGATCGCGAGCGATGCCAGGAAAAAGGTTTTCAGTGATTTCAGTGGTTTCAGATTTTTCACGATTTTGAATTTAGGTGTTGAGAATGCAGGTTATAAGAAACATGGATTATGGATTATTGTCAAACGAATAAATTTGGGAGGCATGAGCCTGGAACGGGCAGGCGTTCCGATGGGAATCTGTATGCCAGATGCGGATAAAACGGTACGGTCATCATAAGTATACCCTTAAACGCAAAGAGGGATTTTTTTATTTTATCCGCCGATATATAATTAATTGCGCAATGTATTGGTTTATAGGTATTTGTATTTATGGTTCGTGTAGTTTATTTACGGGAAGCCGATTCTGGGGTGTCCGGGTTAATAATATTTGGGAAAAGAGCGCTGGTGTTGGTTTTACGGAAAGGCGTGAAGCCGGAAAAAGGGGTGGTATTCAAAAGGGGTGGTGTTCGCGACAGGGAGTTACCTGGCGGATGGGTATATGAGGACAATTACAAAAGGATCATGAAATTCTGATCGTTTTGCAACTGATTCTGTAAAGGCCGATACGATTGGGATTGATTCTTTGCGACTTCATGAGAATTTGATCTTATCCCATAATTTATTGCTCACCACCTGTTCGATCACCTGTTCCCTGTAGTTCCGGCTGATAGGGATCCGGTGGTTCTGCATAAAGATCTCGTTGCCTTCTATGCTTTCTATCTTATTGATGGATACGATATAGGATTTGTGTACGCGGATGAACGATTGGGCGTCCAGGTTCTCTTCCAGGTTCTTCAGGTAGAGCAGGGTGATAAACTTCCCTTTCCGGGTATAGATAGTGACGTAGTTCTGCATCCCCTCAACGTAGAGTATGTCGTCGAACTGGATCTTTTCGTATTTGCTACCGCATTTTATGAAGAAGTAGTCGGCCGCCGGTCCTTCTTTGGGGGCAGCTGTCCCGGGGTTGTCGGCTTTTGTGATGAGTTGGTGATAGTCCCTGGCTTTGCTGACCGATTTAAAAAACCGGTCGAAGGTGATGGGTTTCAACAGGTAGTCCATTACATTCAGTTGGAAACCTTCGAGGGCATAAGTGGGAAAGGCGGTAGTGATGATGACCATCGGAGGTTTCTGGACGATTTTGAGAAAGTCCAGTCCACTCATCTTCGGCATCTGGATATCGAGGAAGATCAGGTCGATGGGCTGTCGATCCATTACTTTCAGGAGTTCGACGGGATTTTCACAGGTGTCGACCAGGTTGAGGAAGTCGACTTCCTTTACATAGCTGGCGATACCTTCCCGGGCCAGCGGTTCATCGTCTATTATCACGCAGTTGATCATGATTGCGGTTTTGTCTTTGCGCCGGTTTTGTGGCGTTTATTGTTGTCGTTGCCGTTCTCAGGCTGTTTTTTGTAAGGGGTTCTGTCTTATTTGAAGTTCCGTCAGATCCAATTGCAGCCTGATCTCGAACTGAGTATTGCCACTTTGGATATCGAGTTCGTATTGTTCCGGGTAGATCAGGTCCAGGCGTCTCCTGACATTTTTCAGGCCGATTCCTCCGTAGTCGATGACGTCTTTAAAAGTATTGTAGGAAGCGCTGTTGGACACGGAGAAGTGCAGTCGTTGTCCTTCCATGTTCAGCTTTATACGGATCCAATTCGGTTTGTCGGTATGCTTGGAGACGTGTTTAAAAGCGTTCTCCACGAATGTCATCAGGATAAAGGGGGCGATGCCCAGTCTTTCCGTACCGGCGCGATTTATCTGGAGGGTCACTTCTACGTTGTCATTTTGCCGGAGTCTTTCGAGCTCTACAGAATTTTCCAGGCAGGTGATCTCCTTGCTTACCTGGATCTGTGCATCGTTGCATTCATAGAGCTGGTATCTTAACAAGTCCGAAAATTTAGCCAGCGAATCGGAGGCCATATCGGGGTTTTTGTGAATCAGGAAAAAGATGGAATTGATCGTGTTAAAAAGGAAGTGCGGGTTGAACTGATATTTCAGGAAGTTCAGCTCGGTTTCCAACTTCTCCTTTTCCAGCATCTGTTGTCTTTTTTTTGTCTGCATCCAGCTCTTTGTCAGTTTGATGCTCATTCCGAGGGTCATACTCGCCACGGTGGAGGACAAGGGGGCGCCCATAAACAGGATATAAAAACAGGTGTTTACCCCGTAGACTTCCTGGAGGGTCTTTCCATAGAAGTGGGCGCTTAGGTAGTATCCGGGAACGATGCAGAGGGCGGCGACCCCGATGGTCAGGGTCATACAGACGAAATATGCCGTGAACCTGCCTTTTTCGAGGAATTTCGGGATCAGGTAATACAGGTTGAAGCAGACGGCCAGCGCCTGGAAGACGACATAAAAAGAGAACTTTACAAAGAAGGGGGTGGTAAATATTTCAACCGCGGCCTTGACGGGATTGCCGAGGGTCACTGCCCACCATAAATAATTGTATAACAACCAGAAAGGGAGTTGGTAGAGTTTGTATTTCATTGCCCGGTTCAGGACAGGGTTGCTATAGTCACCTGTTTTCATGCGAGTTCTAAGGTACGCCAATCCCCGGGGATTTTTGAAGCCTGCTATACGAGTGGACGCAAATAATTGACAAGATGCAGGGTTGCGTTTCGTCAATTATTTCCTGCCGCTGGTCACTGCGATTTTTCCGGTTGCCGGGATATTTATTGCTTTGATATTGGTATATTGTTTTGAAGCAGGAGTATTTTATCTTTAAGAAACGATCATGGAAACCAAGGGACCCTCAAAAATAACGCAGCCTTCAGAAGATCTCCGGCCAGCACAAACTGTGCCGCGGCCTCTATCCCGCAGGAATTTCCTGCGGCAGACGGCTATTTCGGGGATGGCTCTGACTATCGGGGCTTACTTGCCGGCGGGTGGCGAAAGAAAGGCGGCTATCGTCAACCTGGGTTCAATAGACGGGGTGAACCAGGAGGTCGAGTTGCTGTCCTGGATCTCCATCGATTCCGCCGGCAGGGTGCTCATCTTCAACCACCGTTCGGAGATGGGGCAGGGTACTTTTCAGGCTATTCCACAGATCATTGCCGAAGAGCTGGAAGTGGGAACGGATCAGATGACGATCCGGTTTGCGGCGGCCAATCCAAAAAAATGGGGACCGCAGCCTCAGGAGGGGAGTTTTTCGGTCCGTGGCTGGTACAAACAATTGTTGCAAATCGGTGCATCTGCACGGGAAATGCTGATCGAGACGGCCGCGAAGAAATGGAATGTTCCGGTTGGGGAATGTTATGCTGAGCGGGGCGAGGTCATCCATCGTCCTTCGGGCAATCGGTTGGGCTATGGCGTCCTGGTGGAAGCGGCGTCGAAATTGACTCCTCCAAAGGAGGTGAAGCTAAAAGAACGCAAGGATTATAAAATAGTGGGCAAGCCCATGCCGCGGCAGGATACCCCTATCAAAATAAATGGAAGCGCCGGGTTCGGTCTGGACAAGAAATTGCCGGGTATGCTGTATGCGCAGGTGGAACGGAATCCCCGTTTCCGCGGAAAGGTCAAAAGCTTTGATGCCTCCGCTACCCTGGCTGTTCCGGGGGTAAAGCGCGTCTTCAAGGTGCAGCGGGTGGTCTTCACGCATCTGTACGAAGGGGTGGCTGTCGTTGCGGATTCCTTATGGGCGGCCATGCGGGGCCGCAGGTTGTTAAAAGTCGAATGGAATGACCAAGGGTTCGAACATCTGAGTTCGGAGCAACTGCTGACGCGGATGCATGAAGATCTGAAAAAACCGCAGCCTTCGCCGGAGTTTGAAAAAGCGTACGGGCAGGCCGAAAAGAAGATAGAGGTGTTTTATGAGACCCCTTACCAATCCCATAGCTGTATGGAGCCCCTCAACTGCATTGCCGACGTCAGGGAGGACCGTATCGAGATGTGGGGGCCGCTCCAGGAGGCGAACTGGATACAGGCCGATCTCAGCGAGCGGATGAAGATGCCCATTCAGCAGGTCTCGGTCAATATGACCTTTCTTGGCGGTGGATTCGGGCGCAAGGCATTCCTGGACTATCCGTATGAGGCTGCCCTGATTTCAAAGGAGATGAGGGCGCCCGTCCAGGTGATGTGGACCCGGGAGGACGATATGACCGGAGGACCTTTTCGTCCCGGGGCCGTCTACGTTTGCCGGGGAGGTCTGGACAAAGAGGGGCGGATCCTGGCTTCGCAGGTGCTTACGGCTTCACAGCCGATCGGGGAGGAGGTAGACGTGGATCGGGCGCCGGTTGCTGCGTCTACGAACAGCGGCGGAATGGATGGTATGTTAAGGTCCTATTTGCAGTCCATTCCTCACTATAGTTTTGGCGGTCACGCGACGGTCTCCCCGATTCCAACGATGTGGTGGCGTTCGGTCTCGGCCTCTACAGAGGGCTTTGCCTGGGAGAGTTTTATCGACGAGCTGGCGCATGAAGCCGGTAAGGATCCGCTGGACTTCCGGAAGGAACATCTTCCCAATCCCCGCTACCAGGCGATGATCGACCGGCTGGACAGTCTTTCGGGTTGGAAGTCCAGGGTGCGGGGAGCAGGATGGGGGGTAGCCATCACCGAATGTTTTGGCAGTATCGTGGGTCATATCGTCAAGGTGTCGCGCAAGCCGGACGGGAAAGTGAAAATCGAACGGGTGATCGCACTGATGGATTGCGGCTGGTACGTGAACCCGGATATCATAAGCGCCCAGGTGGAAGGAAGCATCGTGATGGGGCTGGGGGCGGCCATCAAACATGCAACACATTTCCGGGATGGCAAGGCCGTCGAACGGAATTTCAATAGCTATGACATGCCTCGCATCAACGAGATCCCGGATATCGAAGTGTATGTCATGGAGAATGACGAGAAGCCGGGCGGGGTGGGGGAGCCGGGGCTTCCTCCGTTTGCGCCGGCCCTCTGCAATGCGATCTTCGATCTTACCAGGAAGCGTATCCGAAACCTGCCTTTTCGGCTGGATGAGGTGTGACAGGTAGTGTGGTGGCAGGGTGTGACAGGTGGCGAGGAATTGTGATAGGTAATGATGGGGTTGACAGACGATGAGGGGCGGGAGATCCGCGGTCAGTTGATTTTGCAAGGATATATCTCCCGGATGTAAAACAGGCCATCATCCAGAAATCATCCTTCTGCAGTTTCGCGCCTGCCTCCGTCTTTACTTCGGTTAGCAAGTCGGCACATTTTGCAAATATCGAATCTGCCTTTGGCGGGGCGAATGAATACCGGCGTGTCAGGGAGTCCATCAGCGGAAGGAATTCGGTCGTATAACGAGTCTGTTTTGTGATGGCCAGGTCCAGCGATCTTAAGAGGCTGTCGAGCCGGTGTACGAGGTGAAAGTATGAATAGCCCAGGATCATCTGATTGTCGAATCCTGTCAGAATCAGGGGCGTCGCGGTGGCTGCCGTCGCGGGGATATAATGGTAGAAAAGCGCCTCGCCGGTATTGCAGTTCGTCCAAACGCCGAAGACATTTCTCCTGATAAAGCTGTCTGTCGGGTGCTGGTCTTTTGGGAGATTTTCCCATCCGTCGTTCAGTCCAAAAAAATCGCTCTCGAAAGCCAGGACGTTGAATCCCTTTTTCTCATGCAGGTATTGTATGATACGTGTCTTTGCCAGGAAGTCGGGGGCATCCCCATGAGCCTGTTCGCCGAGCATCACGACCCTGGAATTTCCGATCGCCTTGCCGATGACCTGCAAGTCGGTGTCCTCCGTCGAGCCGGGCTGGATGGATGAGATGGGGACGAGTGCCTGTTGGACGTATTGCCGGATGCGGTCCTGGGCGTTTGAAAGGGTGGCTAGGCAGGGCAATAACAGGATAAGGAGGCATTCAGGTATTTCAAGTATTTCTTTGAGCAGGCCACCTTTCTGGTTCTCTATCTCGTAACGCAGGTTTAATTTGGAAATGATATATTTTAGGGCCTCTTCGTATTGCACAACAAGGTTGCCGGTGATTTCCTTGCTATCGAGAATATACCGCTTATCAATGCCTTTGAAAAGCACGCACCGGATAGTAGCATGGGCAATATAGCTTTGTATGTTTTTCCCAAAAAACAATACGGCAGCATTGGTTAACTGCTTGTTCACGGCAATGAGCCTAAGATTTTCCAGCAAACTGCTTTCACTAATATTGACGGTAATGCCTGCCATGCGTGTAAATTCCGAAAAGTAGTCAGAATCAAAGTCCTCGGGGTACTTGAATGAGGGGCAGGGTGCTGTATCAAAAAAAATACTGTCCGAATGCTGGAAAAACCTTCGCATCTGTTCAATAGAAGTAACCCGTTCAGAATTTGGGCCATTACGAACATAAATACTTCCTGATACTGCGTAAGGCTTTTGTTCTCCCGTTGGGCATTCTAAAGAGAGTATAACTTTCCCGCTTATTTTATGCTCTGATACTTGTATTGGAAGTGGAGGATCAATCAGACTGATTACATCCTGAATCCTTGACCTTTGGGTATTGTCTAGCGTAATTCCTACGACTTGCTGCTTGTCGTTTATTCCAACCAATAATACACCTCCATTAGCATTGGCAAAGGCGCATAATTCAGTGGCCAATTCACTGAGTTTGGAAGGAAATGATTGTTTGTACTCAACGTTGTACCCTTCTCCTTACTGTATTAATACTTCCAATTCATTCAATGTCATATAATCAAAATTACGCAAAGATGAAGAATAAGGACGTAAAATCATGTTGTGTTGAATACAATGAAGAGCCCGATTTAACAGGGAAAATGCAGTTGACAACACATAATTGTCTACGCAACATAAGACTTGAAGCTGGGTAAGTTCAAGGCAGCCTATAAGGGGCAAATGGAGTTATACCTGAAATGGCTCGATAAGTTTGAAAGAAGGGATGGCGAAGGGAGTCCAATCGGATTAATTTTATGCTCGGAGAAGCGACCAGAGCAGATCGAATTATTGGAACTGGAAAGCGGTCATATACGGGTCGCAGAGTACTTGACAGAGTTGCCATCAAGAGAATTTTTCGCAGAGAAGCTGCAAAGGGCAATACTCCTATCCAGATGCAAAGCGAGCGATCAGCCGATGGAATAGATATGAAATTTATCCGGTATCTTTAAATATCGGGATAACGAACCCCAAGTCGGTTTAACAGCCGGTTTAGCAGCCGGTTTTTCGAACCCGAATCCGTGCCCGGGCTTAATATTTTTTACATATGAAAAGATTGCTTTCCCCGAACTTACTGTCTTCCCTGGTGATGGCCGGCCTGGCATCTTTCTTTTTCTCTTCCTGCGGTCATGCCAAACCCTCCGGGTCTCCTTTTGACAAATGGGAAATAGCGGGAGGCAATGCCAGCGGGGACAAATATTCTTCGCTCGACCAGATCGATACTTCCAATGTGCAGCGGCTGCAGCTGGCCTGGACTTATCATACCGGGGATATGGATACCGCAGCGCATTCGCAGATCCAATGCAATCCGATCATGGTCAACGGCACGCTATACGGGACCTCTCCGCAGCTAAAGCTCTTTGCGCTGGACGCGGCCACCGGAACTTTGAAATGGTCGTTTTCGCCTTTCGATTCGGTCACTGGAAACAAGAGAGGGGATTTTGGCATGAATAACAACCGGGGTGTCGCTTATTGGACGGATGGGAAGGGAGACGAGCGCATCTTTTATACAGCCGGACCTTACCTGACGGCGGTCGACGCGAAAACAGGAAGACTGATCGACAGCTTCGGCCATAAAGGACGGGTCGATCTGCACGACGGACTTGGCGTGGACGTACACGATCTATATGTGACCGCCACTTCCGCGCCTTCCGTCTATGGTAATATTGTCATAACGGGCACACGGGTTTCGGAAGCCATGGATGCGGCGCCGGGTCATATTCGTGGATATGATACCCGGACGGGAAAGCAGGTATGGATCTTTCATACCATACCCCAGCCGGGGGAGCCGGGCTATGAGACCTGGGAAGATCCCAATGCCTGGAAGTTTACCGGCGGCGCCAACAATTGGATGGGGCTGACGATCGACCACGACCGGGGCATCGCCTACCTGCCCATCGGGTCGGCTTCCATGGATTTCTACGGCGGCAAACGCAGGGGTTCTAATCTCTATGCGGATTGCCTGTTGGCGCTGGATGCAGCTACCGGTAAACTGCTCTGGCATTTTCAATATATCCATCACGATACCTGGGACTACGATCCCTCCTCGGCCCCGGTGTTGCTAACGGTAACTCACGATGGCCGGCCCGTCGATGCCGTAGCGCAGACGACCAAGACCGGTTTTGTATTCCTGTTTGACCGGGTGACGGGAAAACCGCTGTTTCCGATCGTGGAGACGGCTGTCGATACCGTATCGGAACTTGTGCATGAGAAGATCTGGCCGACCCAGCCGATCCCGCAGCTACCCAAGCCATTTATCCGGCAGGCATTTACCGAAAAAGACATCAATCCCTATCTGACGCCGGAAGAATATGCCGATGTAAAAAAACGGCTGGCCTCCTACCATACCGGGAGAATGTTCACTCCGCAGTCGAAGGAAGGGACCATCATCTTCCCCGGGTTTGACGGCGGTGGGGAGTGGGGCGGTCCGGCCGTGGATCCGGCTACCGGGATCCTGTATGTGAATGCCAACCAGATGGCCTGGATCCTGAAGATGCTGAATATCGATGCCGGGGCGAAGGCAAAGGAAGACAATGGATCGGCCGGGAAGCGGCTGTTTATGCAACATTGCATGGCCTGTCATGGCGCAGACCTGAAGGGCAGCGGCAACTATCCCTCCCTGCTGGGTGTGGGAAAGAAATATGATGAAGGCCATTTTATCGGCTTTATAAATGGCGGGAGGAGAATGATGCCCGCCTTCGGGCATTTGCAGCAGCAGGATAAGGAGGCTATCGCCTCGTTTGTGCTGAATTTGAGAAAGGAGCAGGTAAAGCCTTATGTGCAACAGCTATCGGCCCAGGATTCATTCCGGCTTGTGCCTTATAATATTTCGGGGTATAACAAATTCCTCTCCGCCAGCGGGCAGCCCGCCATTGCACCGCCATGGGGCACGCTGAATGCCATCGACCTGAACAGCGGGCAGCTCGTATGGACCCAGGCTTTTGGCGAAGACGAGCGTTTTAAAGGCCGGGGATATCCTGTAACCGGGACAGAGAACTATGGAGGTCCCATTGTCACCGCCGGGGGGCTTCTGTTCATCGGGGCGACAAAGGACGGGATGTTCAGGGCTTATAATAAGCGGGACGGGAAGCTGCTGTGGGAAACGAGGCTACCTGCCGCGGGTTTCGCCACGCCGGCCACTTATTCGGTGAACGGCAGGCAGTATGTGGTCATCGCCTGTGGCGGCGGCAAGCTGAATACCCGGTCGGGGGATTCGTATGTGGCTTTTTCGCTACCGGAGGAAAAGTGAGTGGTGAGTAGTGAGTGGGTGGTGGTCGATTAGTAAGTAAGTGTGAGACGATTTGTTGGCGATGGGAGATTTTGGGAGGAAAATGTATAAAACAGGATGTTTAAACGATAATTCTCAGATTGTATGAAGCCAATAATCCTTGTTGCAGGAAGTTCCAATACCGATATGGTCGTTAAGACTTCTGTTCTTCCCCGTCCGGGGCAGACCGTGCTGGGGGGGCAGTTCTTTATGAATGCGGGTGGAAAGGGGGCGAACCAGGCCGTGGCTGCAGCCCGGCTTGGGGGGGCGGTGGTCTTTGTGGCGAAGACCGGGGCCGATATCTTCGGTTCGCAAGCCATCGAACAGTTTAAAAAGGAGGACATCGATTGCCGTTATATCTTCTGCGATCCCGCAGTTGCTTCGGGGGTGGCGTTGATCACCGTGGATGCCGCGGGTGAAAACTGTATCGTCGTCGCACCCGGGGCCAATGACAGGTTGGGTGCGGCCGATGTGCTGCTTGCCAGGGAGGCTGTTTTGCAGGCGGACATCGTGCTGGTGCAGCTGGAGATTCCCCTGGAGACGGTGGATGCGCTCGTTGAGCTGGCTGTTGCCGCCGGCAAGCGGGTCATCCTGAACCCCGCGCCTGCCCGTGTGTTGCCAGATCGCCTTTTAAAACGGATCTCTCTTATCACGCCCAACGAGAAGGAGGCGGAGCTGCTCACGGGTATCCCGGTGGTGGACGCCGACACGGCTTTGCTGGCTGCGAAGGCATTATCCGTCAAGGGTATCGGCACGGTGATCATCACTTTGGGGAAGAAGGGGGCGCTGGTGTGGGATGGCCGTACCAGTGCTGTCCTGCCTGCTCCGAAGGTGGAGGCGGTCGATACGACCGCCGCAGGAGATGTGTTCAACGGCGCCCTGGCGGTAGCTTTAGCCGAAGGCAGGGAGTTGACCGATGCGGTGGGTTTTGCCAATCACGCCGCGGCTTTGTCTGTCACAAAGCTGGGGGCTCAGGCGTCCGCGCCGGGACGCGAGGAGACCGAGCTGTTTATGGAGCAAGGCCGGAAATGAATTGTCAATTATCGTGTATGTATATCGTCGAAAGTTACCAGACTGCCGTTCTCTTTTGTGTGATCACCATGATCTGCTGGGGCTCCTGGGCCAATACCCAGAAGCTCGCCAGCAAAGCCTGGCGTTTTGAATTGTTTTATTGGGACTATGTGATCGGTATCCTTGTTTTTTCGGTTCTCTTTGGCTTGACAGCGGGCAGTACCGGGTCGGAGGGCAGGGGGTTCCTTGCGGATCTCAAACAGGCGGCGGGGGGCAGCCTGGGGAGTGCCTTTACGGGGGGCATACTCTTCAACGCGGCGAATATCCTGTTTTCCGCGGCGATTTCCGTGGCGGGTATGGCGGTCGCTTTCCCCATCGGAATCGGCATGGCGCTGGTACTGGGGGTTTCGCTTAATTATATTGCCGACCAGCGGGGGGATGCGTACTGGCTTTTTGGGGGGGTGGCGTTGATTATCGTCGCGATCCTGTTGAATGCGGCCGCATACCGGCGTTCGGGCGTAAGCAAAAAGGTGGGCTCGAAGGGCATCCTGCTAGCCGTATCGGCGGGGGTGCTGATGTCTTTCTTCTACCGGTTTATCGCGGCTTCCATGGATCTGTCCGACTTTCATCATCCCGCCGCGGGTAAGATGACGCCATATTCGGCGGTGTTTGTGTTTTCCATTGGTATTTTCGTGAGCAATTTCCTGTTCAACACGATCCTCATGCGCCGGCCTGTGAGCGGGCCTCCCGTATCTTATAGAGATTATTTTGCGGGTCTCCTGAAAACGCATGGAGTGGGGTTGCTGGGAGGCCTGATCTGGGGGCTGGGCAATTCCCTGAACCTGCTGGCGTCGGGGAAGGCGGGGCCTGCGATCTCTTACGGGTTGGGCCAGGGGGCCACGCTGGTTGCCGCGGCCTGGGGAGTATTCATCTGGAAGGAGTTTTTGCCGGCTTCTTCTCAAACACGGTTGCTTATTACCGGTATGTTCGCCTGTTTTATCGCGGGCATCGGGATGATCATCTATGCGGGCAGTTAGCATCGGCGTTTCCCGGGGAGTTGGAATCGGTCTATGCGGGGGGAGTATCGCAGGATTGTGAGAAATTTAAAATAACCGGTTCGGTTGAAAAACAAAAATGATGTTGAAGAATATAGTCAGCCTGTCGAAAAGAATGGCCGTTCGATGCATACCTGTTTTTATAAGCCTCTTTACGAGTAGCGGCGCCTCTTCCCAGGATCGTACAAAGAGCGTGCAGGAGCAACTGGAAGCAGTTGTCGAGAAGCCCCGACCGGTGAAGGTTATATTCGATACCGATATGGGTCCCGATTATGATGATGTGGGAGCCATCGCCCTGCTGCATGCTTTTGCGGACAGCGGGAGGGCGGATATTCTTGCGACGATGGCCAGTAATAAATACGAGGGTGTCGCGGCGGTGCTCAATTTGTTCAACACTTATTTTCACCGGCCGGGCATTCCCATCGGTGTTCCAAAAGGGGATGCCGTCGATCAGCGGGATTCTCAGCATTGGACGGATAGCATTCTCGCGCGCTATCCGCATGCCATCAGGCTTAACAGCGAGGCGCCGGATGCGGTGAGACTGTACAGGAAGATACTGGCTGGGCAGGACGATGGCCGGGTCGTGGTGGTCACGGTGGGGTTCCTGACCAATCTCTCGGGTCTTCTTCATTCGGGACCGGACGAATATTCCCCGTTGAGCGGGCCGGAGCTGGTCAGGAAGAAGGTCCGGTTGCTGGTATCTATGGCCGGAAGGTTCCCGTCGGGGAAGGAATTTAACGTTTTCAGAGATGCCCGTTCCTCTCAATATGTATTTGCGCATTGGCCTTCGCGGGTGCTGTTCAGCGGATTTGAGATCGGGATGAATATCCGGTGTGGGCTGCCGTTGATCCATGACGAAAGTATTCAAAACAGCCCGGTCAAAGACGTGTTCCGGATCAGCATCCCGCAGGTGGAGGAAGATCGTATGGGGAGGAAGAGCTGGGATGAGACGGCTGTGCTGGTGGCCCTGGGCGGGTATAAGCGTTACTATACCGTGAGGCCGGGACGGATAAAGGTTGCCGATGACGGTAGCAATACCTGGGAGGATGCCGGAAAGGAGGGTGGCTTAGAGAAAGGGCCGGGGGGAATCGGATCGGGGTTCCTGCAGTCTTATCTTGTCGTTGAAAAACCGCCGGTCGAAGTGCAGCATCTGATCGATGCGTTGATCAGGCACCAGCCATTGTAAATGGAATTAGTCTTTCCTGCGGCAGTAATCTTCCTGGCAGGAAGGGGTCATCGAAAATAGGCCGATATCGTGAGTTCAAGGAATAGGGGCCGGCGGATTTGCCCGATGGATTTCAGGGGGATGGTATTCGACAGGTTGATGTCCCATCTTTTGTGAAAGCGGATACCGCCATCCAGTTTGCAGCCGAAAAAGGAATTCTTCTGTGCGTTGCCGGCGGTGTCCGAGTAGTCGGCGACGATATAGTTCATGCCGGCGCCCAGGTAGAAGCCGGTTGTCTTAGCGGTGTAGTCGCCTGAGCCCCACCCAAAATTATAGTGAAGGGACAGGGGAATTTCTACAAAGGGATCGGCCTGTATATTGCCATTCCATACATTTGAATTGTTTCCCAGCCCTCCGACAATGAATGCGATCGCGCAAATGGCGGGGACCTCGAGGCCGGTATTCGTCTTATCCTGGAGGCCGAATTCCAGGCGGCTGCACAGGCTCAGGGAAGCGTTGTCCCTTTGTAAAATATCCCTTTCGAGAAAAATGGATAGTGCGCCCGAGACACTTTTTGAAGCATTAAACGTTCCCCCCGTCATGCCGATCCCGCCGTGAAATTTATCCTGTGCCGATAGCCGGGACGACAGCAATAGCAAAGGGAAAACAACCAGGGACAGGAACGGGAATGACGGCCGGCGGCGCAATGAGGATGGGAATGGGAGCGAGCGCAGAAATGGGAAAGGGAGCGTAGATGGGAAAGGGAGCGTGGATGAGGACGGGAGCAGACAGCCTGAATTTTTTCTCATGGCGCATAAGGTTTGGGGCCGGGTGAAGGTCAGCAGGAGGACCAAAAATAGCCGATGGAACGTTAAGCATTTCCTAAATAGATCCACGGGTTACCTGCCGGAGAAGATCCGGCCGGAGACGTTGATCATCGCGAGACTTTTACGCCGATGGCTACCTCTAAACGGGACAATGACTTCCGGTTTGGAGGAGCACCTGGCTGCTGCAATCGAGGTCGATACGTTCTCGTCAGTTAAACCGTCTCACCCGAAAAGTGCAAACGAATGTATGGATGGCCGTGTTGTTCGCGTCTATAAGATTACAATTGATATCTCCGCTCACAAAGTCGCCGATTTTTCCATAAGACGAGATATGTACCGGCACCGGAACCGGCCAGGAGGCGCTGCCGCCCGGGAACCCGTTTGAATATACAGCCGAGAAGTGATGAGCGACACCGGTATCGGTTCCCCCGTCGAATTGAAAGGAGAGCTGCTGGTCCGTGTTCGGATGTCCGCTGGCGGTGAGGATCTGGGTCGCGGTAATATTCGCCGTCGTCAGAAAATACGCGTCGATCGTATCGGTGGGTTCGATAAGGGTTGTGGAGACACCGTCGATGGTGTAAGTGGCGCTGCCCATCGTGCTGACCCCGCAGGCCGTGAGTGCGCCCAGGTCGTTGAGGCCAGGGACAAAGGTGATTGTTACCGGGGTGTTCTGCTGGTTAGATCCATTGTCAACGACGACGATCTGCGCGGATGTGTTCGTACAGGCCAGGCCTGTAAAGTTGAAAGCTCCGTTGCTGATGGGGATCCTGTTATAAAATCCATTGTCATAGGTCTGCACAAAACCGCTGGTAACCGGCTGGTTGCTGCAATTGGTGACCGTCCCTTTGATGGTGACTTCGTTTTGTCCCAGGTCCCCCGTCAGGGTGCCCAGATCGATATCGGCGGCGGTTGTCGTGAAGGGATGCGAGTAGGCCGGCAGCGAACAGGTAGTCAGGACATTTAGTACCAGGTTGGCGTTGGCAAAGACTTCGCCGGTGACGATGCCATTTGCGTCGGTATAGCCGTAGCGGCCATAGCCCGCATTCTGGGGCATATTGGCGAGGGTGATGCTGACGGGAACATTTGTCAGGGGCTGGGAGGCTGCGTCGAGGATCCTGGCGGTAAAATTTACCAAGGGCGCTCCGATGGCGTCATCCCAAAAAGAAAAATGAGACACCGTCCCCGTGTAGGAGTTGCCTGTTTTTACGGCCGTGCTCTCCTGTTTCCACAGTCCGCTGCTGTCGTTCAGAGACCACAAGGAAAGGGATGCCGGCGCCCGGGCGGATAGGGGCGATGGGATGGGAGTGGTGAGGGTAGCGGTTTTTCCCGGGGCGATCTGCAGCAGTTGCCCGTTGTTGCCGGTCAGTTCGACTGCCAGGGTGGAATAAGACTGAAGCCCTTTCAGGTAGCCGGCGCTGTCTGTTCCCCTTGAGTCGCCGGGCATGCCGAGCTGGTTGTCGCTATTATCCGACGGGTCTATCCAGCGGGCGCTGATGTGTACCGGTCCCGTATAAGGAGAGGATCCTATTGCCAGCACCACGCCGTTTGCGGGTAAGGCCACCTGCGCGCCGTCGGTGGTGGAGGCCGTTCCGCCGGCAGCGGCGTCTACCACGCCGATTTCGGTCTTTGCCAGCAGTTTGACGCGGACAAAGGTCTCCTTGCCCGCCTGGGGGATAAAGGTCTTATACCCATTAAAAAGCCCTGTTTTCGAGACTTTGACGAGACCGGCCGTTTTTGCGAGGAGGGCGCCGGCGATCCCAAAATAACCATATTCATCGGTCATGGTCTGTTTGTCGCCGGCCAGGACCTGCGCAAAGGCGATGGGGTTACCCGTCTCATCGGTAACAAAACCGGCGACGGAAGCGCTGATACTCGCCGTTAGATCGGGTATTACCGGTGTCGGCTGGGCAGTGTGGTTTTCGGTATTGTTTTTCCTGCAGGCGTAGAATACTGCAAGCAGCAGGAATGACAGGGCGACCAGTTGGCGTGGAGATTTCATAGTGATCAGTTGGTTAAACAGGTTTCCAAGATTGTGAAAAGTATAGGAGTGACGATAAAACGGTATTTAGCAGGATTTATTTTCGAATGGGTAACCAGATCGTCTATGCGATTATTTGATATGTATTCGATTTTTAATGTGTATGATTCTTAATGTGTATGATTCTTAGTGTGTGTGTGGTTCTGCCCCTTGCAATAATGAACATATTTGCGGCGTTTCTATTTTTAACTCCTAAGTAAAACACCTTACCTATGAAAAATGCCTTTATTGGTCTTTGTTTAGTGATTGGCCTCTTTTCATCCTGCAGCAAGACGGGTAGTTCCTCGATACAGAATCAATCTTTGAACGATACCGGCTTCCACGTCACATGTACCATCGATGGGGTCAAAAAGACCTTCGGCTATTACTCCTACGGCAGGTATAGTGAGAGCGCGGATGTTTCCATGTTCATAGTGGCTTACGCCGACTCTACCGTTAGCTCTGAGCAGATCGGGCCAGGTGTCAACAAGATCGCGAATCAGCCAGGGACGATACCACCGGGAAGTTATTCGGACAGTAATCCCGTCTGGGCCAATTATATGGATTTTACGGAGGGCGGTAACCATGTGTATCAGACAGGCATCGCATGAAATCAGGCGGGGAGGATTTAGTTCCCTGTAAAATCTGTATCTTGAAGCGGGGATAAAACCAACTCCTGCCTCCTATGCATAAGAAAATCAGTATGAGCCGCTCAACCGATGTCGTTAGGCCCCGGTTCCTGTTTGTTTTTTTGATAGCTTTCGTTCTGTTCTTCCGGGCTGCCGCCCAGCAGACACACGAGGAAGTGGTGAGGCCCGTCGATTATCTGCTGGCTCTTCCGGACGGGTATAAGGACGATACTGTAAAAAAATGGCCGCTGATACTTTTTCTGCATGGCAGCGGGGAGAGTGGTGCCGACCTGGAAAAAGTCAAAGTACATGGCCCTCCGAAACTGATCGAGCAGGGCAAAAAACTTCCTTTTATAGTCGTTTCTCCGCAGGCGCCTGAAGCCCGTTTAGGATGGCAGACCGAGGATCTCTATTTCCTGTTACAGGAGTGTAAGCGCCGTTACCGTGTAGACGCAGACCGTATCTATCTCACCGGCCTGAGCATGGGTGGATTTGGCGCCTGGGCCCTGGCCATCAAACATCCCGAGGAATTTGCGGCGGTCGTACCGATCTGCGGCGGAGGGGATACGGCGGATATCTGGAAGCTCCGGAATATGCCGGTATGGTGTTTTCATGGCGGGAAGGACAGTACGGTGCCGATCGCGCGTGACCGCGAGATGGTGGAGGCTTTGCGCCGCTACAACCCGTCCGTGCGTTTTACGGTATACCCGGAACTGGGACATAATAGCTGGACGGTGACCTACGAGAATGATAGCTTGTACCAGTGGATGTTGACGAAGACGAAGTTCAGTTACCCGGAGAGCCCGGTCGATGCGGGTGTGTTGAAGCAGTATACGGGAACGTACACTGCTCATGAAAGTGGGCAGCTGGATACGGTTGTCATCAGTGTCGATGATGGTAAGCTCCGGGCGACGGTCAGGAGCAAAGAGGCCTTCGAACTGAAGCATGCATCCGATAATATTTTTTTCATACAGGGAAACCTCCCCGTCGATATCCGGTTCAGCAGGAACGCGGCCGGCAAAGTCACCGGTTTTGTCGTTTATGAAAACGAGCGGATCCGGTTTGAGAAGCTTCTCCCCGGGAAAAAATAGTATCGGTTCCTGATGTCATGGCTCTCTGTCAAAAGGAGTCGGGTTTTAGTTTCTTCCCAGGGGCAGGTAGAATACTCCGTTTGTGATTGCCTTCGTGGAGTCGAGAAAATAGGTTCCGTTGCTGTAGTTCGGCGCATAGTAGTTGACGGTGCCCCGGAAAGTCCCGCTGACGGTGATTGTATTGATGTCCGTCACCGAAACTGTGTCGTCATAGCTTGTATAGTCTTGTAATATCTGCCCGGGCCAGTTCGCATACCCCAGGATACCCGAATTAAAATCGGGAGCCGACAGACAAGGATAGTCTCCTTTTTTAAGGGGAGGATTTCCTCTCAGGGTGATGTGGATATAAGGGGAATAGGTCGTGGTATCAGCAAAGCCGGTAATGGAAATCGTGCCGTACCGGGTGGTGTCGGCGCTCATCAATGAGTTAAAGAGCATTCTGTTGCCGTCGACAGTAGCCATGATGTAGTAATTGGAGGGGTCGTAGGGGGAAACGCCGTTCTTGGTGCAGGAACCTGAACAGGCCAGCAGGGTCAGGGCGGTGAAAAGATGTTTTTTCATCGGTTGGCATTAGGGTACGGTCTCTTAAACGCGGATCGGGGGCGTTAAATTGTGTGGCTGTCCCGGCTGGTCCTCGTAATAGCCGGTTATTCGGAAGGGTGATCCGGGGCGGTTATTTGGGAGGGGTTATTCGCGGACGTTGATTCGGGAGAGGTGTTCGGAGCCATTCATTCGGGAGGGTTATAGGTCGCGGGCGGTTTTGGCGGCAGCTTTTTCTTATTATCAAACTTATAGGCCAGTCCGATCCCCATGACTTCTTTCAATTGGAGGGCGGGGCCTCCCTGTGTTCCGTTTTCGTGTACTGATTTGATGTCGTTGTCATAGATCATGTCGAGCGAAAGGCTCATGCTGATGAGGCGGGTGACCTTCACCGCCAGGATATTTGTCCAGTAGATGCTAACGTCCTGCGGGCGGCGTAAATAGTTGGAGAACAGGTCGAGCCGGGATTTATAGGTCGTCGATTTGCTGATCACGGTGTTGTAGGTGATGGAAGAGAAGGCTCCGAACTCGAACCGGGAGTGTTTCCCGGAGTCCACTCCATATGCGGAGGTCTTTGCCAGGGAATCATTGTTTACGATCACCCATCGCGCCGTGGCCGGGGAGACGAATAGCGAAAAATGGTGGTTGTCGGGTTTGTAGTCCATCCCCAGGGAGAAGATCACATAGGCGGGTGCGGCGAAGTTGGAGGTCAGGACTTTTGTATTGGCGTCCGGGTAGGAGTATCCTTTTGTGAATTGGCTCCGGAAGTTGAACAGTCCGCTGAAAAATAGTTTTTTACCGAGGTCATAACCATATTTCGAGAGCAGGTCGATGCGGTCATCCGATTTGCGGGTTCCCAGGCTGGTCGTGCTGACCAGCCCGTAGACCATGTCCAGGGTATTGTCCCAGGAATTCTTGCCTTCCTGGTAAAAGGCGTACATGCTCAGCAGGGTCGAGAGAGAGATCGCCGATTTGTCGCCACCGGCGGACCAATTGCTCAAGGCGGCCTGTGTAAAATTCAGGTTATAAAGACCTCCTGTTTTCCATTTCCGGGGCAGGGTGTCCGAGGGGTCTTTTTTGACCGACCGGTCGGATTCGTCCCGCATCTGCTGGATGGAGATTTGGGCGTGGGCGAAAGAAATACTTACCAATGTTAGCAGGAGTACGGTGCTAAGCTTCCTCATACTTTGTTCCGTTCGTTGATTCCAAGATTATTTTGCGGAACAAAATAAAGGAATTAACATGAAAACAATCACATTATGGTAAATATTAATATAGATTCTGTCAGCCAAAGGTTGGCATAGACGGAGCCGTTTATGAGCTCCAGTTCATTTAATCGTTTTACGGGGCCGTTTTGATCGGAGACGGCGAGCGTTTTTATGGTTTTGAAAGTGATGGGATCCCGGTAGGTCAGTTGGCTTGATCCATCGCTCATGATAAGATAAGATCCGTTTGTGGTCAATCCCCATCCGTCGCTGTCATAATGGAACTCGCCCAGTTTCCTGAAGGAGGAGGCGTCATAGATGAAGCCAATTTTTGTCGTATTGGTCAGTTGGTAGATCCGGCCCTTTAAAAAGGCGATGCCCTCCCCGAAGTATTTGTCCTTATCGATTTCCGCTTTTGTCAGGATCCTGGCGTTTCGGGGATCGATCTCTCCGAATAGAGAGAGGGATTGTGGATAGGGATCCGTGTGTCCCGTACTTTCGAAGAGCCGGCCATCGTGTGCCAATAGACCTTCCGTGAAGGCGTTTGTATCGTGGGGGAGGGATTTCACCACGGTATAGTAGATGGGGGCCGGCGTGGATGCCGGAGAGTTTCGAATCGTTGGTCCTGCCGGTCCCGGTGAAGGAGTGGTTCCTTTCGTGTCCATGTCATGGCAGGACAGGAGCAGGACGATACCCGACAATAGCGATATCGCACAGGAGACGAACGGCACGATAGTGGGCAGAAAAGGAAAGAAGGCGGATCGTGATTTACTCATGGCAAAACGAATCTAGCCTTTTTACATAATTTTTTTATAAATTTGGATCCCCCGGAGCTTGTTACCGGGGTTACAAAGGATTACCATGCCCGAAAACAGTGATTTTTTTCCACAGGTGATGCAGCGTTACACAATTCATCCCGCGCTGACAGGCATAAACAAAGAGTTTATAGCGGAATTGCTGCGTGCCTTTGAGGAAAAGCCGTTTTGTGCGTCGGCCTTCGATCCATTTCCCGTGGATCTGATCGTGGACTATATCCAGCGGACGCATGTGTTTTATCTTCAGAAAAAGCTGCCCGAAATAGAGCAGAGCATCTTCCTGCTTTCGGGTCTATATACTTCTCATCATCCGATCCTGGCCGCCCTGCAAAACTTTTTTCAGCGGTATTGCCGGGATCTTACCGCGCATATCAGGGCGGAAGAGACGGAACTGCTGCCTTATATTGTTTTGTTACAGCGTGCTTCCGGGGCGTCCGACGCTCTATCTGAATTCATACTTACCCGCCAGCGGTATTCCATTTCTGCGTTCCTGGCAGACCATCACGATACCGAGGATGAGCTGAAGGATATCCGGCAGACGATAGGGTTGTATGAGCCTCCGACTACGAATGCATCGCTCTACCGCATTTTGATTACGCAGTTGCAGACCTTTGAGCAGGATCTCCGTGTGCATGCTTTGATCGAGGACCAGGTGCTGATACCGAAGTCCCTGCAACTGGAGGCCGGTTTGAACCAGCTGCTGAGCAAAACCGCCGGCTCCAATTGAGTTTCCTCATATATTCAGTTTACCCGTGGCAGAGCCTGGTTTCCGGGCGGCTGTTTTCAATATCGTTTTATTCATTTTTCAGTGCTTTGACCGGGCTGGCGATCGCTGCTTTTATAGCCTGATAGTTGAGGAAAGGCGCCGGAATGATTTTTTGCAGCAGGCGTTTCCATGTGCCGACCCGTCCGGGAAATTCGTGACGATGATCCGATCAATCAGGTCTTATATACCGACAGTGCTTCTTTTAGGATCGTCTTGATGGTTTTGAGGGGAATGTCCTTTTCGGGATCAAGCAGCAGGATTTTCATTCTTGCGCGTTTTTCACTGATCAGCAGCGGGTGATGGATCCGTTCGCCTTCGACGATGCCCAGGTAAGGCTGTTCGTATTTTTTATGTGTCCACAGATAGCAAAACATCTTCTCTTTGTAACAGTAGAATGGCATTCCGTATTTCCAGGCTTCGGTGATGTTTTTGTCGTGCCGCAGGAGAAGATCCCTCATGGCCAGTAAATAGCTTTTCACGGGCTCGTCTTTCTGCAGGAAATAGTTGTCGATGTCCCTTAGCATGAGGCAGGCTGGCTTTGACTGCGAAGATAGGAGATCGCGGCTGAACGAGGATGGGTGATGGGGTCGAAAGAAAAGAGGGCATCCCCTGTGCTTTTGCAAACAGAGGGGCGCCCCGGAGTTAATGGTTTTTATCCATCAAGGGATGTCGGAGGTACCGCTCACTCCTCTCCTGCCGGAAATCATGGATATGACGAACAATACGATAAAGATGAAGAATAACACTTTGGCGATGGAAGCTGCACCGGCAGCGATGCCAAAGAAACCAAATATCCCTGCAATAATGGCTATTACAAGGAAGATAACCGTCCAGCGTAGCATGTTTTTTTGATTTAAATGAAGTAATAGTACAGGTGATTAAAAAAGCGTGCCACGGTCCCGACTGCGGCCGGTTGGGGAGCGGTTTGCGTCCGGGTGTGGAAATTTGAGGGTCCTGTTCCCGGCCGGTTGCTTTTTTAAGAGGAGCTTTCCAAGCCGGGCCTTCGCTATGCGAGGGGTGCGGCCCGGGGTTTCGGAAGGAGACAGGAGATGCGCAAAGATCGCTGCAGGCAAGGGTTGGCGCCGCAATGCGCTCCGGTCACAATTGAACTGGTGACTGGGAGATCCGGGGCCGGGCGGCTGATTTCAGGTAAAAAAAGGCCAGGAAAAGACGAATAAATTACGCCGGAAACGGGAAAATCGTATTTTTATCCCCGATTGACTAACCCAAAAAAAGTATAACAATGAACAAAGCCGAATTAATCGACAAGATCGCAGGAGATGCCGGCATCTCCAAGAAGCAGGCCACTGCAGCCCTCGATTCCTTTACGGACTCGGTAGCTAAGACCCTCAAAAAGGGAGCAAAAGTGACCCTGGTGGGTTTTGGAACCTTCTCGGTATCCAAGAGAGCGGCACGCACCGGTCGTAATCCGCAAACGGGCGCGACGATCAAGATCAAGGCCAAAAAAGTAGCAAAGTTCAAAGCCGGCGCTACCCTGTCTTCTAAAGTATAACGGGATAGCCTGATACGAAGAAAAGATCCTGTTGGTGATACCGACGGGATTTTTTTTTGCTTTTTTTTGGCAGGCGGAAACGAGGGCCGGGCGTATAGTAAGGCCGGTGGGACGTATATTTAAGGATGCATATCCAGGATCTTCATTTCAGTGAGGAGATCATCCCGCTTTTCGACTCTGTGCAAAATGAGTTTTCGAGGGATGCCCTGATCGGGCTGCTGACCGGTTTCCCCGGGTCGGTGGAGGAAGTCATGGTGCGGCAGGAGATCCTGCGGAACCTGGTTGACAACCCGGCGTTGCAGGCGGTGTTCTCTTATCACAGATCTGAATTCAGTGAAGTGTATGGCTGGCTGGAGGAACTGCAAAGTCGTGGTCCGGGGTTGTCCGGTCTCTCTTTAAAAATGTATTGGTTTTTTGCCGCCCGGGCAAGGAAGCGGGAAAGCGGGAGGCTCGCTCTGCTGGTACTGTTCTTTTACAAGCTTCATCGATCCTGGTTCTCTTCCATAGAGGAGGGGCTATTCCCTGCTTCTTTCGGCCTGCGACTGCGGAACTGTAAGCGGTTCCTTTCGGAACTCGATGTAGTGAAATACCAGGCTATTGCCGGCAGGCGTGGATTCGGAATCGGCGAGATGACCGGGCTGCGGGAATTTCTTGCGGTGAAGATACGGCGAGGTGAGTTGGCTGCCTTCTGGAGCGACTTCTTCCTGTTCGAGGCGTATCTCTCCATTTCGAAAGGAATCCTCCGGCATCGGTTCGTATTTCCCGTATTTAGCGATGGCGGGTTATCTCTTAGCCGGTTCTATCATCCGCTTATAAAAGATCCTGTAAAGAACGACCTGTTAGCGACGGAGCGTGTGAACCTGCTCACGGGGCCGAATATGTCCGGGAAATCGACCTTGTTAAAAGCGCTGGGTATCTGTGTAGTCCTGGCGCATTTAGGGTTGGCGGTGCCGGCCGGGCGCTGCGAGCTTCCGTTCTTCGGATATATTTCCATATCGATCGACCTGCAGGATGATTTGAAAAGCGGGTACAGCCACTTTATGTCTGAAATAAAGACCTTGAAAAGCGTGGTGGAAGCGGCTCGCAGCGGAAAGGCCTGTTTTGCGGTCTTCGATGAATTGTTCAGGGGGACGAACCCCGAAGACGCGTTGGCGATATCGGCGACCGCCGTAACCGGGCTGACGAAATTTTTGCATTCCTATTTCTTTATCTCGACACATCTTTATCAGTTAAGAGAAATGCTCCCTCCGGCAAAAGAGAGCCCCAACCCTGCTTCGCCGGGAAATGTGCCGGTAATTGCACCGGGAAATGAGGGGATAGGCACTCATTATATTGATTGCAGGCTGGAAGACCGGGAGCCTGAATTTACATATGTTCTCAGACGTGGTTGGTCCGACCTGAGAATCGGTCAGATCCTATTCGACCGGGAGGGGTTAAACGAACTCCTCGGATAGCGCCGGGCGAGACTGCGGGAAGGTTTTGGCCGGTGATACAGGGATCCCTCCTGAAAAAAAATCACATTCTACCGGGGTATAAATGCAGGTAGATTTCTCCCGCCAGCGGGTAACTGCCGTATAGGCCGGTGAGCGGAGATGCCGGCCGGTAGGCGGACAACTGGCCGCCTCCGGCGACGTTGAGATGGCCGAAGTGGAAGAGATCGTAAGCGGCTCCCAGTGTAAGCGCCTGCAAAGGGAATAGCGGGTTCGAAAAACCATAGACAGCCGGATCGAGGTCGAGTTCTTCGACCGATTTCTGGACCCATTCATAGCGTATATAGGTCGCCAGCCGGTTCCATTTCAGGGTGGCTTCGAGCAGCGCGGCGTTTGATGGGTCCTGGCCGGCGGATTTGTTCTGGCCCCATAGGGCAGTGGCGGCGAGATAGGTGTGGCCTGTAAAAGGATAGACATAGGTGGCAGAGGCGGTGGTCCTATTCACATTCTCGTCGGGCCGCAGAGCTTCGGGGCTTTTGACATACCCATGGGATACCTGGAGGGCCCAGTTTTCGGATGGATTGAATGAGAGCCGGCTGCTCCAGGAGTCGAACCGGGGTTTGTCGAAATTATAGCGGTTTTCATCGGGTTCCCTGCCCGTGAAGGACGAGCCTTCCAGTTTGAACTGACCGACCCTTACACCCAGGGTGGCCACGCCAAAGGTGATATGGGTGGCATCTTCCCAATGATGGCCGATCGGGGCGTCGGGGTCGAACATCCCGGAGGGGCGGTGCATAAAGGTGACGGGGCCGAGGGCAGGCTCGCCGGGATAGCCGACATAAGCGAACACATCCACTTTTTTTGACACTGCGTAGGCATAGCTGACCGACAGTTCGGAGAAGAGATCATGCGGGTGCTGCCGGTCTACCAACGGAACGCCGTGCCAGGATTCGCCGGTCTGAAAGAGCAGGGGGTAGCCGCTTCCGCCTGCAACCAGGGCATCCGTGGAAAGCATGAGGTTCACGTGAAACAATCCTTTTTCACCGATCTTTCGCTGTCCCATGGCCATCAGCATGTCAGGGGCGTCCCATTTGGAGGCGCCGCGGCTGCCCTTTTTAAAAATGTCCTGGGAATTGTAACGCGGGAAAATATCTCCATGGAACATAAACATCCACTCGCCTGCGTGCACCATATAGCCGTTCATGGTTGCGGCGTCCGGCAGCCAGGATGTACCCGAGCCGTTCCGGGTCATGGGGAGGTGGAGGGAGTAGGCGCTGTTCATCGACATCCGCATAGAGCTGTCCTTACTCATATCCATGCTCATATCCATGTCCATGTTCATAGTGCTGTCCATCGGCATGCTCATGTTCATGTGGTGGTGATTCATGTGCTGGTGATCCATATGGTTCATTGGATCCCCTTTCTGGTCCATGCCGGGCATTTTCTTTGGCAGGGTGTCTTGCCGGGAAGTATCGTTCCTGTTCATGGGTTGGGCCTGTTGCTGACTGGCCATGGATGTCTGTGCGGAGAGCAGGAAAAGGGAAGCGGTTAACAAGGCAGAAAAAGAGGTCATGTTTTGTATTTGTCAGTTTGGGTGCGATAGTAAAAATTCGAGGATCGTAAAACCGCTCATGGCTATCATCAGGCCATCTTCAATAATCGTCACGGTGCTCATCGGCAGGTTGAAGACGGCTCCCAGACACGCACACCGGATCTTCTTCTTATTCAATACGCTTTGCAGGACGCCGATGATGCTGACACTCATGACGAAAAAAGTGATCAGGTTGACCAGGAGGGGTTGCAGGTTAAGAGCAAATGCGACGCCCAGCGCGGCTTCTATGAAGGCATAGAGATAGCCCCAGCTTTTGAAATGCCGGGCAACGATATCGTACTTGGCATAGCTGTCGGCGAAACCGGCAAGGTCCAGCATTTTGAAAAAAGAGAAGGTCAGGAAGAATCCGCTCATAAAGATTCGCATGGCGGCCCTGCCGTCAAATCCTCCCGCCGAAGAGCCGCCGATGACGGACATCAATGTGATATATGCGAAGATGAGCAGGATGGGTTTATAGACGGAAAGCCAGGGCCTGGTGTCGGGATCATCGGGAGGAGCGTCTTGTTTCACCGCGGGGTCTTTTCCATTTGCCGGAGCGTTGTGTTTGCCGGGGGAATGGGGAATCCCGGCAAGCTGGTATTTGGGGTAGTCTTTTAAAGCCGCCTGCAGGTCCCGCGTGGGGACATGTTTATCCATCTCGATCGAAGCTTCTCCTTTCGGGAGGTCGATGCTGACATTTCGTATGCCATTTACGGCGGATAGGAGTTTTTGGACTTTGGCCTGGCAACCGGTGCAGGTCATGCCCGTTATCGTATAATCGTGGGTCATGATACAAAGTTAAGGAGACGGGGCGAAGGGGGTGTTATACGATTTTAGGAAGTGTTTATATAATTTACAAGTCTTCGATATTCTTTCGTTTATGGTCTTTCAATGATTTGTAGTAGCTGGGTGTGAGGCCTGTGGTCTTTTTAAATTGGGCGGAGAGATGGGCCACGCTGCTGTATCCCAGGGAATCGGCGATCTCCGATAAAGAGAGTTCGTCGTAGACCAGTAGTTCTTTGGCCCGTTCTATTTTTTGGGCGATGAAGAATTTTTCGATCGTCGTGCCTTCAACTTCTGAAAACAGGTTGCTCAGGTGGGTATACCCGTAATGCAGGTGCGCGGACAGGTAACCGGATAGATTTTCTGCGATGGGTTTGCCGGAGTGATGGACCCATTTTATGATCAGGGTCTTGATCTGTCCGATGAGGCGGCTCTTTTTGTCATCTATCAATTCGAAACCCAATTTCCCGAGGGAGTTGCCGATATTTTCCAATTGTGTCTTCGTCGGCGGTGCTGCGAGTTCGATTTCTCCGAGGTCGATTGTCAATGGTTGCAGACCGGCTTTTTCGAGTTCTGCCTTTACCACCATTTTGCAACGGCTGCAGACCATATTCTTAATATAGAGCTTCACTAAATATCATTTAACCAGCAAAAATAGAGAATATAGGCGACTGTTGCCCCGACCGGTCAACCCATAGAGGGGGGTGCGGGAAATTATGACAGGCAGAGGACCGCGGGAAACCGTAAAAGACGCGGTGGAAGATTCTGCAGACCTTGGGATCTAAACCGGCAGCACCAGGATAAAGTGGGCTCCTTCTCCGGGTTTCCCCAAAGCCTTTATATATCCTTTATGATTTTCGACGATCTTTTTGACGATGGTCAAACCGATACCGGTGCCCTGGTAATGCGTCGGGTCCAGCCTTTGGAAGATGGCGAAGATCTTCTGGCTGAAGCGCTGGTCGAAGCCGATACCGTTGTCGCGGATATGGATCGTCGTATAGTCTTTTGCGCTGATGTTGTATTCTTCCCGGAGGGCCATCGTGGCAGGCTCGGCCCATATTGTAATGACCGGGTTCCCCTGGTTGAATTTGATGGCGTTGCTGATCAGATTTTGAAAGAGCTGGTGCATCTGGCCGGTAATGCCTTTTACTGCCGGCAGCGGGTTGACGTTGATTTCCACTCCTTTATCACGGATGCTGATCTCCAGGTCATCGATGATTTGCCTGACCACTTCATTCAGGTCGACCGGGGAGAGCTTCGTGTCTACCCTGGACAGGCGGGATAGTATCAGGATATTGTCGATCAGTGTTTGCATCCTGTTGGAGGAATGAATCACCTTGTTCAGATAGATTTCGGCCTGGGGGTCCAGCCCTTCTTTGATGCGATCTTTCAGCAGGTTGCCGAAGACCTGTATTTTTCGTAATGGCTCTTTCAGGTCATGAGAGGCTACCGAGGCAAACTGGAGCAGATCCAGGTTGGACTGCTGCAATTTGTAATTCGAGATCTCCAATTGTCTGGATGTGATTTTCAGGTCGTCGTATCCTTTTTGTATCCTTTCGGAGCTGATCTTTTTTTCGGTGATATCGCTAAAGGTGATTACAAGACCGTCCATCATTTTTACGGCTGTAATATCAAACCAGCGGGACGTCCGTTTGTAAAATAATTCGAGGGAGGCAGCCTGGTCGGATTCCACTACGCGGCGGTAGATTTCAAAGGTTTTCGGGTCGATGTCGCCGAAAATGTCCGCCAGGTTGCGGTGAACGATTCCGTCCTCCAGGTCCAGTAGTTGTTCCGACGCCCGGTTCGCGGATACGAATTTGAAATCGGTGATGACACCATTCTCATTCCGGATGGTTTTAAGGGCCAGGATCCCATTACTGGAGCTGTTCAGCACGGCTTCCAAAATATTGTTCAGCTTCCTGGAATCCGTAATGTCTATAAAGCTGATGACGACGCCGTCGATCGTTTTGTTCTGCCGGACATAGGGGGCAATGCGCATGAGGTAGATCCGGTCCTGGTCCATGGAGATCTCTTTTTCCAGGCCCTCTCCTTTCCGGATCACGGATTTTATATCGTTGATAAAGTTCAGGTCTTTCATATTGGTGGAGATATCGAGGATCGATCGGCCGATGTCGCTGGTGATGAGGTTCACCTGTTTGGTAGCGACCGGCGTAAATTTCCTGATGATCATCTTCCGGTCTAACAGGATCTGGCCTATATCCGTATTCGTGAAGTAATTGTTCATGTCGTCGTTCATGTCCATGAGCTCTTTTATCTTCAGCTGGTGCTCGCTGTTGACGGTATGAAGCTCTTCGTTGAGGGATTGGAGTTCTTCGTTGGTGCTTTGCAGTTCTTCATTCGACGAGACTATTTCTTCGTTGCTGGATTGGAGCTCTTCGTTGGCCGATTCGACTTCTTCGATCAATGCCTGGAGGTTCTCCCTGGTGTTGCTCAATTCCTGTTCCAGTTCTTCGATCCTTTCGGTGGTGTATCCTTCCCGGGTAAGGGGTGCCGGGGCGGGTCTTCCGGGCAGCGGGTCTTCTTCTTTCAGGATGATAAAAACGAATGGCTGGAGATAGGTCTTCTGGGTGAGGTAGGGTTTTATAATGAGGGTCACATACCTGGAAGACTTGCCGTCTTTGATGGCCACATTCCTTTGTACGACCCTCTCTTTGTCCTTCATGGCCTTTCTGATCCCGGTGCTAAGAGCGATGGAGAGATCCTGGGGGACCAGTTTCAACAGGTTGAAATTGAAAGAGCCTTCGGGGAATTCCAGGAATTTTTTGAAACTGCCCATCGCTTGTTTGACTTCGAAGTCCTTGTCTATAAAGATCCCCGCATAATCGTATTCTTCCAATAAGGTGTCCTTAAATATATCAGGCAGGCAATTCAGCGCGTTTTTCGATTTTGAGAGGGTAAAGGAGCCGGTCTGCAAGATTCTTTCGGATGGATTGGAGAAGGATTCGAGGTCTGCTACTTTGGTCTTGCTGACGCATTTGAAAATCTTCCATTTTTTGTCCACCTCCACCATGACATCTTTCAGGATGCTGATGTTTTCACTGGGTCCCAGGAAGAGGTACCCGTCATCGTTGATGGAAAAGTGGAATTTTTGCATGACTCCCTTTTGGAGAAGCGGGTTCATGTATATCAGCATATTCCGGCAGGTTATCAGGTCGATCTTGCTGAAGGGAGGGTCTTTCAGCACATCATGTCTTGCAAAGACGATCATTTTCCGGATAGCCGGAATTACCCGGTAGCTATTGGAGTCCTTTATAAAGTATCGTTTTAATCGATCCGCCGATACTCCCTTCAGCTGCTCCTCCGTGTAAACTCCGCGTGAGGCAAAGTCGATGACGTCCTGGGAGATGTCCGATGCGAAGATTTTCACTTCCGTACCGGGTTTGTTCAGTCTCGGGAGACATTCGTCGAACAGGATGGCGAGAGAGTAGGCTTCTTCACCGGTGCTGCAGGCCACGGTCCATACTTTTACGGGGTCTCCCGTTCCCCTTTTCAGGACGATGTCGGGTATGACGATGGATTGCAGGGTATTGCAGGCTTCTTCGTCGCGGAAGAAGCGTGTCACATGGAGGAGGAATTCCTTGCATAATATTTCTATCTCGTCGGGGCAGGTCCCCAGGTAGTTGTAATAATCCGGGAGGGATTTTATATTTTTCTCCGCAATCCTTTTGGCCAGCCTCCTGGTGATCGTGGGCCGTTTATAATTGGAAAAATCGTGACCGGTATTCCTATAGACGAGTTCCAGTATGTCGAGGAGCGCGGCTTCCTCCTGTTTATTCAGCGCATTAAAAGATTTTATCAGCGGGGCCTCTTTTATAAATTCCAGGAGTTCTTCGGCCATCATATCGGGGGACAGGATGAGGTCGACATAGCCGGAGGATATCGCGCTGTTCGGCATCCCGTCGAATTGCGCGCTGGAGGGGTCCTGAACGAGGACGGTCCCGCCCCGGCTTTTTATGGACTGAATTCCCCGTGTCCCGTCGGTTCCGGTACCGGAGAGGATAATGGCGACCGATTTTTCGGCCTTGTCGATGGCTAAAGATTCAAAAAAAATATCGATGGCATTGTTGGGCTGCTGGTCTCTTTTTTTATCTTCGAGCCGGAGTCTGCCTTGTTTCAGGGTGATGGTCTTCCCGGTCGGGATGAGATAGATGCTGTCGGGTTTTAGCATCATGTCTTCGGCTGCCTGAAAGACGGGCATCTCGGTGTGTTTAGAGAGCAGCTCCCCCATCAGGCTCTTGTGATCGGGAGACAGATGCTGGACGATTACAAAGGAGAATCCCGTCGGAACGGGCATGTTGTCAAAAAATTCGTTGATGGCTTCCAGGCCGCCGGCGGAGGCGCCGATTCCTACAATATAATTGTTCCCGGGCTGGTCATTTTCTATGGTGTCTTTGGTCTTATTATTCATTTTAAGACGATTAATCTCTACCTTAGCCGTACAACTGTCGTTTTTTATTACTTTTATTACTTACCCCCCTTTTCAACAATGAGAATGTTGTTAATCGAGGATGATCCTGACGACATCGAACTTTTGCAGGACGTCTTATCCGCACAAAATATATCCTATGAAATGGATATCGCCAATGACGGAAGCGCTGCCGTGGAATATATAAAGAGTCACCGTGCTCTTCCCGATGTCATTATCCTGGATTTCAATCTTCCGAAAATCCACGGCAGGGAAGTGATGCTGGAAATCAAATCGGATCCCCTTTTCAAAGATATCCCGCTCATCATTTTAACGACCTCTTCGGCCAAGGAGGATATGGACTACTCTTATAAAAATGGTGCCAATAAATACCTGATAAAGCCCAATACGCTGGACGGGCTGCATGAGGTGGTGAACGAAATAAGAAAGGCGGTGATAAAGTAAAATCAGCCAGGCGGCAAATTGAGGAGATTCTTCCACACTTAAACACATAACATTTAGTTAGCGAAGGGAAACAGCGGCTTTTCCGTATTTTGGCCCATGCAAAAAAACGATCGCGGATTTATACGGGCCGGTATGGCGATGATCGGGGCTTGTGTCGGAGTGTATCTATGCGGTTGGCATATTCCGCTGATGGAGATAGATGCCGTGCAATATGCCAATATCAGCCGGGAGATGATGAGAAGCGGTCATTACCTGCAGGTATTTGACCGGGGGCATGACTATCTCGACAAGCCGCCGATGTTGTTTTGGCTGAGTGCCTTCAGCATGAAGTTATTCGGTGTGTCCGGCTGGGCCTATCGCCTGCCGTCGCTTCTTTTCGGGCTTTTGGCTATTTACAGCACCTTCCGTCTGGCATCGGAGTTTTACCGGCGGGAGATCGCGTTATTGAGCGCCGTGATACTCGCCAGTTGTCAGGCCTTGTTCCTGATCAACCACGATGTCAGGACAGACACGATGCTGATGGGTTGGGTCACCTTCTCGCTCTGGCAACTGGCTGCCTGGTATCGTACCCGGTCATGGAGACATTGGTGTCTTGCCGCCGTAGCGATCGCGGGAGGGATGATGACGAAGGGGCCGATCGCACTCATGGTACCGGTGTTTTGTTTCGGACCTCATTTTTTGCTGCAGCGATCCTGGCGTTCCTTTCTTCGGTGGGAGCTCATTCCCATGATTTTTTTGATAGCCGTTCTGCTCCTGCCGATGTGTATCGGGCTGTATGAGCAATATGATTTGCATCCGGGCAAGGTGATAAACGGCCAACCGATCCGATCCGGTCTGCGTTTCTTTTTCTGGACCCAGAGTTTTGGCCGGGTGACCGGGGAGAGTCAATGGCATGAAAACGATTCATTCTTTTTTCTTTTTCAGAATATGCTCTGGAGCTTCCTTCCCTGGATCCTTTTTTTCGTGATCGGGCTGGTGTCGGATATCCGTCACTTATTCAGGAACAGGTGGGAACTGTCGATGCAGGAGGAGTGGATTACCACGGGCGGCTTCCTGGTCACCTATTGTGCGCTGGGTCTCAGTCATTACCAATTGCCGCACTATCTATTCGTGGTTTTTCCGCTGGCTGCCATTATCAGTGCAAAGGCTTTTTACAGGCTCTTCTTTTTCAGGGCGCCGTTGAAAGGGCGGCGGCTCCTGTTCATTATCCATGTCGTCATTTTCGGGCTTTTATGGGTTGCTTTGTTGCTGTTGCTGTTTGTGCCGTTCCCTGCCATCGGTTTTTTTCTGAAAGGAGCTGCGGTGGCTGCCGCCGCGGGGTGGGTCTGGTTGTTGACGCGGATGGGCGCGAATGAAGGCGACGCGGATGAAAGAGACGCGGATGAAAGAGACGCGGATGAACGCGAAAAAGAGATCCGAACGGATATAAAGCAGGAACGCGAAAAAGCGACGCGGACTATGACAGGCCGGTGGAAGGCCGGTTGTCCGGGACTATTGCTGCTGACTGTTTATACGGTCGTGGGCGTCAATTTCTTCCTCGATCTGGGGGTGTATCCTGCGTTGCTGGATTATCAGTTGAGTTCCGTGGTGATCCGTGAAATGCGGATTCGCCGGATTTCCCCGGAGCGGCTGTATCCTTACCGGATGGACGAAGAATGGGCGCTGGATTTCTACACTGATCATCTATACCGGCATACCAGTGATCCTTTTGCGCTGGCTCCCGGTTCTTATATCCTCACAAACCGGAAGGGGTTGGACTCGCTGGGAGCGCATGCGGGCCTGGACCTGGTTTATACGGGCGGATATTTTCATGTATCGACGTTGGACCTGCCATTTCTAAACCCTGCAACCCGCGACAGCGAATTGACACCGGTGTATATCCTGGAGCGGAAGTGAGATAGGATCGGGTCCACAATCAAGCGGGTGTAAATGGAAGCAGATATCAGGCGGATGTAAAAAGAGCCATCACAGCCGGTATTGAAAGTGGAACCGGAGTTGAGCCGGGGTCGAGCCGGTGCGTTTGGCATCAAAATGGATTAATGGCGAATAAACCCCGCGAGATTATGACAAATGGTACTATGATCCAGTTCTTTCACTGGTATTATCCCGCCGACGGCAGTTTATGGAAACATGTGCAGGAGAAGGCGGAAGAACTGGCTTCCCTGGGTGTCAACGCAGTGTGGCTTCCGCCGGCTTGTAAGGGGATGGGGGGTGGCAGCGGGAGTGGGTATGATCTTTATGACCTGTACGATCTCGGAGAGTTCGACCAGAAAGGGGCGGTCAGGACCAAGTTCGGGACAAGGGAAGAGTATCTCGACGCTATAAAGACGCTGCATGACAGGAAGATCCAGGTATATGCCGATGTCGTGCTGAATCATAGGGGGGGCGCCGATGAGAAGGAGCGGATCCGGGTGAGACGGGTGGACCCCGAAAACAGGAAAGAATTCACCAGCGAGCCTTTTGAGATCGATGCTTTTACAAAATTCACTTTCCCGGGCCGGAACGGGAAATATTCCCGGTTCATATGGGATTTCCGTTGTTTCAGCGGGATCGACTATGCGGACGACCTCAAAGAGAGTGGCATCTTTAAGATCCTCAACGAATACGGGGAGACCTGGGAGGACCTCATCGATGACGAGAAGGGGAATTTCGACTACCTGATGTTCGCGGATATAGATTTCAGGAATCCCGCCGTCCGGGAAGAGTGCAAGAAATGGGGGGAGTGGTATCTGAAAGAAACAGGCGTCGACGGATTTCGGATGGATGCCATCAAGCACATACCTCCCGGCTTTGTCAGTGAATGGGTCGATCACATGAAGAGTATAAAACCGGACCTGTTCGTGGTGAGCGAGTACTGGGCGCCGGGGCGGCTGGATCTGCTGCTGCGAACGATCGATGTCACCGGTGGCAAGACTTCGCTATTCGACTCCTCTTTACATCACAATTTTTTTGAGGCTTCCAATAAAGGGAAGGACTATGACCTGAGTGCTATCCTGAGCAACAGCCTGGTGCAGGCCAACCCCTCTGTTGCCGTGACGGTCATTGACAACCATGATACGCAACCGCTCGAATCGCTGGAAGCCCCTGTTGAAGCCTGGTTTAAACCCCTGGCGTATGCGTTGATCCTTTTGCGCGAGGGAGGCTATCCCTGCGTCTTCTATCCCGATCTTTACGGAGCGCACTATCGGGGCAAGGGCAAGGACGGCAGCGACCAGGAGATCTTCCTGGACAAATGCGAAAACCTCGATAAACTGTTGGCGGCGAGGGACCGATTCGTCTATGGGCAGCAGAGGGATTATTTCGATCATCCCAATTGTGTAGGCTGGACTCTGGAGGGAGGCGAAGATCGCGCGGGGAGCGGGTGCGCTGTACTGTTGAGTAATGGGGAAGAGGGTTTCAAAGATATGGAAATCGGGAAACGGCATGCGGGAAAGGTCTTCCGGGATTATTTGCAAAGGCATCCGGCGGAGGTCACGGTCAATGCGGAAGGCTGGGGAACTTTTCATGTTAGCCCCGGATCGGTGTCTGTGTGGGTTCACGGCTTATGAATGGCATGGATCTGGCTTGTATGACAGGACGGTCGACTGAGTGGGCCGGTCGTCGGTGTCAAAGCGGGCGCGCAGTCAAGCGGGAAGAATTGAGCGGGAGCTGTCGATCATGTCAACACGAAATCTATGAAAACGGATCGGGAGAATAAAAAGGGGCAGATACGGAACAGCGTTCCATACGGCAAGCGTGCGAGGGATTTCGTAGATGGTTTTTCCGCCAGGGTTACGAAGGCTGCCGGGAGCACGGGCGCTTTCATATCTGCATTGGGGCTGGTCATCGTCTGGGCGCTGGCCGGGAGGATTTTCCACTACTCGCAAAACTGGGAATTGGTCATCAATACGGGCACCTCCGTCATTACGTTTCTCATGGTCTTCCTCATTCAGAAATCTCAAAACAAGGATTCTCTCGCGATCCAGCTAAAGCTGAACGAGTTGCTGGCCGCCCACGAGTTCGCGAGTAACCGGCTGGTGAACGTGGAGAGTATGAGCGAGGATGAGTTGAAGGTGATTCAAAAGTATTACAGCCGGCTTAGCGGGATGGCTGACAAGGAGAGTGTCTGGAGGTCTCGCTCCAAGGGCGCTCCGGAAGACGGAACGGAATTGAACGATGTGTCCAGAGAGTTGCTGGATATGAAAAATGAGCTTGAAGACAGGCTTAGGGACAATATCGAGAGGGATCAGGAAAAGAGGAAGTAGTTCCGATCCGCATTCCTTTAACCGGTATTTTTTCAATTTCTTTGTCAATTCACGTTGCGAATGACTTTTAGCAGGATTGCGATGACAGCAATGACCAAAAGAATGTGGATAATGCCGCCGGCATGATAGCCAAAAAAGCCAATTGCCCAGAAGATGATCAATATGACTGCGATGGTATATAGCAGGTTTCCCATTGTGTGCTGTTTTAAGAGTAAATAATGCGCTTGTTTTAAATGCGCTTGTTTTATCTGTGTCTACACTATATCATACGCAATATGGTGCCAGATGAAAAACCGCTGTCCTTTCGGTAATCCCGGGCCGCTATCCGGATAATACAAGGCCTATTGGGGAAAGTGTGCGGCTCCGGGAGGCGGGAAAGAGGGTGAGCAGGGGAATAAAATGCTCAAAATGGGAATCGATTCTTATATTTATAATGCTTTAGAGTATTTATAATACAGTAGAGGCATAGGAGAATCAGCCCGGTTTTATAAACATTTTAATGTGGTCGGGTGTTTCACATAGGCTTCGATTGGCTATATTTGCCAATTGCCTGGACCAATCGGTGGAAAACCTTGATTATCAATTAAAATACCGAGTATAAAAAAATTTCACATGTACGATATTTGTTGTGTAGGGCATATCACGTTAGACAAGGTAGTCACCACCAAATCGGTTGTCCATATGGCGGGGGGGACCTCTTATTATTTCTCCAACGCCATCCGCAACATGGATGTGAAATACAATCTGGTCACCTCTTTGGGCCAGTCCGAGCGGTATATCGTTTCCGAGCTCATCGCCAGGGGGATCGAGGTGAATGCCCTGCCCAGCGCACATACCGTATATTTTGAAAATATCTATACAGAGAAGCAGGATCATCGCACACAACGTGTATTACAGGAAGCCGATCCCTTCACGGCCGAGCAGTTACAGGGCATCGATGCGAGGATTTTCCATTTGGGCCCGTTGCTGGCAGGCGATATCCCCGTAGAGTTGATCCGGACCCTGTCGGAACGGGGAATGGTTTCGCTGGACGTGCAGGGGTATTTGCGGAAGGTCAGCAACAAGAATGTCATAGCGATCGATTGGCCGGCGAAGAAGGATGCTTTGCGATATGTGGACATCTTAAAGGCGAATGAATCCGAGATGGTCGTCCTGACGGGGACCGAGGATGTCCGGGCGAGTGCGAGAATCTTGTCGGATTGGGGTGTCAAGGAAGTGATCATCACCTTGGGCAGCAAGGGATCTGTTATCTACAAAGACCGTGTATTCTACGATATTCCCGCTTATATTCCCACTACTTCGGTGGTGGATGCGACCGGATGCGGCGATACTTATATGGCGGGTTATCTATACCAGCGTATAAAGGGCACCGGGTTACAGGATGCCGGCCGATTCGCCGCCGCAATGGCCAGCCTGAAGATCGAATCTTCCGGTCCTTTCACGGGTACCAAGACCGATGTGATGGAATTGCTGATGAGCAGGAAGAAAAGGTACCTGGTGTTGGACGGCGAATAGACCGGTCATCGAAACGGGGCGGTCATCCGGATCGATACGATGTGTCATCTGATCAGCACCACGGTTCCGGTTTCTGCCATCTGCCTGCCACTGAGCATGTCTTCATATTCTATCTCCCAAACATAGGTGCCGGCGGGCTCCTGCCTGCTGTTATAGCTGCCGTCCCAGCCTCTTCCGGCATCGGTGGTCATAAACAATCGGCTTCCTCTTCGGTCATAGACCGAAAATCTTTTTATTTTCTGCGGTGTGGAAGGCGGGATTCTGAACACGTCGTTTTTGCCGTCTCCGTTGGGGGTGAAAGCGTCGGGCATACGCAATGTATAGTAAACGAGGAGGGTCAGTTTGCTGCTTGCCGCGCAGCCATCGTCCGCGGTGACCTGCAGCTGATAAGTCGTCGCAGAGATTGGGGTGGCGACCGGATTCCGGAGGGTGGGATCGTCCAGTCCTGTCGCCGGCGTCCATTGGTAGGAGACTACCGGGCCGCTGACTGATGGGGCCAGGCGAACCGATTTCCCCGGAGCTATTATCGTGTCGTCGCCGGCGATGACCGAGGGGGACGGGTTGACGGTGATGGCTATGGTATTTTGAGAAACGACCGGGTTCTGGCAGGTTTGGGTGCCGGCCAGGATGCAGTTGACGAGGTCTCCGCTGATCAGAGAGTCGTCGGTGAACACGGGGCCCGCCTGGCCGATGGGCTGGCCGTTCACCTGCCACTGGTACCGGGGGACCGTGGTTCCGGCCGTGGGGGAAGACAGGGTGGTAAACGTGACTGGTGTGCCGGAGCAGATCGTCGTAGCCGAGGCGTTGATCTGAATAGCAGGCTTTGTAACAGGCCTCACGGTGATGGCATTGGTGGTGACGGCGCATCCATCGGTCCCGGTGACCACGGCCGTATAGACTCCGGGGACACTGGCTGCGTAGAGCGTATCGATAGAAGCCTGCTGTTTCCATTCAGCGACCCGGTTTTGATAGTTCTCGGACAGGAACAGATCGCCGCTGTCGTCGACGTACAAGCTGGGAGATCCGGCAAACTGGTTGGAGGTGCCACTGATGCCGCCTGCTCCGCCGCCTCCTACGCTCTGTGCCGGGTTGCCGCCATTGCCGGTTCCGGTCCCTCCATTCCAAACAGCAATCGTGATACCCTTCGTCGTGGTGACGGAGCCTGGCGGGAACTCCTGCACCCTGGAGTTGTCGGCATCGCTGATATAGAGATTGCCCTGGCGGTCGACAAAAGCGTCGTAGGGGTTGTTTAGCTGGTTGGCTGCCGCGCCGGGGCCATTGCCTCCTGCTACTGTCAGTCCGTTGGTGGTTCCTGTTGAACCGGGTGGGAATTCCTGGATGCGGTTATTGCCCCTATCTGCGACGAATAGGTTTCCATTGCGATCCAGACAGATACCGGTTGGGTTGGCCAGTTGGTTGGCTGCCGAACCCTTTCCATTGCCCCCTGCTACCGTTACGCCGTTGGTCGCCCCGGTGGAACCCGGAGGGAATTTGAGGACACGGCTATTATAGGTATCCGCTACGTAAAGAGTTCCCGCGGTGTCAACCGTGAGGCCGACGGAGAAAAACTGGTTGGCGGCCGATCCGAAGCCATTGCCGCCTGCGATGGTTGTCCCCGGGGTCGTACCGGTGGATCCCGGTGGAAATTTCTGTACGCGGTAGTTATAGCTGTCGGACACATAGAGGTTGCCGCCCTTATCCACGAAAATTCCGTAGGGGATGTTAAACTGGTTGGCCGCGGCGCCCTTTCCGTTTCCTCCGGCTACGGTTATGCCGCTTGTAGCGTCTACCGAGCCCGCAGGGAAGCGCAGGACCTGGCTGTTGAGGATGTCGAGGACGTATACGGAGCCATCCGGCCCAATGGCCATTCCGAAGATCTCGAAATCCGGGGCGGAGGATCCCGGCGGAGATCCTGTTACCAGGATCAGGCTATCGGAAAAGGAAGTCTTCGAAGTCGCCGTCTCTTTGGCGACCTTGCCCTGGTACCAGGTGATGGAAGCCGGGATGTTGCGGGTTGTAACGGCGAGGGTGTCGGTGGTGAAACAAGTATTGGTCTTGCTATATAGCGTGGCCGTAAAAGGGCACTGGGCGAGGGCGGCCGTGGCGGTCATCGTAGTCATAGCGGCGGCTACACCTGCAATCAATGCCAATCTCTTCAAGTCAACTAATTTATAATTGATTTACATTTGACTTTCCTTAATTTCAATATATGGACAGGCGAAAATTCGTAAGGTCGGCGCTGCTCTCGGGTTCCGTGCTCGGGGCTCCCATCCAAATTTACAAAAAGGACGATAAAGACAGTATGAAGGGGAAAAACAAACAACGGCAATGGTATGAGCTTCGGACTTATTTTTTTGCGAACGATGCCCAGCGTCAGCTGACCGGCGCCTACCTGGAGCAGGCCGCCTTGCCGGCCCTTAACCGGGCGGGGATCGGGAATATCGGGGTGTTTTCCGAGTGGCAGCCACAGGGATCGGGAAAGATGTACTTGCTGATCCCTTTCGAATCGATTGATTCTTTCGCCGCGGTCAATGAGAAGCTGGCCCATGACGAATCCTACCTGAAAGCCGGAGAAGCTTATTTGTCGGCCCCTGCCACGGCCCCGGCCTATGAACGTATTGAAAGCTCCCTGCTGAAGGCATTTGTGCATATGCCCCTGATCGAAGTGCCGGAAAAAAAGGAACGCCTCTTCGAGCTACGCTGTTATGAAAGTCCCTCCGAGGCGGCGGGTCAAAAGAAGATAACCATGTTTAACGATGCGGGCGAGGTGGACATCTTTAAAAAGATCGGCGCCAGGCCTGTATTCTTTGGCGAGACGATGATCGGGGAGCGCAGACCCAATCTTATTTATATGCTTTGCTTCGACAATATGGAGGCTCATGACGCGCGGTGGAAGGCATTCGGCAGCGATCCGGAATGGAAAAAGATCAGCGGGATGCCAGAATATTCCGACGCCCTGCTGATCTCCAGGATTACGCGCACCTTTCTGGTGCCCACCGGTTATTCACAGGTATAGCTTTTATTCTTTGTGCCGGGATGGGTCCCTTTCAGGGTTCTTCTATTTCAGGAACCCTTCGTCTCTCATCTTTTTGACCACCGTCTTGCTGACGGAGCTGAACAGTTCGCCGCGGGGCGGGTTGATCGTGCTGGTGTTCCCGGTCCAGATGAGTTTGTCCCTTTTCAGCGAATAGACATTCACTTCCACATGATAGGTCTTGTCTGTCGTATAGTAGCCGGGATCATAATAGCCGGGATAGGCATAGCCCCAGTACCCACGCCAGGTCCGGTAATATACGGGATAGCTGCCGGGGACATACCGGGTGTCCTTGTCGACATTCACCAGCCGCATGATGACGATGCCATCGTAGCCTTCGCTTTTCAGTTTTGAGTTGTAGAAGTCGTCATTCTCTTTGAGGTCGGTCAGCCCCAGTTCCTTGTATGACTGTACGGCTTTTCCAGGGAACATGGAAGCCATGTCGTCTTCCACCTGTCTGCGTACCGTCTCGTTCTTCAGGAGGGCGGCCACTACAAATTTGTGCAGTTCTTCGGTGTTGACCGTGACGTCGGGGTCTCTCCAGCTGCTGACGATGGTAGTGTGAGGGCTGCAGGCAAAGAGGGAGATCATAAAAAAAACGGCGGATAGGCTCCTGAAAGCCAGTGACGGGTTCTTTAAAACCGGTAACAGGTTCTTTTTCATGTTTGTTGTTTTTGTTATTACGTAAGGGAGGAGGTTAGAAGGAACTTCAAATGTAAGCAAATTAACGGGCAAGTTTTTCCCCAGCGGATTGTTTTCTGTTTGTCGAAACAGGCGTTTTGGGGCGCCGTCCGCCTGAATTCGCTTTCTCGTCACCCATCTTCATAATCAGCATAGTTTTAGATAGATAGGGTTTGACAAAAGGCCTTACCATAAATAGCGCTGTTTTCATGAAGATAAAGACGCGGATTAAATTTTTATTACTTTTCATTGGGATCGTACACTGTTCTTTTGCGCAGGACCGATCTGTTCCCGACACCATTCCCCCGGCCCCTAAAGAGAAGGGGTTTTTTGATTTTCTGGCCCCGCACCGGGCCGAAGCCGCCAAGGGGAAATTCCTGGCGACCCCTTTCGTCTTTCCAGGCTATTCGCCGGATATCCAATACAGCCTTGCGGCCGGGGCCATCTTCTCTTTTAAGACTTCTCCGAAGGACAGCCTGCTTCCCAGGTCTTCGGTTCCCATAACACTCACCTATTCAACAATCAAGGCGTTTATCGCGAGTTCCGGCTGGACGACTTTCTGGCTGCATGATCACCTGCGCATCTATGCGCTCATACAATATAAGTTAAACACGGATGCCTATTATGGGGTGGGATACGACAATGCCTTACATACCGCTTTTCCCGATTCAACCCATTTCCGACGCAGTTTTTTCATTTTCCAGGTCAGGCCTGTATGGAAGATAAAGAAGAACTTCTTTGCGGGTGTCAGCCTGGACTGGAACCAGAATGTCATCTGGGGCATCAATCATCATATGGCCAAGGATCCCTACTACCTTCAGTCTGGTTCCTATATCCTCAATACCGGTATCGGGGGCATCCTGACTTATGATTCCCGGGATGTTCCCCAGAATCCTTACCGGGGGATCTACAGCGCCCTCATCTATACTTTCTATACTCCGGGTCTTGGCGGTAACCAGGATTTCCGCGCCCTGGATTTTGACAATCGATTCTACCTGCCCCTGAGCCATACGAAAGTCCGGACCTTAGCGATCAACCTCCGATCCCGTTATGATTTCGGCGAGGTGCCCTTCACCTCGATGATCAGCCTGGGAACTTCGCAGGATCTGCGTGGTTTCCGATTTGGCCAGTTTCGCGATTATTATATGAACTACCTCATCGCCGAGTATCGTCATAAATTTTACCGGGGGGACAAGCCAACCCGCTTCGGCTTTGTGTTGTTCAGCGGTATCGGCTCTATCGGCGACGATTTCGGGAGCGGGTTGTTCCAACGTCCGTTGCCCGATTTTGGCATCGGATTCCGGTTCGAGGTGCAACCCCGGCTGAATCTTCGGGTTGACTTTGGGTATGCGCCGTCGCCGACTTCCCATACGGCTTCGTATTTTAACTTCCTGGAGTCTTATTGACCGGAAGCCTCCTCACTCTGACCGGAAGCCTCCTCACTCTGAAACCGCGGAAGTATCAAACGGATGCCGAGGAATTTGTCCAGGCGGGGATACCGGAAAGCCATTCTTCTTATCTTGTAGACTGTTATCCTTCAAGCCATGAGAAGTTATAAACAGATTTCCATCCCGGTTCTTATCACCCTGGTAAAGAATATCCCGGTTCGAAAGGGCCGGTTTCTTACTGTCTTTTGTGTCTTTCATGTTTGTGCCTTGCTGCTGCTTACAAGCCCGGCGATGACCCAGACAGGAACAAAGGGCAATGTCTGGCTGACAGATCCCGGTCAGTCCATCTTCTTTGAGAGACAGACGGCGCCGCTCGTGTTCAAAATAGACAAACCGGGTAAAGGAGATAAGGCTGATGGAGAAGGCAAGCCCGTGGCCGGCAGGACCCTCTTCGGCAAAAGGACCCGTGCTGTCCCTGCAAGCGGTATGGACACTGGGACGATCGTGATCAGGGTCGATGCGCATATCCGCGCGCAGACCATCGATGGGTTTGGGTTTGCGTTGACGGGAGGAAGTGCGATGAACCTGATGAAAATGAGTGCCGGGGCCCGTGCCGGTTTGTTGAGGGACCTCTTCGCCACGAACGGAGATCATATTGGCGCCAGCTACCTGCGTGTGAGTATCGGGGCGTCGGATCTCAATGACCATGTTTTCTCTTACGATGATCTGCCGGTGGGTCAGACGGACACTGTGCTGTCGAAATTTGACATGGGGCCAGACCGGACGGATGTGATCCCGGTCTTAAAAGAGATCCTGGCGATCGATCCTTCGATCCGGATATTGGGTTCTCCGTGGTCGCCGCCTGCATGGATGAAGACCAACCGGGATACCCGCGGCGGCAGCCTATTGTCTCAATACTACGGGGTCTATGCGCGGTATTTTGTAAAATATATCCGGGCGATGAAACAGGAAGGTATCCGTGTCGATGCCATAACCGTGCAGAACGAGCCACTGCATCCCGGCAATAACCCCAGTTTGCTGATGCCTGCGGCGGAGCAGGAGGCTTTTATCAAAAATTATCTGGGACCGGTTTTTCAGCAGGAGGGTATCGACACGAAGATCATCATCTACGATCACAACGCCGACAAGCCCGAATACCCGATCTCTATCCTGAAAGATCCTGATGCGGCGAAGTATATTGACGGATCGGCCTTCCACCTGTATGGCGGAACCATCGATGCCTTGTCAAAAGTCCATGAAGCCTTTCCGGACAAGAACCTTTATTTTACGGAGCAGTGGGTAGGCGCGCCCGGTGATTTTAAAAAAGATATCGCCGATCATATCGAAAAGCTGATCATCGGGGCCACCCGCAACTGGAGCCGGAATGTGATCGAATGGAACCTTGCTTCCGATCCTCAATATCGCCCCCATACGGACCGCGGTGGTTGTGACCGTTGTCTGGGCGCCGTGACGATCGATGGAGACAAGTGGACGCGCAACCCAGCTTATTATATCATTGCGCATGCCGCCAAATTTGTGAGGCCCGGCTCCGTTCGAATCGCCTCCGGTGTCGGAGGGGCTGTCCTGTCAGGGGTGTCGGCGGTCTCCTCCTATGGTTTACCCGTCCTGCCGAACACCGCGTTTATGACGCCCTCCGGGCAAACCGTCCTGATCGTTTTGAACAATACGGGTTCGGCGAAAAAAATCCGGATCGATGACCGTAAGGGCCATGCGGAGACAAGATTGAATGCGGGCGCTGTCGCTACCTATGTGTGGTAGATCGGAAATTCGCTATCTTGAGAGTAATACGAAGTAATATGAAAAAACAAGCTGCTATTGGACCCTTTCTCTTTTTTTTCATCGTGCAGGCTGCGGTCCTGTCACCTTTTGTTGCGGGGGCACAGAAGGACGTTTCGGGGATTCCGATCCCGATGAAGAAGGGTATTTTATTCTATGAAAACAGCTATCCGGCCGGTGGCGGTGCGGGAGCGTCAGGATCTGCGGGCGCCGGGACCAGCCAGGATCGGGCCTTGTACCGGAAGGCGCTCGATTGGTTTGCACAGACCTTTCCCGGTGAGGAAGGAATGTCCGGCACGGGCGATAAGGCGACCGGAAAACAGGTTGGGGAAGAAGACTACGCACACACTTTTATCGATAGCCAGTCTCCCGGATCGATCACCCGAAAGGAGACTTTTAAGGTGCTGACGGGCGATACCGCCGTGAACTATTACTATATTACGGTAACCATGAAGGTCGTCATCCAAAATGGCGGTTATACTTTACAAGTATATGATTTCTATGAGAAGCCCATTCAAAAGGGCATCACAAACGACTATTCGAAGATCGAATACCGCTGGTGGGACTTCCGGCAGGGCAAGCCGTGGTTTAATACGGACAAAGCGCTTTTTACCGGGCTGAACGATCAAACGATGGCTTATATCGATTCCTTTCATAGAGAGATGGCCAGCCTTTGAGGCCGGCCATCTCCCGTGATGCCCGTGAGTTCCCGTCTATTCCCGTCAGGCTATTCGTTAAGTGTTTCGATCAGGGCCGGTATCCCCGCCAGGCGACGGATACCCGGCCGGTTACGAAATTATTCTATCTAATCTATCCGCTGACTGTAGAGGCCGTTGGCGCCCGTTATGTACAGGGTCTTTTTGTCTGCGTTGCCCGGTACGATCGTCGTCGGTCGTTCCGGAACCCGGATTTCACCTGTCTGTCGCCCGGAGGGATCATAGATGTATATCTGTCCGTCCGCGACATATACCTTTCCCCCGGCGTCCACGGCCGATCCGAATTCTCCTTTTTCCACGAATGGCCGCATGTCGGAGACGAAACCCCCGGGGCTGACGGTCAGTTGTACCGTTCTTTTGTCGTATTCGTCCGTCACATACAGGGGTTTGCCGGGGAAGGCTTCCGCCAGGCATGCCGATCGGGCGAGGTCATATACGACGGGTATGATGGTGACTTTATCGGGCGCCAGGAAACATTCTTCGGGTCGGTTGACGGTGACGGTGTTGAAATCGTGGTAGTCGCGCCAGCGGTGCGCGGGGTAGAGCGCTTTATAGACCGGGTTGACGGAGCCCATCTTCACTTTTTCCAGGAGGCGGATCGTCTCGTCGGGATTGCCGGGATCGACCGCGTAGACGAGGGTGCCGAATCCGGAGTTGCCCCAGCCGCTAAACGAGGTGCCGGCGGCGTCGGGGGGATTGGTATAGACTTCGGGTCTGCCGTCCCGGAGATAGCCTGGTTTCGGGGTGTATTTGAAGACGACCAGCAGGTTGTCATTTTTGTCGCAGGCCAGGGAGAGCGGTTCCCAGGGATAGTCGGCGAGCAGGTGGATGGTATTTGTTTGGGACGACCATCTATAAATCCGTCGCAGGCGCGAGTCGCAGAAATAGACATTCCCCTTGCTGTCGCTGCAGATGCCTTCTGCGAATTCGAAGCCGGTGGCGAGCCTGTGGGCGGGTTCGTCGAAGGCATTCGATGTTCTCGATGCTCCTGGTGCTCCCGGTGCCTCCGAAGCGATGGGGGAGTTCGTCGTGACGGGGTGTGCGAGGCCGGCTTCGGGTTGCGGGGCGGCCGTTTCCGGGCCTGTGCCTTTGCCTCCTGCCTCACCTTCGCCGATATAGAGCCGGCTGAATTCCCAGGGACGGACCTGCGTGTTGGTGTTGATATCGTACAGCGGAAGGCTGGTCGTGTACTTAATCTGGCTGTAGTTGTGGACGTTCAGGAATTCTATGCGGTCCGAGCCCCAGTTGCGTATGCTATAGGGGTAGGGTTTTATGATGCGGATGACGCGGAACATGTATAGATTGGCGAAGACCATGTCATGGCAATCGGCCAGTTCCATCGGCTGGCATTCGGTTCCTTCCCGGCTTTCTTCTTCCAGTTGCAGCGCATATATTTTCCAGTTAGTGACTTTGTTCAAACGGATCTCATTGCGGACATGATGTTCGATGGACATCGCATAGATATGGCCGGGGGTGTTCGTATTGGAAATATAGGCGCCGGCGCCGGCGTAGGTATTGGCGGTCCAGATATCCTTGAAGGTGCCGCCACCTCCATCGGTGATCCAGAGGCTCCAGTACTGGGTGTCCCAGGAGGGATCGACGCCGTTTCCTCGATAGGCCGTGGCCTTTTCGGCGGATGGGGGCTGTTTCCAGATGCGGTCCATGCCGCCATGACCGCCGATGAATTTCACGTCGTTCATATAGGAGCCGGCTCCGGCCGTCCATTTGCAGGCTACGGCACGGGGGTTGTCGGCATTGGTCGAGAGGCCGATGCCGCTGACGATATTCGTTCCGTTCTTTGCCGTTTCGAGTAGCGGCTTTGGTGCGCCGAAACTTCCGAAGGCTTCCGTGTTGTTGGCGAGGATGAATTGGGTGGCGATGGGGTTGAGGCCGATGAGGGCGGTATTGGGCTTTAGGTGTATCGTCTCGCTGACCCGGTACCAGCCGGTGGGGATATAGATGGCCGGGTATTGGTCGATGGCGGCCTGGATCACCTTTGTGTCGTCGGTGATACCGTCTCCTTTGGCGCCGAGGGAGCGCAGGTTGATCCAGGATTCGATGGCGGGGAAATCGGGGATATCGCGGGGAACGGGGGCCGGGAACCGATCGCGGGCTTCGAAATCCCGGATCGTTTTCACGACGGGTTCTGCGTGCAGGCTGTCCATTTGCAGGCCGTGCATAAAGTTGCGTATTGTGTAGACGGGTCCGGCGCCGGGGACTTGTTCCGATGTTTGCCGGTAGGCGACTGCTATCGGTACATTACGGCAGTCAATATTCCGGAGGCTGATCTGGTCGGTGGCGTTGTCCGCGATGCCGATCGTGAGGGCGGGTCCGCTGATATTCTCCCATTGGCAGTCTTCCATGAATAGCCGTTCGTGGAAATTGGGAACGATGTCGATTACGGCAGGCGTGTTTTTCGCATGCATACGAACGATGGTGAGACCGCCTTCACGGGTTTGAATTGCGGCTACACGCTGTCCTTCGAACCAGGTGTCGACCATCATGAATTGCCAGCCGGGCGAGGGCTTGGTGGTATAGATGCCGAAATCGCCGCCGAAGAAGCGAACGTCTTCCATCTCGTTGCCGACATCAAACATACCGGCCTTCCCCCTGCCGATGAAGATGTCCGCGTGTGAGATAAAGCTGTGCTGGGCAAAGTGTGTCCGGAGAGCCACTGCCACGGGGTTGCCATCCTCTATCTTCAGGTTGATATTCGAGAGGGCGCTATAGAAGGTGCTGGCGCCAGCGTCTCCCATCCTATTGCCGGTTTTGGGCAGGTCGCTGATGAACCAGAACATGTATTTGGCTTGTCCTTTGTCGGTCGGGTCGGCGATCCGGAAGCCGGGTGCATTCTTCGCCAGGACGATCAGGGGGCGTTTTGCACCGTAGCCGATCAGTCGGACTGCCCGGGGAATATAGATCGTCTTGCTGATGAGGTAGGTGCCTTCCGGGATGAAGAGGACGCCGAAATTGTGTTCCGTCTTCAGCTCGTTGATGGCTCCCTGCAGGGCATCCGAGACGTCCATCGAGCCGTCGGCGCGGATCTTGTACTTGTCGGGTGTAAAATAGAGGGCTTCTTCGTCCTCCAGCCGCTGCCGGTAAAAGGAGCTGCCGGGGGTGTAGACGGATTTGCCGGGTTTGCCGCTTGAGATCAATTTTGCGGAGCGGCCCGGTTTTCGGGAGCGGTCGGAATTTTGGGTGTTTTTGGCGTCCGGGGAGACGGTTTGTCCCCGGGTCAGGGTCTGGCATAAGAATGCCAGCCCGAAGAGAAAGCAGTGAACCTTCATGGCAATGCGAGTTTGTTTTTGAGCCCATAAATTAGGGGTTCCTGTCCGGATTGGCGGGAATTATCGTCGATTTTTTGATGGGAGGTGTCGGGCGGCGATTAGCGGGAGGAATAGAGATGCCGGCAGGTTGATATTCAAACGGACGTCATCGATTTGAACAGCTCCTCTTCTATCAATATACAGGGTGCGGCCATCCAGATTTCATTATCGGGATATTCTTCTTTCTTTAGACTGCCGTTAAAATCGGCCACTTTAAAACCATTGTGTAACGGTGAAAATGCCTGGTCCAGAAAATCAAGGAGGTGCACCCGGTTTTTAACCAATGTTCCAAGTACTATTTCCGAATCTTTAAACAGCCTGTCCGTCGGCCGGATCTTCTCAAAAGCGATATCGTTGAGGGCCGTTAAAAATTGTTGCCAGTTTCCAGAAAGCTCCTTTTCCATTCCGCAAGCTATCAATAGATTACCGAAACAGACATCAAATTGCAACAAGCCTCCATGCCCATTATCGGCAATCCCGAACCGCTCCAGCGCATGTTGAAAAGAGTGACGGGTATTGGGGGCAGGCGCAATGACTAATTTGGCATTCGACTCCGGAACGGCTATAAATGTCCTGCCGGAATTATTTCCTTCTGTTGTTGGCTTTTTTGATGGATCAATGGCTGTATTTATGTTTGAGTAGACCGTTGCAGATGTTTCTTTATCCGGAAGGAGAGCCCAGCCAGGAAGATGGCTCAACAGCAGATTATGGGGGCTCTTGTCTAAAGACGCCGCTTTAAGGGCCCGGAAGTTTCGTGGCGGCTTATAATACCAGGCGTCAACGGCTTTATGCCCATGGGGCTCCCAGAACCATCTGTACATCGGAAATGCGGAGGCTGTTGCAAGGGGAAAATGGCCTTTTAATTTTCTCTCCAACGCATTCGAATCCGACAGGCCGGTAAATGTTGCGCCCCTCCTGACATTTGCGTCTATGGTCACTGTATGTTCTATATGAACCGTTCTGATGTTCCCCATTTGAAAGTCTTTTTACCAAAATCTCTTTGAAATTTAAATGATTTTTTTTGCTTTTGAATTTATTTATCGAAAGCCAGGACTCAAATCCTGGAAGCAAAGCGGCTGTTGGCAAAACGGACATCGTATGTAATGAAAACGGACAGTATCGGGCTGACGGGTAGGGACAAAATATTGATAGTCAGTTAGTCACAAAACAGGTATCGTATTGGCATGATTGAATGCATGAAAAAACACCTGCTCATCGCCCTCATGGCCGTTGCAACCTGCTGTATAGGTCTGTCCTGTATGGCCCAGTCGTCCGATAAGGAGACACCCTATCTGAATAAGTCGCTGTCGGCTGAAGCCATCACGACTGTGGAGGCGGAGACCTCGGGCGGGAGTATTGAAGTGACGGGTGGCCGCGGGCAGGATGCCCGTATCGAAGTCTATGTTTTTCCCAGCGGGATTAATGGGATATTTGGCAAGCTGTCCGCTGCCGAGATCAGTAAGCGGCTAAGTGAGGATTATGATTTGTCGGTCACTGTAACGGACCATAAGCTGGTCGCTATTGCCCGTTCAAAAAACGGATCAGAGGATTGGAAAAAGCAGCTTTCTATCGCCTACAAGATATTCGTGCCCACCCAGGTTTCGGCTCATGTTTCTACCAGCGGGGGCAGCATTCACATCAGCAATCTTTCAGGCAGGGAGGACTTCTCCACCAGCGGGGGCAGTCTGCATGTCAGTCGTCTGAGCGGTCGGATCACCGGGTCGACGTCGGGTGGAAGTATCCATGTCTATGATTCGAAGGATACGGTCGACCTTAGCACGAGCGGTGGAAGCATCCATGCCGCCCGTTGTCGTGGTTGGATCAAGCTTAGGACTTCCGGCGGCTCGCTGCATCTCGACAGCCTCGAGGGGAGTGTGACGGCTACGACCAGTGGGGGATCCATTCACGGAGGGAGTATCGCGGGGGAACTGCATACCGGGACATCCGGGGGCAATGTGAGCCTGAGTCATATTTCGGGGAGCCTGGATGCTTCGACGAGCGGAGGGCGTATTGAGGTGGAGATGGTTGCGGTTGGAAAATTTATCAGGTTGAACAATTCAGGAGGAAGGATAGATTTGCAGGTTCCCAAAGACAAGGGGTTCGATCTGCAACTGAGCGGAACGAAAATCAAGACCGACGGGATGACTGCATTTAGCGGCAGCGCGGATGAAAACTCGATGCATGGGAGTGTAAATGGCGGAGGGATACCTATTTCCGTCGATGCGGGCGGTGGAAAGATATCCCTGTCATTCCGGTAAAAGTATATTAGTTCCTGGCGAAAAAGGCCCCGTCAAAATCACTGTCGATCTGGAAGCGGGTCACGCCCCAGGATTTAAGGGTCGCTATGTCTTTGGCGCCTTCGGTCAGATAGCCCGGGCGTTTGCGGTAGGTGAAGATATTGACGGCCCCTACGACCATGATCCCTTTGCTGTTTGCCCACTGTACATCTTCCTCGGTCATGGTGTTTGTGCCGCCAAAGAGGTAATAGAACCGGGAGTTGTAGTCTGCCCGATGGCTATTCTCTTCCAGTTGTTTCCGGGTGCAGCTCAGCCTGACCTTGCCGGTGAAATACCCGGTGGATGAATCCGACCCGATCATCAGCGCCTGCTCCTGCAGGCCGTACTTCTTCAACAGCGTCACTACTCGGGCAAAGACGATGGTATCATAATTTTCAAACTTGGTGTCGAGCATGACCTGCATATGTCCGCGCCGGCATCGTTCGAATTCCTGTTCCAGGCTCATCACGGCATTCCCTTTGCTGCTGCGCAGCCGTTTTATCCGGTCCCAGTCCATGTCGGAGACGGCGCTGTCCAAGCCATAATAGCGTTTGAAGTTGCGATCGTGATTGATGATCAGGAAGCTGTCTTTTGTGAGACGCATGTCCATTTCCACCATCTGGTAGCCTCTTTTGATGGCCCCTTCGAGGGCGGGCAGGCTGTTCTCCGCGTTGGTGCTGTCGACGACTCCTCCGCGATGGGCGATGAGGAAATAGTGCGGGGGTTGTGCCGGAGCGATGCGGGGCGTTTTCATGGAAACGGCGCCGGTTGTTTTCGCGGAGGCGGTCCCGGGTGTTCTCATGGAAACGGTGCCGGCGAACAGCAGGGTGGTGATAAACAAAAGGGTATGGGCTTGTTTGATTTTACCGGGTTTTGTCTGCATGACCTGAAGTGATTTGCGGATAAAGATAGGGAGTAACCGGTAACAGGATAGTGGCCATACCCGGGGGGTAGCAAAAAATTAATTTGAAACCGTCCTGTCGAAGGCTGCCGTCAGGATCTGTCCGTTTCTTTTCACCTGAACCCAGATGCGATAGAGGCCGGGCTGGGGAAAGGTATAGGGGAAGCTGACCGAGTTTGAGGCGTCCATCCCCGGCATATGCATATTCCTGCCTGGCATCTTCATTTCTTTCATGAGGTAGTCGTTCCGTTGCTGGCCGGTCATGGCTTGCAGGGATTTTACAAGACGGTCGATGCTGTCGCGGAAAGGGCCTTCGGGAGGAAAGCGGTATTCGTTTTCCGGCCGGTTCATCCGGTCGAGCATATTCGATTGGGCTGCCATGGAATAAGTGCCTACGGGATGGATATGAACATATATATTTCCGTCATTTCGCACGATGGCGGCATGGCCCATCATCCCCATATAGGGTTCCAGCCGGACCGGCAGGCGCTGATCGTCAAAAACGGAAAAATGCAGGGTGTACAACTGACCGGTAATGAGAGCTGTTTGCCCGGGGGAAGAGGGGGCGGGGGCGGACGGTCCGCCGACCGGGCCGGCCGGCGCGTCGTTGTTCATGAGATCCAGGGTCATCGTCGACCCGTCTTTCATTTTTACGCCGGTTCCCGGCCTGCCGCATACGAAACTATTGTTGTCGCCCCGGAAGGGGTTGTCCACGAGGTCGTTCGGCAGGGCGAAGGCGTAAGCATCGTCGGGATCCGGGGGCAGGCCGCCAGCCCCCGTTATATTCGCCGTATCGGTCAGGTTTTCGGCGATTTCGAGTGTGTCTTTCAGGGTTTCGGTGAACCCCGAGTTGTAGACGATGTCGGCGAAGGCCAGGTATTTCCCTTTTGGCAAGGGCGGGAGGCGGGTTACGAATTGGTTGTTGCTCAGCCTCGCAGGATGTATATGCGCAAATGCGTCCATAGCCGGCAGCCTCATCAGGAACATATGCATCAGTTTTCCATGGTCGGGGATCAGGTAGGGCATCCAAAACCTTCTACGTGCCTGGAAGGTATCGATCGTCATCAACAATTCGTGGGAGCCGTCCGCGCGTTCGCCTGGCCGGTCACCTGCCCGGATCACCTGGTAGCTGGCATGCATCGGTTTGAACATGAATTTCCGGTAGTCTTTTGCGGCGCCTTCCCACCAGGCGTTGCCGCCATACAGGACGAGAGAGGACAGCAGCGCTGCTATTCCGAACGCGACGGCCTTTGAACGTTTCCGGCGTGGGGGCATGGTTTCGTTGCGGGGGGTGATCCCTTCTCCCACGCTCGCCCCTATGAGCGTACTCATCAGGACAAAGAGAAAGGCTCCGAGTATCAGCAGGCTATAGGTCGTGGCGGCGGGGAGTTTCTTCTCCGCCGTGGAAATAGCCACGATGGGCACTACGAGCGTCCCTTTACCGAGAGGTCCGTCGATGCTGATCTCGACGCTGGAAGATCCGTCGTCCATGAGCCAAACGATTCCCTTGTATTGTCCGGGCTGGCCCGGTACCGGGGGGATCAGGTCGGCCGAGGGGGCGCCTTTGCTTCCCGAGTAGAAGTAGATGGGCCGGGCGTAGGCTTTTATACCTTGTCCATTGTCTATAAACAGGGTGACGGTGGCCGTTCCCGGTATGACGTCGGGTGGCTTGATATTGACGAGAATGCGGTAGGGGCCTGCGGTCCCCTCCATGGCTACGTCGGGGCTGCCCACATGCGCCCCGGCTTTAGGAATCAAAAATCCCGACAGGCAAAGTATTAAAAGCAATTTCTTAAGGAAGGAGAGGCTCATAATGGTGATTTGATCGTCTGCAGGTGATTTGATCATCGTTGAATACTTTGCATCCATCTGCCCCAGCGGAGGCTGAGGCGGCCGGCCAGCAATCCGATGAGGATGGCGATGCCTATTCCCGCGGCCAATACCGGGAAGGGGTCTATTTCGTGGAGCCGGAATTTATAACGGAACGGTGTATCGGGGGAGTTGCCGAAATACCAGGACTCCGCGCCAAAAAACCAATTGCGGGCCCCGGGCGATTCCAGCAGAAAGCCGCTGAATGGGTATTCGACGGCCAGCAGCAGCAATACGAAGAGTACACTCAGCAGCCCGGCTTTGACCCAATCGTTGCTTTTTACCCGTTGCATCACCCCATCCATTGCCAGGGCGGGCAGAACGATCAGCAAGGGAAAATGGGCCGGCTGGAAATGGGTTACATGGGTCAGGATGGGCCCCAGTTTTGGTTCCGCGGGGAAGATCTGTAAAACCCAGTTGGTGACGGCGGCGATCGTAAAATAACCCAGTGCGATGGCGGTCATCCCCCATTTCATCCGGAGGGCGCGGCCAAGAGCAGGTAAGAGCAGCAGCGTGAGCAGGGCTGCCACCTGGTAGAAGAGTGATGCCCTCATGCCCCTGTTGTGCAGGTAGACGGTTCCGAAAGTATAAATCATGCACAGGAGGCTGGCGGCGCTGGTGATGAAGAGAAAGCGGAGGACGGATAGCGAACGGCTCCCGGATGCCGCCTGAAGACGGGTGGGGCTTGCCGCGTCGCCTGCGGTCCTGCCTGTTTCGCCTTCGTTGGTATTCAGGTATTTGCTGATGCAGACGCAGGCGCCGAATTGCAGGAACAGCATGCCCAACCCCAGGAGGCTGTGGGGGGGAGAGAGTATCTGGACATCGAGACCGTAGGCTCCATGCCACCAGTCGTCAAAAGGCGCCGAGGTCAGCATGGCGATGGCGCCCCAGATGCAAAATAATGCGCCCAGGGGGCTGTAGAAAACGCCCCAGACCCTGACAAGGGAGTTTCTGGCCGATTCCGGACCGCGAAAAGTGTTCCAGAGCACCTGTATGCCGGAGAACAACCCTCCAAAAATGGCACCGAGGTAAATCAGGATGTGCGGCGGGGACAGGAATTTGTCCCTTCCGATAGACACATGCCAGGAGATGTCCCACAAAATGCCGATGACGGTCAGGAAGGAAGCCAGCGATACTGCATATATATAAAGCGGTATGGCGGGGCTGGCCAGGGCGGTCTCTTTTTTCGCCGCGGCGATCGGTTCCCGGAGGGTTGCAGGCAGGCTGATTGACATGTTTATGGGTGTTTACTATAGATCTAAAGATTAAAGATGCTTTTTTATACTCTTTTCTTTTTAAAGAAAACACTTAGCGGGACGAAAACAACGGGTGGGACCGGCCTTTGGGCATCCGGGCCGGAGACAGGGCGGCAATGGGGGGCAATATTTCGGGCAGGCTCTTCGTTTTCAGGCCATTGGCAGTCAAAATGTGCAGTTATGAAGAAGATAATAAAACCCACCCTTGTCTTTTTATCCATTTTTTGTTCTACGGGTCAGGCACTCTTTGCGCAGGACGCACCGCGTTCCGTCGTAAAAGATGGCGACTGGTATTTTACCGGTGCGGTCTATACCCGGGGTGATTACGGATATGGGCAGGTGGAATATTCGGGTAAGAAAGAGGGAGTGGCATTTATTGACGCGACCGGCAAACCGGCCGGAAACGTAGAGGTGCCGGGTCATGTCCTGGGGATCGGGCACACTGCGGCGGGAATTGTCGCTTTCTATACCCACGAGTGGAGCGAACGTTTCTATAAACGTATCCGGACGATCAATGCCGCGTTGATCGATAAAGGGCAGCAAAAGATCGTTCTGGATAAGACTGTCTACAGCAACCCGGGAAGCGACGAGGTCATGCCGGAGATTGGCAATGATCCCGATGGAAATCTCCAATATTTGCTGGTCCGCAGCGCGCGGTTCCACGATGAGACCGATATCACTTTGTCTGTGGGCTTTATCTTTTTATCTCCGGGTCTGGAAGTCTCCAGCCGGTCCTTTGCCTCTGCTGCCGTCGGCGGCATGTATATCGGAAGTTGTGCGGGAGGGAACGGGGAGGTATTCATTGTCAGCCAGGCGAACGGGCGTCTTTTCGCGGAAAAATTCGATCAGGCGGGCAAGATGCTGGATACTTTGTCGGTGGCCGCGGAATTCCGCAAAGGGAGACATTTCGATGCGCTGACCAGCCTGGATGCCACCCATCCCTCTTCCCTCGAGCTGGCTGTCAAGTACATTGCGGAGAACAAGGATTGCACCGCGGGGCTGTTCCGCTTCGATTTCGGAGCGCGTCAGGCTTTGGCGGCGGTAGGCATCGCCCTGGCAAAGGATTATACCATGCATTTGAAGGAGCTTCAGTCGGATATCCGGACCTCGCGTCTTAAGTTCCTGGAAGACCTGAAACCCGCGGAGGTCTTTACACAGGAAGGCCGTGTCATCGTCGTGAGCAATATCGATTATACGTCCAGCCTGGGCATCCGGGATGTCCCTCCAAAATATACCAGCAGCGCCGGGATCGTGACGGTCTATGATCCTTCCCTGAAGCTGGTCAGGGAGTTCGTGCTCGACAAAAAGCTGGAGTGCACCGTGAATCTGCAACGCGGGCTCGGCTGTCATTTCGTGAACGGGAAATTGTATATCCTTTCGGCGGAGATCCCGGGCAATGGCGCCGGTATCAGCGATTTCTGCTATATTCTCGATCCCATCAATCTTACGCTCGATAAGAAAAAACTGGAGCGTGTCAACGCTTCCGGCAATATGGTCATGAACCCGGCGACCGTGTTGTGGTTTCCGGATTATTTCGTGATGAGCCATGTCTCCGGAGAGCATTTCCTGGGCACGCGTTGGACGACTACGCTGCAGAAGGTCGGTTACTCAGAAGTGCATTAGACCCGGAAGGTCGCCAGACGGGCGGACTGGTCTTAGAGTCCCGGTGTTTGGGATGAATCTCTTGTGTTTGGGATGAATCTCCCGTGTTTGTGAGTAGTGTCCTGTGTTTGTCCGCCATCCCTCCTATAAGCAAATTTCCGGTGTTATTGCCGATCTTATTTTTACCGAAAGAAGTTAAATATTTTTTTTATTGTAAATAGCCTACTAATTTTGTAGGCTATTAGATCCGGATCGAAGCAGAAATGAGGAAAGACATTGCCTTCGCATAATCAAAACGGTCATAATCAAAACATTCACAATCAAAACAGTTTTATCAGATAAAATCTACTTTATGAGAAAATTCGCCTTGCTATTACGGGGCTTTTTACCGGGGATCCTGGTGTCGACGGGACTTTTGCTGCTTTCTACGGGATCATTCGCACAATCCCATCCTCTCAGCGGCACGGTGACGGATGAGCATGGAAACCCCGTTCCGGGTGCTACGATCCGTGTGAAGGGCGGCAGGCAGGGGGTGGCCTCTAATGCGCAGGGAGCTTTCAGCATCGTCGTAAAGCCCGGCGATATCCTCGTCGTCTCTTCCGTTTCCGCGAATGCCGTCGAGGTCAGCGCGGACAGTCCTGTTCCTCTCCAGGTGGTATTGACTTCCTCTTCCGGCTCGCTGGATTCGGTGCTCGTCACCACGGCATTGGGCATCCGGAGAACCCGGAATTCGTTGCCTTACGCCACCCAGCAGATACAGGCTTCGGAGCTGAACCGGACGCCCAATACCAATTTCCTGAATAATTTGTCGGGCAAGATAGCCGGTCTGCAGATCACTTCCAGCAATGCGCTCGGCGGGAGTTCCAATGTGATCCTGCGCGGCACGAAGTCGCTGACGCAGTCCAACCAGGCGCTGTTCGTCGTGGACGGGGTGCCTTATGACAACAGTTCGCAGAACCTGGGCGGTTATGACCTGGGGAACCCGGCTTCGGATATCAACCCGGACGATATCGAGTCGGTGACCGCGTTAAAGGGGGCTGCGGCCTCGGCTTTATATGGTTCCCGCGCGTCGAATGGTGTCATCGTCATCACTACGAAGAAAGCCAATCCGAAGAATAAGGCCCTGGGGATCACCGTCAACCAGAGCATTCAACTCGGTTCCATCGATAAGAGCACGCTACCGAAGTACCAGACGCAATACGGACAGGGTTACGGGAGCGCGGGCGCCAGTTCACCGGACGGCTATTTTTATTACCAGCCGGCCGTCGGCAGCGGAGGACAGCCTGTCAGCATCGTAGAGACCGATGAAGACCAGGTCTGGGGGTCCGCGTATGATCCTGCGTTAAAAGTCTATCAATGGGATGCTTTCTCACCCGGCAATGCGAATTTCGGGAAGGCCACTCCCTGGGTAGCCGCTCCCCATCATGAGGCCACGGATTTCCTGGTGACCCCGGTCACCAATATCACGGGCGTTTTCATCAATTCCGCCAATGATAGGTCTTCCGTAAGGGCCGGCTATACCAACAGCTATGACAAGGGCGCCCTTCCCAACAGCAATATCAAGAAGAATGCGCTCAATCTGGGTGTGACCTATAACCTGAGCGATCAGCTTACACTCGGCGGCCAGATCAACTATGTCGACGAGAACGGGCTCAACCGGAGCAGCTATGATTTCCGGGCTACCAATACCTCCATCCGGGATTTCCGGCAGTGGTGGCCGACGAATGTAAACATGCAGGAACAGAAGGCCGATTATTTCAGGACGCGTACGAATAATACCTGGAACTGGCTGGGCGGTTATGCGACCGCCGGGCCCGGGAATCTTCCTGCGGCCGCCTATCATAACAATGCCTACTGGACTCAGTATGAGAACTATAACAACGATTCACGCCAGCGTTATTTTGGCAATATCAGCCTGAATTACAAGATCAGCGATGAATTCAACCTGCTGGGCCGCGTGTCCAAGGATAGCTATAACCAGCTGTTTGAGACGCGTATCGCGGTTGGATCCTTCCAGACCCCTTCCTACAGCAAATATCTTGGGACCTACGGGGAGACCAACTATGACCTTCTGCTGAACTATGACAAGAAGCTAAGCAGCGCTTTCAGTCTGAAGGCCCTGTTTGGAGGCAATGTCCGGCAAGACGTCAATTCTTCCACTTCCGCCGCCACCAGTGGCGGGCTCGTCGTTCCCCATTACTATGCGCTGGCCAATTCGGTGAAGACACCGGCGCCGCCCGTAGAATATTATGCGGAGAAAGAGGTGGATGGTTTGTTTGCCGGGGGCACCCTGACCTATAAGGAGCTGGTGGTATTGGATGCGACCCTGCGCCGGGACCAGTCTTCGACCCTGCCGAAGGGGAATAACACCTATTATTATCCCGCGGTCTCCGCCAATTTCCTCTTTTCGAAGTTGCTGCCCGATCTGAACTGGCTCTCTTATGGTAAACTGCGGGCCAACTATGCGGAAGTAGGCGGCGATGCTCCTGCTTACAGCACGCAGAATACTTTTACGGCGGGCACACCCTTCAACGGGCAGACTCTTTTCACCTATACGACGACGAACAACAATCCCAACCTGCTGCCTGAGCGGAACCAGACTTATGAGGCCGGCCTGGAAGCCGCCTTCCTGAAGAACCGTCTCGGTTTCGACCTCACTTATTATCATTCGCGGCTGAACAACCAGATCACGCCGATCATTCCCTCGGCTGCTTCCGGTTTCGGGCTGTTCTATGTGAACGGCGGGACGATCCAGAACCAGGGTGTGGAGTTGAGCGTAAACGCCATTCCGGTAAAGACAAAGGATTTCAGCTGGACGGTCCTGCTGAACTGGAGCAAGAATAACAACAAGGTCATCTCTTTGTATGGGGGCCAGTCTTCTTATACCATCGCGAACTATCAGAATTCCATCCAGCTCGTTGCGGAAGTGGGTAAGTCGAGCGGTATCCTGCGGGGCTCCGATTATCAATATAAGAATGGTCAGCGGCTGATCGACGCCAACGGCTATCCTGTCAAGGCTGCGAATACCAAGTCGGATATCGGGGATATCAACCCCGACTGGTTGGGCGGCATCACAAACAGCTTCCGCTATAAGAATTTCGGGTTGAGCTTCCTGATCGATGTCAAACAGGGCGGGGATGTCTATTCCCTGGATATGGACTATGCGTCCTGGTCGGGGGTGATCCCCGAGACGGCCGGCAAGAACAGCCTGGGGAACCCGGTCCGAAGCCCGGTCAGCCAGGGTGGCGGCCTGGTGTTAAAAGGCGTGACCTCCAACGGGGAGGCCAACACGACACGGGTCGATATCTCGGATATCAATACGGCGCAGAATTTTCCCTTTGGTTCCATCAACAATATCGCGGCAAAATCTTATGTCTACGATGCCAGTTACATCAAGTTGCGGGAAGTGGCGTTGAGCTGGTCGGTACCGGACGGTCTTCTCGGGCAGTCGGCTTTTGTCAAGGGCATCGATCTGTCGCTGACCGGCAGGAATCTTTGGATCATCCATAAGAATCTCCCGTATGCGGATCCCGAACAGGGCGCCGCGTCTACGACCACTTCCTCGAGTGCGCCGATCGTCTACAATCCGAATGCGGGTATCGGTTACCAGACGGGGGTTTATCCCAGTGTGAGAACCTTCGCCTTCAACGTAAAACTGAGATTCTAAACCCTGAAAAATGAAAAGCAAAAACATGAAAAAGATTATAAAAATATCGATGGTGGGCAGGATACCGACCGTAACCGGGATACGGAAAGTGGCCGGGATTAAGAAGGTCATCGTGGCGGTCTTGATGACGTCGGTAGCTTCATCGCTGCTGGTGTCCTGCACGAAGAATATCACGAGCCTGAACAACAACCCGAAGGCTTCCTTGTCTGCCCCTTCCGCTTCCGTGTTTGTAGCGGGGGAGAAGGCGCTGGTCGACCTCTACACGACGGAGTTCTGGGGTTCGGCGCCGTTCAGGGTCGTCGCGCAGGTCTGGTCGGAGAATACGTTTGCCGTCGAATCCAACTATAAGTTTGCCACCAACAACGCCCCCGGGGGCTGGTGGACGAATATCTATACCAATGCGCTGAGCAACCTGGCGCAGGCCAAAAGCCTGTACAGTACCGATGTCCAGGACCCGGACGTGTTGAGGAATGACCTGATCGTGACCGATATTCTCGAAGTGTATGCCTATAGTCTCCTGGTGAATACCTATGGGAATATTCCTTATAGCCAGGCCTTAAACCGTACGATCCCTTTTCCGAAATACGACGATGCCAAGACCGTCGAATACGATTTGCTGCAAAGGCTGGATACGGCTATCGCGGGGCTGAATACGTCAGCCGGTTCTTTGGGAAGTGCCGATCAGTTCTACCACGGCAATACGGCACAGTGGAAGAAATTTGCGGCCACGCTCAAGCTGAAGCTGGCGTTGCTGATCGCCGACACCGATCCGACGACGGGGGCGACCAAGGCGCAGGAGGCTATCGCTACGGGTGTCTTCCAGTCAAACGCCGATAATGCGGTCTTCGACTATGACCCGAGTGCGGTCGTAAATTCCAATCCTTTGTGGCAGGATCTTGTCAACGGGGCGAACCTGCATTATTATAGTCCTTCTTCCTATTTTATCAATACGCTGGTATCCTGGAACGATCCCCGGCTGCCGCTGCTGTTCACGAAGGATCCCAATAACCAGTATTCCGGTGGTATCGCCGGCGGAGGAAATTCTTCGACGCAGCTCTCCTCCTTCTCTGCGCAGTGGCTGTCTGCCGGTTTTCCCGGCGACCTGCTGGACTATTCGGAGACGTCTTTCCTGTTGGCGGAAGCAACGGAAAGGGGCATTTCCACGGGATCGACGGCGGAAATCTATTATGACAGCGCGGTCAGCGCTTCTATTCAATACTGGGGCGGCAGTTATTCGGACGTCCTGGCTTATCTTAGCCAGCCGGCTGTGGCCTATTCTACGGCTACGGGTACCTGGAGGCAGAAGATCGGCTATCAGAAATGGATCGCTTTTGCCAACCGCAACTGGGATTCGTGGACGGAGATCCGGAGACTGGGCTATCCTGATATCAATACGGTGAGTCCACCGGTGGCTGCTATAACGGCCTTTCCTCTGAGATTCTACTATCCGCCGGCAGAGCAGACTTCGAATAACAAGAATTGGGCGGCGGCGGTGGCGGCGCTTCCGGGCGGTGCGGATGTAGTGACGGCAAAATTGTTCTGGCAGCCTTAAATTCAGCAGCCTTAGATTCAGATTACTCAATCGACAAAAAATAAAACATGAGCACGACAACCACCATGAACACAGCAGCTGGCCGCTTCGGCGGAAAGAATTGGATGTTGGCCGTACTGGCCGTATTCTCGATGACCGTAAGCGGCATGGCCCAGAAGGGCGTATCGCCGCAGGAAAGCTATTTTGCGATCGAGAGTTATTACCGGGTAAAATGGGGGCATGCCGAAGAGTTTATCAACCTTTGGAAGGCGAATCACTATCCCCTCCTGAAAAAAGCGATGGAGAAAGGCGATGTGATCAGTATCAAGGCGGAGGCTCCGCGATTCCATAGCGGGGAAGAGACCCGCTGGGATTTCCGGGTGACAGTCGTCTTTAAGACGGTGGCCCTGGCCTTTGACGAAGACCTGGTGACGCCTTATAAGAAACAGCTCTATCCGGACCTCGATGCGTTGGCAAAGTCGGAACAGCACCGGTTCGAGCTGTTGCTGGCGCATTGGGATGTCGAAGTGGCGGATATGCCTTTGAAATAGCACACCTTTTTCTGAATTGTCAATTCCCGATTCGCGATTGCGGTCGGGAATTTTTTTTATGGTGAATGCTGCCGCCAGCCTTACACGATCCCAGCCAGTTCCAGGCTCTTTTTCTTCAGCTTCCTGATCTCGACGTCTTCGATGATGGGTTCGGGTGAGAGTACGAGGGAGGTGTCGTTCTCTTTCCACCAGGTATGCTCTTTCAATTCGCGGAAGTGGATGACGCCAACGAGATATTTTCTGTCTGTCTCGGCATGCCATTCTTCTATCCATTCAAATTTATCGCGGGGGATATATTTCCAGTCATCGAAGCTGATATAGGTGCGTACAAAGAAGTCGTCCGTCAGTTCGTGGGGCTTGTGGTGGTAGAGTTTCTTGTATTCATATTTATACTGGTAGCGGAGGGCGGACAGGTCGCTGAGGATGGCGGAGGCTGTGGGGAAGCTGCCGGCGCCCTTGCCATAGAAAAACTGTTTGTCCGAGAACCCGCTCTCGATCACCACGCCATTGTATTCATTCTTTACGAAGGCCAGGTGGTCGTCCTGCTTTATAAATTGTGGAAGTACGAAGGCCGCTACTTTGCCGTTCTGCAGTTTTTTGGCCTGGGCGACGAGTTTGATATCGTAGTGTTTTTCCTTTGCCACGACGGCATCGGACAACTGGATATCCTGGATGCCGTTGAATACCAGGTTCGCTGTTTTTTCGATGATGCCATAGGCGTGGGTCAGCAGGAATGTCCACTTGTTGGCGGCGTCATAGCCTTCGACGTCGAGGGAGGGGTCGCTCTCCGCAAAACCAAGCTGTTGTGCGAGGAGGAGGGCCTGCTGGAAGTCCAGCCGGTCTTCGAACATTTTTGTGAGGATAAAATTGGTGGACCCGTTTACGATCGCCTTTATCGAATGGAGGAGGTCGTTGTCATAATATTCTTCGAGGTTCCTGATTACCGGGATAGACGCGCAGGCCGCCGATTCATAAAGAAACGATTCTCCGGTCTCCTGTTGCAGTTTCAGTAATTCCGGCAGGTGTTCGGCGATCATTTTTTTACTGGCGCTCACCACCGATTTGCCGTTTTTCAGGGCTGTGGAGACGATTTCAAAAGCGGGGCCGGATTCGTTGATCACTTCGACGATCACATTGATATCGGGGTCGGAGAGCAGATCGTCTCTTTCCGTGGTGAAGAGTTCGGCGGGGGCTTCCCTCTTTTTGCCGGGGTTCTTGATACAGACCCTTTTTATGGAGGCTTTTAGCGAGGGGGTCTGTTGCAGGACTTTATAAAGGCCTTCTCCCACTACGCCGAATCCGAATAGACCTATCGTGAGCTGCTTGTGTGCTTCCATACTTGCATTTTGTTATTGGGTGGTTGTGTACGAAAAGTCGGCAAAGTTCCCCCTTTTTCCTGAAATAAAGGGAAAATTGTACCGGCTAGAAGCTATTCACGGCAAGCTGTCCGTTCAACCTGGGCGTCCCGGTGTCCCTGGCCAGTAAAAAGCCGTCGATGAGGCCTGTCAGGGCCGTCGATTCGAGGAGGAAGCCATCGTGGCCATAGGAAGAGCGGATAGACCGGTAGGCGGCCCCCGGAATCAGCGAGGCTATCTCCTGCTGCTCTGTTGGCGGGAATAGTATATCCGATTCAATACCAATGGCTAATGTTTTAGCCCGGATTCTTTGCAGGGCTTTTATCACTCCTCCCCGCCCGCGTCCGACATCATGGGAATCCATGCTTTTGCTCAGGGCATAATAGCTGAATGCATTGAATCTTTTGGCCAGTTTTTCGCCCTGATAGCGCTGATAGGAGGCGGCGCCATCCCAAAGCTCCCGGGTGATGCCGCGGTCCGCCTGACCGGTATTTCCATGTGTTTGTCCGCTGTATCCGGGGTTTTGGTCGCCGGCATGCTGAGGCTCGAAAGGGAAATGGTCTGATCGGGGCTGTTTCTCCTCGTAAGTCTCATAATTGCGATAGGACAGCAGGGCGATGGCCCTGGCCGTCTTCATGCCTTTCAGGCCGGCCCGCGGGTGTCTTTCGGTCCATGTGGAGTCTGTTTCGATGGCCATCCGCTGCGAGGTATTGAAGGCGATGCCCCAGGGTGAATGCCGGGCATTGGTAGCGATCGGGAAGATAAAATCGAAGGTCTCCGGTTCTTCGACGGCCCATTCGAGGAGTTGCTGACCGCCCATGGATCCCCCGATGCCGATATGGATCTTGCCGATTCCCAGGAAATCCTTCAGGGGCTGGTAGGCCCGGATCATATCCAGGGGGGTGAACAAGGGGAAGTCATGGTAATAGGGGGCTGGGGCGGGGGCTTGGGTGGCCGGCGCGGACCTGTCGTTATCCAGGGGGCCTATGCTGCCGTAGCAACTGCCAGGCATATTTACACAGACGATAAAATAGCGGGAGGGGTCAAAAAGCCGTCCTTCCCCGATCAAACCCGGCCACCATTCCGCAGGGTCGCTGTTGGCGGTAAGAGCATGGAAAACCCAGACGACATTGTCTTTTGCCGTGTTGAGTCTTCCGTGCGTCGTATACGCCAGGTGGTAGCCCGGCAGCGTGGTGCCGGATTCGAGTGTCAGGGGGCGGTCGTAAGAGAAAACCTTGTATACCAATTTATTGCTTTTATCCTGCTACCTGCAGGGTGGGAGTGGCGACGCGTTCCAGTGCCTGTTCAAAATCGGCCTTGATGTCGGCTATGTGTTCGATGCCCACACTTACGCGCACCTGGTTCGGCAATACGCCGGCGGCAGCCTGTTCTTTCTCGCTCAGCTGTTCATGGGTCGTTGATGCGGGGTGTATTACCAGGGTTTTGGCATCTCCGACATTGGCGAGATGGCTGGCCAGTTTCAGGGAATCGATGAATTTGCTGGCGCTCTCCTTGCCGCCGCGGATGCCGAAATTGAGGACGCCGCCGAAGCCGTTGTTCAGGTATTTCTTCGCCAGATCATGGTAAGGGCTGCTGGCCAGTCCGGGGTATTGAACGAATTCGACCTGGGGATGCTGTTGCAGCCATTGGGCCAGGGACAAGGCGTTTTCGACGTGGCGTTGAACGCGTAGCGATAGTGTTTCCAGACCTTGCAATAACAGGAAGGAATTGAAAGGCGCCTGGGAAGGACCGAAATCGCGGAGCCCTTCTACCCTTGCCCGGATGGCGAAGGCGATATTGGGCAGTCCGAGGGGATTGCCTTCGCCGAATACATCCCAGAATTTGAGGCCATGATAGCCTTCGGAGGGTTCTGTGAACTGCGGGAATTTGCCGTTGGCCCAGTTGTAATTGCCTGCGTCCACGATCACCCCGCCGATCGTCGTGCCATGACCACCGATCCATTTGGTAGCCGATTCGACGACGATGTTGGCACCCCATTCGATGGGGCGGAACAGGTAGCCTGCCGCACCGAAGGTGTTGTCGACGACCAGGGGAAGGTCATATTCTTTGGCGAGGTCGGCGATTTTTTTGAAATCGGGAATATTGAGGCGGGGGTTGCCGATCGTTTCCACGTAGAGCGCCTTTGTATTCTTGTCGATGTGTTTTACGAAGCTTTCGGTATCGTCTCCGTCGGCGAACCTGGCTTCGATGCCGAGGCGTTTGAAGGCTACTTTGAATTGGTTGTGGGTGCCTCCGTACAGATAGCTGCTGGCGACGAAATTGTCGCCGGCCTGCAGGATGTTGTTCAGGGCCAGGAATTGTGCGGCCTGTCCCGAGCTGGTCGCCACGGCGGCCACTCCGCCTTCCAGGGCGGCGATCCGTTGTTCAAAAACATCCGTCGTGGGGTTCATGATACGGGTGTAGATATTTCCGAAGGCCCTTAGTCCGAAGAGGTTGGCCGCGTGTTCCGAGTTGTCGAAACCATAGGAAGAAGTCTGGTAGATAGGAACCGCCCTCGATTTTGTCGTAGGGTCAATCTGTTGGCCGGCATGCAATTGCAGTGTTTCGAAACGATAGTTGCTCATGATAGTTGCTTTTAAAAGAGTGTTATTAAATCGGTGTACCCGTCAAAAAGGTTTTTCGGGTATTGGCAGACGTGAATGGTCGCGTGGTCGGGGAAAAAGTTATTACATGCCTTGCGGCATACAATAACAGGCGGTGCAACAGGCGCATGCGGGTACTTTGGGTTGAAAGGTCCTTGTCGGTATGCGGCTATGTTTTATTTGAAGTTCCATGCTTGTATCCTACAAAAATAGTAGGCATTTTTATATTCCGAACTGATTTTCGTCAATATTTTCCTAAAATAGCGGCCGGCCCGGTGGCAGGACGGCTGCCATTGGTGATAAGCCATTAGTTTGCAACGCTTAACGATTGAGCGGTGTTTGTCAAAATACTTTCACCAGGATTGTCGCTGCCTGTGTGCGGCCTCGATGTCTTGTCCAGGGCCTGCTCCAAGTCCGCTATGAGGTCTTCGGCCTCTTCCAGACCGACCGAGAGGCGCACCAGGCTGTCGGCGACGCCGGCTGCGCGTCTTCTTTCTGCGGGGATGGATTTATGGGTCATGGCGGCGGGATGGGAGACCAGGCTCTTGATGCCTCCCAGGCTTTCGGCGAGTTTAAAGAGGCCGGTGGAGACGACGAAGGCCGTGGCCGCGTCTTCCGTGTTTTCTTTAAGGGTGAAGGATATGATGCCGCCGAAGCCGCGGGCCTGTTTTTTTGCGATTGCGTGGTTCGGGTGATGGGGTAGCCCCGGATAGTAGACCCGGTCGACGGCCGGATGTCTGTCCAGGAATTCCGCAATCGTCTGTGCGCTTGCGCTATGCTGTCTCACCCGGAGATGCAGGGTCTCGATGCCTCGTATGAGCAGCCAGCTATCGAAAGGCCCCAGGATCGCTCCGCAGGCATTCTGCAGGAATTTTATCCGCTGGCCCAGCTGCGGATCTTTGGCTATGACCAGTCCTGCGACCAGGTCGCTATGGCCGCCCAGGTATTTTGTACCGGAGTGGATCACGAGATCGGCTCCCAGCGAAAGGGGTTTCTGCAGGGCCGGCGAGGCAAAGGTGTTGTCCACGCAGAGCAGGCAACGGTGGGCTTTTGCGATCGAGGCGACGGCTTCGATATCGGTAATCTTCAGGGTAGGATTGGTCGGCGTTTCGATCCAGATGAGCTTTGTCTTCGGGGTGATGGCGTGAAAGACGTTTTCAGCGTTGCTGGCATCGACATAATGAACGGTGATGCCGAATTTGCGATAGACCTGTTCGAAGAGACGGAAGGCGCCGCCATAGATATCATCGACCGCGATGATCTCGTCGCCGGATTCGAGCAGTTTTACGACTGCGTCGATGGCGGCCAGACCGCTGCTGAAGGCGATGCCCGTGCTGCCGCCCTCCAGTTGGGCGGCCAGGTCTTCGAGGACCGAACGGGTAGGGTTGCCGGTACGCGCGTAATCATATCCTTTGTTGACGCCGGGGGCTTCCTGTACGAAGGTGGAAGTTTGGTAGATCGGTACGGAGATGGCGCCTGTTAACGGATCTACGGGAATGCTGTGGATGAGTTGTGTTGTAGCCTGCATGTTTTAATGTTTGTGCCCTCCCCCCGGAAAGGAGCTTTTGATAATGAGTGTTTCGACTTATCATGAACACAACGATTGATCAGGAATTTCTTTTTTCCCCGGGGGATGGGCAAAAAAAAACTCTTCTGACAGTCAGAAGAGCTTTGAATATTCTGGTGGGAAAATATCGTCAAGCCGGGATCTGACTTATCTGTCCGTCAATTGACGGATGGACGTGGCACCTTACTTTCAATTTGCGGGTATTTATTGCGATTACGCATATAACGCCGTGCAGCTATCAGCAGGTTGTCAAGGCTTCGACGGGCCATTTCCCTCAGCCTTTCTTGATAAGAGATGTTATAAGAACTGCTGCAAAGATATAGATGCTTTTCCGAGATTTCCAAATCGGTGGGATGTTTTTTTGAAAATAATCTACAATATTAGTAGACTTATAGGACAGGGGCGTGGGGGAGACGAAAGGGTTACGGGGAGTGACGGCGAAAGGATTGCGGGGGATGGCGGATAGGTTAGGGGGGAGGATGGCGGACGGGTCATGGGGATGTGGGAGTGGGTGGGTATGGGGATGATAGCAAGGGACGAGGGGTTATGGCGGATGGGTTGCCGGAGAATATGGAAAAGCGGGTCGAAGGGGCCTTGTTAACGGCAGTGATTAACAGCGGAACAACATAGTTTGGAACAATTTTTGGAACTAGTGCTTTCTACGATGGGCTATCTCTACCTATAAACCAAATAAACATGAAAACTGTATCCAGGCGGCTTGCCGCGGGTTCCGTCATCGTATGTATTTTTTTCGCTTTTGCGTGCAGCAAAAACGGTTCGTCGGGGTCCAATGCCAACATCCCTCCCGGCAAATCCCAGGTATCCGTCTACATGATGGATGCACCGGTCTCTTTCTACAAAGTGTTGATAGACATTAGGCAGATCGCGGTGGAGATCGATACGGCTACCAAACAAAGCGCTCCCGATTATTTTAACCAGTGGGACGACGATTATTGCGGTTTTGGAAGAGGTGCGAACAACCGGTCCGTCATTTGGGATACGCTGAGCACTACGCCGGGTGTCTACAATCTCCTGGATCTGAGAAATGGTACCGACACGCTGCTGTCATCGGGACTGTATACCAGTGGAAAAATCCTCAAGATAAAGATCACACTGGGTTCTGCCGACACCGTTTACACGGATAGCACGACCTACTATCCGATGCTGGTGTGGGGTTCGAGCCCCGCCTTTACGATCAATGTGCAAAGACAAAATGTTTCTTCCGTCACCAACGCCGAGTTTGAGCTCTGGCTGGATTTCAACCTGCAGCGATCCGTATTCTTCCGGGATGGCCGGTTCCTGCTGGATCCTTATATAACGGTGTTTAACTACCGGCAATCGGCTAAAATACAGGGTACGGTAGATCCATGGGGGGCTGTCTCGCTGATTACCGCTTACAATGCGGCGGACACGCTGTATGCGATCCCGGGGTGGAATGGGAACTACCAGTTCAGCAATGTTCCGGTGGGGACTTATTCAATCAATTTTAAAGGCCGGCAGGGGTTCCGGGATACGACGATCAATGGAATTGCGGTAGATTCCTCGAAGATCACGAAAGTCGCTACGATAACCTTGCATCAATAAGCCGGTAATGGGGCGAAATGCCGATACAGGTTGAAATGCCGGTAAGCTGGAGAAAGCCGATAAGCGGTTGAAGGGTCGATAAGCGGTTGAAGAGCCGATAAGCGGTTGAAGAGCCGATAAGCGGTTGAAGAGCCGATAAGCGGTTGAAGAGCCGATAAGCGGTTGAAGAGCCGATAAACGGTTGAAGAGTCGATAAACGGGGGAGAGCCTGTAACCGGGCGAATCTTTCGAATCCGCCATAAAGCCATACCATAACCCTTGTCTTACAGGGCTGACCGGGACTGAACAAATCCTGGCCGGCCCTGTTATGTTTTATTCGTGTCTTTTTTAGTGCTAATTTGTGTTCAATATGGCTATTTCAGAAGAAAAAACACCCTCCAATGGAATAAAACCGGGCCCTGCGACAGAAGAATTCCTCGAAGTATTTGGCGCCCGTGTGCATAACCTGAAAAATATAGATATCAGTATCCCCCGTAACAGACTGGTGGTGATCACGGGTATCAGCGGCAGCGGGAAGTCTTCCCTGGCTTTTGATACGATTTATTCGGAGGGGCAGCGAAGGTATATGGAGAGTTTCGGTGCTTACGCCCGGCAGTTCATCGGCGATATGGAGAGGCCCGATGTAGATAAAATCACGGGTCTGAGCCCTGTCATCTCGATCGAGCAGAAGACCACCAATAAGAACCCGCGAAGCACCGTCGGTACGGTGACGGAAGTCTACGACTTTCTGCGACTGCTCTATGCCCGCATCGGGGATGCCTATTCCTATAATACGGGGAAGAAGATGACGAAATTCAGCGAGGAGGAGATCCTGGAGAATATCTTTTCGAAGTTCCGGAATAAGAAGATCAGCGTACTGGCCCCCGTAGTGCGGGGTCGTAAGGGTCACTACCGGGAGTTGTTCGAGGATATCCGGAAGAAGGGGTATGTCAAGGTGCGTGTGGATGGGGAGGTAAAGGACCTGACCCCGAAAATGCAGGTCGACCGGTATAAGATCCATGATATAGAACTGGTGATCGACCGGCTGGCTGTTACGGAAGACATGAAGCTCCGGCTCAGTCAGAGTCTGCAGAAGGCCCTTCAATTGGGTAAGGACCTCTTGTTTCTCCTGGTCAACGATGATAACACCGTCGTGCAATACAGCAAGCAGCTGATGTGTGCCGATACCGGGATCAGTTATGAGGAGCCTTCCCCGAATAGCTTCTCTTTCAACTCGCCGTATGGCGCCTGCCCTGCCTGCAAGGGGCTGGGGTCTGTTTACCAGGTCAGCATGGGGGCGGTCATTCCCGACCCTTCCAAAAGTATCAACGAAGGCGGCATCGTTCCGCTCGGCGAGGAGAGGGATGCTCATGTATTCCAGCAGGTACAGCAGTTGGCAAAGAAAAATAAGTTCAGTCTCGATATCGCCATTAAGGACATGCCCAAAAAGGCGCTGAATCTCGTGCTTTACGGGGACGAGAACGGGAGCGCCGAAACGGATCTGGACTTTGACACGGTGGAGGCAAACGGACAAATCTATACCACCGAATATGAGGGGCTGGTCAACCAGTTGAAGCGTTGGTTCGCGGGCGGAACGTCCGATGCGTTGCGCGAGTGGGTGGAAAAGTTTATGGAGTTGAAGACCTGTGCCACCTGTGGAGGCGCCCGGCTCCGGAAGGAGAGTCTCTATTTCAGGGTCGACGGAAAGAATATTTCGGAATTGAGTGCGATGGGGCTGGACAAGCTGATGCTGTGGTTCGGCGGCATTGAAAAAAGACTGAGTTCCAAACAGAATACGATCGCCAAGGATGTGCTCAAGGAAATCCGGGAGCGTCTGCAATTCCTGTTGGATGTGGGGCTGACGTATCTGACCCTGAATCGTTCTTCCCGGACACTGAGCGGCGGAGAGTCGCAACGTATCCGGCTGGCGACCCAGATCGGGTCCCAGTTGCAAGGGATCACTTATGTGCTGGATGAGCCGAGCATCGGTCTGCATCAGCGCGACAACCAGCGGTTGATCGGCGCGCTTAAGAATCTTCGGGATATTGGCAACAGCGTGCTCGTCGTAGAGCACGATAAGGATATCATGCTCGCCGCGGACCATCTTATTGATATCGGTCCCCGGGCCGGCATTCATGGGGGCAGGGTGGTAGCCCAGGCGGTGCCTTCGGAGTTTCTGAAGCTGGACACGCTCACGGCTGCCTATCTCAATGGTCATAAGGCGATCGCCGTCCCGGGCGAGAGAAGGAAAGGAAATGGAAAGATGCTGTCTCTTACGGGCGCCAAAGGCAATAACCTGAAGAATGTCGACGTGAAATTTCCATTGGGTAAAATGATCGTCGTCACCGGTGTCAGCGGTAGCGGCAAATCGACGCTGATCAATGAGACCCTGTATCCGTTGTTGAGCAAACACGCCTATGGCTCGACAGGGCAGGCGCTGGAATACAAGCAACTGAAGGGGCTTGAACATGTCGATAAAGTCATAGAGATCGATCAGTCGCCGATCGGACGCACTCCGCGAAGCAACCCGGCTACCTATTGCGGTTTTTTCACCGATATCCGGACGTTGTTTGCTTCGATACCCGAGGCGAAGATCCGGGGGTATAATGCGGGCCGGTTCTCTTTCAATGTCAAAAGCGGTCGCTGTGATGTCTGTGAAGGCGGCGGCATGCGCGTTATTGAAATGAATTTCCTGCCGGATGTCTATGTGCACTGCGAGAAATGCAATGGCAAAAGGTATAACCGCGAGACCCTCGAGATCCGGTACAAGGGCAAGTCGATCAGTGATGTGCTGGATATGACGGTCGACGAGGCGGTGGAGTTCTTCCAGAATATCCCCTGGCTTTACCGGAAGATAAAGGTTTTGCAGGAGGTGGGACTGGGCTATATCACCCTCGGACAATCCGCCGTGACGCTTAGCGGCGGGGAGGCGCAACGTGTAAAACTCGGAACGGAGCTTTCCAAGAAGGACACGGGTAAGACTTTTTATATATTGGATGAGCCTACTACAGGTCTTCATTTTGAAGATATCCGGCATCTGCTGGATGTTCTCAATAAACTGGTGGACCGTGGCAATACCGTGCTGGTCATCGAGCATAACCTGGACGTGATAAAAGTGGCGGATCATATCATCGATCTGGGCCCGGAGGGTGGCGACGGCGGGGGCAGGATCCTTTTCGAAGGCAGCCCCGAAGAGATGGTGGGGAATAAGGAGAGTTTTACGGCCAGGTTTTTGAAGGAGGAGTTGGGGACGCGAAGGAAGGTGAAATGAGGAAGGCGAAATGAGGAACGCGGGAGCATGCATGGGCGCGAAGCGGGGGACAAAAATCAATGCGGATTAAATAAGATGCAAATAAGAATATGGAAAGAGTAATTATTGACATGGACGAAGTGATTGCGGACCCTATGGGGGATATGATAGCGTGGTATAAAAAGAACTATGAAGGGGATATCAACTATGAGAAGATGCTGGTGGGTTCATGGACCAAGGGATTCCCGGAAGAGCACCAGCCGCTCGTGAGGGAGCGTTTACTGTCGCCCGGTTTTTTCAGGAACCTGCCTGTCATGGAAGACAGTGCAGAGGTGTTGCGGGAGATGAACAAACGCTATAAGATCTTTATCGTGTCGGCTGCGATGGAATTCCCCAATTCGCTGAAAGATAAGCTGGAATGGCTGCTTGAGCACTTTCCGTTCTTCACCTGGAAACAACTGACGCTCTGCGGGGATAAGAGTCATGTCTACGGCGATTATATGATCGATGACCATATCTGGAACCTCGAGGGTTTCAACGGGAAGAAGTACCTGTATACGACCGCTCACAATCTCAGTGTGAGGGGGTATGACCGGATCAACAACTGGAAAGAGGCCGGGGAGATTTTTCTGGGATGATCCGCAGACCGGGGGGTGCAGAGGAAATAAAAAAACCAATAAGCAGGTGCACAGAGGGATCAATAAAATCTTTGTAGGGTACTAAACAATAGGGAACGGATCAGGCTTTATTCAAACCTCGGATATTCGGATTTTATTGATATCAATGCTTGCTTATTGGCTATAAGGTATAAGAGCTAACGCTTCATGGGCGGTCTATATTCACGGTTTTACTATATTCACGGTTTTGTTTACAGTGTTGTTCAGCGTGTCGTTTCCCGGTGTTGTCGTGTCGATTAATGGTATGGTGTCGATTAATGGTGTCGATTTGCGGCATTAGTTCACGGTCATCTGGCCGTTTACTATACGCTGGTCATTACTGAAAACTTCGATTAAATAGTTGCCTTCCGACAGGTTGGTCAGCACGGTGGTCTCGTGGTTACGGATACTGGTCTGGTTGACCAGTTTTCCATCCATATCAAACATGTACAGCTGGTAGATATTTTGAGTGCCGCCGTTTGCGGAAAAGAAGAGTACCTGTTTTTTTGCGTCAGGATACAACCGGATCTTATATTTTTTGTTGCCCGAGGTCCGGTTCATCCGGATTGAGAGGATGGTATCCTTGCGGGATGCCTCCTTGCGGGATTCCGGTGTGTTTTCCGATGCGTAGGATGCGCCAGCCGTCATCGTCATCAGCAGCAGGCCCAGCGCCGCCAGTCTTTTTAACCTGGTCAGGGATTTTTTTGTTCGGGGTACAGTTTTGTTCATAAGGTCCTATTGATTTAATCAATCAATATAAAATAGGGTACGGATTACAAATATCTTAGCTGCTACTAAAACCTCAGCAGCGGACAGTGTGTTGAATTCCTCCAGCGGTCGTGATTGCCGATCTTGAAGGCCATCTTAATGCCTGTCGTGAAATAGGCGTCTTTCTGGCTGGCGTCTCCTCTTATCCCGCCGGGTCCGTAAGGGCCAGGCGTCGAAGTCCTGTATGGGCTCTTGTTCGACATATAGTCGGCTATCTTCGCCTGTGCGGGAGAAAGATATTTATAGAAGAGATTGGGGTCGATAAATGTTGTGCTGACGTCGTCGATATAGTCGGTAAATGTTTTACGGTATACGATCTCGAAAGAGACGTTCACATTTTCGCTGATATAGTATTTCAGGCCTACTCCCATTGGGATGTTGAGCTGCGTAAGCGAGTAGTTTTTCCTGTTAGGATACTCGGCAAATCCTTCTCCTTCCGTATGGAGGGGTTTCAGGTCTACCCAATAGCTCGTGTTGTTGGTGGCATCATGGTAAAGGCCCTGGGGATTGAAATGGAAGACGCCCAGGCCGATGAGACCATAGGGTCTGAGCCTTCCGACGACATCGTCGGGCTCATCTTCGAGAAATACGGTGGGATAGATTTCGGCTGCCACGAAACCTTCGACGATATTGGTGCGGAAGTCCAGGTTACGAGCCAGGCGGGCCTGTTCAAGGCTGGCGCTTTCGGCCTTGTAATGGATGTCTGCGTCGTCTCCGGACAGCGCGCCGAAATTGAGAGCGAGGCGAAAGCCGAGCCAGGGTTGCGGATAGGTAGCTACAAAAGCGCCGAAAGACATCTTCGTTTCATTCATATTATAGTCTTTCAGGAATGTGGTCCCTTTGCCTGAATGGCCTCCGAGATCGCCCATGAAGGCCATCGGGCCTGCCGTGAAGCCTCCCTCGAAATTGCTTGTTTCGTCTGATTGACAGAAGGAAGTGAGATGTGATGATAGGGCTACGACACTCAAATAGAAACACTTCCGCCACAAGGAGTGTAAACTCTGTTTCATGAATATAGATTTAGTTTTCCGATGGTTTGGATTCCAGTCCTCAAAAAGAAAATACTGGGTTACCAACAAGAAACGAAGAATCTTTCTTTAATTGTGTGTTATAAATCAAGATTTTTGGCGGGAAAAATTCCCATTTGAGGAAAAGGAGACTATTTGGCGGGCATTATCATTTCAATGTGTTGAATGCCATCTTCCAGGTACATTTCCCCGGATTGGACAAAACCGAAAGACTCATAAAAGTTTTTTAAATAAAGTTGGGCGCCGATTTTTATATCGACCTGTCCATAGAGCTGATAGAGGGTATTGATAGCCTTTGTGAGAAGGGGCCGGCCGAGACCCATGCCCCTTGATATTGGGGAAACTACGATCCGGCCGATAGAAGATTCCGCATAGGATATTCCCGGCGGGAGGATCCGCGCATAGGCCAGGAGTTCATCCTGTCGTCTACCCATGAGATGAACCGCTCGCTGATCTTTATTATCCATGTCGAGGAATAGGCAGTTCTGTTCGACGACAAATACTTCGCTGCGAAGTGTAAGGATGCGGTAGAGTTCCGCGGGCGTCAGTTGATCGAAGGGGGCGGAGGTCCAGGTGAGGTTCATGCGCTGGTGTTAATATGTATTACTGTGTTTCTGTCCTGAGGTGTTTTTGTCTTGACGTATCAGTACCCATACTTCTCTTCCCAGCGGGCACGCAGGAATTTCCGGAGTTCTTCTTCGCGTGCGTTTTTACCGGGATCGTAGAATTTCCTGCCGGAGAGTTCGGCGGGCAGGTATTCCTGCTTTGAGAAATTATTGTCGTAATCGTGGCTGTACTGATAGCCTTTGCCGTAGTCCATATTTTTCATCAGTGTGGTCGGCGCGTTCCGGATTGCCAGGGGGACGGGCAGGTCGCCGTGTTGCTTTACGGCGGCGAGGGCCTCACCGATCGCTTTATAGGAGGCGTTGCTTTTGGGAGAGGATGCCAGGTAGGTCGCGCATTGAGAGAGGATGATGCGTGCTTCGGGATAGCCGATCTTATTGACTGCCTCGAAGCAGGCGTTGGCGAGCAGCAGGGCATTGGGGTTCGCATTGCCGATGTCTTCGCTGGCGAGTATGACCATCCTTCTCGCGATGAACTTCACATCCTCTCCGCCTTCTATCATACGTGCGAGCCAGTAGACGGCTGCATTGGGGTCGCTTCCGCGCATGGATTTTATAAAGGCCGAGATGATATCGTAATGTTGTTCACCGCTCTTGTCATACAAGGCGATCCTTTGCTGGGCTATCTCCATTACCATTTTGTCCGTGATAACGGCGCCCTTACCGGAGACATTACAGACGATCTCAAGCAGGTTTAGCAGTTTACGGGCATCTCCCCCTGAAATACGGATAAGCGCGGCCGTCTCTTTCAGCACCGGCTGATTCTTTGAGAGGATCTCGTCTGTTTCTATGGCATGATGGAGGAGGGTCACGAGGTCTTCCTCATCGAGGGGCTTTAATACGTAGACCTGGCAGCGGCTCAACAAGGCGCTGTTCACCTCGAAGGAGGGGTTTTCCGTTGTCGCGCCGATGAGGGTGACAATGCCTTTTTCTACCGCACCCAGCAGGGCATCCTGTTGCCCTTTGTTGAACCGGTGGATTTCGTCTATAAAGAGGATGGCTTTTTCGCGTTCCCTGGCTTCGGCGATGACTTCCCGGACTTCTTTTACGCCGGACGAAATAGCGCTGAGGGTATAAAAGGGTGATTGGAGGGTATGGGCAATGATATTTGCGATCGTCGTCTTCCCTGTTCCGGGTGGTCCCCACAGGATCATGGAGGGGAGTGTCCCCTGGCTGATGGCGGTCCTCAACATGCTGCCTTTACCGGTTAGGTGTTGCTGCCCGACTAGCTGATCGAGTGTTTGTGGACGCAGCCGCTCTGCCAGCGGTATCTGGGAGGAAGTCATAAAAAAATTTAAACGGCAATAGTACAACAAGTTAGCTCTTTTCCTGTTTTAATTCAAAACAAGCTCGCATGGATCGGTGGGTCGTATTGGGGATGATGGTCGTTTTGGCGGCCGGGCCGGTGATGGGCCAGAAACTCAGCGGTGTGGAGAACTATTCGGCAAACAGACCGGGCGTCGTGATGGTCCGGACGGAGTTTACAGCGAACGTGTATGTGAACCGGATGAAGATGGACAACAGGGCTTTCAATTCTTTGCTCGATTCGATACAAAGGCTGGACACCAGTGGTGCGATCGCCTCCGAACAGAAGCTGGATATCGTCCTAAAGGAAATGAACGGCAATCCGGCCCGTTACTTTAAGAGTACTTTTGATTATATCAAGCAGGAAGAAGAGATCACTTCCACGGGGACGGGCTTTTTTATTACCGGGGACGGGTATGTAGCCACTAACTGTCACCTGATAGAGCGGGAAAATGCCTTTATACGGAGGCAGTTTATTCTCTCGGCTTTCAGACAGATCACGGAGGCGAATATCCTGGCTTTGGAAGGCGCCTGGGCCACCAGTTTTAATGAGCAGCAGCGGAACCTGCTCTACAATACCTATGCTTCCGTCTATTCGCGGCTGTTCTCCATGGAGTTATATGATCTCAAGAAAAACATATATATCGTCTTTCGTTCAGACCGGGACGGAAGGGGGGCTGTCAGCGAGAAGAAGCTTGCCAGTATCGTCATCACAGGACAGCCCATGCCCGGGAAAGATATCGCCATTCTCAAGATAGACGGAGATACCAACCGGCCCACCCTTAGGATCGCTTCCGGCGTATTGCCGAGGGTCGGAGAGCAATTGTATGTCTATGGATATCCCGGTCCTGTCACCAATAACGATTTTGTCTCGGCAGAGTCGGCCCTGGAACCCACGCTGACCACGGGTATCGTGAGTGCGATCAAGAATTCCGTCGGTGGCTGGCCGGTCATCCAGATGGATGCCAATATCAATCACGGCAGCAGCGGAGGGCCTGTCTGTAATGAGCGGGGGGAGGTCGTCGGCCTGACGACTTTTGGAAGTATCGAGAATACGGGCGGCCTTGCCGCCGGTTTGAATTTTGCGATACCGGTGACGATCCTGTACGAATATCTCGACACGGCAGGCATTACCCCCGCGATGAGCACCGCTTCGAAGTTATTTATGGAGGGGTTGCTGTATTTCCGGAACGAACATTACCGGAGCGCCCTGAGGAAGTTCGAGGAAGTGCAAGGGCTGGACGCCGCGTATCCCAGCCTGGACAGCTATGTTCATGAGACTAAGTCCCTGATCGGCACCGGTCATAACAGGGGGACCGGGCCGGTGGAACGACTGCTTTTCGTTTTTTTGCTGCTTTGTATGGCGGCAGCCGGCATCCTGTTGGTCAGATGGTTCCTCTTCAGAAAGCCGGGAACAGACAGAAGGCGGGGATAGAGAGCCGATCACCGTTTGGCTGCGACCTATGCTGCCGGGTCTTGTTTTGACGAATCCTGTTTTGTCGGATCCTGCTCATTGCTCTTCGCAAACAGATGCCAACGGAGCAGGCGGAAGTTTATGACCGCGTTGGCGGCGCAGCAGAGCCCCACTATTATGGAGAAGATACCGGTCTCCCAAGCTGCTCTCGTGAGATTCATGTTTTTTGTGTTTCCCTGGTAGAGGGTTTCCGACATATCCCGCAGGCCTTTTATGAACTCCTGTATATTTTGCAGGACGGCGATCCCCTGACTGATCAGCATAATGCCGATAAATAAGGCCAGAGAGCCCATGAGGCGAATGCCGATCGGGGTCTGGGTTCCCAGGGGAATTCCCGGATTTTTGATGCTTTTCCGTAGTTTTAAAGCGGCGTAGCCTTGCAGCAGGATGCCGCTCATCAGGAAGACGATAATAAACAATTGTATGCTGGAAGATGCCAGCGCCAGCATCGCGCCGACGAGGATTATGAAACCCCATACGATGAGATTGAACCAGGAAAGGACACCCGAAATTATCAATAGTTTTTTCATTCATTTAAATTTATTCGCCGGCCAGCCTGATAGAGAGTTCTTTTAACTGCTGTTCATCGATGGTGGAAGGCGCATCGAGCATCACGTCGCGACCGCTGTTGTTTTTTGGGAAGGCGATAAAGTCACGTATGCTTTCGCTGCCACCCAGGATTGCGCACAGGCGGTCCATGCCAAAGGCGAGCCCTCCGTGGGGCGGGGCGCCGTATTCGAAGGCTCCCAGCAGGAAACCGAATTTGTGCATGGCTTCTTCCCGGCTCATACCAAGGGCGGTGAACATCTTCTCTTGGAGGTCGCGCTGGAAGATGCGTATGGAGCCGCCTCCCAATTCATTGCCGTTCAGCACCAGGTCATAGGCATTGGCCTTGATATCGGAATAGGGATGTTGCAGGTATTGTGCGGGGTTTTTTATGACCGGGTCGTTTTCTATCATCATCCGGATATGATCGGGTTTTGGCGCCGTAAAGGGATGATGACGGGCGACCCAGCGATTGCCTTCTTCGCTGTATTCGAAGAGCGGGAAGTCCAGCACCCAGAGCAGGCGAAACTGATCTTTTTTCCGGAAGCCATGTCTTTCGCCCAGTTCGAGCCTCAACTCGCTCATCCCCTTTCGTGTCCTTTCTTCGGCGCCGGCCAGTATCAGGATGAGGTCGCCGGCGGATGCTCCGACCGCTTCGGCGATCTTTTTCAGACGCTCTTCCGTATAGAATTTGTCGACGCTGCTTTTAAAGCTTCCGTCGGCGTTGCATTTGATAGAGACCAGCCCCTGCATGCCGATCTGCGGTCTTTTCACCCAGTCGGTCAGCTCGTCCAGTTGCTTCCGGGTGTATTCGGCGGCGCCCGGCACGGCGATGGCGACGACTGTTTCGGCTTTGTCGAATACGCCGAAGCCGGCTTCGTTGATGAGATCTCCGGTGGCCTTTATCTTTCCGTCTTTGCGGAAGGCGGATTTCAGGTTTGCGAGCTTCATGCCGAATCGAATATCGGGCTTGTCGTTTCCATAGTTCCACATGGCGTCTTCCCAGGTCATGCGTTCTATCTGGTCGGAGTAGTCGATCCCTTTCACTTCCCGGAACACATAGCGGATCAGGCCTTCGAACATGGTCAGGATATCTTCCTGTTCCACGAAGCTCATCTCGCAGTCGATCTGTGTGAATTCGGGCTGTCTGTCGGCGCGAAGGTCTTCGTCACGGAAGCATTTTACGACCTGGTAATAGCGATCATACCCGCTCACCATCAGCAGCTGTTTGAAAGTCTGCGGAGACTGCGGCAGCGCATAGAACTGGCCGGCGTTCATCCTTGAGGGCACGACAAAATCCCTGGCCCCTTCGGGGGTCGATTTGATCAAAAACGGGGTCTCAATGTCCATGAAATCGTGTTCATGCAGATAGTTCCTGGCGGCGCGGTTGACGGCGTAACGGAGTTCCATATTTTTTTTGACGGCCTGGCGCCTGAGGTCGAGGTAGCGGAACTTCATGCGGAGGTCGTCTCCGCCGTCGGTGTCGTCCTGTATGGTAAACGGAGGCGTAATCGATTTGTTGAGGATGGTGAAGTTCATCACTTTGACCTCTATATCCCCGGTGGGGAGGTTGGCGTTTTTATTACTTCTTTCGGCGACGATGCCGTTGACCTGCAGCACAAATTCTCTTCCTAATGGATTGTCTGTCAATTCTTTATTCAATTCTTCTCCAAAGAGCAGCTGTGTGATGCCGTAGCGATCACGCAGGTCTACGAATGTGATACTGCCGAATTTACGTATTGTCTGTACCCAGCCGGCCAGCCTGATCTCCTGACCGATATGGCTCTTCCTTAGTTCCCCGCAGGTATGTGTCCTATACATTCCTTTCAGATTTTCATTTATTAAGAGGGGCAAAGGTAACTAAAAGGGGTATCGGATGGCGCCAAAATATGTATTTTCGGAGATGCTCCGGAACCAACTGTCGATTCTGTATATTAATAACAAGGACCCGTTCGTGCTGATCCTGATTTTCGCCGTATTGCTGTCCCCATTTTGGGTCAAGACGATAAGGGGTATTCTCAGGCGTCAACGGCTGGAGCGCTTGTTTGGGGAAAAGCAGGCAGTTTTCGACGGGATCCTGCTGGACAGCAATCCTTACTATGGCAGTCTGGGCTCCGTGGGCAGGGAACGCTTTCTAAAAAGGGTGCTGGCGTTTATGGACAGCAAGGAATTTCGATATATAGCTCTCGAGCCCGAGACGCGGATGCCGCTGCTCATCAGTGCGGTGGCTGTGCAACTGACCTTCGGGCTGGAAAATTATCTGCTCGATTACTTTGACATTATCTATGTCCTGAAGGACAACTACCGGTTTGGGCTATACAATGTCCCGTTTGAAGGCCATGTCAGCGAGGATGGCATCTACCTGTCCTGGAGCAACTTCCTGCGGGAATTGAGCGACTATACGGACGGACAGAATCTGGGGCTGCATGAGATGGCGCATGCGTTGACTTATGTAAATTTCAGGGACGGAGATGGCCGGGACGACGAGTTCTATCATAAATTCCGGGATTTCTCCGCGATTGCCCGGCCTGTGTTCGAGGGGATGCAGGCAGGAGGGGTGAATCTGCTGGATCCTTATGCCGCCACCAATTACGAGGAGTTCTGGGCGGTGTCGATTGAGAATTTCTTTGAGCGACCCGGCATTTTTCAAGTACAGCTCCCGGAGGTTTACGGGGCGCTCTGCCGGCTGTTAAACCAGGATCCGTTGACCCCGGACAAGCTTCTGATACCCCTGGAAGGGTGTTCTATATAGTTGATTTTAATATACTTATATATGAGTTAAGAAATCTTTCTCCCGGGGCTTTTACTTTCTGGAAATTCTTTCTATCTTGTTCTCCATCCGTACAATTCATTCCTCGTGATTAAACCCACCTATAGGTTTTTCCTTCTACTCAGAAAACCGTAGCAGTTCTATCCAAGACCAATGTAAGACCCCATTTTACTGATCGAACTGTTGAATCACAAGAAAATTTCACCCTTATGGAAATTGTTATCATTTCTGCATTGGTTATGGGGATCCTCGTACTCCATGGTCCACTGACTGCCTTGCTGCAAAAGATCTACACCCGGCACCAGTTTAAGCAATTCATCGCCAGGGAAACCTTTTATCATTCCGTCGTTTCCCGTTACATGAGATATTACAACCGGCTGACGCTTGAAGAGCAGCGGAAATTCCTGTTCCGTACCTTCCAGTTCCAGCAGTCCAAAAACTTCCATTTTATCGAGGTAAAAGAGACGGCGGAGATGCCGATCCTGGTCAGTGCGGTCGCCGTGCAGCTCACCTTCGGTCTGGAAAAATTCAAGTTGAACTATTTCGACGATATCTTTATTCTCCGGGATGACTATCATTATGGGTTCTACTCCCGTCCGTTTATGGGGCATGTGGACCAAAGCGGCATCTATCTCTCCTGGGACAATTTCATAAAGGGCGTCTCCGGCCAGGCGCCGAATTGCAATGTCGGTTTGCATGAGATGGCGCATGCGTTGGCTTATGTGAATTTTATCATGCAGACCGAAGAGGACAAGCATTTCAAAAAGGAGTTCACGAATTTCTCCAAGGTGGCGCGTCCCATCTTCACGTCTATGCAGGAAGGCGCCCGCAACCTGCTGGGTGACTATGCGGCTACTAATTATCATGAGTTCTGGGCGGTCGCTGTCGAGGTCTATTTTGAGAATCCCGTCCAGTTCCAGCATGAGTTGCCTACGCTTTATGAGGCCATGAGCCGTGTGTTAAACCAGGATCCCCTGAATTTTGCCAAGGGCAATACGACGCTGATCTGGCGTTCGGCGTTGCGGATGCCTGAGGAAATGGGGGCATAGAGATCATCTGATCAGCACCTTTTCAAACCTTCTGACATCCACGTCCGGCGGTATAGGCTGGCCGTTGCCGATATATGCGGCGAGTTGCTCCGCGAAATAGGGCGCCAGGGAGCATCCTTTGGTTCCCATCCCGTTAAAGATCCCGATCCGCGGTTGTTGCGGGTGGAAGCCCACAAAGGGTCTGCGTTCAAGGGTCGCCGGTCGTACGGAGGCGATATGATCCATTACCCGGAAAGGAAGCTTCAGCCATTCCTGCAGCGCGGCTTCCGTCCTCCTCCGGAAAACGTCTGTCGGCTGTTTGTTCGTAAACGACCATTCATAGGAAGAGCCTACCCAGAAGAGGCCTTCGCGCCAGGGGGCCAGCACCATCCCTTTTTTGAAGATCGGGTTTTCCGGCGGGAGCCCGTCGATCTCCAGGATCAGGGCTTCTCCTTTATTCGGGGCAAAGGGCAGGTTCCTGAAGTAAGGATTTTCGAAGCTGGCGGCGCCATCGCAGAAGACAATCCGGTCTGCCTCGATGTCTTTATACCGGATGGGGGTATGGTCGGCCGGTATCTGTAAGGCTGAGGGATCGAATAGCTCTTCGAGCAGGCGGCCACTGTCCCGCAGCTTTTTTCTGTAGGCCGCCAGGAGGCTATGGAGATCGACGATGGCGCAGGGGCTGATGGTGCCGTATCCGAGATCGTAGCGGAAATAGTCGCTCCAGGCGTCTTCGCGGGCGGGTCCGCGTGGGTCGGCAGGATCGTCGGGGAGGCCGGATTCACGGGTCGCCAGTTTCAGGTATTCGGAGCCGTCGCCGATTGCTGACGGGTTTTCGCTTGCCGTTGGATTTTCGGTTGCCGTTGGATTTTCGCTTTTTGTGGTGTCTTTGCCGCCGGCCGGGTGTATCCGCTCTACGAAGGCATTTCTCATTTGGGCGGTCGGGAAGAATTCTATGGTCTCGGTGATCGTGAGACAGGAGATCGATAGTTCCGTATTCAACTGCCGGTAGGCCTCAAGCGCGAAGGGCAGGAGTTTGTCGATCATCCAGGTTTTGACGATCCTTCTGCCTGTTACCGGGTTGATGATGCCGGCGGCCGATTTTGAGGGTGTGCCGGGGCGTTCCTCATCGATTACGAGATGGGCGATCCCCTCCTTTCCGAGCCAATGGCTGAGAAAGGTTCCGCTGATACCTTGTCCGATGATGAGGGTGTTTGTTTTCATTAAGAGTTTTTATTTATAATGGGTGGGGTATCTTTTTTTCAAAAAAAAACGGTTTACTTGTAAACCGTCCGGATTATGGTTCGGATGCTACACTCACGCGGATCCCTTCGCTGTGTGCGCCAAATTCCGGTGCGTACATGCATTGGATGGTCGTGATGCCGTTGCTGAAATTCCCTGCCTGGGATACGAACATAGGATATTCGAAGACATAGACGCCCCGGGGTATCCTGTCAAAAAAGAAATTCGTGCTTGCATCTTTCGTCGTCTCATAATAGCCCAGCCCGTCCTGCCATTTGTATGCGCTCAGCACATTTACGGGTTCCATGCAGGATGCCCGCATATCTTTCATGTGGACATACTCCATCTCCCGGTCGGCATGTAATTCGACGCGCACCGTTATTTTATCGCCTATATGCATTTCGGCATTTTCCTCCAGGGGTTCGAGCGCCGGCCCGCGGTCTGTGTTTCGGGTGATGAACAGTTTCTTTGTCAGTTTCAGCGGCGTGGAGGCGGTTTCCTCCGGTTTAGGTTCTCCGGGAGTTTCACCGGATGTTCCCGTTCCGCGCGTTGATCTTCCGGATGTTCCTGTTTCGGGTGTTCCTGTTCCGGATGTTCCTGTTTCGGGTGTTGAGGATCCGGAGGCTGAGACTTTGTCGGCATTTTCAAAATATTGCCAATAGACAGCGCCCCAGGCGATATTGGCCGATCGGGGTGTTGAGGAAGAGAGGGTCACCGAGATATTGCCCATCTCCGGTTTCACGGTGTTGCCGGGGATAACCCTCTTGAAATAGCCTGTGCCTGCTTCGGGGGTGGGTATGGGTGCTGCCGGGTTTGATGGGTTGACGGACGAATTTGACGTATTTTCTGATTCCAGGGATGTAGGCGGGGAGGGGGAGCCGGGGTCGGAAACGATCGTCTCGTTCCCCAGCCGGATGGTGACTTTTGGGTTAGCGGCCAGCCAATCGCTGCCGCCGAGGAGCAGCGCATAGCAGGCATCCGCGGTGGCCTTTGTCGTGGACCAGTTTTGGGTTTGTTTCTGTCTCAGCAGCCAGGTCTTCAAGCCCTGGTCGATGGCGGTGTCGCGGGTGATCTCGCGGAAGGCTTCGATGAGCAGGGACTGCGTTTCGATGGGGGCCTGGTACCAGTAATAGCCGCCTGCCATATTCTTCCAGTACATACCGGTCTCTTCGTTGGTCAGTGCGTTCTGTTTGAGGGATTTCAGGATGTCCTTTGCCGTTTGGATGTCGCCGGTGCGGAAGAGGGCCAGGGCGATCATGCCCTGCATATAGCGATTTTGTTCGAGCCAGTGTTGCCGGGCCAGGTTGCGATAAAAATTCATGGCAGGGAATACGGTCCCGGGCAGGTCGTAGTCGCTAAACAGGCTTCGCAGGTAGAGGTATTGTATCCGGAGGCTGCCGAGGTCAGGCTCTATCGGGCGGATTCCCCGACGAGCTGTGGGAGATTTTCCGGGAGATGCTGCCGCCTGGCCACCGGGGTGAGTTGTGCCGGGGCGGTTTGCGGAGGGGTGGGCTGCCGATATTGCCCCTCCTGCCAGTTTTTTGGCTGATTCATAGTCGGCTATCATCTTTTTGTCGAGATAGTCGAGCCCTGCTTTGACGATCCTGTCTATTTTTTGGGCATCTTCGGATGGCAGGGCTTTCAGTTTCTTCAGGTGGCCGATCCCCGAGAGGATGGTTTGGGTGATGTAGCGGTCATCGGGTCCGCCCTTGAACCAGACAAAGCCTCCGTTCGGAGCCTGCATATCCTGCAGTTTGTTGAGGGCGGCGCCGAGCTCGCGCGTCATTCTTGTCATGTCGAAGAGGAGGGCTATGTTCTTCTTTTGCTGCGATTCGGTTTTTGCTTCGAGCACCCAGGGTGTCTCTTCGAGGAGTACCGATTTCAGTTCGGGGTTCTTTTCGAGATTGCTGAGCAGGGCGCTGGTATCCACCGTCTTCCAGGTCGGGAAGATCTCCCGGATGCGGGGTGCGTTTTTCACAATTGAGGCGGCCAGTGCGTTCGCAAAGTATCGTTCGAAGGTCTGTTCGGCACATTCGTAGGGGTATTCGGTCAGATAGGGAAGGGCTTGCACGGCGTACCAGGCGGGGTTGCTGCTAAATTCGACGGTCAGGGCATGGTGGTTGAGGGTCTCGCTGGATCCGCTCCGCAGGAGTCCTTCAAAACGGAAGTCGCGGGTGCCGTTTCCACGGATAGTAAGGGGCAGGCTCTCAGTGACCAGTACGCGGTTGCTGACGACGGGCAGCATGTCTTCCTCGCCATCGCCAAACTCTCCTTCGCAGGAAGACTTCGCGTGAGCGACAATTCGATAAGTGACGGGCCTGTTAAACTGGTAGGGTATTTCCATGGGGAAACGGACGGCGGTGCTTTGTCCGGCGGCTACGGTAAAGTATTGGTTCGCCTGCCGGTTACTCAACCATCCGTCCACGGACTGGTTGGTGGTAGCGTCGGTGAGTTGCAGTTCCACTTGTCCCGTCAGTTCGGAATCGCTGAGGTTGACGATCCTGGCGCTGAGTTCGATCCGGTCGCCTTCCCGGAGAAACCGCGGAGCGTTCGGCTGGACCATGAGTTGTTTTTGGGTGACGGTGGTCTTTTCGCTAAAGCCAAAGGCCAGGTCGCGTGTATGCGCCAGGGTCAGGAGTCGCCAGTTCGTCAGTGCCTCCGGCATGGTAAAGGAGAAGCTGACATCTCCGGCCGCATCCGTTTGGAGATCGGGGAAGAAGAATGCCGTCTCATTAAAATTCTTTCTCACCTGCACTTCCTGTTTAGTCGCTTGTCCCCCCTTTTTGGTGGTAATCATCACTACGCCGTTAGCTCCAGCGGCTCCATAGAGACTGCTCGCTGCTGCATCTTTCAGTACCCGGACAGCTTCGATCTCCCCGGGGTCGAGACTTTTTGCTTCGACCGCAGTTTGGACGACGCCATCTATGATATACAGCGGTTGGTTGCCCGCATCCATGCTGGCGGCGCCTCTGATGGTAACCCCTGCTGCTCTGCCGGCAAGGGCCATCGACGGTGCAGGTACGGAAGTTTTATACATGACCGCATTCATTGCTTCAGGAGCGCCCGGCCGGCTCACACGTCCGGAAAGCAGATGATTCATCATCACCGGAACGGGTTCTGTCATGATCTGATCATATTGTTTGACATAGGTCACATTGTCGGGACCGGCAAAGTATTTCTGCCAGGAATTGACCATCGAGAAATTATCATTGCTCATCCAGCCACTCTCCGGGTAGTATCGGGGATACAGATCCGGTTTATTCCAATATTGCATTTTGAACTGATCCAGCGAAGCATCATACATGGAGGCCAGGACTTCGGCTGTTACGCGGTCGCCCTTATATCCGCTGATATTGACCGACCAACGCTCTTCGCCGCCGGGCCGGGTCTTATCCCGGAAGCTGGTATAATTGATCTTTAACTCTTTATTGGACCAGGGCACCAGGATAGTATGGACATTCGTATAGACGCGATTGTCTTTTACAAAGACATCCAGGACTCCGAAACCACCCCGGTCATTCCCGGTAACCGGCAGGGTCGTTGTCTTCCGCTCCTTGTTCAGGGGAAGGAAATTGAACGCTCCCGCCGCATCCTCATCGTCGGCCCCTCCCCCTATCGAAGGGTGCATCGGTTTGCCGGCTATCTTGTCAACCCTCTTGCGGATGACGAATACATTCCCGGCTGAGGACCCGATATCGACACTGGCATTGCTACCCGGCTCCGCCATCGTATTATCCTCCACGCCCCAGTTATATTGAGGGTAGAGAGGTTGACCCGTCTTACCCTCATATAATTCCACGTATTTGATGTCCCTTATTTCGGCGCCATATTTATCCGTCGTCGTTACTTCGATCGCATACCATCCCGGCAGCAGCCGTTGGTCGTTGACCTTTCCGCCCGTGCGCATCCCGGTTGGGAATTCTCCCCTGAAGATGGGGACGACGCCGCTGGAATCCAGCCGCTCGGCTACTTTGCCTGTATGTTGCCAGGTCCCTACCTGGGTCTCGTCCTTGTATTCGTCATGCGGGAAGGCTTCCAGGTAGTCTTTTTTGTCGATTACGAATTGATCCGGCATTTCCCAATAACGTTTCCGGATCATCCGGTCCGGGCACTGCAGGGAATAGATCGTCATATGAATGGCTGCAGGCTCGGGCTCCCCCGATAGGTTGGTTGTTCTGACTATCAGCTGCTTCAGACTGTCGGCCGGCATGTGCTGTCCCCCTTCGGGCAGGTTAATGGCCAGTTGGATGGCTTTATATCCTGCCGATACGGTCGTCTGAGCGCTCCTCGTTTCCCCATTGATATCGGTTACGTCAGCGGAAATGTTGTACCCGAAGACCGGGTCCAGGTCTTTACTGACCTTCCGGTCAGGGATTGCAGCAAAGGAGACGATGAATTTACCATCCGGAGCGGTAGTCGTCTCACCATGCGCGATCTCCTGCTCACTGACAGCAGGTCTGCCCCAACGCCGGTATAGCCAGGTGTAGGGGAACCTGGCCTGCCGCACTACGCGGTATTTTACTTTCGCTCCGTCGATCAGGTTGCCGGCATAGGCCTTAGCATTTCCTATTACCTTGATCGTATCGCCCACGCGGTAGCTGCCTTTTAGTTTATCATAGTCTAGATAGAATTTCGGACGCTTATATTCTTCAACTGAGAAGGACTGCCTTCCATCTGCCGAGTCGTCGGCAATACTGAACTCTCCATTCAAGCCGTTCCCGGGAAGGGTGAATTTGCCATGATAGGACCCGAATTCGTTCGTGACCATATCGAGGGAATCTACCGGTTGTCCATTGGCATTCAGCAGCCTCACCCTTGTCTGGAAGGAGGATAGCACTTTTGACTGCCGGCTGTCCTTGTCCCGTGTCACGACAATCCCTTTGAAATACAGGGTCTGCCCCGGCCGGTAGATGGCGCGGTCGGTAAAGAAGAAGGTCCTGCGGTACTTTCTTTCATAAGCGGGCTTGTCCGAGGGATCCTCTTCTTCGTTTCCCCGATACCGGAGATAGTAGGCTGTCGATTGTCCGTCGGGGAACAGGTGGTCTCCCGTCGTGCTGATCTCCAGCCATTGTTGTATGCTGCCGTCGCTGAGGGCTTTTTTCTTCATCAGGAAATGGCCGTGTTCATCTGCAGTATAGGTCCCGGCCTTTGACAGGATGAACTTATTCGTCTTATACTCATAGGTCCGGTTCCAGATCTGTACCGAAGCACCCGCCAGCGGCTGGCCGCTTTCCCTGTTCACCACGAAATAATCCCGGTCCGTATTGACATAGGCAATACCGGATACGGAGAAATACTGCACGGCCAGTATCGGGCCGGCCAGGCTGAAGTCCTTGCTGCTACTCACCACCAATGCATAGTCTCCCACCGGCAGGGCATCGATCCTGATCTCCGTCCGGTGTTGCTGATAATCTCCCGTTTCCGGCAGGGCCTGTGAAAGGAGCTTCAGGACAGGCAACTGCAAAAGTTTCTGCCAGTACTCATCGGAATAAGAATTGGTTCCCAGGCTTTCCTGCAGGGTATGATCTACTCGCAGGAGCCGAAAGTATATTTGCGGGATATTGCGCCAGCTTACGAGGTTGCGCATGGGCTGACCGGGCAGGTTGACTTTTTCCATATTCATGGACAGCTCTTTTTGCAGGATACGTTTCAATAGTTCCTGGCAATTGTTCCTGCCCTCGCTGCTATCCTTTTCTGCGGAGTTGGCCAGCACCTGGTCGCAGATCGCTTTGGCTTTGACATATCCATACTGATCAGCCGGATCTTTCGAAGACGCATATGCTGCTGCCCGATCGGCATATTGCTCTGCCTTGATGCTCCAGGCAGTCAGCGCTTGCTTTTCATTGCCATAGCGGTCCGTGATGCGGGTAAGCGCAGCCATATACAGGCTATCCTTATCTTCCATGACCGCATTGGCGCAGACGAATCTCAACCTGTCGATATTTACGTCCAGTAATGCATCTGGTCTTGCATCGGGCAGGTGGAAGCGAATTAGTCGCTGATATAATTTTAAGGCTTGTAATTTGAAAGAGAGGGTATCTGCGTTTGCAAAGGGATAACCTGCAAAACTAGTTGCATCCGAGAAGGCGAGCGGATCATCCAGTTCGAATACATAGGCCGGTTTATTGATGTCGGTTTCGTCGGTCTTGAAATATTCCAATGCCCGGTTCCCTAACAGGTCATAGAGGGTAGGGCGGAGCCTGCGGGAATTGCCTTTTATGAGAATCGCATCGAACGCCGATAGATCCGTCTGCTCCAGTATCCGTTCGTTTTTTAATGAGGCCAGGTACAATTCGCCGATTCTTTTGTGGAATTGGTCCCGGTCCCAGGTTTGCATGTCTGTCTTTTTATTCCTGTCGTTGGCGTCGCCGATATTGATCCTGCTGGTGTTGTCGATATTGATCCTGCTGGTGTTGTCGACGGTAGTATTGTCGCCGGTAGCCGATCTGTTGTATAGTTTATACCGGTTGGCCTGAAAATAATTCCAATAGGTTTCTGCCAGGATGCTGAGCAGGATGGACCTGGCGGGTTCGCGGGCGGAGTCGATCTCTTTTTCCAGGGCGGCGGCATTTTTTACGGTGGCATCTTCCTCCCGGCTCTCCTGCAGGTTCATGCGATAGAGGAGGGTTTTGATAAGTTGCGGATCGTTGTGTTCTTTTTTTGCGCGGTTGCAGAGTTTGTCTATTTCGGTGAGGGCCGATTGTGGGAGCCCCTTTTTGTTGATCAGCGAGTCGATCGGCTTCCATGCGGATGCATAGTCGTCGGTCGGTTGATGGCTTGCCGGTTTCTGCTGGGCGGTCGCGCAGAGGGCGGAGGCGGCGAGCGCAGTGATGACGGTGAGCCTGGCGGTAGATTTGGTCAGGGCTGAGGTCTTGGTCCTGGATTGGGAGTCGATCTTTTTGAAGATCATAGGACAATTTTTTTTAAAGTTAGGGATAAGATGCGGCGTCCTTCGAAATTACATACGGAAATCAAGGAGAATAGCCGCAGCCGAATAACAGAATGCCCGTCCCAGGACAAGAACAGCGATGAAAATGCAGCTTGTGTATGCTCTATTCAGGCCGGTAAAAGGGGTTTTTAACAGGGTTATAACGATTAGGGCTTAAACAAACCCTTCCTGCCAGGTTCTTATATGCGAGTTCGATATTCATTAACAATAAAAAAAATGTTATGACAACGAAATTTACAATACTCATCGCAGTCGCCTTGTTTTTTGCAGTAGGAACGCAGGCTGAAACATATAAGGCAGCAACCCATCCCGGCGAGATTCATCATGATCGCGTAGATGTGCGTCATGACCGTAATGATATCAGGCATGATCGTGCCGATATCCGTTATGACCGCATGGTTGGTGATCGGAGGGATTACTTTCATGATCGTCATGACCTGCGCGTAGACCGGAGGGATTTTTTTCACGACCGTTATGATCTTCGCAGGGATATCCGGGACAACCGGTGCTGGTAGATCCGGAAACTGCGGATTTATACGAACAGAAATATAAATTCAATATAAACTTTGAAGGGTCCAGGTGAACAGGAAAAGTGAAGCCCCCGTTTGTGCGGGGGCTTCTTCGCATATAAACAGTAAGTTGGCCTATGAGTTGGCCTATGAGTTGATTTGGCGGCTGCTTGTGAGCCGGTCCTGTGGTTGAGTCGCGGGTGGATGGGCTAGCTTTTCTTCATGACTTTAGCCATCGTGGCGCCTATATCGGCCGGGCTCTGCACGACGTGGATGCCGCATTCCGCCATGATCTTCATTTTTGCGGCGGCCGTATCATCCGCACCGCCTACGATGGCGCCGGCGTGGCCCATGCGGCGTCCCGGAGGGGCCGTCTGGCCGGCTATGAACCCGACAACGGGTTTCCTGGAGTTCTCTTTTATCCAACGGGCGGCTTCGGCTTCCATGCTCCCGCCGATTTCGCCGATCATGACGATGCCTTCCGTTCCCGGGTCATTCATCAGCAATTCCACGGCTTCTTTTGTGGTCGTTCCGATGATGGGGTCGCCACCGATGCCTACGGCTGTGGAAATACCCAGACCGGCTTTGGCGACCTGGTCGGCGGCTTCATAGGTCAGGGTGCCGGATTTCGAAACGATACCAATTTTGCCGGGTATGAATACGAAACCGGGCATGATCCCGACTTTACATTCTCCGGCCGTGATCACTCCGGGGCAATTTGGCCCGATCAGTCTGGTATTTGACCCTTTCAGGTACTGTTTAACCTTTACCATGTCCTGGACGGGGATTCCTTCGGTGATACAGACTACGAGTTCGACACCCGCCTCGGTAGATTCCAGGATGGCGTCGGCCGCAAAGGCAGGCGGAACGAAGATGATGGAGACATTCGCCTGCGTGGCATTTACCGCGTCGGCAACCGTATTGAATACGGGTCTGTCGAGGTGGGAGCTGCCTCCCTTGCCGGGTGTTACGCCTCCTACGACGTTGCTGCCATATTCTATCATTTGTGTCGCGTGAAATGTTCCTTCCGTTCCTGTGAAGCCTTGTACGATGATCCGTGAACTCTTATTAACTAGGATTGCCATTTGGATTAATTTGAATCGGTGGGCAAAAATAGGGGAAAATCTTGATTTGCTTATTTTAAAAGCTCGTCCATATTACGATTATTATCTATTTTTCCCTTCATTTCGAGCATACGCATGTCCTTGGCGTCTTTCAGGAAGTCGGAGGCAAAGATAAAATCGTTTAACCGCTGGTTCTTGCTGAATATGATCTCTTTATTGCTTCCTTCCCATTCTTTGAGGCCCTGGTACATATAGATAATATTGTCGCCGGTCTCCATCACGCTATTCATGTCGTGTGTGTTGACAACGGTGGTAATATTGTATTCGGTGGTAATTTCCTTGATCAGTTTGTCGATCAGCAGGGAGGTCTGGGGGTCCAGGCCCGAGTTGGGTTCATCGCAAAACAGATATTTGGGATTTAATACGATGGCCCTGGCGATCCCCACTCTTTTCTTCATGCCCCCGGAAATCTCGGCCGGGAATTTCTTATTGGCATCCTTCAGGTTTACCCGGTCCAGGACCTCGTTGACCCTTTTCAGTTTTTCGGGATAGGTTTTTTTTGTGAACATGTCGAGGGGGAACATGATATTTTGTTCGACGGTCATGCTATCGAACAGAGCGGATCCCTGGAAGAGCATGCCGATCTGTTGCCGGAGTTCCTTGCGTTGTTCTTCGTTCATTTCGGAGAGTGCCTGCCCGTCATAATAGATCTCCCCGCTATCGGGCTCGAACAGTCCGACCAGGCATTTCATCATCACCGTTTTTCCGCTTCCGCTGGTACCTATGATCAGGTTGCATTTGCCGGTCTGCATGATGGCACTGACATCCTGAATCACGATCTTGTCGCCGAATCCCTTCCTGATATCTTTTACTTCTATCATATTGTGTCGATCGGTTTTTTCATTTTTTCAATCCGGTTTTCGATTCCCGTGATTTCGACGGGAAACCGATAAACGCCGGTTGGTTCGTATTGTGGGCGGTTACAATAAGAGTGCTGCCAGCAAGTAATCGGAAAACAAGACCAAGACGCAACTGACGACAACGGACTTGGTACTGGCGCGACCGATCTCCAAAGCTCCTCCTTTCACGTAATATCCGTAGTAGGCGGGTATGCTGGAAATGATAAAGGCGAAGGTATATGCTTTCGCCAGGGCGAAAAATACGTTGTATGGTTTGAAGAACTGGTGCAGTCCTTTGTCGAAGGCGGCTCCGGAAAGAATGCCCGTCAGGGTCCCTGCCAGGCGGCCGCCCCATATTCCCAGTACTGCCGAAATTACCACGAGCATCGGGATGACCAGCATGGCGGCCAGCAGTTTTGGAAGGATCAGGTAGGTTTTTGTATTGATCCCCATGATCTCGAGTGCATCGATCTGCTCGCTTACCCGCATGTTTCCCAATTCGCTCGCGATCTTGCTGCCGACGACGCCGGCCAGGACGATACAGACAAGGGTAGGTGAGAATTCGAGGATCACGGTGTCGCGTACGATCTGGGCGATCGTCGAAAGGGGAATGAAGGGGCTTACCAACTGGTAGGCCGTCTGCAGGGTGGATACAGCGCCCATAAAGACGGAGATGATGACGACGATGCCAAGCGAGCCGATCCCGATCTCAGAACATTGATGCATGAATTCTTTCCAGTACATCTTTCCGTTCTCCGGCCTGGAGAACATTCCTCTCAACATAAGCAGAAAGCGACCAAACTCAGTAAATAGCTTCATAATTCAAAATACAATTTATTTCCCGGCTTTGTTTTCGGGGTTTTTCCGGCGTTTCCACCAGGGTGATTTCTTCAGGGCCTCGGTCTCCTCGGGGGAATTGCTGCATTTTATCTGTGCGTCTACGATCGCTATCAGCGCCATATTGTAGATGCTGCGAACCGAACTTCCGAGCTGCAACACGTGCACCGGCTTCTTCAATCCCAGCAGGATGGGGCCGATGGCATCGGCGGCGCCCACTTCTTTCAGGAGGTTGTAGGCCACGTTGCCTGCCGCCAGGTTCGGGAAGATCAGGGTATTCACTTCCTGGTCAACGAGTTCGCTGAAAGGATAGTTCTCTTTCAGCAGGTCATTGCTGAGTGCGATGCTGGCCTGCATTTCCCCGTCTACGATCAGGGTAGGGTCCTTCTGTTTGACGATCGCCCTGGCGGCTGCCACCAGTCTGGCTTCCGGGGAATCGCTGGTGCCGAAATTCGAATAGCTCAGCATGGCGATGCGCGGCGTCAGGCTAAAGCTCCTCACCTCTTTGGCTGCCATCAGGGTGATGTCGGCGAGTTCCTCGGCCGTAGGATTGAAGTTGACGGTCGTGTCCGCGAGGAATAGCGGGCCTTTCTTTGTCAGCATCAGGTACATGCCGGCGATCTTTTTCACGCCCGTCTCCGTTCCGATGACCTGGATCGCGGGCCGGATCGTATCGGGATAGTTCTTCGTCAGTCCCGAGATCATGGCGTCCGCCTCTCCGGTTTCAACCATCATGCAGCCGAAATAGTTCCGGTCGCGCATGATCTTTTGGGATTCATATTTATTGACACCGCGGCGCTGTCTTTTCCGGAAGAAGAGTTCGCTATATCGTTTCCGCTGTTCTTCGCATGCATCGCTGCGGGGGTCGATGATCGGGAGCTCGTCGACGTCGATATTGTTGAGGGCGGCTATATGCCGTATCTTTTTTTCATCTCCCAGTAAGATGGGGTAGGCTACTTCTTCATCGTAAAGGATCTGTGCGGTCTTTAGGATTTTGAGGTTATCGGCTTCCGCGAAGACGATGCGCCTGGGGTCCATGCGGGCTTTGCTTCCCAGGAGGCGGATGAGCTGGTTGTCCAGGCCGAGTCTCTTGTTCAGTTCGATCGCGTAAGCATCCCAGTTGTCTATCAAGGTCTGGGCGACGCCGCTTTCGATGGCGGCCCGGGCTACTGCCGGGGCTACGGTGGCGAGCAGTCTGGGATCCAGGGGTTTGGGGATGATATAGGAGGGGCCGAAAACGATATTCTTTTCATTATAGGCCATGTTTACGATATCGGGTACGGGGCTCCTGGCCAGTTCTGCCAATGCTTTGACGGCGGCCAGTTTCATGGCTTCGTTGATTTGGGTAGCGCGGACATCCAGCGCTCCCCTGAAGATAAAGGGGAACCCCAGGACATTGTTCACCTGGTTGGGATAATCGCTGCGTCCCGTGGCCATGATGATATCGTCGCGCACTTCCGTCGCGGCTTCATAGCTGATTTCGGGATCCGGGTTGGCCATGGCGAAGACGATCGGTTTTTTAGCCATGCTTTTAACCATCTCCGGGGTGACGACGTTCCCTACGCTAAGGCCTACGAAGACGTCTGCTTCCTTCAGGGCTTTTTCGAGGGTCCAGTCGGCAGCCCGGACGGCGAATTTCTTTTTTGTCTCGTCGAGGTCGGTTCTGCCTTCGTGCAGGACGCCGTCTTTATCGAAGAGGATGAAGTTCTCATATTTGGCGCCCAGGGCCACGTATAGTTGTGAGCAGGCCATGGCGGCGGCGCCGGCGCCGTTGACGACGATCCTTACCCGGTCGATTTTCTTCTTCTGTACTTCCAGCGCGTTGAGCAGGGCTGCGCTGCTAATGATGGCGGTGCCGTGCTGGTCGTCGTGCATGACCGGGATCTTCAGCGTTTCCCTCAGATGCTGTTCGATGTAGAAGCATTCCGGCGCTTTGATATCTTCGAGGTTGATACCGCCAAAGGTGGGTTCCAGTGCTTTTACGATCTGGACGAACCGCGCGGGATCTTTTTCGTTTATTTCGATGTCGAAAACATCGATGTCGGCGAAGATCTTGAAGAGAACGCCCTTGCCTTCCATGACGGGTTTGGAAGCTTCCGGTCCGATATCGCCCAGGCCCAAAACGGCCGTGCCATTTGTGATGACGGCCACCAGGTTGCCCTTGGCGGTATACTTATAAACGTCGTCGGGATTTTTGAAGATCTCTTTGCAGGGTTCCGCTACCCCCGGGGAATAGGCCAGGGACAGATCCCGCTGGGTCTTGGCCTCCTTGGTAGGAACGACCTCTATTTTGCCGGGTCTTCCCTTTGAGTGATATTCAAGCGCCTGTTCTTTACGGATCTGTTTTTTTTGCATACAGGAATTTTGGCCCACCGATCAAAAACCGATGCAAAATACGAAAATGCGGTCAAACGGCTTTTCAGGGTGTTTTAAAGTCGAGTTGGCTTCCCAGCCATGCCATCATGCCGGCGCCGATCCCGATGGCCGATTCGTCGATGTTGAAAGTGGGGGTATGCACGCCGGAGGTGATCCCTTTTTCTGTGTTCATGACGCCGAGCCGGTAGAAGCACCCCGGTATTTGACGGGTATAGTAGCCGAAGTCTTCCGCTCCCAGTCGTATTTCCGTCTCTCCGACATTGCCGACGCCCAGAAAATCGGCGGCTGCTGATTTGGCGATTGTGTTCAGGGCTTCGTTGTTATAGACCACCGGGTAGCCGACGTCGATATGGAGGTCGATTTCCGCACCCATGCTATGGACCAGTTCGGTGGCCAGTTTGCGGATCAGGTCATGGGCTTTGAAGCGCCATTGTTCGTCCATGGCCCGGAAGGTGCCCATGAGTTTCACTTCGCTGGGGATGACGTTGGTCGTAGAACCACCCTGGAAGGAAGTGATGGATAATACGGAAGGGGAGAGCGGGTTACGGTTGCGGCTGATGATCTGCTGCAACGCGACGATCAGCTGGGAGGCAACCAGGATCGTGTCTACCGTCGAATGGGGGGCTGCTGCGTGACCGCCCTTGCCTTTTATCGTGATATAGATCTCGTCGGCGCTGGCCATGACCATGCCCCCCCGGAAGCTCAGTTTCCCCACTTCGAGGCCCGGGTGGACATGCAATCCAAGGATGGCCTGGGGTTTCGGGTTTTCCAGGACGCCATCCCTGATCAGCAGGCTGGCTCCGCCGGGGTTCTTCTCTTCTCCGGGTTGGAATATGAGCTTGACGGTGCCTTCCCACTGGTCTTTCAGTTCTTCGAGAATGCGGGCGGCGCCTAGCAGCACGGTCGTATGCACATCGTGTCCGCATGCATGCATCAGACCGTCTTTTTTTGATTTGTAGGGAACCTCGTTCTCTTCTTTGATCGGCAGTGCGTCCATATCAGCCCGCAGGGCGAGGATGCGTGTGTCGGGGTTCTTTCCTTTTATCAGGCCGACGACGCCGGTGGTCGCCATGACCTGAAAGGGTATCTTCCATCCGGCGAGACGGTCCCGGACAAACCGGGAGGTTTCGAATTCCTGGTAGCTTAGTTCTGGGTTTTCGTGCAGGTGATGCCGGATCGAGATGAGTTCCGGGGTGTACCGGGTTGCCAGTTCTTTGATTTTATCTTTTAGCATAAGTCGGCGTTCTTGTTTTTGTCTGTTCAGGCTTCTCGTTTTTCTTCGTTCAGGCTTCTTATTTCTTTCTGCGGGGCGAGGGATCTGTCTTCAGATAGTTCAGGCAGAGGCTGGTTTGATGCCGGGGCCGGCTCTCTTCCGCTCAATCCGGTTTCACGTCGATGATATCGCGGACGACGAACAAGCCGGTAGGAAACAGTTTTGTCAATTGTTTCTGAAAGTCTTCCGCTTCTTCCTGGGTTTTGAAATTCCCTACTTTGAGTTTATAGTAGGGTTGCTGGTAGACCAGGTAGGGCTGTAAGTCAGGGAATTGCTGGTATATTTTGGTCTTTTCGGCGAAGACTTTGTTACGGTCCCGGGACTGTATGACCTGTATGCGGAAGCCCGGCACGTTGCGGCGGCTGTCGCGGGTGGTGACTTCGTTGATCTGTGCCTGTTTTTTTATCAGGGTCTCGATCCGGGGATCTTTGTGGACGACCACCGTGCCGGCAGCCGATGTGTTGGCGCCCGGGCCGGCAATCGTAATAACTGTGACAGGGGAAGCGGGGGCGGAAGAATCGGTCTGCGCAAGCAGTCGCCCACTCAGCAGCAGCGGGAGGAACCAGGCATTCTTTATGTTTGGTATATTCATATTGCTATTTGATCTGTTCTTTATTGATATTGACAAGGATCTTTTGTATAAGCTATAACGATCTTTTGCATAAGCTATAATGATCTTTTATATAAGCTATTTTTAATACGTGTTTGCTGCGGCTTCGGCGCCCCGGATGATTTCCACGCCGGCGCTGCAACCCAGTCGTTCTGCTCCGGCATCCAGCAGTTGCCTCGCAAAATCATAGGTCCGGATACCCCCTGACGCCTTTATTTTAATGCCTGGCGGCAGGTGCTCCCGCATCAGTCTGACTGCTTCCACGCTGGCGCCTTTCTCCGCGTAGCCTGTCGATGTTTTTAGAAAGTCGGCTCCGGTTTTCGCGTACAGGGTGCAGCAGTGAATGATCTCCCCGTCGGTCAGCAAGCCGCTTTCGATGATCACTTTTACGATCCGGTTCTGTCCGTGGGCCAGGTTGATGAGCGGCTGCATCTCCGTTTCCAGGTAGTTCCAGACGCCGCCTTTCAGTGCGACCAGGTTGATGACCACATCCAATTCTTCTGCGCCATCGAGCAAGGCCCGTTCTGTTTCGGCGAGTTTGGCTTTTGCGACGCTGTAGCCGAAGGGAAAGCCGATAACGGTTGCCACTTTTACGGAGGAGCCTTCCAGGAGTTCGCGGGCCTGTTTTACCATCGGGGGCGGAATGCATACGGCGGCGAATTGGTATTGCAGCGCTTCTTCGCAAAGCTTCTTTATGTCCGCGTAGGTGGTTGTCGGCCTGAGGAAGGTGTGGTCTATATGAGAGGCGATCGGAGCCATACCCGAAATTACTTCATTTCATCAAGATGATAGGGGCAAATCATCTTGATGAAAGAGGCCAAACTAAAGAAGCATCTGCTTGTAAGGCAGATGCTTTGGGGGACATTCTTTTTAACAGGGATATTTCTATGTGTTATGCGTCTATATGCTATGCCTCCATTTTTGGCTATCCTTCTATGCTACGGCGTCTTTTCCGTGGCAGTTTTTGTATTTTTTTCCGCTTCCGCAGGGGCAGAGGTCGTTGCGGCCGATCTTGGGTCCTACTTTCACCGGCTCCTGTTTTACCGGGGGACCGGAGGGCTCGTAGTAGTCGTTGCCTTCGTTGACGATGCCGCCGTCGCCAGGGGTTCCGGCCGCCACCATTTCGTCCTTGCGGACTTTCATCCGGCTCATGTCGGTCTTTTGTTCCCTGCCTTCCCGAATCGGCGCATTGCCTTCGATGGGGATGCTGCAGTGGCAAAGGAAGCTGACGATTTCGCGGTTCATATCGCTATCCATGCGGCGGAACAGGTCGAAGGCCTCCATTTTATAGATTACGAGGGGGTCTTTCTGTTCCAGGTAAGCTGTTTGAACGCTTTGCTTCAGGTCATCCATCGAGCGCAGATGTTCTTTCCAGGCATCGTCGATGATGGCGAGGGTGATCTGTCTTTCCACCGCATTCATGAGTTCCCTGCCATCGGTGCCGAGGGTTTTGTCGAGATTCGCCAGTACATTGATGGCTTTTTTACCGTCGGTAAAAGGTACCACTACTTTTTCTACATGGCTGCCCTGGGTCTGCCTGATATTCTTAAAGACCGGGACGGCCTGTTTGCGAAGTTCTTCGAGTTTGCGCTGATAGTTTTGCGTAGCCTCCTGGTATAGTTTCCCGGAGAGCGAGGGCAGATCGCCTTTCATAAATTCTTCCTGTTCGATGCCGGTGTCGATTCCGAAATTTACGATGGTAGCTAACTTGAAGCCTTCGTAGTCGTCCTGCTGGCGAAATGAATTTACGAGGTCTTCGGCAACAATATAGAAGGCGTTGTCGAGATCCAGGGCAAGCCTGTCGCCAAACAGGGCGTGGTTCCTCTTCCGGTAGACCACGTTGCGCTGTTTGTTCATCACGTCATCGTATTCCAGGAGGCGTTTGCGGATACCGAAGTTGTTTTCTTCTACTTTCTTTTGTGCTCTTTCAATGCTTTTGGTGACCATGCCGTGCTGGATCACTTCGCCTTCCTTGTAGCCCATCTTGTCCATGAGGGAGGCTATCCGTTCGCTGCCAAACATACGCATCAGGTCGTCTTCCAGCGAGGCATAGAACTGTGTGGTGCCGGGGTCGCCCTGCCGGGCCGAACGTCCGCGCAGCTGTCTGTCCACACGACGGCTCTCGTGTCTTTCTGTGCCGATGATCGCCAGGCCTCCCGATTCTTTTACACCGGCTCCCAGTTTGATATCCGTACCGCGACCGGCCATATTGGTTGCGATGGTCACCGCACCCGCCAATCCTGCTTCCGCCACGACCTGCGCCTCACGGGCATGTTGTTTGGCGTTCAGAACGTTATGCGGGATTTTCTTCACCTGCAGCATTTTGCTCAGCAGTTCGCTGACTTCGACCGAGGTCGTACCGACCAGTGAGGGCCGGCCTTCGGCACGAAGTTTCTCGATATCATCGATGACGGCTTTGTACTTTTCTCTTTTTGTCTTGTATACGAGGTCCTGGAAGTCTTTACGGATAGCCGGGACGTTGGTGGGGATGGTTACCACATCCAGCTTATAGATATCCCATAGTTCGGCTGCTTCGGTTTCGGCGGTACCGGTCATCCCTGCCAGCTTGTGGTACATGCGGAAGAAATTCTGCAAGGTCACGGTGGCATAAGTCTGTGTGGCGGCTTCGATCTTCACATTTTCTTTGGCTTCGATCGCCTGGTGGAGTCCGTCGCTGTAACGGCGTCCGTCCAGGATACGGCCGGTCTGTTCATCTACGATCTTCACCTGCCCGTCCAGGACGACGTATTCGATGTCCTTGTCGAACAGGGTATAGGCTTTCAGCAGTTGCTGCACGGTGTGTATACGGTCCGCTTTTATCGCGTATTCATTTAAGAGGGCTTCCTTGCGTTGGAGTCTGTCTTCCTGGGAGGATACGGTATCCTTTTCGATGTCGGCGAGTTTTACGCCGATGTCGGGGAGGACGAAGAAGTCGGGATCTTCTCCTTCGCGGGTGATCATCTGGATCCCCTTGTCGGTGAGGTCTACGGAATTGTTCTTCTCGTCGATCTGGAAGAAGAGTTCGGCGTCTACTTTCGGCATCTCCTTCTGCTGATCCGCGAGATAATAGTTCTCCGATTTCTGCAGCTTGACTTTGATGCCCGGTTCGCTGAGGAATTTGATCAGCGCGCCTGTCTTGGGAAGACCGCGGAAAGCCCTGAACAGGGCCAGTCCGCCATCTTTGGGATCATCGTTGCCGTCGGCAATTTTCTTTTTTGCTTCGTTGAGGAACTGGTTAACCACTCTTTTCTGGGCGTCGACCAGTTTTTCGACGCGGCCTTTGAGGATATGATATTGCTGGTCTTCGCCTTTTGGTACGGGGCCGGATATGATCAACGGCGTCCGGGCATCGTCGATAAGGACGCTGTCCACTTCATCGACCATGGCGTAATGATGTTTGCGCTGAACCATCTCGTCGGGGCTATGCACCATGTTATCGCGCAGGTAGTCAAACCCGAATTCGTTATTCGTTCCGTAGGTGATATCCGCCTGGTAGGCTTTGCGGCGGGCTTCGCTATTGGGCTCGTGTTTGTCGATGCAATCTACGGTCAGTCCCAGGAATTCGAAAATGGGGCCGTTCCATTCGGAGTCACGACGGGCCAGGTAGTCATTCACGGTTACGATATGAACTCCTTGTCCGGCGAGGGCATTCAGGTAGGCCGGGAGAGTAGACACGAGGGTCTTTCCTTCCCCGGTCGCCATTTCGGCGATCTTGCCCTGGTGCAGTACGGAACCGCCGATCAGCTGAACATCGTAATGAACCATATTCCACGTGACCAGGCTTCCGGCAGCCATCCAGCTGTTCTTATAGATGGCCTGATCTCCTTCGATCCTTACGAGGTCTTTTTTGGCGACGCTCAGATCCTTGTCCAGCTGGCTGGCGGTGACCCCGATGGTGGTATTCTCCTTGAAGCGGCGGGCCGTCTCTTTTACCACGGCGAAGGCTTCCGGCAGGAGTTCGTCCAGGATTTCCTCGATCTGTTTGTCCCTGTCTTTTTGCAGCTGATCTACTTCCTGGTAAATGGTGTCCTTTCCGGAGATATCGCTGAAAGGGAGTTCCCCGGCCTTTGTATTCAGCGCGGCAATTTCCGAATCGATATTGCTGAGATGGTCCAGGATCCTTTGTTTGAACTCGGCTGTCTTGGCTCTAAGCTGGTCATTTGTCAATGACTGGTAAGAGGCAAAGTGCTGGTTGATCTTTTCGACCAGTGGCAGGATTGTTTTGATATCTTTTTCAGACTTGTTGCCCCCGAATATTTTTGAGATGAAACCTAACATATTTCGTTGCTTATTTTTTGATTATTTCGATCGTAAACGGTTCAATGTCAAATATGGTGCTATAGTACGGACCCAGCCAAATTGACAGAGCGGCAAAGTTACGAAAAAGCAACGGGATGAGCAGAAAAAGCGGCAGCCTAAAGAGAACCCTTTACTACCTGGATTTACCTGTCTTTTTATCAGAAACGGGGGCAAGCGGATCGATCCCCAGCTGTTTAAAAAAGGTCATATAGTCGGTGTAGTCCCAGTGTTCATATAATTTCCCGTCTTTTGTCCGGGTAACGTCCACGCCTGTGACATCGATCTTTCTGCCGGTAGCGGGTTTCCCGTTCATGGGCCCCGTATTAGTCCCCGTGAATCGAAACCGGGTCATGATCATGTCTCCCTGGACTATTTCTTCCAGCGCCTCTATTTTCAAATCGGGGAAGGCTGCTCTCGATGCGGCCACATTCAGTTTCAATGAATCCAGCCCGTAGCTGGTGCCAAAGGGGCTGTGGTCGATAGCATCTTTTGCGACAAGGGTGTCGAGTCCTTTGTCGTTTCCTGTGTTGAAGACTTTATAGATATCCTTGTTGGTGGGGCCTGCCGGTTTCGGGGCGGTTGCAGCCGGTTGATCCGCGGCGGCTGGTTTGGCATCGGGGTTCTTACAGGAAGACAGAAAAACGACGATTATGAGGAAGAAGGCTGCGTAAAGCAACAGTCTGCGATTGGCAGCGAAAGATCCGGGGGGAAAGATGGGGGCTTGCATATCGGGTATTTTATTGGTTTTATGAAGGGTTATAAGAGAATGGGTAGCCAGGAGAACTTTTTGCACCGCGGCTTTTGCACTGCGATCAATATCTAACGGAGTAATCTTCGATACGGGCTAAGGAACGGAAAGATCCGGGAACGGAAGGAACGGAAGAAGACGGGCAGCCGGAATTATCAGGGATGCGGAAGGCGGCGCTTCAGGGCGATAGGAAGTCAGGTTATTGGGGGGGAGGCGCGCTGTGCAGGTAAGCTACGATAAAAATCAGGGAAATTTCCGTCAAATAGAAAGGTTTTTTTTGACTTGTTAAAAAAATTAGTATTTTTACGTATAAACTAAATAAGTTAGTCTATGTCTACAGCCGGAAAAAACCTAAAATATCTTCGCAAGCTGCGGGGATGGACCCAGGAAGAATTCTCTGCCAAACTCGGGATCAAGCGGTCTTTACTGGGGGCTTATGAAGAGGAGAGGGCCGAACCCCGGATCGATGTTCTGGAGACGGCGGGTGACATGTTCAAGCTTACGCTGGACGAATTGTTGCGGAAGGAACTGGCGGATACGAAGGGCAATAATTATCTCGCCAAGAGGCGGGCGCAGAAACTGGGTTCGGCCACCAATGAGATCCAATTGGTTCCTGTCAAGGCGGCTGCCGGCTACCTGGCGGGATATGCGGACCCGGAATTCCTGGACGAGTTGAATACTTTTACCTTACCGATGCTGGCATCGGGCACCTACCGCGCTTTTGAGATCGTCGGGGATTCGATGTTGCCTACTGCGAGTGGTTCGGTGATTGTCGGGGAGAAGGTGGACGACCTGGAGGAGGTGAAGAGCAACCAGACTTATGTGGTAGTTTCCCGAAATGAAGGTATCGTCTATAAAAGGGTCATGAAAAACAATAAGTCGAAGAACAAGCTCACACTCGTCAGCGACAATACGGCTTATCAGCCCTACAGCGTGAATTCAGACGATGTGCTGGAAGTCTGGAAGGCGCAGATGATCATCAGTAAGGCCAATACCCAGCAAAGATGGGATGTGAACCAATTGGCCGGACTGGTAAACAATCTCCAGGAGCAGGTGAGTTCGCTGAAGAAGAAAATGAATTGAGACTGAAATAATTTCTGATAAATGAAGTCGATAGGCTTGTTTCCCGGTAGGGGGCAGGCCTATTGCTGTTTTTGGGAGGTGGATGCAGATAGGGGTGATATGGAATTGTATCAGATACCAACAAAAAGATTAAATGAAGAAGTTAAACGGAATATTGGACGTTTTCCGAAGGACTTTATGTTCCAGCTAGCGGACGATGGGTTTGAGAATTTGAAGTCGCAATTTGCGAATTCAAGTTGGGGAGGCCGACGAAAAAAAGACTGATTCAATCTAACCCATACATCTCCTTCGCGGTGCGGAAGGTATTGCAATGAGCTTCGACGATCGTCCGGATATCGGGCGAGTAGCCGCCGCCCATGGCGACTACGCAGGGGATCGAGTGCTGTCGCAGCGACGAGAATACGAATGCATCCCTTTGGCGGCAGCCTTCTATCGAAACTTTCAGTTTCCCGAATTTGTCCGTAGCGAGGATGTCCACCCCGGAAAGAAAGAAGGCGAAAGAGGGCCTGGTCTTTTCGAGGATAGCCGGGAGCGTGTCCCGCAGCAGAGCGAGATAGCCGGCGTCTTCCAGTCCATCTTCGAGTTCGAGGTCCAGGTCGGAATGCTCCTTACGAAAGGGGTAGTTGTGTTTGCCGTGCATGCTGAAGGTGAAAACGCGCGGTTCATGGGCGAAGAGGCTGGCTGTGCCGTTGCCCTGGTGTACGTCGAGGTCGATGATCAGGATCTTGTCTGCTGTTTTTTGATGCAGGAGCCAATTTGCTGCCACCGCGAAATCGTTTAAGAAACAGAAGCCTTCTCCCCGGTCCGCAAAAGCGTGGTGAGTGCCGCCGGCAACATTTAAAGAGACGCCATTGGTAAGGGCGTGGGCGCAGCAATCGATCGTCCCTTGTGTGATCACGAGTTCGCGCTGTGTGAGAGCCGGTGACTGCGGAAACCCGATCTGCCGCTGCTCCCTCGCGGAGAGGGTCTGGTTTTTTAGTTTTTGGAGGTATTCGTGGGTATGCGTTAGCAGCACGACCTGGTCGTCGCAGAGCCCGGGTGAGAAAAGATTTCCGGGTATGATGCTGCCTTCATAGAGCAACTGCCCGGGGATCAGCTCGTATTTCAGCATCGGGAAGCGGTGGCCTTCCGGCAGGGGATGCGCATAGATAGGGTCGTAGGCGATTTTTAGCGTACTCATTGAATCTGGAGAATGCTGTCGTATTGAATGATGGCAAAGACGTTCTCATCCGGTTTCGGATAGATGGACACCATGCCGGTAAAACGGCTGAAGGCGGGCAGGATCGCATGGGCGCCTCCAAAATAGAAGCAAGGGAATTGGAGTGCCTGCTTGGCTACTCCATTGATGCGGATGCCGGGATGGATATGACCGGAGAAGACATAGCCGTCTGTCGGACTGAGGTCAGCCGGACTGGGATCAACTGGAGTGGGGTTAGGGGTGGCACCGGGGGAATCGCTCAGGGGTGTGTCGCTGAGCCCTGTGTCGCACACCGCTGTATCAAGATCAGGGTGGGTGAGGTCCCCGATATCGTGCATGAAGAGGAATTCTCCGATCCTCAATTTCTTTTCGCTGAGCTCGATCCCGGCGGCCGCGTACCAGTCATCGTGGAGGATGTCATGGTTGCCTTTGATGAGGCGGAAGGCCAGGTCGGGGAGGTCCGCTCTCCACTTTTGAAAGAGCTCCAGTTCCCTGTTCTCACGGCTGTGAAAAAGGTCGCCGACGATGAGCAGCTGCCGGGGTTGAAAATATTGTATCTGCGCGACCAGCCTTTGGAGATCATCGCGGTATACGGTAGCCGGCACGGCGATACCCGATTTCCGAAAGTGCCCGGTCTTGCCAAAATGAAGGTCGGAAACGATCAGGGCTTTTTCTTCTTCCCAGAAGACGCAGCGGCCCGGTGAGAGCCATAATTGTTGTTTTTTGATCCGATGAGGGAAGGGCGGTTTCATTTCATGAGCTGCAAAGATAAACCGATCCCGGCGGAACTACGCTAAAAATATTGGGAAAACCAGGTTCCTGACAAGCCGGGAAGAAGAAAGCCTGGAACAAGGCCAGGAAGAGAACCCGTCAGCGGTCCTTTAGCGGGCGGTCGCCTTGTTTAATTGTGATTGCATTCGTTTTACGCGGTCCTCGAGTTTCTCGGAGGTGAGGTTTTCCCGCATGCTATCGACTTTGAGGGGGAAGCAGAATGGGGTGAGACGCCGGGGGAAGCGGAGCAAAATGCGACCCGCGCCGATCCGTTCCAGCATATTCCGCAGGCGGGCTTCTTCCATTTGCTGTTCCATCACTTCCCGGTAGGCCTGCCGGACCAGGAGGTTGTTAGGGTCATATTCGGCAAATACATTGAAGAGCAGGGAGGCGGAAGACTGGAGGTGCCTGGCTTTTGTATGTTCGCCGGGATAGCCCTGGAAGATCAACCCGCCGATGACCGCGATATCGCGGAACTTCCTTTTGGCCATCTCCGTGCTGTTGGCGCTGCGTTGTATATCGGCCGTGAGCCCTTCCGGCGAGAAGAGCTCATAGACGTTTGTATCGTCTACCGGAATGGGCCGGTCGCTGAGCAGTTCGAACCCATAGTCGTTCATCGCAAACGAGAAGGTGATCGGTGTGATCCGGCTGATGCGGTAAGCCAGTAAGGCTGCCATTGCCTCGTGTACCAACCTCCCTTCGAAGGGATATACGAAAAGATGGAAGCCGTCCTTTGTCTCTATTTGTTCGATCAGCAATTCATTTTCCCGGGGCACGGCCGACAACTGCTCCTGCAGATCGAATAGAGGACGAAGGGCTATCAGTTCGATGTCTTTTGATTTTCCTGTCCCTGCTTCGTCGAGTTTCTTGCGCAGCATCAGTCCCAGGTTCGAGGAGAGCGGCATCCGGCCGCCGTTCCAACTCGGAACGATGGACTTCTTCGAGTTTGACTTGCGGACGAGCACCGACATATCCTTGATCATTACGAACTCGAGGTTTCTTCCCGCCAGGGTAAATACATCTCCTGGAGTCAAACGGGAGATGAAATATTCTTCTATCACCCCGATATAGCCGCCACTCATAAACTTCACCTTCAGCATCGCATCGCTGACGATGGTGCCGATATGCAGGCGGTGACGCATGGCTACCCGGCGGCTGTTAATTTTATAAAGACCCCCGATGATCTCCACCTTTTTGAATTCGTCGTATTGATTCAGGGCGCTCCCCCCTTCGGTGATAAAATGAAGGAGCTCCCGCCACTCATCTTCCGTCATATGTTTGTAGCAGTAGGTCGAACGGACTTCGCCCAGTATTTCGGCAGGGTCGAATCCCTCGGAAATGGCCAGGGTCGAAAGATATTGCACCAGGACGTCAAAGCACAACAGCATGGGTTCCCGGCTTTCGATGAAGTTGATCTTCATCGCGGCTTTCAACGCGGCGGCTTCCACCAGTTCGAGGGAGTGGGTGGGGAGGAAATAGATGGTGCTGACTTCTCCGGGTTGGTGACCGCTCCTGCCCGCCCTCTGCAGGAACCTGGCTACGCCTTTGGGGGATCCGACTTGTATAACAGTGTCAACTGGCCGAAAATCGACGCCGAGGTCCAGGCTGGCGGTTGTCACCACGGCTTTTAGCTTGCCTGTATGGAGGTTCTCCTCCACCCAGGTCCGCAGTTCCCGGTCGATGGATCCGTGATGGAGGGCTATGATCCCGGCCAACTCCGGGTTGACGGACAGCAGGGTCTGGTACCAGGTCTCGCTCATGCCCCGGGTGTTTATAAAGATCAGGGTCGTCTTGCTTCTTTCCAGGATGGGAAGGACCTTGTCGACGAGTTTGATGCCCAGGTGACCGGCCCAGGGATATTTTTCGATCTCGTCGGGAATGACCGATTCTACATGGATGGGTTTGTCTATCTGTGCTTTGACGATGGCGCCCGGGATTTTGTCTCCGGGAGCGGTGTCGCCGGGGAATTGGTCTCCCGGCGAATGCTGGTTGAGGGATGCGAGCAGGACTTCCCGGGCCTGGTCGAGGTTGCCGATGGTGGCGCTGATACCCCAGATCCTGAGACCATGATTTGGAGGCGGTCTTTTGGCAGAGGAAATAGGCGAAATGCCGGATGAAGTCTTTGTCACCGCCACGATCCGCGACAGTGCCAGTTCCACCAATACGCCGCGCTTGCTTCCCAGCAGCTCGTGCCATTCGTCTACGGCCAGTATCCGGAGGGGTTGAAAGAGTTCGGGGTATCCCTTTTGCGCCAGGAGCAGGTGGAGGCTCTCCGGCGTGATGATCAGCACCTCCGGCATCCGGCGCTTCTGTTTTTGTCTTTCGCTGATCTCTGTGTCGCCGTTGCGGATGCCGACCTGCCAGCTCATGCCCAGTTCCCCGATGACTTCCTCCATGGCGCGGCCGAGATCCTTTGCCAGGGCCCGTAACGGCGTCAGCCAGAGTAATTGTAGTTTATTATTTGAGCGGGTCTTGTAATCGGTTGGATGGTCGTTTATGAATTCTATCAGGGCTCCGAGGAAGATGGAGAAAGTCTTCCCGCAGCCGGTGGGTGCATTGACCAAACCCGACTGGCCGAGGATGAGCTCCTGCCAGGCGGTCTCCTGGAAGGCAAAGGGATGCTGACCCTTGCCAGCCATCCATTCGCGGATGACGGTATATCCAAAGGTCTTCTTTACTGAATGTGAACCCATCTGCTGATAATATATTTCTCGTTTTTGTAGTTGCCGGTCCGGGTGGATCTCGTCTTTGAAAATGTGGTTTTATTTTTCGAAACGGCATTTTTCTTTGTTTTCGAAATAGTGCTGTCCGGAATATCGTTGTACAAGTCGATCACGTTATAGCGGCCTTTTTCATAGTCAAAGGTCGTGCCGTCGTCTTCAAAGAGTTGGGCATGGGCGGGTTTGTCTCCATAGACATAGCAGGTGATTTCAAATTTCGTATCGGGTGCGATAAATCCGAGGGGCTTGGCCAGCGGCAATATACTTCCTTCTTTTATAAATACCGGTATTTGCGTAAGACCGTTTTCAAAGGTATAGGTCTTGCCTCCTTCAAATTTCTGATGGGAGTTGTAATCGAACCAGGCGCCTGCCGGCAAATAAACCTGTCGATGATCGGAGTCTGCCAGCAAGGGTGCTGCCAGCATGCAGTCGCCGATCAGGTATTCATCAGAAATGTTCCAGGTGTTTTTGTCCTGCGGATAATCCATGACCAGCGCCCTGAATGGAGGCTCACCTTTTCTTGCATACTCTGCAAAGGCGTTGTACAGGTAAGGTACGATGCTCATCCTGAAGTCGAGGAGCGTTTTGATGCTGGCTTCCGCGGCGTTTGCATCGTCTTGCAGGATGCCCTTGTTGTTCTTGTCAATATCTACCTGCAGCCAGGGGGGATATTGCAAATACCAGCTATTGAACAGTGTCTGGGCGGAGAGGATGGCGGTCTGTGTCCGGCGCAGGAGTTCGCGGGTGGAGTGGGATTCCCTGACTTCCGGGGACCAGAGGAGGCCGGCGAAGCCCGCGTTGCCGATCATCCGGATGTAAGCGGCGTGATCGTAGGTGTCGCTATAGAGTGCGGCGGGATAAGAAGAAGCAAAGTCGCTGGAAGCCCGCACATCGAGATAGGTACGTTTATTGGATTTTTTAAAGATCCCGTAAATAGTCTTTTGATACAGCAGGCCGAATTGCTGGTGCATCTGTTCGCCATCGATGCCTGAGGGAAAACGGCTCAGTTCGGGAAAGCTCCAGGTGGATCCGCCGGTGGCGATATTAGAGTTGTCGCACTCGTCCAGCTTAAATCCTGAAATTCCTTTGTCGGCAAAAACAGTCTTGTGGTAAGCGGCAAAAATATTCGCCGCGGAGCTGTCTGCGAAATCCGGTACCAATCCATTCCAGACCAGGTAGTCACCCGCCTTGCTCTTTAGCGCCTGCCGCAACGGCGACACCGGTGCGACGAAGGCATGTTCCCATAGATTCAGGTGAAAATGGCTTGCCTGCATGCTGTCTATCAGCTGTTGGGGATCCGGGAAAAATTCCCGGTTCCACACATAGGAGCAGGAATAGGCAGCCGTCTGCCAGCGCGGTTCCAGTCCCAGCACGTCACAGGGAATCTTATGATCTCTAAAGTAACCGGCCATACGGTAGACCTGTGACTGTTTGAAATCCGCCTTGACGCGATATTTTATTCCCAGGCCCCAGATTGCGGGGAGGCAGCCGCCGCCCGAGAAAAGGTTATATCGTTGCACGGCGCTCTTCATGTCGGGACCTTCGAATATAAACACTTCGATTCCTTTGGCGCCGGGGATGTCCACCGTAACCATGCCGGCGCCCGGATCGTCTTTTTTGTAGAGTTCTTCGACCGATTGTGCATTGGCCTTTGCTGTCGTGTTGCCGGAGCCGTTCGACGAAGGGTTCAATTTTTGGGTGGTACCACAATAGAAAGTAGTATACCTGGATGTGTTTATGAGGATCCCATACCCGTGTGTCGTCACATAAAAAGTAGCGGGTGCATGCGTATATCCCAGGTCGTTAAGCGGATTGTCGTTCACGATGGGTCGTTTCCGCAGGCCCCGTTCGTTAAACGAGTTGATCTGCATGCCGAAGCCGTAGATCTGTTCGTCTCCGCCCAGCGGTATTTCCACGACGGCTCCCCGGTCCGTGACGCGCAAGCTGATCCGTTGCAGGTCGAAGGGCAACGTTGCTGCCGGCATGTTGGCGAGCGCCTCGTACAAAGGCTTCTCCGCGCAGAAATGATAGGGCGTGAACGGATCGGGCGTGCCGATGCTGCATTTTTTTACGCCGGCTGCGAGGTCTTCCACACGAACCTGCGACCAGGCTTGCGTCGAGGCCACAAGGAGATAAAAAAATACCGTTGAGATGAAAAAAGCCGATCGGGATCTCAGGTCTGTTTTAAAGTTGAACATGTTGATGCTGTTGGGTTTGTTCTGCCAGTGTGTTTTGGATGTCTCAGAGTGTCTTGAGGTATTCGATCACTGCCTTTCTCTCTTTGGGGGTCAGCCTGTCACCGAAGGTATGCCCGTAGTTGCCATAACCGGGAAGGGAGGTGTCATAGACGTCTGTTCCACGAGGGCCGGTTTCGGTAGTGTATTTCCAGCCGACCTGTGCATAGTCATATTGCTGGTTGTTGAAATCCCGGGACCAGTAGGCTGGTCTTGTCTTACTGTCCAGCAAAGCTTCCAGCGTCGGTACGGATCCGTTATGCAGGTAGGGAGCGGTGATCCAGATTCCATCCAGGGGCGGAGCGATATAGCCGTTATAGGGCTCCAGCCGGGCGGGGTGGTCTCCCTTTGAAAACCAGCTTTTGTTAAACCATTCTATGAACTGGGGTGTCTGGTAGTTGCTTTTGTAAAGCGCGGAATCCGTTCCGATCAGTGATTCGGGGATCAGCAGGTTCGGGTATTTCCCTTCGCTGCCGTAGTTGCCATGACATTTTGAACAATGTTGTACGAATACCGTCCCTCCTTGCCTGGCGAGCGATGCATTGACGGGATGGGGATATTTCGGTGGGGTCAGCGAATAAATATAGGCGAGGACATCGTTGAAGTGGCCGTCAACTTCGCGGGCCTCGGAGCTGTCATTGACCGTCAGGAGATTGGAAGCCATCAGGAATCTTCCAAAATCCCCGCGTCCGAAGCCATTGTAGAACATGGCGTTTTTCTTTTTCAGCAACCACCAGGGAGGGGTGTCCGTTGGGATCACCTGCCCGGAAACGGCAATTACCGGCTGGTTCCTCCAGCGCAAGGTAGCCGGGTCCCGATGGGCCACCAGGAGGTCTGCCAGCCTATCGGCGGAATTGACGCCACGCACCTGTGTGTAGAGGCTGCCGGCGATGACTTTCATCGTCTGCAGGAAGGGGGCTGCCGCTTCGTATTTCCGGGGATCCCCTTTTTGCAGCATCGTCTCCGCCAGGGCGGCGTTGCGGGTGTTCAGCTTTTTCCGATCGGAGAAGTCGATCATCGAATTGCCGAGGCCGATATATAATTTGTTATCGAAGATCTGGGAATGGCATTGCAGGCAATTGGGCGCCACGACTACTTCTCCATTCGGGGCTCTGACAGCGGTGTAGTCGTGACTGATACCGTTGTTGATGCTGTCGCGCTGCAAGTAGTTGTGCTGGTCTTTGCCGAAGCCCAGGAGAAAATAGCCATAGGGGATGCCGCTCTTGAGGTAATCGCCTGTGATAAGATATTTATATCCCTGTCCGGCATCGCCTGTCCGCTGGAGACTGGCAGGGATGGGGACGGGTTTTTGTCCGTCAAGGCCTGCCGGGTATGCGGTGTCGAAGCGAGGTTCGCCGGCTAAAAGGCTCTCTTGAAGGGGCGGGCCGTCCCGGAAGGAACGGGTTCCCGGAAGAGAGGAGATTTCCCGAAGGTAGGGTTGTTCCGGAAAGGATGTTTGTTCCGGAATGAAGCGATACCGCGTGATGGCGGTAAAGGCCATACAGACGGTTCCTACAGACAAAAGGGCAAATATTTTTTTCATAAAGTACCGTAAATTTACCCCCTTTTCGACAGCTACCGGGCGGCTTCTTTCGGGGCTGCCGGTTTTTTGCCGCCGGGTTCAAACAGGTTGTGGTCCCCGGCCTGGACAAAGTACAATTTCTTGTTCTCGAAATAATCCAGCACCATGTTCTGGCGGTTCAAAAAGACCGGCTCGATGTCAAAATCATTGAAAACCCTGTATTTTTTTTCACCGATGCTACCGTTGATGCCGGCGCCATATTGCAGGAGCAATTTTGCGAACCGGTACGTGGTCTCATATCCGCGAAACACCATATCACTGGGTCTTGAAAAAAAGCGTGTCCTGAAGTCCTGGGTAAGAGAGATGACGAGATTGTCTGCCGGGTTCATGTAGAAAGGGGTGGTAAAGAGGATGTCTTCTCCCGCATAATCCGGTTTTGAGAAATCGGTGATATTGTCCCAGTTCGGCATGCCGAGTATGATCGACGGGTAGGTCTTGTTGAGGGAGCTAAGCTGCTGGCAGAGGCGGACGCCGAAATTTTCATCCAGGCTGCCTGCGATGCAGAGCGTCGTACGCTCGCTGTCCAGGGAAGGCACGAGTTTCTCCGTGTCAAAGTTTTCGTCGAGGGTAACGATCTTTATTTTTAAGGGTACCGAAGCCGTCGTTTTTCCGATCTCCGTGAAGTAGCGAAGCAGCCTGTCTTCCTGTGATCCGCTCTTTCGGAACAGCACGATCGGGCGGGTGGGGTAGTTCTTTTGCAGGAACTTGTAGATCCCTTCACAGTGTGTCCTTAGGGTAGAGTTCAGGATGACGAGTTCGGGGTTGTTGGTGATGCCTCCGTCATTGGGGAAGTTCACATTGATAAAGGGGATATGTCTGGCGGCGGCGGCATTTGCCAGCTGCTGTAACTCCCCGTTTTCTACGAGGCCGATGATGAGACCGGTGTTTTGAAAATCCGGGCTGTGCAGGACATCGGCGATCCCTTGGGCGGAGGAGCGGGTATCGTAGAGATGAACATCGAGCCTCAGCTTTTCTTTCTGCAGCGAGTCGAGAGCCATTTGGGCGCCTTCATAGAATTCCAGTCCGGGGTTCAGGAATTTCGGGAAGTTATTGTCATAGCGATAATTTCCCGTCGCGTCGAACGCCGAATCCAGGTATAAGGGGACGAAGATGGCTATCTGTGCGGCGCCTGTGTCCGTGCGCGTGCCAGGTGCCGGCAGGGTGGGTGTCCCGGGTTGGGACTGGAGGGGCGTCTGCGTCGACGTCGGTGGCTGTAACGGGGTATGGGTTGAGGGCTGCACCGGCGTTTGGGGCGCAGGAGAGGTCTGAGTCCTGCCTGGCATAACAAGGGCCGATAGCAGGACCGGTAATAGGAAATATCGGAGTTTATTTTTCATTTTTTTCGCTGCGGGTAGGGCTACTCCCACTCTATCGTCGCCGGAGGTTTGCTGCTGATGTCATAGACGACGCGGTTGATTCCTTTGACATTGTTGATGATCTCGTTGGAGATATCGGCGAGAAAGGAATAGGGCAGGTGAGCCCAGTCAGCGGTCATTCCGTCGACGGAGGTGACTGCCCGCAAGGCTACCGTAAACTCATAGGTCCTTTCGTCGCCCATGACGCCGACGCTCTTCACCGGCAAAAGAATAGCTCCTGCCTGCCACACGCTGGCATAGAGGTTGTGATCCTTCAGGCCTTTCGTATAGATATAATCTGCTTCCTGCAAAAGCCGGACCTTTTCCTCATTGACTTCGCCCAGGATGCGGATAGCCAGGCCCGGCCCCGGAAAGGGGTGACGCTGAAGCATGTCTTCGGGGATACCCAGTTCGTGGCCTACGCGCCGCACTTCGTCTTTGAAAAGATATCTGAGGGGTTCGACGAGTTCGAGGTGCATGGTGTCGGGCAGACCGCCTACGTTATGATGTGATTTTATCGTCACCGAAGGGCCGTGCACCGAAACGCTTTCTATGACGTCGGGATAGATGGTGCCTTGCCCGAGCAGCCCGATGCCTTCGATCTTGCCTGCTTCTTCCTGGAATACTTCTATGAAGAGCCGCCCGATCGTCTTGCGTTTTGCTTCGGGATCCGTCTGGCCTTTCAGCTGGCTGTAGAAGAGCTGCTTCGCATCGATGCCCTTTACATTCAGTCCGATCTTTTTATAGGTATCCAGCACCTGTTGGAATTCATCTTTTCTCAGCACTCCGTTGTCTACAAAGACTCCAAAGAGGCGGTCTCCGATCGCTCTGTGGATGAGGGTGGCTGCTACGGTGGAGTCTACGCCGCCGCTGAGCGCCATGATTACTTTTCGGTTCCCGATTTGTGTCTTTAGCTGCGCGACGGTGTCGCTGACGAAATGGGCCGGCGTCCAATTTTGCGAGCAGCCACAGACCGTCACCAGGAAGTTTTTTAGTATTTTCTTGCCTTCTATGGAGTGGTAGACTTCGGGGTGAAACTGCAGGCAATAGAGCGGGTGGCCTCCGTCTGTTGTCGCGAAGGCAGCATAGGGGATATTTTCCGTCGTCGCCAGCACTTCAAAACCCTGCGGCAGTTCCAGGATGGTATCGGCATGGCTCATCCATACCTGCGAGCGTTCGATGACGTCTTCCAATAGCCTGTCGTTCTTCTGTTTATGGAGGAGGGCCCTGCCATACTCCCTTTTGCTGCTGTTCTGTACCTGTCCGCCGAACTGCTTGGCTGTCAGCTGGGCGCCGTAGCAGATCCCCAATACCGGTAACTGGCCGTGTAACTCACTGATATTCACGATGGGCGCATTCGCGTCGTTCACGGAAAAAGGAGAGCCGGAAAGAATGATGCCTTTCAGTTCGGGTCCGAATTCGATGGGTTTGTGGTAGGGGATGATCTCGCAGTAGACATTTGCCTCGCGTACAGCTCTGGCAATCAATTGAGTATATTGCGATCCAAAGTCGAGAATCAGAATCTTTTCGGTCATAGATGCTGCGAAGGTAAATATTTTGGCTGTAACCTGTTTGCCGGATCTGCGTCGAAGGGGGGACAAAAAAGTTTTATATTTTCATACCATAAAATACCAACATGAGAAAATATCTGTTCATTTTATCCGCTTTTTCGCTTACGCTGGGTTCCTGCTGGAACTTTGGGGGGAGAAGGGTGCGGGGCAACGGGATCATAAAAACGGAGGACCGGTCTGTCGGCAATTTTAAAAACATCGAGGTGGGGGGTGATGAAAACGTATATATCTCGCAGGGTGAGACCTCTTCGCTGCGAATAGAAGGCGATGAGAACCTGCTGCCGCTGATCGAAGTCACCCAGGAAGGCGACAAGATCTATATCCGGCCCCGGCAGGGCGTGAACCTGGACCCCACGCACGAGCTTCGTATTTATGCGAAGGCGCCGGTATTCCATGATATAAGTGTCTCCGGGGCCTGCAATATTATCGGGCAGGAGAAGATCAGCAACCCGGACAAGATGCGTCTGCATGTGAGCGGCGCGGGAGATATCAAGATGGAGGTAGACGCTCCGGAACTGGAAGCGGAAATATCGGGCAGCGGATCGATCTATCTGAAGGGACAGACCCGGGACGTCGGGCTGGGAATTTCGGGGGCCGGTCATGCTCATTGCTATGAACTGCTGGCTGAAAATACGAAAATTGACATCTCGGGAGCCGGTGACGCGGAGGTCTATGCCAGCGTGAAGCTCGACGCCGACGTAAGTGGTGCGGGAAGCGTGAGCTATCGGGGAGGCGCCACCAGCATCAATCAGCACGTGAGCGGCGCCGGGAGTGTGAGGAAGGCGGATTAGACACGGCGGGGGTGTTTGCAGTGAGAATGCGCAGATGAAGGGAGACTACATGCAGACTGCCTGTAGGCAGAGGAGATGCAGGCTGATAGGATGCATGCGAGCGGGATGCGTGAGGGGTTAATGCATGAGGGGTGAACATTTCGTCGAAGACTCGGATTTCCCGGGAGGGAGTATATTATTTTTCAGAAAAAACGGTTTACTAGTAAACCGTTTTTTTTATTTTTGATATACCCCTATCAGGCGATGTTCACATATCAGCGTTACTGCACAGGTGGACTGTCTTGATGCTATCTGATAATATTTTCAAAAACGGACAATATGTATGAACCCGAGCATTACTACCTGGATTCTCCTTATCTATGCGTCGGAACCATGGCGAGGTCAATGGAGAAAATGGCTCAAAAGGCGTGTAAGCCGCTAGGGGTTTCTCCCGGGATGGCTTATCTTTTGTTATTTGTTCTTGATTATCCGTTCAGAGATCACCGTGAGTTATCTGAAAATATGATGATGAGCCACGCTATGATAACCCGGATGGTGCAAACGCTCAAGGAGAAAGGTCTGGTTCAGCCGGAACAGTATGACAAGCACAAAATTGTCTGCGCGACAGCCGCCGGGCAGGGTCTTGCTATGCGATTGGCCGATTGGCACGAAATAATCTCCCGAAAATACCTGCTTGCGTTTGGGGGTGAGCAAGGTCCGGGTTTTATGCAGGCTATGCGGAGGGCCGCAAAGGAATTGCTCTCTGATGTGGATCCACGTCCCGCCCGGCTCGCCTCCAAACGAGAAAAGGGCGCCGGAGAGACTCTTTCATGGATATGACAAAATTGTTTGAGAAACATCAATAGATTAAGTAAGATTATGTGCAGACTCATGCTGTTTACGTTCCTCTTTGTGTTATATGCCCGACATAATCCTGGCCTCTCTCAGGCATACATGGTGGCCTGTTCCGCTATGCCGGCTATAGTGCCGGCCGCGGGTGAAGCCCGGATGGATCTTGTTGAAAGCAGGGAAGCATTTGTCAACCAGGTTTTCCGGACGATTGTCGATAGCAGTTTTTCTACTTATTTGTTGGTGGACAATGCTTATCCCTGCAGTTTTATCAGGTTCGAATACGACGAATGGGTGAAATATGCCCTGCACGAAGACGTACCCATTTATGTGCTCAACGAACTCGCGGCAAAATCTTTTGCGGACAGGGACACCTGTACCTGGAGATGCGATGGCCTTGTGCATGCTATTTGCATTGGAGAGGAGCAGGTAGATTCGGTGCTCGATCCGGCGGTAAATGGCGGGAATGCCGGAAATGCCGGTGTTGGTGCGAATACCGGAGGCCGAAAGAGCCGGGTTAAGATTCTCCCGGAGCGAAAGACGGTTTTTTATTTCTCCAGGCCTTTGTTCACCGATGACGGGAATTATGCGATCCTGGACATGGATTTTCGTTGTGACAACCGGCTTTGCGGGATAGGCAGCACCTGTCTTTTCAGGAAGACGGATAAGGGCTGGCGGCTGGCGGGCCGGAAGCAGAATTGGTGAGACAGGCAGGGGACCATGCGCAGGGTGATGTTGGTAAGAAGGGAGCAGGGCAGACGCCGGGGCCGGCAGCGAAAGAGGTTGGTAGTTATGCGGTCTCCTTGATCAGGAAATCGAAGAGGTTCACTTCTGTGGGCAATGCCAGTTTTTTACGAAGCCGGTAGCGGCTGACCTCGACTCCTTTTACGGAAATATTCATCAGTTGGGCGATCTCTTTTGAGCTCAGGTTCATGCGGAGGTAGGCGCATAATTTGAGGTCCGTGGCGCTGAGCACGGGGAATTTCTTTTTCAGGGTGGACAGAAAATTGTTGTGTACTTCGTCGAAGTGGTTTGAGAACCGGTCCCAGTCCGCATCGCTTTTTTCAACCTCGTCGAGCATTCGCAGGATCGGTTTGAACTCTTCGCTCACGGCCGGGGCTTGAATATTTTTGAGCCGTTGGACCAGTTCTTCGCGGATTTTTGCCAGGATCTTTCCTCTTTCGACCAGGTGCATGGTGGCCATTGCCAATTCCTTGTTCTTGAAATTGATGGTAGTCGCCATCTTGTCGTTTTGGAGGGCGATGATCTCCTTTTCATTGCGGTCCAGTTCCAGTTGCTGCAGGTATCTCAGACGCTCCTGTTCCTCTTTGTATTGGCTGCGTTGCCGGGCGAATTTCTTTTCGCGTCTTGACCGCAGCAGGTAGAAGCATGCGGCGATCAGGAGCCCGTAACAAACCCGGGCGCCGTTTGTCTGGTACCAGGCAGGGCGGATGACGAAGCCGTAGCCGGCGGGCATGGAAACGTTGCCTGCGTTGTTTCGGACTTTCACCCGGAAGGTGTAATTGCCATAGGGCAGGTTGGTATAATCTTTTTCCGTTTTCTCCGACCAGTCCGACCAGTCCTTGTCAAAGCCCTCCAGCCGGTAGCTAAAAGCGGGGCGGGCGCCTTGTCCATTGATCTGTGGAGATGCGTATTCGAAATGGAATGAGCTCCAACTGTTGGGCAGGACGACCCGGGCTGCGGGATCTGTTTTGGTCAGGCGGGCATTGCCGGGAAGGTATCCTCCGAAGAGGAGGCTGTCTCCGTCGCCGGTGGCTTTGACCATGCTCAGCAAGACCGTAGGAGCCGGTATCTTCCGGGTATACCGGGAGTAATCGAGATGAAGGACCCCTGTATTGGATCCTATAAAAATATTCTGTCTGTTATAGGGATAGATGGACTCGTAGCCTTTTACCGCTGAGCCGTCAAGCTCAGGAAAAAGGATCACTGAATAAGCCGTTTCAGCAGCAGGCCGTTGGAAATCGAGGACTCCTACCTGGTGGTTGCTGATAAACCAGATGTTTCCCTGATCGTCTTCTGTCAAATACCGGACGGGACGGTCGTGAAAGAAAGGCTGGAAAAAAGAAGAAGGCCGGAACCGGTCGGTTGCGGCGTCGTATTCATAGATGCCTTTCTCCGTCGCGATCGCCACCCTGTTCTTAACGGAGTACACATAGTTATTCAAGGTGGAAGGCAGGCCGTCTTTTTCCGTATATAGCCGGCTGCTGACGATGGATCTCCGGTCCGCCGAAAGCTGTGCTTTAAAAACACCCCTGTAGGGATGGGAGGTCCATATCAGGTCGTCTTCCGCTACCAGGAAACGGAGCGATTCGAACAGTCCCGTGACCTTTCCCGCATCACGGATCGTTTCTCCCTCGTCCGTTAGCAATTCGAGACCGGTGTAGGTGCCTGCGATGATCTGGCGGGACGGGAAGAAAGAGGAGAGGGGCGCATAAAGCCAATAGCCCTGGCCACCGGCGAGGCTGACGGCCCGGTTTTTATCGATGAGCAGGGCTCCCTCCAAATGACCGGCGAAAAGACGGTGGTTCACCTCCGAAAGGCCCCACACCTGTCCTTTGGTGCCAGGGACTTCGGTAAAGGGTGTCCGGTTTGCACTCAGGTCTTTTTCGGAAGGGTCCAGCGGCGCGTGGTACAAGCCGGCGGATGTGCCGATAAAGAGTTGCCCGTCAAATACCCGGATCGCGTAGCCGGCCTGGCGATTATTCCTGTCGGGAACGATCTGTCTGATGGCGGTGTTCCGGTCTACCCGGTCTATCCCATTGGCTTCGCCGATCCAAAGATTGCCGTCCCGGCTTATAAATGTCTGCAGGATATTGTTGTTCTGGAGGCCCTCTGTCCGGGATAGTCGCTCCGCGCGGGCGCCGTGGTCAGTCAGGAGGCAGCAACCGTTTGTGCTGGTGCCGATGATCCAGCTTTGCGGTTCGATCTGTCTCAGGCAGGTGATCCGGTCATTGGGGAGAAGGGCGTCGGCCGCCGTGATTTTCGGGGTCAGCGTGGAATCGTGCAGGAGAAAGAGGCCGTTTCGCTGGGTGGCGACCAGCAGGGTATCCGCATCATATCCTGTTATGGCGACAATCCCGAGTGTGGCCGTGTTTTTGGCGCCGCAGACCGGCTGCCAGAGGTCTTCTTTAAATACCAGCAGTCCCCGGACTTTGTCTTCTGCAAACAGGCGTCCACCCGCCACCGTCAGCAATCGCCATTCCTGCGGCGCGTCATAAGCCCTGATGGCGTTGTCCTTCAACTGGAAAATGGTTCCCGAGGATTGAAAAAAGACTTCGTCACCGTAGAAGGAGATTTCCCACAGCTCGCCGAACCCTTTTTCATGAGAAGGCACCAGGCTTCTCAGAGAGTGATATTGCAGGCTTCCCCGCGCATCGGGGTAAAAATAGCCCAATTCATCCTGGCCGCCGACATAGATCTTTCCGGAAGAGTCCGATGCCACCGACCTGACGATGGTCTTGTTGGGGAGGGGGAAAAGATTCCAATAGTTCCCGTTAAAGGTTAGCAGCCCTTCGCTGTTGGCAAAGAAGAGGACGCCATTCCTGTCCTCGTCGATCCGCCGGGTTTGTATACCCGCATGAAAGGACTGGCTGCTATAGTTGGTGACCGCAGGCAAACCGATGGTGTTTTGACTGTGACCGGTCGTCGCGGATAGCCACGTTACCGGCAGCAATAAAAAATATGAAAGACGGGGTATTTTCATTTGTAGGAATCCCTGATAGGGCAATGTAGGGTCTAAAATACTTAAAATCAGGCGAGTTTTATCAGATTGTAGGGATAATGTAGTGGTGAAAAAAACAGAATGAAGCGGTAAAACAGGAAATTTGAAGATGAATCTGATCCTGGCAGATCGAAAAAAATTGACCTGCAAAAGACCAGACAGGCTAATAACCAGACACGCTAATAGCTAATAAAGGACTAACCAGCAAAAAGAGTAATCCGCAAAGAATGGGACGATGAGCAACAGGGGGTAATCAGCAAGAAAAGGAGTATTGAGCGAGAAAGATCAACCAATAAAAAGACAGCCAACGAATATGAGAAAAAGCTTATCCGGTTTATCGAGTCTGGCAACGTTCAGGGGCTTATTGACATTGACATTTCTGTTGGAGTTTGGCTGTCATACTATTGCACAATCGGATGGAGATTTTCCGGAACGGGTTATGAGCCGCGCCGGCAGTAATCCCCGGTTCAGGGTGCTTGCCATCGAGTCCCGGGCGAAGGATCATAGTAAGATGATGAGGAATGCCCGGCCTTTCTTTGAAAAGATGGCGGCGGAGAACAATTTTGAGATTACCATCAGTGATGACACGAGCCTGATCAATGATAAGAATCTTGCTGATTATCAGGTTTTTATACCCTTGCAACAAGCGCCTTTTGACATGTCCGAGGCCCAGCAGGAGGCATTGGAGCGATTTGTGAAGCAGGGGAAGGGTTGGGTAGGGATCCACGCCGGCGGGCTTACCGGGAGGCAGTTTCATGGCCCGAATAGCCGTTACTGGCAGTGGTTCGAGGATTTTATGGGGGGTGTGATCTATTCTCCGCACCCGGCTTTTCAAAAGGGCACTGTGGTCGTAGAAGATCACACGCACCCGGCCATGCGGAACCTGCCGGACCGGTTCGAGGTATCCGACGAGTGGTATGAATTTGACAAGAGCCCGCGACCGAATGTGCGGGTGTTGGCTTCGGCCGACGAGTCGACCTATCACCAGAACAAGCCGATGGGGGATCACCCGATTATGTGGGCCAACGAGAAGTACCGGCGGATGATTTATATCGGGATCGGGCATGATTCGACCCTGTTCAAAAACCCGAGCTACAAGATCCTGATCCATGACGCCATTTTTTGGGCGGCCACCCCACCGGTGGTGATCTATGCCAACCAGGTAGCACTGGACAGCCGGGGCGCCAAGATCGCGGTGGTAGGGGCGGATATGCCGCTGGCAAAGGGCAGTCTCTTCGAGGTGGCGGATGTCTCTTCGGGGAAGGTGGCTTATAAGGGCGTGCTGGGCGGCGTTCAGCAGATCCCCGAATGGGCGCCGGGCAAATACTTCTACCAGGCGGATTATTCCGGCTTGCGGAAGCCCGGGACATACAAATTGACTATCAGAGCGGGGGCGGCCGACAGCCAGGGCGTGAGCCGGACCCTCTTTACGACATACAGTTCCGAAGAATTTAAGATCCTGGACAACGCACTGGCCAGGATCACCCTTCCTGCAATCCTTCACTACTATCAAAAACAACGTGCGAACACGCCGGCGGAATGGGCTGCCGATGAGAAATTGATCTTATTCGGCAGCAACCGGACCGTCGACATGCGCGGAGGCTGGTGCGATGCTTCAGGAGATGTCTCCAAGTATTTTTCGCACCTGGCCTACGCGAATTATGTTTCGCCCCAGCAGACGCCGCTGGTCACCTGGTCGCTGGTAAGCGCCAGGGAGGCATTGCCCGGTTTATTGAAGGAGTTGGGGTTGACGGATTCCATCGTCGACGAGTCCCTTTGGGGGGCCGATTATATGATGCGGGCGCTGGCGCCGGAGGACTATTTCAGGATGATCGTCTTCAGCTATTTTAATAAAGACCCGAATGCCCGGAGGGTGGTGGGCCTGCTCGCCAATAGTGTCACGACATCCGATTACCAGTGTGCATTCCGGGAGGGAGGGGGGATGGCTATTGCTGCCCTGGCGCGTATTTCCCGCTGGAAGAAGGACGGGGTATTTACTTCCCGGCAGTACCTGGAAGGCGCTGAACGCGCTTTTGCCCATTTGCTGGTGAACAACACGCGGTATGACGATGATGGTAAGGAAAACGTGATCGATGATTACTGCGCGTTAATGGCTGCCACCGAACTATGGATTGCGACAGACAGCTCCCTCTATCGTGAGGAAGCGCGTAAGAGAGCGCAGAACCTGGAAAGTCGTCTTACTCCGGATGGATATTTCCGGGCTAACGACGCGGATCGTCCTTTCTGGCATGCTTCCGACGCGGGGCTGCCGGTCGTGGCGCTGGCGCGTTACCTGAAGAAAGAGACGGATCCCGCGCAGCGGTCGCAGGCGCTGGCCGTCATAAAAAAGGCCCTGGACTATAACCTCCGGGTTACGGGGAAGGTCAGCAACCCCTTTGGGTATGCGCGGCAGAGCTTCCTGTACAAGGGCGCTGTGAAAGACGGCTTCTTTATCCCTCATGAGAATGAGACGGGCTGGTGGTGGCAGGGCGAGGATGCCCGTCTGGGCTCGCTGGCCACGGCCGCGCTGGTAGGTGGAAGGCTGGTCGATCCTGCTCCCGGCGGCTGGGGTGTAAAGGCGCCGCTGGCTGTTTTTGCGTCGAACCAAATATCCTGGATACTCGGTTGCAATCCTTATAGTATGTGTTTTCTCTATGGCTTTGGCAAAAGCAATGTCCCGTATATGCATTCCAATTTCGGTCATGGTTCCGAGCGGGGCGGGGTCTCGAACGGGATCACGGGCGGGGATGGGCATGGGGATGGCAGCGGGATCGATTTCCGCACCGACGCGGAGGGCAATGAATGGCGGTGGACGGAGCAATGGATACCCCATGCGGCCTGGTTTCTGCAGGCTATCTCGGCGATGGCCGAAGAAGACAAATAAGAAAAACCATGCATACAAGATCTGTCCTTCGTTTCAATTTTGCTTTCGGCCTGTGCCTGTTCCTAATGGTCGCCTGGTCAGGCTTATCCGCCAAAAGCCCCCTTTGTTCTTTGCCGGAAAGTATAAAGAATGCAGGGATAGAGGGGGTCGGCGGAACTGGAACTGCGAAACCGCCGCGTTTCCATGTGCTGGTGCTCTACGAGAACGGCGGTCATCACATCGCGTATTCGCTGCGGGCGAAACCTTGGCTGGATCAACTGGCGGCTGACAGCAACTTCACGATCGATTATATCACCCGTACGGACAGTATCGACGATCATTACCTGTCGAAGTACCAGCTGTTTATTCAATTGGACTATGCTCCTTATGCCTGGAAGCCGGAGGCGGTGACGGCCTTTCAACATTATATCGACGAAGGCAGGGGCGGCTGGATCGGTTTTCATCACGCTACGCTTTTGGGCGAGTTTGACGGCTATCCGATCTGGCCCTGGTTCCAGGATTTTATGGGGGGCATTCGGTTCAAAAATTATATCGCCCGTTTTGCGAAGGCTGATGTATCGGTGGAGGATGCCATGCATCCCGTCCTGCGTGGGGTGCCGAAGACCTTTGCGGTGCAAAAGGAAGAATGGTATACCTATGACAAGAGCCCCCGTCCCAATGTCCATGTCCTGGCGCATGTCGACGAGGCTTCCTATTCCCCGGATACTACCATCAAGATGGGGGACCATCCCGTGATCTGGACGAACGAACGGGTGAAGGCACGGAATGTATATATTTTTATGGGGCACGATCCCATCCTGTTCGACGATCCGGTGTATACCCGTATTTTCCGGAATGCCATCTTCTGGGCCGCGGCCACGCGGAAAACGGCCGCCGCCGGGAAAACGAAGCGCTAACGGAATCGCGGCATTAACGGAATCGGGAGCCTGACGAAATAGAAACACCATGAGAAAATTCTTTTGTCCTTTTCTGCTTATCCTGGGAACGCTATTGCCGGTATTGGCCTTGCCGGTATTGGGTCAGTCGCCTGTCCGAAATGCGCCTCCGGTCTTCCGGGCGCTTGCTTTTTATTCCACGCATGTCGAACGCGATCATGTCGATTTTGCCTTTGATGCGATCCGCTTTTATGATTCGCTGGCGAAGGCGGCGCATTTTATCTTCGACACGACTTCCGACTGGGGTAAACACAACGATACCGACCTGGCGCGGTACCAGGTTGTGATCTGGCTCAATGAGTTCCCCCAGAACGAGGTTCAGCGGACCGCCTTCCGTAGGTATATGGAGCGGGGAGGGGCCTGGCTGGGTTTCCATGTATCTGCGTATAATGACAAGTATAGTCATTGGCCCTGGTTTGTCGAATTCCTGGGAGGGGGAGTATTCTATACCAATAACTGGCCGCCTCTGCGTGCCCGGCTGACGGTGGACGACCGGAAGCATCCCGTGACGAAGGGACTGCCCGCCGATTTTGTCGCTCCCATCAATGAATGGTATATCTGGGAACCGAGTCCGCGGTTAAACAAGGACGTGAAAGTGCTGGTCACGCTGGATTCTTCCAATTACCCATTGGGGAAAAAGGACTTGATCCTGAAGGGCGACCTTCCCGTCGTCTGGACGAATACGAAGTACCGGATGCTCTATATGAACATGGGGCATGGGGACCAGATTTTTACCAGTTCCGTTCAAAACCGGCTCATCGCCAACGGGCTGCTATGGCTTGGCTCGAAGAAATGATCCGCTGTCTTGCTGCTGTCGTTGTGTCGAGGCAAAGTGATTTACCGGACACTTTTCACCGGATCTCCAACCGGGTGGTTGGCGGTAAAATGAAATCCGAGCAAATGAGCGAGGGTTTGGGCGAACTGATCCTGATAAATTTGCGGGTTTGTCCGGACTTCTCCGAGCGGAGGGGTATCGGGTCCCATGACCATCAGGTAGGTTTCGTTGGCGTGCGGGATCCTGGCTCCGTGGCTGGTCCACTGGTCGCCGTATCCGCGCCCGTGGTCCGGGCAAATTAAGAAAGTCGTGTTGTCCTTATAGAACGGATCCTGCTGCATGTATTTCCAGAGGTCGCCGATCATCGCGTCTATCTTATTAGCGGCGTCCAGGTACATATCATATTTGCCTTCGTGGGCGAAATCATCCGGATCTCCGAAGTCGACGTACAGTACACGCGGATGATCGGCCATTACATAGGCTTTTGCCATTGCGAAGGTGACCGCATCGAGTCTTTCTCCCTGGCCGAAGACTTCGGGCATGGTGTGCTGAAGGGTATTCAATTCCTGTTGCAGGGTCGTGAGGCCCGGTCCTTTTACATCCTCGTTGTAGATATTCACGAGCATTCCGTTCCTGTCGCGGTTTATGATTCTGGCAACGGCATCCCAGGAGGCGAAGGTGACGACGCGGCCGTGATAATCTTTTTGTCTGTCGATAAACTCCAGGACGTTCTCGTTGGGGTTATCGGGGTATTCGTTCGAATTGACGAGGGAGTCATAGTACCCGCAGAAAGTTTCGCTTCGGCCGGGATAAGAAAACCAATATTTGTTTTTGACGTTTACATAGCTCCCCAGATCCCTGTTGCCATACAATTGTCCCTTCTTCGCTATTTGTCCCCATACGAAGGGCATCAGTTTTTCCCGCCGGGTCTTTGCGTCCGTTGCCCAATATTTTCCGGTCACCCAAAGGGAATCCTGCGAGGTATATCTCTTATTGAAAAGCAGGCTGGAGTCGGCTCCTCCGAAAAGTTCCTTCCAGCGGTAGCCATCCATGGAGAAGATGACTATATTTTTTGTCTTGTGGGGCTGTGCGAAAGCGGATAGCGAGAAAAGGAAAAGAAGGATGGCGATATATCTTCTCATTGTAAATGGTTAAAAGCGGGTTTCAGGCCTGCCGATTTAAAGATCGTGCTAATTTACAATGTCTGTACTATTTACCGCTATGAATCTGCCGTGCTAACGATTTGTTCATGTATGGCCGCTTTAGAGGTTTACGTATCTGACCCGGATGAAGATGTTGCGGTTGCGGCCTTTGTCGTCGGTGCAGGATATTTTTATGGGGCCTTCTTCGGGGATAAAGAACTGTTTGCTGCGTGCCTCGCCGGATTTATAGAATTTGTTGTTTATGTACCAATATACCTTGCTGACGTCATTGCCGACCTGGCAGCTCAGCTGAAGGGGCTCCGGGTCTTTTCGGTTGATCAGGTATTCGCTTCCCGGGGAGGGGGATACCACGACGGGGGCGTTCTCCCGGAATATTTTCCCGCAGTCGGGGTTGTGCGGTGGGATCTTCTGGTAGGCGATCCGGTGGTCTTCATAATAGGCCTGCATTTCCGGGGGGATGATCTTATACCATTTTTTCTTGTAGCCGTTTTCGGGCATGCAGCTTCGGCAGTAGGATATTTTTTCGTCGGGGGAGACGAGGACTTCTGTCCTGTTATTGCATTTTGAGGAGGGGGAGACCATGGGGATAAAGTAGTCTGTGACGAGGTCGGTGCATTGGTCGGAGGGTGGCATTCCCGTTTCCGAGCATACCGTGCGGATATCGCAGTCTTTGGGCTGGCGGAACCAGGGCTGATCGTCGTCGTAGTCGATCGTGTTAAAGATCTTGAATAGCAAAGGGGTGGCTACGTTGGCGCCGCTGAGTTCGGGGACGCCAACGGCGGAGAAGTTGCCTATCCAGATGCCGACGGTGAAGCGGCGGTTATAGCCGATGCTCCAGGCGTCGCGGCGGCCATAGGAGGTGCCCGTCTTCCAGGCGATCTTTGGCAGGTGCAGGGTGCTCTCCCAGTTTAGCGGGAAGTCGGGGCGATTGACTTTTGAGAGGATCTCGTTGATCATATAGGCCGAGGCCTGGCTGAGGATGGGTTTTCCGGGGTCCTGTTTGGGTCGGCCGGATGCAGGCATTCCATCGGGGTTTCCCGGGTTTCCCGGGTTTCCAGGGGTGCCGGGGTTTTCGGGGTTTCCAGGGTGTTCGGGGGTTTGGCGGGGGCCGGGGGGGGCAGGGTTTTCAGGAATATCCTGGTCTGGCCGGCCGGTGGATCCTGTTCCAGGGGTCGCGGGAGGCTGGCAATATTTCGGTGATACATATCTGCCTTCGTTGGCGAAGATGGAATAGAGGCCTGTCAGTTCTTCCAGGGTGGCTCCGCAGCCGCCGAGGATCATGGATAGTCCTAATTTTCGCTGGTCTTTTTTTATCTGTCTGAAATCGCAGGCAGCGAGGGCCTGGATCAGCCTGTCGGTGCCCAGGGCCTCCAGGCTTTTTACTGCGGGGATATTCAGAGAGTGTTCGAGGGCGTATTCCATCGTCACGTATCCGTTAAAGGTCCTGTCATAGTTTTCCGGCGCATATCCTGCATAGTTCACGGCGACATCGGTGATGACCATTTTGGGTGTCAGCAGGCCGTCGTCCATACACAGTCCATATAGCAGGGGTTTGAGGGTGCTCCCCGGCTGGCGGATCGACGCCGCCCCGTTCACCTGGCCGGCGTCGATGGTATCCCTGAAGTCTGCGGAGCCGATATAGGTCACTACCTGGTGGGTAGCGTTGTCCAGTACGATCACGGCCGCGTTACGTATGTTCTTTCCATAGAGGGTCCGGGAATAGTCCGCGACCAGTTTCTCCACTTTCCGCTGTCTGTTCAGGTCGATAAAGGTCTGGATGAGGTCGCCGTTCCTTCTCTTTAGCTTATAGGCCAGGTGGGGGATGAAGCCGGGTACGGAGCCGCGGGTGGCTGTCAGCGGTTCGTCAAGCGCGTCGCGGATCTCTTTTTCGTCGAAGACTTTGTCCTTTGCGAATTTCCGGAGCCATTTATTTCTCTCGGGGACGATCCGGTCATTGTTCTTCCCCATCACCAGCGAGGAGGGGCGGTTGGGGATGATTGACAGGGCGGTGATCTCGCCCAGGGACAGGTGGTCGGGGTTCTTGCCAAAATAGAGTACGGACGCGGATTTTACGCCTTCGATATTACCACCGTAGGGGACCAGGTTGAGATAAAGTTGCAGGATCTCGTCTTTACTGTATTTCCATTCGAGCTGGAAGGCACGGAATGTCTCCTCCAGTTTGTGCAGGTAGGTGCGTTTCTTCGGTTCGAGCGCCCGTGCCACCTGCATGGTGATGGTAGAAGCGCCGGAGGTGCGACGCATCCGGAAGATGTTTCTCACCAGCGCCCTGCCTATTGCCAGGGGATTGATGCCGGGGTGATAGTAAAAGTACTTGTCTTCCTTTGCGATGATCGTCTTGCGAAGCAGGGGAGAGATCTCGTTCAGCGATGTTTTCATCCGCCATTGCTGATCACGGGTCAGGTAGGCATGGATCACTTCTCCTTTGTTGTCGGTGACGATGGTGGAATATTCGATTTTGTCGGGGAGCGGAAAGAGATAGTTTCCCAGCAGGAATAACCCGAACAAACCGGCGAGGACGGCTGCCGCCCTTGCCATCCGTCTTAAGAAAGGGTGACCGGGGAGAAACTCCCTGCGCCAGGGAAGCCAGGGCAAATAGCGGGTGGTGTTCATATGCCGCGAATTAACAATTTCTTACAGAAGGATATTTGCAAATACGGTGTTCCGCAATGTAATTTTCGTATGCAAATCTTTTATTCAAATGGGCTCGTCGGGTCACCCTCCTTAGCTTTCTTCCACTAATTTCTGTTTTTCTTTTTCCCCTGCAAGAGAACAGTCCTTCTTTTTTTCAAGTCTTTTTGTATTTTAACAGTGTCTTCAAAAATAAGATCGTCAAATCTTTAACTGGCCTCCATATGCGTAATACTCCCTGTTTCCTGGCAACCCTTTCGGTTGTTATTTTTTTGTCTGCCTGTAACCGAAGTACAGTCAGTCTCGAATATACGAATGCCCGGGAGGAAGTGCCTCCCCTGGGCAACCTCATATTTCGCTTCTCGCAGGCCCTTGTAAAAGACTCGCTGCTCGACCGCTGGGATTCCACCGATTATGTGGATTTTGAGCCGAGGATCCCGGGTCGTTTTCGTTGGGAGCATCCGGATGAACTTGTATTCTCCCCCACGGGTCCCCTGGCGCCTGCCACCAGTTATAAGGCTGTCCTGACGAAATCGCTGCTCCGGGGCAGTGGTTTCGGGCGTATCGGTAAAGGGGGGGAACTGAGCTTTCATACTCCCGATCTCAAACTGGAGAACAGCAATACGACCTGGGTGCTCCAGGATGAGAACAGCAATACGGCGCTTCCTCAGATCGATCTGCAGTTCAATTACCCGGTCAATCCCGCAAATCTTAAAGACCGGCTAAAGATCGAAGTAGGGGGGCAGGCTGCCAGCTTCAATATCCAGAGTCTTTCGGCCGATGACAAGATCTCCGTGCGGCTGCTGAACCTGAAAATGGAAGATAAGGATTATGACGCAAAGATTACGATCGATAAAGGGCTGGTTCCCGAAGGGGGGGTAAAGGGTACGCAGGTCGCGACGGAATTTAAAACCAGTATTCCTTCGCCCTTTGTACTCAGCATCAACGATGTCTCCGCGGAGCATGACGGAGTCGGCGGTACTGTCCGGGTTTCCACGAGTCAGCAGGTGGTGGCCGCCGGTCTGGCTTCGTATATCAGCCTGGATCCGGCGGTCAAATTCACCGTGGAGGCGGCCGAGAATGGATTTGTGATCCGGAGCGATCACTTCGACCAGGAGAAGAGTTATGCCCTTACAATTGGCAAGGGTTTGCGGGGGCGTATCGGTGGAACGCTGCACGAGGAATATAAGTCCAATGTCGTGTTTGGTCAGCTGGAGCCCTCGATCGGTTTTTCGAATAGCAAGGGTGTCTACCTCTCGGGCAAGGGCGCACAAAATATAGAGGTAAAGATCGTCAATGTGCCAAAGGTCAAGGTGGTCGTCTCCAGGATTTATGAGAACAACCTGCTGGCTGCCCAGCGTTATGGGTATGATCCAAAGGAGACGACGGGTCCGCAGGCCTCTTCCAATACCGGGGGCGGCGAGGAAGAAGATGGAGAGGGGTCTGTCGCAATGGACAACGGTGTGGATATCCAGTTTGGGGATGTGATCTATGAACAGGAGGTAGAGACCCGTTCGCTGCCGCTGTCCGGATCGGGTAACAACCGTATTTTCAACTTTAATATCGCGGACCGTCTGCCGGATTTTAAGGGCATCTATCATGTCATGATCCGGTCGACGACGGACTATTGGGTACGGGACAGCCGTTTTGTATCGCTCTCCGATATCGGGCTGATCGCGAAAGAAGGCAAAGAGAAGATCCTGGTCTTTGCCAATTCGATAAAGAATGCAGCTCCCTTGTCAGGTGTCAACATGATTGCCTATGGCGCCAACAACCAGGTGCTCGGGATGGGCGCTACGACGGCGGACGGGGTTGCCGAGATCGCCTATTCCCGGACGGAGTTTTCCGGATTTCGCCCGGCCATGATCATTGCCAAGACAGCGGAAGACTTCAACTATCTTCCTTTTAGTTCGACGCGGGTCAATACTTCCCGTTTCGAGGTGGGTGGACGGCGAAGCAATAGTACCGGGCTGGATGCGTATGTGTATGAGGAGCGGGATATCTACCGGCCGGGAGAGAAGGTCAATTTCTCCGTGATCGTGCGTGACCGGCAGTGGAAGTCCCCGGGTGATATACCCGTGAAGCTGAAATTCCTGTTTCCGAATGGAAAGGAGCTGAAGACATTCCGAAAGAGCCTCAACGAGCAGGGGTCGCTGGAAGGCAGTATCGATCTCGCTACGACGGCTATCACCGGCAGTTATTCGCTGGAAGTCTATACGGCGAACGATGTCCTGCTAACGACCCAGGCCTTCCGTATCGAAGAGTTTGTGCCCGATCGGATCAAGGTCACGGCAAAGCTGGACAAGCCCTTCCTCGAAGCAGGAGACATTTCTCATCTCAGCATCAATGCGGTAAATTTCTTTGGGCCGCCGGCTGCCAACCGCAACTATGAGTGTGAGATCCAGGTTAAACAAAAGACTTTCAATCCAAAGAAATACAGACAATATAATTTCGGGCTGGCTAACCAGAATTCTTTCTTTGACAAGGTGGTCCGGGAGGGCAAGACGGACGAAAAGGGGGATGCCGTCGAGAAATACGAGGTCCCGGAGCTGTATAAGAATATAGGTCTTTTACAGGCCAACTTCTTCGCCACGGTTTTCGATGAAACCGGCCGGCCGGTCAGCCGTAAGGCGACGGCCGATATCTATACACAGTCATTGTTTTTCGGGATCTCCGACGATGGCTATTCTTATTACGCGCTCAACCAGGCTATCCAGTTTCCGGTTATTGCGCTGGATAAGAACGAAAATCTGCTCAATGGCGCACGTGCGCAGATACAGGTGGTCAAACACGAGTACCGGACGGTGCTTAGCAAGAACGGCAACTATTTCCGGTATCAATCCCAGCAGGAGGACAAGCTCATCTCGACGGGCGTAGTCTCTGTGAGCGGAGAGAATACCCGCTATTCATTTGTTCCGCGGTCTCCCGGCAATTATGAACTGCGGGTCTCGATTCCCGGCGCCAATAGCTATGTCAGCAAACGTTTTTACAGCTATGGGTATTGGGGCGGGGAGAACTCTTCCTTTGAGGTCAATAACGAAGGCAATATCAGCATTGACCTGGACAAGTCCTCCTATTATACCGGGGAGAGCGTCAAGGCTCTTTTCAAGACGCCTTTCAGCGGCCGGATGCTGGTTACTCTCGAGACGGACAAAGTGGTCTCCTGGCAATATGTAAATGTCGACAAGCGGACGGCTTCTGTGGATCTGAAGCTCACGGCCGATGATCTGCCCAATGTATATATCACCGCCACGCTGATAAAGCCCCATGAGTTGTCCGATATACCGCTTACGGTGGCGCATGGTTTTGAGAGTGTGAAGGTGGAAGAAAAGGAGCGGAGGATCCCTTTGGAGATCGTGGCTGAAAAGTCGGTCCGGTCCCATACGCATCAAAAGGTCCGTGTCAAGGCGGCGCCGAACAGCCTGGTCACGCTGGCCGCCGTAGATAACGGGGTGTTGCAGATCACCGATTTCGGGACACCCGACCCCTATGAACATTTCTATTCCCGCCGGGCGCTGGAGGTCAATGGCTATGATCTTTATCCGCTGCTATTCCCCGAGGTCAAGGCTTCGTTGAGTAGTACGGGTGGCGACGGCGAGTCGGATATGAAGAAGCGGGTGAATCCCATGCCGGCGAAACGATTCAAAATCGTCTCCTATTGGAGTGGCATCGTACAGGCCAATGGCAGCGGCGAAGCGGTTTTTGAATTCGACATCCCCCAGTTTTCGGGAGAGGTCAGGCTGATGGCGGTCTCCTATAAAAACGAGCGGTTTGGTTCTGCCGAGACTTCGATGAAGGTGGCCGATCCGCTGGTGTTGAGTACGGCGCTCCCGCGGTTCCTGAGCCCACGGGATACGATCACGGTACCGGTCACCCTCACTAATACGACTGCAAAGACGGCAACTGCGGAAGCCGTGATGCGTTTGAGCGGACCCTTACAGGCGGCGGGAGCGGATCGCCAGACAGTGAGCCTCTCCCCCAATAGTGAAGGGCGTGCCGTGTTCCAGGTAGTGGCGCCCGCTACTACCGGTGTCGGAAAGGTGACGGTAGAAGTGAGCAGCATGGGAGAGAAATTCACCGACGAAACGGAGATCAGCGTGAGGCCGCCTTCTTCGTTGCAGAAGATCACGGGCAGCGGCTCCCTTGCCGGCGGGACCCAGCAGCTACATCTGAATACCAGCGATTTTATTCCTTCCAGTATCGCTTATGACCTCGTGGTGAGCCGTTCGCCGGCGATAGAACTTTCCAAGTATCTCAATCTGCTGGTGCAATATCCGTATGGCTGTACCGAGCAGACGGTATCGGCTGCCTTTCCGCAACTTTATTATGGAGATATGGCCGAGCTGTTGAATGGCCGGGCGGGTAATGGGGTCATCAATGTCTCCAATGGCGGAGGGCGGAATGGGGCAGTGGCAGCCAGTGCAAATACCAATGTGCTGGAGGCGATCCGGAAGATCAAGATGCGTCAGTTGTACAACGGGGCCGTGACGCTGTGGGATAACGAGGACACGGAGAACTGGTGGGCAACGATCTATTCCGCTCATTTCCTGCTGGAAGCACAGAAGGCCGGCTTCGATGTCGACAAGGGGCTGCTCACGACGATGCTGGGATATGTCAACAACCGGTTGAAGAACCGGGAGACGATCACCTATTTCTACAACCGGGATCAAAACCGGAAGATCGTGCCGAAAGAGGTGATCTATGGGTTATATGTCCTGTCGCTGGCGGGTCGTCCCAATACCAGCGTGATGAACTACTATAAGGCCAACCCGGGTTTGCTGAGCCTGGACGAGAAATACCTGCTTTCTGCGGCTTTTGCGCAGGCGGGTGACAAGAACAGCTTCCGGCAGCTGCTGCCTTCCCAGTTTGCGGGTGAGGAATCCGTGGCGCAGACGGGAGGTAGTTTCTATTCCGATATCCGCGATGAGTCGATCGCCCTCGATGTGCTGGTGGATGTGGATCCGGGCAATAGCCAGGTGCCCGTTATGGCCCGTCATGTCGCCGACAAGCTGAAGCAGCGTTATTGGTATAGTACGCAGGAACTGGCTTTTAGTTTCCTCGCGCTTGGAAAAATCGCCCGTGACGCCGCCAGGTCCAGTGTGACGGCAGATATACGGGTAGGGGGACGGACGGTGGCTACGATGAACGGCGCCGATCTGCGTCTCAGCGCGGCGCAGCTGAAGGGTGTGGATCCCGAGATCGTTTCGAAAGGCGATGGCCGGCTTTACTATTTCTGGCAGGCGGAGGGTATCAGTGCTACCGGTGTCTACAAAGAGGAGGATAGCTACCTGAAGATACGCAAGCGTTTCTTCGACCGGTATGGCAAGCCGATAATAGGAAATAGCTTCCGGCAGAACGAACTGGTCATTATCGAGCTGACCCTTGAAAAATCATATAGTACGAATATCGATAACGTGGTGATCACGGACTTGCTGCCCGCCGGTTTCGAAATCGAGAATCCGCGGACCAAGGACATTCCCGGCATGGACTGGATCAAGAATGACGATTCGCCGACGGCGATCGATGTACGGGATGACCGGATCAACCTGTTTGTGGATGCTCACAGCAACCGGCAGACCTATTACTATGCCGTTCGGGCCGTCTCACCGGGGGTTTATCATATGGGGCCCGTGAGCGCCGATGCCATGTATAATGGAGAGTATCATTCGTATAATGGGGCGGGAGTGATTGTAGTGAGTGGTGAGTTTTAAATAGAGTTGGGGTAGGGGGGCGATTTCGTCAGGCAGAGCAGTTTTTTTGGGGGGGATGAAAACAGGTTGTACGATCTGGCGGTGAAATTTCGCCAACAGGGTGGGCTATATCTCCTGCTGGACGAGGTACACCGCTATGCAAACGGGTGTATTCCATAAAGTGTGTCAGGCTCGTTGGCAAATGATGTTTTGACGATATGTGGCCTGGCTATATTCTAACGATGCTGTGCAAAAAATCATTTGACTACGAGTTGTTGTTTTATATATTTAATTTCAGGCGATCTC
>JARLGZ010000033.1 GCA_031292515.1 Puia sp. | reverse complement strand
CCTGCTTAACAACTTTGGCGGCTACTGAATTTCAACAGTATGTGCATCGGCTACGCCTTTCGGCCTCACCTTAGCTCCCGGCTCACTTGGAGCGGACGAACCTTGCTCCAAAAACCTTAGGCTTCCGGCCATTATGATTCTCACATAATTCGCGCTACTTATTCCGGCATTCTCTCTTCCATAAGGTCCACCAGCGCTTACGCTCTGACTTCACCCCTTATGCAACGCTCCCCTACCCCTCTAGAAGTTAGAAATCAGATGTTAGATTCTTGTTTCCCGTTCCCTCTTGCCTCTAACTTCTCATTTCTAACTTCTAAAAGCCCAAGCTTCGGTTGCATGCTTAGCCCCGTTACATTTTCGGCGCAGAACCACTCGACCAGTGAGCTATTACGCACTCTTTAAATGTATGGCTGCTTCTGAGCCAACATCCTGGTTGTCTGAGCAATTCCACATCCTTTTCCACTTAGCATACATTGGGGACCTTAGCTGTGGGTCTGGGCTGTTTCCCTTTTGACTACGGAACTTATCTCTCGCAGTCTGACTCCCGCACATCAATTATCCGGCATTCAGAGTTTGATAGGCTTCGGTAGCCTCTCGGCCCCTAGTCCATTCAGTGCTTTACCTCCGGTAATGATATGCGAGGCTAGCCCTAAAGCTATTTCGGGGAGAACCAGCTATCTCCGGGTTCGATTGGAATTTCTCCGCTATCCACATCTCATTCGCCGCCTTTTCAACGGAGGTCGATTCGGGCCTCCATGGGGTTTTACCCCCACTTCACCCTGGACATGGATAGGTCACCCGGTTTCGGGCCCTATGCATGCAACTATGTCGCCCTATTCGGACTCGGTTTCCCTTCGGCTGCGGGCCTTAGGCCCTTAACCTTGCTGCATGCATACGCTCGCCGGACCGTTCTACAAAAAGTACCACATCACGCATTGACGCGCTTTGTGTGCTTGTAAGCACAAGGTTTCAGGTTCTCTTTCACTCCCCTTCCGGGGTTCTTTTCACCGTTCCTTCACAGTACTATTCACTATCGGTCACTAGGTAGTATTTAGGCTTGGAGGGTGGTCCCCCCGGCTTCCCACCGGATTTCTCGTGTCCGGCGGTACTCTGGATACAGCTGCCTGTCTTGTCTTTTCGCATACCGGGCTCTCACCGTCTATGGCCGGCCTTCCCATACCGTTCTGCTAAAACTCGACAATGGCGTACGCTGTCCGCAACCCCGGTGACATTGCTGCCCCCGGTTTGGCCTCTTCCGCGTTCGCTCGCCACTACTTGCGGAATCTCGTTTGATTTCTCTTCCTCGCCCTACTTAGATGTTTCAGTTCGGGCGGTTTCCCCCGAAAACCTATGAATTCAGCTCTCGGTACCCGGTCATTACTCCGGGTGGGTTTCCCCATTCGGACATCCGCGGATCGATGCCTGCTTTCGGCTCCCCGCGGCTTTTCGCAGATTGCTACGTCCTTCTTCGGCTCCTAGTGCCAGGGCATTCACCTTGTGCTCTTTGTAGCTTGACCATGCTCCGCAATTGCTTGCGGTTGAAAATCATAATCAGTTGTTTCCCTCAGCGGTTAAATCATAGCAGAATCGCTCTCGCGATCCTTACCCATTATTTACACGCGTTTTCAGAAAAACTTTTGCTTTACTTCCATTGTTCAGTTTTCAAGGTGCAGATAGTCGTTAGCGGATTAGATGTTTGAGGTTAGACCCCTTAAGCAATCCGCTTCGCGAATCCCTTACGGCTCTAACTTCATTTCCCCAATTACTAACTTCTAACTTTTCTTCTCCGCTTCCCCGGCTTGCCGGTTCCGCAGGAACTGGTGGGCTCAATGTGGATAAGTCCACTTGAGCTTTCATACTCAAGTTTTGTTACCTTCATTGATCTTTTGCTCTACCGCGATCTCTCACAGTAGTGGTGGGCTCAAGTGGACTCGAACCACCGACCTTGCGCTTATCAGGCGCACGCTCTAACCGCCTGAGCTATGAGCCCATGCTGTTCCGAGCTGCCGGCTTTTGTCCTTCCGCCCGGTCTTTTTCGGCCGCTTCCCCTGGCCTGCCGCGCTCTCGTCCTCCGCTTCCCTTCTCTCAGGGCCTCCCTCTCGGGCTTCCCTGACTTCCGTTCCGCTTCGGCTTCCTTCGCGTCCTGCCCCCGGTGCAGCCGGTGGTGGAGATGAGGAGGTTCGAACTCCTGACCCCCTGCGTGCAAGGCAGGTGCTCTCCCAGCTGAGCTACACCCCCATAACCTTTCGGGGACAGGTTCTAACTTTCTTCTTCTCTTATGAAGATCTTCACTGCCTGCACGGCTTTCGCCATACATGCCTCTCAGACCCTCAAAATTAAACAACGTCTTAAAATGAAACCTTCCGACCTAGGATTCGCTCTGCTTCCAGAGCGTTGCTCCTTAGAAAGGAGGTGATCCAGCCGCACCTTCCGATACGGCTACCTTGTTACGACTTCACCCCAATTACCGAACCCACCTTCGGCGGCGCGCTCCTTACGGTTACGCAACCGACTTCGGGTGTTTCCGGCTCTCATGGTGTGACGGGCGGTGTGTACAAGGCCCGGGAACGTATTCACCGCGGCATGATGATCCGCGATTACTAGCAATTCCAACTTCACGCAGGCGAGTTTCAGCCTGCGATCCGAACTGAGACCATTTTTGGGGGTTAGCTCCACCTCGCGGCTTAGCATCCCTCTGTTAATGGCCATTGTAGTACGTGTGTAGCCCAGGTCATAAGGGGCATGATGATTTGACGTCATCCCCACCTTCCTCCGTTTTGTCAACGGCAGTCTTAATAGAGTGCTCTTACGTAGCAACTATTAACAAGGGTTGCGCTCGTTGCGGGACTTAACCCAACATCTCACGACACGAGCTGACGACAACCATGCACCACCTGTCTCTATGCTCCCCGAAGGGCACTCCCCAGTCTCCTGGGGATTCATAGGATGTCAAGACCTGGTAAGGTTCTTCGCGTTGCTTCGAATTAAACCACATACTCCACTGCTTGTGCGGGCCCCCGTCAATTCCTTTGAGTTTCAACCTTGCGGCCGTACTCCCCAGGTGGATTGCTTATTGTGTTAACTCCGGCACGGAAGGGGTCAGTCCTCCCACACCTAGCAATCATCGTTTACAGCATGGACTACCAGGGTATCTAATCCTGTTTGCTACCCATGCTTTCGTGCCTCAGCGTCAGTAAAGGCCCAGCAGGCCGCCTTCGCCACTGGTGTTCCTCCCGATATCTACGCATTTCACCGCTACACCGGGAATTCCGCCTGCCTCTACCTCACTCAAGAACAACAGTTTTGAATGCCACTCCGAAGTTGAGCCCCGGAATTTCACATCCAACTTGTCGCCCCGCCTGCGCACCCTTTACACCCAGTAATTCCGGACAACGCTCGCCACCTACGTATTACCGCGGCTGCTGGCACGTAGTTAGCCGTGGCTTCCTCTTCGGGTACCGTCATTTGTTTCGTCCCCGAAGACAGAGGTTTACAATCCGAAGACCTTCTTCCCTCACGCGGCGTCGCTGCATCAGAGTTTCCTCCATTGTGCAATATCCCCCACTGCTGCCTCCCGTAGGAGTCTGGGCCGTGTCTCAGTCCCAATGTGGCCGGCCAACCTCTCAGTCCGGCTACCGATCGCGGGCTTGGTGGGCCATTACCTCACCAACTACCTAATCGGACGCGAGCCCATCCTTCAGCGAATTTCTCCTTTGATATCACGACGATGTCGCCACGATATGTTATGCGGTATTAGCGTCCGTTTCCAGACGTTATCCCCCTCTGAAGGGCAGGTTACTCACGCGTTACTCACCCGTCCGCCACTAAGTTGTGCCCAACACCCGATCTTCGACTTCCCTCGAAAACCCGGTGTTGGTCACAACCCCGTTCGACTTGCATGTGTTAGGCGCGCCGCCAGCGTTCGTCCTGAGCCAGGATCAAACTCTCTGATATATTGTTCCATTATGGCCTCTCGGCCTCAACAGACAACTTATCCGAGCTCAATTTAGCTCTTCAAACACTTGCGCTTTGCTCTTGATCTCTCAAAAGCGTTTGCCGCAAAAAATCATTCCTGATTCTTCACTCAAAAAATTTAAGGGTCCATTTTCGGCTCTCCGCAATTTCCTCTCGGATCTTGCTGGAAAACCGTTCAGACGTTGTTTAATTTTCAAGGTCCGTTTGCGTCCTGTTTTTGCCGGACGGTTTTTAATTCTACCACCGTTCGCCAGTAAAGTCAACCCTTTTGGCTGATCTTCTCTGTCTTTTTTCCCGGCTCTCTTAGGCGCTTTACTATCTTATCAAATTCATCCCCATCTGTCAACACCTTTTTACTCCCTTTTGACGCTTTATTTACGCTGACCTGCCTTTTCGGGCCTGATTCCTTATTATATCCCACTTTTGCCGCTTCGCAGCCATAAATGATTCCCTTTATTGTCATTATACCCCTCGCGGCCCGTTCGACGGCACGCGGCGCTTTCAAAAACGCCGGATGCACACATGCATCCGGCGTAAAAATATCCCATACCCGGCCGCTTTCACGAGAGCAATCGCTGCGGCGCGCAAAAAAGCTCGACCCTTTCGTCGGGCGCCTGATGCGTGTCAAACGGGAAACCGAGCGCTTCGCCGCCGGGGAAAAGCTCGCGCAGCGGAACGAGCACGAAGAGCCGCTCCGGTATGCGCGGGTGCGGCAGCGTCAGCTCAGCGTCACAGCAGCGCACACCCTCATAAAACAGCAGGTCGAGGTCGATGACGCGCGGCCCATTTTTTTCGGCGCGCACGCGGCCCATCGCGGCTTCAATGCCGAGGCATGCGCCGAGCAGTGCGCGCGCCGACAGCGCAGTTTCAATCGCAACGGCGCAGTTGAAAAAATACGGCTGG
>JARLGZ010000032.1 GCA_031292515.1 Puia sp. | reverse complement strand
GTAAAGCTTGGATGCTCTTCTGGCGCAGTTTCCCTTTAGTGTTGGGTGTATTTGTCGCTTTGACCATAGAGATTTGTACGCCTGTGTCTACGAGCGCGGCCGAAGTCGTTGGGACGGAGATTACCGGGGTGTTCGTCGATGTCTCTAGAATTCACCACGACGCGAATTCGAATGGAGATACGTGGGACTACATCTGGACAGCGGACAATGCTCTCTACTCGTTCAACTGCGACGGCCGCGGCTATGGCACGAAAAGCCAGAATGTCAGTTTTAATTTTCTAAAGGTCGATCAGTGGGACGCGCTGACCGGAAGCAACGTGAACCCGATGGACTACGGTAAAAGTACTCAAGCCGCCCCTAACGCATCTAACTGGAAGGTGACCGGAGCGGATTCCATCGATGGGACTATCTATGCTTTCATCGCGGAGAACTGGTACGGAGCCCAGAACGCATTTGGCGGCGAAGCGCCTGAATCCTACATTCGCCAAAGCGTCACAAACATGAGCCTAATCAAGTCGGCCGATAAAGGCCAAACATGGACCAGGGACAGTCAGACGAACTATGACCACCCCATGTGGACGAGCCACAAATTCAGTACTGCGTTTTTTGTGAAGTATGGGCAAGACGGAGGGAAAACTCAACAAGATAATCAGAATCGATACGTCTATGCAATTTCAAATAACGGCTACTGGAATTGCGGAAGCGAGTTTTATTTAGGGAGAGTACCAAGATCTAAAATCATGAATCTGAATCCGACAGACTGGGAATTTCTCTCCAACGGAAAGTGGGTCACGAACCCAGACGATGCGACTCCGATCCCCGGCTTCTCCAATGGGCGCATGAAGGATACGATGGGAAGCCCAATCTAGCTGGCAGGAATTCAAAAATATGTGACCGTAACCTGGTTCGACCCTGGAACAACGGCGAGGTGGCACTATCCGGAAAATATCACGTTCGCCTTTTACCAGGCCGACCATCCCTGGGGGCCGTGGTCGTACATCGGCGAAAAGTCCGCCGGCGACTTTATCGCCGATAAGCGGCAACGAATCCACAGGTGGTATGGCCCTTCCCTGAGCCCCAAGTTCATCACTTACAATCCCGATGGAAGTGTGACGGTAATCCTCACCTTCTCTGGGCAGACTTGGGAGGACAAGCCGGAGAGCCTCTACAAGAACAACACCCTTCCCGTGACGTTTTATACCAGGCCGCAACCCAAAGAAGCTGAGACGGTGAATGATACAGAAGCCCAATACTCTGAGGGCTGGGCTCATCGGCAGGACACTACCGCGGGAGACTTCCGCGACGATGCCCATGTGACGACTACACTGGGTGCGTATGCCGATTTCAAGTTCACTGGGCGCGGGATCGAGATCCTTTCGGAAAAGAACACCGGCATGGGCGCCGCAGAGGTACTAATGGATGGTGTATCGCAGGGGACCTTTGCTTTATATCAGGATCCGATGCCGGCTCTCTACCAGGTTGAATTCTACAGAAACATGACTCTCGCCGACGGTCCTCACACTGTGCGCGTGATTAACCGATCTGAGAAAGGAAAGCGTTGCATCCTCGATGGATTTCGGGTCTATGGCGAAACCGACTTCGATCCCAGAGCACAGTACAGGATTATCAATCGTGCAAATGGAAAGGCGCTCGGAGGAAGGGAAGGCACGGCCGAGGTTGGGCAGCCGGATCAACATGAGGGAACTGCACTGCAATGGAAAATGGAGAGTGTAGGTGGGGGATTCTACCGGATCACGAATATCCAGAGCGGAAAAGTTCTGGCCACATCCGAGCATGCGTCCCTAGGAGCACCTGTTAATCAACACGCAGTCCGCGACGATCCTCATTCTCAGTGGAGTATTTCAGCAGTAGGGAATGCGACCTTCTCAATCATCAACCGCGCGAATGATATGGGTGTAAGCAGTACGGATACATCCGTTACCAACTCGGTTTCATTGGCTTGGTACCTTGGTCGTGATGATCAAAAGTGGGAGATCGTTAAGGTGCGGTGAACAAATGGCAATTGGCGTTAATTGTAGGCACTTCTGGTTTTCGCTCTGCATGGAAGACTGGGACCCTTTGGGGGTAATAGGGAGGATGTCCATCAATTCCGACTGTGCGGCCGGGCGCGGTCATCTACTCCGCCGCCTAGAATTGTTGCAGCGATCCGTTTCGTACATACGTTCCGCCAACTCCAGTGTTGAACGAAACCAGATTGCCGTTGTACATGAGGCGGCAGGGATTGCCGCATAACGATTGTACCCGTACTTTCGAGAGCTTGTTATCTTTCCACCAAAGGTCAAAGATGAATCCGCCACGTGCGCGCAGCCCTTTTACTCGTCCATCAGGCCAAACCCTGGGCAGTGTCGGAAGTAACCTTATCTCTTTTTCATGGCTTTGAATGAGC
>JARLGZ010000287.1 GCA_031292515.1 Puia sp. | reverse complement strand
TGGAGGTGGCATTGAAGGGCAGTCGGGATATAAGTGCGATGTAGGCCAAAATGACTGCCATCTTATTGTTGTCGATCGCAGCCAAAGCAAGCTCTATGAGGCATACCAGGCTACCTACGACAACAGCAAACTCACCGCAAACTCCATCGCAGTGTGGGATCTTAGACGCATCTATCCTCCGTCGGGACGCGGAGATCAATGCACAAGCGCCGACGCCGCCGGTTTCCCGATTGCTCCGCTGCTGTTCAATGCCGACGAGATTGCCTCCGGAAGCATCAACCACGCTATTCGCTTCATTCTTCCCAATCCGCGCATTCGTGCCGGCGTCTTTGTTCACCCTGCTACACACGCAGGAGGTCCGCGTGGACCAGAGTCTGCTCCGCCGTATGGCGCTCATTTTCGCTTGAAGGCTTCCTACGATATGTCGCAATTGGCGCCGGGTGCACAAGTTGTTGCGCGAGCCATGCAGAAATACGGAATGTTTTTGGCCGATGGTGGCAATATCGCACTCACTGCGCAGAGCGACGATGACACTACCGCAAAATACGCCGATGTCGATTTTGGCCCGCATAGTCTGCAGGCATTAAAAGTGACCGACTTTGAAGTCGTCGATGGGGGAAAACCAATCCAGTTAACGTATGACTGTGTACGGAACAGGTGACTTGGAGCCTCGGGCTGAATAGGCCTGAAGATGGAATATACAGGGCAAGAACAATAAGGAGAGGTCGATTACGATGGACGCACCAAGACCCTCTGCGAGCCTCTATTATCGTCCAGGACTAGACGTAGTTTGCTTTCTTGCATTCCTGTTTGTATTTCTTTACCACACACTTCCAAGAACCGAATATTATCCGCGCTTAGTTCGCACTCTAAAAGCTTTCGCTCCTGTCATCGACACCTTAAGAGAGGCCTTCAGCTTCAGCCTTAACCTCTTCTTTACTTTCAGCGACTTCCTTATTGGCAAGTTATTGCTGCGCGAGAAAGTGATCAACGGTAAAGTAAACGTCAATCCGTTCTATATTCGCCGTATACTCAGTATCTTGCTGATCTTTGCATTCTCAGGTGTGAATTGGAAATTACTCCCGGCATGGGCAATATATATGGAGCGTATTTCTTTTGGCCTCTATGTATATCATAGCCTCGCAATTTCCATCACAAAACACCTCTTGATCGAACCACTAGAAAATAAGTGCGCAGGATACAGAGGAATTAATGAATTAAGAACCGCTGACTTTTCTTATCTAAATGTATATTGACATTTTTAGCTAAGAATATGCGGACATGGATACGAAGGAGAAGTATTATGAACCGAAAGCCGCGGATCCTCCTAATATCTGATAACGCCTGGTGGATTATCGGAGAGATGGGAAAGCAGATCATTGCACGTTTCAGTGATAAATATGACTTTTATTTCCTGACTGAGGGCATCTTGCCAAGACGTCCTGACCTGCTTAAAGCGCTGGTCTCCGAAGTCGATGCGATCCACTGCATCAGTTATGAAACGATTGTATTCTTACGCGATTTCAGCCGGAAGACACTGCCTCCTATCTCAACCTGGATTCATCACGTAACAGAGTGGAACGCTGACATGCAACTTGCTGTCGAGATGAGTTCAGCCGTAACTACCTGCACGAGCGGGTGGAAGGAGTATCTTGATGAACGTATTGAAGGCCGGATACCAGTTACGGTAGTGCCACACGGGGTTGACGCGGACTTTTTCCGGCGAAGAATAGTTGATCAGCGCCGCTTCGGAATACCTCCTGGCCGCTTCGTACTTGGTTTCATCGGCAAGAAAGGTAGTGACCTCGAGTTCGGCAGGAAAGGCACTGGAGTCCTTCTCGATGTTGTTCGCAAGGCTGCAGCCCAATTACCTGATCTGCATGTTGTCATGGGCGGTCCTGACTGGGAACGCGAGATTGACGAACTAAGGGCACTAGGCGTCTCCGTGAGTTCCACCGGGTACATCCGGAAGGTGGATGTTCCGGCTTTATATTCAGCACTGGATGTATATCTGCTAACTTCGCGTGTCGAAGGAGGGCCCTGCACAGTACTTGAGGCTATGGCATGCGAGACTGCAGTGGTCTCAACACGAGTTGGCGCAGTTCCAGAGTGGATCGTCGACGGTGTCAACGGATATAGCGCCGACGTTGACGATACGGAGGGCCTGCTTTCGGCGGTTGTCGAGTTGGGACGATCTCCTGAAAAGAGAATAGCCATTGGACAGGAGGCCAGATCGACGGCAATCCAGCGACCCTGGCGAGTAGCCTTGTCGCCGCTTGAAGGCGTATACGATGATTTGATCCAGCAGCGGCGATGGACAAGCGCTCCTACGTCTGGGCCATCCTGGATGACGGACCCCGATGGACTGCTGCGGAGGGTTTGTGCTGCCGATGCCATGCTGACGGTGTACGGCCGTGTCCGCAACGGCAAAATGTCGATAACCAAAGGCATCGGTATGCTGCATGAAATGCTCAGTGGCCAGCCTATTTTTGATGTTGTAAAGGGCGCAGCCATGATCAGAAGATGCAGCGCCTATGTAAACGATGGGACGTATACACAGATCCCATAGCGACGAAATTGAATTAATAATCAAAGGCCTATGCTCATCCGTGAAAGAGTATGTTCTTGTGCAAGATCTTTCATACCGAGATGACGGCAGGCATTTTCTTTATGCACAACAACCGGAGAGAAGACATGGAAATTGGCACCGGGAATACCTCAGTAAGCGCCGTGATTCCAGCGTATAACGCAGAGGGATTCATTTCCAAAACAATCCAGAGTGTTCTGGCACAGACACATAAAATCTCTGAGATCATCGTAGTGGACGACGGCTCATCGGATCGCACCGTCGAAATTGCAGCGGGCTTTCCCCGGACACGCGTTATCCAGCGTCCCAATGGAGGACCCGGAGCAGCTAGGAATACTGGAATTCATGCCGCTTCGAGCGATTGGATTGCGTTTCTCGATAGTGATGACGTTTGGACACCTCAAAAGACAGAAATCCAACTGGCGTGCATTACGCCGGATGTAGGAGTCATTCATGCCAATCGATTCGATCCCATCCATTTCGGCAACCTCTGGCACAGACAAGCTCATATTTCGCCCAGTGGAGCACTTGTCAGGAAACAATCACTGCTGGACGTTGGCTGTTTTGAGGATTCGCGTGCCGTCTCAGATGACCTTACCTTGTGGCTTAAGATTTCATTGACAGATTGGCGCATTGTCAGGTCGGAGACAGACCTGTTTTTTTATCAGGGAAATGAGCAGAGCTTTTCGACAAATGAATCCAGAATGGCGGGGATGGAGCTGACGACCCTGGATATGATAGGAGGACGCGTCAGTTGTCAGCCTGAAGAAATAGAGCGAATAAAGCTAGCTAGCAGGATTGAATACGCAAAAAATCTGATAGCCTGCCATCGATGGGACGAGGCTACACAATTGCTTCAACAGTGCGCTCCGGGGCTAGCCTCCCGATGGCTGTCGCTCGCAGGTTTTCTGAAGGTGAACCGCCTTGCCCGTACGAGCCTGATAAGATGGCTTCAATCCATAGACGGACAATATCAATCGCATATGTGTTCAGGCCAGTGCAATCTTCCAGTACCTCAGAAAAAGCAGTGCATGGAATGCTGTCGAAAACCTTATTTTCGGCCCTAGGTATCTTAATATAGCGTCAGGCAAACCGGTGGCGCCTAAGCCTTTGATTTAGGCCGAATTCGCGGAGTGTCTTGATAGTAGCCCATATAGGCGTCGGCCATCGATTCTAGAGTAAAGCTCGATTGAAACGCTGCTTCTGCATTCTTCGATAACTGCTCGCGTTCCAACTCTCCACCAGCCAGACGCAGGATCGCCGCAGCCATCTCCGCT
>JARLGZ010000286.1 GCA_031292515.1 Puia sp. | reverse complement strand
CCAAAACCCCAAAACCCCAAAACCCCAAAACCCCTCGTTTGTCACACGGAGCGTAAATTCTGCCGGATAAAACAACTTCGTTTGGAGAATAAAGAAAATGAAGCCGCACGAGTCCTCATCATCGGTATGGGACAAATATCGCCCAGTGCGCCCACTCGGCACCGGAACCTTCGGGAAAATCACTCTCGCAGAGCCAATATCAACAGTCTTATCCGAACCACAGGTGGCAATCAAGTTCGTGCCGTGGAAATTCATTGACCTTTCGGCCTGCTCACTCGAGCGACCTGATCCGGCCCTATATCTCAGTCTTTCCTCGAAGAATGTGGTGCGACTGCTAGATGTGTGCGAGGATTCTGGGGGAATGCATTTTGTCCAAGAGTTCTGTAACGGTGGAGACCTTCATCAGTACCTTGTTGGTGATAAGCACAAGCTGAACGAAAAGGAGGCGAGGGCCTTCATGCGGCAGATATGCGATGGATACAACGAGCTCTTCCTCCACGGGGTAGTCCATCGCGACCTCAAGGCCAGTAACATATTCATGCACTACGAGACGCAACACGCAGTTCCGACGCTGAAGATCGGGGACCTGGGAAGCGCCCGTGACATGGCCCATGCGTCAAAAGCGGATTTGAGAATGCAGGTGGCGGGGTACTACCTCTACCTTTCGCCGGAGATTATCCGTAACGAGCCGCTGACCGCAAAGACAGACATATGGCTCCTTGGAGTCCTGCTCTACTCCATGCTGCTCGGCCTCAGACGCCCCTTCGGCACCGACATGTCAGAACTGCCCAAGCGCATCGCGGCAGGCAGATACACGATTTCGAAGCATCATCACTTCTCGAAGGAGTGTCTGGAGTTCCTGGCAGATTGTCTCCAGTACGACCCTGAGAAGCGGGCTGACTGGCTGGCCCTGAGGTCCCATCCGTTTCTCAGTACTGACAAGTACACGCCGATGGAAAGTCTGAAGGTTGCGCATCAGCAGCAGCATCAGATCTGCGAGGCGGGAAAGTGGGTGTTCGATATAAGACACAAAGTCGATTTTGTGTGACTTCCCGTCGCGAGAGCGAATTCCGCACATTTGCGTCATGGGGTTTTGGGGTTTTGGGGTTTTGGGGTTTTGGGGTTTTGG
>JARLGZ010000031.1 GCA_031292515.1 Puia sp. | reverse complement strand
GCATGTCCGTAACTCCGGGCGCCACGTAAACGCGCGTCGCCGCGCCTAACGCGAACATCGCCTCAGCCTTCCAGGACCGAGATCAACCGGCGCAGAACAGAGGCATCGAAGCCGCCTTCGACCACGATGCGCCGCCCGTTGACGAGTTCCACACGCAGACCGCCACGCATACATGGCGCACTGATCAGATCGACGGGCAGCAGATCTTGGCCTGCAGGTGCTGCACCGCGCGTGCGTTTCCGATGGCGATAGTAATCCAGGGTATGAACACCAACACCGTTGGCACTGCAAAATGCCTTCCGGCTCAGCCCGCTCTGTTCAAAATCCCGCACCAGGCTCTCCGCTTCCGCCTGGCTCCGACGATGTCGCTCAACAACCGCCTTCGTATCTCGCATGCCTTCACTTCAACACGCAATCAGTTCCGTGAAAAGAGTGGCTTTGCTCGGATGGATACTCTCCATCGTCATTGGAGGGAATAACAATGAACCTTAGTTTTGATAAGAGTAGTCTAAGCTGCTCATGCCGGCACTCCAAAATGTCTGACAAACCCAACAAAGTATGTTTGTTTGAGTCGTGAGCCAATAGTCCCAATGCTTCACACAATAATGTGTTCGAAACGTCGACGAATCGCCACTCAATGGCAAAGATTTCCGGGACGCTGTTGGGGAGTTCCGCCAATAATGCATTCCCAGCAATTCCCGACTCTACGAGCCGTCTGATTCCAGCCAGAAAACCCGGCGTCCCCCCGCATGTCTTGTGCACAACCCGCACTAATTCAGGAGATAGAATTCCATCGAAATACGCTAGACTCTCTTCTGCAGAAAAGGGCGGGATGAGCCATTCCCTCACACCCATGGTGAGTCGACACTCGGTTGGAGATGAGGAGGTAAGGAGCTTGATATAGTCCAATCCGAAAGGCAGTTTTTCCATCAGCAAGCGTCTTAGATCACTTTGGTCATCTGGAATATCTGAAATGCCATCCAAGATGAGAATTAGAGGCTTGCCAATCCGGATTGAATAGGTGCGCAATTTGAATAAGAGCCCTCGGAGAGTGACATCCGAAATTTCTTCGGAGAATTGAGGAACTTTGCCCTCTGCCAGCCAGAACATTTGGGCGGCTAAGTCGTGTAGTAAAATTGCGGGGTCGTAAGTGAACCAGCTACTGCGCCTCGCAAATACTGAGATCGTCCTATTACAGTGCGCTTTCGCGAACTGCGCCAGGAGTATTGACTTTCCGGCTCCAGATTGACCTTCAATGTGAACTGACCTGACTTCCCGCCCGTCGAGCATTGTCTTGACCGTCTGAAGAATGTTGTCTCGGCTGATTTCCAGACCATCAACTTGGGGAATAGTACTTGCAAAGCTGGTAGTATCGACAACTTGGCCAACAGCTAGATCCTTATTCATAAAACCTCAGGAAGCAGTGATCAGCGAGAAGCGACAGTATAGCAAACCAGTAAAGATCAAATATCCCCGGGCGGGGTTCATGAGACTGCAGCTATACTTGCGTCGTAGTTGAGGAGAAATTAATCGTGCCCCTTTTGAGTTTTTGGAAGAGCGCCAAGGACGAAGTTCTCACCCTCTCCATAGAACAGGTGGTTTCGAGCGCAGGAGACGGTATCCTACGAGACCAGTCGGCATGTTCCACCGAATTCCGGGAATTCCTCGGGAAAGTTCCCGTTGAGAGCCTCTTCGGATACGCTCGTCACTGTCTGGACAAGGGGTTCACCAGAAGCGGCCTGGCGCTCCAAGACATTGTCAATGAGTTTGGACGTCGCTTGGAATTCCAAGTTGAAGACGGCCTGTACCAGGGCACGAGGAAGACAGTTGGCTTTGACGGGATTTGGCGCGCTCCGGGTGAGCCGGACCTGGTCATCGAGGTGAAGACGACTGACTCCTTTACGGTCGATCTTGACACCCATGCCAGGTATAAGGAGAGGCTACTCTCGGAGGCGCGGCTCTCGAAGAATGCATCGACGCTGATTGTCGTTGGCCGGAGAGACACCGGCGCATTGGAGGCCCAGATCCGGGGTTCGCGTTACGCCTGGGACATGCGCCTAATCAGCGTCGAGCGGCTCATCAAATTGGTTCAGATCAATGAGAAATCAGATGACCCGAACACGTTGAAGCAAATCCGTCAGCTCTTGCAGCCATTTGAGTACACAAAGATTGACCGGATTATAGATGTGATTTTCACTACTGCCGTTGACGTTGAAACACAGCAGGAACTCGAACAAGAGGCTCCCGTTGAAGTCGAACAAGGCGTCTCAATATCTCGCCCGCAGAATCGAACTGATTATGAACTCCTCAATGCCAAGCGCCAGGAGGCAGTCGAAGCGTTCAGTGAATTGAAGGGCAAGGAACTTGTGAAACGAAGCCGGACCCTTTTCTGGAGTTCCGACAAAGAACTGCGCGTATGCTGCGCAGTGTCCAAGAAATACGAGAGCGATTACCAACCCTATTGGTATGCATTTCACCCAAAATGGGACGCCTTCCTGGCGGAGGCTAAAGATGGGTATTTTGTCCTTGCGTGCATGGATCGTTTAGAAGCATTCGCAGTGCCGTATTCATGGATCTTGGCGCACAAACATGACCTGAACATGACCGAAAACGGGGAGCGATCCTATTGGCACATTGCGATCACTACACTTGAGGATGGAGAGCTGGCAATCAACACCTCAAAAGTTGGTGTAAAGACGCCTCTTGCGCCCTATCGGTTCCCCTTCGGAAAGCCTTGACAGTGGGGCATAACAATACCATTCAGAGGGTCGAACCGTCGACGCCGGAGGCTTTACGAATGAACGTCTACTACGGAAACTTCGGGCGAGGCAATTGGGCTTGGCCGGAATGCCTTGAGCGCCATTCGATCGCGGTCATGGACGATCTGAGGGTGCATCCTTTCTGGCAGAGCAGAGATGAGGATGCGTACAAGGCCGAGGCAATGCGAGTCTTGAAGGGGCGCAACGGTAAGCCCGCATCCAAGAGGACGGCAACCTATTGGTACAACCTGAATTCAGTTTTCATGCAAACAGCAAGCGATATCTGGATTCATCGCGCCGGGGACATGGTTTGGTGGACCATTTCAACCGACGAGGAACCTGAAACAGAAACCATCAAGAAGCCTGACCCGTCACAAGCCGATGGCCCAATGATCGTTTACTACAAGCGATGCCTTCCCTGGTCCTGTCAGGATAAGACTGCAAGGTATTTACGCTGGGAATCGATTCACGCCCATGCCCGCAAATTCCTTGCCAGCCCAGGCACATTTTCGAAATTAAGCGCTGATAATGCGGAGTATGCGCTGGCATTGATTGCGGGCGATGACCTGTCGCAATGGCATCGGCAGCGGGATTGGATTGCCGCCGATCCGCATTACAAAGAAAGAGCGCCAAAGAAATCCAGTGCTGAGGAGATTGCCAAATTCCGCATCGAGCAAGCCGCCAAGCGTATGGTTCAGAGCGCTTGGGACACGACCATGCAGAGCGGCAAGACTCAAATTTCCGTGGCCAAGCTCAAACATTTCGGCTTTCCGAGCAAACAAGCAGCCCAGGCGTACACCGTGGAGTTGATAAAGAAGCAAGGGGAGCACTGCGCCCTCACCGGAATCAAGATGCTGCCAGAGGATGATTTCACTGACCATCAGCGCCATTTTTCCTTGGACCGCATCGACTCAGCCAAACACTACGAGCCCCGAAATTTGCAGGTAGTCTGCAAGTTCGTGAATCTCTGGAAGAGTGCGACAGACAACAATGAATTCAAGCGGCTGATTGCGCTGGTGAGAGCCAACCAACAATGAACATTCCCAGCCAGAAACCAGTGAGCGATGAACAGGCGAGACGGCTTGCAAAGGGATTCGTGGCCCTCTTCACTGCGCCGCTCAAGGTAATGGGGAAGCGTGGCTTTGAGAGTCCAGTCACTATCGCGGATTCGATTCGTCTGGGAGGGGTTTTTATTGCCGCTTTCAATGTGGCGACTGTCGATCCCACACGAAAGGAGAAGACAGAGGCCTTCGCTCAGAAAATTGCCGAGTTCATTTATCAACCTGAGGAGATGGAGGAGTTTCTTTTTACCCGCATTAAGGAGCGCCTCGAAAACGAGCAGGAAATTATCGAAGCAATTTCTCAGGTCGAGCTTGAACTGTCCGGCCCTGGGGCGTTTCGTCGGTTCGTAAAAAAGGCGATGGCTGAGGCAATGCCGAAGGGCAGGCAAGGCAGACCAACCACCTTCGATGCGGAAACCGACCCTGAAAGGTTCCTCGCGCTCTCCTCCGAGTTGATCTATCTGTGCGATAGATTCCTCCTACTTCGAGAGCAGTTCCCCGCAAAATCGAATAAATCAATCATGAACTTTCTCGAATCCGAGGACGCTAAAGGAGAGGCCATTCTCCGAAAGCACGAGAGATTCATCACCGAAACAATGGGTGAATTCGACTTCCGCGTTCTCCTCAAGGCGCATACAACCAAGGTGCAGAGGCTTGCCGACGCTATAGCGGGCCGAGAACTCCTCAATTGGTCATTCACATATTCGGTTCAAAAGGCAGGCGAGTTCAGACGTGCAAGAGGAATCGAACCTAAAGAATAGAAATGCATATTTATATTCCTGAGAATGCCTGATACGCCGGAGATAACTCCGGCGTTTTCTTTTGCTCCAAACACCCTCAAGAGAATATTAAAAAATCTATTTCCACATACCTACACACTCCAGCGAGCCTCAATGCATGGAGGAACACAAATGTCGAAGCGCAAGAACAAGACAAGCCCTATGCGGTACCAATCCGCCCATATTCAATCAAATGTCGATTTGGGGCCTTTTATCGATTTGATAGCTGAAGTGGGTCGTTGGGACCCTAGATTCAGCCCGCGCCATCCCGGAGAGTCACCCACGGAGCATTACGAGTTGATTGGTATCGATCTTCCCGAGCGCTTTTGGAGACTACGCCGCTTCATTGAAGCGGCAGTGAGATGAACAACGAGTTTGCAGGATGCGGCGACAAACAGAGCGGGCAACGGTTCCTGAACAGCTCCGCCCCGCGACTTATACGGCAAGTTGCGTCCTGCGATACGGCAGCCGGGGGAGAAATCCCCCTGACTGCCGGTAAGGAGGAAAAGCTGTTCCGGGGTTTGGGGCAGAGCCCCAAGTAATCCGCGCGCGAAGCGCGCTCTTTTACTTAGTTCACCGTATTACAGAGCAATCGTAACAAGGGAAAAGAGAGAGGTTAGTTCGATGACACATCAGCAACAGGCGGAGAACGAGGCCGACAGCATCAAGAAGACCGCTATGGCGCCCTCAGGCGCGCCGGAAGCTGGCCGGAAGAAGTTCTGCGGGGCCTGGTCGCTGCAAGGGACCAGAAAGGCAGGGAGTGTCAGCAATCAGGGTTTGCAGCGTGCTGTCCCTACAGCATCTGCGCCTTCGCGAAAGTATCTACGCCTCCGCTGCAAGTGCTGGGGGTGCTCACTCTGCGCCCCGCGAAAGGCTAACAAGTACCGAGGGCAAATCCTGCGCGCCGTCGTCCGGGAAAAGCTGAATCGATTTCTCACGCTCACTCTGGACGCGAAGAAGATTGCATGCGGGAATGACCTGAAGACATACCTGGCTCACTTTGAAATCCAAAAAGCCATCGGGACTGCATGCCGCTGCGAAACCTGCACAAGGATTCAATGCAAATCCGTGAAGCACATTCGGAAATGCTGGAACAAACTCCGAATCTATTTCAATCGGCGTTTCGGAGTTACGCCGAAATTTGTTGCCGTTCTTGAGTTTCAGAAGACGACAGGGCTGGCACATCTGCACATTGTGATCGACCACTATATCGATCAAGCATGGGCAAAGGCGGCATGGTCGTCAGTGGGAGGCGGTGAGCACGTCGATATCCGATTCGTTGACGCGCATCGCGTGGCCCCCTACGTGTCGAAATATCTCTCGAAAGAGATGCTCTTGGACGCTCCTTTAGGGACGCGCAGGGTGACCACGTCCCGCTCGATCAAACTCGATATGAAAAAGCCCTCCGAATATTCCTGGATGATCTCGAAATCACCTATCAGTCGAATTCATTTGTATTTCCGAGAGTGGGCAGCAGACGAGGTGCTCGTCGAGGGGGAACTGGAGTCGTTCTCGGTGAGGGAGTGACGTGCGGGCACGTGGGGGGTACGTGTGCAAATAAATGCCGGGATTTTCCAGGAGCGTGTTATTTCTTCTTGGTCGGTGATAAATCGGGGGACACGTGCAGGGACGTGGTTCGTATTAATCGGCCCCGGAAGCACAGTTTAGTTGGGCACGTGCCGGTGACGTGCAGACGGATTTGCAGCAGCGAGTTGAGCATTTCAGACAGCACGTGGGGGGCACGTATGCAAGTAAATGAACAGAATTCGGACCTAATGACAATCGCGGATATTGCACGCGTCCTGAACGTGCCCGTCTCCTGGGTCTATGAGAGGTCACGTCGTCGTGGAAATGAGCGAATTCCGCACATTAAATTGGGCAAATACCTGCGCTTTGAATTGCCTGCTGTGCGCACGTGGCTGGTC
>JARLGZ010000285.1 GCA_031292515.1 Puia sp. | reverse complement strand
CCAAAACCCCAAAACCCCAAAACCCCAAAACCCCTGAACCACGGGGAAGGAACAGTAGCAGGTGAAAACAGAGTCTGGAAATATCGTGATGATGAGATACAATATCAGACAAGAACTCACTTGTAGGAGAGCAGGTACATCGGATAAGCCTGGGCCCCGTCGTAGATAATGTACACGTCGGAGCCGCCGGTCCTCCCCTTGACTGAGTCGTACCTTTTTACCGGATCTCCTGGCAACAGCGGCGGGTGCTTGAGCGATTTGTTGGTCTTGACCCCATAGTCGAACGCGTTTCCGACTATCACCTTCGCCATAAAGATATGTGACATCCCTCCTTCTGCATGCGCGTAGTCGTGTGAGTAGTTCGCGTTCGCTGCGAAATACATTCCTTTCCCCCAGTAGCCGTCCCGGGCATATTGCATGTCGAAACCTTCGTAGTACCCATTGTATATTGCAGAAGGGTTTGTATCTCTGGTCCCGTGGAAGAGCGACATCACAATCGGTTTGGCGGTGCCGTGCAAGTTCTGAATGAAGGACTCCTTCTGTGTGAAGTATCCTATGAGCATGCTGTTGGTGAGCTTGATAACAACCAGAGTGGTGTATTTCCCTGCCATGGTCTTGTCGAATTCTGCCTTCACCGACAAATATTCTACGGAACTCGAAGGAAGCTTTTCGAGCGTGCATCCGGATGCTGCTGGCAACACTGCTGATGCAGCCTGAGAGCTGCGCTGGATTTTGCGGACCCTATTCGTCGCCGTATTGGTCTGCGTCATGTTCGAAAGGTCGACCACGTACTGGTGTCCACCCGTGGTCAAGGTGAGCTGAGCAGACCTCGCCTGGTACGCCTCCTCGATCGTATGCGAGGCTGTCGGAGAATAGCTGCAGAATCCTTTATCGTTATCAAACGTCCATTGCACACTTGACTTTGGCGTCGTACTCGAATTCGGAATCGCCGGCGGAGGACCGGTAGCCCTCTGTATTTTTCGTGTGCGATCGCTTGAGATATTCGTCTGGACCATGGCGACTACGTCTATGCTGTATGCGTGCCCATTTAGTATGAGTACGATTGAGTTGTCTCCGTTCAGATATGCGTTTTCAATATTCTGAGACTCGCTTGCGCTGTATGCAACGAAGTTTCCTGAGTCGTCCTTCCATTCCCAGTGCGACGGGACCGAAGAGGGGTTCATTTTTATCCTGCGGTACAGCAGGCTGCCCTTCCTATATCCCACGTCGTATTCTCTCCCGTCCGGCTGCTTCAGGATGCCGTCACCCTCCTCATTGCCATCGAGGAACCCGCCGGTATATTCGGAGCCATCGGCGTACCTCATACTGCCCTTTCCGACTCGTTTCCCCTGCTTCCACGGTCCAACATACTTCCGCCCGTCCGGCCACTTCATCGTGCCCTTGCCCTCCATCTCCCCGTCCACGAATTGTCCTGTATACTGTCGTCCGCTGTACCATTCGTAGATGCCAACGCCATGCATTTTCCCGTTCGCAAAGGTTCCCTCATACTTCTCGTCGTTGGGCCACTTGTACGTTCCTCTACCGTTGATTTCGTCATTTGCGAATTCGCCATCGTATTGTCTCCCATCTGGCGAGCTGAGTGTTCCCTTGCCCTTCTTCTTGCCCGCGTCCCACTCTCCGTCATACACTCTGCCATCCGAGAGACGAAAAAGGCCCTTTCCGTGCATTTTCCCTTGAAGCCACTGGCCATCGTACTTTCGCCCGTCTGCCCACTCCATGACGCCCGCTCCATTCTGTTCGCCCTTGAGGTACTCCCCCACGTATTTGCTACCATCGGCCCAGGTCTCAACGCCGCGACCCGACTTCTTGCTCATTAGCCACTCCCCCTCGTAGATCGCACCGTCAAAGAATGTGAACTTTCCCTGCCCATTGGCCTTGTCCTGGTCCCAGCAGCCCTCATACACGTCTCCGTTCGGGCGGATGCTCCGGCCCTTGCCCTGCGCTTTGTTGTCTTTCCAGTACCCGTCGTACCGCGGCCCATAGGGAGAGATCTGGACGCCCTTGCCCTCGCGCGAATTTGTCTCGGAGTTCCAGAAGCCGTAGTACTTGCAACCGTTGCAAAAGGTTTTCATGTCCTTTAGTATGACTTTCGCATTGTACTTTTCCATGGCGTCATACTTGAACTCGCCCAGCCTGTTGTAGATTGCATTGACCTTCTCATTCTGCGAACGCATCTGGACGGCCTTTATGTGGAACGCGAAGGTTTCCTCAACCAATTTCCTGCAAACCTCCGCCAGATCAGGCTGATTGGGACAGTCTCTGAAGATCGCGCTGGTCTCACCTGCCGGCGCTTGCAGTAAGAGTCCCGAGAAGGCTGTGCCAATGTTCATTTGCTGCATCTTGGCAACGTCAAGTCGGCACTGACAGCCAGTAACAGCAAGGTCGACGCTGGCCTTGGGGTCAGAACTGTAGGCGGCCTCAATGGTCTGGGTGGCATCGGGAGCGTAGGCAACAGGGCCGGTGCCGTCTACGAATTTCCACAACGCCCGTATGGCCGACGGGCCAGCAGACTGCCCAGAGGCAGCGTCAGGCTTTCCATTGACCTCGCCCATATTCTGGGGATGCGAAGTTTCGTATTTTATTATTGAGATTTGAAGAATCCGATATAACCTAAAGGGTACTAAAATTCTACCTTTTATTGTGTGCGTTCGTTCTACCATCGTGGCAGTTGTCGCAGCTCCTTGGGGTTTTGGGGTTTTGGGGTTTTGGGGTTTTGG
>JARLGZ010000284.1 GCA_031292515.1 Puia sp. | reverse complement strand
CACGATCCTCGATTCCGCCTTGACCATATCCGGCATCCAGGGAGTACCATTCGGCCCCGAAGTATTCCAGCTGCTCAACGGAGGAGCCACGGAACCTCCGCTGGAAGTATAGGTGTACCCTCCCGTATTCGCATAGCCAGAAGGAGAGGTGACGCCGCCATGACCGGCAAAATAACCCGTCAGCTGAGGAGTCCCGGGCGCCGCGCCAATCTTCTCCACAGCCCTGTGAACGAATTCGAACTTCAACGTCATGTTCTGACTGGGCATATAATCCAGCGAAGTAGAATAATCCCAGGCTTCGAACGTCGATCCGGGACCCGTCTGCTTCTGGAACAGCGTATCGGCATAGCCTGTAGGAGCCAGCACCAGGTACTGTCCCGGGTTGTGCATATACCCTCCCCCGATCGTCCAGGCGAATTTCTGCTTCTCACCAAACCATAACCGGTTATAGATCATGCCGCTGATAAAATTCTGTGCGGGCAGGTAGTTGGCAGATCCAACCGCCCCTTTTCCAAAAGGAGTGACCCCGTCTCCGTTCTCAAACCCAAAATCCCCGGTGATAGAGAAGGCGGCTTTGGTTATGGCTCCATGCTTACGGTTCAGGTAACGAAGCTGATAACTGTAGTCGGCATGAAACCGGTAGCGGCCCGGTGCACCCTCGTCATCCTTACCATAATAGTTATTAAATACATAATCCACTGTTTCCTTTGGCCGGTAATAGATAGAGACCCCCATACCCGGAGAATTATTAAACATACCGTAGCTCTGCCAGCCATTGATCAGCCATAACTCCACTTTCAACTTATCGGTCGGAAAAGTCTGCAACCGCAGCCCGTTGAAAAACCAGGGCGTATTATCCGAGGTATAAGAAGGCTGATAGCCCCAGTTCTCGAAATTGTTATAGGAGAACAACCCGATATAAGACATGAAAATACCCGCATCCAGGTTGATGCCATGCCAGGTGTCCCAGTGATACCCTGCATAAGCCTCGCTGATATACCGGTAGATCGTCTGCAAATCATACTGCCCCTTATACGAACTCCCATCATTACGAGGCACAACCGTGGAGCGCGTACCAAATTGCATCATGACCCTACCCCGGACATTGTTCACATGAATATCCCCTCCCACACCCATAAACGACAGCTGCAGTTCATTATTCCTGGCGAGCGCCGTAGATCCCACCACCGTATTGTCGATAGGATTGTTGTAGGAATGAGTATAATTGAAATCGAAAGTCACATCCCCCGTGAAATACTTGGAATCGAAAGCCGGCGCCGTCGTTTTCCGGCTGGTACCGTTGAGCCAGGAGAAATCCCCGAAAGCAAAGGGCTCGCTGGCCTTCACAGGCGCCTCGAAT
>JARLGZ010000283.1 GCA_031292515.1 Puia sp. | reverse complement strand
TGGTCCACGGTCTTTCTCGAAGATGATGCGCGAGATTCGGTTAGAGTAACTCTGGATCAACTCGCGACTGCCGTCGGTCGAGCCTGGATCAACAACGATGTACTCTAGCTCTGGATAAGCTTGACCCAGAACAGATTCTATCGCTTCCTTGAGGTAATCCACTTGATTGAACGACAATGTAACTATGCTGATTTTCATAGTTCACAGCGAAGCCATCCTTTGTCTCGCAATTACGAATCAAAATGCACTTACTTATTCGAATTTGTAGCCAACGCCTATCACTGACGCCGCTACTGCCAATCTTAGCTCCGTGGTACGCGCTGCGCATTTGCTTTCAGGACAATCCTCGGTAGATCTAGACGGGACTGTCCCCTTCAAGGACTCGATTCGACAGAACGCGATTGTGTGACCGTTTTTTGCGAACTGAAGCCATGATCGGGGCCGCTTCGAGCGGCATCGCATCCATACAAGTCATCACCAACACGATATAGTATGGGGTGATTGTCCGCATATACGCTCCGTAGGGGGAGAATAGGAGATCCCAGAGCAGCTGAAATGCTGCATATGACGCTAGAGGCAGTAACCTAATACCAGGAGGATAAACCCGCAGCAACATCTTCAATGTCAGCACGAAGACCCAACCCCAGAAAACAACGCCTAAAATACCGGCATCTACCCACGCGCCAAAAATAATAGAATGCGATGGGATGAGACCCTCTTCAAGTTCAGCTTGATCAAAGTCCAAAGCGTCTCCATATCCCATCATCAGAAGCGCCTGCCGTTGCGCGATGATATAGGTGGGATCCTTCGCCCAGGAGCCGTGTCCCAATATTGGAGAGTCAATGATGGCCGGAACATAGGACAGGGCCTCCGTTCGCCCGCCCAATAGTACACCGTATTTTCCACTGGATTGTAGTTCATACTTCTTTCTGGCATCATCTCCTAAAATTCCAGCCTGCGCTGCATATCCGTAACCCCAAAAGATACCGACCACGCTCAGGACCACACCTGTGCCTACCGCGGCGATATATCTAGCCCGTAATTTGTACCTTCGAGCTCCTCTTTTGATGAAGTAGCGCACAGCAAGAAGATACAACGCTACGACAATACACATTCCCCCTGAACTCCGAGCGCCCATCAAAACGTGTAATCCGCCCACAACAATACATAGAAATACTGGCTCATAACTGTGGCTTTTCTTCCGCGAGACGAGAAGCATGGTAGCCCAACTCACCGGATATGCAATTCCAAACTTCCATGGATCTGTCTCCATATAAATATCAGGAGTAATAAGAAATGTGAGTAAGCCGCCAACAACGAGTCCCCATCCGTAGAAGATCAAGCGTCGAGGCCGATCGTAGAGCAACGAGTACAGGACCACAAAATTGATAAGCGTCAGACCAATATTGCTCCATCCTCGCGCGTAATCCACGAACACGGAGTGTCTCACTACGTCCGTTACGCATTGCGAAACCAGCCACAATGAGCAAAGAACTATGAATCTCTTGGCGCGCAGTGTTCTGAGTTCGATCTTTCCGCGAAGAGCCAGAACAAGAAAAATAGCCAGAAAGACCAGATCAGAGCCGCTCAAGACACCGACTACCTTCACTTGAATAAAGCGAAGCGTGGGAATTAGAAACGCCACAAATGCTCCAGAGTCGTAAGCCGTGTTACGCCTTCGCGACTGGGCCTTAATGAAGTTTGTCGTGTTGTCGGAATCAGATGACATTAGTGTTCAAATGTTTCTTGTTGATAGAGAGGTGAATACTCGTTTATGACGAAGGATTCGGCCGGATGGCTCGTCAGACTATTTGATTACCTTTTGATAACTAGCCCTACAGGGTCGATAGAACTCTTATGAAGGTAATGTGCGAAGGACTTTGGCCGGAATTCCGGCAACCAATGAATCGGGCGGCACATCGGAAGTGACAACAGCACCCGCGGCTACGATGGACCGCTCCCCGATCGTCACTCCTTTTAGCACCATTGCATTAGCGCCGATCCAAGCGTCTCGACAAATCCTCACAGGCTTTGTCGTTGCGGCCCCAGGAAGGTCGAGTCTCCGGTCGAGCCAGTGTATAGGATGAAAGTCGGTATCGTAAACTCGTGCTCCTGCGCCAATCTTCACGTAGTCTTCAACAGTGATCCGGCTGCTGCAGAAAAGCACCGCGCCTGATATACCAACGTGGTCTCCAATCAGTATTTCCGCACCTGCCCGGTCTGCAACAAGTACGGTCCGATTCACGATCCCGGCAAGGTTTTCTGACATCTTATTGTTAATCTGCACATTCGTGCCGATGCGAATGGAAGCCCCTGGATGCCTGCGACAAATTGGAAGAGATTTGATCTTAAGACCGGGTCCCACCTGCACCCCCGCGCAGAATAAATAGAGCCGAGCGAAACCACCGCTGATGGAGCGTACTAATCTTGCTACCCTTTGGAGAACGCCGTATGCAAGGGATCGTATCATAGCCAAATCCTCGATGAACTATGGCCCCTTCGAAAAAATCGCTGTACTACAAGACCGTTGGGTTGTCGTATTCTCATTTTCTCTGCAGATAGCAGCCTTAATCGCTTTCCGACACGCCCTATAACCTTTCGAGGCCTAAGATTGTTCGGCTTGACATCCAGCGATCAACTCCGAAATGTCCGAGAACAGGTGGGCGTGACTGATCAGCCATGCCTCATCCCGATTCCACCACTCGAATTGCAACAACCACGCGGTCTGTTCTGGAGTGAAACGCGCACGAATAAAGCGCGCTGGAACGCCGCCATAGATAGCAAAGTCTGGAACATCAGACATGACGACTGCTCCAGCTCCAATAATTGCGCCGTTACCTATTCGAATACCGCCGCCAATCAGCACATTCGCTCCTATCCAGACGTCATTACCGATTATCACAGGCAGATTTTCTCCGAAGTGGTTCGAATTGACGAAAGTCGTACCGCACTGCCTTGCTGAAGAAAAGAACGCAGGACTTGTGCTGACAAACTGACGGGTTGGGTGTTTGCCTAGTCCGATCTGGCAGTTAGGACCAATAGAACAGAATCGACCTATTTGCACAAGGGTTATCGTCGCGTTGGGGCCGATGTAGGTAAAGCTGCCTATCTGACATGAGCGAACTTCTGCGTCTTTGTAAATCGTGACCGTAGGTTCGCAACGGCAGTCCGTTACCGAAGCCATGTAGTCCTGTCGAAAGTTTTGAAAACGCCGCTTGTTACTTATCAGATTGAACAGGAATCTCAGGTAAAACGTAAAGGGATTTTTCAGACAAGCCTTCAGCACACTGAAAATCCCCGCCGAACCACGAACATCCATTATTGACCCCGCCTGAAAAAACGACTGGCCTGAATTTTGCGTAACTTATTGGACACTCGATCGCCGACAGTGGGAAGATACCAGGCGCGGCGGATCAGAGCATCCGCTGTAAGATCACGATAAACTACGGGTGGATGCTTCAGCGGATACTGCAGAGCTGCTGTCGGAAGATTATGGACAGGGGACAAGGTATTTGTGTGGGTTCCCTGCAGGCCGATGTTAGTGATGAAATTCGAAGACGGGTAAACTGAATACGCTCCATGGAGCCACATGGCTAGATGCAATTGGTAGTCCCATGTATTGATGGATCCGTCTACGATCTTGTCGAGTTCCCGCATCCAGTATTCTGTCACTCGTTTGTCTCCTAGAATGTCGACGAGGACGCCACTCTCCCGAATCGCCGGCCATGCCTTCATATTGTAATCAAACCTCTCCCAGGAATGACGCCATGTAGCCCATCCCCATGTCAGCGGGTAGCGAGAAAAACCGTAGCTGTAGGGCAGCTTGTAACGACCACGAAGCACATTAATGCCGCTAACCAGCATGACTCGAGGATCGTCTCGATAGCGATCGAGCATTGCATCCACAAAGGCAAAGAAGTCCGGATGGGGAACGCAATCGTCTTCGAGTACAATCGTCGTCTCGAATTTAGTGAGCGCCCAACTGATTGCCGACGCCACACCCGGGCCACAACCGAGATTTGTTTCGCTTGTTCTCCATTGCGGCTCACATGGCCAGTTGATCATGGAAAGCACGGTATCGCGGGTTTCGGCGCAGAGCTCTGCCTCGCCTTGACGGCCGATTCGAGGTGCGTCAGCAGCAATGAGCAGATGCCTGGGCCTAGCGGTCTGCAGGGCCTCCATCACAGCCTTGGTTGTGTCCGGACGATTGAAGATCACTAACAGGACGGGAGTTTCAGATCGCATTGTTAATGCTTGCCCTCTCTCATCTCTCGTCCTGCTTCTCCGCTTATTGGTGGGAAGAAAGCGCAAGGTGTGATCAGTAGACGCCACGAGTGAAGTTAAGCATCTACCCGAAAGATGACGGTGTTGACCGTTTTCGCCACCATTTTATAGCCATAGCTCGAAAGCAGCCGATAGACAGGCTCTGCAGCGACTTCCTCAATCGTGGAGACGCCAAAACATTCCGCAAGGATGAGCTCCGGTCTGTATCGGCCCCAATCGTTGGAACTCAGCACCTCGCAATCCAGTCCCTCGACATCGATGCTTAGGAAATCAATACGGATATTTCCCGGAACATACACATCTAACAAGCCCGCCATGGATTGTGTGATTAGCGGGGTTTCACGCACGATATGATATCGCCCACCGTTTCGCTCTTTTGCAACCTCGGCCGAAAGCGTATTCAAGGCGGGTTCATCGAACTCATAAAATGTCAAATGCTGCCCCTCGGAACCAATGGCCGCCTCGATATTAATATCCCTTGGCCGCAGATACCGGAAAATATTCATGCTGCCAGGAGTAGCGTCGACATTCAATCCATTCCAGCCTCGACGATAGAATTTATAAGTGTTTGAGAATCGAATTGGATGATGGGCTCCTATATCAACGTAGAAGCCGGCGCTTTTTTCATCATAGAATCGAGATAAAATCATATCTTCTCCCTCTTGGGAGTAAGACACATTTCCCCATGACAATGGGGACAACTCAATGAAGCGATCCAGATGAGGCAGTAGATACCGATTTGCAGTACGTCTAACCCACTGTTTCATGTCTTCTCCAGAGTGCGGTTGGCACATAGGCTTTCATCTGCATATAGAAAATGGGTCGGGTACGACCGCTGAAGATATTGCCGAAGACTGCAGCCATCGAATACGCAATTACCGTTGCAACGGCTGCGCCCATTCCCGCAAATCGAGGGATGAGAAACAAGTTTAAACCGATATTCAATATAGCACCAGCCACAGTGCGGTACAGACTTAGTTTCAGCAGGCCTTCGGAAAAATCCCACACTGACTGTGCAACACCTTGAAAAACGAATATGGATGCCCAAATATGAACACTCAATATAGCAGATGCTGGTTCGTATGCGCTTGAGTAAAGGAGCCGAATAATCAGATGAGAGGTCATCGCAACTGCGGATCCGATGACGACAGCAACGAGAGTGACGATGCAGAAAAGTTGACGCAATCTTCCATAGTAGAGAGAGGGGTTTGGCTTGGCGCGGATAATCGCGGGTGAGACCGAAGATACAATCACAGATGGAATGAAGTACCACACCTCCGAGACTCGTGCCGCAGCGCTGTACAGACCCACTGCGGTATCCCCCTGCATGACCTTTAGCATGACCATGTCGATCCGCATATAAATCATGATTGCCATGCTAGACATAATTACTGGCCAGCTCTGACGCAGAAGGTCGACAGCCTGATCTCGTCTGTAGCGCCAATTCAGAAACGTGCCATATACCCGATAATAACCAATAAGCATGCCGATGGCACCCAAGGTTAGTTCGATCACCTGTGCCGCGGCAAAAGTCCATAGTGGCGCAGCCAGACGAATCAAGAGCAGTCGCCAAGCAGTCATCAGCAAGAAGGCTGAGTTTTTCGCCCATACCGTTAACCGCGACTGAACCTGAGACTGAAAGAACGCATCAAGTGTGTCGAACGCCTGCAAAACCAATGTGGCTGAGAGGATTGAAACAAGAGCGAGTGACGTTCGATCGTGCGGCTGCACTGCGCGAAGAACAAGAATTGAAGTCGCAACCGCAAGAAAGGAGGCACCTATTCTGAGCGTAAGAGCTGTCCCAACAATCACTCCGGCCCGCGAGATGTCCCTTACGACCTCCCGTACGATAATCATGTCAAGGCCCAGGCTTGTGATCGTGCCAAAAAGCGCAACAAATGCCATGGCAAAATTGAGGCTTCCAAACCGATTTGGGCCGAGATATCGCGCTATCAGTACCGTAACGATGACCCCTACGCCCATCCGTACTACCCGATCAAGCAGGAGCCAGCCGGCATTACTCAGAATGGCATGCAAAGAGTGGCGGCCGGCTAGCCGAGACCGAATGAATCCTGGTAGATAGCTCACCCACTGATGCTGTGGGCGAATCTCATTCTGAGTGGTCATCAGCGTCCATCCTGAATAGTAGAGGGGGCCAGTCGAGGCAAAGGCACATTTCCAGAACACTAACGAACAGATCGCCGGGATTCGCTAGACCTAGCGCTTCATTACCGACGCAGCAAGTGCAGAAAAGCGTCAAGCGCCTCCGTTACGATCTTCTTTGGTTCTTCCTGCGGATCCATCTGTTGCCACAAATTCATCAAGAGAACCAAAAGACAAGCCACAACGAACGATACCGTCGTGCCGACTACCATAATGAGCCACCGGGTTGGCGCTGACTTCCGCTGGGGGACGTTTGCTATATCTAAAACGTGAACAGTGGGAATCTGTTTTACTTCCTCAACCTTTGCCGCTTCGTACTCCTTTGTCAGAGCTTCCCAGAGGGCTTCGTCGACGCGTACCCGTCGC
>JARLGZ010000282.1 GCA_031292515.1 Puia sp. | reverse complement strand
GTGGGATGTCCGGGTCTTTTTCTTTGGGCGCCCGGGGCGGACGTCGATCGTCGAAGATCTCCAGGGGAAGCCACAGGAATCGATCGCGCCCGCATCTGGAATATTGCCAATTCGGGTTAGACCATGGAGTTGCCCCCTCGATGGAGGCAACTTCCATGGAAACAATTCAATGGTGAGTTTCCGGCAAGCCAGAGTAAGTGGATAAATTTTTGATTTTTGCACATTTTTTGATGTGGGCAGGCCTGGATGGCGACAACATGGCAAGCGTGTGCGTTGAGCAGCCGGGAACGCTGGATCGAGAAGGCATAGGAGTCGATAGATTAGCATAACAGGCACAGCGGCCAGTATTATGGTGGCGCTTCCGATAGGGTCTGCTTATAGTTCCACGGCATCCACCGGCCTGGATCGGCAGGAAGCTTATCAGCATTGCGCAGAAGAGCCGTCAGGTATTCGAATGCATTGATCTTCATGAGGTTGCAGGTATGAATAAAGCTCATAAATAGGTCTCCCACCCATGCGCCTCTTTCGGTCCGATAATACAGGGAGTTCTTGCGATGGCGGATTACCAGCTTTAGAGCCCTTTCGCAGATATTATTATCAATTGGGGCACCTGCGACCGTTAGAAAACGCGTGAGCCGATCCCATCGCTTTAGCATATAGTCGAAGGCTTTTCCCATCCCGGAGTTTGGCTCAATCGTCTTGTCGCGAAGTTGAGTCTCCATCCAATCTTTTAGGCCATCCAGGAGGGGACCGCTCTTTTCCTGGTGGAATGCGAGCCTGTCATCGGGCGACATATCTTGCTCTTTGGCAAGATCGTCATGATGGTAAACCTTGGCCAGGACCTCGATAACCTGTCCGGATTCTTCGGGGAATACATCGATCAGATCGACGAAGTTTCTCCTGCCATGCGTCAGGCAGTTGCAAATAATGCTTGCAAACTTGGCGGACATATTCCTGGAGAGGGCATCGCACATCTGGATAGGGGGGCTAAGATCGGCCAGCCGCTGATCGAGAAGGTCTCTTAGATTTTCACCGGCATGTTTGTGTCCCGTAAAAAAGCAGGCGATCGTCTTGTCTTCGGACTCACAAATGAGCCCCGTTGTAAAAACGCCTTTTCTTTCCCCTGCCTTACGTTTCTCTTTGCGGCCCGAGCTTAGAGAGAGGACTCTGTTGGTGGTGTCGTCCTGGTAGATGATGCCGGTTTGGGCGGCTTGCCACATCAGTTCCGTATAGACTGGCTTGAGGGTCTGCGCACTCTCATTGACGATATCCCATTGGCTGGATGCGGGGAGAGGGACGCCACAGTTTTCCTGAAGCTTCTCCAGGCGGTTGAAGGGCAGACCTGCGCCATATTTTGCGACAGCCACCTGTGCTGCTACCGTCTCGTCATATTTTTTCCCGCCGGCCTTGGCAGGCTTTTCAGCGGTGAAGATTTCCCCGCACAGATTGCACCGCAGTTTCTCCAACAGGTAGGTCACGAGCTGGACAGGAGCGGCTGCAAAGAAACGCATAACTATTTCGGGATCGATCCGATAGAGTTTTCCCTTCAAGCATTTGGGACACCGCTCACCTTTCTTGTGATCTTTATTGGGAACAGGGACCGTTTTGCCTCCCGGATAGCTCCCGGCGCCATTCCTGCCATGGCCCGACGGTGCGGGCCGATCAGGCCGGGCGATATCTCCGGCTTCTTTGTCAAACAGGCGCTTGCCGCTTTCCGTTTTGAAACCGAAAATGAACCTCAACAGCCGTACAATCGCGCTCGATTTCTTCTCTACAATGCCGCTCAGAAAGAGTACGGTCCCGACCAGGCCGGAGACGAAAGTAAAATCCTCCGGATCAAGGTTTTTTTCGGCTCTTTGCAAAAAGCTTTTTATTTTTTCGCTCTCCAACTCTATTTCGGGAGGCTTCAGCGGCATAGCTTCTCCCTGAATTTTGCGTCGAGCGCATAGCCCCAAACATCCTTTATGGAGCAAGCGGGCTTATGGGTTTTGTTGTGTATGCCCCGCCCCGTGGTTTGCCCCATATGTATCCAGTTGGATGCCCGGTAGCAGGTTCCCTTGAACCGCTCGGTATCGACGAAGGTCTCCAGGAAGTGGACCGGGTGAGCGTAGACCTCCTGCCAGTCACGCGATATCCTTCTGGCCATCCTTGCCAGCAGGTGGGACGCCAAATGATTGATTCTGACCCATGGCAGCAAGAGAAAACGGTTGTTGTAGATTATCAGGTGGATGTTTTTCCTGCGTATCTCCGGGGACCATCCGATGAAGCGGTCCCGGCAGCCGAGGTGGCGAGGAGCCGATGACCAGCTAAAACATGCAACGGGACGGCCTTCCATCGTTATAAGATACTTGAGATGCTCACCCACCGGTCGGCAATAGCCCAAGTAGTGGTAATGCTCGATGAGACCCTCGAACAATTGCTCCAGAGGTCCACGGCGCACCTGGCAAATGACGGGCGCGGGCAGCCCGGACAAAACTCCCTCTATGGGGCTTTGGTCGATACGAGGCGGGTCGGGCTTTTTTCTAACAGCCAGGGGATTGGAAGGGTTTTGTTTCTTTGGCGGAAGCTCGATAAATCCCGCCCGCTCCAACTCAAGCATGAGGGAGCGGCAAACCATATCTCGCGGCTCTCCGTTTGGCTGCACCCAGTTCCATGCCTCGCACAGCTTCCCGGAGAGCTTGCGGCGG
>JARLGZ010000281.1 GCA_031292515.1 Puia sp. | reverse complement strand
GGGGAGCCAACTGATATCTTGAGGGGTAGGGGGCCCCTTTCGGGGGCACTTCTTCTTGGGTCTATTGCTCATGGGTCAGCTTTTCCTTGCAGGCGTCTGATTGAGCTCTTCGCACTTTCGCCCTACTCTTTCCTTAAGCTCTTTTCCGGGCTTGAAAAAGGGAAGCCTTTTTGCTGCGACAATAATCGGGGCGCCGGTCTTCGGGTTGTGGCCGGCGTACTGATCGTAGTCTTTAACCTGGAAAGAGCCAAAACCCCGGATCTCGATTCGGCTTCCTTTCGCAAGCGCCTTGCTCATGCTGTCGAAAGCAGCATTGACAGACCGTTCAGCATCTTTAAGATTGATCCCTCTAAGCCGGGCGAGTTCTTCTATAATGTCGCTTTTAGTCAAAGTCTTCTTCTCCATCGGGAGTAAGAGTCGATTTATTCCCCCATTTTTTAAAGACTTGCAAATCCTTTTTATCCCGTTCCTCTCGAGATGAGTAAAGGAAACCATCACGCCGGCAGCGCGATGATCCGGATTGATTATGGGGGGCGCCATCGATGGGCTCGATCCGATGAAAAAAAGAGACAACACACAGGGTTTCTTGCCGCGTGGTCTCATTGGGGAAGGTCTATTGATCGGATGCGTGTTAGCGAGATGGAGCGGCTTTGCGGTTGATCTTTTTGTCTTTACCGAGCTTCTTCCAGGCGTTTGGCTGTTCGCATTGTATCCCGCGAAAAAGGAGTATAATATTGCAGTTATCGGGTGGGGTGGCGCATGGGGAAGCCGATAACCCCGAGAAGAAGAGAGCTGGGCAGATAGGGCTTCGTGGTGACAAAAACACTCCAGGTCCCGCCGGGACCGCGGGCGGGACTGTCACCAAAAGCAAAATGATGCCTGGTGCAGCTCTGCGTGATTTCGCAAGAGAATCGCCCTGATCGGTACTGACGACGGTGGCAGCAAGACGCGAACTTGAACGCCAAGAAGAAGAGTCAGGAAGATGAAATGGGTTGAACAAGACGCGCGCTTAATATCCCGGCGGCTGCAAGGCTACCTCGCACAACTTGCTAAAGAGTGTCCGAACATCTGGTCGTGGGTCGACAACATGCGAGCGGCACGAGGGAAAACCCTTCCGAACTGGCCTAATTGGTGTTTCCTTCCAAGCAACGGGTCTTATTCCCTCGCCACCCGGGGCAGAGCCAAGGACCTCGATCCTGTAGCCGGCATGGACCTCTGGACTCTTGACCATAAGATAGCGGCCCTGGTTGCCTGGCGACCGACCCAGGGAATATACAGGTTTCACCCGGAGGTATTTTCTGCTCTGTGGGATACTCCGGTTGACGGTGATATCCCGGTTGAGCTTTTGTATCGGCTGCCCGAGTGGTGCTGTTATATCGATTGCTACGAACAACATACTCCTGACGACTACGATCCCGATCTCCATTTGCCAGGGTTTTTCGTCCATCTGGAATGCGATGGAAGCGGCGGACATCCCCATCTAAACATTGTGCTCGACGGGGGTATATATGAAGACTTTGCTCCGTATAGCCTCCATATCTCAGGGGGCAAAAACGTTGCAGATATGTTTGTAGAATTCTTTGATGAATTGGAACGAACCAAGCGGCAAACAGGAGGAGAAATACCGGAAAACTGGGCCCGGGAAAAGGCATTGGCCGTGCAAAGGCTTTCAAAAAGTGTCAAGCCTCTTATGTCACTGGTTCTTTACTTGTGCTCAACTTCGTCAGAATTCCGCGACGCGCGCGGGACGGATAAACTGCCGGCCAGGGCGAAGCCGACTAAAACGAAAAGAGGCGAGAGGGTTTTTGCACCGGATCATCCCACAATTTGGGAAACGGGCTATCGGATCGGGCGTCTCATTCAGCAAGCACGCGCAGACAGAAATTACAGCGAAGGGACCAGCGAGGGAACTCATGCTTCCCCCTCGCCCCACATCCGAAAACCTCACTGGCATTCATTCTGGAAAGGCCCGAAAGAGGACCCGAAAAAACGCGAACTGATAGCGCATTGGCTCCCGCCGATTCCGGTAGGTTATAAACCCGGGGACGAAATCGTTCCAACGATTCACCCCGTGAAGTAAATTTGTTAGCGCTAACCGGGGTCTACTCACCAAACGGAAAAAATAGCAGGCCAAGGAACCTGCCTCCTGGTATCTGAACTGAGGTGCAGATGCGAACCGCAACAATGTGAAGGGGCTGCTCAATCGGGGTTTGGATCTTAGCCATGCCAGCATTGTCTGTAAAACTGAATCTAACGCGGGTCGCCAGCAATCCAAATCAAGACGTTACGGTTTAATACGGTCAATGTAAGTAGCTGTCTTTTAAGGATTTCAAAAATTCAGCGGCTTTGGGCGTAGAACCCCAGTATTAAAGATGTCTTGAAGTATATTGAAAGTGTCGTTTTTCATTGATATGCTCGACGATCCCGCCCTCGGCGGCGGTATTCGTCATGTGAATGACTGTCTGGATACGTATCTAATAGAAGAGGAGGGAGACATCGAGAAGCTGATCACGACGGCCGACCGACTTGGTAACGGCGCTGTCTTCAAGCGGCTTGGTTTTCTCCTTGAGAGGCGTAGTGGCCCGGCAGACGCGAATACGGCTTGCCATGAGCGACTGGCCCCGGCCCTCACGTGCCAGCGCCTGGTGACACGTTGGCGGCTGTGGTGTCCCGCAGGCTGGGTGAAAAGCGAGAAGCGATGATCAACCGGGCAGAGATCCTCCGTCTTGCCAACACGCTCGGGCTTGAGGCCAGGGTGATCGAGAAGGATTATGTGTTGGGCTGGGTGCTGCACGGCATAGCCCGCGACCCCCTGATCGGGCGAAGCTGGGTGTTCAAAGGGGGGACATGCCTCAAGAAATGTTACTTCGAGACCTACCGGTTCTCTGAGGACCGAACATAGAAGTAAAATGAAAGGCTCTGTTCGCATAGAGTGTTGATTCCTATCTAGTGCTTCGATATACTACTTCCATATCAGGAGGCAGTATGAACAGAGACGAATTTGAGAATCTTATCGCCCTCATAGACGACCTCTCTCAAGAACAGCGCGATCTTCTCAGGAAGGCGCTTGAGGGAGAGAACGATTTTGAGCACGTCGTCTCGATCATCGAGAGTCGGCTTGCTGCAAAGCGAGAGTGTGCCCACTGTCATTCCGGGAACGTGAAGAAGTGGGGCAAGTCTCGCGGCCTTCAACGTTATCGCTGTTATGACTGCGGAAAAACATTCAACTCCCTGACCGATAGCCCGCTGGCTTTTCTCCGAAAAAAGGACCGTTGGCTGAAAATGGCCTCGTCTCTGAAGGAGGGCCTGAGCGTTCGCAAGACCGCCGCCCGATGCGGCGTTTCCGTGTCTACAGCGTTCAGATGGCGTCATCGCTTCCTCAGGGCTGCGGCATCCGACAAGCCCGTCAAGCTTGAAGGCATCGCCGAGGCGGACGAAACCTATTTTCTTGAATCCTTCAAAGGTCACCGCCAGCTTCCCCGCCCATCCAGAAAACGTGGCGGCAAGGCAAAGAAACGCGGACTCTCCAGCGAGCAAATCCCGGTTTTGGTGGCCAGAGATCGGCAGGGCGCGGTGATCGATGCCGTATTGCAGGATCAATCCAAAGCCGCAGTCAAAAAGGTCCTGAGCGGCAGGCTGGGGAGGGACAACATCCTGTGCATCGATGGAGGCAATGCCCTGTGGGGGTTCGTCAATGACGAGGAAATTCCCTTTAAACTGATCCTTGCCGACAAACACGTCCATGAAAAAGACTCCATCTTCCATATTCAGAACGTCAATGGTTATCACCATCGCCTCAAAAGCTGGATGGTCAGATTCAACGGGGTGGCCACCAAGTACCTTCCGAATTACCTGGGTTGGCGAAGGGTGTATGAGAGGCCCCATGCGGTTCTCACGCCCACCGCGTGGATTCAAGCCGCCTTGGGGAGATATCAACATCTAATGTGAACAGAGCC
>JARLGZ010000280.1 GCA_031292515.1 Puia sp. | reverse complement strand
GCTAAAGAGAGCCGGAGCAGTAATCACCATCGAGTTACTACAATTGGTCGGACTGCTTAAACACTCTTCGTTCGTAGAGGAGAAGGAATGGCGGCTGATTCTGCCTGTCTCCAAAATGTCTACTCCGAAATTGAATCCACGTAGATACCGTCCCGGCGCTAAATCAATCGTTCCTTATATTGAGTTTCCCTTGCCGTTGAAGGCTGATGCCACTATTCCTCTCACAGACCTTATTTTGGGTCCCGGTGCTGAGCCTGTCATCGGACTAGATGCGGCACGTAGTTTTCTCAGGTCTGAGAAGATAGACGTTGTTCCCCGAGAATCAAATGTTCCGTTTAGGCCATCGTGAGTTGTTCAAAGATTAGATACAGGTAGTAGGCAGTCAATGGACATGAAAGAGTTCGATGCTCGGGCCACCATCCCACAGGCAGCCACTGAAGTATTGCGGGACCTGCGGCCATTCTTAGATAGGATATCGGCTCTGCGCCGGTATTCAATGCCTGCATACAGTGATTGACGCAGGCATTCTCGTCGCGCATCGTGAGCGGGGCGTACGTGCGACTCTGTCACACTTTATGCACGTTAACCTGGCAAATGTTATCGTGCATTGCAATGGTTATATTGAATATCGTCAAGCCGACGAAAGCGCTTCCCATCAAGTCAGGCGACCTGCTTATTGATTTCTTTGAGAAGTAATTCGCGGCGCACTCGTTGAACCCGGAGACCACCCTACCAGTTGGGCGTTATTCCTTCGCATTGATTTCATTTTCAAGAGCTTGCAAAGCATTCAGTATCTCTCCAAATGTAGGCGGTTCCTTATAGAACATATCGCGCATAGCGCGGTAGTCCCGCTCCAAAGCATCTCGTTGCTTTTCCGGGGGAAGCAGCCGGAATGAGCCCGGTCGCGCCTCATCGTAGTGTGCCCAGGAAGAATAGTAAAAACGTTCCTTGAATTCGACCACGGCCTGTAGAAGATCTCGATTGGCTAAAGCTGCATCTTTGATGGGACTCCCGGCCAGTTTGTAAAGGTCATAGTAATGCCGCGAGTACCGTGTAGGGACGGTACCCGGCCGATGTGCTTCTTGATGGAGAATCGTCGCTTTTTCCCAAAAAGTGCGTTCTGCATCAATTGCAATTACGGCACAGTCAGGTTCGACAAATGCTTTGGGAAACGAGTCGGCTGCATAGGGGCGAATCGTCTGAGCACTCGAAGGGACCCATGAGGCAAGCGGCCCTATCTCCAGCCGGACCTCGGGACGAATGTAGGACGCGCTGAACGCTGCCGGAAATCGAACGTTCACCGTATGCGGATCAGATTCGTCG
>JARLGZ010000279.1 GCA_031292515.1 Puia sp. | reverse complement strand
TTACGGGTGGAAAATGGTTAAACCCGGTGTACTGGTCGCTTGCCATCGAGTTTCAGTACTATCTCTTGATCGCGGTCGTCTTCGGCGTGATTGTTTCGCCGAACCGATATCTCAGGCTCTCTTTTTTCGTCCTGTTCAGCGTCTCTTCGCTTTTGCTGGCGCCTTACGACAGAGCGATCTTCACCTATGCACCCTTTTTTATATTGGGAATCCTGCTCTTTCAATGGGTATGCGGGATCACTTCAAAGACAGAATTTCTAATCTTGACTTTGATGACCGTGGGATTGGTGTTTTTCAGGCACGGATGGGAGCTAACCTTTATCGTCGTGGCTGCCTTGCTGGTGATCGTCTATGTAGACAAGGTGCCCGCCTTCCTGAGATGGATGGGGCTTATATCCTACTCGCTCTATTTAATTCATGTGCCCATCGGAGGACGGATCATCAATATTGCAGAAGTCAAGGTACACAGTGTCTTCTTAAGGGAATGCATCGTTTTCGTATCTTTTGCCGTTTGCCTGATAGCCGCCGCTATGTTTTATAAATTTATCGAGCGGCCCTGTAAAAGGATTTCCGGGGCAATCCGTTATGAACCTCCAACGCCGGTAACCCATGGATAGTATCTCACAGAATAAACGCATATTGCCTCTCGACGGTTGGCGCGCGATCGCCGCTCTTGGCGTATTGTGGATACATGCCTGGACTTATTGTCAAAACCCGTCCTTTAGAATGGCGGGAATGGACGTGTATAAGATGATTTCGATCCTGGGCAACGGCGTGGACCTTTTTTTCGTCATCAGCGGTTTCTGCCTGTTCCTGGTATTGCATGAAAAACCCGTGAACCGGCAAACCTATTTCTCATTTCTAAGGAAGAGATGGTGGCGTATCGCACCGGCATTTTATATTGCGGCCGTCGTGATGCTGGGATGCAGCGGTGAGCTGCTAAGCGGAACGGGGGTCTATAAGCTGCTGAGTAATTTTTTGTTCCTCCATGATCTACTTCCCGGGACCGGCATATCTTATCCTTTCTGGTCCCTGGCGGTGGAATTCCATTTTTATATATTACTGCCCCTGTTCCTGTTACTGAGCCGAAAAACGGGTACAGTGGCTGCACTGACTTATGTTTTTGGCTGCGGCCTTTTACTGAATATGATTTTTATCGGAGATGACTGGAGATATACGCTGGTTACCAAGATCTGCCATTTCTCCATAGGCATATATATAGCTTACCTGTATGTTCATCGAATTGAGCTTCCGTCCTTTTTAAGCAAGCGGACCGGTTTTTTCCTGGCGCTGGCGTTGTCGTTCGCAGGAAGGACCCTTATGTCGAGGTCTTTTACCGGGCAGCCCGACCCGGGAGGCAGGCTGGCCATTGCCTTTGGGCCTGTAATCATGACGATGGGATTTGGCTGGATGATTCTTAACAGCATCAGCTATCCGCCTATTGGCAAGGTATTCGCGAACAAGCTGTTTCTTTTTTACGGGAGAATATCCTATAGTTTTTATCTGTGGCATGCTTTTATACTGGGGTATGCAGGAGTCTGGCTGCATCCCTACCTGCAATATGGTAAGTACGACCCCCTGATTTTATTTGTCGTCACCCTCATCATCGTTACACCCCTGAGTTATCTTTCCTGGTTCCTGCTGGAGAGATTGTATTTCAACAAAAAAAAGAATGAAGCGATTAGCTATAGTGACAAGTCATCCTATCCAGTATAACGCTCCCTTATTCAGGAAGCTGGCTTCCAGCGGACAATTGGCTGTCAAAGTCTTTTATACCTGGGGAGAGCAGGTCCTGCAGAAGAAATACGACCCGGGTTTCGGCAAGGTCATCGACTGGGACATTCCGCTGCTGGAGGGCTATGAATACAGCTTTGTAAAGAATGTCTCCACCCAACCGGGCACCCATCATTTCCGGGGGATGATAAATCCCACGCTGATTGACGAGATCGGGCAATGGAAGGCAGATTCCATCCTGGTGTATGGTTGGAACTTTCATAGCCATCTCGCCTGCCTGCGACATTTTCACGGAAAAACAGACGTGCTTTTCCGGGGCGACTCCACGCTGCTGAATGACAGACCTGGGGTCAGAAAATTGATGCGGCGGATCTTTCTCAGGTGGGTGTATAGCCATGTAGACTATGCATTGTATGTGGGTACGAATAATAAGGACTACTATCTGCGGCACGGATTGAAGGAGCGGCAATTGATCCCTGCCTTACATGCCATAGACAACGATCGTTTTGCAGGTGATGATAAAGCGCTTTCACGCGAGGCCGGGCTATGGCGCAACAGGTTGGGAATAGCGGACGATGAACTCACTGTTTTGTTTGCCGGCAAGCTGGACGAACAAAAGAACCCTTTCCTGATCCTCCAGCTGGCGGAGCTCTTAAAGGATGAGAAAATAAGATTTCTTTTTGTGGGCAATGGTGTTGCCGAGAACGAATTAAAGAGAAAGGCCGCCGGTAACCCGCGTGTCCTGTTCCTTGATTTTCAGAACCAGGCCAATATGCCGCTGGTCTACAGACTGGGGGATGTTTTCATATTTCCTTCCAGGGGCCCGGAGACCTGGGGGCTGGCCGTAAATGAGGCGATGGCCTGCGGGCGGCCGGTGATGGTCTCGCTGGGAGCAGGCTGCGCCCCCGACCTGGTTGAAGAAGGGAAGAACGGTATCGTATTTAGAAGTGACGACAGCCGCAAATGTTCGCAGTTTATTGGGGAATTGTCCCGTGACAGAGAGGCCCTTCACCGCATGGGATCTTATTCCAGACAAAAGATCGGCCGGTTTTCTTATGATCATATAGTAACTTCACTCGTGGGCCTGCTGAACAGCAGATAGTGGACCCGGTAAACAATTGTTTGATAAATGGGAAAGAAAATTCTGGTCTTTATCGGCGCCTCCTATGTATCCGGGCTGGAAGTCGTCACTTTGCACCTGATCCGGCGACTAAAGGAAGAAGGGCACGAGGTCAAATGCGTCATAAACGGTTGGAATGACGGCGCTTTCGGGAATTCCCTGAAAGAAGCCGGCATATCGTTCGAAGAGGTAAAGCTGGGCTGGGTATATCTGAAGAAACCTCTCTGGACACTGGACACACTTATACATTGGCCGCGCGCCATTCTGCAATGCAGAAAAATAATACAGGAATTCAATCCCGATGTATGCCACTTTTGTAGTTATTCCACGGTCCTTGTTCTGTTTGCCTGTCTGAAAGACAGGTTCTGTGTTTACAATTTGCAGGAATCTCATCTTCCGACAAAAAAGCACCTGATCATCTACCGGCTTTTGAATAAGCGGATCGCCATTTTTACGGCTGTCTCGGATCATATCGTCAGGATACTCAGCAACCTGGGCATTCCGGGAAATAAGATCAGGCTGATCTACAACGGCGTGCCTCCGCTGCCGGATTCCCGCGCCAACGGGAAGTCCGGGCCTCCCCTGATCTTCGGAGTGATCGGGCAGGTCGTTCCCTGGAAGGGTCATCATATACTGATAGACGCGGTGGAGATATTGGCCGGCCGGCCTCATGCGCCGTTCCAGGTGCACGTATACGGGAATGACGGTACTGCCTATGCGGAAGAGCAAAAGAGACGGATCAGGGAGAAGAATCTTGAAAAATACTTTAGCTGGAAAGGATTTGTCAGGAACCAGGACGCGATCTATGAACAGGTAGATGCGGTCATTGTGCCCAGTTTGTCGGGCGAACCCTGCTCCCTGAGCATATTGGAATCGATGATGCGGAAAAAGGCACTCATCGTCTCCGACCGGGGAGGGAATCCCGAACTGGTGTCTCATAAAGAGACGGGCCTGATCTTCGGGGCGGAAGAACCGGCGGAACTGGCCGAATGTATCGGGCTGCTCCTGGAAAATCCAGCGTTGACGGGTAGCCTGGGAAAGAAAGCCGGTCAGAAGGCGCTTGAGGCCTACACCGTGGGCAGGATGACGGCAGAATACGTAAAAGCGTATAGCGAAAATCCGGTTGCAGGGTGACCGGCATTATTCAAAGATGTTAATACTCTTATCATTTAATGGCAGACGTTTCTACCAATAAAATAAATCTCTCGCCCACGATCATCCTGGGGCTGATCGGGAGCCTGGTGGGTTTGCTGTTCTTCGACAACTCGGTCTACCTGGTTTGCTGCGTGGCGACCTTTTATGCGATCATCATCATTTTATGGAAGAGCGCCAGGCCCGCCGTCCTGGTTTTTGCCCTGCTCTTGCAATGGGTGCAGGTGATGGCCTACGTGATCTGGATGAATGTGAACGGGGCGGATATCGGGTTGTTGTCCAAACATGCCGGCATCGCCGTATGCATGTCCTGCCTCGGCCTGTTTATCATGGCCCTTACGCTTTCCTGGAGATTGAAGTCGTTGGCAATGCCATCCAGGGAGCAGCTTTTTGCGCAGGCAAAACTAATCAATGAGAAGAAGGTCCTGATCCTCTATCTTTTTTCAACATTTTTCCTGGGCGGTCTCGGTTTTGCCTTTGGAGGAGGGGGTGGATTTACCCAGATCCTCATGACTTGCGCTTCCATAAAGTGGGTGTTTTTCATGGTCTATGGATTCGTAGCCTGGATAAATAAGAAGAACCGGGTGACCCTGATGATTATCGTCCTGTTCGAGTTCACTACCTCCCTTTATTCTTATTTCTCGAGTTTTAAGGAAGTGATCTTTTTCGCGATTATCCTGTCGCTGACTTTTGTGCGCACCGTCTCTTTTAAACAGCTTGTATATGGGATATTGGTTGCCGGCGCATTGCTGCTCCTGATGCTTACCTGGACCGCCATCAAGGGTGAATACCGTTCCTTCCTGAACCAGGGAAAGAAACAGCAGGTCGTCGAGGTATCGAGATCGGAGGCATTCAGCAAAATACAGGAGAAGGTGAGCTCGCTTACCTGGGATGACTACGTCAATGTCATGAATGTCTTTCTTTACCGGGTCCAATATATCCTGCACCTGGCCAAGACTATGGACAGGGTACCGGAGGTCCTGCCCTATGAATACGGAAAGGTCTGGTGGGAGAATATCACCTATGTGCTGCAGCCCAGGTTGTTTTTTCCGGACAAGCCTGTTTTCGAGGCTACGATCAAGACCAACAAATACACCGGTTATGCCTATTCGGGTCTCAAGCAGGGGTCCTCGTTCAGTCTTGGTTATTTTGCAGACAGTTTTATAGACTTCGGCTATATTGGTATGTTCATACCCCTGATAGGGATTGCCTTTTTCGTGGCTTTCATTTACCGGTCGTTGTATGGTTTTCGCCAGATCAATGTATTGATCCGTTATGCAATCATCAATGTGGCGATCATCGATTTTGCGGCTTTCGAGGTAGACGGGTTATTCCTCTTTGGCAGGTTGATGTTGTTTTTCCTGTTCTTTTGGTTTTTATCCAAATATGTCATTACCCGTTTGCAAACCTGGCTTTATAAACCCAGCTAAAACAGAAGTATGGACCTGACAGGCAAGAAAGTCTGTTTGTTATTTAGAAAACCGGGCCGCTTTTTCAGCATAGAAAGAATATTCAATTACCTGGAGCCGCTGCTGCAAAAAGAGATATCCACCTGCAGATGGGCTGCTGAGCATGCAAAGTTTATGCCCGGTGGATTGATCAGGAATATCCTGGCTGTGAAGAGATGTTCCGGCGACATCTATCATGTCACCGGGGACATACATTATATCGTGCTGGGCTTACCCCGCCGCAGAACCCTGCTTACTATCCACGATTGCGTGTTTCTCTACCAGGCCACCGGATTGAAGCGGCGGATTCTCAAATGGCTTTTGCTCGATATTCCCGTTCGTCGCAGCTGGTTGATCACAACCATATCGGAGGCGACGAAAAAGGATATCATAAGAAGCACTGGTTGCCCGGCCAAAAAAATAATAGTGATACCGGATCCGATCGATGACAGTTTATATTATTCGCCGGGTGTTTTCAGGGAACAGGAGCCGGTGATCCTTTTTATAGGAAGTACGGAGAATAAAAATCTTCGACGCGTAGCGGAAGCATTGAAAGATATCCCCTGCCGCCTGGATATAGTGGGAAACATACCGGCAGCGGTAAGAGAGCTATTGTCGGAGAATCGAATCAACTATACACAGCAATCCGGTTTAACAGATGAAGAGATCGCCTGCAAATACAGGCAGGCGGATATCATGCTCTTCCCGTCTACTTTTGAAGGATTTGGATTGCCGATCATCGAAGCCCAGCAGACAGGCCGTCCCGTCGTCACCAGCGATCTTAGCCCGATGAAGGAGGTGGCCGGCAAGGGCGCCTGTCTCGTGAATCCCCTCGATCCCGCCTCTATCCGGGCAGGTATCCTGGAGGTGATCGGGAACAAGGGCTACCGGGAAGACCTGGTGCAAAGAGGGCTGGAAAACGTCCGGCAATATGCTCCTTCGGTGATAGCCCAGCAATACTTATCGGTTTACAGACAATTATTAACTCATTGAAAATAAGATCCTTGTTTCGGAGCGGGTCCAGAAAGTAAAATTATGTGCGGGATATCGGGTATCATCAGTAAAAATAAAGAGACGGATCTGTCTTCCCTGATCCGGCGGGTAAATGGCGCCCTGTCGCACCGGGGGCCGGATGCCGATGGCTTTTTTGCCGGCGAAGGGTTTGCATTCGGACATCGGCGTCTTTCCATACTGGATCTCTCCCCGGCAGCCAACCAGCCTTTCACGGACCATTCCGGAAGATATGTCATGGTGTTCAACGGAGAGATCTATAATTTCAGGGAGATCCGGGAACAGATAAAAGAATATCCCTTCGTGACGACCGGTGATACCGAAGTAGTCATCGCGGCTTATGCCAAATGGGGACCTTCCTTTCTCGAAAAACTCAGGGGAATGTTTGCCATCGTCATATGGGATCTCCGGGAGAAGTCTCTGTTCATTGCCAGGGATCGTTTCGGCGTCAAACCTCTATACTATTACCAGGACGGGAGTCTCCTGCTCTTTGCTTCCGAGATCAGGGCCCTGCTGGCCTCGGAAATTATACCCCGGAAGCTCGATCGCACTGCTCTTGTTGACTTTCTGAAATATCAATCCCTGATCACCCCGTTCACGATCGTAGAGGGGATCCGGCAGGTCAGGGCCGGCACCTGGATGAGCTACCGAAACGGCCGGATGGAAGAGCATGTGTACTGGGATGTCGCCGCACGCAGGAGTCCCATAGAGGAGCAGGAACTCCCGGCGATACACAAAAAGATCCGGGAGCTATTGTTCCAATCGGTAGAGAGAAGACTGGTCAGCGATGTGCCTCTGGGCGCCTTTCTTTCCGGCGGCATCGATTCCAGCGTGGTGGTGGGCATCATGTCCGAGGTAAATACAGGCATCAACAACGCCTTCACCATCGCCTTTGACGAAGATGAGTATGATGAATCGAAGTACGCGGAGAAAGTGGCAAACAAGTTTAAGGTGTCCCATTTCAGGGTTTTGCTGAAGCCCAGGGACTTCCTGGACAAATTACCTGCTGCCCTCGATGCCCTCGACAGTCCCAGCGGCGATGGTCTCAATACCTATGTAGTGTCTGAAGCCATCCGAAAAAGCGGAATCACTGTCGCTTTATCGGGTATCGGCGGCGACGAGTTGTTTGCGGGTTATCCCATCTTCGACCAATACCGGCGGCTTCGCCAAAAGAGTTTCCTCTTTGATCACAGCCTGTTGCTGAGGCAAGCCGCCGCTTATCTGCTTCCGGCCGGCGATCAGCGTATGCAACGGATCAAGGGGCTTCTCAGGGCCCGTTCTTCGGATATCGCCGATATTTACCCTGTTTTTCGCCAGATCCAGCACGAGGATGGCCTGCGGCGATTGATGGAACGGGACTACCGGGAAAAAGGGATGACGCTTGAAAAAGATCTTCAGACGCACCGCGGCGCCATTGGCCGTTTTGAGACGTTGAGCCAGGTCTCGATCGCAGAGTATCTGGGATATACCCAGCATGTATTGCTCAAGGACGCCGACCAAATGAGCATGGCTTCCTCCCTGGAACTGCGTGAACCCTTCTTCGATCATGACCTGGTGGAGTACGTCCTGAATGTACCCGACCGGTTTAAATATCCCCGGTATCCCAAGAGCCTGCTGGTTGAGTCGGTCAAGGGGATGCTGCCCGATGAGATCGTATTCAGAAAAAAGCAGGGTTTTGTACTTCCTTATGACTTATGGACGAGAAATGACCTGAGGTCTTTTTGCGATGAGAAGATCCGCAGCCTGGCAGCCCGTTCCTATTTTTCGGAGCAGGCCCTGCTGGAATACTGGAACGATTATTTGCAGGGTCGCCGGCATATCCGCTGGGCCGATATCTGGATTTTCATCGTGTTGGAGCATTGGCTGGAGAAACATAAAATTGAATAATTTCTTGGAAAAAAAGCGGATCCTTGTATTAGTGGATTGGTTTGCCCCGGGGTATAAGGCGGGGGGGCCTATCCAATCCTGTGTGAATTTTGCCTTCTCCCTGAAGAGCCTGTTCCGGATTCTCGTTCTGACGACTGACACGGATCATGGGGAAAAGGAGCCCTATCAGGGGATCGTTGCCGATCAATGGACCCATTCGATGCATCCCGAGGTCGGCGTCTTTTATGCGAAAAAATCCTCCATGAAGCTGCGGCAACTCAAAAAGGTCATGCTTGACAGCCGTGCGGATTATGTCTATCTGAACCATCTCTTTTCTCCCTATTTTGTGTTGTACCCCCTCTGGCTGGCCTATACCGGCGCCTTAAAAAGCCGGATCGTCCTGTGTCCCAGAGGCGCCCTGTATTTGAGCGCGCTATCGGTAAAGCCGTATAAGAAATACCCGTTCATTCGATTATTCCGGTTTCTCGGAATACACAAACGGATTACTTTCCACGCCACCAATGAGCGGGAAAAAGAAGCCATCCTCCATTATTTTCCGGGCAGCCGGATAGTTGTCGCCGACAATCTCCCAAAATCGGATCAGCCCGGCTTTGCGAGTTGCTTCAAGGAGGCCGGCTTCCTGAAATGTATATTTATCGCCCGGATCGTGCCTATCAAGAACCTGTTATATCTTTTAGAGACGCTTTCGACGGTTCAGGCCAGGGTGGAACTGACGATCATAGGGCCGGTGGAAGACGAAACGTATTGGAATGCGTGCAGGAACACCATTGAAGGGTTGCCGCCCAATATCAACGTGCAATATGCGGGGCCTAAACGGAATGATGAATTGATGCCCGTGCTGCAGCAGCACCACCTGTTCATCCTGCCTACGACGGGAGAGAATTTTGGTCATTCGATCTTTGAGGCACTCCTGGCAGGGAGGCCGGTACTTATCAGCGACCAGACTCCGTGGCTGGGTCTCAGAGACCGGAAAACCGGATGGGACATCCCTTTGGCCGAACCGGGGTCTTTTGCGGAGACCATTGAAAATATGGCCCGGTGGGATCAGGCGACTTTCGATGAGTGGGCCCGGTCGGCCTGGCAGTATGCACGCCATTTTATAGAAAATCCGGAGCTTCAAAGCCGTTATAAGGAGTTATTCCCATGAGCATCCTCAAAAAAGTGGACAACGCGTCCTACAAGACTACCATCGATATCGGCGCTTCCAGGGTCAGGCAGTTGGCCTGGTACCTGGTTAATATCGTGTTTTTCAAAAATCCTTTTAATATATCCTCGGCCTCCAAAGTTTTCCTGCTCAGGCTATTCGGGGCCAGGCTGGGCAGCGGGGTGCTGATCAAGCCTTCGGTAAGCATCAAGTATCCTTGGAAATTTCAGGTGGGCGATCATGTGTGGATCGGAGAAGAAGTATGGATCGATAACCTTGCAGAAGTCATCCTTCATTCAAATGTGACTTTATCCCAGGGGGCGCTCCTCTTAAGCGGCAGCCACGATCAGGCGCGAACTACTTTCGACTTTATGGCCTTTCCGATCATACTCGAAGAAGGCGTCTGGATAGGCGCCCGTTCAATCGTGTCGGGAGGTGTCACCTGCCATTCACATAGCATCCTGGGCATCAATTCTGTAGCTGAAAAAGACCTGGAGCCTTATACAATATATAAGGGCAACCCTGCCGTGCCCGTATTAAAGAGAGTCATCTATTAAATTCAAAAGCCCTTACACCCGATTATGAGCAGGACCTATCTTAAAGGACTCAATACCTTGCGTTTTTTTGCCGCTTTTTTTGTGATCATTTCACACGGCCAGATCTCGCTCTATAAAATGGGTCTGCCGGATTATATCAATCTTCCTGTTTTTAACAGGGGTAGCGATGCGGTAGAATTCTTTTTCACCCTGTCCGGCTTTTTGATCACCTATCTGTTGCAGGCGGAAATCCGTCAAAGCGGCACAGTTTCGATCAGGGCTTTTTACTGGCGGAGGGTTTTCCGTATCTGGCCCTTGTATTTCCTGATTGTATTTATCGGTTTTTTACTTCTGGGCTGGTTGTATCCGACATTGACGGGGCAGCCATTTTTCGAGTTCCCCCTGTTAAAGGGCTTGCTTCTTTTTATTTGTTTTTTGCCCAACCTGGCCACTACTTTATATCCTGCGGGGATGTTATACCCGTTGTGGTCGATTGGCGTGGAGGAACAATATTACCTCTTCTGGGCGCCCCTCGTTAAAATTTTCAGAAACAGGCTATTTGGCCTGGTTATCCTCTTCTTTTTTGTATCCTGCGCCTGGTATTACGTGGTCAGTAAGGGCTTATTGCCTCTGTCGGATGATATGAGGAAGTTCTTTATAACCCAGAAGTTTTATGCGATGGCCACCGGCGGCGTGTTTGGGCTGATACTTGCCAGACATCCTGAACAATACAAGAGATCCTTCCTGGCAGGCAAATTCGCGCAGGTTCTCCTGATCGGGCTGCTCATCGGGTACTACCTGCTGGGAATTCCCTTTGCAGCAGATGGGGTGTTATTGCATTTTCTTCTTTCCATCCTTTACGGAATTCTGATATTGAACTCCTCGGCCATTGAAAAACCTGTCATAAACCTTGAGAGGGAACCCTTTGTATATTTGGGGAAGATATCTTACGGTCTGTATATGTATCATATGCTCGCCGACTATATTTTACGTTTTGCACTTTTGAAGATGCACGTCAATACAAAGGTGAATCTCAAAATATTGATGCCGTTCTACCATATGGCATTACTGGGAGGAGCGATCCTCCTGGCATCATTGTCGTATAAGTACATAGAATCCTATTTCCTGCGTTTAAAGGGAAAGTATATTTCCTGACTAACTATATTCTGATGAAATTTGGGAAGAAATGATCAAATCAGTCATAAATCACCGGATCATAAAAGAAGCAGTCCGCATCCGCAAGGTGGAGGAGAAGTTCCTGGAACTGTTCTCACAGGGTAAGTTGAATGGCACCGTCCATACCTGCGTGGGACAGGAGTTTTCGGCGATCGCTTTTGCGGGTCAATTGAAGAAGAAGGACTTCATCTTCTCCAATCATCGGTGCCACGGGCATTATCTCGCATTTACGGGAGATACCCGGGGATTGCTCGCTGAATTGCTCGGAAAAGCATCGGGGACTTCCGGCGGTATCGGCAGCAGCCAGCATTTATGCAATGGTAATTTCTTTTCCAACGGCATCCAGGGGGGGATCGTCCCGGTCGCGGCGGGTTATGCCCTGGCCAATAAGCTGAAAGGGAATGGGGCCATCGGGATTGTTTTCATCGGTGACGGCACGCTGGGTGAAGGGGCCTTGTATGAAACAATGAATATCATTTCCAAATGGGGAATCCCGTTGATGATCGTCTGTGAAAACAACTTTTACGCCCAGTCGACGCCCCAACAGGTCAACCTGGCCGGTGATATTACCGCGAGGGCGGAGGCATTCGGGATAGAGACCTTCGAGGGTAATACCTGGGATCCGGAGTCCCTTATGAAGCAGGCCGGGGAGGCTATCGAATATGTGAGAACGGAGACACGCCCCTGTTTTTTCCTTGTAGAGACTTACCGGCTGAATGCCCATTCCAAAGGCGACGACGATCGCGATCCGGCCGATGTGGCGAGGTTCAGGGAGAAAGATTTTCTGCATATTTTCGCAAGAGAGTCGGCGGACTACCACCAGATCTACGAGGAAGCCATCAATCTGGAGATTGATGAGCTGGTTGCGGAAATTGAAAAGGAAGCGGAGTTGCCGATGGAAAAGTATTTCGAAACTGTCCAACACGTTACGGGAAACGACTGGACGGCTCTTGAGCCCGTCAATAAAAGACAGGTGGAGCTGATCAATCATTTCTTCCGTGACATTCTGCAATCGGATGAACAGGTCGTATTCCTGGGAGAGGATATCCTGTCTCCTTATGGCGGGGCTTTTAAAGTCGCCAAAGAGTTGTCGTTTCTGCGACCGGGGAGAGTATTTTCGACGCCGATTTCCGAGGCTGCCATCACCGGCGTCTCCAACGGCCTGGCGTTAAACGGGTTCAAGCCCTTTGCCGAGATCATGTTCGGCGATTTTATGACGCTGGCCTTCGACCAGATCGTGAATCATGCGTCGAAGTTTCATCATATGTTTAATAAAAAAGTCAATTGTCCTGTGGTCATCAGGACACCGATGGGGGGAAGGAGGGGCTATGGTCCCACTCATTCCCAAACATTGGACAAGTTCCTGGTCGGGATTGACAATGTGAAGACGGTTGCGCTCAACACCCTGATGGATCCTGCCCTCATTTATCGATCTGTTTATGCGGAAAGACATCCGGTGCTGGTTATAGAAAATAAAACGGATTACGGCAAGAAGATCCTGCAGCAACCGATGAATTCTTTTGTATGCGAACGTAATGACGATGCTTTCCCGGTTATACGCATTCGCCCTCCGGTATCCGAACCAACACTGACCGTGGTCGCCTACGGCGGTATGGCGGATATCGTTTCGGGGATCCTGGAGGATATCTTCCGGCATACCGATCTCATCCCGGAACTGATCGTCCCCTCATTGATCTCCTGCCTGCCCATAGATCTTATTGCCGCTTCGGCGGCTAAGACCGGCAGACTGGCTGTAGTTGAGGAAGGAACGGCGTTCTCGGGAATCGGAAGCGAAGTCGTCTCTGCCGTGATGGAGATGACCGATGCCCGGATAAAAGTAAAAAGGATCAGCGCCTACCCGGTGCCAATACCCTCGGTAAGATCCCTGGAAAACATTGTGCTGCCCGGGCGAGACCGGATTATTCAGGAACTTAAAGAAAGCTTTTCGTAATGGCACTATTGCAGGAAATAAAAGTTCCGTTGCTGGCCGTGAATGACACGAGTTTGACGGTCGTCGAGATCGCCTTCCCCGGCGGCCACAGGGTGAAGACGGGCGATCCGGTCCTCGTATTTGAAACCTCGAAGACAACTTATGATGCGTTGGCGGAAACGGATGGATATATTCAATATCTCTGTGAGACCGGGAAAGACTATGAGGTCAATTATATTGCCGCCAGGATCTTCAGCGAACCGGATGAAGCGGGTCAGACGACGGTTCCGGGGTTGCTGCCCATAGTTGAAGCAGGAGAACCTGCCGCCAGGGCAAACCGTGCGGATTGGACGGGGGAGACCCTTTTCTCCCTGGAAGCCGGTCTCCTGATCGACTCGTCAGGCATTGGCAGGAGCATTTTTAAAGGGAAAGATTTTGTGACGCGCAGGGATGTTGAAATGGCGACCGGTTCTTACCACCCCGTTCCATCAAGGCACACGGATTCCCCACGGTCTGCGCCGACGGCCCCGATACGGCCGGCCAGGCAGGCTTCAACCCTGCCGGATCCTGCAAAAACGATCGTGGAAAGACTCTCCAGGAATAAGAAAAAGGAGATCGAATACCTGGGAGAAGTGCAATCCGGAGGGCTGACCAGTACGATCAATGTGACGGTCGAAACGGAGGATATCTTTGTACATATCAATCAATCCCTTAAATATTTAAAAGACTCTTTGCTGCCCGTGATCCTTTACGAGACGGGAAGGCTGTTACGCAAATACAGGGTACTCAATTCGTACTTTTCGGGGGATGCGATCGCCTTTTATAAAGAGGTGAATATCGGGTTTGCCATCGACCTTGAGGATAAGGGATTGAAAGTATTGAAAATTGCTCATACGGACTCGAAAACAATCGCTGCGATAGAGGAGGAGATCCTTTCCCTTTCTAACCGGTACCTGGACGAGCTGCTGGGAATCGGCGACCTGTCCGATATCAGCTTTACGGTTACGGATTTGTCTTCGCAGGGGGTCTCCTTTTTCCGCCCGCTCGTAAACACGATGAACAGCGCGATACTGGGTGTCTCGTCCATCGACGAAAAATTGCAGAGGATGATCCTCAGTCTTACCTTCGATCACCGGGTGACGGAGGGTAAGACCGTGGCCGCATTTTTGAGTGACTTAAAAGGAAGGCTGGAGTCCTACCGTCCCGACGGGACTACTGTTCCGGTGGAAGATGTCTCCTGTTTTAGATGTTTGAAGACATTGCAGGAAGATTTGGCCGGCACCGGCTTTGTCAAATGCATCACACCGCATGGAAAGGATGGATATATTTGCCAGGCTTGTTTAAAAGGCTTTTAAAAATTATGAAGGAGAAGATCAGGGAAATAGTTGCCGCTTTTACAAAGATACCTGCCGAAAGCATCGGTCCCGACACGCTGATCGACCAGTCCGTCCTTAAAAATTCCATACTGCTTCACCGCATGTATGCGAAGTTGGCCGGCGAGGGCGTCATCGTGGAGAAATACCGTGAAATCAGGACGGCGGGGGATCTTTTCCGGGCTGCAGAAGTGAAGGGCGATGCCGTCGATGCGCTGATGAGACGGGGTATTGAGCCATTACCGGAAACGACCGCGTTGCCGGCTTCCGGTCAGGCAGCAGCCGGTCAATCCCGTGCCGGTATGAGGCCGGACTGGTTATCCGGGGATTCTTCTTTTCCGGGTATCGGCATCGATATGGAAGAGATCGCTTCGCTGCCCGTCGCGGAAGACTTCCGGGAAGATCCCTTCTATACCCTGAATTTTACGGCGCAGGAAATAGCGTATTGCATCCTTCGTCCCGACCCCTATGCTTCTTTTGCAGGTCTTTTTGCGGCTAAGGAGGCGATCGTGAAAGCGAGCGCACTCTATCGGGAAAGGCCTTTTAATGCCATCCCGATCAGCCATTCGCCGGAGGGTAAACCCGCCCACGAGGGATTCCGGTTGTCCATCTCGCATACGCAGCAGATGGCCGTGGCCATTGCAATCCCTGTGGATGCAGCTTCTTCCGTTCCCGCGTCCTCTTTCCCGCCGGACCTGCAACAGTCGAACGGCAGGGGCGGGGCGCCGTCGTTTTGGATACTGGTTTTATCTTTATTTCTTTCCGTTTTGGCTATCGTTTTGATTTTAATGCACTGAAAACAACGCATAGGGGAATGAAGATTTCAATCATCACGGTTACCTATAACAGCGCGGCCACGGTCGCCGACACGTTGACTTGTATTCGTGACCAGGACCACCCGGAGGTGGAACATATTATTATTGATGGCGGCTCGACCGACGACACCCTGAAGATCGTGTCGGCTTTTCCGCATGTGAGCCGGGTCATTTCGGAAAAGGATCGCGGCATCTACGACGCCATGAACAAGGGGATTTTCCTGTCCTCGGGGGATATCGTCGGGATCCTTAATTCGGATGATATCTATACGGATAGCGGGGTGCTGTCTACGATAGCCCATGCCTTTTCCGATCCGGATGTGCAGGCGGTCTATGCCGATTTGCAATATGTCGACGCCGGCAATATGGATAAAGTAATCAGGACCTGGGTAACCGGCCGGTTCGAAAGAAAAAAGTTCTACTATGGATGGATGCCCCCGCACCCGACTTTTTTCGTAAGAAAAAAAATCTATGATGAAGTAGGACTTTTTAATATTGTGCTGCGTTCTGCAGCCGACTACGAAATAATGCTGCGCATATTATTTAAATATGGAATACAGGCTTCCTATATTCCAAAAGTGATCGTGAAGATGAGGGCGGGTGGTATGAGCAACGTGTCCCTGAAGAACCGTGTCAAGGCGAACAGAGAGGACAGGCTTGCGTGGAAGCTTAATGGCCTTAAACCTTATTTTTTTACATTGTATCTGAAGCCGCTTAGGAAAGTCACGCAGTTCTTTATCAGATAAGCCGGGAACGGAGAGACACAGATTTGTATTAACAGAAATATATATAACATTTCATATGGTAGGAAATGCATTGACAAATTTTTTGAAATATATCTTTGGACTCTATGAACCGTTCACCCAGACCACGGAAAAGGAGCGGGAAGCTGTGGCGAAATATGCGTCGGGGAAGCGCAGCGCCATTGAAATAGGGGTATTCGAAGGGGTAAACACCGTGATTGTCGGTCAGCATATCGACCCATCCGCAAAAGTGTATGGTATCGACCCCTTTTTCAAAGGAAGGCTGGGCCTGTGTTATCATGAATATATAGCCCGGATAAATATCCGGAGGCATAAAGTCGGCAATAAGGTCATCCTGATCGCAAAACTGAGCGCGGATGCCGTGCGGGATACGCCGGCGGAGGCGGATTTTATATTTATTGATGGGGATCATTCCTATAATGGAATAAAAAACGACTGGGAACTCTATTCAAAGAAAATCGTTCCGGGAGGCATCATCGCCTTACATGATACGAGCGTTCCCGATTTCGATCCGGGCAGAAGAAGCCTGGAATCGATCCGTTTCTTCGAAGAAGTGATTAAGTATGATAATGACTTCGAAAGACTCGAAACGGTGGACTCTCTGAACGTGTTGAGAAAAAAGTCCACTTGCTGATAGACCGAAGAATCTCTCAAATAATAATTCGATAAAATATGTCAAAAGTTGCATTGATCACAGGCGTCACGGGACAGGATGGCGCCTATTTAAGTGAATTGCTATTGAATAAGGGATATATCGTTCATGGGATCAAAAGAAGGAGTTCCCTGTTCAATACCGACCGGGTGGACCATCTCTACCAGGATCCGCATGAGTCCAATGTGCATTTCCGGCTTCACTACGGCGACCTGACAGATTCCACGAACCTGATCCGTATCATCCAGGAGGTGCAGCCCGATGAGATTTACAACCTGGCCGCCATGAGTCATGTGCATGTGAGCTTCGAGACCCCAGAATATACGGCGAATGCCGACGGGATTGGTACCCTTCGGATATTGGAGGCCATCAGGTTGCTGGGCTTGATCGGGAAGACGAGGGTTTACCAGGCTTCTACCTCCGAGCTCTACGGGCTGGTGCAGGCTGTTCCTCAAAGCGAAACGACTCCTTTTTATCCCCGCTCTCCCTATGCCGTCGCCAAACTATATGCCTACTGGATCACGGTCAACTATCGCGAAGCCTATAAGATGTATGCGACGAACGGCATCCTGTTCAATCATGAATCCCCGTTGCGGGGGGAGACTTTCGTAACGCGGAAGATCACCCGCGGTGTGGCCAAAATAGCACTTGGGTTGCAGAATAAGATATTCCTGGGCAATCTCGACGCCAGACGCGATTGGGGACATGCGAAGGACTATGTGGAAGCCATGTGGCGAATTCTCCAGCAGCCCGAACCGGAGGACTATGTAATCGCCACCGGAATCACGACACCCGTTCGGGAATTCGTTCGGATGGCATTCGCGGAGGTGGGCATCGAACTCAAATTCAAAGGAAGCGCGGAAAAGGAAGTCGCTGTCATAAACTCCTGTTCCCATCCGGACTACCAGGTACCCGCCGGCACGGAGGTCGTGGCAGTGGATGCCAAATACTACCGGCCTACAGAGGTGGATCTTTTGATCGGAGACGCATCAAAGGCCCGGCAGAAGTTAGGTTGGGAGCCGGTTTATGATCTGCCGATGCTCGTAAAAGAAATGGTGCACGCCGACATACACTTGTTTAAGGGGGAGAAGATGCTAAGGGAGCAGGGGTTTAAGGTTAAAAACCAATATGAGTAACACGGATCGGCGCGGAACGGGTACGCGAAGGCTGAAACGAGAAAGACGCGAATGAGGGTGCGCGAATGGGCGAATGCATGGAATGCGGATTTTGAAGACCTGGACAAGAGAGGGAGGGAACAGGGAGGATGGTAAAATGTAATGAGAATAACGGCAATAATATGAATAAGAACGACAAAGTGTATGTTGCCGGCCACCGGGGAATGGTTGGTTCGGCTATCACCAGGAAGTTGCAACAGGAGGGATTCGCGAACCTGCTGTTCCGGACATCGGCGGAGCTGGATCTTCGCAACCAGGCGGCCGTTGCGGATTTTTTTGAAAAAGCGAAGCCGGACTATGTATTCCTGGCTGCCGCGAAAGTGGGGGGAATTCTCGCCAATAATACGCTTCGGGGAGAGTTCCTGTATGACAACCTGATGATACAAAGCAATGTCATTCATGCGGCATACACTAACGGCGTGAGGAAGCTGCAATTTCTCGGGTCGTCCTGTATCTATCCGAAGCTGGCGCCACAACCGCTGAAGGAAGAATACCTGTTGACGGGGGAGTTGGAACCAACCAATGAGCCTTATGCGATCGCCAAGATCGCGGGCATCAAGATGTGCGACGCCTATCGCTCCCAATACGGGTGTAGCTTTATTTCCGCAATGCCCACGAACCTATATGGTCCCAACGATAACTATGACCTCAACAGCTCCCATGTAATGCCGGCCCTGATCAGGAAATTCCATGAAGCGGTCGTCGAAGATCGGCCAACGGTCACGCTTTGGGGATCAGGCAAGCCTCGCCGGGAGTTCCTGCATGTGGACGACCTGGCTGATGCCTGTTTTTATCTGATGCAACATTTCGATGAACCCGGATTCGTCAATATCGGAATTGGAGATGACATCGAAATCGGGGAGTTGGCGTTGCTGATAAAATCTATTACGGGGTATACCGGCGACATTATACATGACCGGGACAAGCCGGACGGCACACCGAGGAAACTAATGGATGTGAGTAGGCTGCAACAGATGGGTTGGAAGGCTAAAATAAAGCTCGAAGAAGGTATTCGACGGGTTTATGCGGATTTTAAAAATAAAGCATAAATTACTTTCATGTTCACCTTATTCCGCAAAAAGACCCAGCCGTTATCCGATTTCAGCGCGTTGCGTTGCGATATGCATTCGCATCTCATCCCCGGCGTCGACGACGGCTCTCCGGACATGGACACTTCCATCCGGTTGATTCGTGGGCTGGTGGGGCTGGGATATAAAAAGATCATCACCACCCCGCATGTTCTCTCGGATATGTTTCCTAACAACCGTGTCAGCATTCTTGGCGGTCTTGAAAAAGTAAAGGCCGCCATCGTAGAACAAAAGATCGATGTGGAGTTTTCCGCGGCAGCGGAATACATGATGGACGGAGAATTCAGCAAGATGATCGATGCCAATGAGCCTCTGCTGACATTGAATGGCAATCTAGTCCTGGTAGAACTTTCTCTGGTGGTGCCTTCGATCAACCTGAAGGATATGCTGTTCAGGCTGCAGATCAAAGGCTATCAGCCTGTACTGGCGCATCCGGAACGCTATCTTTATTTCGCAGCCAATAAAGATTGGTACGAGCAGATGAAGGATATTGGTTGCTGGTTTCAGCTCAATCTTCTCTCCCTTGCCAAACATTATGGAAAAGGCGGTTATGAGCTGGCCCAGTTCCTGATCAAAAAGAAATATATCAATCTGGTGGGAACCGATCTCCACCACGAGGGTCACCTGCATATCCTGCAAAATTCCACCGGTATCCGGCGTGAGCTCGGAATACTCCTCGACTCCGGCCTGATACAAAATGCCACATCGCTATAGCGGTTCCTCTCCCAAGACGGTTTTATTTCTTCCTTTTTATAGCCACCAGGTCTCCTCAAAAGTTTATACTTTTTCCTATAAAGCTTAAACAAAAAAGCCGTTTTTCTTGTATTCATAGGATGAACACGTTCACCATCAAAGATCTCGAAAATCTATCCGGTATCAAAGCTCATACGATCCGGATCTGGGAACAGCGGTATAATTTTCTGAGGCCCAACCGGACCGGCACTAATATCCGTTATTATTGCAATGAGGAGCTCAAGACGGTGCTGAATATTTCCCTGCTGAACAGGTACGGGTACAAGATTTCTCATATCGATAAGATGACCGAAGACGACCTGCGTCAAAAGATCGTCTCCCTCACGCTTTCGGAAGCCCGGCAGGAGCGGCTCGTCAATGAACTGATCGGCCAGATGATCGACCTGGATTTCGGGCAATTCGAGGATACCCTGGATGACCATATCAGACTTCGGGGGATCGACAAGACAATCATCCAGCTCATTTTTCCATTCCTGGACCGTATCGGTGTCCTCTGGCAAAGCAATCATATCCATCCTGTACAAGAGCATCTGGTAACCAATATAATACGTCAAAAACTGATAGCCGGTATCGAATCCTCCTCCACACCGGTGCAGCTAAATAAGACGGTTCTATTGTTCCTCCCAGAGGGCGAATACCATGAGCTGGGTCTCCTTTATGTTTATTACCTGCTAAAGAACCGGGGCGTGAAGCCGATCTATCTCGGCGCAAATATTCCCCTCAAAGATTTAGCCTTTATCTGTGAGCATAAGAAACCCGACTATCTTTATACCCACCTGACCTGTATCGCTGGCAGCTTTCATTTTGAGAAATTCCTCGAAATGGTCCATCGGCTAATGCCTGCCACCCCGTTTGTGATATCCGGCAGGCTCGCCCGGACCCCACTTCAAAAAGTCCCTCCGGCCATTCATTTGAAAAAATCATTGTCCGAAGTCATGGAGTATATATCAAATATTTGATTATCAATCTTATAACTCGATTCTAAATCGATTATTCCGGTATCTGGTTCTTTCTTTGCCTCTTTCCTCCATCTGACATTATTTCCTGACCCTGCCATTATCTCCTGCCATGCGGGTCATTTCCGACTGAGGGATGATTTTTGCATCTGCCCCATCTGAGGAAGGGATATTTTCCGTTTATCACAACTGTCCGACTCTCCTTAGCATCATTTTTTAACTTTATTTATCGAACCCGTTTTTTGCCGGTACCCGTTTTCTGTTTAAATTTGGATAGCGAACTATTAAACAATTTTTATGTCTGCAGTAGAATTCAACCAATTGCTGGTAAATAACGCGGAGTTTTTAAAACCCTTCGCGATAACCCTTACCAGGGATTCGGAGGCGGCTAAAGATCTTTTCCAGGAGACCCTGTTTCGGGCCCTGGCTAATAAGGATAAATACAATGTCGGTACAAATATAAAGGCATGGCTTTACACGATCATGCGGAACATCTTTATCAACAATTACCGCAGGAAAGCCAAGCAGAACACGATTTTCGACAGTACACCGAATGATTTTCTCCTGAACTACAACCAGGCGGTCATTCCCGACACGGCCGAAGGCAATCTCCGGATAAAGGATATCCAGGCGGCCATCCACAATCTGCCCGAAATCTTCCGCAATCCGTTCCTTTTATATTTCGACGGATTCAAGTATCATGAGATCGCAAAAATGTTACAGGAGCCCCTGGGAACGATCAAAAGCAGGATCCATTTCGCCCGCAAGTTGTTAAAGACGCAGATTCAGCGGTATTGACAAGAACGGTATTGACAGGAGCGGCTTCGCAGGTCTGACTGCCGCAACCTGCGTGGGAAAGCGAATGGGAAGTCTCCGCCCCGGAAAAGCATGCCACTACGGTGGGCGAGCTGTCAGTCGAAAAGGATCTGAAGGCGGGGGGAGGAAGCTGGAGTGATCAGATTGCAAAAAAATCTTATAAAAAGGCAGGAGGAAGTAATTCATGGAAGTGAAACCCATAACGGATGAGAAGGTAATACTGGTCAACGAGCGTGACGAACAGGTCGGGGAACTCGGCAAAATGGAAGCCCATGAACAGGCTCTTCTTCACCGGGCTTTCAGCGTTTTCATTTTTAATGCAAAGAATGAGATGCTGCTGCAACGCCGCGCGGCCGGTAAATATCATAGCCCCGGTCTCTGGACGAATGCCTGCTGCAGTCATCCCCGGCCGGGAGAAGATACCGCCGATGCAGCTACACGCCGGTTGCGCGAAGAGTTGGGTTTCACGACGCGACTGGAAAAAATATTCGACTTTGTTTATCGCTCCGAATTTGACAACGGTCTGACAGAATATGAATTCGACCATGTATATGCAGGAACCTATGATCAGGAGATCCATCCTAACCCTGTTGAAGTGGATGGATATGCTTACCGGGAACTTTCCGCGATCCGGGCCGACCTCGCAGCCGATCCGGGAAAATATACAACCTGGTTCCAACTGGCTTTCCCAATGGTAAGGGATTGGGCGGAAAAAACACAATAAGCATTTTACTTTGCTGTTTTTCAATTGGTTAGTAATCCCCCCGCCAATTGTCCATGTTATTCACATTTGTGTAGAAAAAAAATCTCTTTCGCCGGCTTTTCTACGGTACTTTATTATTTATTTCACTTTCCTTTGCGACGTACAATTCAGGTACCCCTCCCGAAGACACCGCGTCGTCCCAATGGCCTATTGATAACCGACCAAAATCAACAAAAGCACTGATATCTTTCGGCAACCCTGACACCTTTCATAAAAAAAAGACTATGCTTCAAAATCTACCCAGGTCCTATCGTCCGAAGTTTTTCCACGTTGCAGCCGTACTGCTTCTATTTGGCTTTATCATTTTTTTATCGGCTGCGGTCTGGCAGCAAAAACCAAAATCCTACCCGGTCGCCACCGGCAAGAACCAGGCTGGTTTCGGACAGAGCAAACTGGCTCCCGTGTTTACCCGGGGGCTGTCCATTCCCGGTCTCTCCGTCGTAAGGAAGCCGGGGTATAAAAAAGCGAGGACCGGTAGTCTCCAGACTGGCATTACATCCGATACCAGTGCACTTCGCAAGAGTGACTGGTTTGCAAACGTAAAAAAGGACATCGAAAAAAGGTTCTATTATATCGGAGCCGGCAAAGTACCGGATAGTTACAACGGTTCAAACTATTCGCAGGGCCTGGCTGCCGGTTTTACGGCCGCTTCTTTCTCGTTGAGACCTTTATCCAGCCATGATGGCAATTGGAATCTCATCTTGCAATTCGAGGGGCTGTCGGCGGACGGCAAGGCGACGAATGTCGCTGAGGGCCCGGTCGCGGTCAGGGAAGATAAAAACGATGTCGAATATAACTTTGGGGATCGTTTCGCGATTCAATACCATAACGACCCATCGGGGGTCCGGCAGAACTTTGTCATAAAAAAAGCGCCCGCTGCCCATGTTCGCCGCTTGAATGTCATGCTACAGGCAGATGGAGGATGGGTGGTCAACAAAGTGCATGACCATGAATTGCAGTTCGCCCGCCGGAATGCGCATGGTCACCTGGACCGGAAGGTCATCTACAGGGATCTGAAAGCCTGGGATGCGAACGGGGCGCCCCTGGTAGCAAAAATGGAGACGCATCCCGATGGTCGCTTCTCTCTCCAGGTCGAGGCCGATCGGGCCGTCTATCCCGTGACGATCGATCCCCTCAGCACGGCGGCCAATACGGCCCTGACAACGACGACACTCAATTCCTTTCTGGGATGCAGCGTTGCCAGCGCGGGCGATGTGAATGGAGACGGATACAGCGATGTCATTGTCGGCGCTTCCGGCGTGGGTCTGGATACGACTGTTGCTTTAGGCGTTCCCACGACCAATGGTAACGTATACCTGTACCTGGGCAGCGCGACCGGCTTGTCCAGCACCCCGAAAGCCACGCTTACGGGAACGGTTTCCGGAGATAAATTCGGCATCAGCATCGCCAGCGCCGGAGATGTGAACCAGGATGGTTTCAGCGATATCATCGTCGGAGCGAGTTTGAATCCGGTCGCGGGCACTGCCCGGGGTGCGGCTTATCTATACCTCGGAGGGGATCCTGCCAGCGGAGTATCCCTGGTCCCGACCGTGTTGACCGGTGCGGCCGAGGACAACGATTTCTTCGGATCATCCGTCTCCGGTGCAGGCGACGTGAACGGGGATGGTTTTAGCGATGTGATCATAGGCGCCCATGGATTCAGCGGCGGCGTCGGGCAGGCCTATATATTCCAAGGAAATGCAGGCGGGATCAATACGGCCATCGCGGCGACTTTGTCATCGCCCACGGGTACTGTCGATCAGTTTGGATCGAGCGTCGCCGGTGCGGGGGATATCAATGGAGACGGGTTCGCCGATGTCCTGATCGGCGCTGTCAACGGAAATTCCGGAACGGGCACCGCCTATGTTTATAAAGGGGTTTCCGCCGGCTTTCCCAGTGCCGTTGCCTTCAGTTACAATGGAACCACCAGCGGAGATGGCTTTGGCGCCAGCGTTGCCGGCGCCGGCGATGTAAACGGGGATGGATATGCGGATTTTATCATCGGCGCCCCCGGTGCAGCTACCGTGGGGAATGCGACGCTCTACCTGGGAGGCACGGGCACACCGACTGCGCAGGCGACGATCACGACGGGTATCGTTGGCAGCAATCAATTTGGGTCCAGTGTCGCTTCCGCGGGTGACGTGAATGGAGACGGGTTTGCCGACGTCATAGTGGGCGCTTATGGCACTACCGGTAACAATGGCTACGCCTATGTGTTCTATGGCATGGCAACCGGTATTCTCAATACTGATTCTACGGTCTATACCACTCCTACGGGTGATGCCCTCGGATTTGGCGTGGCCAGTGCCGGGGATGTGAATGGAGATGGGTACAGCGATCTCATCATCGGCGCGCCGAGTACCTTAAATGGGGGAAATCCCCGGGCGGGCGCGGCCTATGTCTTCCAGGGTGGCCCGCAGGGTGTGGCTTCCGCTTTTTCTGCCGGTAACACGCTTTCCGCAAGCGCGACTTCCCTGAGTTTTTCACTGGCGAGCGCGGGCGATCTCAATTCCGACGGATATGGCGATGTGGTGATCGGCGCGGTGAACACCGTCAGTTATCTTCACGGCGCGGCCTTTGTATTTATGGGGAGCTCTGCAGGGTTGCACACCAGTCCCGACGTGTCATTAGGATCCTCCTTCTCCGGGTCGAGTATTGCCTTCGGATGGGCTGTTGCCGGCGTCGGCGACGTGAACGGGGACGGATATGGAGATCTGCTGATCGGATCCCCGGGTTTTAACACCTACGGCGAGGCATTTCTCTACTATGGGAGCTCTACCGGCATCAATAATACGCCGGATGTTACCTTGACGGACCCGCTTTTGACGCCCGGAGATGCCTTCGGGGGCAGTCTTGCAGGAGTCGGAGATGTGAACGGAGACGGGTATAAAGATATTCTTATCGGGGCGCCGTCCACGGCGAGCAGTAAGGGAGCAGCTTACTATTATAAGGGTGCCAGCAGTGGGACCGGCGCTATCGCTACCAATACGCCGACCGCTTCGTTTACGGGAACGGTGGCAAATGGTTTGTTTGGAGCCGTGGCGGGAGCGGGCGATGTGAACGGAGACGGCTACAACGATTTTATGATTGCGGCGCCCGGAACGACAACACCAGGATCCGGCGTCCTGTATATTTATCATGGCGCGGCTGCCGACCCGACGAGTGGTACCGGCGCTGTTACAGCCAGCCATATTATCAACGCACCGGCAAGCGCCGTATATTTTGGCGGCAGTGTGGTTAACGGCGCCAGTCTTTCGACGGCCGGGGATGTGAATGGGGACGGATTCGACGATATCATCATAGGAGCCGGGGGTAGTTCTCCCGCCCCGGGTGCGGCCTATATTTATACCGGCAGTGCCGGGGGGCTGGGCGCCAGTCCCGCTGTAACACTTACAGGAGCCGGCAACTCAAACGGCGGTGTCGGAACGAGCGTATCCGGAATTGGCGATGTCAATAATGACGGATATAGCGATGTGGCAGTGGGTGCGCCAGGTCCGACGCCCGGAACTGTTGGCTCCGGCCCTACCGGTTCAGCTTATGTCTATACAGGGGGCCCGGGAGGCATTATCAATACGATTGCAACTACGCTAACCGGCCTGAATGCGGGTGATTTGTTTGGCAATACGGTAGCCGGCGCCGGGGATGTGAATGGGGATGGTGTCAGCGACTTGATCGTAGGTGCCGAAAATGCGGTTGGGCAGGTTGGAAATGCTTATCTCTTTGCAGGGAATAACGCGCTGGGACATAATACCAGTAACCTTTTGCGTTTGTACGAAACAGATCTAAGCACACCGATAAAGCAGGATAATGTCAATGTAACACAGTTTGGTCTCGGTCTGTTTGTGCAACCCCCTTACGCAGGGGCCAGGGCGCGGCTGGTTTGGGAAGTCGAAGGCAACGGAACGCCGTTCAAAACCGGCGCCGGCAGCACGCTGTCCACCAGTGTCTTCACCAGTGGCCAGGGAGCCTATACCACGAATCCGATCCCGGCAGGCGGCGCAGAACTAAAGGTGCTGATCACCAAAGCGCCCAACGTATTGGCCACAAAGGTGCGCGTAAGAGTCCAATATACACCTGCCAGCTTCTCTGCCGGACAAGTGTACGGCCCATGGATCTATACCCAGGCCTTATCCACGGGCACTTCCACCGGGGTCGTTCTGCCGCTGACCTGGCTCAGCTTCACTGCCTCGGTTGTAGGCGGACAGGACGTGCTCCTGAACTGGAAGACCGAGAATGAGATGAATACCCGCTCTTTTATCGTACAGCACAGCACCAATGCAACGGACTACACGGATATCGGAACGGTGACCGCCCAGGGGACACAGGTGGGGGCAACTTCTTATAGCTTCACACACGCCCATCCGGCCGCGGGAACTCACTATTATCGTCTGAAGCAGGTCGATATCGACGCCAACTTCACGTACAGCAAGATCGTTACGGCGATCATCGACCCGAATGCGCCTGCCTTCTCCGTCTATCCGAACCCTTCTACCGATCACCTGACCGTGGTCTATACGAATGGAAGTCTGAATATGGACGTGCTCCGGTTTGTAAACGTCTCCGGCATCGTCGTGAAAGAGGTCACGATCTATACCAATGCGGGTAATACGAATGTGCCGCTGACGGGCCTTTCGAAAGGTGTCTATTTCATACAACTGGCAAGCGGTACGATCGCGCCCAAACAGATTGTGATACAGTGATGACCGTGGAACAGTAATGATGAATATCCTTTAAAGACAATCCAATAAACAAAAAAGAGGTCATCCCAAAGCATTAGGGATGACCTCTTTCCATTTGATATGTCTATTCAGGACTCAGCACTCACTACTTACTACTCACTGTATCATTCACAAAGGCTGAGCTGGTCGGTGCTGAGTGTGCTGAATTGGATTAGTTTGACTTTGCTCGCTGCATCAAAATGAAGCACCAGGGTGCCATATTGCATTTCATAGGCTTCCCATTGATCATCTTTTACTTTGGGGTTGCCCAGCGAGCTGAATAAGGAGCTTCGTTTGGCTCCCATAAGAGGAAGGCTGAGCTTTCCCTGGAATTTCGGGCCGATCTCGATATAGGCCCTTTTGCTATAGATATAGATGTCTTTGGTCTTAAAGAAGATGCCGCTCCCGCATTTGGCGGCTGAACCCTCCTCCTCGATGCTGGTGGAACAGGGAAACAGGGTCTTGAATTCGCTGAGCGCCCTGTTGGGTTTCAGGCCGTTCAGGGTGCCATCCAGGATATTGACATAGAAATCGGGGCATTTGGCCTTTGCGACCAACTGACCCCTGGAAGCAGATAAAAATCCCATTGACAGGAGCAGGAGAACGATGCCTTTTCTTTTGCGGGATAGCTGTTTCAGACAGGCTGATACGCGGATTTGCGAAGTCGATAAACGGATTGCCGGATTCATATAGTTTCGATTTTATCCCTTTCCTGCAAAATCCTTGCTAAATCCCTATTTCGCAGGGATATTTTTGATATCCGGGTCTCTCTTTTATCAGTATTCGGTGATAACCAGAAAGATAGATATTGTTCCCAAACGCTATGGCAGTAACCCCTTTATCAGGAAGCAAATTCCTACGACGGTAAGGAGCATGCTTCCGTACCATAAGTTTTTGCGGCGGGTGAGTATCGCGATCGCCGAAATGGCGATGGCGATCTGGAAGGCGGTGACGGCGGTGGCCAGGGGCACATGTTTGCCGAGATGGTCCTCGGATTCTTTTTCGGCTTCTTCGGCCGTTTTCTTTATGGCTTCTTTTTCTGTCTCATACCGGGCGATGGTCTTGCTATTGTCTTCAGTGACCGGTTTCACAGATAAAGTATGCAGGATCTTATCGGTATTTACCGCGATCTCTTCTTTCAGATTTTTGGATTGGTAGAAACTCCATTGGTCCGAGGCCTTGACTCTTTCGATCAGTGCCTCGTTGGCGTGATGCCCGGCCAGCAGGCCCGCAACGGCGGCGAGGACGGCCATAAAAGCCGTTGACAGGGCTACAAAGAGAATCCATCTTTCTTTTTTTTCTTCGGCGGCTTTTTCCTGGATCTCTTCATGCAGGTGTTCGGTGGGTATTTCTATTTCTTCCATAGCAATAAATTTACGCCATAATTTTATTACCCTGCTACCTGAACGACGAAATCCGGTTATTTGCTCAAATACATGCTTCTGTCCTTGTACAACTGCCGGAAGTACGGATCCCGCAAGTCTTTAATAAAGCGGATGGCTTCGCCGGTGGATTTCATCTCCGGCCCCAGTTCTTTGTTCACACCCGGGAATTTGTTGAAGCTGAACACGGGCTCCTTGATCGCAAAGCCATTGAGCTTTTTCTTGAAGGTAAAGTCTGTCAGCTTATGGTCGCCGATCATCACCTTGGTGGCGATGTTCAGGTAAGGCAGTTGATAGGCCTTTGCGATGAAAGGCGTGGTCCGGGATGCCCTCGGATTGGCTTCTATCACAAAGACTTTGTTGTCCTTGATGGCGAACTGTATATTGATCAGCCCTTTAATATTGAGCGCCCGCGCGATTTTCTCGGCATAATGTTCCATGGTGGTCACCACCAGGGGGGTAAGATTAAAAACGGGCAATACCGCGTGGCTGTCACCGCTATGGATACCTGCCGGTTCGATATGTTCCATGACGCCCATCACGTGGAAATTCTCTCCGTCGAAGATGGCGTCTACTTCCGCCTCCTGGCAACGGTCGAGGAAATGGTCGATCAGGATCTTATTTCCGGGGAGATGTTTGAGCAAGCTTACGACGGCTTTTTCCACATCCTCATCGTTGATTACGATCCGCATCCGTTGGCCGCCCAGTACATAACTCGGCCGCACCAGCACAGGGTATCCCACTTTGTTCGCTACCTGGATGGCATCGTCGACATCCCAGGCGGTGCCGTAGTCGGGATACGGGATATTGAGCTCCTTCAGCATATCGCTGAAACGACCTCTGTCTTCGGCAATATCCATGCTGTCATAGGAAGTGCCTATGATCCGGATCCCTTTCTTGTGCAGCCGTTCTGCCAGTTTCAGCGCGGTCTGACCACCCAGCTGGACGATGACGCCCTCGGGTTTCTCATGTTCGATGATCTCCCAGAGATGTTCCCAATAGACCGGCTCGAAATAAAGCTTATCGGCGATATCAAAATCGGTGGAGACGGTCTCGGGGTTGCAATTGACCATGATCGCCTCATACCCGCATTCTTTGATGGCGAGCAGGCCATGTACGCAGCAGTAGTCGAATTCGATGCCTTGTCCGATGCGGTTGGGGCCGGAGCCCAGCACGATGATCTTCTTTTTGTCGCTGACGATACTCTCGTTGGTATTGCCTCCCTCGAAAGTGGAATAGAAATAGGGGGTCTTGGCTTCAAACTCCGCGGAACAGGTATCCACCATCTTGTAGACCCTCCGGATGCCGGCGGCTCTTCTTTTCTCATAGACGGCGTCTTCCGTGCCATCGTTGAGGATATGACAGATCTGGTCGTCGCTGAATCCCATGACTTTTGCCCGCTTGAGCAATTCCAGGGGCAAAGTGTCCATTTTATATTTTGCGAGCTCTTTTTCGAGGTTACAGATCTTTTGGATCTCATAGAGAAACCAGCGATCGATCCCATTGGTGGCTTTGGAGATGGTGCCAACGGAAATCCCAGCCATTAAGGCGTCTTTGATGCGAAAGATGCGGTCCCATTTCGGGGTTTTGATATATTCCAGCAGTTCTTCCGCGTGCATCAGGCTTTTGCCGTAGTAGCCCAGGCCAATCGCATTGTTTTCGAGGCTCTGGCAGGCTTTCTGAACGGCTTCCGCAAAACTTCTGCCGATCGCCATGACTTCTCCCACACTCTTCATCTGCAGGCCCAGCGTATCATTGGCGCCTTTGAATTTATCAAAATTCCAACGCGGTATTTTCACGATGACATAGTCCTGCACGGGTTCGAAATAGGCCGAGGTCGTCTGGGTGATCTGATTCTTTAATTCGTCGAGGGTGTAGCCGATGGCCAGCTTGGCCGCGATCTTGGCGATGGGATAGCCTGTCGCCTTGGAAGCCAGCGCGGAGGAACGGCTTACCCGGGGATTGATCTCGATCGCGATGATCTCTTCAGTATCCGGATTCAGGGCGAATTGTACGTTACAGCCTCCTGCAAAATTACCCAGATCCCTCATCATCATGATCGCAGTATTGCGCATCAGCTGAAATGCCGTATCGCTCAGCGTCATGGCCGGAGCTACCGTAATGGAATCGCCGGTGTGTACGCCCATCGGGTCGAAATTTTCGACCGTACAGATGATGACGACATTATCATTGGCATCCCTCAGCAACTCCAGTTCGAACTCCTTCCATCCCAGTACTGCTTTTTCCACGAGCACTTCATGGATAGGCGATGCCTGCAATCCTCTGTTCAGGGCTTCATCCAGGTCCTCTTTGTCATGCACGAATCCGCCTCCGGTGCCCCCCAGGGTAAAGGAAGGGCGGATCACCAGCGGAAAACCGATGTCTTGTGCGAATTCCTTGCCTTCCAAAAAGGAGTTGGCGGTCTTGGCCGTTGCGACCGGAACGCCGAGCCCGATCATCCACTGGCGGAATTTCTCCCTGTCTTCGGCTTTATCAATGGCTTTTATGTCTACGCCGATCAGTCTGACGTTGTAGCGCTCCCATATCCCCAGGTCTTCGGCCTCTTTGGCGAGGTTTAAGGCCGTCTGGCCGCCCATGGTAGGCAATACCGCGTCGATCTCATTCTCTTCCAGGATCTGTTCTATGCTCTCCACAGTCAGCGGGAGCAAATAGACCTTGTCAGCCATCATGGGATCGGTCATGATGGTGGCCGGATTGCTGTTGATCAGGATCACTTTGACCCCTTCTTCCCGCAGACTGCGGGCAGCTTGCGTACCTGAATAATCGAATTCACAGGCCTGGCCTATGATGATGGGGCCGGATCCAATGATCAGCACGGAATGTATGGAGGAATCTTTGGGCATGGTTGGGAGAAATTTTGCAAAATTACGGCAGCTACTCAAATTTTCCCGATTAATTTTAAAAGACTTTCCCAAAATCAGCCTTTCTTTCCCCGTTGGGGATAAAAAAAGCCCCCGATCTGAGCTGATCGGGGGCTTTGGACTTTGGAGCCTCAAATTTCTTTACCTATGGCGAAGCTGCGTATCGTTCGGCTGTCTGAAGCGACGATCAGACCCCTTTCGACGCGAATGTTCGATTAATTATCGTGGTAAGACGCCAGCTCGATGTCATCGAGCAGCACTCCTCCCTTACGGGCAATGGACCTTCTTTCGGCAACCTGGCGCCGGTTGTCGTATTTGCTCCGGATCTTAAAGACCCATTTTTGCCTGGCTTCTTCTCCCTTGACCAGTCCGACCATTCCTCCGATGGTGACTGCCAGGAATACTGCCATTTTGTGTTTAACTCCTTTCATGACTGCCTCTTTTGACGGTGAAACATTTCTTATACCAGTAAGACAAGATTTTGTAGCCAAAAGCTGTACCAAACTTCAAAAAAAACCTACCCTTTTCGTAGTATTTTTTATAATTGTTTCCAAACGAACCATTTGTTCCGATAAGCGTTGTCTCTGCTGACAATCTACGTAGAGACCCACCCTTTTCGATTTTTTTAGTTTGTGTTTGTTGGACTAGCTTTGCGGGAGTACTATCTTTTTATACAACAAATCGAAATGAGGTATTTATTGTCGGCTCTCTTCGTTCTCTCCTCTCTTTTTTCTTTCTCTCAGCTCTTTCCGGCACAGCATTACCCCCGGGATTATTTCCGCGATCCGCTGGGCATACCCATGAGCCTGGCCGCCAACTTCGGGGAGCTTCGTCCCAACCACTATCATATGGGTCTTGACATCCGAACGGAGAAAAGAACGAATCTCCCGGTTTACGCAGCGGCAGACGGTTATGTCGCGCATGTAAAGATCGAGCCCGCAGGATTCGGGCAAGCCATCTATATCGTCCATCCGAATGGCTATACTACCTTATATGCCCACCTGAACCAGTTTTTCCCGGCGCTTGCCGCGTATGTGAAGCAGCAGCAGTATGCCCGGGAATCCTGGAGCCTGTTCCTCGATATACCTCCCGGCCTGTTTCCTGTCAGGAAAGGGGACCTGATCGCTTATAGCGGCAATACCGGCGGTTCACAGGGGCCCCATCTCCATTTCGAAATCCGGAGCAGCCGTGACGACATCAACCACAACCCGCTTCTCTTTGGTCTCCCGGTCCCGGATGATACGCCTCCCGTTATCCTCAGGCTGGCCGTCTATGATCGCAACAGGAGCGTATACGAGCAGTCCCCGCTGATAGTTCCGGTTCATAAGGGCAATCCCGGTGGTTCCGGGACTCCTGTGGAGTATATCCTGTCTGCGCCGGTCATCGTGAATTCCCCCCGTGTGAGTTTCGCCATATCGGCTTTCGATACGCAATCCGGCTCGAACAACCCCAATGGCATCTTCCAGGCAATCCTCTACGACAGGGAGCAACCCGTTTCGGGTTTTCAAATGGACAATATCAGCTATGGCAACACCCGAAATATCAATGCACATATAGATTATAAGACCCGGGCAACCGGCGGCCCCTGGCTGCAGCAGCTTTCGGCGTTGCCCGGATATGCTCCTTCCATCTATCAGACGCCCCGGCCCGGTGGGCTTGTCGATCTCAGCGACGGCACCCCGCATGCGATCCGCATCGAGGTAAAAGACGCCAATGGCAATACGGCGATCCTTCAATACCAGGTGCAATACAGGATGGCCCCGGTCGCCAGGACGGAGTACCCGGGCAAAATGTTTTACCCCGGGATGCTGGACGGTTATGAGATACCGGATTGCGCATTTTATATCGGCGAAAAATGCCTGTACGATTCGGTCCACCTCAATTACGCGATGGGTCCGCCCGGCCTGTCAGGCGCCGTGTCTGCGGCGCACGCCGTCGGAGAGCCTTTTATCCCCTTGCAGGACTCGCTGCTGGTTCGCATCCGGCTAACTGCAAACATTCCTGCCGGAAAAAGGGATAGGATTGTATTGGTATGCTTCGCGGCAAACAAAAAAGATCTGGCCCGGCCACAGTGGCAAGGTGACTGGGCTTCGGCAAAATTCCGGGAGTTTGGCTATTTTCAGCTCGTCGAAGACCGGCAGGCTCCGCAGATCACCACCGGCTTCCGTGATGGGGCCAACCTGTCCCGGGCGGGAAGGATCGTTTTTAATGTGAAGGACAATCTCGGTTCCATCGCCCGGGTCCGTGCCGAACTCGACCGGTCTGCCGATGGACGCGGGGGTCAGTGGCTCTGCTTTACCAATGATAAAGGGCTCGCCTATGTTTATAAGTTCGAAGAACATTGTCCTCCGGGGAAACATACCCTGACAATCATCGCCGAAGATGTCGCGGGCAACCGGGCGGAACGGGTGTTCAGGTTTGTGAAATGAGGTGGTGAGTAGTGAGTAGTCAGTGGTGAGTGGTCAGTGAGTGGGAAGAAGAGTTGGTTGGAGGGATAAAGATTTTGTTAAGGTTGTTTTAAAAAGAGACTGTTAATTACGAAAACGCATGACACATTTAGCGGAAGGCTCCAAAGCCCCGGCATTCAGCGCCAAAGACCAGGACGGCAATAAGGTATCACTGGCCGATTTCAAAGGAAAAAAGTTAGTGCTTTACTTTTATCCCCAGGACGATACGCCGACCTGCACCGTAGAGGCCTGTAATCTGCGGGATCACTTCGGAGGATTGAAGAAGCTGGGTATTTCCGTGCTCGGCGTCAGCCCGGACGACGAGAAAAGCCACAAGAAATTCGAAACGAAGTTCAACCTTCCTTTCCCGCTAATCGCCGACCCGGATCATACGCTCATCGACAAATACGGGGTTTGGGGTGAAAAACAATTATACGGCCGCAAATACATGGGTCTTCATCGTACCACTTTTCTGATTGACGAAAAAGGAGTGATACGGAAGATATTTCTGAAGCCAAAGAACAAGGCCCACGCGGAAGAGATCGTCAAAGCGTGGCAGGAGCTGGGGGGCTAAGGCCGGCGGCCAACAGCAGTTAGGGCCGGGGTATAATTCTGTACCCCGATCGGTCATAGGATCCATTCCACCTCACCAAATGTAAAGCTCCGTTCCAGCGTATCCCGGGTCAGCAACTCTCCCCCGCCGGACACGCCCTGTATCGTGGTGTCGAAAACGGCCTGTCCCTTTTTTAAACGGACGGCCTGGTTCCGCTTGTACAGACATGCATTATACGCTGCCAATTGCCGGGTTTTTCCACCGGTCATCAGCTCGTTATAACGGGTGTCCAGCACAGTGGCTAATTCCCTTGCCAGCGCCACCGCGTCGAAATCGCGACCCGTGATCTGTTTCAGGGATACGGGATTGCGAACGGTCTCCGGGAACGCTACCTGGTTGATGTTGATCCCGATGCCCACGACGGCAAATAGCCATTCCGTCCCCCTGCAGATGTTTTCGATCAGGATGCCGCCTGCCTTTCTGTCACGCCAATACAGGTCATTGGGCCATTTTACGGAGGTTTCTCCCGCCCCGGCGTAGCGGCTGAAAAAGTCGTGGCAACTGAGCGCAATACAAGCACTGAGCGGAAAGGGCCGGGCAAGCGAGAATGCAGTCCCTGGCCCTAAAGAAGGCTCTAATATCAGGCTCATGACGATGTTGTCTCCCGGACGGCTGTTCCAGGTCTTTCCCCGCTGGCCCTTTCCGGCAAATTGATCATGGGCAAAGAAAATGCTCCCGTGAGAAGCCAATCCTTCATGAATGCGGGCCGTGGCATAGTTGTTGGTGCTGTCTACCGACCCTAATTCGACGAAAGGCTGACCGATGGGGGGATCGGGTTTATGTGAAAGGATGCTGGCGGGATGTGGCAAAAGATTCCTATTTTTGGATAGTGCGAAATTAAACCGACTTCTCACAAACCGGTGATTTATTGATCACAAAATATAATTTATCACAAAAACGTTTTGATTATTGGAACAGCTTTCTATGTTAGCTACCCGGAAACGAAACAGTGTAGCCAGATTGACGAGGAATTCGAAGCTTTTTAAAACCATTGTACACGCTATCCTGGAAAAAAAAGGTGAAAATATAGTGTCGCTTGATTTGCGGAAGATACCCGAAGCCGTAGCAGATTTCTTCATTATCTGTGAAGCGTCCAGTCATACACAGGTAAAGGCCATCGCGGATTCCGTTGAGGACGAAGTGAATAGCCGGTGCGGAGAAAATCCATACAAGCATGAAGGCAGACAATCTTATCAATGGGTATTGATCGACTACGTAAACATCGTCGTCCATGTGATGTTACCCGAAAGCCGTCGTTTTTATAAGCTGGAGGACATGTGGAGCGATTCTCCCTCTGAAAAACATATCGGATAGGCCGGGCTGATCGGATAAAACCCCGAAAAATCATCCTTTTATTAGGTATTTTCCGGGTTTAGTGGTTTTTTTTAAACATTTTTACCTTATTTTTTTTATTAATACTAAGCAAAACCGGAGACGAAATAAAATATGCCACAAGAAGATTTGAAACAAAACGATAAAGGAGGCTTTCCGCGGTTCAGACCCAGGGGAGATGACGACAACGGTTCCAGGAAAGGTCCGAAATTCAGTATTTATTGGATTTGGGGGATCATCGCAGCGGTCTTGATCGGGTTCAACCTTTTCGGGACCTTTACGCCCGATGCCCATCCGATCACCGAACTGGATTTCCGGAAAAACATGCTGACCAATGGCGATGTAGATAAGATCGATATCATTTCCAACAAGGGCGAGGTCAGGGTCTATATTAAGAAGGAAAGCCTGCAGAAACCCTATTACAAGGACCTGCTCTCGAAGAACGGCTGGCCCGGCGGCGCAAGCAAAGACGGCCCCCAATTTGAATTCAAGGTCACCGACGTAAAAGAGTATGAAAAAATCCTCCGGGATTTTTATGCGAGCCATCCGCAGATAGCGGAGGCTCCTATCAACTCCAAGCAGGAAGGGGAGTGGTTTGCACCCTTGCTGAATATCCTTCTTCCCCTGCTGATCATCGTGCTTATCTGGGTCATGCTCATGCGAAAAATGGGCGGACAGGCTGGCAGCGGCGGTCCCGGCGGTATTTTCAATATCGGTAAGTCCAAGGCTACCCTGTTCGACAAAGGCACCAAGGTAACCATCACCTTCAATGATGTTGCCGGTCTCGATGAAGCGAAAGTGGAGGTCATGGAGATCGTTGATTTTTTGAAAAACCCCAAGAAATATACGGCTCTCGGCGGAAAAATACCGAAAGGAGCTTTGCTGGTCGGTCCTCCGGGAACCGGCAAGACCCTGCTCGCAAAAGCCATGGCCGGGGAAGCCCAGGTTCCCTTTTTCTCCATGAGTGGAAGCGATTTCGTGGAACTGTTCGTAGGGGTCGGCGCCAGCCGGGTGAGAGATCTTTTCAAGCAGGCCAGGGAGAAGGCCCCCTGCGTGATCTTCATCGATGAGATAGACGCTATCGGCCGTGCCCGCGGAAAGAATGCGATCATGAGTAATGATGAAAGAGAGAGTACGCTGAATCAACTGCTTGTGGAAATGGATGGTTTTGGCGGAGACAGCGGCATCATCGTGCTGGCTGCCACCAATAGACCCGACGTACTCGATACGGCGCTGTTGCGTCCCGGACGCTTCGACAGACAGATCTCTATCGATAAACCGGATCTCAAGGGCCGCGAAGCCATCTTCAAAGTCCATCTGAAACCGATCAAGATCTCCAGCAAACTGGATATCCATAAATTGGCCGAACAAACACCCGGGTTTGCCGGCGCCGATATCGCCAATGTATGTAATGAAGCTGCCCTGATAGCCGCCAGGAAAGGGAAGGACAATGTGGAAATGGAAGATTTCCAGGATGCGGTTGACAGGGTGATCGGCGGATTGGAGAAAAAGAACAAGATCATTTCCCCGGAAGAGAAAAAGATCATCGCCTACCACGAAGCCGGTCATGCCATCTGCGGCTGGTTCCTGGAGCATGCTTATCCCTTGCTGAAAGTCACGATCGTTCCGAGAGGAGTTGCGGCATTAGGCTACGCGCAGTACACGCCGAAGGAGCAATACCTGTACAACACCGATCAGCTGTTTGACCAGATCTGTATGACTCTTGGAGGCAGGGCCAGTGAGGAACTGAACTTCGGGAAAATATCCACCGGGGCTCAGAATGACCTTCAGCAGATTACCCGGATCGCCTATTCGATGGTGACGGTATATGGTATGAATGACAAGATAGGCAATGTAAGTTTCTATGACCCGTCTGCCGAAAATTCGTTTACCAAACCCTACTCGGAAGAGACTTCCAAGTTGATCGACGAAGAGGTCCGCAAGCTGATCGATAAAGCGTACATAGCAACAAAAGAGTTATTGACCGCCAAGAGCCATGAAGTTAAGTTGCTTGCGGAGGCCTTATTGGAGAAAGAAGTGCTGTTCCAGAGCGATGTGGAGAAACTGATCGGTAAACGCCCCTATGAAGAGAAAAGAGCGCTGGATGTCACCGACCATGATGACGAGCAGCATGCTTTCAGCGAGAACGGCGCTTCGTCGGCTGCGATTGTCAATGCTCCGGTAGCCGGAGAGGGCGATCCTGCGTAGTGAGTGGTTGGTGGTGCGTAGTGAGTGGCGGGTAGTCAGTAGTGAGTGGGATGAAGACTTTGGAAATGTTGAGTAGCAGCAGGATGAGAAGATTCGGTGATTATGAAGGATCGGTTGCGCATCAATCGAGGTTGTATGCTGTCGAGCATTGAAGACATTGATATTACAATAATGAGCGTATCCCCCGCAAAAGAGAATATTCTAAAGAAAATAAGGCAGGCGTTGAGTGGATCAACGCCTATTCCTTTTCCGCAAAGTGAAGGGAATCATTCTGTTTTTCTTCCCGCTGTGCAGGAGCCCGAGGTCGAATTTGCGGAACAGTTCTCAAAACTCCAGGGAAAATTTATCTTCTGCATCGACCACCGGGAGTTAGTCGCCCATCTGAACGAACTGCTGAATCGAAAAAACTGGAAAGAGGTTTATTGCCGGGAAGAAGCGCTTCGGAAGCTTCTCGCGGATCACCAATTCGATCGTTTTACCGGTATTGAAGACAACCCGGCGGCAGGCGAAGAGAAAGCAAAGAAGCCAGGCGCCCGGACGCAAGAGCTGTCCTCCGGAAGAGGGCTCGCCGAATGCGAGGCTGCCATCACCTCTTGCGAACTGCTGATAGCCAGAACCGGAAGCATCGTCATGAGCGCCGCCGGAGAGAGCGGCCGTACCGTCAGCGTCTATGCCCCGGTCCATATCTGTATCGCTTATACCCATCAATTGGTCTACGACATAAAAGACGGTCTGCAACGGCTCAAAGAGAAATATCATCCGCAGCTGCCCTCCCTGATCACTTTTGCAACCGGCCCGAGCCGTACTGCCGATATCGAAAAGACGCTGGTCGTAGGCGTACATGGCCCCAGGGAAGTGTATCTTTTTCTCGTCGATAGCGGGCAGTAGTGTTTTATTATCTTTGCCCCATGCAAATACCTCCCGGTAAAAAAATATACTTTTTATCAGACTTTCATCTGGGCGCCCCGGATCATGCCGTCAGCCTTGTCCGGGAGAAGAGGATAGTCCGGTTTCTCGAGGAGATCCGGGAAGATGCCGCCGGGATCATTATCGTAGGCGATCTCTTCGATTTCTGGTACGAATATCGCACCGTGGTCCCCAAGGGATATACGCGGATTCTCGGCAAACTGGCGGAGATCTCCGACAGCGGAATACCGATTCATTTTTTTGTGGGCAATCATGATATGTGGATGAGCGGTTATTTTGAAGAGGAGCTGCATATCCCGGTCTATCATGAGGCAAAGACCTTTGAATGGAACGGCAAGAAATTCCTGGTGGCACATGGGGACGGGTTGGGTCCCGGAGACCATGGATACAAGTTCATGAAGAAAATATTCAGGAGCCGTATCTGCCAGTGGTTGTTCGGCATCCTGCCGCCGGCCGCGGGCGTCGGTTTGGCAAATTATCTTAGTCGCCGGAGCAGGGCCGTTACGGGGCTTGTCGACGAGCGGTTTCTGGGAGAGGCCCGGGAGTGGCTGATCATTTACAGTAAGGAGACGCTGCAAAAAACGTATTTTGACTACCTGATATTCGGGCACCGTCATTTGCCGATCGATTTTACCCTGCCGGGCGGCAGCCGGTATATCAATCTCGGCGATTGGATACGATATGACACCTATGCGGTTTTCGACGGTAATGAGCTGGTCCTGACAGCCCGAACGGAGGAGATGAAAGAAAAGATCATAAGAAAAAAGACGGAGGCTTAAATTCGCTAATCTCATCAAAAGCCGACTGCGAAAAATGAAGATAACAAAACCCATCACCGTTTTGCTGCTGCTCTTTGCGCATTGCGCTTCGGCGCAGCTGGACAGCTCATTCGGCTCGTTTACCCTGAGCCGGTCCATACAGGCTGACATAACCGATTTCAATGTCGACAACCTCGGGAATGTTTATATCCTGAGCAGCGATAATTTATTGAAGAAGCTCGATATCCATGGTGATTCGGCCGCGGTATTCAACGAGGTGAGCCGTTATGGCAAAATCTGGTCCATAGATGTCACCAATCCTTTAAAAATACTGCTCTACTACAGGGATTTTGCGACCGTTGTCATTGTCGATAGGTTCCTCAATATCCGTACGACCATCGATCTTCGCAGCCAGAACATCTTACAGGTCAAGGCCATCGGTCTGGGATACGACAATAATATCTGGGTCTATGATGAGTTGGACGCCAAGTTGAAAAGACTGCGCGACGACGGTTCCGTGGTCGATCAGACCACCGATTTCAGACAGGTTTTCGACACTGTGCCGGATCCGTCGGTGATTGCCGACCAATCGGGTCTGGTCTACCTGTACGATATTAACCGGGGAGTCTTCGCCTTCGATCACTATGGAGGGTTTAAACAGGCCTTGCCGCTGACCGGCTGGCAGGATTTTACCGTAATCGATAAGATCCTCCTGGGCAGGGATCAGCAGAAATTCTATCGCTACCAGCTGGGCACCCTGAACCTGCAGGAAATACCGATCCCCCCGGCTTACCAGGGCGCTTTGAAGATCAAGATCACTCCCGGGGCGATCTATGTGTTAAAGAAAAAGGTGTTGGAGATTTATTCGCGACGTTGAAAATAAGCAAATATGCATGATTTCTGGAACCAGGTAATCTTCAGCAATCCGCTAAAAAAATATCTGATCGTAGTCTCCACGATCCTCCTGGTCGTGATTTTAAAGCGTTACCTATCCCTGCTGATCGCGGGCTTCCTCTTCCGCATTGTCCGCCGGGTATCCGCCGGCGTGGATCAGCCCTCCTTCGTGAGCCTTATCAAGGGGCCTATTCAGACTTTCCTGGTGGTTTTTATATCGGCCAGTTCCATAGAGAAACTCCACTTTCCCGAGGAACTGGACTTCGATATCTACGAGGTCTCTTCCAGGACCATCGTTCGTGCGATCGCCATCATCATCATTATCATCGGGTTCATCTGGCTGCTGCTGCGGACCATCGATTTCATCGCGCTCATCCTCCAGCGGAAGGCCAATGCGGCCGGGGATCTGCGTGATAACCAGCTGGTGGTTTTCTTCCGGGACTTTATGAAGGTCATACTAGGCATCATCGGCATTATGATGATCCTCAGTATGGCTTTCGGGTGGCAGATCAACAGCCTGCTCGGTTCCCTCGGGATTGCGGGAGCGGCACTGGCACTCGCCGCCAAAGAGAGTATAGAAAACCTGATCGCTTCCTTTATCATCTTCTTCGACAAGCCTTTTACGGCCGGGGATGTGTTGAACGTAAATAATATTTCCGGGACCGTTGAAAGGATAGGATTGCGCAGTACACGCATCCGGACCGATCAAAAAACCTATGTCACGGTTCCCAACAAGCAGATGGTAGACAGTATCGTGGACAACCTGACGCTTCGTACGCAGCGGAAAGCTGAGATCCGGCTCCAGGTAAGCCTTTCTACTCCTTCCGCAAACCTGGACCGGTTTGTCGAGGCGGTCAGGCTGATCCTGAAAAAGGACAGGATCCAGAGCAGCAGCGTCTTCCTCAACGATATTTCGGCTACCGCCTTCCTGGTGAATGTGGATTATTTTACCGCTCCTGTCTCCCAGGCGGAATTCAACGATATCAAACAGCAGGTAAATCTTGAGATCCTCCGGTTGATGGAGCGGCTATCCATAGAAATTGCAGGCGCGAGCAGCGATGTCAGGCTGACGGGAAACCCTCCTCCGCAAACCAATTAGTCTGCGGAAGCCACCAGTTCTCCGATCTCCTGGTCCCAATGACCGGTCCGCCCGGATTGTTCGACGCGCCCCCATTCCTTGCCGTCCTTGAGCAGGATAAAGGTGGGCAATTTGGTGATATGCATTTCTTCGGTCAAATGGTCGATGTCTTTTTTGTCCTGGTCCACGCCAACCAGCGTGATTTGGTCGGCGGGAAAGGAAGCGGCATCGAGGATGGCGAAGAACTTCGGAAGAATGGCCCTTGTATCCCCGGACCAGGTGCCTCCGAAAACAACGAACTGCAGTTCGCTGCCCTTCGCCTTCAGTGCGGCCACCGCGCTTGCGTTGGGCGTATAGCCGGCCTGGCTGGGTTGCCACCAGCTAAAGGACGTATCGCTTATAAGCAGGTCCCTGCTGATGATTCCCTTCAGGATCTTATCGGTCCCCTTGCCGGAAACTTCGTATTCCGTTTGCGCCCGTGTAAGGATCCCGAACCCGAAGATCAATGCAATCAGAAAAATATGTTTCATCAGGAATCAATGTTTTTTCAAATGTCTGATGCAGTCGTTATGCCCGCGTCATCGAAAAGCGTATAAGAATGGCCCTTGTCACTTATCATATCTGCGCCTTCAGTTCCAGCATAAAGGCACGGATCTCCTGCAAGCGGCGGATGGCCTCAAACCTTGCATCCGCTTTTTTGCTGTTCTTCAGGAATTCCCTGGCTCCTTCGATCGTGTATTTACGCTGCCTCAGCAAATTGTAGATCAGGTGCAGGTTCTTTATATCGACCGGACGAAAATAGCGGTCTCCCTTCTTATTCTTGCGGGGTTTCAGGATGTCGAATTCAGCCTCCCAGAAACGCAGCAGCGACTGGTTCACCCGGAACATGGTGGCGACTTCTCCCATGCCGTAATACTGTTTACTAAACAGTTCGTCATCACCCGGGATTTCAATCAGGTCGGCTTCGGCCGCAACCTGCTTCAGCGATTTGCGTCCCCGGGTGGATTTTGTCTTCCCGGAGGAGGAGGAGATCTCTAAAAACGTGGCTTCGATGACGGTTTCACCGGCTACAGCGATAACGGCCTCTTCGGGTACGATGATTTCCCCGCGTGCCGGCGCTTCTTCGATAGCCTCGCCGGTTCCTGGTATTTCTTCCGTTGCTGGTATTTGTGCGGTTTCGGGTGTTTGTCCGAATGCGGATATGTGTGCTGCTGCGGATGTTTGTTCGGCAACAGGGTCTGTTTCTTTGCGGGTGTGTTTGAGACGTACGCCGACGCCCGCCTTTTGTTCGTCCTGAAGAGGCTGGACGGGGAGCGGCTCCTGCCCGGGCTCCTGCTGCCGGGCGTCCTTATCCGCCGCGAAGTCAAATGCTATCTGTGGAAGGGTCTTCATGCCAATGTAAATATGCAAAAAAATATCCGGTAATTAAAGATAAGAAGGATTCGGTTTAATCAAAGCTCTGATTGCTGGATGCCGCCAGTTTCAGCAGCCGGTCGTATTGTTCGGGGGTGATATCGTTATAGAAATAATATACGGGATCTACCGGGTCTCCGTTTCGATGTACTTCATAATGGCAATGGGGCCCCGTACTTTTTCCGGTGCTTCCGACATAGCCGATAATTTCTCCGCGTTTGACCTTCTCGCCGGGCTTGACCTTCACTTTAAACATATGCCCATACAGCGTACCGTAGCCATAGCCATGATTGATCACGACGTGGTTGCCATAACCGTTGCCTGTATTTCCGGCCACTTCCACGGTCCCATTCGCCGTTGCATAGATAGGTGTTCCCTGAGGGGCGGCAAAATCCAGGCCCGCATGGAATTTGGTCGTTTTATAGACCGGGTCGATCCGGTAACCGAAGCCGGAGGCGATCCGGCTGAGGTCCATATTGCTGACCGGCTGGATGGCCGGCGTGCAGGCCAGCAACTGTTCTTTATTCTTGATGAAATTATCTATTTCGGCGTAGGATTTGACCTGGTGGGACATCCTGGCGTCGAGCTTATTGAGCGTGGTTGCGATCGAGGTATAGAGGTTCTCCTGGTCCATTCCCTGGACGAGCTGGATCTCCTGCTGCTGGGCCAGCGCTTTGGCCCTTGCGCTGTCGGGGATCGGGGTGGCTTCGAAGATGGCCCGGTAGACATTGTTGTCGCGTTTTTCCAGCTCGACCATCTGCTCCTGCAGTTTTTGGACTTTTTCGCTCAGCACATAGTAATTATCCTTCAGGGCGTCATTGCGTTGCATGAGCCTCTTCTCATTGGCGGAAGGGAAATACTTGTAGGCAATAGAGACCAGGATGAGGGCAGTGACGATTGCCGCGGACAAAAAACCCAGGACGCGCAGCAAGGTTACCCGCAGGGGAGTTTCCAGCTTCTCGTATCGAAGTGTATTGGTATTATAGTAATACTTAATTTTTTTCATCCGCAAAAACAACCTTTTTTCAAGGATTGGATGGTAGGTATTCTGGTTTAATAACAGCTTGAATTAGTGTACCTTTGCACGGCTCCGGATCAATGCCTGAGCTTACAAATATAGGTTAACGAACCAAATTACAACCAAAGATTGTTCCGTTTATGATGACCAGTGGCGAAATAAGACAGAAATTCCTGGAGTTTTTCAAATCGAGAGGACACACCATCCTTCCCTCCGCACCCATTGTAGTGAAGAATGATCCGACCCTGCTTTTTACCAATGCGGGTATGAATCCCTTCAAGGATTATTTCCTGGGAAATAAGAAGTCCCCCGATGCCCGTGTCGCCGATACGCAGAAATGTCTCCGGGTAAGCGGAAAACACAATGACCTTGAAGAGGTAGGTGTGGACACCTATCATCACACTATGTTCGAAATGCTGGGAAACTGGAGTTTCGGCGATCCGTCCAACCCGGCTGCCGGCTATTTTAAGAAGGAAGCGATTGCCTGGAGCTGGGAGTTGCTGACGAAAGTATATGGTATCCCCGAAGACAGGTTGTATGTTACCGTGTTCGAGGGAGATCCCGCGCAGGGCCTGCCAAAGGACACGGAGGCCTGGGACGAATGGAAAAAATGGGTGTCGGAAGACCGCATTCTTCTAGGCAGTAAGAAGGACAATTTTTGGGAGATGGGAGATACGGGGCCCTGTGGTCCCTGCACGGAAATTCATGTAGATGGTCGTCCGGACGCGGAACGAAAACAGGTTGGCGGCGATACGCTCGTCAACAATGATCATCCGCAGGTGATAGAAATCTGGAACAATGTATTCATCCAGTTCAACCGGCTTAAGGATAAAAGTCTTGAACCGCTGCCAGCCAGGCATGTGGATACGGGTATGGGTTTCGAGAGACTGGTCCGGGTTCTGCAACAGAAGACCTCCAACTACGATACAGATATCTTCACCGGCACCATCGCACTGACGGAAAAGCTCACCGGGAAAAAATATGGGTTTGGGGATAGCAAACAGGATATCGCCTTTCGGGTCCTGGCGGACCATATCCGTGCCATCGGCTTTACGATCGCCGATGGTCAATTGCCTTCCAACAAGGACGCGGGCTATGTCATCCGCAGGATCCTGCGGCGTGCGGTGCGGTATTATTATTCTTACCTGGATTGCCGGGAACCCCTCCTGTACCGGCTGATGCCGGGGCTGGCGACTCAGTTCGAAAAAGTATTTCCTGAATTGCAACAGCAGTCTGATTTCGTCAGCAGGGTGGTTAAGGAGGAAGAGGAAGCTTTTCTCAGGACCCTGGAGAACGGGTTGAAGAAGATTGATGAGATTGTCGTATCTGTGCAAAAGTCGGGGTCCGGGACGATCGGTGGATTTGCCGCCTTCGAGCTCCTCGATACTTTTGGATTCCCGATCGATCTTACCCGGCTGATTGCCCGGGAGAACGGGTTGCAGGTAGACGAGGAGGGCTATGAGAAAGCTTTGCTGGAACAGAGGACCCGTTCCAGGGCAGCGGCTTCCCTGGACACGGAAGACTGGGTCATCCTTGAGGGGAACCCGCTGATGGAATTCGTCGGGTATGAGTTGCTCGAGACCCGGACAAAGATCGTCAAATACCGGAAGATAAAGACAAAAGGCAAGGAGTCCTGGCAGCTGGTTTTGGAGGCGACGCCCTTTTATGCCGAGAGTGGCGGCCAGACCGGGGATACCGGTGTGCTCGTGTCCGGCAAGGACACGGTAAGCATTACCGACACCCGCAGGGAGAACGACCTGATTATACAATTCAGCGATACGCTTCCATCCGACCCGACTGCGCCGGTCACCGCCAGAGTGGATCAAACCCGGCGGAAAGCGGCCGAGATCCATCACTCCGCTACTCACCTTTTGCACGCGGCGCTGAGAAAGATATTGGGTGCGCATGTGGCCCAAAAAGGATCCCTGGTGAATCCTGAAGAACTGCGTTTTGATTTTTCTCATTTCGCAAAGATGACCGGCGAAGAGATTGCCGCGGTGGAGCAGCTTGTCAATGAAAAGATCCGCGAAAATATCCCGGTCGTCATCCGGGAGATGCCCCGGGAAGAAGCGCTGAAGACGGGCGCCATGGCGCTGTTCGGCGAGAAATACGGAGACCGGGTACGGGTCGTCGTCATAGATCCCGCCTATTCGGTGGAATTATGCGGGGGAACGCATGTGGGCTCTACCGGAGAGCTGGGCCTTTTCAAGATCCGGCATGAGAGCGCCGTGGCGGCGGGCGTCCGACGTATAGAAGCGGTAAGCGGGAAAGCTGCCGAAAGGTATATAGAAGAGCAATTCGAACTGCTTCGCGTCGTTCGCGATATTTTAAAGAATCCCAAGGAACTGCAGAAATCTCTGGAAAATCTTGTCAATGAGAATACGGAGCTGAAAAGAAAACTGGAGAAGGCGGAAGCCCGTCAATTGCAGGATCTGCGTGGGGAATTGCTCAGCAAGGTGCAAGTCATCGGCCGCTTCCGTTTCATCGGGGAACAAGTGCAAACAGGCAGCGCCGACGCGCTCAAGAAACTTTGTTTCGAGCTGAAGACAGGGCTGTCCGCTCTTCCGGGTGAACCGTCCTTCGGGGTGGTCCTGGCGGCAAATATCGAAGGCAAGGCGGCAGTGGCCGTCCTGGTCGATGAGACTACCGCCGCGTCCGCAGGCCTCGACGCACCCGGCATCATCCGGAGTACCGTAGCGCCGCTGATCAAAGGCGGGGGCGGAGGTCAGAAGACCCTCGCGACGGCGGGAGGTCAGGATGTATCGCATCTGCCCGAAGTCATCGAAGCGGTAAAAGGGTTGTTTAACAGAATTTAGCAGCTAAAGGGGCACTCAGGTAAAGGGGTCACTTTTCAAAGACGAGATTTTCCAGACAGGGGACACCCGGCGCGCAGAAGGATAGTCCGAAGGAGTTGTTATTGTTAAACGAGATAAGCCAAAAACGGGCGGTATCTTTTGCACCCGGGGGGCCGTAGATAAAAAATACTTCCTTTTCCGAACCCGGGTTTGGGGACATCGTCTGGCTTGGAAATTCAACTTCGGCCGTATCCAAAGAACTGAGGGACTGGTTACTCAGCTGATCGCCCGAAATGATGACTTTGTTGCCGCCGATAAAATTCAGCTGCGTTTTTCCGGGATAGGGTATCGTTTCGGTATATACCCCAGACAACCCGTCGGTTTGACTGTGATCCTTCTTGCAGGAAGAAAATGCCAGCATCCCCAACAGGGCGAATAAAAGCGTCCCCGGGATAGTGGGTGATAGATTCCAATTCATGATGTTTTTTTTTAATTTGACAGGGCATTTCCCGGAAACGTTGCGCCTCATAAAATTTTCTTAATTTCTCCAACCGATCAACTACTAAGCTTTTCGTATTTGGGCAAATCCTCTTATATTTGATCTACGAAACAATACGTAGTTTCCGATAAAAACTCAATTCACCATAAAACCTCCACCAATGAATAAACATTTTTTTGCAGGGATCGCGGGTGCGGCGGTCCTGGCTTTGCTGCTCCACCCGGGTGTCTTTGCACAATCCATGGACAGCCTGAAGAACGAAAATCCGGGCATCGGCGGCAACGCGGGCAGACCGGGCTTGTCCGGCGAATTTGACAAACCGGGCCAGCCGGAAGACCCGGATAAATTGGGCGAATACGATGAGATCGTCATAAAACGCAAGGACGGGAAGAATGCCAGGGTGACTATCGAGTTCCGTGATGACAAGGTTTTTGCAGATGGGAAACCGGTCTCCCGGTATGAGAGCGATACGCTTTCCGTTCGTAAGAAACGGATTCGTGTGGTTGAGGGGCGAGGTTTGTCTTTTGGAGGACCGGGTGGAGGATCCGGTGAGATGGCGCCTCCGTCGCTATTCCGTGGTCAGGGGGGTGTCTGGAATTTCAGACAGGGAAATGGGCAGGAGAATGCGAACCGGGCATTATTGGGTGTCTATTCCGGAAAGAATGAGGCAGATGGCGGCGGGGCCGTAATCAAGGAGATCACCCCGGGAAGCGCCGCCGAAAAAGCCGGTCTGCAAAAAGGGGATGTCATTACGCGTGTGGACGAGATAAAGATCGGGGGCCCGGATGATCTTTATGACGCCATTCATCAATACAAGCCCGGGGACAAGGTGACTATCACGTGTCAAAGAGTGGGGAAGGAGCAAAAAGTATCGGTCATATTGGGCGCCGGGAAGAGCCGGTCCGGTCGACCGAACCCGGATAAGCTCCCTGGTCCCGGGAATATAGATCTGGGAAATCTGGATTTGAGGAATCTGCCCATTCCTCCCGGCACCATGGGAACTCCCGATGGTCCGAACTTTCCCGACAACTCTTTTGGATGGTTCCGCAACGAACGGCCCCGGTTGGGCATTCATGCGCAGGATACCGAGGATGGAAAGGGGGCGAAAGTACTCGAAGTAGATAAGGGATCTCCGGCCGAGAAAGCGGGTCTGAAGGAGGGCGATATCATTACCCGTTTTGACGGAAAGGAAATTAAGGATGCCGCTTCCCTGGCTGCAGTGGCGCGGGAGGATAAGGACAAAGCGGCCATGAAGATCGGCTTGCAACGAAATGGAGCAGGCAGGGAGCTGGAAATAAAGGTTCCAAAACGGTTGAAGACGGCCGATCTGTAGGAGACGCCGCTTTAAAGAGACTGCCGATAATATCCTGGTAATTAGCTTATTAAAAATAGAGGGTTGCTTTCCGGCGACCCTTTTTTATTGGTTTGCACGGGTGAATAAGACAGGGAAATACGCGGCGAATGCGGTATTTTTGCAAGGCGCAAATCCAGCTAACATGTCGATTCATTACGATGCATACGAAATAGTGATAGGGCTAGAGGTACACGCACAGCTTTTGACGCAGACAAAATTATTCTGCGGGGACAGCGCTGCCTTCGGAGGAGAACCCAATACCCATGTGAGCCCGGTTACGCTGGGACACCCCGGCGTTCTGCCCAGGTTGAACAAAAAAGCCGTCGAATTCGCCGTCAGGATGGGGCTGGCCTGCCATTCCGAGATTGAGCGGGACAACTATTTCGCCCGAAAGAATTATTTCTACCCGGATCTTCCCAAAGGATACCAGGTGTCTCAGCATACTACACCTATTTGTAAAGGGGGCTCTGTGAAGATAAGGACCCGGGACGGGGAAAAGAATGTCCAGCTCAACAGGATACATCTCGAAGAGGACGCCGGGAAAAGCCTGCATGAGATAGATGCCAATTATACCTGCGTGGATTATAACCGTGCTGGGGTGCCCCTGATCGAGATCGTAACGGAGCCCGATATGCACAGCGGCGAAGAGGCTTATGCCTACCTTACCGAGTTGCGTAAGATCCTCCGCTATCTTGAGGTCTGCGACGGGAATATGGAAGAGGGCAGTATGCGCTGCGATGCAAATATTTCAGTCCGGTTGAAAGGAGACAGGGTACTTGGGACCAAGGTGGAAGTCAAGAACCTGAACTCGATCCGCAATGTAAAAAAAGCCATAGAATATGAGGCGAAGAGGTTGATCGACCTGGTGGACAAGGGACTGCCTGTCGAACAGCAGACCCGGAGTTTTGACGCTACCGATGGCAGCACTTTTGCGCTTCGCAGCAAAGAAGAAGCCAATGACTACCGCTACTTTGCGGATCCCGATCTGCCACCCTTTCATATTACAGATGCTTTTCTGCAGCAGGTCCGCGACCGTCTTCCCGCCCTGCCTGATGAGCTGGCGGCTAAATATATGAGCTCGTTGAAATTGCCGGAATATGATGCGAGGGTGCTCTGCGACGATAAGGATACCGTAGATTATTTTGAACGGTTGATTGCAGAGACGGTGCATTACAAGGCAGCGGCTAATTGGTTATTGGGCCCGGTAAGATCCTGGTCCAATGAAAAAGGGATTCCCCTCTCGGCTTTTCCGGTGAAGCCGTCGGCATTGGCGCAGCTTATCGGGATGGTGGAAGAAGCACAGTTGAGTTTCTCCATAGCTTCGTCCAGGATTTTTGCGATGCTGATACAGGAGCCTTCCCGAGAGCCGCTGGAAATCGCCCGGTCACAGAATCTCCTCCAGACTTCGGACACGGGGGAAGTGGCAGCCTGGGTAGAACAGGCCCTGGCCAGGATGCCGGATAAAGTGAGCGAGTATAAAAAAGGGAAGAAGGGGCTTATCGGCTTATTCGTCGGCGAAGTCAAGAAATTGTCGAAAGGCAAGGCGGATCCCAGGCTGACTAGTCAATTACTATTGGAAAAACTGGATGGCTGAGGATCGGACGATCCGGATCGACCGATGGCGGAAGCAGCCATTTGAATTATAAAAATCGTATCGCTTCTTAAAAGAAACAGGCAAATTATGTTTACAAGATTTTTTTTGATGACAATGAGTGTGGCCGTGCTTGGATTGTATTCCTGTACTGGTAAGGCAAAGGGCAAGTTTACCGTCACAGGGACCTTTAAAAATGCCGACAGGCTGGGCCTTGCCGGTGCCCCGCTGAAGGTGTATCTGCAGGAAGTCTCCTACGGCAAGGACCTCGCGCCTGTCTCCCTGGATTCGGCAAAACTGTCCGGCAGCAACGGGAGTTTCACGCTTTCCGGAGCAGGTAAGCTGCAGGCAGTATATGAATTAGTCTTTGGCGACAACATTCTGGCACTTCCGCTGATCGACGATGCTTCTGCGATCAGTGTGAGCATCGATCTGGGCAAAAAAGACGATTTCTATGAGGTAAGCGGTTCCGATGCCAGTAATAAATTGAAGGACCTGATCATTATTTTCGGGAAAAAGAATTTTGAAGTCGAAAGATCCTTTGCCGCGCTGGATAGTCTCAAGCGTTCGAACGCTCCCGACAGCGTTCAGATCAGCGCCATCAATGCAAAGAACAATGCCGTGGAAGACCTCAACACCTATCTGAAGCAATTTATCAATACCAGCGACAACGCCACCGTGAGTGTACTGGCTCTCGGCTGGGCGAACCGCAGCTTTTCTACGACCGACTTCGATGCGTCCCTGAAAGACCTGGTAAGAAAATTTCCGGACAACGGCATGGTCCTGGGTATGAAGAAGGATTATGAACAGCAACTCGCTCAACAACAGGCCCAGATGGCTGAATCGGAAAAAAGACAAAAGGAAAACAGCTGGGTCGGCAAGGATGCGCCCGAGCTATCGCTTCCGGACGCAAACGGTAAAATCGTTTCCATCGCTTCTTACAAGGGTAAGTACCTGCTGGTGGATTTTTGGGCCAGCTGGTGCGGTCCCTGCCGCGGTGAAAATCCGAATGTCGTAAAGGTCTACAATGAATTCAAAGGCAAAAATTTCACCATCCTGGGCGTATCCCTCGATAAGGAGAAGGAACCCTGGGAGGAAGCGATCCGGGAGGATAAACTGGACTGGACGCATGTCAGCGACCTTAAATACTGGAATAGCAAGGCCGTCGAGACCTTCAAATTCGAGTCCATTCCCTTTAACGTACTGATTGATCCCCAGGGAAAGGTCATCGGCGAAGGTCTGCGCGGCGCGGAGCTGGAGAACAAGCTCAAAGAGGTCCTGAACTAGCCGCGTTGACCCATTGCTTTTAGTTGCTTTTGCGCAGATCCACTGTCCACTGTCGTCCGTCTATCGCGACAGGGTCGTGACGAAATCCCCGAAGCTTCCTGCGGCTACCGTGATAGAGTAGCTAATGGTAAATGTCTGTGAGCAGGAAGAGAACGTGCCTGTTCCGGACGGGCTCGCAGTCACGGCTCCATAGGTCGGGTCTACATACAGGATCTGCTGCGGTATGATCGTTTTGAAATTGGCGGGATTCGTCCAATCCAGGTTGAGGGTCAGGGTGGTGCCGACGTCCCAGAGATTCACCATCGTAGCCGTAGCCGTGGTGGGTCCGGTGGAGACGATATCGCTGAGAGTGATGGTATAGGGACCGGACGGCGGCGATCCCGCCTGCAGGTCATAACAATTATTATAGTCTCCTTTCAGGTCATCCGTCACGACTTTACAGTACTGCTGCATCGTTAGGGTATAAGTGTTATTCACGGATAAAGGGGCTACGTCTCCGCCCGTAATGGTAAAGATGAGTGTATCCAGTCTGCCGGAGCCATAAGCGCTAAAGATGCCCCTTACCGGTATGGAGTCTACAGCTATTCCCGCCGGAATCGTAATGGAATTGGAATCGGAAAGCGTATACTGCTGTCCCGAAACGGCTCCGCTCGGCGAGCTGACGGAGAACCGGATCACCCGGTTGGTATTGGAAACTGCGGAGATCCCGATGGGTATGTTGAATACACTGCTGCTGTCATCGGTGATGAAATAGCTCCCTTTATTCGATTGAGCCGAGGCGACGAATTCGGAGAAAGGCGGAGGTGCTTCGATCTTCTGTTTGACGCAGGCGCCCATGATCATGATCAGCAGCAGCAGCGTACCGTAGACGATCCTGTTGGGGGACAGGAACCTGCTTGGGGAAATCAATCGGTTTGACGAACGTGGTTTTTTCCTGGGCATATGGAATGCGGTTTTCATTTTTAACTTTCTTCGTCTTTGTGTTTTCTTCTTTGTCTTTTCTTTGTTTTTGTAAACGAGGCAGGCTTCTCTCTTCACCCCGGGGGGTATTCTCCTCCGGCCTTCTACAGCGGATTTTGGTCGGCGGCCGTCAGGCTCTTGTTCCCGTCCATTTCGGACTGGGGAATCTGCCATCTCCACCTGTTGTCACCGGCAGGGACAGTGATCGTACTCCACTGGACACCGTCCCGGATCATGGAAAGCTGGTATCTTTTGAGATCGAAATATTCTACTCCCATTTCTCCATACAACTCCTTGCGTCTTTCGACGCGGATATAGTAAAGCAAAGAATCTTTGTTCGGGGTGGTGATCATGGTCGCGGCGGTGTCTCTCTCATGTTGCAGCGCATAAAGCGTCGTTTCGGCAGTGGCGAGTTCGCCCTGCTGTGCCTGCGCTTCGGCTTGTATCAGGTACATCTCGGCGGCACGCATCATCACGTAATCGCCGGATACGGTCGAATTGTCCCTGAATTTCATCGTCTGCCATTGGACCCAGGGAGTGCTGCTGCCGATGGCTGCCTGGTTCTCGATGAACAGCCTGCGCATATCGGTGGAACTGAACAGATTTACAAATGTGGTGTTCACATAGATATCATTGTACCGAAAGTTCGGTTTGGCGGTGCTGTCCGGTTCGATGAATCCAAAAAAGCTGGCAAAACCGTAGGATTGAGATGCGTTGAACTGCAGCCCCCATATCCATTCTCCGTTTGTAACGGTGTTGAATCCATCCGCATATCCATTGGTCGCGGCGTTTGGCATCAGCGAAAAACCGGCCGTCGCGGAGGCGGCATTGCTCTCTGCCTTTGCCCACAGCGTCGGATCGGCCATCGCCATTTCCTGGTATACTTCGGCCAGGATGCCCTGGGCTACATTCTTATTGATCCTGTATTTATCCACCCGTGTCGTTGTCAATGTCGCGGAAGCGGATTCAAGGTCTGAGACGATCAATTGATAGACGGCATTCAGGGGAGATCTGGGGTTGCCGGATGTAGACCCGTCGGATGGTGTCGTATAAATGGGTACGCCGGGGGCGGTGGTGTCCCTGGCATAGGTGAACTGATAGATCCTGGCCAGGTTGAAATAAGCCCACCCCCGCAGGGCCCGGGCTTCGGCGATATCAGCGTCCTGATCGGCCTGTCCTATCGGGGCGGAAGGAACGTTCGCGATGATCGTGTTGGCGTTGTTGATCACTTTGTAACAGAGATTCCACATCTGGAGCGTCCTGTTTGAGGTCGCTACCCGGCCGAAATCATCGTCCACCCAGTTGTTCTCAAAGGAATACCAGTTGGCGGGCTGCGCGATCAGATCGTTGCCGCGCATGTCGAAATTCAACTGCGCCGTCTTCCAGCCGTACATATTTGCCTGGCCATTCGGGGTGATATAATCTCTCATGATCTCATAGATTCCGGTCATGGCGTTATCCACGCCTACCTGGGAGGTAAAGATCAGGTTGCTCGTGATGTCTCCGTTCGCCGGTACGACGGAGTCGATAAAGCTCTTCGAGCAGGAGGCCAGTGTCAGGTGGCCTGCCAGGAGAAAAAGTAAAGTCTTGTATTTCGATCTCATAATACGATTTGGTCTCATAAATGCAAAGGTTGAATGAGAGAAATTAAATGGCTAAAACTCCAGGCTGATTCCTGCTGAATAGGTCTTGTATACGCTTGACGTATTGCTCGTGACCCCCGCCAGTCCTCCTCCTTCCGGATCCAATCCCTTCCTGTTGAAGAAGGTGAGAGGATTTTGCAGCGTAACATATACACGTGCGGACGACAACCTGGATTTTTTCAGGTTCTTTTCCGGTAATGTATATCCCAGCGTTATATTTCTGATACGCATATAGGTATCATCGTACAGGAAACGGGTAGAGACCGCGTTGGACTGATCGTCAGTCGTCGTCGTCAGCCTGGGTGTTTTTCCGTCGCCTCTTTCTGTCGGGCTCTGCCACCTGTTGAAAATATCCGTGCTCCAGTTATGGCCGGGTGCGGTACCTACCGATGAATACATCAGGCTGGCATAGTCGGCGTCATAGATTTTTCCCCGGAAACTAAGGTAGGCCAGGATACTGAGTTCGAAATGCCGGTATCGCAGGGTGCTGGTAATGCCTCCGGTCCAATCCGGCAAAGACGTGCCTTCGAAATAGCGGGTTGCCGCGCTGTATTGCTTGGTAATGGTCTTGATCGTTTTACCGGTCCCGTCAATTTTATCCATATACCACATTGGGGTCCCGTCGGTGGCATCGACGCCGGCATATTCGCGTATATAGAAATTGTTCAGAGGTTGGCCGACTACCAGCTGGCTCAGGTTGGGGCCCGTGATCGACTGCTGGGGCAGGGCCGTGATCCTGTTCCGGATGCTGCTAAAATTCAGGGTGGTCGTCCATGTGAAATCCCGGGTGTTGATATTTACGGTCGTCAGATCGATTTCGACGCCTCTATTTGTCACCGCCCCGATATTGTCGTTTACGAAATCGTTGCCGGAAGAGGGTGGCAGGGGGCGGGCGAAGAACAACTTGTTGGAACGCCGGTCAAACCAGGTGAAAGATCCCATGATCCTGTTGTTCAGAAAACCGAAATCGATACCGAGGTCGAGGTCCTTCTGACTTTCCCATGTGAGTCTTCCGTTGCCTACGTTGGAGATGACGGAGCCGGCATAGCCGGCGATATTGGCTCCCGCCGCGTAAGTGGAGAGGTAAGGGAAATAGATGGGATTGTTATTCTGGTCGAGAAAGGCCTGGTTGCCCGTCGTTCCATAGCTCGCTCTCAGTTTCAGGTCGCTTAAATCGCCGAATCCTTTTGCAAAGTCTTCTTTATTGATGTTCCAGGCGCCGCCGACGGACCAAAAAGTCCCCCATCGGACAGAATCGGCAAAACGGCTGGAGCCGTCACGTCGCAAGGATACCGACAGGTGATATTTATCTGTGAGGTCGTAGTTCAACCGGCTGAGATAGCTGACCATCCTGTTATTGTAGGAGTAGGAGGTAGCCGTATAAGGGATGCTTCCATACTGTAATTCCGTGGCTCCGGGGAAGGTAAAGCCTTTGGCTACGGCATCGACCACGCCCTGGTTATAGCGATAGGCTTCCATGCCTGCCACCAGGTTGATATGATGAATGCCGCCGAAGTTCCTGTCATAGGTGAACGTATTGGTGAAAGTCTGGTTATTCGAGTTCGTCTGTTTTTTTTCGCTGCTGCCTTTGTAAGCGGCGCCGTCCCCTACAAAGGGGTTAAAAAACTGGCTGAACTGGGTCTGAAAAAGGTCCACGGCATATTGTGTCCTGAATTGCAAGCCGGTGAGGATTTTTGCCTCCGCGAAGCCGTTCAGCGAGGTGATCGTGCGGTCATACAAGATCGGATTCAGGGTGGCGGTCCCCGCCGGGTTGTCCCCCTGGGCCATCGGACGTCTCAGTGGACCGTTGTTCCCGTAATCAAATTGTTTATTTCCGCCGGCATCGAGGATGAACGCGCCGGTGGCGGGATCCCTGAGATATTCAGGATAGATGCCAGACGTACTCCGTATCCACCCGATGACGTTCACATAATCCGTCCCGCCCTGGGTGGGATAGTTTTGCGTGGAGTAGGAAAGGCTTGAATTCAACCCGACCCTGAGCCAGTCATTTGCTTTTGTTTCCAGGTTTATGCGGCCTGAATATCTCTTAAACCTGGACTCCAGCGGGATACCGGCATCGTCGAGGTATCCCCCGGAGATCAGATATTTTGTCCGGTCGGTTCCTCCCGCCACGGATAGGTTGATATCGGTTCTTCCGGCCGTACGGGTTAGTACGTCGGCCCAGTTCTCGTGCCAGAGCTCCTTTGCTCCCGCGACGATCTTCCCATCCGTTCCTACCGGTTCGCTTACACCAAACGGGTTGTACACCAGGGTACCGGCGACGCTCCGGCTTGCATAATCCTCCGCCGATGCGGCACCGGCGACGGTGATGATGCTGGGTGTGATATTGGCCTGGTTCCGCAGTCCTTCCCAGGTCAATTCATATAATTGGGGATCACTTACATATTTGTAGTCGGATACAGCCCGGCGGGAATAGCCTCTGACACCGGAAACAGACACGTGGGGGGAGCCTTTGCCCGAACGGGTTGTTATCTGGAGTATGCCATTGGATGCGCGTGATCCGTATAAAGCCGTGGAAGAAGCGTCTTTCAGAACGGTGATCGTTTCTATGTCCGCGGGATTGATGCTGCTGAGGTACCCGCCGTAGGGAGCTCCATCGAGGATAATGAAGGGGTCCGCGGAGGCATTCACCGAGCCGATGCCCCTGATCCTTACACTGGGATTTTCTCCCGGCTGCCCGTTCTCGTTGACAACCAGGACACCGCTGGCCTCTCCCTGCAAGACATTGGTAATCGAACTCACCTGCTGGTCTTTAAACGATCCGGCATTTATAGTTTCGGCGGTGCCTGTGAAAGCTTTTTTGCGGGTGTTTCCGTAAGCGGTGATCACTACCTGGTTCAAGGTGCCCGTTGCGGGTTGCAGGGCGATCATGAGATTGTCTGCGATTCCTATCTCCCTGGTGATGAAATTGACCGAAGAAACGACCAGTATTTCTCCTGAAGCAGGGATTTTGAGGCTGAAATTACCTTCTCCGGTCGTGGAAGTTGCTGCTACGGCGCCTGTTGCCCGGGAGGAACCCGCAGCCTGCACTGTAGCTCCGGCGATAGGTCGTCCCTGATCGTCGACTACTCTCCCCCTTATTGTACGGACTTGTGCAAAGGGCTGGCTGCAAAATACAACAAGACTACAAAGCAGTAGTAACAGTTTTCTCATCGAGTTAATTTTTAGCGTGAAATGCGTGGGTCGGAAGCGGTTACATTTTCAAACCTGCTAAACAACGCAAAAATGGAAGGCTGATTGCCAGAGATGTAGAGGAATTTTCAAAAACCTGGTAAAAATCTGTTGAAGATCTCGTCGAAGATTCTTATTTATTTAAAAAAATCCGGATATGATTGGATTTTTTTAAATCATATCCGGATTTTCGGAGTGGTCCCGTCCAGAATCGAACTGGAATCCAGGGCTTCGGAGACCCTTATACTATCCATTGTACTACAGGACCGGCTTTTGACCACCGGGTTGCCCGGCGGGGTCATTTCAACAGACCGTGAAGGTTGCTGCTGAAGATTTTTACCGCGATGGCGAGCAAAACTACGCCAAAAAATTTACGAATCGCAATCATACCTGCCGGTCCGAGAATTTTTTCCAGCCAATCGAGGGATCGGAGCACAATATAGATGATAATCAGGTTGACGAAGATGGCGAGCAGGATGATCGTTTCGTCATAATTGGCCTTTAGCGACATGATGGTGGTAAGGGTACCGGAACCGGCGATGAGCGGGAAGGCGATCGGCACCAGCAGGCTGGATTTGACGTCTTTTTCGCTCTTGAAGAACTCGATGCCCAGCACCATCTCCAGTCCCAGGATAAAAATGACGATCGACCCCCCCACCGCAAACGAATGTTTGTCTACTCCCAGGATAGCCAGGAATTTTTCCCCGGCGAACAGGAATAACACCATCAGCGCTCCGGAGATAAAGGTGGCTTTCAGTTCATGGAAGCCGCCCATTTTCTTTTTCAGCGCCAGCAGCAGGGGGATGGACCCCAGGATATCAATCACCGCGAAAAGCGTAAAAGTCACCGTTACGAGGTTATTGATATCGACTTTTGTCATATTCATAAAGATAGTTGCAAAGGTAGAGCCTGGCTCCGTCTAATAGTGCGGTTTGTGCTGCTCTTTTTCGCCGGACCTGTCATTGGAAAGAAACTCGTGGCGGAATAGGCCTGCCGGATCGCCGGGATGGGTGGTGATCTTTATCGTGCAACCGTAATACAACGAAAATGCGTTGAAGGATTTGGCCAGGGATGTCCCCGTGATATAAGCCAACAGGCTTCGGATCACGCCTCCGTGCGTAAATAGGACGACAGGGCTGTTTTCCGGCATTTCCAGGAGCTTGTCGAACCAGGGGATGACCCGGTGGTACAGATCCAGGTAGCTTTCTCCTCCGGGGATTCTGACCGTTACGAAGTCTTTCATCCAGGGATCGATTTGTTCCCGCGGGAGTTGATCCCATTTCCGCATTTCCCATTCTCCGCAATGGATTTCCATCAGTTCCCCTGCTTCGGATATGTTTTTGCCGGGAAACAGGCAGGTGGCCAGTTTTCTGCAACGCCGCAGAGGGCTGGTATAGACGGTATGGATGGAGCCGGCGGGAGACTTTTCCTGGTATCGGGGATCTTCAGGCAGAGAGGGAAGGTTCAGATTTTCCCGGATGATGGCCGCTTCTTCCGGGAAACCGGCGGCTACATCGAGATCGCTCTGTCCATAACAGATGCCTTTTTCGACGGCCGGCGTCGTATGCCTGACCAGATAGATCGTTTGTGACATTGTGTTCCCTTTTTAGCGGATATACTTTCCGATCATTATAAAAGTTAAATAGAATACACATTCACTGACCTGTTGTATCGCACCGAGGCAATCACCCGTAAAACCGCCGATCCATTTTTTAAAATATCCCGCCAGCCGGAAAGCCACGATGATCACGGGCGGGATCGACAGGAGGAAATACCCGGGAAGCAGAGCGAATGGGAGGAGGGCCGTGGCCGAGGCAAAAGCCAGCTCTCCCAAACCAGGCTTTCTGGTTGCCACTGGTTTGGATTTGCTGGTGTCGGGATCCGAAGCATATTCGAAAAAGCGCATGATGACGACCGGCATCAGCCTGCTCAGGCTGTGTGCGGCCACCAGGGCGACGATAAAATTCTTGCAGCAAAGAAGACAGTTGCCGGCTGTATTGATGCTATTGGCGGGGTGGCCGGGAATGCCGTCGGGAGAAAGGGTCAGGGAAAGCGTGTCCTTTTGCAAGAGGAATTTGCTACCGAGCATCGCCAACAGGCCGATGGCACCAAAGGCCCCGATGCGGCTGTCTTTCATGATGAGCAGAATTTTCTCCCGTGTCCATCCTCCCCCGAAGCCATCGCATACGTCTGCAAAGCCGTCTTCATGAAAGGCGCCGGTGGCCAGGATCCCGGCGATCATAGAGCCCAGGATGGCGAAATCAGCGGAAAAGAGGGCTTTAAAAAGCAGAAAGACGGAGGCGCAGATCACCCCGATGATCCAACCGATGAGGGGAAAATATCTGGGGCTGCGTTGCAGGTAGTCCGGATGATGGTCGATGCCTGCCGGCACCCGGATCCGGGTCAGGAACATGACGGCGGTTAAAAAGGTCTTCCATTCTTTTCTCAACATGAATGTCGTTATTATTTAGGGCTAGCCGGCGTGGTCAACACCGGCCGATTCGAAAGAAGCCATTTCGTCCAGGAACGCCGTGGCCGAGCGGATGACCGGAAGGACCATCGCCGCGCCGGTGCCTTCCCCCAGACGCATGCCGAGGTTCAAGACGGGGCTGGCGCCGAGCCAATCCAGCATTTTCCGGTGGCCTTGCTCTCCGCTGGTATGAGCAAATATACAATTGTCTGTGACGGCCGGCCGCATGGCGCGCGCAAGCAGGAGCGCAGAGGTGGCGATAAAGCCGTCCACTATAATGACCATCCCCAGGGTGGCGGCCTTTAGAAAGGCGCCGGTCATCATGGCGATCTCAAAACCGCCGACAGACTGCAGAATCTTTTCGGGGGTGGCCGGCGACATTTCGTGACCGGGAAAATGCCGTGCGATCACTTTCTGCAGGGTTGCGATTTTTGCCGCCAGTTGTTCGTCGCTCGACCCTGTACCTCTGCCCGCGCAATCGGCGACCGGGATGCCGGTCACCAGGCTCATGATCAGGGCCGCGGAAGAGGTGTTCCCGATGCCCATCTCACCGAGGCCTACACAATTGCAGCCGTTTTTAAAGAGATCTTCAATGATCGTCTGTCCTTTGGCGAGGGCTTTTTGCATCTCCTCTGCGCTCATCGCTTCTTCTTCGAGATAATTGCGGGTACCGTAGCCGATCTTGGCTTCTATGAACCCCGGGGTGCCGGATGGAATAGCCAACGATCCTCCGCTGTGCCCGAAATCGGCATTTACTCCCGCGTCCACTACTTTCAGGCCGATCCTATGCTGGCGGCAAAATACGTTGATGGCGGCGCCGCCCCTGACAAAATTCAGCACCATCTGTGCTGTCACGGCCTGGGGGTAGGGGTTGATCAACCCTGTCGCCGCGATTCCATGGTCCCCTGCAAAGATGACAATATGGGGATCGCGGATTTGCGGGTTGTCCGTGCCCTGGATGAGGCCCACCTGCAGGGCGATCTCTTCCAGGCGGCCCAAAGAACCGACCGGTTTGGTCTTATTGTCTATTTTGCGTTGAATTTTTTCCCTTAGTTCCATTTTTATTGCTATAGATATTTATCAGACCGTTCTCATCGACAGGCCTGCACAATGATAAGGAAAGCCTGGCATTGGCTCACTGCACAGGCAGGAGATCCGCAAAAAAAAATCCAAGATCGCCGTTGAGGCTGTCATGGCCGGCAGTATTGCCCGGGTCGGCATATTGCCTGCGGACGATATCGCCTTTTTGAAAAGGAATCGGATATTTTAAAACGGGGCCTTCGAATACGAAGGAGTGGTACTCTCCATTTTCACCGCAAGGGTCTGCATTCGCGGGCAAATCCGCCAGAAACGTCTCATCTATCAGTCTTCCGCAAAAACTGCGATCCAGGTATTTCTCATTTACGCAGACGATAATGGCTTTGAAGCCCAGTCCGATGAATTCCCTGACGAGTGCGATCGTGGATTCTTTCCAAAGAGGAAAAAGGCATTCGATTCCATGGGCCGCCAGTTGCTGTTCCCGGTATCTTTTCAGATCCTCTAAAAAGATGTCTCCGAACAGGGCCTTCGAATACCCCCTGGCACGCAGGGAGGAGATCCTGGTATTCATTGCGTGTTCGTATTCCTTCATGTCTGGCTGTTCGGACAGTTCGACCGTTTCCAGGGGATAATTCATCGCCGTGGCTTGCGCTTCCAGCAATTCCCTGCGCACACCATGCATCGAGATGCGGTCGTGATGGGTATTTATGCTGGTCAGCAAACAGCCGACGTCATGACTGTTTTCCTGCAAGACCCGGTGCAGGCAGAGGGCGGAATCCTTGCCGCCGCTCCAGTTCATATAAGTTTTGCCCGGGTTATTCATTTTTTCCTGGTCTGTTTATTCCGGGAAGTACCCAGGATTGGTTTTATTGCTGATTGGGTTGATCCCGGTGGTTTCATTCCCTCCGGGTTTTACTATCAGGGGGATGCCGCTTACCATTAAAGTCACCCGGTCAGCGAGATGTGCGATATATTGATTCATCCATCCCTGCAGGTCGGCAAATTTTCTGCCGGCCTCCGTTTCCGCGTGCAAGCCCATGCCGATTTCGTTGCTTACGACGATCAGCGTGGTGCCTGGAGCCTGCTGCACCATGTGGGACAACAGGTCCATTTCTTTTTTGCAGGCTTCCAATGTCCTTTCGACATCCTGGTTTGTATCGACAAAAAAATTCGTAAGCCAGAGGGTAACACAGTCTATCACGGCTGTCTGTCCGGACAGGGGCAGGCGGCTGAGATATTTCTCTTCTTCCAGGGAAGTCCATCGTTCGTCCCGGTCCTGTCGATGCCGTCGGATTCGTTCGCCGAAGTCGTCATCCCAGCGGCGGGCCGTCGCGACATAGCGGGGGGTGGGGCTCAACTGCAGCGCCAGTTCCTGGGCATACCGGCTCTTGCCGCTCCTGGCGCCTCCGGTGATAAAGAGTATGCGACTGACGGGTTGTGTGTCATTTTCCATCACGTAGAAAATATTTCTCTTTAAAAAATACGGACTGTTGTTTTAGTTACCTGCAGATGCTATTTTTCCTGGCAGTATTCTAGAAGCGAAGGGACACTCCCGCCATGAAATTAAACTTTTTACTGTTATAACCGGGTTCGTCGAAGAATAGCTGGTTGGTCAGGTTCTTCAGGTCGGCAAAAGCTTTTAGTTGTTTGGTGATCTTGTACTCCAGATATCCGTCCAGCGTATAGTATGCATAGGCATAGGCCGTAGTGGGAGGACCATAATACGACGATTCGGTGCGTTTACCGACTGCGCGCAGGGCCACGCTCATGAAGAGAGCCCTGGTGGCGTGGATGCCGGCGCTTAGGTTCACTGCATTTTTTGGACGGCGGTACAAATCATAAAAAGTGCTGTCCTTCCCGTTGACCGGAGTGGTCACTTTGCCGGTGGTATAGGTGTAGTTCCCCGAAAAAGACCAGGGACCGGCCTTCAGACTCGCTTCCAGTTCGACACCGTGATCGTTCTGTTTGTCCAGGTTGATATAATAGCCAAGCGGGTAAGCGGGGTTGTTTGCATAATAGATGATATTATCTTTTGTAGACCGCTGAAAATAGAGCGCCCTGGCGTTGAAATGAGACACGCTGTATTGGATACCGCTTTCGGTCGTGATCGATCTTTCCGGTTTGAGCGTCCCAAAGGGGTCAGCATAGGGAGAATACAATTGATAAAGAGTGGGTGCAGAAAACCCTGAAGAGAGGTTAAAGAATATTTTTACCCGGTCGTTCACCACATAGGATGGATTCACGGAATAGGTGAATACATTGCCATACCGGTTAAAGCTGTTGTACCGGCCACCCGCCTCAAAATTGAACCCGTGCAGATTCTTTATCAGGAGAGAAGCGTAACCTGCAAATTGCCGGACATTGGCGCTGTCGCCGGAGATAGCGTTGTAAGAGTTGACGACTCCATAAGGGGGATAATAGCTGTTGTAATAGATGGTCAGCCCGCTCTCGTCTACCCGTTGAATCCGGTAGTCCATACCGGCCACCAGATCGACATGTTTTGACAGGTCTATATTGCTGAACAGTTCCAGGTAGTGGGATCGTCCTTTATAAGTGCTGGATGAATAGGTGCCGCCCTGGAGGATCGTGGTAGCGGAATCGTCGAGGTAGGCCCTGGTAACGGTATTGTAATTGTAATTGAAATGAATTTTGGCGATTCCGACGATATAATCCGCGCCGATGCCGGCTTGTGTGTTCTTGTTGGTGCCGGTATAGAAGCGGTCGTCCGTGTAGGCGCCGCCGTCGAGATCGGCGCCGTAAAAACCGTTCTGGAAGTTGGCGCGGAGCTGAAGGGCATCTGATATCCTTTGATTGATATTGGCCATGACGATATTCTCATTGAAGCCGTCATTGTCGAAATGCCCTTTCCCCGTGGAATCATAGGCGGTTGAGATCCCATCGCTTTTCAGGTGGGTATATTGTACGTTGTACCCGGTGTTGTGGATCTTTCCGTCGATGCCGGCGGATATTTTGTAAGTTCCGTAGCTGCCGGCCGAAAGATTAGCGGAAGCGTTCAGGGGCTTGCCGCTTCCTTTCTTCATGATGATATTGATGACACCGGCGACCGCATCGCTCCCATACAGGGTAGACTGGCTGCCTTTCAGGATCTCCACTCTTTCCACTTCGTCAGTGTTGATCAGGTTGAGATCAAATGCCGTGCTGGTTCCCGATGGATCATAGGCCGGTATGCCGTCGATCAGGACCAGGGTCTTCCCTGCGTCCGCTCCCTGCAGGTAGATGTCCTGGTTTGTTCCCAGGGTATTCTGCGAGCCGCTTACGATGAGCCCGGCCTGTGTGTTCAGGACTTCGGTAAGTTGTTTGCCACCGCTTTTTTCCAGGTCGTCCCGGGTAATCACGGTCAGGACTTTTCCGGTAAGGTTCTCTTTGACGGGGTATTTCGTGGCGGTTACCACAACTTCATCCAGTTCTTTTGCGATACTGTCTTTCTTTGGTTGAACCGGTTTTGGCCGTGAATAGACAGTCTGCGATGGGGTAATCTGTAAAGGCGCGGCTCGTAAAGAGCCCGTCTGTAAATAGGCAGTCTGCGTGAAAGCGGCCTGCGTGAAAGTGGCTTGCGTGAAAGTTGTTTGGGGTAGAGCCGTTTGGGCCAATAAGGAGCTGCCGGTGACTACCGGCATGATAAAAGCTGCAAAATGTTTTTTGCTCATTCTAAATAGTAGTTTTTTGTCTTTCTGATGGAAGACAAGGGTTAAGTGAATGAGCCTTCGGAAAAAATGAAATAAGATTGAAATATAAATTGCCTGCCTGCGCGGGACAGTTTACACTCCTTGCTTTTCACCCGAAAGCCTTGAATGATTGAGTGAATCTGGCAGGTCTTCTGGCTTTGCTCTGCTGTCCGGCACCTTCCCATCCGCCAGTTGGCGGACAGTGGCATGCGGAACGGACAGTCGTGTATAGAGCTTACAGCTACGGGGATAGCGCCGGATTTTCACCGGACTTCCCTTTTAATCCGCCAAACGGCGGAACCAAAATCAGTACAAATGTAGCCGAGTGACAGGTATCGGCAAAAGAAATTATTTGTCGGCGGTATTCTTACCGGGAGTGTCGTTGCGGAAGCGTTTATAAAGAAACAGCTGCCACTTCTCTTCCGCCACACCCGCCTTGTCCATTTCCGCCCGCGACAAAGTGAAGAAGAGGTCTGACAAACGATTGACGTAAGCCGGAATCGCCGGATGCACCGTGTCGGTTTTCATCAGGGTGACCAGTCTTCGTTCCCCTCTTCGCATTTGCGTACGGACCAAATGGCATAGGGCCGAAACCTCGTTTCCGCCGGGCAGCAGGAAATAGTCGGAGGGGCTTTTCATCGAGGCCTCGAGTTCGTCGATCCAAGCCTCGCAGATAGCAGCTCCTCCTTCGGGTATCGGGTTTGTATTGATCTTTTTGGCGTCGGAGGGTCTTGCCAGGTGCGACATCATATCCATGAGGTCTTTTTGGATCCTATGAAGACCGGGCTGCCATGCATGCTCTGCGGGCAGTTTGACGCGCAGCAGACCGATCGTGGAATTGACCTCGTCAAAGGTACCGACGCATTCCACGCGGATATCATCTTTGGATACGCGGCTACCGCCAAAAAGCCCGGTCATGCCGGCATCTCCTTTCTTTGTATAGATCTTCATGTTTAAAAATTTCTATTATGTCACGCTATCGGGCTTACCAGACTAAGGGCTTCCAGCAGGGATTTCATAGTCTCATGACTTTGCGTACCGCATTTCTGTTCCAACGCCCAGCGGGCCTTTCCATTTTCTTCCCATACCCGGATAATGAGGGCAGTCGGCCTTTCCTCGTCAACGCTGAAACCCAGTCGCTGGACGGCTCTTTTCGTCCAGAAGGCGGCGGCGCCCCCACCCAGGATGGTTATAAGCATCCCGTTGCCGGGATGCACCTGGAAGCTCCCCGTTGTTTTATCGAACCGGATGCCCTCTTTTTCAAAGGCTGTCCCGAAGATGCCGTCCAGCACCAGGTCTTCCGGGGTCCCCCGCTTCAACAACGCGCCTATGCCTGTTTGTGGCTGCAGCAGCCAGACTTCGTCGGCTACCTGGAGGGCGAGGTCCAGTTCATGGGTGGAAACCAGGATGCCTTTATCGGTTTGCCGTGCCAGTTGGTGTAACAGACGCATCAGCTGGATGCGGCTGGGGAGATCCAGGTGTGCGGTTGGCTCATCCAGCATCATGAGAGGGGTGTCCTGCGCAAGGGCGCGGGCTAGCATCACCTTTTGAACTTCCCCGTCGCTAAGGGTTGCCACTTTCCGATCTAAGAAATCCTCTATGCCGGTTGCTTCGATGGCCATTTTGATAATAAGCTGATCGGATTCCCGAAGGATGCCCAGCCAGTTGGAATAGGGATATCTTCCCAGCGCGACGAGCGAATATACGGTCAGGTTACTCGATCTCACGGAGTCTGTCAATACCAGACTGATTTTTCTGGCGAGGCGGGAGGAGCTTATCTGGTGGGAAGGTATCCCGGCAATGGTCATGATTCCTTCCAGTGGAGGCTGAAGGCCGGCAAGTGTCCTTAGCAAGGTCGATTTTCCGGACCCATTTGACCCGAGCAAACAGATCAGTTGACCCGCAAATATCTGCAGGTCCAGCGGGCCTGCGACCGGAATCCTTCTCTTTGAGCCGGATAGATAACCTGTTACCAGGTTCATCGTTTGCAATAAGGGCGGCTTGTTATTCATCAGTATCCTCTTAAATTATTCCTTCGAAGGATGATCCAGATTACCGCCGGAGCCCCTACGAGCGCGGTGATTATGTTAATGGGGAGTACCGTCTGACTCCCTGGCAGCTGCGCTATCAGGTCACATAGGAGCATCAGCACTGCGCCGATCAGGCAACAAGCGGGTATCAATATGCGATGATTGGATGTATTGAACAGGGAGCGTGCCATGTGCGGGACAGCGATGCCGATGAAGCCGATGGGTCCGCAAAACGCAGTGATGCTGCCTGCGAGCAGACTGGTACTGCAAACGATGACCGCTCTTACTCTTTGGGGCGAGAGTCCCATGCTGCGGGCATAGTTTTCACCCAGCAGGGCTGCATCAAGCAACTTGGAAGAGAGAAAGGACAGTAGCAGCCCCGCGACAACTGCCAGTGCGAGAATATACAATTGGCTTCCGTTCACTCCGCCAAGCGAACCGAATGTCCATATCAGGTAGTCCTTTATCAATTCCGGGGCGCTGAAATATTGCAGGATGCTGATCAGGGAGAGCGTGATTGTAGCGATCATGAAACCTATGATCAGCATCATCACGTTGTCTTTTAGCCTGCCTGCAACGGTGAGCACCAGCAACATGATGGCGGCGGCGCCCATACAGGCAGACACTATCACCGACCAGCTGCCTGATATTCCCAGTTCCTTGATCGTATAGAGCGTGGTGATGCTGCCGCCGGCCAGCATGATTATGGCGACACCAAGATTTGCGCCTGCGGTGATTCCTAACAAGGAAGGGTCGGCGAGTGGATTGCGGAAGAGAGTCTGCATCTGCAGCCCGCTCACGGAGAGCCCACACCCTGCCAGCACTGCCGTACAGGTTTTGGGTATCCTGATCTTTTCTACGATATATTGCCAGGTGGTATTTTCGGATCCGATCGAAAAGACGATGTTAAAGATCTGCCTGAGCGGGATCCTCACCGATCCCAGCGCGATGTCTGCCAGGAAAAGGAAGGCCAGCAGCAACAACAGACCTGTAAGGCGAAGGTTCCGGGTTATTTCCATTAATTTAATTGTTTGTAGTATATCAATTGATGATCGGGCAGCAGTTCCGGATGAAGGATCCTGATCAGGTCGGCCAGTATCAGTTGGGGGTTGACCCCTCCGGATTCCCAATAATCATTGGAGCCCAGATCATTCACCCGTTTGTTGTTGTTGTAGACATCACCCGTTTTAAAGGCTTTAAAGCTGGAATAGCGTTTGTCTTTGGCAAGGATGTCCGCCTTTGTATCCGCGCTTCCGATATTCAGCCAATAATCGGCCGTCAGTGCTTCGGGCGCGACGGATTCGAAATTGAGCGAAATGCTTCCGATTCCTTTTGTATCGTACCATTTATACCCAGCCCCCGCATCTCTGAGGAATTGCGCCATATAGCTTTCTCCCGCCGGAACGAACCAGGATCCTTTAAAGGGCAGTCCGACGATCACATGTGGCCTTACGGAGGTGCGGGCGGCCAGTTGCGCCAGGCTATCATAGGTGTGCGACACGCTGTCGAATTTCGCGTTCACATAGGCTTCTTTGTTTACGAGGGCGGCCATCAGCTTGACCCATTCTGTCCGTCCGAGCGGGTTCGATTCGAGCCATTCCCCGTCCGGCAAAACGGGGATCCCCGCATCGGTCAGGGTTTTATATCCTCCGGAGACGTTTTCGGGATTGCTCATAACAATCAGTATATCGGGACGCATCGTCAGTATGAGTTCGTTGTTCAGATTGCCATCCAAACCTACTTCCGCTACTTTTCCTGCTTTGATATTTCTCCTCACGGACGGGGAGCTGATATATTGCAGGCTTCCGAGACCGGTGATCCTGTCGGGGATGCCTACAAAATCCGCCAATGCGACGTGCATGGAAGACATGCCGATGATCGAACGGACAGGGATATGAATCACTTGCGCTTTTGGATATCCTGCCGGTGCGGAAAAACCTCTTTGCACCAATACATATTCCAAGGTATCCGGTTTGCCTGCTAACCGGTTTAGAACCTTTACCAGTTTATAATGGTCGTGATAGTCGATGCTAAAACCCTGGGCATATTTGACGACAGCTTCCGACGAGGTGGTGTCTTTGGTCGGTGAATCTGTAACGGGATTTGTCCCCGCCCTGTCTTTTGGACCGTTTCCTACGCAGGAAGCCAGTAAAAAACCGGTTGCTAAAGCAGCCAGCGAAAAACAACGAAAGGGTCTAAGGTGCATGCGGCTCCTGGTCATAGTGGGTGGCTTTTTTTTAGTGTCTCTTTTACAAACGCCACCCTTTCATCGACAGATGATTTGGGCAGCTCGTACAGGTGGTGACCGGTATGCCGGTAGGTCTCTTTGATTTCCAGATAAAGTCCTTCGGCTTCGTCAAAGGTCTGCCATCTCGCTGGATCCTGAACATAGATTTCCCGCCAGGGAGGTAGCAGGAACACCATCTTGTTATAGGGGTACTCCTTCAGCAGGGAATCGTATTTCCCGTTAACGGGAAGGCCTGCGGCGCGAAGGTAGGCCATGATATCGGGTATTCCCCTGTCGAAGAAGGTGAGGGTGCTTCCAGCCGATCCGGCGTGCAGCCTCTTCATACATTCCAGGGTCTTCTCTGCAAAACAATTTAAGTCCAGCCAGGGCATGCAGGCGGATCCTTCTGCCAGACCTTCCATGATCAACTGCCTGGAGGCTTCCGGGGAACAGTCATATCCGCATCGATGCAAGGCTGCCAAAAGGCTTGTTTTGCCCGAGCCGGGTCCACCCGTTATTATATATCTGTGTATCTTTTGTGTTTTTTCTATCATCGTTTCGCTTGTTTTTTGGCATTTACAGGGGATATCCCGTTGCAGACAAACCTCCCTTCCCGTTTATCCACCCGAGACCGAGAAACAGCAGGGTAATCAAGAGGACCATCAGTAGACAGGTGCGGTGATTGATCCGACAGACGCAGTCTATTTCTTCCGGTTGTATTTCACGGCTATTTTCTCCGATAAAGGGTTTTTCGACTGCGATACCCTGATAAACATTTGTTCCACCAAAGCGGAGGTCCAGGATGCCTGCGAGCGCTGCTTCGGGATAACCGGCATTCGGGCTTTTATGACATTGTCCATAGCGAACTATAAAACGGGCTCCGCGGCGGCTAAGCGTAACCATCACCATGAGCAGGGCCGTCAACCGGGAGGGTATAAAATTCGCGAGATCATCGAGGCGGGCCGGAAATTTTCCAAACATTTCATACCTGTCATTCCGATAGCCGGTCATAGAATCCAGCGTGTTGATCATTTTATAGGTCCACATTCCGGGCAATCCTGCCAGGGCGTAATAGAAGAGAGGGGCGATCACGCCGTCACTCAGGTTTTCCGACAGGGTCTCGAATACGGCAATCCGGATCTGCGGAGGCCCAAGAGGAGCCGTATCCCGTCCCACGATACGCGAAAGCTGCAGGCGACCTGCTTCGGTTCCTTTTTTTTGCAAGGCCTCAAAAACGGCTTTTCCTTCCTTGACAAGCGACCGGTTGGCCAAGCCATAGAATACTCCGATACTGCTCAGCAGCAGGTAGCCGGCTTTGCCGGATGTCCAGAGAACGGCGGACAATGAATAACACCCTGCAAATACACCGGTGCATAACACCCCGGTCATAGCCATTCCTTGCAAAAAGGGACAAGGGGGTCTATTGAGCCATTTCTCGCTCATTTCGATCAGCAGCCCGAACCCTTTCACGGGATGGGGCCAGCGAGGAGGGTCTCCCACCAGGAGATCCAGCAGGTATCCTGCGACCAGGGGGATGATCAGGTATATTGATGTTGCCATTGTTTCAAAGCGTTTACCAGTAATTGATTGTGAACAGGAGACCGGGTAGCTAGCCTAAAATGGTTTTCGCCAAGACCCCGGAAATTGGATGCATCCCGGATCAGGATCCGGGATGCATCCAACAGATATTGCTGCAATTCCGCTGCTGAACCATGGGGCGTTTCACAAAGGAAAAAATGAGTATGGCCGGGACGGGTCTTAATCGTTGTCTGTTGCAATTGGCGGACAAAGTCTTCTTTGTCCTGTAGTAATCTTTTCAACGGCGGTTGGATCACGGAATAGCGATCGAAGATGAAATTGCCTGCTTCCAGTGCGAGTGCATTCACCGACCAGGGTAATTTAAGGGCCCGTAATTTTTTTATCAGGTCCTTGCAGGCGACCGCATATCCCAAACGTAATCCCGGGATCGAAAAGGTCTTCGTCAGCGAACGAAGTACGATAAGGTTCGGCAGCCGAGTAACCCATGAGATGACAGACGTGGGGGGGAAGGCAAAGTCAATAAATGCCTCGTCTACGACAAAAGTGATCCCGGAATGATTGCCGATCAGTGTTTGCAATCCTTCGTAGGTTTCGCCGGTCGGATTATTGGGATTGCCGATCCATAAAAGATCCAGTTTTTGCAGGAGTTCTTCCGCAACCGGTACATGGTCGAGGAAATGAATAAGGTGTCCGTGCATCGAGCAGGCATCTTCGTATTCGGCAAAAGAGGGAATGATGATTCCCGAGGTTTTGTGTCTATAGGCCTGTGCCGCCAGGTAGATGCTTTCTGTGGCGCCATTGGTAATCAGGATGTTTTCAGGTTCCAGCGCATGATGAGCGGCTGCTTTTTTTGTCAGGCTTTCGGCCACGACCTCCGGATATTTGTTTATTTGTTTCCAATGCCGGAACAGATGCTCTTTGAGACCAGGCGGATCTCCCCCATGCCACACATTGGTACTGAAGTCGGCAATAATCTCGTGCCGGTACTGATACCCGTTATCTCCGTGTCCATACAGCATAATCAGGATTGAAGGGTTTTGTAAATTCCTTCGATATCGACATGGCTGCGTATCAGCGCAGCCAGCTTATCATAGTTTTCATCCTTGTATTCCCGGTAGTCAAACACTTCTTCGGGTAAGCCCGAATAGGGGGCAAGGAGTTCGTTGACGACGGCGGGATTGTCTAAAATCCCGTGCAGATAGGTGCCCCAGCATTTATCATGCAGCAGGTACCCGTCGGTCCCGCCGTCCTGAAAATGGTTGAGGGGCCTTTCTTCCCGCGTCGGGTGGGTAGCCCCCATGTGGATCTCATAGCCATTGCAAATGGCCTTATAATTTCTGAACCTGAACAGGCGTTGCCGCGTCGTTTTTTGGGTTTCCATGATCGTTTTAACAGGAAGCAGCCCAAGACCGTTCATGGAGTTTATGGTCGTTTCGACGTGCAGGGGATCTTCGAGCCGCTCGCCCATCATCTGGTATCCACCGCAGATTCCGATTACCGTTTTGTTATTCTGATGCGCATTGCGGATGGCTTCGGCCATGCCGTTGTGTTGCAGCGCGACCAGGTCTTCCAGCGTGTTTTTGCTGCCCGGCAGGATGATGATATCCGCCTGACGGATAGCGCCGGCCTCGGAGGCATAGAACAGGTTCACCCTGGGATCCCGCCGGAGGCAGTCAAAATCGGTAAAATTCGACAACCTTTTCACCAGCACAACTGCGATATTCACTTTTCCACTGGCCGGCCCATTCCTTCTATGTCCGGCGGTTATCGAATCTTCTTCTTGAATAAAGATATCCCGGAAATAAGGGAGGATGCCTGTGACGGGCACTCTGCAAAGGTCTTCAAGTATTTTTCTCCCTTCTGCGAATAGCCCGGGATCGCCCCTGAATTTATTGATGATGATCCCTTTTATGAGATTTTTTTCTTCTTGGGTTAGCAGGCACATCGTTCCATAAAGGCTTCCGAATATCCCACCCCTGTCGATGTCGGCCACCAGGTAGGTGGCGGCGCCGGCTTCAAGGGCCATGCGTAAATTGGTGATGTCACGGTCTTTTAAATTCATTTCGGTGATGCTTCCTGCTCCCTCCATCACGATCGGAGAATAGCGCGTTGCCAGGCGGTGATAGGCTTTTTTTACTTCGGTGAATAGCAGATCCCGGTTGCCCGATCCAAAATATTGGAAAGCGGAAAAATTGCCTGCGGGCTCTCCATGCAGCACAACTTGTGCGCTCTTGTCGGTCGTAGGTTTGAGCAGGACGGGGTTCATGTCTGTGTGGCAGGGGATACCGGCGGCTTCCGCCTGAACCGCCTGGGCGCGTCCGATCTCCAGGCCTTCGGGGGTGGCATAGCTGTTCAGGGACATATTCTGGGCCTTAAACGGTGCGGGATGATAGCCGTCCTGTTTGAATATTCTGCAGAACCCGGTCGTAATAACACTCTTCCCTACGTCGGAACCCGTGCCCACGAACATGATGGGTCTGAGACCTTTTTTTGGAGCCTGTGACTTTCTGTTCATGAATAACTTACAGAAGTGATGAATAGCTGCTTTTTTACATTTCGCGTTTTTCACCCGAAATCCGCGAATGACCGAATGGATCCTGGCAGGTCTTCTGGCTCGCTCCTCTGTTCGTTACCTTCCCATCGTTGTTTGGACAGTGGTATGCAGATCGAACAGTCGTGAATGTTCACCTAAGAGATTACAGCTACGGGGATAGCGCCGGAGTTTCACCGGACTTCCCTTTTAATCCGCCGGACGGCGGAACCAAAATCAGGGCGAAATTAACTCTTATATAAAATATAAGTGCTTTTTTTTTATTTCATAAAGAATATTGTATTTTGCTAACGCTCTCTATCAAACTAAACCCGCCCGATCATGAAATTTTTTGTGCCTTATCTTCTTATTGCTGCTTGTCTTTTCGCGGCCTGTAAAAAAACGACCAACTATATCACCCCCAATCAAAAGCCTCCTGTAGTGGATGCCGGTGCCTCTCAGTCTATTGAAATGCCTGTTGACAGCGTGTCCGTTACGGGTGTTGTAACGGATGCGAAAAGCCCGGTGACAGCCTATTTATGGAGCGAGGTTTCCGGACCCAATGTGCCGGTCATTGAAAATGAGGGATCCCTTTCGACAGAGATAAAAGGATTGGTGCGTGGGAGCTACGTATTCCAACTAATGGCCATTGACACTTTCGGTCTCACCGGAGTGGATACCCTGCATGTGACGGTTAGCGGCTTCGACACGTTGACTTTGCAGCCCAACAATAACGCGTATGATTTTATGTACATCGGGAATTCCCATGCCGATTATACCGCCAGCCATCTCGAAGTCGGTGCGGAGGCGTGGACCATCAACGGTGACCCGGTGGATGTCAGGTCTTATGTCAAGTTCGATCTATCGGGAATACCGGCCGGCACTACCATCCTATCAGCCAAGCTGACTCTTTATTCCAACCCGACGCCCTATACAGCCAATTTTGTCAATCCTAATTATGGCTCGACGAATGCATTCTATATTTCCCGGATCAATTCGAGCTGGGATCCCGGCAATATGACATGGTCCACCCTTCCGGCCGCAGACCCCGAAAACCAGATCCTGATCCCTCAAACGAATGTGACGACGGTCCTGGATATCGTTGACCTGGATGTCACAGCACTGGTAAATAAGATGATGACTACCGGTAATTATGGATTTATGATGCAACTTCAAAATGAGCAGTACTATAATGCCAGGATCTATTGCTCCAGCAGATATTCCGATGCGACGAAACACCCCAAGCTGGTGGTAGTCTATTAAATGTTAAAAGCAAGTTGTCTCTAAAAAGGAAGGGTGGAGTCTTCAGTCTGTGGACAGTTCAGGGCCATCGCAGGGATATTCCCGCGAAATAATTCACACCGGGCGCTGCATTGTAATACCGCCCGGCCGCCGCATTGATATCATTGCCGAGACTATACCGCGTATTGAAGAGATTGTCGGCGCCGATGAAGAGGTCGAACCTGCATTTCTTACCCAGCACATCCCGGTAGCCGATCCGGCTGCCCAGCAGGTTGTAGGGCCCTGCATAAGCCGAGTTCGCATCGTTCAGGGCGATCCGGTCCGCATAGGTGTAGGTGGCATTGGCGTACAGGCCGATTCCCAATGAGAGGTCGAGACCCATCACGACGGTTTGCGGTGGAACGCTGGGTAGGCGGTGATGGGAGAAATTGGAAGTGTCCTGGACGAAGTTGGTGTAATGGAAGTCATGCCAGGTATGGCTGATCCATATTTTCACGGTCCGGAAGAAGCCTGCCGGCCGATCGGCGACCCTGTATGAGACGAATGTCTCCAGCCCATGCTGGTCTGTTCCTCCTGCGTTGACGGAGTAACTCACGCCATTGGTATCTATCCTTTGTACGATGGCGTTCCTGATATGAAAGAAAAAGGCGTTGATATCGTAAAACAGCCGGTTTTGAAACAGGCTGCCGCGTGAGCCTATCTCATAGTCGATACCGTCTTCCGGCTGAAGGGGTGGTCCGATGATACCGTTCGACTTTTCCACCTCGGCTACGGTAGGGGTTGAGAATCCCCTGGAGGTGGTGGCATACACAGAAATACCGGGCGCGATCTTCTTCAACAACGCGATGCGGGGGGCTATTTTGTTCTCGAAGTTCACATCATGGGTGGTCGAAGGCCGCACGGATATCCGTGTCAGCCCATACGAAGATTTATTAAAGCTGGCTCCGGCCGTCAACGTCCATCCGCCGCGGAATTGCAGATCCGCCTGGGCGAAGGCCATATAGGTCCAGTTATTGATACGGTCGTCCGTTTGCAGGGTGTCGAGGTACCCCAATTTATTGGCATAGTCACGGGTCTCAAAAAAGCCCTTCTGTCCTTCGGCGCCGAAATTGATCTGAAGGCTGTCTGCACCCAGCCGCTTCCTGTATTCGAATACCGTCCGGCCTCCAAAATGCGGTTCCTGCCTGATTTCGTAAACGCGGATACCGGGATTGACAAAATCGGTGTAGGCTCCATATACGGCCGTCGTGTTCTGCCAATGCTCATCGAAGTGATAGTCCTGGCTGAAGCCTGCGGTGAAGTTCTTCTGGTAGACGGCGGCCCGTGCCTGTATGGCGCCGGGTTGGGTGCCTACAGGGGGTCTGGCCATCCGCGGATCTTTATTGTATTCCGCCTGTGTCAGGGCGCCGGGTGTCTGGTAATAAAGGTCGCTGTACAGGACATAGGCGTGGATCGTTTGCTTTTCGCTGTTTTTTAGCAAGGTCTCCCAACTGCCGATATCGCGACGCATTTGTGTCTGCTGCCGGTAGCCGTCGCCGTTCTGGTGGGAATAGCTGAAGCTATTGCGATGGTCGCCGTCTCCCGTTCTCCAATTGGCATTGAAGCTGTTAAGATTATAGCTCCCGTACTGGTAGTCCGCATTGAGGCCTTTTTGCCAGGGGGAGGGCATGCTGTTGATCAATACGGCTCCCCCGATGCCCGCGCCGTAGAGGCTTCCCGCGGCGCCTTTGATGACTTCAAGAGACTGAAAATTGTAATATCCCAGTTCGTTGAGATACGTATTACCGCCCGGATCGGTCAGGGGGATCTCATTCCAGTAGATCTTTATGTCTCTCACCCCAAAAGGAGAGCGAAGGGAGCTTCCGCGGATGTTCAGCCGGTAACTGCCCGGAGATCTCTCCTCCATGCGTACACCCGGCACGGTGTTGAGGGCGGGAAGGATGCTGGTATTGGAGAAGCGGTTCAACTGCTGCTGTCCCACCACGGCCACCGGGGCGCCTACTTCCGAAATCCTGCGGTTCTGTTCATAGGCTTTCACGATGACTTCCTGCAGGGGCCTGGAGGGCGATAAGCCGATGGAGGGGCTGGTCGTGCTGTCGGCCTGGGCAAAATCTGCCAGTGGAAGATACAGGAAGGCTGCCCCAGAGAGTATAAATTTTATCATACCGGATTTTAATGGCTAGGAATGCTGGCTTGTACGGAATGTAAGCCCGGGTGAAAGAGCGAATTTACGAAGCAAGCTACAAAGCCCGGCCTGAAACCGCAAACCGGCCATCCAATAGCTTGTTTTAGGCGGGGGCTGTTAAAAAATGCCTATAAGGTGATTTCACTATAATTTTAAGTGTTTTTACTCCTTGCCGATGTGGACGGATTGAGTATTTTAGCCGAAATATTTTAAAAAATTCTAATTCGGTCTGTTTATCCGGTGGTTCGCGGCGGGATCGTTCAAAAAAAGTTCCCTCAACGGATAGGCGGCAGCAGGGATATGGGCTAATAAATTTGTCACATGAGAATCAAAATTCGGTTGTTGGCTGCGATGGCGATCTGCCTGTCAGGGTTCGCGGGCGTCGCGCAAAACAAGTGGGATCTCAAAAGGTGCGTGGAATATGCCGTCAATAACAATATTTCAGTCAGGCAATCGGATGTCCAGGCTCGTATCTATGCCCTGACCATGCGTCAGAATATACTGTCCCAGTATCCCACCCTGGCTTTCAACGGGGGACTTGGCGTCAACTCCGGCCGTAGCCAGGATCCTTCCAACTACAGCCTTATCACCACAACGTATATCGCCAATAGCTTTAGCCTGTCATCGGCTGTTACGATCTTCAACTGGTACAGCAAGCGGAATTTTATAGACGGCAGCCGGTATGACTGGCTGGCTTCCCTGGCGAGCACCGATAAGCTTCGGAATGATATTTCCCTGAACGTGGCCAATGCCTATCTCCAGGTCCTCCTGGCGATACAGCAGACCAGCGCCTCGGAATTGCAATTGCACTTGTCACGTTCCCAACTTGAAAATACGCAAAAGCAGGTCATGGCCGGTGCTCTGCCCGAGCTAAATGCGGCCGAGCTGGAGTCGCAACTGGCGCAGGACAGTTCCAGTTTTATTACCACCAGGGCCTCGATCGATCTGGCTGTATTGAACCTGAAAGCGTATATGGGTCTTGATGCAGCGACCGTCTTTGAGGTGGATACGCCCCCTCTTGAAAAGATACCCATTGAAGACCTGGCCAATCTCCAGCCGGAAGCCATTTATTCCCTTGCCCTTGTCAACCAGCCCCTGCAGAAAGTCGACCAGCTTCAGCTCCAGTCGGCGCGTAAATATCTTGCAGCAAACCGGGGCGCGCTGTATCCTTCGGTCTCCCTGTCGGGAAGCCTGGGAACGAACTATGTGAGCCAGGGACAGGAGGTCAATCCGGCTTCCGTCTATCTTAGAAAAGATACGATCGGCCAGGTGACGGTAGGACCCACGCCCTACCCGGTCGTGAGCGAGACGTATGGCTATTCCCTGAGAAAGATTCCCTATTTTTCGCAGCTCAACCAGAATTTTGGCCAGGCTGTCGGTCTCAGTGTAAACGTACCGATCTTTAACGGCGGAAGCCTGCGCATCAGTTATGAGAAGTCGAAGCTGAACCTGCGTAATACGGAGCTGCAGCGGGACCAGGACAACCTGACCTTAAAACAGAACATCTACCAGGCATACGTCAATGCGGTGACCGCGCAGCAGAAGTTTGAAGCCAATAAAAAGACGTTGGCGGCTACTCAAAAAAGCTTCGACTTTGCCAACAAAAGATACAGCGTGGGAATGTTGAATACTATCGACCTGCTGACCAATCAAAATAATTTTTACAAAGCGCAGATCGACCTGCTCTATTCGCAATTCGACTATGTTTTTAAGATGAAAGTGCTGGAATTCTATAAGGGACTTGGACTAAAAATGTAGTCCGGAGCGTTAAGAGACAGCATGTATGTAAAAGGCGGAGGCAGGTATTCAGAGACAGGGAGCGTCAGGAGCGGCAAAACAAAGATTATAAATGAAGTACAACACCCGAATATGAGTAAAACTTTTCTTTGGATCTTCATCTGCGTGGCGGTCCTGATCATAGGGCTGATCACTCTGCGCAAGTTCGGACTGGTGGGATCACCGGCGGGCATCAGGGTCTCGACTGAGAAAGTGAAGAAGCGGGACATCACGGAACTGGTTACGGCGAGCGGAAAGATATATCCCGAAAAGGAAGTCAAGATCAGCCCTGATGTTTCGGGTGAGATCGTGGAAATGATGGTTTCCCAGGAAGGTGACAGCGTCAAAAAGGGGCAGGAACTCGTCAAGATCTATGCTGATATCGTCAATACCCAGCGGGACCAGGCGGCTGCATTGGTCAACCAGCAGCAAGCCCTGGTTTCGAATATTTCGGCACAGCTTCCGGGTCTGAAGGCGACGCTGTATGCGGCACAAAGGACTTATGACCGGCAAAAGCAATTGCTGGATCAGAAAGTCATCTCGCGTTCGGAATTCGAACAGGCGGAAAGTGCGCTGAAAACGGCACAAGCCAATTATGACGCAGCCGAACAGACCGTGAAGGGCAATATTGCCGGCGTGGCAAGCGCCCAGGCCAACCTTTCCATCGCAGCCAAGAATCTGAGCCGTACGACGGTCGTTTCTCCCATTGACGGGGTGATTTCGTTGCTAAGCGTCAAAAAGGGGGAGCGGGTCGTGGGCAGCAATATGATGTCGGGGACTGAAATGATGCGGGTGGCTGATATGAGCAAGATCGAGACGATCGTGGATGTCGGGGAAAATGATATACCGAAGGTTCATCTGGGTGATTCGGCGCTTATTGAGGTCGACGCGTATAATAACCGCAAATTCAAAGGGGTGGTTACGCAGATAGCCAGCAGCGTCTCGACGACTACCGGTTCGACGACGACGGTCTCCACCAACGATGTGACCAATTATAAGGTCCATATCAGGCTTTCCCAGGACTCTTATAAGGACCTCATCGATCCTGCCCATCCCAAGAGCTTTCCTTTTCGGCCGGGAATGAGCGCCAGTGCGGATATTCAGACTCGTACGCATGCAAATGTACTATCCGTACCGATCAATGCCGTGACTACGCGGGAAAAAAATTCGGATAACGTAGTGGGTGGCAGGGGAGATGACACGAAGGATGGTCAGAAGGATGACAAGAATGACCCCTCGCAGGGAGCGTCCGATAATTCCAGGAACGCCGTCTCTTCCGATGACCCGGACATCGTGGTATTTGTTTTAAAGGCGGACGGGACAGTCCGGAAGACAAAGGTGAAGACGGATATACAGGACATCAATTATATCGAAATAGCTGACGGGCTCCGTGAAGGGGATGAGGTGGTTACGGGTTCGTATGCAACGGTCAGCAAGACGTTAAAAAACGCGATGAAGGTAACCGTCGTTCCGAAGGATAAGCTGTTTGAAACGAAATAGCGTCTTTGCCGGCGTCGGCTCCGGAAATAAGCAGGCTCCCGGAACAAAATAAAATCCGTAAGATTGCTTTCACAAAATCGATGAAGAGCATGTTGCGTTTCGGAATAATCGGCAGCGGAAGCTGGGCTACGGCCCTTGCGAAGATTCTCACGGATAATCATTGTCCCATAAACTGGTGCGTCAGGAGCGAGACGTTGGCAGAGCATCTGCGGACGCGCCATCACAATCCTCAATATCTCAGTTCTGTGTATTTTAATACTTCTTTGCTGACCCTGAGCAGCCGGGTCGGTGAGGTGGTGGCGGCTTCCGATTGTATATTGATTGCGGTGCCTTCGGCCTACGTAGCCGCTACCCTCGCGGACCTGCCTTCGTCGGCTTTTGAAAACAAGAAAGTGATTTCGGCCGTCAAGGGCATCCTTCCGGAACAAAACCTGCTTTTGAATGACTACCTTAAAACGGAATTCGGGTTTGAGCTGGAAAATTATTTTACGGTCATGGGCCCTTGCCACGCAGAGGAAGTGGCGGCTGAAAAACTGTCTTACCTGACGTTTTCCGGCCTCGGCGAAGAGGCTACCCGCGAGATAGCGTCCTGTTTTGCGACGGAATACCTGAATACGGTCGTGAACGACGATATCTATGGAGTGCAATATGCTGCCATCCTTAAGAACATATACGCGATGGGCGCCGGTATTGCGCACGGCCTGGAATATGGGGACAATTTTTTGAGCGTGCTGATCGCGAATTGCGCCGATGAGATGGCTGGTTTTCTCCTGAAAGCCGGGATAAAACATGTCGAAGTCGGCATCCACGGGCGGCAGGACCCCGTATCTAACAAGAAGAGCGCCAACTATGCGGCCTCTGTATATCTGGGGGATCTGCTGGTGACTTGTTACTCTCTTTTCAGCAGGAACAGGACCTTCGGAAACATGATCGGGAAAGGATATTCGGTAAAAGCGGCACAGCTCGAATTGAATATGGTCGCTGAGGGTTATAACGCCAGCAAATGCATTTACCTGGTCAACAAAGAAATAAAGGCAGAAATGCAGATTGCGGAGACGATCTACCGGATATTATGGGAAAATGTTAAAGTTCAGCAGGGCTTTAAACAAATAGAATCCTTTCTCGTCTGATGGCATAAGATGTGCATAGGTACGGCTGGTTCATACCTAAAAAACTTTTATGATGCCTATTTCTTATCAGGGATTCGGATTCACGGCTATCCTGCTGATGGGGGTCATCCTCGTCGTCTCACAAGGGCTAAGGTTCCTCAGACAGCATTTTCAGGAACGGAAGAGCGGGCCTTCAGGCAATTCATTCTCTTCGAAGAACAGGGCGGCAGCTATACCGTCTGCCAGTAATCTTCCTTCCCTGGAAAGAATCAGCGTCGGTCTTGATCCCGAGCACTCCAGGTTGCCTGTTTCCAGGTAAGGGGCGGCCTTTTTTCGCAAAGCGGCACCCGCATCGACGCCAAAAATTTCAGATACCCGTTCCAGTTCACACCCCTCTTTTGTTCGTAAAGAGATCATGATATACTCGTTCAGCCTTTGAACGGTAGTCAACTCTTCTTTTTCAGCAAGCACCAGGCCCTTCATGACTGCTTCTATATATTGGCCGTTGTGGCTGGCGTTCCATTCCCTGGAGGGGCCGTTATAGGAATGGGCGGAAGGTCCCAGTCCGAGATATTTCTTTCCCTGCCAGTAGGCGGAATTGTGCCGGCTCCTTTTCCCCGGACGTGCAAAATTGGAGATCTCGTAGTGTTCATAACCTGCACGGTCCAACCAATCCATGAGCAACAGGAATTGACGTGCCTGGTCATCGGGGTTGGTCATCCCCGCTTTTTTCATTCTTATCATTTTGTCCAGGGCCGTCTTTGGCTCCACGGTCAGGGCGTAGCAGGAAAGGTGGGGAATGTCCAGGGAGAGGGCCCGGCTTACATTCTCTTTCCAGCGGCTGTCAGACAGCCCGGGAGTGCCATATATCAGATCGATGCTGATATTCGAAAACCCTTGTTCCTGCGCCAACCGGATGCTGTCGAGAGCCTGGGCGGCATCGTGTGCCCGGTTCATCCACCGGAGGTCTTCGGCAAAAAAAGATTGTACGCCGATGCTCAGCCGGTTAATTCCGGAATCGCGCCAACTCTCCAGCTTTTCCTCACGGATGTCGTCGGGATTGGCTTCAAGCGTGATCTCCGCATGATCCTCCACGCGGAAAACGCTTCTCAACTTCTCCATGACAGAGACCAGCTCGGTGTCTTCCAGCAGGGAGGGGGTGCCTCCTCCGAAGTAGATCGTTTCGATGCTTTCTGTCCCTATATATTTCTTGCGCAGCTCTATTTCTTTCAATAAAGCCGTTACAAAATCGTTTTTACGATGCAAAGAGGTGGAGAAGTGGAAGTTGCAGTAGTGACAGGCTTGTTTGCAAAAGGGAATGTGAAGATAGATGCCGGCCATATAATGTGACTATTTTTTGCGAATATTACCAAAATGAATACCCTGCGGGGTGAACTGCGAAAAACAATTCAGGGGTTTTGAATGGCAAAGTTAAAGGTATATGGTTGTACAATGCTACTGCTGCTATTGATGAGTAATCTCAGGAGTACCGCGCAATATTTTTTGCAGGTAATCCCCCAGGACAAGGATTCTCTTTTCAGAACCGGCAGGCTGGGTTTGGAGACTTCCTTCAAAACCCAGTCGGCGTGCATGGATTATATCAGCAGGATACCTGCCATCCTTCAGGCGAAGGGCTATATGACAGCTTCCGTCGACAGCCTTACCTTCGACGAGAAGAAAGCAGCCATTCATTTGTATGTTGGCGAGCTTTACCGGTGGGCCTATATCGACACCCGGAAGGTAGATCCGGTGCTGCTGATGGCGATCGGCTGGAATGCAAGGTATTTTTCGGGGAAGCCACTGAATTTTGCACAGTTCCGGCAGGAGCAGCAGACACTGCTTAACTATCTGGAGAATAACGGATATCCTTTCGCAAAAATCAGCCTGGACAGCGTCCGTCTCCGGGAAAACGGCGAAGTATCGGCCAGTCTGAAGATAGATCAGGGACCGCTGTACCATATCGACAGCATCCGCGTATACGGGAATGCTAAGATCTCCAACGAGTTTCTGCAACGATATCTGAACATCACAGAGGGAAGTATTTACCGCAAGGACCGGCTGCAGCTTATCAACAAGAGGCTGGCGGAATTGCCCTATGTGGAGCAAAAGCAGCCCTGGTCTCTCACGATGGTGGCTACGGGATCGGTGCTAAACCTTTATCTGAAGTCCAGGAAGAGCAGCCAGATCGATGTGCTGGTGGGTTTTCTGCCTGCCACCGACCAGTTGACGGGCAATAAGCTGCTTGTTACCGGACAGGCGACGATCAACCTCAAAAATGCCTTTGGCAACGGAGAGGGCCTGAGTGTGGCCTGGCAGCAACTGCAGCCGCAGACACCTCAATTGGATCTTAGTTTTACGCAACCTTATTTGTTCAATTCACCTTTTGGATTGGACGCCTCATTCAGCCTGTATAAGAAGGATTCTTCCTATATCAATATCAATGCCCTGGCGGGGCTCCAATATTCGATCTCTCCCACGCAGACGACGAGTGTGTTCCTGCAGACCAAATCCACCAATGTATTGAATGTGGACACGCTGGCCGTAATCGCCAGTCATGCCCTGCCTGTCGAGGCCGATGTCACTTCGGTGGGATTGGGTGTCGACTATGAGTTCAATAATACGAATTACCGTTTCAATCCCCGGAAGGGCAATGAATTCTCGTTCTACGGTATGGCAGGAACGAGGCAGATCAAAAAAAACAGCGTCATTTCCAACCTTGTCGATCCTTCGGATTCCGGCTTTAACTTCAACTCCCTATATGATACCGTGAAATTGAGTTCGTACGAATTCGAGGTGAAGATCGCGGCGGCACACTATTTCCCCCTGGCAGGCGCTTCCACCCTAAAACTGGGGTTCAACGGAGGGGTGTTCAGCAGTCCCGATCCCTACCGGAATGAGTTGTTCCTGATCGGGGGTTATAAGTTGCTCCGGGGCTTCGACGAGGAGAGCATCCTGGCGGCCCAATATGCGGTCGGAACCCTGGAATACCGTTACCTGGTAGGTGTGAATTCTTTCATGTTCTCGTTTATGGATCTGGGCTGGGCTAAAAACAATGTATCGGGCTATAATCTCGACAATACGTTCCTGGGTTTTGGCGTCGGGATGGCTTTTGAGACAAAGGCGGGCATATTTAATATGTCCTATGCCGTGGGCAAGCGCAATGATAGCAATCTAAGCCTTCAGCAGGCCAAGATACACCTGGGATATGTGAGTTTTTTCTAAGCTTTTTAAATCTAATTTCGGGTAATGACCCTACTATGATATTTTTGTAAATCTATGCGAAGTGCTGACCTCGCAGTCCTATAAAAGACATTATGCCCCACAGAAAAAGTTCCTTTTTTTTTATTTTGTTGTTACTGGGATCTTTTTGCCAGGCAGTCGCCCAAACCGACTCGGGTGTCGTGAACAAGAAGGACACGGACAATGCCGGGATTCATGCAGCTGCCGACACCGCTCTTGCCAGGATACCTGCCCGAAAGCCCGGCCATCTCAAAAAGTCCGACAGCGCTGCAGCTGCCAGAAAGAGCGGGCCATCGCCGGTATCCGTGTCGGGAATAAGGAAGGACAGTGTTTTTCCGCAATCCGGGACCGTGAGTCTCTCCGTGGACACCTTGTTGGCCGCGTCGAAAGGCATAAAGGGCGCCGACCTGCCGGCATTATTCAGGTCAGTTTTAAAGAGCAATCCCTGGTTTAATTTTACAGGAAAGGCTTTTGTGCGGGAAATGCAGAGACACAACCCGGATTCCAAGGATATATTGTTTTACCTGCTGCTCGGCGTTCTTTTCTATTTTGCGCTGGTCAGGATTTTTTTCGAGAAATATTTCGACAACTTGCTGACACTTTTTTTCCGCGTGTCGATCCGGCAGCAACAGATCCGGGAGCAGGTGCTTCAGACACCGCTGCCTTCGCTGCTGTTGAATATCCTGTTCGTTATATCGGGTGGTTTGTATGCCTGCTGGCTGGTGCGCTATTACCACCTGGCAGCCGATATCAACTTCTGGATCCTGCTGGTCAATTGTATGGGCGCCCTCGGGGTTATTTACCTGGGCAAGTTCCTGCTTCTCAAATTTTGCGGATGGGTTTTTAATATTTCCCGGGCCACGGACATCTATATTTTTGTGGTCTTCCTGGTTAACAAAATGATGGGTATTTTCCTCCTGCCATTCCTCGTTATTCTTTTCTTTTCGGGTCCAACGGTAGGGTCGGTCTTCGTAACGATATCATTATCAATGATTTTGGCTTTTTTTATCTACCGGGTAATCGCCTCGTACCGCCCGGTAAGAAATGAAATAAAACTAACTCCGTTTCATTTTTTTCTGTACCTTTGCGCCTTCGAAATAGCACCCCTGCTATTGATCTACAAGGTGTTATTGACATATTTGGAAAAAGCTTATTAATTTTGCAATTGGGGGGATCACACATGATTAAAAACGGGGATAAAAAAAAGATTTTAATCACGCAACCCAGACCTGAGACAGACAAGTCGCCGTATTTTGAACTGGCAAAAAAATACGAGGTGGAGCTTGCTTTTTATCCATTTATCAGGCTTGAGGGCATCCCTTCCAAAGATTTCCGAAAACAGAAGATCGACATCGCAGGTTACACGGCGGTAATATTTACCAGCCGCAATGCTATTGATCATTTTTTCAGGATTTGCGAGGAAATGAAGGTCAGCGTGTCCCAGGACACCAAATATTTCTGTATCACGGAAGCCGTGGCCCTGTATCTGCAGAAGTTTATACTATACCGCAAGCGAAAGGTCTTTTACGGCGCCGATGGCCTGAATAAGAGTATGTTCGATGTGATCAACAAACACAAGGAAAACGAGCGTTTCCTGTACCCCTGTTCCGAAAACCAGCAGGATAATGAGATCGTGGGTTGGCTGAAACAGAATAATTGCGGTTTTGCGACTCCCTTTATGTATCGGACAATCAGTACGGATGTCCGGGAATTGTTCTCCCAAAGCGAGTATGATATCATCTGCTTTTTTACTCCCAGCGGGGTGAGAAGTCTCTTCGATAATCTTCCCAAATTCAAGCAAAACGGCACAAAGATCGGAGCGTTCGGCAGCAATACATCGAAAGCCGTCGAGGATGCCGGTCTTACGCTCGATATCAAGGCTCCCCAGCCGCAGGCTCCTTCGATGGTCTCCGCATTGGAGAAATACCTGTCTGTCGAAGGCAAGAAAAAAAATTGATGAAATTATCGGTCCGGATCTGAAAATTGAAACTCCTGGCACGACTTTTTAGGCCTTGTAAGGGCCTATCAGCTCATGAACAGACTATCAAAGGAAACAAGCCCTTATTTATTGCAGCATGCACACAACCCGGTGGACTGGTTTCCCTGGGGGGAAGAGGCTTTGAGGAAAGCTGCTGCGGAGAACAAGCCGCTGCTTGTGAGCATCGGTTATGCGGCCTGCCACTGGTGTCATGTGATGGAACGGGAAAGTTTTGAAGATGAGGAGATTGCCCGGGTCATGAACGAGCACTTTGTGAACGTGAAGATCGACCGGGAGGAACGCCCCGACCTGGATCATATTTATATGGATGCTGTTCAGGCGATCACCGGCAGCGGAGGGTGGCCTTTGAATGTTTTTCTTACGCCGGCCGGCAAGCCTTTTTATGGGGGCACCTATTTCCCTCCGCGTCCGCTTCACAACCGTCCTTCCTGGAAAGAGGTGCTACAGGGAATAGCCGCCGCTTTTAAAGGGAAAAGAGGAGAGTTGGAAGACCAGGCTGAGGCGTTGACCGCGCACCTTGCAAAATCCCATTTGCCGGGGTTGGGGCGGAAGGACACAGGTGAGGAAGGCCAGGCAGCTGATCCTGACCGGAAAAGTCTCCGGTCTTTGTATGAGAATATTATGAAATCTGCCGATAGGACTGACGGGGGATTCGGGCACGCTCCTAAATTTCCGCAGACCTTCATTATACAGTTTCTGCTTCATTACCATTATTTTACCGGGGAGGCTGAGGCGCTCGAACAGGCTTGTCTAAGCCTGGACAAAATGATACTCGGCGGCATTTATGACCAGGTCGGGGGAGGGTTTTCGCGTTACTCGACAGACGGGCAATGGCTGGTCCCGCATTTTGAGAAGATGCTGTACGACAATGCGTTGCTGGTCATTGTCTGCAGCGAGGCCTGGCAGATCACAAAAAAAGAGTTATACCGGGAGACGATCCTTCAGACGATGGAATTCATCGGTCGCGAGTTGCGATCTCCCGAAGGGGCCTTTTATACGGCCCTGGACGCGGATAGCGAGGGTGAAGAAGGAAAATATTATGTTTGGGAGAAAGAGGAAGTCGATTCGATACTTGGTTCAGCATCCGAATTGTTCTGTGCCTGGTATGGTATTACCGGGAAAGGAAACTGGGAGGGACGGAACATTTTGCACAGGCCCGTTCCGGTGGAAGTCTTTTTAAAAGACCGGGGCTTCGGAAGCCTTGACCGGGAGGAGGTGGAAAAGATCCTTTCCGCGGGGCGTGCGAAATTGCTGGAGTATCGGTGCCGTCGTGTCCGGCCCGGGCTGGACGACAAGATCCTGCTAGGCTGGAATGCCCTGATGAACAGCGCCTGTTCGAAGGCTTATGCGGCACTGGGGGTCGACCGGTACCGGGAGTGGGCGGTCGTCAATATGGATTTCCTTCTTGGAAGGTTTCAGGGAGTGGGGATTCACCGGTTTTACCACTCCTATAAGGAAGGCCAGGCTAAATTTCCGGCTTTTCTCGATGATTATGCCTATTTGGTGTCGGCGTTGATTCAATTACAGGAAATCACCGGTGAGCCCGGATATTTGCTTAAGGCGAGGGAAATTTATGAGTTTATAGTGGAGAATTTCAGTGAAAAAGAGAGTGATTTCTTCTTTTACACCCATCGCGACCAAAAAGATGTCATAATAAGAAAAAAGGAAATATTTGATGGCGCGACGCCTTCGGGGAACTCTGTCATGGCGTTTAACCTTTATTCTCTCTCCGTTTTGTTCGACGAACCGGACTGGGCCCGGCGGGCTGACGGGATGGTCTCCGCGCTGACCGGGGTCATTTCCGGATATCCTGTATCTTTCGGTTTATGGGCAACTTTTAAGCAAGCTTTAACGTATGTTATTCCGGAAGTAGTCATCACGGGCCGCGATCTCCGGGCGGTTCGTAATGATTTTTTAAGTAAATTCGTTTCGTACAGGGTTTACCAATCTGCGACCGTAGAAAATACCCAGTTTCCCTTATTGAGAGGGAAGCCGGTTGAAGAACACCCACTGATCTTCCTGTGTGAGAATTATACATGTCAACTCCCTGTAAATGAGGTAGATGTATTGATCCGTAATCTCGAAAATGTGCAAAAGTTTAAAGATTAGACAGGACAATAATATTGTCCTGTTACCCGTTAATAAATTTACAATCCTGAAAGCTTTGACTTTCGGATATTTAATTTTAAACTTGTAACTCGATGTTGCGAAAACATTTTTTATGCCCAATACCCTTTAATATTATGAAAATGAAAAACCTATCCAGTCTGATCGCACTGGTTGTTATTCTGATGACGACCGGCTGTAAAATAGGTAAATCCAAAGGATTACCCGATGACGGACAACTGCATGGCGTATCGCCCGCAGGAGCGTACAACCTCACAAAGCCAATCGGGATGGTATACATACCCCCGGGAACTTTCCACATGGGACCCAGCGACGAAGACGTGAATTTCGCGTATACTGCCCGTAACAGGCAGGCATCGATAAACGGGTTCTGGATGGATGCCACCGAAATCACCAACAACGAGTATCGTCAGTTCACCAATTGGGTCAGGGACTCGATTGCCGCTACGATGATGCAGTATGGTAAGGATGTCGATGGCCGTTTTTCCATCGACTGGAAAAAAGCCCAGACTATCAAATGGGGTGACAAGGCAACTGTCGAAAAAGTCAACGCGCTGATGGTCTCTCCCGACAATCGTATTTTCGGAAAACAGGAGATGGATCCGGCAAAACTCGTTTATCAATCCGAAACCTTCGACCTGAAGGAAGCTGCCAAAAAGAGCAATGAAGGCAAGCCCCGTTCCCAGTTCATCCGTAAAATAGCCGTAAAGGTCTATCCCGATACGCTGGTCTGGATCCGCGATTTCAGCTATTCCTATAACGAGCCGATGACCAAACGCTATTATTCGCATCCTGCTTTTGGCAACTACCCGGTTGTCGGGGTGAACTGGAGCCAGGCAACGGTTTTCTGCGAGTGGAGGACACATCTGCTGAATGCCAACCTCGAAAGGCAGCACAAGGCGACCGAATCCGATTTCCGCCTGCCTACGGAGACCGAATGGGAATATGCTGCCCGTGGCGGTCGTTCACAATCTATGTTCCCCTGGGGTAATTACTACCTGAGAAATAAGAAAGGCTGTCTCCTGGCCAATTTCAAACCCGGACGCGGGAACTATCCCGAAGACGGCGGATTTTACACGGTACGCGCGGACGCCTACTGGCCCAATGATTTCGGTCTGTATTGCATGGCGGGCAACGTGGCCGAGTGGACCTCTTCCCTTTACTACGAAGGTTCCTATAATTTTTCGCATGACATGAACCCGGATATCCGGTATAACGCGAAGGATACAGATCCTCCCCGTATGAAGCGTAAAGTGATCCGCGGCGGAAGCTGGAAAGATGTGGGGTATTTCCTGCAGACCAGCACCCGTACCTATGAGTACCAGGATACGGCCAAGTCATACATCGGTTTCCGGTGCGTTATTGACCTGTCTCCTACCATAACCGGCGGCCGCAGATAAATAGTTAGCAGGCATAAAATTTTTTTCGGAAATAATCGTTTTTGATTTTGAATTATTAACAAAAATCAACAGTAACTCTCTTTCCTTAACCCCTTGTAAAACCATTAAAAAACAAATTAAAATTACAACTATGAGCGCTGGAGTATCAAAATCAACAGAACGGTTAATTAACATTATAGTTTGCGTAGGCGCCGCCGTCGTTATTTTCGGGGCCCTTCAAAAGATCCTGCATACCAAGTATGCCAACTTCTTCCTGACGGCCGGTCTGTTAACAGAGGCCCTGATCTTCCTGGTTTATGCTTTCTTACCCCCTCCCGGCGGCGAAATGCATGCCCTGGTAGAAGCCCTGCCCAAACTGGCCGGCGGAACCAGCGGTAACCCTGCCCTGGATAAGATGGATAAGATGATGCAGGAAGCCGATATTACCCCGGCCAACCTGAGCCGTCTGAGCGATGGATTTAAGAAATTCGGTACCACGGTAGAAAAGATCAGCGATGTTTCCGGCGCCCTGGCAGCTACCACGGACTACACCAACAAGACAAAAGAAGCTGCCGTAGCCCTGGATAGCATGAAAGGCGCTTACCAGAATGCTACCAATACGATCTCCAGCCTCAACGCAGCTGCAGAGAGCACCAAGCAGTTCCACGGCCAGGTACAAGTCCTGACCAAGAACTTAGGCTCGCTGAATGCGATCTATGAACTGGAGCTCCAGGATACGAACAATCACCTGAAGGCGATGAACAATTTCTATGGCAACCTGGTGCAGGCCTCTGAGACGATGCAGGGCAGCGTGACCGATGCCAAGAAGACCCAGGAACAGATTGCGCTGTTGGCTAAGAACCTCGGCAACCTGAATAATGTATACGGCAATATGCTGAGCGCCATGCAAGGTCGCCAGGCGTAAAAAGCCCCGACCGTTGTTTTATTGAATCCAATGAAAACCCCATATTAGTTTATAAATAATTTACTGACCCATGTCTTTACCTAAAGAACCACGGCAAAAGATGATCAATATGATGTATTTGGTGCTTACAGCTTTGCTGGCACTGAATGTATCGGTGGAGGTATTGAACGCTTTTAAAACCGTGAATACCAGTCTCGAAACTTCCAATGGCGTAGTCAGCCAAAAGAACGACAGGACTTACAAATCCTTTGAAGCAAAGCTCGCTGATCCCCAGACAGCCGCTACAGCGAAGATCTGGGCCCCTAAGGCAGAAGACGCGAAAAAAATGTCTTCAGACCTGACGACCTATATCGAATCGCTAAAAAATGAAGTGATCGACGGTTCCAATCCGCAGGTTCATGACGGTGTAAAGGAATTCACCGAGGGTGATCTCGATGCACCGACCCGTATCATGGACGTCGAAGGGAAAGGAAAAATATTATATGGCAAGCTGACCAAGTATAAAGATGATTTGCTGAATTTGCTGGATCCCTCCCAATACCCTGATCAGCCTGAGAATGTAAAGGCTGAGTTGAAGGCACAAAAGGAGATATTCGCAAAGACACTTCCCCTGGACCTGAAAGCTCCTAAATCCGAGGCAGGCAACACCTCTACCGGAGACGCTGGCAAGGATTGGACGATCAGCTATTTTCATATGACTCCCAGCATTGCTGCCATGACCATCCTCAGCAAGTTTCAGAGTGATATCAAGAACTCAGAATCCCAGGTAATCGATTACCTGCACAAAAGAATCGGAGAAGTGAAGATCGTGTTTGATAGGTTTGAACCCCTGGTCGGTACCAACGCCACCTACCTGATGCCTGGCGATGAGTTGGAAGTTACGGCCGGTATCGGCGCCTTCAGCGCTGCCGCCAAACCTACTGTCTATATCAATGGTGCTAAACAGGAATTGGGTCCGGATGGGACGGCTGACTTTAAAACGAAGGTTAGCGCTACCGGTCAATACGATGTCAAAATCGAATACGCGAAGCCCGATGGAAGTATCGGCACGATCGACAAGATCGTAAAATACACCGTCGGTCAGCCCTCCGGCGCCTCTGTCTTCCTCAAGAAGATGAACGTGCTGTATATCGGAGAAGAGAATCCGATGACGATCTCCGGCGGTAGCGTAGGCGCTGAAAAGGTCAGTGTCAGCATGTCACAGGGTACGATCGAAAAGGCGGGTGGGGATGAATATATTGCCAAGCCTACCACGCCTGGTACGGCCGATATCATCGTCAACTCTGCCGGTAAGATCGCCAAGTTTGGGATGCGTGTAAAATACCTGCCTAACCCGACCGCCTTCGTAGGCGCGAAATCGGGCGGCTCGATGGGATCGTCGGAATTCAAGGCCAATGGCGGGGTGCTCGCCAGGCTGGAGAACTCGGACTTCGAATCTCCCTTTAAAGTACTCAGCTTTAAGGTAGGAGCGGTAGGCGGAAGCATTGCGAGCTATCAGCAAGCCAACAACGACGGAGCCCGGTTTTCGGGGAACGCCGCTACGCTGATTTCGAAATGTTCGCCCGGAACCACCGTGTTTATCGATGAGATCCATGTGGTCGGACGTGATGGAAGGAACCGTGAACTAAGCCCGCTGGTGTTTAAATTGAATTAAAACAAATATAAGAGCGTCCCGGCTGAAAACCGGGACGCTCTTTTCGAAAAATTTATCAGATAAATTCTTTCAGATGAAAAACGGTGTTATCAGATTATGCCTGTTGGCGACGGTGATCGCGCTGGCGGTGGGTACCGCGGATGCCCAAACGACGCCTCGTTCCAAGAAGAAGAGGACGACCAAAGGCAAAACCGTGACTAAGAGCAAAAAGACGAGCGATCCCTCTCTTGTGGCCGCTAAAGATACCGTGGCAAAGCCTGCCGCAGTGCCTTTTGAGGCGGATATCAAGCTGGACACGATCCGGAGGTCTCTGCGAAATGACGCCATTATCGAGCGTAATCTGGTAAAGGATCGTACTCCCCTCGCTTATGAACATATCCGGGAGGACGATGCCGTCTATCGTCAGCGTGTATGGCGGGAGCTGGACGTACATGAGAAGATGAACCTTCCTTTCGTGTATAAAGCCATCGAAGACAATGGCAGCCAGATGTTCATCAACATCCTGCTTTATGGCATCAAGAGCGGCGAAATCACCGCCTTCGACCCTTCTAACGACAGGTTTACGACTCCTTATACATTCAAGCAAATCGCCGAAATGGTAGTGGGTAAGCCAAAGGTGATACAGGTAGCCGATCTGGATAAAGATCCCGATGGCTCCAAAGGAATCATGCGCGATACCACGATCAGCAAGGAATTCGACCCTACCGCCATCGAGCGTTACCAGGTCAAGGAAGAATGGGTGTTTGACAAGGAATCTTCCCGGTTGCACGTAAGGATACTAGGTATCGCCCCCGAGATAAACCTCCTGAACAGCGATGGCTCGGTCCGCGCGGTCGTCCCGATCTTCTGGGTGTATTATCCCGATCTGAGGCCTATGCTGGCAAAGTATGAGGCTTATAACGGGAAGAACTATGGCGCCAGGATGAGCTGGGAAGAGCTGTTCGAAAGCCGTATGTTTGCCAGCCGGATCATAAAATCGACCCTCGACAACCCGGGTGATCTCGAGATTAAGGACTATGTCAGGGATCCGATCCTGCAGTTGCTGGAAGGCGATAACATGAAAGAGAAAATATTTAATTACGAACAGGATCTCTGGTCGTACTAAGCAAAATAATCCATTTTTAAACGGGGTATCGTAGATTTACGATACCCTTTTTTATTGCAAAAAACGTACGATAAATAGTTAAAAGTTAATTAGTTAGTTTGCTTTAGTTTTTTTAAAAAATACCCAAATGCGGGTATTGTTTAATAGAATTGTTTTACTACTTTTACAATGGTTTTTCATAGGATATTGGATTTTAAAAACGGGGCTGGATGTCTATCCGGGCCCCTTTTTTTATACCCTTCCTGTTTTGTCTTTTGTGGGCTAACGCTTTTTCGGGGCTTCCTGTGAATTTTTTCGGACTTTCCTCCGCTCCCCTGCTATTTCTGCTCTCTTCCTCTCTTCAGATACTGCTGGCTTCTCTCAGATTAAGGGTTTTCACTTATGTTTTCCGGGTCTTCCGAAACATTTTTTTGTTTGTGCCTATCGAAGTATTCCCGGACCAGTCGGGCCTTTGCAGGGCCTATGGCTTCGGCGAGGGTGGGAAGATCCAATTCTCTTATCTTATTGATGGAGCGGAATGCTTTCAGAAGCGCATCGGCTGTTGTCTGGCCGATACCTGGGATCTTTTCCAATTCATTGACAAAGGTTCCGGCGCTTCTTTTGCTGCGGTGAAAATTGATTCCGAAGCGATGCACTTCATCCCGTATCCTGCGGATTAACTGGAGGCTTTCACCATTATAAGGCAGTTTCAAGGATTCAGAGTCGCCGGGGAAGAAGATCTCCTCTTCATTTTTGGCCAGGCCGATCAGGGTAAGGCTTCCGGTGAGGTCCAGTTCCCGGATACTTTCCATGGCGGAATGCAGCTGACCTTTGCCCCCATCGATGATGACGAGCTGCGGGAGGGCCTGCCGCTCTTCCCTGAGACGTTTGTATCTCCTGAAAACCACTTCCTTCATCGTTGCAAAGTCGTTGATACCCGTTACTGTCTTCACGTTGAAATGACGGTAGTCTTTTTTGCTCGGCTCTCCGTCCCGGAAACATACCATTGCCGACACCGGGAAGCTCCCCTGGAAATTGGAATTGTCGAAACATTCGATGTGTACAGGCAGCTCGGGCAATTGCAGGTCTTCCATCAGCCTGTAAAGAAGTTTTCTATAATCGTCGGCGGAGCGGCCTTCCAGTTGAAGCGTCTTTTTCTTTTTCAGCTCCTGCCGGAAATACCCGACATTTTTTTCGGAGAGTTCCAGGAGTTTCTTCTTGTCTCCGCCCTTTGGTACCGTAATCTGGAGACCCTCTTCGGGGTATTCGATCTGGAAAGGGACGATCAGTTCACCGGAGTGGCTATCGAAGGTGCTGCGCAGGCTGGCTATGCTGAAGGCCAGCACTTCTTCATCCGATTCTTCCAGGTGGGTCTCTACTTCCGTTGTATGGGTCTGTACGATCGTACCATTCTCTACCATCAGATAGTTCACATAAGCAAGGTCGCCTTCCCTTGCAAGGGAGAAGACGTCTGCATGGGTCAGGTGCTTACTTACGATGACGGACCTGGATTGATAGCTCTCGAGATGTTCCAGTTTTTTACGTACAAACTCGGCTTTTTCAAATTCCATTTTCTCCGCCAGCTCTTTCATCTCTTTCCTGAACTCCTGTACCAGGGGGCCGAGATTGCCTTTTAGAATATTTTTTAACAAGGCCAGTCCTTCCCGGTAGTCGTCCGGGGTCTGCAGGCCTTCACAGGGTCCCTTGCAATTGCCCAGGTGATATTCCAGGCATACCTTGAATTTTCCTTTTTTTATGTTGTTCTCCGAAAGGTTGAGCTGACAGGTGCGCAGCTGGATGTTTGCTTTTACAAAATCGAGCAGCTCCCTGACTTTTCCGACGGAAGTAAAGGGCCCCAGGTATTCGGAGCCGTCGTTGATTTTGCGGCGTGTCAGGAAGACGCGGGGGAAGGGCTCGTTACGGATGACAATATAGGGGTATGATTTATCATCTTTCAGGTTGATATTGAAGCGGGGCTGGAACTGTTTGATCAGGGAGTTTTCCAGCAGGAAGGCATCTTGTTCGGAATTTACGATCGTGAACTCGATGTGATGGATACGCCGCACCAGTTCATACGTCTTATAGGTAGTGAAAGTCTTGTTGAAATAGGAACTGACCCTTTTCCGGAGGTTCTTGGCCTTGCCTACATAAAGCAATTCTTTTTTCTCATCGAAATATTTATAAATCCCCGGGTCCGGGGGGATCGTGTGGGCTATCTGTTGAAAGGCGGAAGGTTCCATGATTTATACTTGTGTCTATTCCCTGATATTCCAGACTACTTTCAATTGACGGACCCGGGTATCCTGTCCTTTCGGACCCGCCATCGTCGTTACCTGGAATTGTTTTTTAGGCTGCCAATACATCTTTTTTACGACCAGGGTATCGTGCCTGTTTTCCCGTTTCTCGAGATAGATGCCGGAGACTTTGCTGGCGCCGTCATCTGTCTGTCTGGCGAGCACATCGACCCTTTGTACCGTCAGTTTCCCGTTCCCGGTGGAGTAGGTTAGTGTCAGCTGTTTGGTCGTCTCGTCCATGAAAGAGGTCTCCTCATATTCCCGGTTGAAAGAAGCGGAGTCCAATTCGGGCGCGATGAATTCCTGCGCGAGTTGATGAAATTCCTGCGGGCTGATAAAGGTGGAATCCGTTTTTGTCCCTTCTGTATTATATTTCGAGATCGCTATCGGGGTAGAGTCTACGTAGGCAATCTCTCCGTTCAGGTAATCCAGGACAGGGAAAAAGGCTTTTTTTGCGCTGTCAGCCCCGCCTTTCCCGGCACGAACATCGTTTGTGGAATTTTTTTGGTGACAGGCTATGGCCAGGAAGAGGGCGCCTGTAAGTATTAAGTGTTTCACAGGTGTAAAATTAATCGATATTTTACCATATCGTCTTGCTAACCCCGATTTTCAGACCGTATTGTCTGAAATTCTCATGGAGGGGGTATTGGGAATTATAGGTAGAGAGCATTTGATAGCGCAATTCGGGGCCCAGCTGCCAGCGCAAACCGCCGATTTTATAGGAGAGGAATGCTTCGACGGTCCCGTTCCAATTCCATCTCCTGAAGAGAGACGGATTTTTTATATAGCCGGTATTGTCCGCCGACGGAACATAAGAGTTTGTGTTAAACAGATAGGTGGGCTCTATCGTTGCAGCAACATTCAATTGAAGTCTTTCTCCACCGAGTATCCGCAATTCCAGTCCTACCGGCGCGGAAAGCTGGTAGTATTGGTTGGTCAGGCCGGCGGTCGCTTTACCCGAAGGATTGTGTACAGGGGCATTCTGGTTGGTCGAATCTCCGGGGTAGGAGAACCCGGTGGAAATCCCTGTGTTCGAGGCCGGCTGGAAGGAGTTGACGGCGGGTGTCAGGTTGTAGCGGATATAGCTGAATTGCATCCCTGCTTTCAGCGTAAGAATCCGGTTCACACGGTATAGGATGGCGGCTCCTGCATCGAAGCCTGGAGATGGCTTCTGGTTGAAGAGATCACCGGGCCTGGCATTGGGATTCTGTGCCGGGGTGGTTGCAAGATTCTGCGTATTGGTTTTGGTGTTGTAGTTGTTGCCCAGCGATAAGTTGCGATAATTTAAGCCGGGAGTAAGGTACAGCTGAAGGCTGAGCCTGTTTATTCTCTTGGGGGTAGGGATCAGTTCATTCACGGCATATTCTTCGAGCCAGTTCTCTTCATTTCGCCCTGTCTCTACCACGTCGATGGCCGGTGCCGAAGGAATGAGCGGCAATCCCCTGTCTGTCAGTTTCTTGTTTATGGAAAAGGCCAGCAGGTGGACGGTGGCGTGCGGCAGGTGTGGAAGTCCCAATCCTGCCAGTACCTGGTCACTGGACAGATCGTCATTGATCCCAGGCCCGAATGAAGAATAGATCCCTGAAAACAGGTAGGCTGATGCGGCTCCCGCATGATTATGTTTCTTTTCGAAAGTTTTGCCTGAAGCCAATGCATTTTCCGAAGAGCCCGTTGCTGCCGCTATGTCTTTCGCTTTCGCCCTCATGTCTGCGTCATTATCATCCTCGTTTCTGGTATTGTTATGTCCGCCGCCGTGAGAGCGTGTTGACGAAGTGTTTTGTGATCTGGCGGCGATACCCGTCTGGGTAATGGGTTGGAGGCCGCCTGTTTGTTCATTGGCGGGTAAGCTTGCCGGCAAGCCTGTTTGTAAGCCGGCCTGTTCATTTGCGGGGGATTGGAAGGCCTGGCGTACATCGGTGACCTCATAAGCGGACGAGCCGTCATCGGCGGCATCTGTCGAAGCTTCTTCAAAGGAATTTTCACCGGCAAAAAATTTATCCCCGGTCCTGGCTGTCCGGCCTCCATTTCTCTGGGAGCGGGAAGAACCTGTTTTAAAGTCGGATAAAGCCGCAGAGAGGTGCTTTTCTTTTTCTTCCGGCTTGTCCTCTGCCTTGTCTTCTATCTTTTCTTCGGAGCTTTTTGCCGGAGAAAGGGTGTTAGCGGCTATTTTTCTCAGGGAAGTATTGCGATTGCCCTGCAGTATCAGTTCTTTCCCTGCAAACAAAATGATTCCACCTATCAGGAACGACATCGCGCCAATAAACCATCTTCTTCTTGTGTGCAATGAGCCGTGAATACCCTTCCACACATTCTCAGACGGGTACATTTTATATTGGTCTGTCTTTTCCCTGATCAGTTGTTCAAACTCATCATTATAGAAATTTCTCTCCATCATTATCAGCGTTTTTGGGGGCTCTGTTTTTCATGGATTTGGATAATTGCTATTAATCTTTACCGAATATTCTTTGTGTCTCATATCCGCGCATCTCCTATTTGACACGTCCTCACCTGATCGCAACGAGCCAGCCAATCTTCTCCTTGGGTTTGGGCAGGATCTTCTTCCGGATCAGGATGTCCTCCAGCATCTGCTTGGCACGGGTATATTGCGAGCGGCTTGTACTTTCTTCTATATCCAACACTTCTGCAATTTCTTTGTGCGAATATCCTTCAATTGCGTAAAGGTTCAGCACGGTCCGGTATCCGATCGGCAGGATCCTGATGCATTCGACGATCTGTTTGGCCTGTACGATAGACGGAACACTTTCTTCACGCACCTGGATGCCATTCGCGTGAACGATATCCAGGCTTTCATTGAATCGCTTATTCTTTTTCAGGTTGTTGATACAGGTATGAACGATGATCCTCCTGATCCAACCTTCGAAGGCACCTTTATTTTGAAAGGTATGCATCTGGGAAAAAACTTTTATGAATCCTTCCTGCAACATATCCTCTGCATCTTCGCGTTTGTGGGCAAAGCGGTAACAGACAGCAAGCATTTTGGGGCTGTAACGGTTGTACAATTCCCGCTGGGCAGCAGCTTCATTTTTTAAACAGCCTTGTAAAATGGCTTCTTCGGTCATAAGAACCGCATTGGTTGCCCTGTAATTTAGACAATTTTTATCAGTTAAAGCTGCAAGGCCTACAAAAAAAAGCGGGCGGGATAGCTTCGCTATTCCGGGGAAGGCGGGCGGTTCCGGGGGAAATTGAACCGGCCGCCTTTTGAGAAAATATCGCTTTATATCATATCAGCACGTTCCCGGCCATCTCTCCCGGAATAGGGATGCCCATCAGGGTCAGGATGGTCGGGGCGAGGTCGCCCAGTTTGCCGGGTCTGATCGTGCCTGTAAAATCTTTGCCGATGATAAAAAACGGGACCAGGTTCAGGGTATGCGCGGTGTTGGGGCTGCCGTCCCCGTTGATCATATAGTCTGCGTTACCGTGATCGGCGGTCAGCAGTACGGTATACCCGTTTTCCAGCGAAGCACCGACGATCTGTTCCACGCATTTGTCCACGGTCTCCGCGGCCTTTATTGCGGCTTTCCAGACCCCCGTATGCCCTACCATGTCGGCATTTGCGAAATTCAGGCAGATAAAGGACGCTTCCCCCTTTCTGATTTCGGGGAGAATGGCTTCCGTGAGCTCATAGGCACTCATTTCGGGCTTGAGGTCATAAGTGGCCACTTTTGGGGAGGGGATCATGATCCGCTCCTCTCCTTCGAAAGGGATTTCGCGGCCTCCGTTGAAGAAGAAGGTGACGTGCGGATATTTTTCGGTTTCGGCGATACGGATCTGGCGCAGACCCTGGCTGGAAATGATGGCTCCCAGTGTATTTACCAGGTCATCGTTTTCGAAGACTACCTGTACGTTCTGAAAACTCTGATCATACTGTGTCATGGTCGTATAATGGAGGGAAAGCTTTTTCATTCCCTGTTCGGGGAAGTCCGTCTGGGTAAGCACCTGGGTGATCTCGCGGCAGCGGTCGGTACGGAAGTTAAAACAAAGCGCCACGTCTCCGTCCCGGATGGTAGCCAGCGGTTGCCCGTCTTTCCCCGTGATCACCGTCGGCAGGATGAATTCGTCGGTACTATTTTTTGCATAGGACTCCGAAACCGCGGTCCTGCCGTCAGATGCTGTTTGTCCGATTCCGTTTACAAGGGCGTCATAGGCGAGCTTTACACGATCCCATCGTTTATCGCGGTCCATAGCGTAGTACCGGCCGCTCACCGTTGCGATCTTTCCGGTTCCCGTCTTGCTCAGGTGGTCCTCCAATTCACTGATAAAACCGAGCCCGCTTTTGGGGTCGGTATCCCGTCCATCGGTAAAGGCATGTATATAGACTTTGTTCAACCCTTCCTGTTTGCATACGTCGACAATGGCTTTCAGGTGGTTGATATGTGAATGCACCCCCCCGTCGCTTACCAGCCCGAGGAGGTGAAAAGGCTTCTGGTGGGATTTGGCAAATCGAATGGACTCCAGCAGGACAGGATTTCTGGCAAAGGAGCCATCTCTGATCGCCACATTGATCCGCTGCAATTCCTGGTATACCACTCTTCCCGCCCCGATGTTGAGGTGTCCCACTTCGGAGTTACCCATTTGACCGTCGGGAAGGCCAACTGCTTCTCCGCAGGTCACCAGCGTCGTATGCGGGTATTTTGAATATAGAGAGCTAACAAAAGGAACCTTGGCGTTTTGGATGGCGTCGGAGGATTTCTCCTTGCCCAACCCCCATCCGTCCATAATCACGAGAATGACTTTCTTATCCGTCATAGAATTGATGCTTTGTTGAGACGATTTTCGAGTGGCAAAGGTAAGGCAGATATGCGAATCGGGTATGGAACGGGATGATTTTAATCAGCGGGACGCCGGGTCTAAAATTTCCAGCAGCCGAGCGGCGGATTTCCCTTATTTTCACGATTTCGCACGATAATTCGCAAAACAACAATTTTCGTAAAGTATGAAACACCGGTTCGCTGTTCTCGATGTTTTCAGGGGTATATTCGCAAGCCTGGTATTTCTCTTTCATTTAAAAGCATTTTCGGATACGCCGGTGCTTAACAATGCTTTTATCAATCACTCGGATATATTTGTCGATTTTTTCTTTGTTCTTAGCGGTTTTGTCATTTGCTATACGTATCAGGCTATTTCTGACCCACGGGAATTAATGCTTTTTTACAAAAAAAGATTTTTACGGCTATACCCCCTCCATTTCGTTATGCTGCTCGTTTTTGTCCTCATCGAGTTGTCGAAGACGTTTTTTGCGGGCCACGTACAAATTCATCAAATCGACAACCCCAATAACAATATCATCTCTTTTCTCTCCAATTTATTTCTTTTGAACTCGGTAAGAATGCCAGGCGTTACCGACGTAAGCTGGAATATCCCGAGTTGGTCGATCAGTGCGGAATGGATAGCCTATTTGCTATTCGCAGGGATAACGTTTTATGTGAACCGGTCGGGGTTATCCAAATATAAAAATGGGGTTTATATAGGGGTGTCCGTCCTAGCGCTTATCCTGTTATACGGTATAACAGGAGGTTTTCGACTGACCTACTCTTTCGATTACGGGTTTTTAAGGGGTATCTCCGGCTTCTTCCTGGGCGCATTTTGTTTTAATGTCTTTAGTTATTCGCGCCCTTATTTCCTGAAATTGAAATCTTCGTTTTATACCGTCGCGGAAGTCGCGCTGCTGACATTGATGATCATCATGGTCACCCTCGGGGAAACGCTGAAAGAATACGGATTCGTTTTTGAGGTCCTGTTTTTTATATCCGTCCTTATCTTTGCATTCGAAGGCGGGATTATATCCAATTTATTGAAAAAGTCGCCGCTCCTTCAGCGCATTGGCACGTATTCCTATTCAATCTACATGACACACGCGTTCCTTATCAGCCTTGTCAATATCGTCTTTATCAGGCTGCTCAAATTCTCCCCGGCTTCCTATGGCTATCTGTTCATTTTGAATTATTATATCATTTATAAGGTTTCCCAGTTCACATACAAGAATATTGAGTTAAGGTTCAATTACAAGAAAAAGACAGCCCCGAAACATGAGGTTGGGGTTTCCAATCCTGAAGAATACCGTACTCCTTAAGTGTATTCAGCGTGTATTTATCGGAAGTTCCAGCTTTCAGGCTTTAAGATTATACTTCATTATACTTCTATCATCCATGCAAATTGAAGGAATACCTGCCCTTGCCCCGAAAGGAGGTCGATTGTATCTGATTAATTATCAGATACTTATAGTCTTGATGGATATTCTTACTTAGTATTTTTCCGAGGTGAAACTACTTTGGCTTGTTTTTTGAATTGCACTAAGCAGAAAAATTTACAAATGAAAAATTTACTGGGATTGGCGATGCTTACGCTATCGCTTGTCCTTGTCTCCTTCAAGCCTCTTTTTGATATAGATGAGGTGGCTGTTGCTTTGCGATCCGGGAATGCGGGTGAATTATCCCGCTATCTGGACAACCGGGTGGATATCACCCTCCCGGAAAAAACGGATTCTTACAGTAAGAGCCAGGCGGAGATGATCATCCGGGACTTTTTTGTTACGAATGGAGTTAAGAATTTCCAGGTCAAACATAAAGGGGAAAACAGCGGATCCCAATATTGTATAGGATTGCTGCAGACTCGTAACGGTGATTATCGGACTACCTTATTCATGAAGCAGAAAGGCGACAAGCAATTATTGCAGGAACTTAGGTTCCAGGCATGCGAGCAATAGCCGGTCTCCCTGAAAAAACCAGCAGAGGGTGTCTCAAATTATTTTTGAGACACCCTCTTTTTCTTTGCCGGGCTCCTTGTAGGCCTATTTTCCGGCGAGGCTTTTCATGGGCCGGCCGGCATGTTGGAAGCTTTTGCCTATTTTTGCTTTTTAAAATGGCTCCGCGGAAGCGGGCCCAGAAGGGTGTTTATGATCGATTTTGACGAAAAATTAAAAGTGCTGGTAGAGGCTGCATTAAAGGAAGATGTCGGGGATGGAGATCATTCGACCCTGGCCTGCATTCCCGCGGGTGAGCGGGGATCTGCGGTCCTCAAGATCAAACAGGACGGCTTGCTGGCAGGCGTGGATATCGCCGAAAAGATCTTCAGGCTTAGCGATCCCTTTGTCTTGTTCACTGCTCTTAAAAAAGACGGGGATCCTATGGTTGCAGGCGAGCAGGCATTCCATGCAGAAGCTTCCATTCCGGTCATCCTTCAATGCGAGAGATTGATCCTGAATTGTATGCAACGCATGAGTGGTATTGCCACCCTCACCCGCCAGTATGTCAATAAGTTGCAAGGCTATCGGACACGGGTGCTGGACACCCGGAAGACGACCCCGAATTTCCGTCTGCTTGAAAAAGAGGCGGTCCGTATCGGAGGAGGGGTTAACCACAGGTTTGGCCTTTACGACATGATCATGTTGAAAGACAATCATATAGACTATTGTGGCGGAATCAGGAAAGCGATTGAGAAAGCCTGTTCTTATGTGCAGACGACCCGACCGGGCCTGAAAATTGAAGTCGAAACCCGCAGTCTGAACGACGTAAAAGAGGTGCTCGCCGTCGGTAAGATCGATCGTATCATGCTGGATAACTTTAGCCCGCCGCAACTGGCCCGTGCCCTGGAGATGATCGGGGGACAGTATGAAACGGAAGCCAGCGGGGGAATCGACCTGGACAATATTTTGCAATATGCGCAGACCGGAGTTGACTATGTCAGTGTCGGAGCCCTGATCCACCAGGCCAGGAGCCTGGATCTGAGTCTGAAGGCGGAGATAAAACCTCTTTGAACCCAGCCTGCGGGCGGGTCAGCGATCCAAATAAAATGACATGAGCAAGAAAAAAACAGGCACCGGCGGTATCGTTTATTCCACGGACCCTGGTTTCAGGCCGGAAGAGGAACCAGATGAGACTCCAGATGCCTTATCCCCGACGCAACAAAAGCTGAGACTCCGGCTGGACACCCGGCAAAGGGCGGGGAAAGCCGTTACCCTGGTGGAGGGCTTCCGGGGATCGGATGCGGACCTGGAGGATCTCGGTAAAAAATGCAAGACTTTTTGCGGGACGGGGGGCTCCGTCAAAGACGGAATCGCAATTGTCCAGGGAGATCAGCGTGAAAAGCTGTTGCAATGGTTTAAGAAGAGTGGCTACCCATTGACCAAAATTATCTGATTTGATATTAGGTATTACTGTGTTCCTTGCCGTGATCTCCGCCCTCGTAACGGTCGTTAGCTTTATACTATACGTGCGGGCCAGAATGACCGAAAAAGAGGAAAAGGAACGGGTATACAAGTCCGTTCATTTTACCAGCTTGTTCATTTTCACTGTACTCGGTGTATTGATACTTATTGTTTTGTACAATCAATCTTCCGGTTAGGTAATCATCGATTGGAGTCAGACTAAAATTTCTGCCATAAATACCAATTTTATTGTGGAAAGCGTGCTGGACTCGACTGATTTTGTAAAGCCGGGTGGTTGGTCGACCGTAGTTTATACCTATGATGGTACTTTTAGCAAAATCTATGTCAACGGCCAATTGAAAGGAACTTATCATGGGACTGCAAATTTTACCGCTAACACAAATGATATCTACATCGGAGCGACAGAGAATCCGAGTGCTCCTTACTGGCTGAACGGAGTTATAGATGAGATCAGGATTTACAAAAAAGCCTTGTGTGCGACGGCCGTTCAACAACTCAATAATCTGAAAGAATAGGTGTTATTGCCGGAAAATTCATTTTCTGTGTCGATAATGCGCTGAAAATAAACGACTCATAAAAATCGGTAAGCGGGACATTGCAAATTGTCCCGCTTTTGTTTTCTTTGCCAACTTATGGACTTCATCAGGAGCTGCAACAGAATCATCAATTTTAAGTTCAAGTACATCCAAAAATCGTTTGGTGATAAGCCTTTTAAACTGCTTGACGTCGGAGCCGGTAATCATTCCGCCTCCCGGATCAAGTCCATGTTCCCTGAATGTGAATATTACGGCTTGGATCTGCACAGAGACTATAACAATAGCGAGCAGGATTTCAAACTGATGAAGGGTTTTTTTGAGTTGGACCTGACTTTGCTGGATTTTGGTTCCATCCCGGATGAGTATTTTGATGGTATCTGGATGGCTCACGTGATCGAGCATCTTCATAATGGCACCGATGTATTGCCGGGATTATTGAAGAAGCTAAAACCAGGCGGCTACTTTTATATCGAATATCCCGGAGAAAAAAGCCTACGTCTTCCCTCTATGCCAGGTTCGTTGAATTTTAAGGATGATCCGACCCATGTAAGGGTCTATTCCGTGCCAGAACTCAGGCAGGTCTTCGAGTCTCACAATTGCGAAGTATTAAAAGGTGGCACACGAAGAAATATTTGGTATATCCTGGCTATGCCTGTAAGAGCGACAATCTCGCTGCTTCAAAAGGGATACATACAGGGAAATGTCTTCTGGGACTTGCTTGGATTTGCAGAATTTCTTTGGGTTCGGAAAAAATAACGGTAAAGCTATCTGATCGGCCGGGCATGCTAAACCGGCTTTTCCATCTCCGGCTCTCCAAAATAATATGACAGGGCTCCGCTTGGGCATTTCTCCACCTGCGCGATGATACGGTCCGTGGGCGCCTGGTTCATGTCGATCCAGGGACGCCTGCGGGGATCGAAGACCTCCGGGAGGCCATGAAAGCAGATCGCCGAATGGATGCATACCTCCGGCTTCCAGACAACGGTTACTCCGTCGCGCGTATAGTGGAATGTTTTCTGAGACATATTTTGTGTGCTTAATGGTTGATCTTTATGGTTGATCTTTCCGGCCCCCGCTTTCGAACGATATCTGCTACTGGCCCTGCGCCAGCGAGTAGGCTTTCTTGTTTCCCCAGCTATTCAGCAATTCGGAAGAACAGATCTTAAAGTCGCCGCTTAGGCTTACATACAGACCCAATACATCCTGTTGATTGAGGGGCGAATCATCGATGCTTTCGAAACGGACATTGTACTGGTTGACGAGGTTTGTGTATACCGATCCTGTGGGCCATACCTGTGTTCCACGGTTGCTGATGCTGACCAGTTTGAATTTGACGCCACCATGGCGCTGGCATTTTTTTGCGATGTATTCCGGTTGCCCGGAGCTTTCGATAAACAGGTCCACCCCGATGATGAATTCCTTTTGCATGTCATCCGATACCATCATCTCGTTGTGGTCCAGTTTGAAAGCCGTCTGGGTAGCAGGCATGTCGGGCAGTGGTGGCTTTGCTCCCTGCTGTGGTGTCTTGCCGAAGTTGGCGATGATCGCCTCCGCAAATTGCGTGGTATTCACGGCGGGGATGGCTTTATCTCCGAAATCTCCCGTATGGGTGCCCTGTTCCAGCGTGTACAGGAGTGCGTTTTCTATGACGGCGGCATTTTTCATCAGACCCAGGTGTCTGAGCATCGAAATCCCGCTCAGCAGCAAAGCGGTCGGATTGGCAATATTCTTGCCTGCTATATCGGGTGCCGTTCCATGCACGGCCTCAAAGATGGCGATATGGTCGCCGATGTTGGCGGAAGGGGCGAAACCCAGGCCACCTACCAGCCCGGCGCAGAGATCCGAAATGATATCGCCCTGGAGATTCGTCAGCACGACCACGTCAAATTCCTGTGGCCGCACAACCAGTTTCATTGCCAGGTCATCCACGATAATATCATCGGATTTCAGTTCGGGGTATTCTTTTGCAATCTCCTGGAAACATTCCAGGAACAGCCCGTCCGTAAGTTTCATGATATTTGCCTTGTGACCGCAGGTGATCCGGCGGGTTCCTTTCTTTTTTGCCATCTCGAAAGCATACCGGATCACCTGTTCGCTGCCTGGACGCGTGATAAACCGCCGGCTAAGCGCTACATCCTGTGTCAGCATATGCTCGATCCCGCCATAGGTGTCTTCGATGTTTTCCCGAACGATCGTAATGTCTATCGGGATGCCTGCTGCGGAAAATACGGTATTCACGCCATGCAGGGTCTGGAATACCCGCTTGTTGGCATAGGTATTCCATGTCTTCCGGGCCGTTACGTTGATGCTTTTTACGCCCCGTCCTTTTGGCGTCTCCATAGGTCCCTTAAAAAGGATACCCAGCTCTTCTATTATCTCCTTGGCTTCCGGGGTCATTCCATTGGAAAAACCCTTGTCAAAGACCCATTTGCCCATGTCGACAAATTCATAGGTCAACGCGACTTTTTTTGCGTTGAAAATGCTCAGCACGGCATCCATGATCTCGGGTCCGATCCCATCTCCTTTGGCTACTGCTATCTTCATATATCAAAAGTTTGTTCTATGAAAAACCGGTTTCTTTCAATCCGCGTATATCTCACCGATGAGGATCAAAATTTGCTGCAAAATTAGGACAGAATGGCCAGAGCGCTGTTAAATTGTGAACAATCCTTTCAGGAGGTCTGGTTTTTGATTAATTTTAGAAAAATTTGTGCTTGATGGCCAATAAGATCTCAGAGGGCGTGGAGGTAAGTGTGGAAACATTTTATCAACCGGATTATTCCAACCCGCTTTCCGGTGAATATATGTTTGCCTACCGGATCACCATCGAAAACCACAACAGTCATCCGGTCAAGCTTCATCGCAGGCACTGGCATATTTTTGACAGCAATGGCAGCTATCGGGAAGTGGAGGGAGAAGGGGTTGTAGGAGTCCAGCCTACTTTGAATTCCGGTGAAAGATATCAATATGTCAGCGGCTGCAATCTCCGTACTGAGATGGGTAAAATGTACGGCACCTATGTTATGGAGAACCTCAATAGCAAGACAAGCTTTGACGTCAATATTCCCAGCTTTGAGATGATCGTTCCTTTTAAGATGAACTGATACGTTCCGTGAACCTATACTCCTCCCGGGATGAACAGCGGGATGAACGGATTACATTGCGTTTACATCTTCCCATTGCTACCGGTCAATCGATTTCCCTCAATCATCCGAAGCGGTGGCTTCGACGACCACCTTGTTTAGTCTTTTCGCAAGGGGAAAGAGTGCCAACCCGGCTATGATGGCCGCAATGGCGCTGATGGCAAAAAAAACGGCTTTATTGTCAAAACGATCCCAGAAACCGGCCATGATGCCCGCTATCTTGCCGCCTAACGACGTAGTCAGCAGCCATCCGCCCATCATCAGGGCGGTAAGTCTCCTGGGGGCTACCTTTGATACAAGCGAAAGACCTACCGGGCTCATAAACAGTTCGCTGATGGTAAAGACGCCGTAGCTGGAGAAGATCCACCAGGAGGAGGCTTTTTGCTGATACACATTTACGGAAAGGCAGGCGGCAACCATGATCAGCGAGGAGAGGCCGGCAATGATCGTACCCCAGGCAAATTTACCGGGCGTGGAAGGCTCCTTGCCTCTTGCCCGCAGCCATCCGAATAATCCTACAATTACAGGGGTGAGTACGATGATCCAGAAGGGGTTGATCGATTGATAGATTTCTGTCGAGAGCAGCTTCATATCCTGGCCTTTAGCGGGCCACTGGTCTTTTGGCAGGTTTTGCAGATAAGGGGATGTGCCCATGTGTGTCAGTATTTTCCCGTTGGCGTCGGTCCTGGCTCTCAGGTGCTCATCGAGTATGGGGACGTCCTTGTCCGCTGTATTGACGGTTTCCATAAATCCAAAGGGCTTCAGGGCGGCCTCGGCGGCCTTTGGTGTTTCACGGTTTGTATAGCTTTCCGCCCAGATTGTCAGGGACGTGGCGTTTTGGTTATATATATTCCAGAAAATAATCGCCACGCCAAAAAGGGTCAACAGGGTTCCCACTCTCCTTTTATCGGACGGATTCGAACGATACCAGATGCCGAAGTAGAAAATGATGATGGGTATGCAGGCGAATACGAAAGCGTCGTTGGAGTCGGAGCCGATCAGGTTTCCGGGGATAAACCAGCCAATGGCGCCGGCAATGATCGCCGGAACAAAGACGTACAAAACAATTTTGGATATAGGCATGTCTTCCTTCTGAACGGGCTTGATGATATCCGCTTTCTGAACATGCCGTTGACCCAGGCCGAACCAGAAGATCCCGAATACCATGCCGCACCCCGCGGCGGCAAATGCATACCCCCAGCTGTAGTTGTTACGCAGGTAAGCGGCCACGAAATTGCAGATAAAAGCCCCGATGTTAATGCCCATGTAAAAGATATTATAAGCGGTATCTTTTTTGGGTTTCAGCGCCTCCGTATTGTACATATTGCCAAGAAGAGTGCTGATATTGGGTTTGAAAAATCCGTTCCCCACAATGATACAGGCCAGTGCGACATACAGCATGGATCCGCTTCGCGGGATGGCCAGCAAAAAATAACCAAGCGCCATCAATGATCCGCCGATGAAGATGGCTCTGCGGTATCCGAGATACCTGTCGGCCAGTAAGCCGCCTATGAAGGGAGTAAGATAGACCAGGGCCACATAGGTGCCAACAATATCCGCCGCGAGGCTGGTGTCCATGCCTCTGCCGCCATTGCCCACCGTATCGCTCAGGTATAAAAAGAGAATACCAACCATCAGGTAGTAACCGAATCGTTCCCACATTTCTGTAAAGAACAGTACCATAAGACCTCTGGGGTGTCTAGTCTGCGGTGCGGGTGTCTGCATTGTCTGCATGAATTTTTGGTGGATATGACCTTCTCCTCGTCATCAGAAGACGTAAAATACAGATAAACCCAATACAAAAAGCACCGTTCTGACCATAGATCTATAAAATTCTTTTCCGAATGTGCTCCTGAATTTCGAATTTCGGGGCTGGATCGATAGACGAGAAACGGCCGTACTGGCCTGACTTAACAGGATGCCGGGATGGTGAATGCCCCCGGCGACAGGACGATACGGTCGTTGCATATGGCCAACCGACAAATAAGAGGGACAAAATTTTTACTGATGAATATTTTATTGCTAGGCTCAGGCGGTAGAGAACATGCAATCGCATGGAAACTTACTCAAAGCAGGCTTTGTTCCAGGCTTTTTATTGCTCCGGGCAATGCGGGTACAGCTCTGTGCGGGACCAACGTGGAGTGTTCCCCCACGGATTTTGAAGGTGTTAAGAAGCTTTGCGTGGCGGAAAAGATCGAGCTCGTAGTGGTGGGACCCGAAGAGCCCCTTGTAAGGGGCATCGTGGATTTTTTTGCGGGTGATGGATCCCTGAAGGGTATACCCGTCATCGGGCCCTCGGCCAGTGGCGCCAGGCTGGAAGGAAGTAAGGCTTTTTCAAAGAAGTTCATGCAGACGGCCGGAATTCCGACTGCTTCTTTCCGGGAGTTTAATGATTCGAATTTTGTGGAAGGGATCGAATACCTGAAAGCGCATGCGCTTCCGATCGTCTTAAAGGCGGATGGGCTGGCTGCGGGCAAGGGTGTGGTGATCTGTCAGAACCATATTGAGGCCGTTGCGGAATTCGAGTTGATGATACATGGCAATAAATTCGGAGAGGCCAGTAGTAAGGTTGTAGTGGAAGAATTCCTTAACGGGATTGAATTGTCCGTATTCGTGTTGACGGACGGGAGGCATTATGTCGTCCTTCCGGAGGCAAAAGATTATAAACGGATCGGAGAAGGCGAAAAAGGACCTAATACCGGGGGGATGGGAGCCGTCAGCCCGGTGGCTTTCGCCGACGAAGCTTTTATGCAAAAGATTACCGATCGTATCATCGTGCCGACCGTCGGGGGGCTGCAAAAGGAGGGGATCGATTATCGCGGTTTTATCTTTATTGGCATTATAAAAGTAGGAGATGATCCGTATGTGATCGAATACAACTGCCGCCTCGGCGATCCGGAGACGGAAGTCGTGCTGCCCCGTTTGCAAAACGACCTTGTGGAGTTGTTTCTGGCCACCGCCGGCCAAAAGCTGGATGAGGTCGTAATTAAGACGGATGATCGGATAGCCGCGACTATCATGGCCGTCAGCGGCGGTTATCCCGGAAGTTATGAGAAAGGATTCCCGATTTCCGGTCTGGATCAGCCCCTATCCCCTGACAGCCTGATCTTTCATGCGGGTACCAGGCTTCAAAAAGTTGGGAAAACGCCGGTAGAACAGGTCCTGACGAGTGGCGGCAGGGTACTCTGCGTCACTTCTTTTGCCGATACGGTCTACGAGGCCGTTGATAAATCCAGGGATGTGCTGGAGCAAATCGACTATGAAGGGATCTACTACAGGCGGGATATCGGGTTTGAATTCCTATAGTGAGTAGTCAGTAGTGAGTAGCTTTTGGAAAGTCTTGAGGCGTATTTACGTCCACTCACTACTGACTACTCATTACTCGCTAAAGTATTCCGGCCGGCCACAATTTACCAGGCGCCCCCGACGTTCTCGTGTCGTCAACCAGTCAAATTCAGTAAACCATGCCGGATGAAGTTCACTACAGCGACTATCTCCATCTTGACAAGATACTCGGTGCACAAAACCCGTTGAGTAAGCAGCATCAACCGGCGCACGATGAAATGCTATTCATCGTTATCCACCAGGCTTACGAACTTTGGTTTAAACAGCTGCTATTCGAGCTGGAGTCGGTCAATGGGATTATGCAGCAACCCTCGCTGAACGATAACTCCCCGGAACTGCAGACCGTCGTCCACCGCCTCTCGCGTTGTGCGGAGATCCTTAAGGTATTGGTTCACCAGATAGATATTCTGGAAACCATGACCCCCATGGATTTCCTTGATTTCCGGGACTTGCTGCGCCCCGCGTCCGGCTTTCAGAGCCGGCAGTTCAAATTGCTGGAAGCCAGGCTGGGATTGAAATATGAACATCGATACGGGCAATCTTATTATATTTCCCAATTGAGACCGGAAGAAATCAGGGCAATTCGCCAGGCGGAGGCTGACAAATCCCTGCTGGAGCTGGTAAACGGGTGGCTGGAGCGCATGCCTTTTTTCGATTACCAGGATTCGGCGGACTTCTGGCCAGCTTATCGCAGTATCTACAGGCAAAGCCTTGCTGAAGCCGAGAAGGCCAATCTGGCGTTCTTTGATCTTGTATTCGATGTGAAAACGGATCCGGGTGCCAGGAAGGGTGAACAAAAGCAGACGGAACCCGTGCGTTCGCTTTCTCCGGCTGCCTGTCGTGCGGCGCTTTTTATCATGTTGTACCGCGGTTACCCGATCCTGCAACTTCCTTTCCAGCTGCTCAATCAATTGCTGGAAATCGATGAGCAGTTGAGCACCTGGCGCTATCGCCACATGAGTATGGTTCACCGCATGATCGGAATGCGGATAGGCACGGGAGGCAGCACAGGCAAGGATTATCTGCATTCGGCGCTTGAAAGGCACTATATATTCAAGGAGGTTGCGGCACTGAGCAGCTTCCTGATTGAAAGGAGGAGATTGCCGTCTTTAGGCCCGGATATGGAAAAGCGGCTGGGCTTTGCCGGCTAAAAGGTTGAAAAAAGCCAGGGAGTTCGATTAGATTTTTTTAGTGGTTCGACTTTTATCCGGTAAATTTACTGGCAATTCGAGGCCTCTACCTTGTTAATTCAAATTATTTGCATCAATTTTGCTGACATTATACCCAAATTCAAAAATCTGACCTTTTAAAATGGGATTATTCAATTTCCTTACGCAAGAAATCGCGATGGACCTGGGTACCGCAAATACCCTCATCATACATAATGACGAAATAGTTGTCAATGAACCGAGTATCGTAGCGTTGGACCGAAACAACCCTAAGACCGTACTGGCAGTAGGCAAAAGAGCTCTTATGATGCATGAAAAGACACATGAGAGCATCCGCACGGTCCGTCCGCTGAAAGACGGCGTAATCGCGGATTTCAACGCTGCCGAGCTGATGATCCGCGAGATGATCAAGATGATCTATCCGAAAAAGCCGTTGTTTCCTCCCAGTTGGAGGATGATGATTTGTATCCCATCCAGTATCACGGAAGTGGAAAAAAGAGCCGTAAGGGATAGCGCGGAACAGGCCGGAGCCAAGGAGGTCTACCTGATCCATGAACCGATGGCCGCTGCGCTGGGCATTGGTATCGACGTAGAAGAGCCGGTTGGAAACATGATCATCGATATCGGAGGCGGTACAACGGGCATTACGGTGATCGCACTGGCCGGTATCGTCTGCGACCAATCCATCCGTATAGCGGGGGATGAGTTCACTGCCGACATCATGGAAGCGCTTCGTCGTTACCATAGTCTCCTGATCGGTGAGAGAACGGCCGAGCAGATAAAAATTCAGATCGGGGCGGCGCTTAAAGACCTCGACAATCCGCCGGACGATATCCCGGTCAACGGTCGTGACCTGGTCACCGGGATCCCCAAGCAAATTATGGTCAGTTTCCAGGAGATAGCAGAGGCCCTGGATAAGAGCATCTTCAAAATCGAGGAAGCCATTCTGAAAGCCCTGGAAACAACACCGCCTGAGCTGGCGGGTGATATTTATCGCCGTGGCTTATACCTGACCGGAGGAGGCGCCTTGTTGAGAGGGTTGGATAAACGGCTCAGCCAGAAGATCAAGCTGCCGGTTCATATTGCGGATGATCCCCTGAAGAGTGTAGTTCGCGGCACCGGTATCGCTTTGAAAAACTATGACCGTTATCCTTTCGTCATGAGATAGCCTTCGGTTTGTCATTTTAAAACCAGGCCCCGGATGAACCGGACCCTGAAATAAATTAAATCCCCGGTTCCGGGATCCAGGAACTAAAAACCGCAAACTAAAATCCAAACTCCGGTGCGTAACGTTTTTCTCTTCATCAGAAGTAATTTTAACTTTCTCTTCTTCCTGGTGTTGCAGATCATTTCCCTTTCTTTCCTGTTCCGGTATAATAAGTTTCACGAAGCTGCTTTCATGAATGCCTCCACGGAGATCACGGGACGGGTCAATCAAAAATTCAATAACGTCGAATATTATTTCCAGCTCAAGCGGACAAACGACTCCCTGGTCAACGAGAACCGGCGGCTTCACCAGGCCCTGAAGGAGAATTATGAAGCGCCCGATTCCCTGCGCAGGCTGATCCTGGATACTTTGAGGACGGATTCCGGAAAGACTTACCTGAAGTATAATTTCATGGAGGCGAAGGTCGTCGGCAATACAACCTCCCTGCAAGCCAACTATCTGACTATCCACCGTGGCTCGGAGGGGCATGTCAGACCCAATATGGGGGTTGTCAGCCCGCAAGGGATCGTGGGCACGGTAGTGAACGTGAGCGAGCACTATGCCACGGTCATGAGCGTCTTGAACCGTCAGTTCAAGGTGGTCGTCAAGCTGAAGAATGGCGGGGACAGAGGCACGATAGAATGGGACGGCCTTAGCCCGCTTTTTGTGACGCTGAAAAACATTCCCAAGAGCGCTGTCGTGAACAAGGGTGATACGGTCCTGACCAGCCAGACTTCCTCGCTTTTCCCGGCCAATATTATGGTCGGTACAATCTATGAGATCGTGGAAGACAATGCCAGCAATTTCTACACCCTGAAAGTCAGGCCGTCGACCAACTTTTACAGTGTAGAATATGTTTATGTGATAGAGAATCTGCAATATGAAGAACAAAAAAGACTGGAAGACTCCACCCGTAAAAAGTTCCAATGAGCGAATTGCTGAAAAATATCATCCGTTACGTGTTTTTTATCCTGGTACAGGTGTTTGTGCTCTTTAAGATACCGCCCCTGCACCGGTTTATTACGCCCTATCTGTATTTTTTATTCATTCTCTGGTTGCCTTTTAATATTTCCAGAACCCTGCTCTGCCTGGTCGGCTTTCTTTTCGGGTTGAGCCTGGACTATTTCAGCAGGACACCGGGTCTGCACGCTGCTGCCTGTACCCTGATCGCCTATGTACGTCCTTTTATCATCAATGTGCTGATTTCCCAGGAAGGAAGCGATAAAAACTATATCTCTCCTTCGATCACCAGCATGGGATGGGCGCCGTATGCGACTTATGTACTCGTATTGACCTTTCTCCATAATGCCTACCTCGTGTTCCTTGAATGGATGAGTTTCGGATCCTTCCTCTACTTTTTGGGAAAGGTCACGGCGACTACGGGTATTAGCTTTCTGCTGATCATGCTGACCGAACTGCTGTTCTACCGGAAGCAGAAATTCAGGACCAATACCGTCTAAATAAAAACCGGTTTTGGCGTATTACAACGATTCTTTCCACGTTAATCAAACCGTACTTCGTAAATTGTACATAGTACATTTATATGTCTGTATTCAATCAATCCCGCAGCAATATCATCCGGCTTATCTTTCTGGGCATGTTCCTGATCATTGCCGCACAATTGTTCAACCTCCAGGTCATTTCCAATAAGTATAAGAAGCAGGCTCAGGAGAATGCACTATTCCCCAAGCGGATCTATCCGTCCCGTGGCATTATTTACGACCGGAAGGGCCGGGCGATCCTCAATAATACCATTTTATACGACCTGATGGTGACCCCATCCCAGGTCAAAAATATCGACACCGGTTATTTTTGTGAGCTTTTGCAAATCGATACGGCGGAATTCCGTGCACGCATCCGGGATTCCAGGAGCAAGAATGGGGCTTTCCGTCCTTCCATTTTTGAGGACTTGCTGCCACCGGATCTCTATGCCAAGCTGGAAGAAAATATCTGGAAATTCCCCGGATTCAATCTGCAGGAGCGACCGGTAAGGGTATACCCTTACAATGCCGCCGCTCATATCATGGGCTATGTCGGAGAAGTGGATTCGGCTGTTCTAAAGCGCTCAAACTTTGCTTACCAGTTGGGAGACTATGTGGGACGAAGCGGCCTGGAACAGTCCTATGAGCGGGTGCTGATGGGACAGCGCGGAATTGAGTTCTGGCTAAAAGATAATAAAAACCGGCTTGTCGGGCATTATGAGAACAAGGGATTGGATACCCCCGCGGTTGCTGGTAAGAACCTGCGCACCTATATGGATATCGAGCTGCAGCAACTGGCCGAGAAGTTGCTGGCAGGCAAAGTAGGTGCTATCGTGGCAATCGAGCCGAAGACGGGTGGCATTCTGGCGATGACTTCCGGGCCTGACTATGATCCCAACTCCCTGACCGGACCCGATAAGCAAAAGAACTATGCCAAACTCGCACTGGACGTCTCCAGCCCCCTGCTGAACCGGGCAATCAAAGGAAGATATCAGCCAGGATCCACCTACAAGCCGTTAGCTGCATTGATCGGGTTGGATGAAGGGGTGATCACACCCGCCAGCGGGATCGATTGTCGCGGATACTACTATGGGTGCTCCCAGGTAAGGAAGTGTGATGAAAAGGTCCCGGGTCATGCAGCTAATCTTAGATTGGCGATTGCCCATTCCTGCAACTCTTTTTTTTACAATACCTTCCGGTTGGAGCTTGACAATCCCGAATATCATAGTCCCCGTACAGGTCTTATGAAATGGAAGGAATATGTCAATGCATTTGGTTTGGGCCATACCCTGGGTGTCGATCTGCCCAGCGAAGACGGTGGCAATATTCCCGATACCAGCGTATACGACAAGTTGTACAGGCATTCGTGGAACTCCTGTACCATGGTCACGATGGGCATCGGACAGGATCAGATGACAGAGACGCCCATGCAGATCGCAAATGCCATTTGCGTGGTGGCGAATAAAGGATTTTATTATACGCCTCATTTTGTTGAAAAGATAGACGGGGAGGCCGGATCCGAAGAGGACAAGCTATTGGATCGATACCGGCAAAAGCACGAGGTCCTGACCCATATTCCCGAAAAGGAATATGACGTGGTACAGAACGGTATGCAGGACGTGTCCGAAATCGGCACGGGGCGGGTCGCCCGGATACCCGGTATCAACATGTGCGCAAAAACAGGGACTGCCGAGACCTATCGGATCGTTGACGGCAGGAGGATCAAGTTGAAGGACAACGCATTGTTTGTCTGTTTTGCACCTCGCGAGAATCCCCGGATCTGTATTGCCGTCGTCGTGGAAGGCGGAGGACATGGCGCCGCCTCGGCCGCGCCGATCGCTTCCCTGCTGGTCGAGAAATACCTGAACGACACGCTACGCACCGAAAGGCTCAAAGATGTGGAACGGATCGCTTCCACCAACCTGATGCCAAAATACCTGGTACGTGTGCAATTCGAAACCGATTCGCTGCGGGCGGCCGCCTGGGCTATCCAGGCTGGTGACAGCACCCGGCTGATGAAGTACATCACCCCCTCCGAAAGGGCGATCCTGCTGGATACTTCAGCCAGGTCCCGGAGTCCTATCTTTTTGTCGCTGATGAAGAACCCTGTCATCAAGCTCAGCATGATGAAGAACTCGTCGATCGATGCGCCGGCGCAGAAGGCTCCTTCGGGCGGGGGGGCGGTCCCGCCTGTCGATTCCGCCTTCCGAAAAGATGTAGTTCCGCGCAAGGATACCGGGCTGCGTAGAAATACCGCTCCGCGCAAGGATTCCGTTTCACACAGGAGCGTGGTCCCGCACAAGGATTCTACGCGGCAGGCGGGAACCGCCGCACCGCCCGAACCAAATCCGACATCGCCCGAACCGGAAGTAAAATGACGCAATTGCGCTATAAATGAAACAGACACACGATATAATGATGCAAACCCATCCGATCAAATGAGCCAACGAAATCCAAGTATATCGAAAGGAGTAGACTGGTCGCCGGTCTGGATCTGGTTCGTTCTATGTTGTATCGGGGTTACGAGTATTTTTGCCGCTACCTATCATGACGGCGACAATATCATGCAAGGCGTTTTGTCTTTTAAAACGGACTATAGCCGGCAACTCCTGTTTTTCGTATTCAGCGGGATCATTGGCACTTTCATCCTGCTGACAGACAGTAAGTTCTTTACGGCGACCGCGAACCTGGGATATGCCTTTGGTATCTTTTTGATGCTGCTGGTATTCCCTTTTCACTCCCGTATCAAGGGTACCGAGTCGATCATCAAATTCGGGAGCGCCTTTCAGCTGCAGCCGGCCGAACTCTGTAAGATATTTGTGAACCTTGCACTCGCCAAATACATTTCACGGATCGAGACGAATTTTACCAGGCCCCGGGCCCAATTGATAGCCGCGGCGATCTGCCTTTTCCCCGCTGTATTATCGGTCATGCAGCATGAGCTTGGTCTGGCCCTGGTCTATTTCTCATTTTTCCTCGTCATGTTCCGCGAAGGGCTGCCTTCTTCTTTTCTGATCATTGGGTTTTCCCTGGCGGTGCTTGTGGTGGCTTCCCTGCTGCTCGAGCCCAATACGCTTGCCATCGCCCTGACGGTCATCGCGCTCATTGCAATCTACATCCTGCGCAAGCAGATCAAGAGACATAAGCAGATACTCCTCCTGATCGTAGTCATTTGGATTGTCTGCGTAGGGGTACAAATGTTTGTGGTGCGGTTTATGTTTGACCATGTACTGGAACCCTACCAGGTGAAGCGGATCTATGATACGATTGGGAAAGATTATACCCCAAAAAATGAAGCGGCGGCGCTCGAGATCGAACAAAAGAGCGGTGGGAAGAAGAAGGACAACAACTATAATGTCAAACAGAGTAAGATCGCGATCGGTAGCGGTGGCCTGATCGGCAAGGGGCTGCTAAAAGGAACACAGACCCGTTATGACTTCGTACCGGAACAACGAACCGATTTCATTTTCTGCACCATCGGGGAAGGTTTTGGGTTCCTGGGCAGTATCGTCTTCCTGGGAATCTACCTGTTATTACTCTGGCGGATCGTGACGATCGCCGAGCGACAGCGAAGCGTGTTTAGCCGTTGTTATGCGTATGGGGTGGCTTCGGTCTATTTCTTCCATATCGTTATCAATATGTGCATGACCATGGGCCTGGCCCCCGTGATCGGCATTCCCCTGCCTTTCATAAGTTATGGAGGTACTTCCCTGCTGACTTTTAGTACGATGCTTTTTGTTCTGGTCAGGCTGGACGCAGACAGACAGATGGTGCTGAGATAACCACGCGAAGGCCGTAAATTTGCTTCATGAATATCATCCCCCTTTCAGAAGGTGCATTCACGGTAGACAAGACCAAAGCATTCGTACCTTTCGAACCTTCGCAGGACGACCTGCAAAGCCGATCCGCCGGGAGCATCCTGGTAGAAATACAGCCCTTTGCCATAGTCACTTCGGAAGACATCCTGATCCTGGACACCGGTATGGGTTTTGAAGCAGAGGGCACTCTCCAGATCCATAGGAATCTCGCAGCTGCGGGTATATACCCTGAGGATGTTACCAAAGTACTGATGAGCCATCTTCACAAGGATCATACAGGCGGGATCAGCCAGGTAGATAAGAGTGGCCTCCGGCGCTTGTCTTTTCCCCGGGCTTCCTATTATATCAGGCGTAAGGAGCTGGAATATGCTTTTGAAAAAGCTTCGTCTTCCTATATTACCGGGGAGCTCGCAGTGCTCAAGGATTCTCGCCAGGTTGTCTGGCTTGATGACGATGCCGGCGTCGTCGATGGCTATATCCGCTATGAGCTAACCGGCGCCCATTGTCCCTATCACCAGGTTTTCCATATTGTCGACGGCGGAGAAAACGTTTTTTTTGGCGGTGACGTAGCGCCGCAGCTGCAGCAGATGAAGAGCCGATTTGTTGCGAAATACGATTATGATGGAAAGAAATGTATGGAGCTGCGCCAGGAATGGTGGAAACAGGGTGAGGAGGAGGGTTGGACTTTTCTGTTTTATCATGATATTAAAACGCCCGTATATAAGTTCGGATGATCGTAAAAGCAGCATTGGAGCGTTAGCAAACGGGGATTCCAAAGGGGCACAGCCCCTTTGGCGCGACGCCCTGGATTTTTTGGCGTGATGCGACCGAATTTCGCGCTGAACACTGTTCAGCACTCATTCCTAACGTTCGCTTCGCTCCGTTATCAAAGAACACTTGGCCGCTAGTTGTACAGAAAAAGCATCACGCCAAAAAAAAGGCCTGCCCTGGAAAGAGCCGGCCGTTGCTAACCTATGAAAAACACCAGGTTCAAATATCGGTAATCGCCTATTGGCTCGTAAATCTAATCGGTAAAAAAGCAAAATCTCAGGGTCTATTTATTGGGGAGCAGTTATATCATTTGAATGGCGGTCATTGTCTGCCGTGGATCTTCGTCTTCTACCTGATCATCTGCCTTCGCTGCATTATTCTGTCTTGTCTGCGTTGTATTAATTCCCGTTGAAGGGAATTGTTAAAGTCTCTCTCGGAGCGGAAAAACATATTTACTTTTTCGCGGGGGAGTGCCCTGGAGAATTCAAAATTGTATTTCTTGCGAATATTCAGCACGGCTTCTTCGCGGGCCAGTTCGTCCCGGTTGTCTCTGAAGGCAAGTTGCACCTGCCGCATCTCCGCAGTATATTGGTTATAGATAGGCCAGAAGCGTTGTCCTTCTTCCGGGGTCAGGTTCATCCTTTGAGTCAGAAACCAGGTCTTATAGGCTTCCACCCTTCCCTGGCCGCCTCCGGCACCGGGCGGCTGCACACCCGGACCGGGACCAGGAACCTGGGCCAGGCAAGCGGATAAGGCAATCCCGAATAACAGTCCGATTGTTGCTAATAAATGTTTCATTTTTAATTCGTTAGGGGGTCTTTAGAACTGCCATGCTCGTCCATATACTGTTGGAGCTCGGCATCGGGTACCTCCCCCAGGAAGTCCTTCACATCGCTATCGTTAATATCCGGCGTCGCCGCAATAGTGTTCGCCGCGACATCCGCTAAGGGTTCATTCTGGTTTTCGAGGTAGTTCAGGATCTCCTGGTCGCTGACCTTGGCCAAACTGCCGGTATCTGTTGTCTTCGGTCCCACCCGGGAATTTATTACAGCCAAGCCGCCACCATCGTGTCGAAAGATACGTATACCCGCCGTTACAAGCAAGCCAGTAAGACAGGCTGCCATCGCATATTTCATCCACCCCTTTATCAGGCTTCCTTTCTGCATGGTGACAATCCTGGCCCCGGTGTCTTCCACGTCACGGGCAGCTCCTGCAAAGACTTCAGACAAAATGTCGGCGGATAGGGCACCAAAATATCCCTGGGGCAGGGTATAGGTCTGTTTGTCTCTCAGTCCGGCCAGCACGGATGGAAGGGTGTCTGATTCAGTGGTTTGCTCCAGTTCGTCATTTACGAAACGAAGGGCTTGCAATTCAGCCACCAGCTTGCCTGGTAGGTCAGAAAAGTAGGCCGCGGGCACCGTAAATGGCTCCTTCTTTTCGAGGCGGCTTAAAAGAGGTGAAAGTATTTCCAGCTCATTTCCGGGGGAATCGGCCTCTTCGGCCTTTATCCGCCTCATCAGTTTTTCGGCAAAATCCTCAAAAAATCCGATTGGGATCTGATAAGCAAGCTGGTCGCGAAAACCAGCCGGCAATACAGCAATGGGCCCGGGACCGATCCCGGTCTGTTCTCCAGACCCGATCCCGGCTCCGGTAATAGTCCCGGCTTCTGAAACGGTTCCGGCACCGGCGGCTATCCGCGCTATCAGCTTTCCTGCGAAGCTTTCAAAATAGCCTTCAGGAACGCTATAGGTAGCGGTGGCTCCGATCCCTGCAACAGCAGGACTGATCGCCCCCAACTCGTCTAATATGTTTCTATCCGCTGACATACCTATTTACAGACCCCTTTCATTAACCAAAGTTTAATAATTTAGGATATAATCCTCTATTTTTTTCACAGCATGATGATATGATGCCTTTAGCGCACCCTCCGATGTTTCCAGCACCCGGCTCATCTCTTCGTAGGGCATCTCGTCATAATATCGTAGAGTGAATACAATACGTTGCTTTTCAGGAAGTTGCTGAATAGCTAGTTGTAATTTCCACTCCAGTTTATTGGGATCAAAATGCTTGTCTGCAATGATTTTATTGCTCAACCCGCTCTCCATATCGCTCAGCGACAAGGCGGCCTTCTTTTTCTGCTGTTCCAGGAAGCTGAGGCATTCGTTCGTTGCAATCCTGTAAAGCCAGGTATAGAGTTTTGAGTCTTCGCGGAAATTGGACAACCCGTTCCAGACACGAATGAATACATTTTGTAATACGTCATTTGCATCGTCATGATCCACGACCATGCGGCGCACATGCCAATAAAGCTTCTCCTGGTATTTTTTGATGATGGCAGTGAAGGCTTTTTCTTTGTTTTCAGGGTCACGGAACTGCATCAGCAATTCTGTGTCTTGAATGTTCACCCCCATACGGTTAGCTGTTTTAATTGCGAATTTTGCGTATTAGACCCTTTATACCGTCACGGGTTTAAAAGGCTATTATATTCCGGCCAGGATTTCGTTTAAAATAGTAAACCCCGGCTGAGGGCCGGGGTTTACGGTATGTCGGTGCTTATTTGCTTTTTCTTGCGATGACCTTTTCCACCGAAGCGATCACATGGTCGGCTGTCAACCCGTATTTTTCCAGCAATTGGGTAGGAGTACCGCTCTCTCCGAATGTGTCGTTGGTCCCTACGTATTCAATGGGAATCGGAAAGTTTTTAGTCGCAACCTGTGAAATCGCGTCACCCAGTCCACCGATGATATTGTGTTCTTCGACCGTAACGGCGCATTTGGTTTTGCGAATCGATTGCAGAATGGACGCTTCATCCAGTGGTTTGATGGTGTGTATGTTGACCAATTCCACAGAAACTCCTTTTTCTTCGAGCACTTTAGCGGCTTCGATGGCTTTCCAGACCATGTGTCCGCAGGCAAAAATGGAGACGTCGGCGCCTTCCGAGAAGAACTGCGCTTTGCCGAGCTCAAAGGGAAGATTCTCCGTGAAAATGGGCCATACCGGACGACCGAAACGAAGGTAGACGGGGCCTTCGTGGTCTGCGATGGCCAGGGTGGCAGCCTTGGTCTGAGCGTAGTCGCAAGGAACTACCACCATCATGCCCGGCAGCATCTTCATCATGCCGATATCTTCCAGGATCTGGTGGGTCGCCCCGTCTTCCCCCAGGGTGAGACCGGCATGCGAAGCGCAGATCTTGACGTTTTTTCCCGAATAGGCTACCGATTGACGAATCTGATCATAGACCCGGCCTGTGGAGAAATTGGCAAAGGTAGTAGTAAAAGGAATCTTGCCCCCGATGGTCAATCCGGCCGCGATGCCTATCATATTGGCTTCCGCGATGCCGCACTGTACAAAGCGATCGGGATTTTCCTTGATAAAGGGATGGATCTTCAGAGATCCGGCGAGATCCGCCGTCAGTACCACAACATCCGGATTCTTCCTACCCAACTCAGTCATCGCATCTCCAAAACCGCTGCGTGTATCTTTCTGGCCTGTAACCTGTATGTCTTTTAACATGGATCTTTTATTAATTTTTTATCTATTTGTCCTTTTTCTGAGCCATTTCTCCTTTGGTCATGCAAAGTAAAGAAGAAGTTTCGGGATTTCCAGCAGCCACCTAATTCAGCTCGGAAAATTTGCCGTTATAGAATTTTTCGTCGGCTTTCAGCTTTTGCTCCCATCTCCAGGCCGTTGACATCATCTCTTCGAGCGAATAATGCGGTTTCCATCCCAGCTGCTTTTTTGCAAGGTCGTTATTGGCATAAATCGCGATCACATCGCCTGGTCTGCGGGGGCCTATGGCATAATTCAGTTTTACCCCGCTCACCTTTTCAAATGCTTTTATGGCTTCCAGTACCGTCACGCCATTACCCGTTCCGAGGTTGAAAACCTCGCATTTCTTGGTGTTCTTTTTTGCCAGCAGGAACTCCAGACCCAGGGTATGTGCATGGGCGATATCGCAGACATGTATGAAATCGCGGATACAGGATCCGTCGCGGGTGTCATAATCGTCACCATATACCTGCATCTGAGGGAGTTTTCCGATTGCCGTCTGTGTAATGGCGGGGACCAGGTTTGCCGGCCGGCCGATGGGCATTTCCCCGATCAGGATGGTCGGGTGCGCTCCTACCGGGTTGAAATACCTAAGCAGGATACATTTCGTTTTTGCGGCCGCTTTCGAGAATTCATTGATGATCTGTTCACCCATCTGCTTCGTATAGCCATAGGGCGATTCGGCAGGTTTGGGTGGCGTCATTTCGGTAACGGGTACTATATCCGGGTTCCCGTAGACCGTACAGGACGATGAGAATACAAAGTAGGGGATCTCGAATTCCTGGACGCATTTCAACAGGTTGATCAGGGATTGCAGGTTGTTCTCAAAATACAGAAGCGGTTGTTCCACCGACTCCCCGACCGATTTGAAGGCGGCAAAATGAATGATACCGGCTATATTATCGTTCTCCTGGAAGATGGCGAAGGTATCATCGTAATTACAGAGGTCGACCTTATAATTCTTGATCTTTTTACCTGTGATCTTTTCCACTCCTTCCAGTATTCTTGGAGAAGAGCGAACATTATTATCCACGCAAATGACCTCGAAACCGTTCTCGATCAGGTCTACGATCGTATGGGAACCTATATAACCGCATCCACCCGTAACAAGGATCTTTTTCATCTGGGATTTTTGTTTTTAGCCGTGTTGAATGTTAATGATTATTGTCTTAATGGCTTTCGCAAAAGCCTTAGGGTTTAATAAGATTGATGAGGTATTCTCCATATCCGCTTTTGAGGAGAGGTTGTGCCATTGCCTCCAGCTGTTTTTTGTCAATAAATCCCTTACGGTAAGCGATCTCTTCGATGCAGGCGATCTTGATGCCCTGTCTCTGTTCGATTACCTGCACAAACTGGGAAGCCTGCATCAGGGAGTCGAAGGTGCCGGTATCGAGCCAGGCCGTCCCACGGTCCAGGATGGAGACTTTGAGACTTCCCCTGCGAAGATATTCCTTATTGACGTCCGTGATTTCATATTCTCCCCTGGGGCTGGGCTTCAGGTTCCTGGCGATATCGATGACTTCGTTATCATAAAAATAAAGGCCCGGTACGGCATAGCTGCTCTTTGGCTCCCGGGGCTTTTCTTCGATTGAGATGGCATTCATTTCCTTGTCGAATTCCACCACGCCATACCGCTCGGGGTCACTGACCTGGTAGGCATATACGATCCCCCCTTTGGGATTTGTATTCTTTTCCAGTTGTTTGCCCAGACCGCCGCCATAGAAGATGTTATCACCCAACACGAGCGCTACGCTGTCCGTTCCGATGAATTCCCTGCCGATCACAAAAGCCTGCGCGAGACCGTTTGGCTGGGGTTGTTCGGCGTAGGTAAACCGAAGCCCCAAAGAGGATCCGTCGCCGAACAGCTTTTTGAAAAGAGGGAGATCATGGGGAGTTGAAATGATCAGAATTTCATGGATACCCGCCAGCATAAGGGTAGATAAGGGGTAGTAGATCATGGGTTTGTCGTAAACCGGCATAATCTGCTTGCTGATCGCATAAGTGATCGGATGTAGCCTTGTGCCGGATCCGCCGGCGAGAATGATTCCCTTCATTTTTACTCTTTTATTTGGGCGCCAAAGTAGTAAAGATATGTCAATAATAAAAAGCTGCGGTAAATAACGGAGCCTGTTACTTCATGAACAGGTGAATCAGAAAATATACGAAGGCTGCGAGCAACGCACTGACCGGAATTGTCAGGATCCAGGCCCATAACAGATTGATTGTCACTCCCCAGCGAACTGCCGAGAGGCGTTTGGTGGCTCCAACTCCGATAATCGCCCCTGTGATTGTATGGGTGGTGCTTACCGGGATACCGAGTTTCTCGGACAGGAAGAGAGTAATGGCGCCGGCCGTTTCCGCGCTGACGCCTTCCAGCGGGGTCACTTTTGTAATACGGGTGCCCATTGTCCTGACGATCTTCCATCCGCCGCTCATCGTTCCCAGCGCAATAGCGGTAAAGCTGGCCAGGGGCACCCACATGTTATGATCCACAAATTCCTTAAAAGTCAGGGTATGACCATTCGATTTCTGGTAGAATATCATGGCGGCGCCGATGATACCCATGACTTTCTGTGCGTCGTTGCCTCCATGTCCGAGGCTCAACAGGGCGGAAGATATCAATTGGAGTCTTCTGAACCAGTTGTCTGCCCGATAGGGATTGGCCTTGCGGCAGATATTGATGATGAGTACGGTAATAATGTAAGCGATCACCATCCCGATAAAAGGAGCCAGAAAAATGAAGAGGAAAGTGGGTATCACCTTGGCATAATTGATCACTTCCGTCCCGTTCCTGCTCAAAGCGCCCGCATGAGCCAGGGCCGCGCCCATGAATCCGCCCAGGAGCGTATGGGAGGAACTGGAGGGAATGCCAAACCACCAGGTGAGCAGGTTCCAGGAGATAGCTGCGATCAGTCCGGCGAAAATCACTTCCAGGTTGATGAATTCCGGGTGAACCGAACTTGCGATGGTATTGCCGATCTTAAACTCGCCGATCAGGTATTTGGAGATGAAAAATGCCAGGAAATTAAAGAAGGCAGCCCAAAGCACCGCCTGGAAAGGTGTCAATACTTTTGTCGAGACGATCGTGGCAATAGAATTAGCGGCATCGTGGAATCCGTTAATGAAATCAAATATCAGTGCGAGAATAATGATAATTACCAGGAAACTCATAGTGATTGGTGAGTACTTGCTTTACGCATACTTAATAATGATAGACTCGATGACGTTTGCCGCATCTTCGCATTTGTCCGTGACGATCTCCATGACCTGGTAGATTTCTCTTTTCTTGATCACTTCTTTGGCGTCGGGCTCGGTTTCGAAGAGCCTGTCGATACTCATGTCGAAGATGTCATCCGCCTGGTTTTCGATGCTATTCACCTTCACGAGGGCATCCGTGATCTTGCGCATATCGCGCATGTTGCGCAGCTCTTTTACGGCGTTCCTGATCTGTTCGGCACTCTGGTCGATCAGATCGGCCATTTTCTGGATGCCGGTATCATTGGGATTGACCTTGTAGAAATTGATCTTTTTGGCGGAAGAATAGATATAATCGCAGATGTCGTCCAGGGCGCTTGCGAGATAATGGATGTCTTCCCGGTCGAAGGGTGTGATGAAATTCCTTCCCAATTCGGTAAAAATCTTGTGGGTCAGGTCGTCATTGACGTGCTCCTGGTCTTCGATCTGGGAGATGATCGCCGCTCTTTTGTCGAAGTCGGGCTCTGCCACCACCTCCTTCATCAGCTTGCCCATCCTGGCGACGGTATCTGCCACTTCTTCGAACAGAGAATAGAATACCCGGTCCTTTGGCATGAATATCTTCATGATGGAGTTGAGCGCCATGATCGAAAAATTTGGGCAAAAATAGAGCTAATAAGGCAACTTTGCGTCTTTGCGCTTTTTTAATTTGGGTATCTCCGGTTCAATGAGGAACCGGAGCGCCTCTTCATTTGCCGGTTTTGCAAGACAGGCGGGCGAAGAAGATGTTGTAGATTGTCGTTCATGGCTACCGGGTTCCCGTCGTCTCTCCGGCGGCAATGCCGTCGATGGGAAGGGGACCGGGCGTCGCCGGACGATCAGCCACCCGAATGGCAGGATCCGTTGAAACCAGGTTCGGCGATGGCGCGGATCCTCCGTTGGAAGGATCTTTCAATGCCAGTTGCAAAGGCTGCCCGATCCGGTGATCCGTTTCGAAATGCTCGCCCAAAAGAAGGGCGATGGTCGCCGCCAACTGCTTCTGGTAGGAACGGCCGGCGGTCCTGACCTCACCCAGCGGCAGCAATGCAGGTCCCAGCATGGCCAGCCACGCTTCTCCGGAACCTCTTACCCAAAACCCATGGGCGTACCAGGAACTCGGATCCCCTCCTCTGCCGTGATCGGTCGTGATCAGAAAAGTCGTATGGTCTTTATAGTAAGGATCGGTTTGCACATAGTACCAGAGTTCCGCGATCATCCGATCCACATTGGCGGCCTGTTGCAAATACAGGTCATAGCGTCCTGCATGTGCCTGTTCGTCGGTTTCACCCAGCCCGATGAAGACCACGGAAGGATGATGCTTCTCAATATACTGGCGGGCGTTGAGATAGGTAAGCAGATCGTAGCGTGATTTATTTTTTGGCGAGACGCTGTCCTGCACCCTTTCGATTAATGGGTTGCTCAATTCTTTTTGTTCTTCGGAGAGGCTGTCATACCCACTGTTGAGGGGCAGACCATTTCGTTGTTCATTAAGAATATACGGAAAGACATTCCAGGAACTGAAGGCAACGACCTTCCCGTGATAACCCGCTGTACCGTTCAGGTATTCCAGCACATTCCGGTTTTTGTTATTGATGGCCATATTTGGCGGAGTAAGCAGATCGGGATGACCGGTCAGGATTTCGCTGTAACCGGCATAGGATATCTTGTAAAAATTGCTGACATTGACTTTGTTATGAAATAAGCGATTGCCAAACAACTGGCCTTTTGCCGCGATGACGCTCCAGAAAAAAGGCATCAGCCTGGTCCTCCTGGCTGCGGCCGTAGGGCCGCCATATAATGCCTCCATAAGAGCCGTATCCCTGACATATTTTGGATTTCCGATCATGGCGGGGTCTGCGCCGGTGAATACTTCCTGCCATCTGAATCCGTCTGTGGTAATGATAAAAATATGTTCGGATGGATCCGTGGGTGGACTTTGTGCGGAGGCCGCGAGATGAAACAGGGCCGGAAGCAGGAAAGTGAACTTATTCATTGTAATGGGTTTTGCAAAACTAGAAAGCTCATGTAAACCCAGGTTTACCCTAGCATTAACTTAACGTTACCCATACAGGAATATTGCCGTCTGCCCGGCCATTGAGTCCGCCAGGATTGATTGTTCACAGAATGGTAATCTTATCATAACCCTGAGGCAACCCGTGTTTCGACCCAACCGGCTAGTTTTACCATCCGGGGCGACGAAGATACCCTGCATCTTCAATCATCATTAATCCGCCGTTTATGACCTTGCTGAAGTGGTTGGACCGGATCGACAAAGTCTTGTTCGTGCTCATCCAGCATGATTCGGATCATTCCGTCTGGGATAAGGTCATGCCTTTGCTCAGAGAACCCCTGGTATGGGTACCTCTCTACCTGTTCCTGCTTTATTACTCCATCAGAAAGGCGAAGACCCGGGCATGGCTGTTTATTGGCCTGAGCATCCTTTGCGTCGCAGCTACGGATAGCGTCAGCGCTTCGTTGCTGAAGCCGTTTTTTGCGCGTCTCCGGCCCTGTTATGACGCAGAGTTACAGGGTTATATGCGGAGTCTGGTCGATTGCGGAGGGCTGTATTCGATGCCTTCTTCCCACGCCGCAAATCACGTGGGTCTCGCTACTTTTTGGTATTGGTCCCTTTATATAATAACCGGCAGGAAATGGAGGTGGCTCTGGGTCTGGGCCCTGGCCATCGGCTATGCGCAGGTATATGTCGGCAAGCACTATCCCTCCGACGTGTTGGCGGGATCCCTGTTGGGCTATGTTATCGGCATCTTCTTTGCCAAACTCTTTGAGCGGGGCTGGCACCATCCTGCTCCCCGCAAAGCCTTACTTTCCGTGTTTTCGAGAAGAACCCGGGTGTCCCCGGTCGATCCCCAGCCTCACGAGGCAGACTTGCAGGATGCATTTGCCCCCTGATTTTTCCGCGGGAATCGCCTTCATCTGGTCTCTATCTTATGGATCTATCTTATAGAAAAAGATAGGGGCATGAACGCCTTCGCTGGTTGTATAACAGGCCTTGCCGTCCGGGGTGAAACCGATCGCCTCGCCCTGTTTTTCAGGAGTATAGGGCAGTTGCCGGGGCTTGCGTCGCAGGGTCTTCCAGAGCGGCTCATGGGCTTGGCGCCTCCAGTAGAAGACCTGGGAATAGCTTTTGATCAGTACCTGTTGCCCATCCCGGGAAATGTCGCCCGCAGTAATATATTTGAAAGGCTTGACCCCGGGAAAATACAATGTTCCCCTTTTTTGGAGCCTGAGGGGTTTCCTGGCGAAGCCCCCCTTTCCCGGAAATCGCCAGGGCAGGGTATAGATCCCGATCGAGTCCTCCCATTTTGACAGGATGTATAAAAGACGGTCCCGGGGATCTATCATAAGGGTCTCAGCATCCCTGGGTCCGTCAGGATATACTGCTCTGAGCGCGGAAGTCTTTGCAAATGAGCTTTTTATGACATTTGGTTCCTCAAGACGATAAATCGTGATGTACTCCCTGACGGCCCGGTTGTCGCCGATGTCGCCTATATAGAGGTAGCTCCGGCCTGTCTTCTCGCCCGCTCCCAGCGCGATATCCTCACAATCTTTTACCCCATGGCTGCTTTCCAGTCCTTTAAAATACCAGGTCGCAAGCAGCGCTCCCTGCGGGTTCACGGCGAAAAACCGGCTGGTGTCCCCGCTGTCGTTATGAACGTATAAAACCCCCTGATGCGTGGCGGAAACAGCGATCCCCGATATCTCGTCGAGGAGGCTGTCCTGTAATTTGCCCGTGAGGATGGGAGGGGCGCTGCTTTGTGCGGAAGTGAAAAGGAACCCAGTCAGGACAAGACCGGACAGACAGTAGCGCAAGGATGAAAACCGGCGAACAGCGGAGTGGTGATTCATGCGGCAAAAATAGGCCGGCAGGCCTTTTCCGGGGCTTTTCCCGTATGTTAAATCTCGCTTTCCGGTCAAAACTTAACATTGGTCTCCCCGGCTTTAACATTAAGTTTGTGTTATCAAATTATTACCAAATTTAAAACTTTGTTTCTATGAGTCAACAAGAGACCGTTGCAACGCTTAAAAAGAAGGAAGTCCGAAAACAGATATTCGAAAAACTGACTGGAGCTTTGTCCGATTACAAAGAAGAATTGGGAGAGAAGAAGCTGGCCACCCACGTGAAAAAAGCCAGCAAACTGATCAGCCGCGATCTTGTAAAAATCAGCAAAAAAAATCATCACCGCAGCAAGCCCAAGAAAGCCGCGCCAAAAAAGAACGCCAAGACGCGTGTAAAGATAAAATCCGTGGATGCCAGGACGACGGAAGCCAAAACTTCCGAGAGCAAGGATTAAGGACGAGAAATCGACTGACAGCAGAGAACGGGAATTAAACGGAAAGGGAATTAAAGAATAAGGCCCGGGAAATATGGCCGTAGCATGATCTTTTGAGCCGCGTAAGCGGCTTTTTTTATGGTGCTGATTTTTTATGGTGCTGCCTGTTTTATCGCCCAACAGGATCCGCCGGGGAGGAGCGGTTAGCCCTCTCCAGGTGGAAAGCTCGTTTTGCTAACAATTCCTTTAAACAGATTTTATCTGCAGGTAATGTTAAGACCGGAGCTTTATTGCATAAAACGAATTTTATGCTCACATACGGAGAATTGAAGCAGGGTGCCTATTACCTGATCCAAACAGATGCCGAATCAGATATCGAATTGGTGACCGTTCTTATGGGGACCAGGGAGACGGTTCTTTTGCGCAGTTACCTGCCGTCGACGGAGGACTTTTTCCGTTTCGGCGCCGAGGCGATTTATAAATTGATCGAAGAGCTTGATGCGGAAACCGCGGGAAAGTTTGAAAGCCTTTACGGGCAGGCGGATCCTGAAGCCGAAGAGGAGTTGTTTGAATACGAGGACGACGAAGAGTAGCGGGATGACGAAGATGACGAGTGGCCGGAATCTGGAAGTAGAGGACAGAACGATGGAAGATGAGATAAAAGGGGAGATTAAAACGATATTAAAGCAGGCACCACAGGCTGTTTTTTCAATTCTTTCCGAAATAAAGGCGAAAGACTATCTATTTTATTGCTATTTTTACTACCCGGTTAAATAGATTCTCTATTTGTAAAAAAATATACGAGACAGGCCGTACATCTTGTTCATGACAGATACCAGGAGCATATATAAAATTCTCTCAAAAGCATTGCTGTTATCGGTGTATCTGGTCTTTTTCTTCGTACAGCTTTTTTTTAATTTCGAGGCTTTTCAGAATGCCCAGTTCTTTTCAAAATGCCCCTCTCTTACCAGTTATTTTGGCGGTCATCAACGTGTCTCTTCGAAGGGCCCTTTACATGCGGCCAGGAAGCCGACCATTCGTTTAAATAAAAGGTTTCAACAGGAGAATAACCCTCCCATCGAGCTAATCAGCTCTGAGTTTCCGTCCCGGTATGCATCTTCTGTCAACACGATCCCATTCGGACAATACCGGAATGGGTTGCATCCGCACCTCTTTTACACCAGTACCCCTCTTCGGGGCCCTCCTTTTGCAGGTTAGTCCTTAGAGTATCCGTGCAACCACATTTTTTATTTTAAACATATTTGTATGAGACCTTTCTGTTACAGAAAGTTTGTCTGTGTTCTTTACATTCTGTTATTGGCACCGATCGTGTCCTTGTTTGCACAACGAAAAACGTATTCATTAGCCGCATTTATAGATTCAGCGCAGCGTCACCTGCCGGTGTTAATGCAGAAAAAGACATTGGTCGATGCGGCCAGGGCCGGTGTTACAGATGCGCGGCACACCTTTCTCCCTACTTCTTATATAGGAGACGAGCTGACAGCAGGCACGGACAATTCCCTGCCCGGTTCCTATGTTTCTTTCGGGATTATTCCGTCCAGTTCCAGCGGCGTACGGTCATCAAACACCTATCAATCGGCGATCGGGAATATCGCCTTCTTTTATAATCAATACGAACTCGTCGATTTCGGTTTGAAGAAGGCGACGGTCCAACACGCCGAGGCATATACCAACCTGACCCAGGCCGATCTTGACCGGGAAATATACCTGGTGAAATGGCAGGTGAGCAAACTCTACCTGGATATCCTTAAAAACCAGTTCCAACTTGGTATCGACCAGGAAAATGTCAACCGCTATGAGACGATCTATAAAGTCATCCAGGCAGTGACCCTGAGCGGTATCAAGCCAGGCGCAGATTCAGCGCTGGCGATGGCCGAATTGTCCAAGACCCGGATCACCTTTAACCAGACATACGGACAGATCCGGGAACTTCAGCAGCAGCTCAGCTATCTCACCGGAATTCCGGTCGGAGATGTCAACCTCGATACTTCCCAGTCTAAGAACAATTTAGCCGCGCCGGATATTTTACGCCTGATGCAGGACTCGGCGGCGCCTAAAAATCCGCTCACCGACTATTATGACAAGCAGAAATCTCTCTACGTCCAGACGGAAGACCTGGTAAAAAAGAGCTATCTGCCCAAGATCCTGTTGACGGGGGTGGCCTGGGCAAGGGGCTCCAGCATTGACTACACGGACAACTACAAGTCTGCCGCTATGGGCCTGGGTTATCAACGGTTCAACTATATGGGCGGCCTCACGCTGGAATACGATCTGTTCAATACCGTTCACCGGAAAGACAAGCTTGCGATCGCCCGTAATAATACGACTGCCAGCGACTATGATCTGCAGCAACAACAGCAGTCTTTGCAAAATGTAGGCCATAAAGCCGATGTAGCCATTGCGACGGCTGCGAAAAACCTGGTTGAGATCCCCGTCCAGATCGGCGCCGCCCAGGACGCTTTTGCTCAGAAGACCGCCCAGTACCGGGCGGGGATCATCAACCTGGTCGACCTTACCGATGCATCTTTTGTGCTCTACCGGTCCCAATCGGATTACGTACAGACCCTAAGCGATTGGCTGCTTGCTAACCTGGACAGAGCAGCGGCGGCCGGCAACCTGGATCAATATATTCAATCCATTAAATAATTTTCCAATGGTACGAGCAGCTTTAAAAAGGCCTATCACGGTATTGGTGCTGTTTATTGGTCTTTTGTTGTTCTCGATCATGGCGATCCGCACAATACCGATAGACATATTCCCTAAACTGAATTCTCCTACCATTTATGTGATCGAGCAATACGGCGGGATGTCGGCACAGCAAATGGAAGGATTCTTCGCTACCCGCATGCAGGATCAGTTTCTCTATGTAAACGGGATTAAGAATATTGAGAGTAAAAATATACAAGGATTATCCCTGATCAAACTCACGTTTTACGAGAATACGGACATGGCCGAGGCCTCGGCGCAAGTGGCCCTGCAGGTGAACCGGACCATGGCTTTTTTTCCGCCGGGGGCTTTACCCCCGCAGGTGGTTCGTTTCGACGCATCTTCTCTGCCCGTGGGTGAATTGGTCTTCAGCAGCAAAACCAGGTCACTAAAAGAAATTTTCGACCTGGCCATTACCCGGATCCGACCCCTGTTTGCCACGGTACCGGGTCTTTCGGCGCCACCGCCTTTCGGATCCAATGCGCGATCGGTGCTGATCAATGTCAACCCGGAAAAACTACGCATGTATAACCTGTCGGCGGATGAAGTCGTACAGGCGATCTCAAAGAATAATGCGATCACTCCGTCCGGGAATCTCCGGATAAACAATATCATGTATGTGACCTCCATCAATTCGCTGGAGAATAGGGTGCAACATTTTGAGGACATCCCTATTAGGAGCAACGGCGCCACATCGATCTACGTGAAGGATATTGCAAATGTCGCGGATGGGGCCGATATCACCGTGGATTATGCGTTGGTAAACGGCAAACGGTCGGTGTACATCCCGGTCGTAAAAACGGCGGATGCCTCTACCTGGGAAGTAGTACAGACTCTGCGCACCCGGATTCCGGAAATGAAGAGCCTGTTGCCCGATGACGTGGATATCAGCTACGAATTCGATCAGTCCGTCTTTGTCATCAATTCGGCCAAGAGTCTCATGACAGAAGGCATCCTGGGCGCCATCCTGACCGGGTTGATGGTTTTGCTATTCCTGCGGGATTGGAGGAGTAGTCTCGTGGTGATTATTACCATACCCGTTGCCGTATTGGGTTCCGTCTTTTTTTTGAAGCTCGCCGGTCAGACCGTCAATATCATGACGTTGAGCGGTCTCGCACTGGCAATCGGGATTCTCGTTGACCAGGCCACGGTCACCATCGAAAACATCCATCAACACCTGGAAATGGGAAAAACCAAGAAGCAGGCCATCCTGGATGCCTGTTCCGAGATCTCTTTTCCGCTATTGCTCATACTGCTATGTATCCTGGCCGTATTCGCGCCGGCCTTCGTGATGAATGGAGTTCCCAGGGCGATGTTCCTGCCCCTCTCGTTGTCGATCGCCTTTGCCATGATCGTCAGTTTTATCGCCGCCCAGACATTGGTACCCGTCGTGTCCGTATGGCTGCTCAGGGCGGAAATGTTTCAGTCACAACATGCTGTTGTCCCTGTTCATGTAGAGATGTCCCCTGGTCAAAGCAAAGCAGGAGCGGCCGCCGAACACTCCGAAAAGGACGGGTTTTTTCAGCGTATCAAAGGAGGGCTGGCGTCGAGGCTGGGCAAATGGATGCCCAGACGGCAATTGATCGTTATGATCTACCTGGTCCTGGCCTTCGGATCTGCCGCGGTCTGTTATAAGATCATCGGCAAGGACCTGCTGCCAAAGACCAACACCGGCCAGTTGCAGCTCAGAATCCGGGAGCCGGATGGAACGCGCCTGGAAGTGACAGAAAGGGCCACGCAGGGCGTATTGAATATTATCGATTCAACGGTCAATGGCCGGATCGCTATTTCCTCGGCCTATGTCGGTTTGGTGCCCAGCAGTTTCGGCACAAGCAACCTTTATATTTTCAACAGTGGTACGCATGAGTCGGTAATACAGGTTAACCTGGATGAGAGTTACAAGGTTAAAATGGAGGATCTTAAAGAAGAGTTACGCAAGAATATCCTTTTGCGCTATCCTGCCCTTAAGATCTCTTTCGAACCGATCGAACTGACCGAAAAGATCATGGCGCAGGGCGCGTCCACACCCATCGAGGTGAGGGTGGCGGGGAAGAACATGGACGATATCAAAACTTATGCGGGAAAACTGGTAGAAAAACTGAAGGGCGTGTCATTCCTGCGGGATGTGCAGATTGCCCAACCCTTGAATTTCCCGACGATCAATATCACGCTCGACCGGAACAGGCTGGCGCTCATGGGGCTCTCTATCAATAATGTCTCCCGGAGCATAACGGACGTCACCTCATCGAGCCGGTTCACGGACAAAAATCTGTGGCTGGACGATAAGACTTCTTATACCTATCAAACCCAGGTAGAGGTGCCGGAATACATCATGACATCGGTGCAGCAACTGGCTTCCGTCCCGCTGGTGAAGGGACAGATGCGACCGGTGTTATCTGATGTCTCGGCTATCCGCATCGACACGCTTCCCGGGGAATTCGACCGCAGCGGTCCCCGCCGGTATGTGACGGTCAGCGCCAATATTTATAACAAAGACCTGGCCAGCGCTACCGCAGCCGTTCAAAAAGCCATCGGGGATATGGGTCAGCCACCTATCGGCCTTGTAGCGGAGATAAAAGGCATGTCTTCGCTGCTGACGGAGACACTGGACTCACTGCAATCCGGCCTGGTGGCAGCCATTGTGGTCATTCTGCTGTTGCTGGCCGCCAACTACCAGTCTTTTGGCATCTCAATTTCGGTGCTGTCAACGGTTCCCGCTGTTCTGCTAGGCGCCATGCTGGTGCTGTTGGCGACGGGAGCAACGCTTAACCTGCAGTCTTATATGGGGATTATTATGTCGACGGGCGTGTCTGTCGCCAATGCAATCCTGATCGTCACCAACGCGGAAAAGTTGAGATTGGAATATCATGATCCGTTCAAGGCGGCTATCATGGCCGCCAGTCTGCGCCTCAGGCCTATCCTCATGACCAGTCTTGCCATGATCGCCGGGATGATCCCGATGGCCAGCGGCCTGGGCGAAGCAGGTGACCAGTCTGCGCCCCTGGGAAGGGCCGTAATCGGCGGCCTTGCAGCGTCGACATTTGCGGCGCTATTTATCGTTCCATTGGTCTATGGCTGGATACAGCAAAAAGCATCTTTTGATTCTGTCTCGTTATTACCTGAAGATTCTTCTAAATAATACAAACGTTATGAACAAGCAATTCACTATAATCATTTTATTCTCTTGTACCTTTTTTTATGCCTGTTCCGATAAAAAAGATCCGGAAAGCAAGGCGACAGCTCCTGCGGCGCCACATTATGTCCTGGCAAGGGCGGAAAAGAAGAGCGTGGAGCAAACCATGAAACTGCCTGCCCAACTGGCGGCCTACCAGGAAGTTAGTATATTCCCAAAGGTGAACGGTTATGTAACGAAGGTCCTGGTGGATATCGGTTCACACGTGCGGCAGGGCCAGCTTTTAATGGTGCTGGACGCTCCAGAACTGGAACAGGCCGTCATGCAGGCCAAAGAAAAATATGCGCGCGCTGTATCGGACTATGCAATCAGCCGGGACAACTATGAACGACTGCAACAGGCTTCCCGCACGCCAGGCGCCATTTCTCCCATGGACCTGGAATCGGCCAGATCAAAAAGAGATGCGGACAGCGCGCTCAGCAATGCTGAAAAGGCCAACTGGCATATGCAGCAGACCATGATGGACTATTTGAAAATCACAGCCCCCTTCGATGGTGTCATTACGACCAGGAATGTACACCCCGGCGCCCTGGTAAGCGCGGAAAGTAAAGACAGGCCGATGCTGGAGTTGAAAGAAGTTGAGCATTTGCGGTTGCAGGTCGATATCCCCGAAGGCATCGCCGGATCCTTAAAAAGCAACGATTCCATCTCTTTTTATCTGAATGCCTTCCCGGGAAAAGAGATGAAGGGACGTATTGCCAGGGTGTCGATGAATATCAACATGCAATTTCGCTCTGAAAGGGTCGAACTGGATGTCTATAATAAAAATGAGATCCTTGCACCGGGGATGTATGCCGACGTGTTATTCTATTCGAAAGGCAATCCTGCTGCCTTATCCGTGCCAAAATCGGCTGTAATCACGTCCACGGAGAGGAAATATGTATTGGCTGTCCGCGATGGGAAGGTTGTCAAAGTCGATGTCAGGACGGGGAATGAGAACGATAAGTATATCGAAGTGCTGGGAGACCTTCAGCCCGACGAAGAAGTGATTGCCAATGCCAATGATGAAATCAAAGAAGGAATCACCATAAAATAATTAAGATGATACGTGCAGCGCTAAAAAGACCCATTACTATACTCGTGCTTTTCATCGGGCTTTTGTTGTTCTCGATCATGGCGGTAAGGACGATATCTATCGATATTTTTCCCAGGCTCAATCTTCCCACCATCTATGTCATCGAACAATACGGGGGCATGTCGGCCCAGCAGATGGAAGGTTTTTTTGCTACCCGTATGCAGGACCAGTTCCTGTATGTGAACGGCATAAAGACGATCGAAAGTAAAAATATCCAGGGACTATCCCTCATCAAACTCACCTTTTACGAAAACACGGACATGGCGGAGGCGTCTGCTCAGGTAGCCCTTCAAGTGAACCGGACTATGGCCTTTTTCCCGCCGGGCGCCCTCCCGCCCCAGGTGGTCCGTTTCGACGCCTCTTCCTTACCCGTAGGGGAACTGGTATTCAGCAGCAAGACGAAATCCCTGAAAGACATATTCGACCTGGCCATCACCCGGGTTCGGCCCTTGTTTGCGACAGTGCCCGGGCTTACGGCGCCGCCGCCATTCGGTTCTAATGCCCGGTCCGTACTAATTAATGTAGACCCGGAGAAATTGCGCAGGTATAACCTGTCGGCGGACGAGGTGGTCGAAGCAATCACGAAGAATAACACCATGACGCCGTCCGGCAATCTACGCATCGACAGCACCATGCTGGTCAGCACGATCAATTCGCTGGAAAGCAAAGTGCAGCAATTTGAAAGCATCCCGATAAAAAGCAATGGCGCTACTTCGATCTATGTAAGCGACGTGGCTACTGTTGCCGACGGAGCCGATATCACCGTCGACTACGCCCTGGTCAATGGTAAGCGGTCGGTCTATATTCCGGTCGTGAAGACGGCGGATGCGTCGACGTGGGAAGTGGTGCAAACCCTACGCAAGCGGCTCCCCGAAATGAAGAGCTTGCTACCCGACGACGTGAATATCAGCTATGAGTTCGACCAGTCGATATTCGTTATCAATGCTGCTAAAAGCCTTATGACAGAGGGTATCCTGGGAGCCATCCTGACGGGTCTCACGGTACTGCTGTTCCTGCGTGACTGGCGAAGCAGCCTGGTGGTCATCATTACGATACCCGTGTCCGTTATGGGAGCCGTCTTCTTCCTCAAACTGGCGGGTCAGACCATCAACATCATGACTTTGAGCGGCCTGGCGCTGGCTATCGGGATCCTCGTGGATGAGGCGACGGTGACCATCGAGAATATTCACCAGCACCTGGAAATGGGCAAGAATAAAAAGTTGGCTATCCTGGACGCCTGTAATGAAATTTCTTTTCCAAAGCTGCTGATCCTGTTGTGCATTCTGGCCGTGTTTGCACCGTCCTTCGTCATGACGGGCGTTCCGAAGGCGATGTTCCTTCCCCTTTCGCTTGCGATCGCCTTCGCAATGATTTGTTCGTATACATCCGCTCAGACGCTGGTGCCGGTTATCTCGAACTGGCTTCTGAAGGCGGAGAAGTTCACCTATCATCATGACCGGCCTCATGCGCACGCGGGCATGGCACTAAACGCTGCCGAATCTGCGCAAGTTGAAGGACATATTGCCGAGGACCGGGAGCATAAGGAGGAGGATAATTTCTTCGAACGGCTGAAGCTGCGGTTGGTCAGGCACCTGGAAAGATGGATGCCCCGACGAAGGCTGGCCGTACTGGCCTACCTGGTCCTGGCATTGGGAGGGGCGGCTACTTGTTTCGTCATCATTGGCAAGGACCTGCTGCCAAAAACTAATAATGGGCAGCTGCAACTGCGGTTACGTGAACCGGACGGGACCCGCCTGGAAGTCACGGAAGGCACTACCAAGGGGGTGCTGGATATTATTGATTCTACTGTGCACAACCATGTAGATATATCCTCCGCGTATGTGGGGTTGGTCCCGAGCAGTTTCGGCACGAGCAACCTTTATATTTTTAACAGCGGCACGCATGAATCGGTGATCCAGGTGAACCTGGATGAGAACTACAAGGTGAAAATGGAAGACCTTAAAGAGGAACTACGCAGGAATATCCTCCAAAAGTATCCGGAACTCCGGATATCCTTCGAGCCGATCGAACTGACCGAAAAGATCATGGCGCAGGGAGCCTCGACCCCCATCGAAGTGAGGGTAGCCGGGAAGAGCATGGACGATATCAAAAATTATGCAGGTAGATTGGTTGAAAAACTGAAGGCGGTGCCGTTCCTACGGGACGTACAGGTACCCCAGCCACTGAATTTCCCGACGATAAACATCACCGTGGACCGCAACCGGTTGGCCCTCATGGGCCTTTCTATCGACAATGTCTCGCGAAGCATCACGGATGTGACTTCTTCGAGCCGGTTCACCGACAAGAATCTCTGGTTAGACGACAAGACCTCTTATACCTACCAAACTCAGGTCGAGGTGCCGGAATACATCATGAACTCGGTGCAACAGCTCGCTTCCGTTTCATTGGTAAAGGGACAAATGCGTCCCGTTTTGTCGGACGTTGCAGCCATCCGCATCGATACGCTCCCCGGGGAATTCGATCGCAGCGGGCCCCGCCGGTATGTAACGGTCAGCGCGAATATTTACAAGAAGGACCTGGGATCGGCTACAAGCGCTGTGGAGAAGGCCATAAAAGAATTGGGGGCGCCTGACAGAGGTCTTGTCGTCGAAGTAAAGGGGATGTCTTCCTTGCTTACGGAGACCCTGGGATCCCTGCAAACGGGGTTGATGGCGGCTATCGTGGTCATCCTGCTGCTGCTGGCAGCCAATTATCAGTCTTTTGGGGTTGCCATTTCGGTGTTGTCAACGGTACCCGCTGTATTGTTAGGCGCTATGCTGATGCTGCTCGCTACAGGAGCTACGCTCAACCTGCAATCCTATATGGGTATCATCATGTCCACGGGTGTGTCGGTTGCCAATGCCCTGCTAATCATCACGAACGCCGAGAAATTGCGGATAGAATATAAGGATCCTTTTAAGGCTGCGATTACCAGTGCGAGCATCCGTCTTCGCCCGATTATGATGACCAGTATCGCTATGATCGTGGGCATGATCCCGATGGCCAGCGGTCTTGGAGAGGCGGGGGATCAATCCGCTCCCCTCGGTCGTGCGGTGATCGGTGGCCTGGCGGCTTCTACTTTCGCGGCCTTGCTGATCGTGCCGTTGGTATACGGATGGATCCAGCAAAGCCGGTCATTCGGTACGGCATCTTTACTGCCTGAAGATGATGAGGATTTCGTTTCCGGGAAGGATACCGCGTCTTTGTCACCAGACGGAGCAATCCTATAAATAAAATAAGAGAACGGCCGGTTCTTCCTTTCCGGTTAGCTGCGGCAGGAGGGATGGGCCGTTCTTTTCAAAAAAAGCAGCAAAGCGTATTAAATCTTCTTCTTCCATTTCGGCTTACCCGGTATTGGATTTCCCGGAGATAGCGATTCGTATTTCAAGACATAGTGCATGGCTTCTTCCACGTCCAGGAATACCTCATGCCTCGATTGATCCCAATGTTGCTTCGATTTCGATTGCTCTCTCGTTCCCCGCCCGAAATCCCAGAACCTGGCCTCTTCGGAGGAACAATGAAACGTAAATTCATGATTTCCGAAATCGGTCACATACATGGAGGATCCGCAAACCGGGCAGACAAACTCCGGGTCTTCCTCCATTTTTTTTATAAAGTCTGCATATTTATCGGCCATATATCAATATTTCTTACTGAGACAAAAGTCGGAGATGCTAAAAAGGGTCATTATCCTTTTGCTTGTTCCTGGAGCAAAAGGGAGGACTTTTCACCAGGACGGCATGTGGCAGCGTGGTCGGATGCCGTCTCTTGTGCGCGGTATGATTGATTTTCATAAATTGTCCGTTTAAAAAAACATGATAAGGGATTGTCTTATGTCATTCCTTGATTTCTTAGGGATTTTGTTCAAAACAGGGATTGTTTTCAAAGAGGATATAGCCTTTACGGCTTGCCGTATAAATCAGCCTGTGCCGAAATGGGCCGTCTACTTTTTTGTGAAGAGAAAGCATATAAGCCTGGAGCGTATTCGTATGGATCCTTTTACTCCAGATAGACCGGATGAGATCCGACTTCAGCACAATTCTATTCTTTCGACTTGCCAGATATTTCAGCAATTGAAATTCCTTTTTTTTCAACATTAGCAAGGTATTGTCCCTCAGTACCTGCCCGTTATCAAGATCGATGATGAGATCGGCAATGATCAGCCTGCCGGCAGATATTGCCGGTCGGCCTGGTGATAGTTTTTTCAAGGTTACATTTTTTGATATCCGTAAATTGTTTCGTACGGGAAGCCGTACGGTCTGATCCTGTTGAATCGCGGGAAACGCATTTCACGTCCCCTCTGCCGGAAAAGATTCAAAAGGCTACCAGGACGAACGGCCGGGATAGTAGATGAGTGTCATGCGGATATACAGGTTGGGGGCCCCCTGAGGGTGATAATGATAGCGGTATTTGAAACGACCGCCCCTGCCAGTTGGATGAATTTTGCAGTTTGGCGTACAGGTGGCAAAGTGACGATCTGTGAGGGGGGAGTAAATAGTTCGAATATATGTTTGGCATCATAACGCTTATCCAGCGTTAATAACTGCCTGTTGTGATAATTGGGAAGGATGGGATGACCGGCATTCTCTGATTGACCGGTATTTTCTTTTGCAAAGGCTGCATGAAATACCGGAAGACTGGCGTGCAGATAGAACTTGTAAGAAAGCTGGCCGGCAAAAAGGGAAATCCCGATCACCGAAAGAATGAACTTAAAAACAAATCGCTGATATCTGTGTCGGATTCTCCCCATGCTATAAATCAGCTTTTCTTTTGAAACAAAAAACCCAATTTGAAGTTAGTCATTTTCACCGTAACCTGCAACAAATTCACTCTTTTTTACTTCTGCAAGTATTGATCCCGAACAAGGTATATAAGGGGCACCAATTGGTCACGCTCGTCAGTACGAATATTCCGGCAACAATCAAAAGAACTATGCCAACCGTTCCTTTAATCCAATTCGTGAGATATATCGATTTGGGAGAGAGGGTCCGGGAAGGAGATATTCATGCATCACCCGGGCAAGGGGGAAAAACTGAAGTCCCGCGATCAGTGCAAAAAAAGGAACCAGCAGGATCATATGGAAGAGTTCCCCCCGATGCCGGGGATTAGTTTGTAATTATAATTCCAGTTTTAGAATCTCAATACAGTTCCGGTCGATCCGGATAAGTTGTCTGTCGGCTAATTTTTTCATTAATCGGGAGATGACTTCTCTCGAAGAGTTGAGATCGGAGGCTATTTCAGTATTAGAGAGATAGAGACGGTTGGATTTTACGGTTTCCTTTTGCTTCTTCAGGTAGAATAAAAGCCGCTCGTCCATATTTCGGAAAGCGATGTGGTCGACGGTTATCAACAATTCTTCAAAGCGGGAACGATAGGATTCAAGGACGAAATGATACCAGCTCTTGTATTGGGTCATCCATTTGTCCATGTATTCCAGCGGGATGCTAATACTTTCGGCATCGGTCATTGCACGGGCCATGATCTGGCTTGTCTCTTGCCGGGTAGCGCAAATCATGGACAAGGCACAGGCCTGTCCGGGCTGCAAATAGTACATAAAGAATTCATTGCCGTCCGCATCTTCCCGGAATATCTTGACGAGCCCCCGGGTGATCAGCATGGTAGACCTTATATTTTGCCCGGTCTTCATCATTAGCTGACCTGCCTGAAATTCCTTTATATCCGCGTTTTCACTCATGCTGTCGACGAGTTCCGGCTCAAAGGATGGAAACAGTTCTTTTATTTTTTCCTCTTCTACCATGATCATTTTGCTTGTCTCCCATAAAGATAACGGCTCCCGGCTGGATTTGAAAGATTTTAGAGTCGTGACAATTGTCACGGTTCTCTTTCTTTCCTCTTTTAATATTTGCAGAAAATGTAAAAAATGGAAATAGCCGGATATGTTGCTTCCGTCCTAATAGGGATTTCTTTGGGGTTGATCGGCGGTGGCGGATCTATTCTCACCATGCCTGTACTGGTTTACCTTTTTAATGTTTCTCCGACACTGGCTACATCCTATTCCCTGTTTGTGGTGGGCTCATCCAGTTTGGCAGGGGCATGGAATAATTATAAAGACGGGCTGGTCAGTATTAAAACGGCTTTGTTGTTCGGGGTTTCATCCATCGGGACCGTTTTCATGACGCGGAAATTTATTATGCCGGCGATCCCGGAGCAGATCGGTCATGTCGGGTTTTATTCTATTACGAAGCCGCTGCTCATCATGGTATTGTTTGCCGTCCTGATGCTTGCCGCTGCTATTTCGATGATCAGGACCAAAGCCGCGGACAAAGCAGATGGTGTTCGGGACAAAGGCATTCCCCTGCCCAGGCTCTTGTTGAATGGATTAGGCATTGGACTGGTTACCGGTCTGTTGGGAGCCGGGGGCGGTTTTCTGCTAATCCCGTCACTGGTACTGCTGATCAAACTACCGATGAAGGAAGCCATCGGGACGTCGCTGCTTATTATAGCGCTGAATTCTTTGATTGGCTTTACGGGCGACCTGGGGCATCAGGCCATCGATTGGCGCCTGTTGCTGACGATTTCATTGCTGGCAATAGCAGGCATCTTCGCCGGAGGTTTTATCAGCACGAGGATTCCAGGTGAAAAATTAAAGGCGGGATTTGGCTGGTTTGTTCTGGCGATGGGTATTTATATAATTGTCCGGGAGATACTATCTGCGTGATTTATGTCACGGTTAAAGGATTTCCGGCAGTTTAATTTTACGATGATAAAAATGCCGATCATGAAAATAGAACAAATATATACCGGTTGCCTTGCCCAGGGCGCCTATTATATCGAAAGCCATGGGGAAGCCGCGATTGTAGACCCATTGCGGGAAGTGGAACCTTATATTCAAAAGGCCGAAAAAGACAAAGCACAAATCAAATATGTATTGGAAACCCATTTCCATGCCGATTTCGTCTCCGGCCATCTGGATCTTGCTAACAGGACCGGGGCTGCCATCGTTTACGGGCCAGATGCCGATCCTTCTTTTGAGGCGCACATCGCTGACGACAATGAGGAATTGAAGCTGGGCGATATTACCATAAAAGTACTGCACACCCCCGGGCATACTATGGAAAGCGCCTGTTACCTGGTGATCGACGAATATGGACTGGAGAAGGCTTTGTTCAGCGGGGATACTTTGTTTATCGGCGATGTCGGCAGACCGGACCTGGCCCAGAAGGCAGCCGGCCTGTCTAAGGAAGAGCTGGCGGGCCTGCTCTACGATTCGCTGAATACACGGATCCTTCCTTTGCCGGACGATGTAGTTGTATATCCGGCTCATGGCGCGGGGAGTGCCTGCGGCAAGAAGATGAGCAGCGAGACGAGCGATACGCTCGGACATCAGAAAGCGACCAACTATGCATTGAGGCCAGGAATGTCAAGAGGAGAGTTTGTACAGGAGATTACCACGGGTCTCGTGCCGCCTCCGTCGTATTTTCCCTTCAACGTCCTCCTCAATAAAGTGGGTTATGAAAGTATCGATCGGGTGATCAGGAGGGGAGCGCGCGCGTTATCGCCGGAGGCATTTGAAAGAGCGGCGGGTGAAACGGGCGCCCTTATCCTGGATACGCGCGATCCTGAGGTTTTTGCTGCGGGGTTTGTTCCTAACTCGATCAACATCGGAATTGAAGGCAACTTCGCTCCATGGGCCGGTGCTCTCATCCCGGATATCAACCAAAGGATACTGCTTGTTGCTGATGAGGGAAGGCATGAGGAAGTGATCGTCCGGCTGGCCCGTGTCGGTCTCGATCATACGATCGGTTACCTGGCCGGAGGTTTCGCCGCCTGGAGTGCTGCAGGGAAGGAGACCGACTCTATAGATTCTGTTATTGTGGATGAGCTGGCAGTCCGGCTAAAGACGAATTCCCTGCCCATCCTGGATGTCCGCAAGAACAGCGAATATCTTAGCGAACATGTGGTTGGATCGGTCAATACACCATTGGATTTTATCAATCAATATATGCCGGACATCGGGAAGGGTAAACCCGCTTATGTGCATTGCGCCGGAGGGTACCGCTCGATGATCTTTATTTCCATACTACGGGCCCGGGGATACAACCAGCTGGTGAATATCCGTGGAGGTTTTAAAGCCATCAAGGAGTGCGGAGAGATTCCCGTCACTGACTATGCATGCCCGACCTCTTTTTTATAGATCGATTATTCATTACAGTAAAATCTTAATAACGTGTCAAATTTATTTAAAAGTCTTTTTGGAAAACCTGCCGATCTCAAAGCGATCTGCCAGGACGGCGCCATCATTTTAGACGTCCGCACGCCGGAGGAGTTCAGAACGGGACATATCACGGGTGCTATCAATATCCCCGTCGATCAGGTTAAAGGAGTCATCGCCGATCTGAAAAAGAAGAACAGACCGGTCATTACCTGTTGCAGAAGCGGCGCCAGGAGCGGAATGGCAAAATCAGTTCTGGAAGCGGCCGGTCTCGAAGTCTATAACGGCGGTTCCTGGGTCTCGCTGGAAAAAAGAATACGGTAAAATTAACTCATCCTTTTCTGCACCATTCAGCCGCCGAAGGTCGATCGGAATCCGATGGGTCCTAAGCAGACTCCTGATGCCACCTGAGCCGGGCGCGTGACCCATGTCACGGATAAAGGCATTTTGTAAAAGGAACTTTGTTTAAAATTTATGACATGATATTTAAAGCCCGGAGACTAATAAGGGGGAGAAGATGGCTGGCGCCCCTGGCGCTGCTGGCGTTTTCAAGGGCTTCAGCCCAGGAGCCGGTGGTGAGACTGACAGCAGAACAGGCCATTGCAGCAGCAATTACCAATAACAAGGAATTGAAACTGGCCACCTGGGATGAAAAGATCGCCGCTGCCCGCTATAAGGAGACGCAGGCCGTATTTCTGCCCCAGGCAGGGATTTCTTATACAGCGATGACCACCAATAACCCGTTGAATGCTTTTGGTTTCAAATTGCAGCAGCAAACCATTACTTCCGGTGATTTTAATCCCGACCGGCTGAATCGCCCCGGCGGAACACCCGACTTTATGGCCAGGGCCGATGTGCAGCAGCCACTGGTGAATATGGATCAATTGTACCAACGCAAAGGCGCTGCAAAAGAAGTGGAAGTTTACCGGCTGAAAGAGCAGCGTACGAAAGAAGGCCTCGTCTTTGAGGTGAGCAAGGCTTATATGCAATTACAACTGGCGAACGAATCCGTAAAGGTACTGGAAGGAGTCCTGTCGACGGCAGGCGCGCTCTATCGCTATGCCAGTGACCGGGTAGATCAGGGATTTCTGAGCAAGGCGGATGCTTTGAATGCAAAAGTGCAGGTGACGATTACAGAAAGCAAATTAGCCGAAACAAAGAGCCAGGTGGAGAATGCATCCGATTACCTGAGTTTGCTGATAGGAAGACCTTACGGGAATCTTTATGCGGTCGACGACGATAGCACGCAGGAAATCGGGACAGTCTTTACCGACTCCATCGTGCCGGTTGGTCGTGCGGATCTTGACGCCCTGAAAAAGGCCATTGAGGCTTCGGATCTCGGCATCCGATCGAGTAAAATGAGCGCTCTACCCCGTCTTAATGCATTCGGCTCCTACCAGTTGAATGACAGCCGGATATTCGGTTTCGGTGCTAGCGCCTACCTGGCCGGCATTCAGCTGTCCTGGGATATTTTTAAGGGTAATAGCATTCGCAATAAGATAGCGATGCAAACCCTTGAGAAAAATAAACTGGCAGCAGAGCTATCCCTCCGCAAAGATCAGAGCACTCTTGAGTTGAATAAAGCCCGAAGACAGCTTGCCGACGCAGGATTCAGGATCCGGCAGCAGCAGGCGGCAGTCGCCGGCTCGGCTGAGTCGTTTCGCATCCTGAAGGACCGCTACGAGCAAGGCCTGGCAAGCAGCACGGATGTCCTGCTGGCGCAGTCCCAGCTGTCAGAGCAACAGCTGGCCTTGGCGCAGGCTATTTTCGATCGCCGGGTGACCATCGCTTATATGCAATTTTTAACCATTTCTTCCGGAAAATAAAAATAGTCAAATGAAATATACAGATATCCCGCTTTCATCCGTCATCGTTTCAGGTCTGCTCCTGCTGGCAGGGTGCTCCGGCGGCCCACAACCCGAAGCAGGTGGAAATAGGGACAGCGCCGTAACAGTTGCCGTTTCAAGACCTTTCGGTGCAAGCGTCGATGGAGTCCAGGCGAGCGGACAGATAGAAGCGGTTCAAAGCGCCTCTATCAGCACCCGGGTAATGGGCACGATCACCCGGATCTATGTGAAGGTAGGTGACAGGGTGAGTAAAGGCCAGCTATTGGCTACCATCAGCAGCGAGGATCTGGCTGCCAAAAGGGCACAGGCCGATGCGCAGATCGCCGGCGCACGGGCGGAACTCGAAAACACCCGGAAAGACTACGATCGTTTTACCACTCTTTTTAACAGGCAGAGCGCCACTGCAAGCGAGCTGGATAATGCTACGTTGCGCTATTACAGCGCAAAGTCCCGGCTGGATGCGGCGCAGCAAATGCGCAATGAAGTCGACGCCTCGATGGCTTACACGCGTCTCACGGCCCCTTTCCAGGGTTCCATCACGCAAAAGCTGGCGGATGAAGGAAGTTTGGCCAACCCCGGTATGCCCTTGCTGGTGGTGGAACAAGACAATGTCCTGCAGGTAAACGCGTCGGTAGCCGAATCGGAGATCACCAGGGTCAGAACAGGAGACGAAGCGGTGCTGGAGATTAAATCCACCGGCGGCAAATCCACCGGCCTCATCACTCAGATCAGCGCTTCTTCCGCCGCCACGGGTGGCCAATACCTGGTTAAAATAGGCTTGCCTGCGGCTGCTCAAAAAGGCTTGTGCGCAGGCATGTACGTGAATGTGTTCATTCCGGTGAAAAGCAGCGTCGCGCCCGCGTCCGGAGCACTACCCGGCTCAGGGGGTGAAGCCATCCTCGTTCCCTTGTCGGCCCTGGTATATCAGGATCAGCTGACCGGACTTTATACGATCAGCAACGCGCATACGGCCCTGCTGCGATGGGTAAGGACGGGCAAGATCGTCGGTGACAAGATCGAGATACTTTCGGGGCTGAGTTCGGATGAACCTTTCATCGCCGGCGCTGCAGGCAAATTATACAATGGCGCTCCCGTGAAGGAACAGTAAAAGAAATAAACCTATTTCAATATACCACTATGCAAGAAGGGATATCAGGTAAAATAGCCAGGGCGTTCATCCAATCCAAGCTGACCGTCCTGCTCATGATTGCCTTTTTACTCATCGGCGGATACAGCACTACGCTGATCCCGCGGGAAGAAGACCCCCAAATCCAGGTGCCGATGGCGGACATATTCGTCGGATATCCCGGCGCGGAGCCGGCCGAGGTGGAAACGAGGGTGAGTGAACCCCTGGAAAAGATGATCTCCGATATCAAGGGGGTGGAATATGTCTATTCCACTTCCATGAAGGGGCAGTCGATGGTCATCGTTCAGTTCTTCGTGGGGGAGGACGTCGAACGAAGCATGGTGAAGCTCTACGATGAGCTCATGAAGAATATGGACAAAATGCCGCCTGGCGTTACCCTGCCCCTGGTGAAGAGCAGGGCTATCGACGACGTGCCGGCATTGGGCCTGACCTTGTGGAGCGAAAAGGAAGGCGACTATGCCCTTCGCCAGCTGGGCGAGGTGGTGGCAGGCGAGATCAAGAAGATCGACGATGTGGCCGAGGTGGCTATTACGGGTGGGCGCAGCCGCCAGGTAAAAGTGATCCTCGACAAGGACAAGATGGCGGAAAATCACCTGGACCTGCTAAGCATCGCCAGGCAGCTGCCTGGCAGTAATGTACAGGCGGAAGCGGGGACGCTCCTGGCCAGGGACACGGCTTTCTCCGTGGAAGCCGGGAATTTTTTAAAGGACGCCACCGACGTCGGAGACCTCGTCGCGGGCGTAAACGGCGGACAACCGGTGTACCTGCGGCAGGTGGCGACCGTGACCGACGGGCCGGCTACACCGTCGCAATATGTATTTTTCGGCTACGGCAGCCCGGATACGTTGAAGAATCAATTCGGGTCTGTTTACCCGGCGGTGACGCTGTCGATCGCCAAGCGAAAAGGCGCCGACGCCATGCGACTGTCGGAAGAGATATTGAAGAAGACCGACTACCTGAAAAAACAGCTGATCCCTTCCGATATACAGCTGACGGTGACGCGTAATTATGGGGAGACGGCATCGGAGAAGGTCAGGGAGCTGCTTTTCCATCTCTTTATAGCCATCGTCGTGGTCACACTCTTCGTTATGCTCGCGATGGGCTGGCGAGGCGGACTGGTCGTATTCCTTTCTGTTCCGGTGACTTTTGCGCTAACCTTGTTCAGCTACTATCTGCTGCATTATACGCTCAACCGGATCACCCTCTTCGCGCTGGTGTTTATCACGGGTATCGTCGTCGACGACTCCATCATCATCGCGGAGAATATGCACAGGCATTTTACGCTCAAACGCCTGCCTCCCATGGAGGCCGCCATCTATGCCATCAATGAGGTGGGCAACCCTACCATCCTGGCGACGTTCACGGTGATTGCGGCCGTACTGCCGATGGCTTTTGTCTCCGGCCTCATGGGGCCGTATATGAGCCCGATGCCGATAGGGGCCTCTATTGCCATGCTCCTGTCGCTGATCGTGGCGCTGACCCTGACGCCCTATCTTGGCTATATCTTTTTGCGGGAAAAGGAGAAAAGAGGTGGCAAACATGCGGAAGCCAAACCGCTGGCGCCGGAAGAAATGCGTATCTATAAAATCTATCGCTCCTTCATGCAACCGCTATTGGACACGCCCTGGAAACGATATGTCTTTATTTTCGGGACGGCGGTCCTGCTGCTGGCTTCCCTGAGCCTCTTCTATACAAAGGCCGTCGCCGTGAAGATGCTGCCTTTCGACAATAAGAACGAGTTCCAGGTGCTGATCGACATGCCCGAAGGTACGACGCTGGAAAAGACGGCTGCCGTGACACGGGATATTGCGGCCTATATCGCCGGTCAGCCCCTGGTGAGGAATTACGAAGGTTATGTGGGTACCGCGGGGCCGATCAGCTTCAACGGACTCGTCAGGCATTACGATTTGCGAAGGGGTAACAATGTAGCCGACATCCAGGTGAACCTGGTGGATAAGGGGAAAAGAAGTAAGCAAAGCCACCAGATCGCAAAAGAAATGCGGCCGGGTATCCAGGCTATTGCCGCGAAATACAATGCCAATGTCAAGATCGTGGAAGTGCCTCCCGGTCCGCCGGTGTTGTCGACGCTGGTTGCTGAGGTCTACGGTCCGGATTACCGGAAGCAGATCGCTGTCGCCCGCCAATTGAGAGACCTGGTGAGGCGGACACCGGATGTAGTGGATGTCGACTGGATGGTGGAGGATGACCAGCCGGAATACCATTTCGAGGTCGACAAGGAAAAAGCCTCGCACTATGGAGTAGCCCCCGCGCAGGTAGTGGCTATTATCCAGGCTGCCCTGTCCGGCAGCCCGGCTGGAACCTTGCACGCGCCGGCCTCCTATAGTCCCGTTAGCATCGTGCTGCAATTAAGTGACGCTGATAAGTCGTCCGTCGACGACCTGAAAAACCTTCGGGTGATCAACAACCAGGGCAAGCCCGTTCCCTTGGGTGACCTGGTGACTGTGTCGGAGCAGGTAGCGCCGAAAAGCATCTACCGGAAAAACCAGAAGAGGGTCGTCTATGTGCTGGCCGATATGGCCGGTAAGCTGGAGAGCCCCTCTTACGCGATGATGACCATCTCGGACAGCTTAAAGACTATTCAACTCCCCGCCGGTTATAGTCTTACCGAAGAATATACCCATGAGCCGGACCGGGAGGACAATTTCTCCCTTAAATGGGACGGCGAATGGCAGATCACCTACGAAGTTTTCCGGGACCTGGGCATCGCTTTTCTCGTGGTGATCATCATCATTTATATGCTGATCGTCGGCTGGTTCCAGAATTTCAAAGTTCCCCTGGTGATGCTGGCGGCCATCCCGCTGTCGCTGATCGGCATCATCGGCGGCCACTGGATCCTGGGCGCCTTCTTTACGGCGACCTCCATGATCGGCTTTATTGCTCTGGCGGGAGTGATGGTTCGCAACTCGGTGCTTCTGATTGACTTTATCGATATCCGGCTAAAAGAGGGCGTCCCGTTAGACCAGGCGATCATCGAAGCCGGTGCCGTTCGAACTACCCCGATCCTGCTGACGGCCGGCGCAGTCGTGCTGGGTGCCTTGATCATCCTGTTCGATCCTATCTTCCAGGGGTTGGCTATTTCGCTGATGGGCGGGACGATCACATCCACTTTTTTGACCTTGCTGGTTGTCCCGTTATTGTATCATAAAATGCTGAAGAAAAAGTATTGGAATAAATAACTTTTAAAAATGGAAATATGAAATATGAAGTATTCACGAAGTCCATTGAAAAGACGAATAACACGGTAAGCAAATGATTGGTCATAACAAGCCTGGAAGAATATCTTCCTGCTATATTGGCGCTGTTCAGGCAAGCGAAAATATCCGTCTTCAGCTTCAGCAAAACTACCGGGATGAAGACAACAGACGGGGCCAATCATCCCGATGATTGGTTCGGTTATTCTCCCGGTTGAACAGTCAAGTCATGCACTGTTAAAATGAAATAATATGAAAGGAAAATACACCCGAACCCGGTGAGAACTTCAAGCCTATTGGCACTTGTCGGGGGGGATGTCAGATTTATTTTGTCACCGGGTATCCCTTGTTGATCCAATCGGTTTTTAAGTTATTTTCCAGGTTGAGTAATTGGGGATGGGCGAAATGCAATTCGTTCAGCAGCGTAAAAGCCGGCCGGATATTGGGGCAATGAACAAATGGGCAACATCCGCAATAAATTACGATGCGCGCGTCTTTTGGAAGTTTTTCCAGTTGTCGCCTGAATTTATCGATATTACCGCTATCTCTTGCCGGGCCAACGTCGATAGAACCGGGGATTAGCGCGCCGGGACCCACGCAAAATATATAGGGCTGTTTTGCATGCGGATCCGCGATGATCTTTGCCAGGTCTTGCGGCGCCAGCAGCTGGGCGGGTTTCCAGGGCTCTTCGCCGGTGAATCCGGCAAAAGAGAGACCGGCTGCGGCCGAAAATAAGACAAAGCAAGCTGTCAAAAGGGATTTTCCGGTCATAAAAAAAATTTGAAGGGTGAAAATAAGGATGAAAATATAAAAGCCCACCACACGAGGGGATGGGCCTTATTTTTAACAAGATTTGCTAATTGCAAACGCAACCCTGCATATGCGGGCAGGTCGCTCCTTTCGGATAGTCTTTCGTTTGAGAACAGCCGGCAGCGCATGTCGGATTCGCTTTGTCTTTCTTAGCGTCTGCTTTGCCTCCTGCGATAACGGCAGTGGTTGATAACACGGCAATGGCTACAATCGAGAAAAATATATTTTTCATCTGAATACTATTAAAAAATTAGAAATAGATTTTAAGAAACGGGCCAAATCTGAAAAGTCAAATCGGTTATTCCCTGTGGTTTTGCCACATTTCATTTCTGCGCAACAGGCCGTAGCAGCCGCCAGTGGTTGGTTATTGATGAGAGGGTTGGCGGTCATCAGAGCTGCCAGGCTTAAAAATATGAGTGCGATGAGTTTCAATACCCAAATGTACAGGTTGGGCAGACAAAGGGATTGCCGTCCATAAAAAATCCGGTACAGGCAAAATGGCAGGCCGTCCGGCGGGCATATTATTTGAACATATCCAGGAAGGGATGCGTAAAATCGCATAAATCATGAGCAATAATCAATCGTTTGGAGAGATGATCCGGGGTGATAAGCCCGTATTGGTGGATTTTTCAGCAGAATGGTGCGGACCTTGCAAAATGATGCCTCCGATCCTTAAAGAATTGAAGGACAAGGTGGGAGACAAAGCCACTATTTTGAAAATCGATATTGACCGGAATCCTTCCGTGGCTGCTGCCTATCATATCCAGAGCGTTCCAACCCTGGTGTTTTTCAGGAATGGAGAAGTGAAATGGCGCAAGAGCGGTGTAACAGGAGCAGCAGAGTTGAAGGGGCAATTGGACAAAATATTGGAGGGCGCGGGCAAATAGGGAGCTAAGCGCCACATGATCCGCACGCTACCTGGTTGATATAATTATATGAAGCGCCGGTTCAAATGAAGTACCGGAGAACCCCATAAACCAAGGCTGCCAGTAAGGCGCTGACAGGGATGGTAAGGATCCAGGCCCAAACCAGGTTAAAGGTTACCCCCCATCGGACGGCTGAGAGACGTTTTGTGGCGCCGACGCCTATGATTGCTCCTGTAATCGTGTGGGTAGTGCTGGCGGGGATGCCCAATGACTGGGTAAAGAACAAGGTGATGGCTCCGGCGGTTTCCGCGCAGACGCCCTCCAAGGGGTTCACTTTTGTGATGCGGGTTCCCATCGTTTTAACGATGCGCCAGCCTCCGCTCATGGTTCCCAGGGCGATAGCGGTAAAACAGGCCACCGGCATCCAGTTGGGGATATGTTGAATGCTATCGAGATCGCCGTGCGCCACAAGGGCGGCAGCGATAATACCGAGTACTTTCTGTGCGTCATTGCCGCCGTGTCCCAGACTCAGCAGAGCGGAGGAAATCAGCTGCAATCTCCTGAACCATTTTTCCGCCCGGTAGGGATTACTTCTTTGGAAAATCCTGACGATGACGATGGTGATGATAAAGGCGACGATCATCCCGATCAGGGGCGCGAGCACGATGAAAAGGAAAGTCGGGATCATGCTGGCGTAATTAATCACTTCCCGGCCATGGACGGTCCAACCGCCCGCGTGCGCCAGTGCTGCTCCCGCAAAACCACCCAATAGCGTATGTGAGGAGCTGGATGGAATGCCGAACCACCAGGTCAGCAGGTTCCAGGATATCGCTGCAATCAAACCGGAAAGGATCACGGGCAGGGTTATGAAGTCCCGGGTCACAAAATTGGCGATCGTATTGCCGATCCGGAATTCCCCGATGAAATATTTGAAGATGAAAAAGGCGCCAAAATTGAAAATGGCGGCCCAGAGCACGGCCTGGAAAGGGGTCAATACCTTGGTGGATACGATCGTAGCCGTCGAAATCGCCGCATCGTGGAATCCATTAATGTAGTCAAAGAAGAGGGCTAGTACGATAATAATAATTAGATGGACCATCAGGGGGATGCATATTTTAGGGCTGCTGAAGAGGCGTCTTATCAGGCGTATTTAATAATGATGGATTCTATGACATTGGTGGCATCCTCGCACTTATCGGTAACGATCTCCATGACCTGGTAAATCTCTCTTTTCTTGATCACCTCCTTGGCGTCGGGCTCGGTTTCGAACAAGCGCTCTATGCTCCTGTCAAAAATATCGTCTGCCTGGTTTTCGATGCTGTTCACCAATACCAGGGCATCGGTGATCTTCCGTAAATCGTTCATATTCCGAAGTTCCATGACCGCAATGCGGATCTGTCCCGATCCCTGTTCGATCAGGCTGGCCATTTTCCGGATCCCTTCGTCGTGGGGATCCACCTTATAAAAATTGATCTTTTTCGCGGCGGAATAGATGTAGTCGCAGATATCGTCAAGGGCGCTGGCCAGGTAGTGAATATCCTCCCGATCGAAGGGCGTGATAAAATTTCTGCCCAATTCGGTAAAGATCCGGTGTGTGTACTCATCATTCAGATGTTCCTGGTTTTCCAGTTGAAGGATCATCGAAGCTCTCCGGTCATAGTCGTCTTCGTGAACGACCCCGTTCAATAATTTTCCCATGCTGTCTACATTTTCAGCGACTTCTTCGAACAGGGAATAGAAGACCCTTTCTTTCGGCATGAATAATTTCATGAGCGTGTTAAACCCCATAGAGAAAATTTGGGCAAAATTAGAAGGAATGTGTCTGGCTAGTCCAGAAAGCCATTTGGTAATAATTTCTTAACAGGGTTTTTACGATGAAATAACGCAAACAAGCATGCGAAAAATTGTATTTTATAATATATAGTAATATTATATTTATAAATTAATGATTTATAGTTAATTATAAAATTAATTTTCTTCTCCCGGACCGCAAAAAGACAAGTGTTAACATTAAAGTAATATTCCGGTAACATTCCGGTCACGACCTAAGCCCAGTTTTGCACAGCATCAGAAATTTTTACCAATAAAATTTATATGAGAAAAAGAATTGCACGTCTTATCGCATTTTTTGCCATCCTGTTTTTTTCGTTTTCCACGCTACAAGCGCAATATTTATTCAATTCGGATTCTGCTTTCAGGGCCGGGGTTCCCAATTCCGGCAGGATCTGGGGTTATATTTTTGGTGATTATTTCCATAAATCGCATGCCGATTCCCTAAACAGGGGCGGAAATAATCAATATACAAATGTGAAAAAAGGCCAGGATGAATTTCAGTTCCGCCGGATTTACATCGGGTATGATTACAATATCAGTAAGAAATTTTCTGCGGAATTCCTGTTTGCGGCAGAAGACGATTTTACCAGCGGGGACCTTCTTCAGAACAACAAATTCACACCCTATATCAAATTCGCAAATGTACGTTGGCACGATTTCCTGTTCAAAGGGAATGATCTTGTGATCGGTTTGCAACCCACTCCTGCTTTCCCTTATGTGACGGAAAACCTGTTCACCTATTCCCGGCCTGTGGAAAGGACGATCACAGACATACGCAGGACTCCCTCCTTTGATTTTGGGGCTGGTCTGCAGGGAAGGTTTAACACGGCAGACAAATCAGTGGTTTATGGATATGACTTCCTGGTAGCCAACGGAACAAGCGATAAGCCGCAAGCGCTGAACACTACGCTCTATAAATGGTTTTACGGAGATGCATTTGTTGGCTTTTTAAACAGCCGGCTGATTTTTGATTTGTATGCAGACTATCAACGTCAGAACTGGACAACGGGTGACCACGGCCATGCCTCCCGTCAGATGACAAAGGGCGCCATCGTCTGGAACGACAAAAAATTCGTCATTGGCGCAGAAGGTTTTATCAATGCATTGAAGCAATCCGAGGTTGGAACCGTTGGAGCTGAAAAAGATACTCTTGATGGCCGGTCGACGGGGTTGTCCTTATATGCGCATGCGAGTATTATCGGTTCGAAATTGAGGGTTTTTGCCAGGTATGACATGTACAACCCCAATACCAAATATGACAATACGACCTACAGCAAATACGCAGCACTTTATACTTTGAGTACTTCTTACGAACCCAACAATAAAGAGAGGTTCTTTTCGGCCGGATTTGACTATTCTCCTGTCGCCAACGTCCATTTTATACCTAATGTATGGTATAACAGATACATGGGTCAGCAGGCCAATCTGACCGGAGCTGCCGCGCATGATTATGACCTGGTGTACCGGCTGACCTTTTACTTTACATTCGGAAAGATGTTCCAGAATCCGTCTTATTCTTATCCGCCTTATACACACTAGTGTTTCCCGGGACGGTCAATTTGAAATGTTTGAAATGTATGCCCATTGTTTAAACTCCTTAACAAACGTAATATGAAAAGACACGCTTTCAATTTTAAAGGCTTATTTACTGCAGGCGCGCTTTTTGCCGCCTTCGGCCTGGTATCATCCTGCGGAGACGGCGGTAATGCCGGCGGCGGGAAGTCCGACAGTACGGCAAAAGGTTCCAGTGACGACAATACCGTCATCGGAGCCGGCAGTTCTTTCGACGCTCCGCTCTTTTCCAAGGCTTTTGCAGAGTACACCAAAGCCAATGGTTTGATGGTGAACTACCAGTCTGTGGGTTCCGGAGCCGGTATTTCCCAATTGACCAACAAGACAGTCGATTTTGGCGCTTCGGATGCCCCGATGAATGGCAAGCAGGATTCAGCCGTATCTGCGCCTGTCCTGCATGTACCCGTCACCGCTGGCGCCGTGGTGCTGAGTTATAATCTTCCGGACGTAAAGGATACGCTGCAGTTGTCGCCTGCGGTCCTGGCCGATATTTTCCTGGGTGTTATCACCAAATGGAACGATCCCAGGATCGTCGCGCTGAATAAGACAGCCAAGCTGCCTGCTACCTCGATCGTGATCGCTCACCGTTCCGACGGCAGCGGCACTTCCAATATCTTTACCACTTATCTGTCAAAGGTCAGTGATGCCTGGAACACCAAAGTCGGTAAAGGATCCTCCGTCAACTGGCCCGCAGGCCTGGGCGGAAAAGGGAACGAAGGTGTTGCCGGCCTGATCAAACAGACACCGGGCGCCATTGGCTATATCGAGCTGGCCTATGCCGTCCAGAACAACATGGCATTTGCAAAAATGCAGAACAAAGCCGGTAATTTCATTACCCCGAGTATCGCCAGTGTGACTGCCGCCGCCAATATCACCATCCCGGCGGATTCTAAAGTATCCCTCACCAATACGGAAGCCGCCGACGGGTATCCCATCTCCGGTTTCTCCTGGATACTGATCTACAAAGAGCAGAAATACGGCGATCGTTCCCAGGACAGGGCTACCAAACTGCTGAAGCTCCTGTCATGGATGATACACGATGGCCAGCAGTTCAGCGGTGCACTCAACTACGCGCCGCTTTCACCCGCCGCGGTGAGCACGGGCGATGCGATCCTGAAATCCGCTACTTACGATGGCAAGCCGATATTGCAGTAATCGCAGATATAGTAACATCAATTATTAGAAATGAATTTATAATGGACACATCTGTAGAGAATGGTTCAGTTACCCGCAGCGATCTACCGCTGCGGGTAATTAATTCCGGTAAATCCATGATAGCGGTGAATGCGAGACAGAAAATAAGGCGATCCTTCAACCAGATACGCGCGGAGAATATCTTTAAGCGAAGCCTGGTGATCATAGGATTGATCATGGTAGTGCTGGTGCTGGGTATCCTGCTGACGCTGGTAATACAATCCCTGCCTTCCATCAAATCGTTGGGGTTAAAGTATCTGTGGGGCAGAGTCTGGGATCCGGTGCAGGATATTTACGGCGCATGGCCTTTTTTATTGGGGACCCTGCTGACGTCTTTCCTCGCCCTGCTGATTTCGATCCCCTTTTCGATATCGGTGGCGATCTTCCTGGGTGAGTATTATCCCAAAGGATGGCTGCCCAACCTGCTGAAAAATACCGTCGAGCTGATCGCTGCCGTTCCCTCGGTGATCTATGGTTTCTGGGGACTGGCTGTGCTGGTGCCCATCGTTCGTAATTTTGAGACCCATATCGGGGTAGAGCCGGTCGGAGTAGGTATCTTCAGTTCTTCGCTCATCCTTGCGGTGATGATCATTCCATATGCCGCTTCTCTCGGGAGGTCGATGATCCAGATGGTGCCCTCACCGCTGAAAGAAGGAGCCTATTCCCTGGGGGCGACGCGTTGGGAGGTGATCCGCAGTGTGATCCTGCCGTATACAAAGTCGGGTCTCTTCGCCGGCATTCTCCTGTCTCTCGGGCGGGCGCTCGGAGAGACGATGGCCGTCACTATGGTGATCGGCAATACGAGCCTGATTCCAAAAAATATATTTTCCCCGGGAAATACGATGGCGAGCGTCATTGCAAACGAGTTTACAGAAGCTGACAAACCGGTGTATCTTTCGGCGCTCATCGAACTGGGTCTCGTGCTGTTTCTCGTCACCGTCGTCATTAACCTGATCGGGAAAAAGATCATCGATCGGTTTACCAACGAATAGACGATGGGAAAGAATGAATGATGGGAAAGAATGAATGATGCAAACGAACCGATGATACAAACGAATAAATGTTTTAACGAATGAAAGCGGGAAATGTAAAGTACAGGATCGGAAAGAGCGGTGGCTTCCAGGCACTGGTAGTCCTGTTTTCGGTGGCATGCGTCGTGCCATTGATCGCGATCCTTTTCTATATCATCAAGGCCGGGATCACCAAGATCAACTGGCATTTTCTCGTCAATATCCCGAAGCCCGTGGGCGAAACCGGCGGCGGTATCGCCAATGCACTGCTCGGTAGTGTCATCGTCATTGTGATCGCGGCATTGATAGCCGTTCCGCTGGGTATCCTCGGAGGGGTCTATCTGAGTGAGAATAAGAAGAGCAGGCTGGCTTACTGGAGCCGCCTGTCGATAGACATCCTGCAAGGGGTACCCTCCATCGTCATCGGCATTGTCGCCTATTTCTGGCTGGTAAAACCGCTGAGAGGATTTTCTGCCCTGTCAGGCAGCGTGGCCCTGGCTATCATGATGTTGCCCATAGTCGTCCGGTCTACGGAAGAGACGCTCAAATTATTGCCCGACTCGCTTAAAGAGGCGGCTTTTGCGCTCGGGATGCCTTTCCACCGCGTGATTTTCAAGGTGATTATTCCCTGTGGCATCAGCGGCATCCTGTCGGGTGTCATGCTGGCGGTCGCCAGGATTGCCGGAGAAACGGCCCCGCTGTTATTCACGGCATTCGGGAATCCCTATCTGTCGACCAGCATCACCAAGCCTATGCAGACCCTGCCTTTGCTCATCTTTAATTATGCTACGAGTCCTTACAATGACTGGCATGACCTGGCATGGGGCGCTTCCCTGATATTGCTGCTTTGGGTGTTATTACTAAATATTTTTACTAAGCTGATTACCAGAAAATGGAAAGTACAACTATAAAGAGCCCGATCATCAGGAGCAAGAATTTCAACGCCTATTTCGGAAACAACCATGTCGTAAAAAATGTCAGCATAGAGATTCCGAAGAATCACGTAATTGCCGTGATGGGACCCTCCGGTTGCGGGAAGACCACCTATCTGCGGTGCATCAACCGGATGCATGAACTGATTCCGGGCGCTACTTCCAAAGGGGAGATGTTGCTCAATACCGAAGACATCTATTCCATGCATCCGATCTTTGTCCGTCAGAAAATCGGGATGGTGTTCCAGCGTCCTAATCCCTTTCCCAACCTGAGCATTTATGACAATGTGATCGCCGGCTATAAGCTGAATGGCATCAGGCTGCCGAAAGCGGATAAAGACAGGATCGTAGAACATTCGCTAACCCGCGTTGCGCTCTGGAATGAGGTTAAGGACTCCCTGACGAAAAAAGGCTCCTTTCTTTCCGGCGGTCAGCAACAGAGGCTCTGTATCGCCCGGGCGGTGGCTATGGAGCCGGAGGTATTGCTTTTCGACGAGCCGACTTCGGCCCTGGATCCGATCTCGACATCTACGGTGGAGGAGCTGTTTCATGAATTAAAGTCCAATTATACCCTGATTATCGTTACGCATAATATGCAGCAGGCGGCCAGGGTCAGCGACCGGACGGCTTTCTTTTATATGGGGGAGCTGGTGGAGTACGATGAGACCAAGACGATGTTCACCAATCCGAAGGACAATCGTACTCAGAACTATATAACGGGTCGATTCAGTTAAGACGGTATTCATTTACCCGCATTTATAGAACACAGGATTAACACAGGTTTACAAACGATACCATTTAAGTAAGACATATCCGGAAAAAATATGGCACAAATAGAAACCGAACTGCAGTTGCTGAAGACCGAAGTCAATAATATGTGGAGCCTGGTATATTCGCAGGTGAACAATGCCCGGCTGGCTTTTGTCAATTTCGACAAGGACCTGGCACGGGAAGTCGTTTCGAAAGAGAAAAGAGTAAACGGCACCGAGCTGAAGATAGACCGGGATTGTGAGAATATTTTCGCGCTGTTCTGCCCGGTGGCCATCGATCTTCGTTTCCTCCTCGCCGTATTGAAGATCAATTCCAACCTGGAACGGATCGGGGATATCGCCGAAGGAATCGCTAAATATGTGATCAGCGCCGACGGCCCTTTTACGGACGAACTGCTGAAGGTCACCCGAACGATCGAGATGTATGAAGAATCGGCCAGAATGTTGCAGGACACACAGACCGCCTTTGAAAATGAAGACACCATCCTGGCGCGTGGCGTCTTTAAGAAAGACGAGTTCCTGGACAACGTGAATGTGGATTCCAACAAGATCCTCGAAAAATACCTGAAAGACCATCCCGAAGATCTCAGCCAGGCTCTCTGGATCCTGTCGATTATCAGGAAGCTGGAGAGGGTGGGCGACCAATCCAAGAACATCGCCGAAGAGATCATCTTCTACCTGGAAGCGAAGGTGCTGAAGCATAAAGGGAAGCATTCATAGCCTATAGCCGGTGCTTTCCATCTGTTACATTGACCGGATCATTTATGCAGAATGGGGATACAGACACAAGGCATAACACTTAATACAGCCATAATGATTCCGTAAACTCTCCGTAATAAACAGCGTCTACATTTGCATCGGATTACAGGGGTAGGGAAGTGAGGCGCACACGAAGCAATGATAAACACAGGAAGCAATGATAAAGAAGATAATTAATCCGAAGAGTTTATATATGTAGAGTAGAATTTTCTCATGCAGCAGCCACTTCATTTCTATGATGGTGGCTTTTTTTATTGATTTCCTGTTCAGGGTTTCCTGTATCGGAAAGCCCGGCTGCAGCATCCGATTGCAGAATGAGCCGTTGACGACAGGTCGCGATAGGTAATGTGGCCCCGGGTAAACGATGCCTGTTTATCGAATAGATTAATTAAATACGAATTCGGGATACAGCATATCCAGCGCGTCTTTCTTCTCCCCCGTACAGTTATGCATAAGGAAACTGATGATCGATTCCGTCGAATGGTCGAGCGGGAGGGTGATCTTTTTCCGGTTGTTCATCCATTGATGAAACCGGGCTTGGAAAGCCGCATCCAGCGTATCGATGCGGGTGACCCCCATTTTTTCCAGCGCCGCTGCGTTACAGAATTGTTCATACTGGCCTTTTATGGGAATCACCATCAGTTTCTTGCCGAGATACAGGGCCTCCGCAGGCGTCTCAAAACCCGCGCCTGTGATGATGGCGTGGCAGTTGATCAGACTTTTGTTAAAGGCATTTTTGCCGACGGGAATGAACAGGATATTGCCCCGGCGTTCCGGTTTGCTCACTTCTTTGGAGAAAACCTGGAACTGGAAGTCTGTGAGAGGGCTAAAATGATGCGACAAGGTGACGTCACTGAAGGACGGGAGATAGACGGTAATATATCCTTTGTCCAGCGGGTCGGCCTGGAGGATCTCCCGCTTGATGACGGGTGGCAGGATAAAATCATCGTAGGATTTGAAATGCAGACCGATATACTGGCTGGCCCGGGCATAGTGACGAAGTATCCATTCGCCCATCCACTCTTTTTTTGCGGGCCGGGGTGTTTTTGGCGAGAAGAAGCTGGCCTGGTGGCCGAAGTTGACGGACGGAACTTTCTTAAAGGCGCAGGCGAGAGAGGTCAGGCATTCGAAATCGTTCAGGACCAGGTCGTATTTTTCGACCGGCAGGTCCCTGACCTCCCTGGCTATCCGCAGAGGGGCAATTTTCCTGCCTATCTCCCAATAATCCAGGCCTCCTTTATCCGTATAGTAAAGGCACAGGCCTTTGCTGCGATATTTCACGGGGGCATCGAGTTCTAACGAACTATTGGCGCCGCTCAGGAAGATGTCCACTTGTCCATAGCGTTCCAGGAACGGCAGGATCTCCATGGCCCTGCTGATATGGCCATTTCCTGTTGCCTGTACCGCGTAAAATATTTTCATCTTTTACAATATTTGATCGTTTATTAGTCTTTTCTCCAATGCTGTCGATCCGGCTGAATCCATTCTTAGACCATTTCCTCAGGCAGCCGGCTTAAATCGCTGCCAGTGAATTTATATAGAAGCTGATTTCATCGGTGATCACGTTGATGGGAGATTTCATTTCCACGGTCTGGGTGGCGGGGAAATTCTTCTCATCATATTCGAAAATGCTCCATTCGCTCTGGTGGTATTCCAGGGCTGTCAGGTGCTCGACCCAATCGCCCGAGTTCAGATAGATGACCTTACCGTCTTTGGTTTCGACCACTTTTTTCTGGGGCTGATGGATGTGACCGCAGATCACATAATCATACTTTTTTTCGATGGCCAGTTCGGCGGCGATCATTTCAAAGTCGTTTATCTTGCTGACGGCTTTGTTCACCCCCGCCATTACCCGCTTGGAAATGGAGACGCGCTCACGACCCATGGATTTCAGAATGAAATTGATGAACCGGTTGAAGCGGATGAGCAGGCTGTAACCACTGCTGCCCAGTTTGGCCAGGATCCTGGCGCTGCCTTTGGTAGTGTTATCGAAGACGTCGCCATGAAAGATCCATGTCATCTTATTGTCGATTTCCAATACCAGTTTGTCGGTCAGGGTGAAATTGCCTACCTGGATGTCCGAATACCGTCGCATCATTTCGTCATGGTTGCCGGTAATATAAAAGACACGGGTTCCGTTGGTAATGAACTGGATGATCTCTTTGATGACCATCATGTGGGCGACCGGGAAATAGCGTTTTGTAAATTGCCAGCCATCGATGATATCTCCGTTCAGAATCAGGATATTCGGAGTGATGCTCTTTAGATAATTTACCAATTCCTTGGCCCTGCATCCATAGGTTCCGAGGTGTACATCGGAAAGAACAACTACATCGAGGGGACGTTTTTCCATTCTTCTGGTGGTTTTTCAAAGATCTCTATAAGATATTACTGTATGTTTAAGAAGGAGTTAAGAAATTGTAAGATAATTGTGAACGGAATATTACCTGTTTAGCCAATATTTAGCCGACTTATATAATAGTTCCTTAATTTGCCTGGAAACCAATGGAAAGCATGGGTGTTGTAGTTTTGCACCCGTTTATTAATGTCTCTATGTATAAATTATTCGTCTATTCCTGCCTGATGGCCCTGGTTCTGGCGTCTCAACCGGCCTCCGGCCAGCCTCTTCGGTATTCGGTCGCTAACGCGCATTCGCACAATGACTATGAGCAGGCGACGCCTTTCCGTCTCGCCTACGACCAGGGTTTCGGCTCCATAGAAGCAGATATATTCCTGGTTGACGGGCAGTTGCTGGTAGCTCATGAGGAGAAGGAACTGCAACCCCAACGTACTCTTGAAAAATTGTATCTGGAGCCCATCCTTGCCTGTCTTTCGAAAAACGGGGGGCATGTATACGCGGATAGCACCCGCTCCCTGCAGTTGCTGATCGATATTAAGACCGATTCGATCCATACGCTTGACAAGCTGGTTGAAACCATCCGGAGATACCCGCCTCTCATTAATTGTCCGACCCTGAAATTCGCGATTACCGGAAACAGGCCGGATCCCGGTTTATTTTCCCGGTACCCGGATTTTATCCGGTTCGACGGAGAGCTTTACCGGGACTACGACAAGGCTGCCCTTGATAAAATCATCATGCTGAGCGACGATTTCGAGCGTTACAGCCGGTGGAATGGCAAAGGCAGGATCCCTCCAAAGGACCGGGATGTTCTGCAGGCGGCGATTACGAAGGCGCATGTCCTGGATAAGCCCGTCCGCTTCTGGGACGCCCCGGATTTTATCAATGTCTGGCAACAGCTCATCGGGTTGCGGGTAGACTATATCAATACCGATCATATCGAGGCATTGTCGGTCTACCTGAACAAGTTGTCTAAGACGAGTTATACTTCTCCCGTTAGCGGTTATACGGCCTACCGGCCGACTTACCGGTCCGACGGGCTTGACAGGCCTGTTAAGAATGTGATCCTGCTGATCGGAGACGGCACCGGTCTGGCACAATTGTATGCCGGTTATACGGCCAACAGGGGAACCCTCAATATCTTCAAAATGCGGCAGATCGGCCTGTCCAAGACGAGTTCTTTCGATAATTATGTGACCGATTCCGCGCCCGGGTCGACGGCCTTTTCTTCCGGTGTCAAGACCAATAACCGGTATGTCGGTGTCGACCACACAGGCGCTGTCTTGCCCCTCCTGCCTGTCTTCCTTGCCCGAAAGAGTATAAGGACAGGCCTGGTGACCTGCGGGGATATCGCTGACGCCACGCCGGCCGATTTCTATGCTCACCAACCGGAACGGGACAATGCTGCCGCCATCCTGCGGGATCTCGGAAAAGAGCCTATCGACATCCTGATGGGCTCCGGGGATGAAAGCCTGAATAATGTGGAGATCCTGAAGGAGGGCAGCCAAGCCGCGGTAACAGGAAATATATTGAAGGAGCTGGAATCGAAATATACGATCGTGGCTTCTGTGGATAGCGTGCGACTGCCCGGCCCGGGACATCCTGACAAAAAATGGATCGTCGTGGAAAAGAGAGCCGGGCTTTCCATGCTTCATGGGCGAGGGGATTGGCTGTCGAAGGCTTTTAACAAGACGCTTTCTCTTTTGTCGGCTCCTAAACCGGGATCGGCTGTCAGCCCTGGCTTCTTCATCATGACGGAAGGAGCGCAGGTGGATTATGGCGGCCACGCCAACGATCTTCCCTATGTCGCTACCGAGGTCCTGGATTTCGATCAGGTAGTCGGGGAAGCCCTCCGTTTTGCCGACCAGGATGGACAGACCCTGGTCATTGTGACGGCTGACCACGAGACGGGCGGATTGAGCCTTCTTGACGGAAATTATGAGAAGGGGATGGTCAGCGGGCAATTTTCTACCAACGATCACAGCGGGATCCCCGTTCCTGTCTTTGCCTATGGACCCCGTTCCGGTCTTTTCAGGGGAGTGTACGAGAATACGGAGATTTTTGGCAGGATCCTCAAGGCCTACGGTTTGCGGTAACCTGTTGGATCCGGTATTGCTTTGTGAGAATAGAGCCGCGGTCACTTTTAAGAATTAATTAATAAGAAGGGCCCCGGAAATGGCGTCTTCATTGATATCTTTCAGGGATCTTTTATTTTTTCCTGGTCCTTCCGGGATAAAATGCGAAAAATCGTGCTTATTCTTTAAAAAAAGTACCCGATTATTAAAACAAAAGCGCTGAAAAACGAGTTCAATGACAAATCGCAAATAAAATGACCCTCATGACTATCGACCAGGCCGCAGCCATCACTTCCGAAATTTTTGACCTCTATGAACAGCACGGTGACCGTGAATATGCGGGAGAGAAGATCTCCCAGCTCGAACATATGATCCAGTCCGCACAGCTTGCCGAGCAGGAAGGATACCCGGAAGACGTGATCCTGGCTGCTTTCCTGCATGATATCGGGCATATCTGCGTGTCGGCCGGGGAAGCAGGTGAAATGGATGGTTTTGGTATCGTCGACCACGAGCAGATAGGTGCGGAGTTCCTATCCAGGAGAGGATTCTCCAAACGGGTCGTTCGCCTGGTTGAGTCGCATGTGGAAGCAAAGCGATACCTGACTTTTAAGGACCCTGCCTACTACGCACAATTATCCGAAGCCAGCAAAAAGACACTGGAATACCAGGGGGGGCCGATGATCGGGGAAGAGGCCGCCGCTTTTGAGCAATACCCGCTTTTCGACCTTATCATAAAAATGCGGAAATGGGACGAACAGGCCAAGATCGAACACCAGCCATTACCCGATCTCCTGCCTTTCAAACAGATGATGACCCGTCATCTGGGTTCACAGCCTTCGAAGAAGTGAGAGGGTCCGAAAAATGAGTCTGGTAAGGATAAGTTGATGCTGCTAAACTGATTACCTTTGCAGCTATGATTGGAAATAAGAAACTGGTAATCGTGTTACCGGCCTATAATGCTGCCCTTACCCTCAGGAAGACCTATGCGGAGATTCCGTTCGATATCGTGGACGAAGTCGTGCTGGTGGATGATAATAGCAGTGACAGGACGGTTCAGGTAGCCAAGGAGCTGGGAATCAATCATATAATAAAACACGATGTCAACCGGGGATATGGTGGAAACCAGAAAAGCTGCTATAATAAGGCGCTGGAACTGGGCGGCGATATTGTGATCATGCTGCACCCCGATTATCAATATACGCCTAAGCTGATACCTTCCATGGCCTACCTGATCGCGAATAATGTCTACCAGGTGGTGTTGGGCTCCCGGACCCTTGGCAAAGGGGCCCTGCATGGCGGAATGCCCTTATATAAATATGTATCCAACCGGCTGCTCACTTTTATCGAGAATGTACTGTTGCGGCAAAAGCTGGCGGAATATCATACCGGCTACAGGGCTTTCTCCCGTGAGGTGCTCGAGCGGATCGATTACGAGGCCAATTCGGAAGATTTTGTATTTGACAACCAGATGCTTTCGCAGATCATTTACCTGGGTTACGAGATCGCCGAGATCACCTGTCCTACCAAGTATTTTGAGGAGGCTTCCAGCATCAATTTTCGCCGTAGCGTGGTGTATGGTCTGGGCGTCCTGCAAGTTTCGGTGGTTCACCGGCTTTGCAAATGGGGGTTGATGAAGAACAAACGCTATATTCCCCGGCGGCCGAAGGCAGAATAGACAAAAACTTTCTCAAAATAATCGATCTCAGACCATGCGTTTGAACAAAACCACTTACCTGATTCTGACCGCCCTGGCGGCGGCGGCTCTTTTTATCCCCTTTCTTGGACGAGTGCATCTCTTCGATTGGGATGAGATCAATTTTGCCGAGTGTTCCCGGGAGATGATCAAATTGCATGACTATACGCGGGTATACGTGGATTTCAAACCATTTTGGGAGAAGCCTCCGATGTTTTTCTGGATGCAGGGCGCCGCGATGAAGGTCTTCGGGGTGAACGAATTTGCGGCCCGGTTTCCCAATGCCATCTGCGGGATCGTTACTCTCCTTGTTGTCTTCAGCGTCGGCCGCAGGATCTATGACACGAAATTCGGAGTGCTGTGGGCACTCGCCTATGGAGGCTCGCTTTTCCCAAATATGTACTTCAAATCGGGCATCATCGATCCCTGGTTTAATCTCTTTACTTTTTTATCCCTTTATTATTTCATCCTCTATCACTGGAAGCGTAATAATTATGACAAGCAGGGGCTGGATAGCAAGCCCATCGTATATGTACTCTGGTCCGGAGTTTTCATGGGCCTCGCCGTCCTGACCAAGGGTCAGGTATCCCTCATGGTTTTCTTACTATCGCTCGGTGTATACTGGATCATGAACCGGTTCCGTTTTTATTTCGGCTGGGGACATGCCGCGATATTCCTGGTGGTGGCTTTTTTGGTGACCTCGACCTGGTATGGTTATGAGACGGTCACGCGAGGGCCCTGGTTTATCAACGAGTTCCTGAAATACCAATGGCGTCTTTTTACGACGCATGATGCGGATCAAAAAGGATTCTGGGGTTATCATTATGTGGTCTTGCTGATAGGCTGTTTCCCCGCTTCGGTGCTGGCTATCCCTTCTTTCTTTAAAACGCGTTCGGACAACCGCTACGATGCCGATTTTAAGAGATGGATGCTGATCCTTTTTTGGGTGGTGACCATCCTGTTCACGATTGTTCAGTCGAGGATCATTCATTATTCATCTATGGCATGGTTTCCCCTGACCTTTCTGGCAGCTTATTCCCTGTACAAATGGGAGCGAAAAGAGATGGTCTACCGGAAATATGTCGGCATCGTCCTGGCAATATTGGGTGGTCTGATCTCTGTGCTGCTGCTCGGAGTGGCTTTTATCGGCTTAAATGTCAAAAGACTGGCACCTTATGTAGACGATACTTTTGCGCGCGGGAATATGCAGGCGGAAGTGCATTGGTCCGGGTGGGAAGGCGGTGTGGGACTCCTGCTTGTCCTGACCATCATAACAGGTATCCGATGGTTACGCAGGCAGGAATTCAATAAGGCGGCCTGGACCTTTTTTACGGGGACGGCGCTGGTGATCTTTTTGGCTTCCGCGGTAATCGTACCCAAAGTAGAGCGATATTCCCAGGGCGCCGCCATCGATTTCTTTATTCAGCGGCAGGGTGAGGATTGCTATGTACATACGCTGGGTTATCGCAGTTATGGAGATCTTTTTTACACGATGAAAGAGCGACCCGCCAACCTGAATTCTTATAATGAAGAATGGTTATTGCAGGGGCCCATCGACAAGCCTGTGTATTTTGTAAGTAAAGTAGACCGCGTGGACAAATACCTGGCCCGGAATCCAGGGCTTAGGGAGTTGTACCGCAAAAACGGGTTTGTATTTCTGAAGAGGGACGTGGTAGTGAGTAGTCAGTAGTGACCACTCACCGTTTTAGCGCTGACCAGAGACCGGGGCCAGAGACTAACGCTTCTTCCCCCCCGAGAAAAACCGGAGGATATTGCTAACGACCTTGTCGTTGATGCCCAGTTTTCGTTTGATACTTGTATACAGGGATACCATCTTGTTATCCAGTTTCACCAGCAATTTGTTGTTGCCGTCTCCGGGCCGGGCCTGATAATAGGTGGCCTTGCGCAAGGGATTATCTTCCACCGTATAATAATAAAGGGCGATAGACCTTCTGAAAGTGCCTTCGGGGCAGGTCATCGGCAGGGGATGACCATGAAAGGAGTCGGCATCCGTACTAAAGATTACGCAACGGTTGTAGACGGGTAATACCGAGGCTTCGCAGGCTTTCATTTTCCGATCCCAAAGTTCCAGTTTGCCTCCCCATTCCTCTTTCCATTCGGGGTTCAGATAGACCAGGACATTCACCCTCCGCTGCCAGTTCCGTTCATGAGGATGAGCTGTAAAATCTGCATGAATATTCAAATAGCCGCCCCGGGTGGATTGGTGAATGCCGCCGCCTTCCAGGCCGTCATCCTTTAACAGGTTAGGGATGCCTGTAATCGTACTGAGCCATTGCAGGAATTCAGGTGAGTTCAACTCGTTGATAGTCTCTTTGATGGCTTCCGGCAGCAGATCCAGTTTATTCAGTCCGCGTTTGTCTTCGTTATAATGTCTATAATTGATCCAGCCGTCGGTAGCGTTTAACTGGTTGAATTCCCGGATACAGGCATCCAGGACGGCAGGGTTCAGAAAGTTCTCCAGGACGATATGAGGATAAGGGCTGTTGGACTGATACTCCTTGCTCAACGCAGGTAACTGGGCATTCCATTTCTGATAATCGAATATTTCTGTGGTGGCGGTAGTTGACACTTTGTATATATTTATAATATTAAGACCTCCTTCACCGTTTTTTCCGGCATTCCAGGTCCTATAGACCGGATCGGCAAAATTACCGAAATCCGAACAAATCCGGACAGTTAACAGATGGGTTCCCGAAAAGTTGCCTGTTGCAGAATGGGAGAGGGGGCCGGATAAAGAGGTCGATCTAGTCCCGGCGGGATTCCAGGGTGAATCCGATCGTAGTGCCGACATCGGGCGTGCTGCGTACGTGGACGGATTGGCCGTGTGCCTCGATGATGTGTTTGCAGATGGCGAGCCCAAGCCCGGTGCCTCCTTTGTCCCTGCTGCGGGCTGCGTCCGTCCGGTAAAAGCGTTCGAATATCCGGAGGAGATGCTCTTCTTCGATGCCAATACCATCGTCGCTGATCTCGACGAGTACGTTTCCTTCATCGATCCGGTAAATGCTGGCGATAATGATGCCCCCGGCTTTTCCGTATTTTGTGGCGTTTTCTACGAGATTGATCAGGACCATGCGAATCTTCTCTTTGTCGGCAAAGACCGCGATGGGCGATTCGCAGCCTTTTTTGATGGAGGCCCGGATTCCTTTGTTGTGGATCTTGATCGAAAGGGATTCGAATATTTCCCGGACCAGGTCCTGGATGATGAAATTCTGTTTGTATAGGAGCTGCTCGCCCCGCTCGAGCTTTGAGATTTCGTCGAGGTCATTCATCAGGTTGACGAGACGGTCCACATTTTTCCCTGCATTTTCAAGAAACTTCTTCCGGATGCCGACGTCTTCCATGGCGCCGTTCAGCAAGGTATCCACGTAGCCCTGGATGGCGAAAATGGGCGTCTTGAATTCATGGGCGAGATTTTGCAGAAATTCCTTCCGGTAGGCTTCATTCTTTTTCAACAGCTCTATTTCTTCATTTCGCTTCTCTCCCCATCTTTCGACGTCTTCCCGGACTTCGTCGATACTTTTCTGGGGCAGGATGTATTTGAAATAGACCTCTTCTTTTTTGGTAGCCTTTGTCTGGTGTATAAGCTTGTAAATCAATTTGATCTTACGGTAGATGAATTTTTCCAGGGTGAAGAGGATGAGGCCATAGCTGCCCGAAAAGATAATGATAAGGGAACCTGCTCCGATCGGGAGGCTGCCTGTCAACCAGAAAATCCCCAGGGAAATGGGCATGGCCAGCAAAACTGCCGTGAAGGCAGAGAGCTGTTTGGGAGAAAGATTCTTTGTAGAAGCCATGCGGGGTAGAAGCTATGAGCGTATAAAGTTACAGGAGTTACAAATTGAATTTATATCCTACTCCTTTTACCGTGGTGATACAATCCAATCCCAGTTTCTGCCGGATTTTGCGGATATGGACGTCGATGGTCCGGTCGCCCACGATGACCTCATTACCCCATACCTGGTTCAGGATCTCGTTACGGAGGAAGACCCTTCCCGGACGGGAGGCAAGCAAATAGAGTAATTCGAATTCTTTTTTGGCCAGCGTCACATCCTTGCCGTCAACCATAACTTCAAATTTTGAAGGATCGATGCTGAGGTTCTCGATTTTCAGTACTTTATCTTCCGGTTCCTTGTTGTTGGTTCTCCGGAAGAGAGCGCTGACCCGGCTTAACAGCACTTTGGGGCTGATCGGTTTGGTGACATAATCGTCCGCCCCCATCTCCAGCCCCTTGACATGGTTCCCTTCGTCGCTCAGGGCTGTCAGAAAAATGATAAGGGTATCCTTATAGGCGGGTTGGGATCTCAATATTTCGCAGACTTCCACGCCGTTTTTTCGGGGCATCATGATGTCCAGTATGATGAGGTCGGGACGCACGAGCTTGGCCTTTCCAAGTGCCTCATCTCCATCCTTGGCAGTGGCTACTTCGTAACCTTCCCGGGTAAGATTGTATTGAATGATCTCCAATATGTCCGGCTCATCATCAGCAATCAATATCTTCTTGCCTTTTGGTTCCATTTAACAAAAAATTTACGCAAACCTACTCGAAATAAAGCGTCGGAGGGGGTTTTAAGGGGGGAGTTCACAATTTTTTAATATAGAAATAATAGTACAATTTCGGATAAATTCCCGAGTTCGGGCGCTCTTTGTCGTTTACCGCCTGTTCTTTTATATGTAACTTTACAACGTGATCCCGTGACTAAAGAGAATATATGAAGTCAGTCATACGTGTTTTTTTGATTCTTTTTCCGGCCCTATCTCCATTTTTTGGGATTGCCCAGGCCAGCTACTATCCTTATAAAGTGGCCCAGGACCGCATGCTCTGGCATGACAATGTCGACAGGGAGCAAAGGAATATCCTGCTGATGGGTGGGCGTGATCATCCAAAGAACGACAGCATGGTCAGCCTGAACAAGGATGAAAATGTGAACCTGCAGCTAACAGACGCGTTGATCCGCCGGGTAGACGAGATGCAGGAAAATATCGAATTCGATTCCACGCTGAATACGAACGGCAAGAAGAAATACCTCCGGGCATTGGAAACGATGCTGCGAGGTTATCGCACCAACCTGGGAAACAGGGACTTCCCGGCTACCAATGCTCCGGCGCTGGTGGACGCCTTCGGGGAGGCCATGGGGAGGGACAAAAGAGGTGAAAGCATCGAGCCGGTCATCGCGGCATCCAATTATGGAACGGGGGCCATCCTGGTCGAATGCTTCCTGCTGCCAGTCGAAAATAGCGGGGTCCGGCCCTCACGGGATCTGCTGAAGGTCAAGTACTGCGGTCTGTATCCCGCGAAGATCCTGGATGTCCTGCGGAATAATCCGAACCTGCCGCTTGCCGACAGCCTGATCGTCGTGGCCGGCCACCATAATATCAGCCAGTTATATGATTTTGCCCAGGCCGACAATACACTCGGCAACCGGATACGCAATAGCAAGGATACCCTGGTGCGGGTGGTGGCCAGAATGGCGGCCAGCAAGAGCGGCAGACTTTACTTCCCTTTCCTGGACAATCTTATAAAAGGGAAGATCACCATCGAAGAGATCGATAAGGTAAAGGACGACGATCTGAACTATTATCGCCTGCTTGTTAAAACCCGGCTGGATTATGCGGCCAGGATCCTCCCGCCTTTCAGGGATACTGCCTTGGAAATGAATGCCTTGACAGGGTGGCTTAGCAAAAAGGGCAAGGAGATCTTCGTGCGCGAGATCAATGCCCTTCATACTGTCGACAATCCCGCAATCCGGTTTAAGATCCTCGACTCTCTGACTGCGGAGGAATTATACTACCTGATCGTGCTGAGCGAAGACGAGATCTACACGTCCAGCTATCTCGGAGTATATGACCGGATCTTCGAGCGGATGAAGGAGCCTTATGGCGATAGCCTGATCATGCACGTTCATGGCGACTATTTCAGGAAATTCATAAAGATGGCCGCGGCCTACAATAAGCTGGATCATTTCCTCGGCACGATGGACAAGCAGAATGCGGCCACCATTATGAAGTCCTTTATCATTCACCTGGAGAGGGCCAACGAGGAAGAGGCCGTGGATGTGGCCGATTCCTATAGCAGCATTTTCGAGAAGAACCCCAACCTGGCGAGGTTTGTACTGAAGGAGGTACGATGGAACTATGACAAAAACGTGGCTGCCGGTGATAAAAAAGGGACGATCATATACGATCTGCTGCAAACCTTGTTCGAATCGGCGGATTCGACCAAAAAAATAGATCTTTCGGCCAGGCTGGGCATTCCTCCTATTTATACGGTGGACTACTCGTCTTTGGCAGATGACAGCGGACGGGTCATCGAGCAGGTCTTCTTTTATGGGGATCAGGATAAAGACGGGCAAAATTCTTTCAACGACTATATGGCCCTGTTCCGGGGCAAGCCCGGATGGAAGATTCTGGAGAATCCGCAGTGGGTGACGATCAGTTCGACACGGGGTAAGCCGGTCCTGATCTTCGCCAACAAACCCCTTTTCGGGGAGGACGATCCGGATGCCAAAGCCCAGACCGATCTGGGGGATTATCTGTATGATCATCATCTGAGACCGACGATCGTCATTCACCGGGGGCACAGTTATCATGTGAGATATACGATCAAGCAAATGCCCCCTACCGCCCGCATCGTCGTTTTGGGTTCGTGCGGAGGATATAATAACCTGAGCGAGGTCCTGCGTATTAACGAGGAGGCCCATATCATCTCATCCAAACAGGTGGGGACCAAGACGGTCAATGAGCCCATCCTGCAGGCGATCGATAATGTGCTACTGTCGGGAAAAGACATAGACTGGCTCTCCATATGGAGGGAACTGGGTGAAAAATTCCAGGGCGATCCCGTGGCCAAAGAGAGATTCGATGATTATATCCCGCCTTACAAGAACCTCGGCGCCATCTTCATCAAGGCATACCGGAAAGCCATGGGGGATGAGTAAAGGCCCGGTGTAAAAAGCCATGGAGATGGGTAAATAAACAAAACTATCGGATAAAAGGATACGGGTATGTCTGAACAGGTAAGAGCGAAGAGGATTTTTGATTTTAGGTTGCTGAGAAGGGTTTTCCACTATGCTTCTCCCTACAAGAGACGGTTATATCTTTCTGTGATATTGGCCATCGTACTCGCGATCCTCGCGCCTTTGCGTCCGATCCTCATAGAGTTAACGGTTAACAGGTATATCAAGGACGGAGCTGCCGCGGAGGATTCGCTAAAGGACCGGATCGAACAGTTGTTGATCTGGATCACGGTGTTGCAAATCGGGTTGCTGCTATTGGAAACGGTCTCCAGGTTTTACTTCTCGTTTATTACCGCCTGGCTGGGGCAGACGGTGGTCAAGGATCTGCGCGTGGCCGTATATAAAAAGATCCTGGGGCTCAACCTCTCCCAATACGACAAGACGCCGATCGGTACCCTGACGACGCGGACGATCAATGATATCGAGGCGATCAACGATATCTTCTCGGACGGTCTGATCCCTATCGTCGCCGATCTGTTGTCGATCGTTTCGGTCCTTGCCGGCATGTTCTGGATAGACTGGAGGCTGACGCTGATCTGCCTGGCACCCTTTCCATTCCTGATCCTGGCCACCTGGCTGTTTAAAGAGAGCGTTAATAAATCTTTTATCCGCGTCCGTAATGCCGTTTCCGCGCTGAACGCTTTTGTCCAGGAACATATCACCGGCATGCAGATCGTACAGGCATTCGCCGCGGAGAAAAGGGAAGCTGCCAAATTCGATCACATCAATAAAGAACACCGCAATGCAAATATCAACGCCATCTTCGCTTATTCGATATTCTTCCCGTTAGTGGAGATCATCCTGGCCGTGTCTACCGGGTTGCTGGTGTGGTGGGGCGCCCGGGAGGTCCTGCAGTTGCCCGGCGAACAGGCGAAGGATCTGACGGGCAAGATCATCGGCTTCTTTTTACTGCTGAACCTGCTTTTCCGGCCCCTGCGCGTGATTGCCGATAAATTCAATGTGCTGCAGATGGGCATGGTGGCCAGCGAAAGGGTCTTCCGTATCCTGGATAACGATGATTTTATAAAGACGGAGGGAACCTATGCCCCCGGAAAAGTGAGGGGAAAGATCGAATTCAGGAAGGTGTTCTTCGCCTATGCAGAAGACCGGAACGTGCTGAAGAATATTTCTTTTACCGTGCAACCCGGCGAGACTGTTGCCATCGTGGGACATACCGGCAGCGGGAAGACTTCCATCATCAGCCTGATGAACCGTCTCTACGACATCCGGCAGGGAGAGATCCGGATCGATGACGTGAAGATAGGAGATTATACGCTGGACGCGTTGCGCAAAAATATCGGCGTCGTCCTGCAGGACGTCTTCCTGTTTTCCGGCTCGGTATCCGACAATATCACCCTGCGTAACGAGTCGATTCCCCGGGAGAAGATCATGGAAGCCGCCAGGCTGATCGGCGTGCATGACTTTATCATGCGGCTGCCCGGAGGATACGATTATAATGTGATGGAAAGAGGGGGCTCCCTCTCTTTGGGTCAAAGACAGCTCTTGTCGTTTATCCGTGCGCTGCTCTACGACCCCTCTATCCTGATCCTCGACGAGGCTACTTCGTCCGTCGATACAGAATCTGAGTTGCTCATCCAGGAAGCCATCGAAAAATTGATTGCCGGGAGGAGTTCGATCGTCATCGCCCACCGTCTGTCCACTATCCGGAAGGCCGATCAGATCATCGTAATGGACAAGGGGGAGATCAAAGAGATTGGAACGCACGAGGATTTGTTGAGGAGGGGAGGCTTTTATGCCAAACTGCATGAATTGCAGTTCAGTAAACAAGTGACTGCCGGCTCCACGATTTCCTGACTGCAGATTTCCGGGACCATACGTCCCCGGTTGAATGAGGCCTTTTGCTTACATTCGCAGTATAATTCCTGTTCGATATGGCTGCCGATTCTGCAAGGTTGTTTTCTTCTTTTGACTATTATCAGGCTTTGTTCGAGAATCCAAAATCCAATTCGGTGCTGTTGATCGATCCTCAAGGCATTATTTTGGAGACAAACAGGGCCTTTTTACTATCGTTCGGTTATGAACCGGAGGACGTTGTCGGGCAAAATTTTTCTATCCTGTTTACGGAGGCCGATCAGAAAAAAGACCGGCCCTCAAGGGAATTAAAAACGGTTCTGGACGAAGGTCAGTCGTTTGACAACAATTACCTTGTCAACAAAAACAGGACCCTGACCTGGGTATCGGGGGAATCCATCCTGATTACCAATGGGCAGCATCGAAAATGCATCCTGAAAATCATCCAGAACATACACACCCAAAAAGAATCGGAGGACTCCATTGTCCGGCTGAATAACTTCAATGAGAACATATTGGGATCAATCGAGGACGCGGTCATCGTCCTGGATCAGGAGCTGAGAATATTAAAAGCCAACCGGTCTTTTACACAGATCTTTAATTTTTCCGATCAGCAGGTTTCAAAGATCGACTTCCGGGAATTCATACGGTCGTTCGATATCAATTCCGAGCTGTATAATGTCATTATCGGAACTATACAATCCAACCTGAATATTTCAAAACTGCAATTGGACTTCGAAAGCGGTAATTCGGAGAAAAGGGTATTCGATATCAGTTGCAGCAAATTGGACGAACAAGGAGAGCAAAATAATGTGCTGCTGATCTTCCACGATGTCACTGCGCAGAAACATTTCGAAAAACAAAGAGAGGATATTTTAAACTTCGTAGCGCATGAATTGAGAAATCCGTTGACCAATATCATCCTTAACATCGAATTAATGGACGAATTGCATAGGGATAATGAGTTTGAAGAATTCGGGAGTTTTATCGAGCGGAGCAAGACCAATGCACACCGTTTGAAGAAGCTGATCAATGAATTGTACAAATCGACCAAGCTTATTTCAGGGAATTTCGATCCGGAGGGAACCGTTTTTGATTTTGAGGAGATGATCGACGAAGCGATCCATTCGATCCGGCTGGTCCATCCCAACTTCGATATCGCCAAAACGATCCGGGATCCCGTCACGATCTTCGCAGACAGGGATAAGTTGACACAGGTAGTTACCAATTACCTCACCAATGCGGTTAAATATTCCGACGGGAACACTCACATAGAAGTAGAAATAAAGGTGGAAGAGAATTCGGCCGTCTTTTCGGTCAGGGATTATGGCAAAGGAATCCCGGCGAAGGAGCTGCCTTATATATTCAACCGTTTTTTCAGGGCGGAAAAGACGAAAAGCCTCGAGGGGCTGGGGCTGGGCTTGTTTCTGTCCAGGCAGATCATCGAATCACATAAGGGGCGGACCTGGGCGAAAAGCGAAGAGGGGAAGGGGTCGACGTTTTATTTTTCCATACCTCTGACCCATCCGGATCCGGATTCGGGTTCCGACCCGCAATAGGTCTGCAAGATTTTTTAATTGAAAAGAGGTCATCCCGTTTACTCTTGGGACGACCTCTTTTGCTAAAAAAGACAATGATTTTATTGACACTCATACGGGGTTAAGCGGAGACACAGGTCCTACCAGGGCAGCACCACTGCTTTTGTGAAGGCGCCGATCGTGACCGTAGCGTCCGCATCGCAGGCTCCCGTGCCATAATCAAAGGTACCGGTCAGGGAGGAACTGCCCTGGGTATATACGAAGTCGATGATACCTTTTGTGATATGTGTGCACGATGCACCCACGACTAAAGGATTGTTGACGTCGATGCTGTCAACCAGGCTCTTGCCGGATACGGAGGAAGAGTAGGTGTGTTTGCCGAAAACGTTATAAGAATCATCCGCCAGGGTAAGCGTTCCGATTCCCGCTGTCTGTACGACTGTCTTGGTGCCCGAGTAGGTATATGTGCTGGAGGTCGAATCGGGGAAGATGACGTTGCCGCCGGTTACGACGGTGGTAAAGTTGAGACCGGCTTCCGTCGAGTTATTGGTAATCGCATAGGTCCCGCCGAGCTGGTAGCCATTCACCGAATAATTGTTAAAGGTCGCCGAAATGGTCGTCCCGGGAGAAAAGATGGGTCCACTCAAAGTGTAGGTGATACTGCCTTTCCGGGTATAGCCGAGAAGACTTGTACAACCGCTTCCGAAATCGACCGTGATGGTCTTGGGAAAGGTGATGGCGTCTTCGGGGGACACCGTAACCGTGGCGCAACTGCTCAGCGTGCTTGAGCCTGTCCCATACGCGGAGGTATTCCCTTTTGTGGATTCCACGCTTACTCCTCCGTTGGTACTGCTGGTCCCGGTCTGCATGACCACGTTAAATGCGTCGTTATAGGCATTGTCAGCCGTCTCGGCCGAGGCGGACAGGGAGGCCGCATCGCCGGAACTGGCGCCGGAGGAAGACCCCGGGTTGCTGCTACTGCTCTTCGAGCAGGCCGTGACGATGACCGCTACTGAAAGAACGGCTGCGATACCTGCCCTAACCAATGATTTGTTGATTTTCATAGTTTGATTTTGATATTGGTGATTGTTTTAGAGTTGACACACTATTCAGATACCCCATTATTAAACGATCGAGTTGGGTCTCTAGTCTGTTTTTTTGAGGGAATCTCGCTGTTTTTTTAGGGGTATCTCTCTATTTTTCTGGTCAAACGGCGGTCAAAACCGGATTTGCCGTCTATGCGGAGGCGCGTTTTGTTCCTGTTCCAACCCTGAGGCGTCGGAGTCGGTTGCTTTCGTTTTTTAATATTTAGAAAGAAGTTGATTTCATATTTTGCCACCACCCCCGTATCTTTGCGCCAAATTTTAGGGAAGATATGGTATCCAGACGCTTGAAATCTTTATTGGTGGCGGCTTTCAGCCTGAGTTGCATGTTTTTTTCTAATATTTCCCGTGCGCAGGATTCAACTCCCGCGGGCGCGGAGACGGAGGGGAAGGAGGCCCCTAAAAACGAGGTCCCTAAATTAAATCCTTCGAAGATCATCCTGGAGCACGTGGGGGATGGTCACGAATTTCACTTTTTCACCGTCAATAAGAAACCGGTCACTCTCCCTTTACCCGTGATCCTCTACTCTTCTGCGAAAGGTTGGTCGGTTTTTATGTCGTCCCGTTTTGAGCATGGAGAGGCTCCCTACGACGGCTATCGCTTGCTGGAAGACTCCTATATCGAAGAGAATAAGCTGGATGCCAAATTATACAGGGCGGGGAAGATTTATGCCGTAAACGAGACCGGAGCCCCGGATGCCGGGATCCGGGTATACGATCTGTCCCTGGGCCGTAACGCGGTACAGGTATTGGTTTCCGTTCTGCTGCTCATCCTGATCATGAGCAGCGTTGCTAAAAAATATGCTAAAGGGCAGGGTGTTATCTCGGCTCCTACCGGGTTTCAGAATGCCCTGGAGCCTGTCATCACCTTTGTACGGGATGAGGTTGGTAAGTCTAACCTTGGCAGTCGCTATCTCAAGTACATGCCTTTCCTGCTGACCATCTTCTTTTTTATCCTGATCAACAACCTGATAGGCCTGATCCCGGGGACAGCCAACGTCACAGGCAATATCGCTTTTACCGCCGTATTGGGGATCCTATCCTTTATTGTGATCCTTTTCAGCACGAACAAGCACTATTGGGGTCATATCGCCAATCCCCCCGTTCCCCTCGGCGTCAAACCGATCATGATACCGGTGGAAATCATGGGCATCTTTACCAAGCCTTTTGCCCTCATTATCCGTCTTTTTGCAAACATGATCTCCGGCCACATCATCATTTTGAGTTTTATCATTTTGATCTTCATCTTTGGCGCCATGAACACGGCGCTGGGATGGGGTACTTCGCCTTTTTTTGTGATTTTGGCGATTTTTATCTATCTGATCGAAATATTAGTAGCATTCATACAAGCGTTCATTTTTGCCAACCTTACAGCCGTATTCATCGGTCAGGCTTTCGAAGGAGGCCACGATGATCACGCTCACGGAGAAGGCCACGATGACGCAGTCGTACTATAATCCTTTTTTTTAATTATAAAACCAAGTATCATGATGTTGATGACAACTTTGTTGGACATAGCTCAGCCCGGATACGGTGCAATTGGTGCAGGTCTTGCCGCAATCGGTGCCGGTATCGGTATCGGTCAGATCGGTAAAGGTGCTGTTGAAGCGATTGCCCGCCAGCCGGAAGCTTCGAACGACATTCGTGCTAACATGATCCTGGCCGCGGCGCTGGTTGAAGGGGTTGCCCTTCTGGCTGCCGTAGCGGGTCTTCTTGCCGTGTTCCACTAGAAGTAGCAGGAACGCACGCACGTAAAAATCGTACTGCATCCGACGCACAGGGCCGAGGGTGCAGTATTTTTCGCCTTTGGCGAGCAGGCCGAAGGCCAACCGATCGGATAAAATTTTTATGCAAATAGAACTATTACAAATGGATTTATTAACACCAGACCTGGGTCTATTTCTTTGGAATCTCCTGGCTTTCCTGATCCTGTTCGTTATTCTGAAAAAGACAGCCTGGAAGCCCATTCTCAAATCCCTGAACGAACGGGAAAAAAGCATCTCCGACTCCCTGGCAACCGCCGAAAGGGTGAAGGCGGAAATGGCCCAGTTGAAGAACGAGAATGAAGCCCTCCTGGCTAAAGCCCGCGAGGAACGCGCCCAGTTGCTGAAGGAAGCCCGTGATACGAAGGATAAGATCATCAATGAAGCAAAGGAGCAGGCGAAAGTGGAAGCCGGTAAGATCATTACCGATGCGCGGGCGGCCATCGAAACGCAGAAAATGGCGGCTATTACCGATGTGAAGAACCAGATAGGGAGTCTTGTTGTCGAAGTGTCGGAAAAGATCCTCCGCCGCGAGCTGTCCAACAAGGCCGACCAGGAGAATTATATCCGCCAATTATCCAACGAAGTGAAACTGAACTAACTTATGGCGTTGCCCAATCCCCGTTTAGCAGCAAGATATGCCAAATCGATACTAGACCTGGCAATAGAGAAGGGTCAGCTGGATGCCGTTTATAACGACATGCTTTTTCTCCAGGCCGCTTTCAAAGGCAGCCGGGAACTGGTGGTCCTTTTGAAGAGTCCCGTCGTCAGGGCCGATAAAAAGGATAAGATACTGGATGCCATCGGTGCCGGTAAAATATCCGTCATCACGGCTACCTTCAATAAATTATTATTGCGAAAAGGGCGCGAATCCTATCTGCCCGAGATCGTCACGGCCTTTATCGACCAATACAAGGAACATCAGGGTATCCATACGGCGAAGCTCACTACCGCGGTGCCTGTCAGCGAAGAGTTGAAACAGTCGATCCTGGAAAAGGTGAGAGACGCGCAGCATATCCAGAAAATAGAGCTGCAGACGGTAGTAGATGAGGCCTTGATCGGTGGTTTTGTCCTGGAGTTGGGCGATCAGTTGGTCGATGGCAGCGTAGCCTATGAGCTTAATAATATTAAAAAACAGTTCGAGAATAACGACTTTATCTATAAGATAAGATAGGACGACTAACTAACAAACTTCAAACCGAATACAATTATGGCAGAGATCAAACCGGATGAAATTTCAGCGATATTGCGCCAGCAGCTGAGCAACTTCGATGTTTCCGCTGAGCTCGAAGAAGTGGGCACCGTGCTGCAAGTGGGTGACGGGATCGCCCGTGTGTATGGTCTGAGCGGCGTGAGCAGCGGTGAGCTGGTAGAATTTGAAAATGGCGTCAAGGCCATCGCCCTCAACCTGGAAGAGGACAATGTGGGTGTGGTATTGATGGGAGAAAGCGGAAATATTAAGGAAGGAGCAAAAGTTCGTCGCACCGGCAAAATCGCGTCGATCAATGCGGGAGACGGACTGCTGGGACGTGTAGTCAATACGCTCGGAGAGCCGATCGACGGAAAGGGACCGATCACCGGCGAGAGATATGAAATGCCCCTGGAACGCAAGGCCCCGGGTGTCATTTTCAGGGAGCCTGTCAAGGAACCCCTCCAAACGGGTATCAAAGCCATCGATGCCATGATTCCGATCGGTCGCGGGCAACGTGAGCTGATCATCGGCGACCGCCAGACGGGCAAAACGGCCATCGCGATCGATACGATCATCAACCAGAAAGAGTTTTTCAAGGCAGGCAAGCCTGTTTATTGTATTTATGTGGCCATCGGGCAGAAGGCTTCCACCGTCGCCGGTGTGATGCAAACCCTGGCGGAGAATGGCGCACTGGATTATACTGTGATCGTAGCCGCATCGGCTTCCGATCCTGCGCCATTGCAATTCTATGCTCCTTTCGCAGGTGCCGCCATCGGCGAGTTCTTCCGGGATACCGGTCGTCCTGCCCTGATCATCTATGATGATCTTTCGAAGCAGGCCGTCGCCTACCGTGAAGTGTCGCTTTTGCTGCGTCGCCCGCCCGGCCGCGAAGCTTATCCCGGTGATGTATTCTATCTCCATAGCCGCTTGCTGGAACGTGCCGCAAAGGTCATCAGCGATGACGGTGTGGCAAAGAATATGAATGACCTTCCTGATTCGATCAGACATCTTGTTAAGGGTGGCGGTTCCCTGACGGCGCTTCCGATCATCGAGACGCAGGCAGGCGACGTGTCAGCCTATATCCCGACCAATGTAATATCCATTACCGATGGACAGATATTCCTCGAGGGTAACCTTTTCAACTCGGGTATCCGCCCTGCCATCAACGTAGGTATCTCCGTTAGCCGCGTAGGTGGTAATGCGCAGATCAAGTCCATGAAGAAGGTTGCCGGTACCCTCAAACTGGACCAGGCCCTCTACCGGGAAATGGAAGCTTTTTCCAAATTCGGCGGCGATCTTGATGCTGCGACAAAACTGGTTATCGACAAGGGTGCGCGCAACGTGGAAATCCTAAAGCAGCCACAATATTCTCCGTTCTCCGTAGAAAAGCAGGTGGCGATCATCTATCTCGGGACACAGGGTTTGCTGCGTAATGTCGCTGTGCGGAAGGTAAGGGAGTTTCAGGAGCATTTCCTCCTCGAAATGGAGAACAAGTACCCGGATATCCTGGCGGAATTTAAAAAAGGCAACCTGCCCGAGGATGGAATTAAAAAGATGGTAGACCTTGCAAATGGCCTGATCCCCCAGTATAAGTAAGCTGTATAAGCGACTATATCGCTATATAAGTGAACTATATAAGTGACAGGATGAATTAAGCAGTATTACAGAATAGTTTTCGATACCGTATTTTCAGCGAGCCGGTTTTGCCCACTAAAGCGAGACCGGCTCTTGCTTTAGTGAGCTTGTATCCGTTATTTGCCCGTTCGTAATCAGCTACTTGTATTTGCCGAAGGATGAATGCCATCCGGTGGAGCGCAAATTCTTTCAAGAAATCAATCCAAAGGCTTGCATAATCCGGGAATTCTTTCAATCTTTGTCAGGTCATCACGACAATCCTCCAAGTTCCCCGAAAAACGCACCCTTTTCAATCAATCCCGGTTATCCGTACGAAAGACTTTCGTTCATTCTTCAAGATCCATCCAACAAAATTTTTCCGGAATCAGTCCGTTGATTCATTCGAATATATTCGTATGTCCAATTCCTTCTGAGAATGCCGATAGCCCAATGACTATGTGCCACTGTTAATTATTCTCCGTCCCAAAAAAACATATATGCAACAGTTGTACCCTATCCGCAAGGCATTCTCTCTTTTCCGATATAACGTTTCGAAGATCTTAATGGGTCTGTTGCTGGGAGGCTCTCCCTGTTTTTCTCAGACTACCGCGAATTCAGATGCCGTCAAAACGAATGGTGTCAACCTGCCGAATCTGATATCTTTTACTGCGCAGCCAGTGGATCAGAAGGTGGTATTCAACTGGACTACCAGCTACGAAGAAAACCTCAGTCATTTCACCCTCGAAAGAAGCACGGATGGCAAGTCATATGATGACAGAACCATCGTCTTTTCGGATGGCAATACCGATACCAGGAGACAATATGTCTTTACAGATAATATCGGTGATCTTGAAAATGGAAGTGGCGGCGGCCAGGTATATTATCGCCTGAAGCTGGTGGGTCTCGACGGGCAGGCGGGCTATTCACAGACACTGGTCATTCAATACAAAGGCGCCAACTCCGGGAGCGGTCCGATCGCCTATCCCAACCCAGCGGTCAGCGAATTGAACGTATTACTACCGGAAGGCTGGCAGAACAGGCCGGTTTCTTACAATGTGTATAACAGCGGTGGACGACTGGTCCTGCAAAAGTCCGGCAACACTTCCGGACAGCATGAAACGGTGAATATATCAGCATTGCGCATCGGGATCTACCTGCTGCGCGTAGCGACCGGTGGTCAGGCCATCACACAAAGTTTTGTCAAAGCGAATTAGGTACTATACAAGAGTTTAGTTTTAAAGGGTACGATCAACAACAGCCGGGCTTTTCCAGGCCTGGCTTCTTTTTAAAAACAGATAGAATTACTATATAAGAATTACTATATAAGAGTTTAGTTTTAAAGGGTACGATCAACAACCGCCGGGCTTTTCCAAGCCTGGCTTTTTTTATTCCTGGCAGACCTTGGGTCGATTCCTGATAAGATGCGGGTCGATCCGGTAAACCCGGGGCGGTGAGTTCACTACTGTGTAAAACGGCTGCGAGGGTGAGACGGTAACCGGTAAAAAATCGGCGAAAGAGGGGATTTTGAAGGGATATAATTTGGTTTATAGTATAAACTACTTTATTTTTGATTCAAATCGAATGAGAAAAATGAAAAGGCTGTCTCTGTCCCTTCTCCTGCTGGTCTGCCTGTTGTTTGTGTCGGCTTTTCTGCCCGCCCAGACGCTTATTTCCGGTAAAATAAGGGATGGAAGGGGACATCCGGTAGCGGGAGCCAGTATCGCCCTAAAAGATTCCTATGACGGGGCCACCTCCGATTCTACCGGCGCATTCCTCTTCAAGACGACCGAAAAGGGGTCTTTTTTGCTTACTGTCACCAATATAGGGTACAGCTCCTTTGAGCAGACGATCAATCTTGGCGCCGACCCGGTCCGGCTGGATAATATCGTCATCAAAGAGAAATTGAATGAATTGAAGGCCGTAACCATTAATGCGGGTTCTTTTACGGCCGGCGATGCAAAACGGGGCGCTGTGCTGAGTTCTCTCGACATAGCTACGACCGCCGGTTCCAATGCGGATATTACGGCGGCTCTTAAGACTTTGCCGGGCGCCCAGCAGGTGGGAGAGCAGGAGGGCCTATTCGTAAGGGGAGGGGCCGGGTACGAAGCAAAGCAATACATCGATGGCACCCTGGTAAACAATCCCTATTATTCCAGCGTACCGGATATCGCGCAACGGGGCCGCTTCTCGCCCTTTTTGTTCAAGGGAACGGTATTCAGCACGGGCGGCTATTCAGCCCTTTACGGACAGGCTTTGTCGTCCGTCGTATTGCTGGAATCCATCGATCTTCCCGAAAAATCCGAGGTCGACGCCTCTATTTCTCCGATCGTGCTGGGGCTGGGCACCCAGCAGTTGGCAAAAGACAAGAACTCCTCCTGGGGTTTCAGTTATAACTACGTCAACCCCGGGCTCTATTTCAAGGCGGTCAAACAGGTCCCCGATTATTTCAATATGCCCCAGTATCATAATGCGGACGCCAATTTCAGGATCAAGACGAAAGGAGGGGGAATCATCAAGTACTATACCACGTTCGCGTATAATAACCTGGGTTTGCGTCGGCAGGATTGGGACAGCCTCAATATGAAAGACGCCTTCTCGCTAACTAACCACAACTGGTATAATAACCTTAGCTGGCGGGAATACCTTAATAACGGCTGGAAAATGGATCTGGGCGCCAGCTATAGCACCAACCTGGACAATCCCGGACAGCAGGTACAGGATGCGAACAACCTGCCGAAGTCTTTTCCGGACTCTGTTTTCTGGATGAACTATAAGCAATTCGGAGTGAACTCACGCCAGGACCTTTCGCAGATCAAGGCGGTTTTCGACAAGAAGCTGGGCGGGATCAGTTCTATCCGGTTCGGTTCCGAATACTGGTATTCATACGACCGGCAGCAGTACAGAACAAGCGAATACAATATAGATACCCTGTACAAATTTCGCGATAATTACAACGCACTATTCGCGGAATCGGATATCTTCCTGACGAATGAGCTGGCAGCAAAGCTGGGTGTCCGTTATGAGTATTCTTCGGTGATCAGCAAGTCAGACCTCGCCCCGCGCATATCGCTGGCGTATAAGACGGGTAAAGACGCGCAGGTATCGCTGGCTTATGGCATTTTTTATCAAAAGCCCGAGAATAGCCAACTCTTTTATACGACAAACGTGGGTTTTACAAAGGCTACCCACTACATCATCAATTATCAGAAGATGTCGAAAGACAGGATATTCCGGGTGGAAGCCTATTATAAAAAGTACGGGGATCTCATCAAGACGGTCCCTATCAACTACTTCTACTCTACCTATAACAACAGCGGAAGCGGTTATGCCAGGGGGGCCGAACTATTCTGGCGGGATAAAAAGACCATCAGGAACTTCGATTATTGGATCAGTTATTCCTACCTGGATACAAAACGCAACTATCTCAATTATACGGAGCAATTGATGCCAAGTTTTGCCGCCACCCATACGGCTTCCATCGTGATGAAGCGATTTTTCACGAAGATCAAGTCGGGGGTCAACCTGACCTATAGTTACGCGACGGGCCGGCCCTACTACAATTTCATGCTGAACGGGAACAACCAATATTATTTGGGTGATCAGGGCAAAACAAAGGATTATAATACATTGAATTTCAGTGCGGAATACGTTCCCAGCATAGGGAATACGAAAGCCAGAACCTTCGTAGTGCTGTTTGCAAGTGTCAGTAATGTGCTGGGGTATAATGCGGTATATGGATATAATTACTCGTACAGCGGTTTGTATAAACAAGCCATTACTCCTCCGGCCAGCCGGTTCTATTTTATCGGCTGTTTTTTGAGTTGGGGGGTCGACCGGTCACAGGATGCCATCAATAACAATTTGTAATACATACTACTTTAATAAACCAATAAAAATCAACTCATGCAACCGAACATTCATGAACATTCGAAAAGCAGGACTTCTCCTGTCGGTCAGTCGGGGAAAGCGTTGTTAATGGCACTGGTCTTTTTCGTTTCCCTGGAGGCGGTGGGCCAATCCGACAAATACACCCAATCCATGCAGAGGAATATCGCCTTGCTGGACTCGTCCAAGTCGATCCCGGACCTGCAGAACCTTGCCGGCAACTTCGAGCGTATCGGCGACGCCGAAAAGACAAAATGGTTGCCCTACTATTATGCCGCCCTCGCCCAGACATGGATCGGATGGAGCCCCGAAACAAAGGACAAGGATGCTAATGCCGAGAAGATAAAGGCGCTGCTTGCAAAGGCGGAAGCGCTGGAAACAAATTCCGAGCTTTATACCATTGAAAATATGGCCGCCACCCAGCAGATGCTGGTCGATCCGCAGAGCCGCTGGCAGACGAACGGAATGGAAGCGTCCGCTGCCCTGAAGAAAGGAATGCAGGCGGATCCCAATAATCCCCGTCTCTACTACCTGCAGGGGATGAGCCTGTTCAACACGCCTTCCCAATATGGTGGTGGAAAAGACAAGGCAAAGCCTCTCTTCGAAAAGTCTCTGGCTCTTTTTAAAGTCGCACAACCCAAGCCGCTCTATCCGAAATGGGGACAGCAGCAGACGGAGGACATGCTGGCAAAGTGCCAATAAAAAACAATTTATTTTTTGCATATGGATAGCCAAACAGACGATTTCTCAGACGATTTCTCGCCGGAACAAAGTATTCGGCTCATTCAAAGCATGATTGACAGGACGCGGCAAAACGTCTTTGAGAACAGCCGTTACTTTCTACTGTGGGGATGGTGCTCATTTGCAGCCAGCATCGGCCAGTTTCGTCCTGGCATCCATCGCCATCTGGTTTGATTTCGATTACCAGGCTTTGTTTGCGGCAGGGGCCATTTTTATCAGCTATATCATACCGGGCCATTTGTTCAGGATCCGCAACGCAAAAGCCTCGAAACTATCCGTTGGATTGTCGTAAGCGGTCCGGATCGTCATAAACAGCAATGCTAAAATGTTTAAAGACCTCAACCCTATATTGCATTCTCAGTTACGATTGGCGGTCGTCTCCCTTCTGATTAGCGTCAGGGAGGCTGAATTCACCTTTATCCGGGAGAAGACGAATGCCTCCGCCGGCAATCTGAGCGTACAGATCAATAAGCTGAAGGAGGCGGGCTATATCGATGTTACCAAGCAGTTCAAGGACAATTACCCACAGACCATTTGCCGGATCACTACCGCCGGGATCGAGGCCTTTTCGGAATATGTGCAGAGTCTTCAATCGTATCTTGGTAACGCTAATGGGAGCGGCTAATCATTCGGTTCCGGGGCTATGAAGCGTATCAAACGGAAAGAGGTCGTCCCCTTTACTTTTGGACGACCTCTTTAAAACCATTAATTTTCTTTCCTGCATTTTGGCCTGGCTAATAGCAGTTAGTATTGGCCTTATTTATAGTTGCTCCTGTTTCGTCTGTTTGTCTTTCTCAATTCATGTTCATCAGCGTCTCTGTAATTCTCGTCTAGCTCTTTGCCAGTCTCATCGTCAGTCGTTCGTTGCTATTAATGATAACTTCGAGCAGGTACATACCGGGTTGCAATTGGCTCGTGCCTTCCAGGTTGTAGTTGTTGGCGCCCAGGCTGCCGATAGCCGTCTTCTTCAACACTTCGCTTCCGTTGTTATCTGTTACTTTCATCATCACGAAGGATTTTTCCTTCAGCTGGACGTTCACCTGTATGTCGTTGATTATGGGATCAGGGGTCACGCTCACTGCTGTCACGCTTTTGGTTCCGTAAGTGCGAACGATCATCACCTTTGAATAAGAAGTCTTGCTGGCAGCGTCTATCAATCTGAGCCTGTAATACAGGTCGTTCTTTCTGGCTTTGTTTTCGGCTACCTTATCGGTGAAAAGATAATTCTGCCGGCTTGCGCTGCTCCCGCCGGCCCGTACTTCGCCGACTTTCTCAAACTTTTCTCCATTCAGGCTTCTCTCGATTTCAAAGCGGTCGCAACGATTGCCTGCGGCGAGGCTCCAGTTGATGGCCACCTCGTTATGGTCATACATCGCGTTCAGACCCGAAAGCATAGATTTGACAGGGAAGTTAATCGTCGCGGTGGTTGTCAGCGAGCACAGGGAAGGATATCCGTCATCACACACCTTGTAGGTGAAATGGGTGGAGCTGCCGGTAAACCCGGGCATCGGGGCGAAAACGAAGTCCCCGTTTGCATTCAGGCTTATATTTCCATCCGGAGAGTCCGTCAACAGGTAGGCCGTCAGTAATTCGTGGTTCGCGTCATAGTCGTTCGCCAGGACGTTTCCGGTGGCGGTAAACTGCTCCGTGCCCTGGAACTTGTCGGAAAGGGCCACCGGCGCGGTGTTGCAGGTTGAAGCATAGTGTGTGGGCGCACTGATCGAGAGCTGGTCGATGGCGATCCGCTCGCTGCCGCCGATGCCCTGGTAGTTGATATATAATTTGTAAAGCCCGGTGGATTGGGGCGTCAGGGATTTTTGATAGGTGTAGATAGTCGTGTTCGTAGAGCCGGTCAGCTCTATGCTGTCCAATAAAAAGGCGGTCTTGTCGTTGGCATAGGCCGCATATATTTTTATCCACCTTCTGTCCTGCACGGGCAGGTTGAATTTGTATTTGAAGGAGATGCTGACCGGCCCATTGATGTCAAGGAGCGGCGTATAAATGCCCGTCGTTTCGGTGGCGCTGGCTCCTGAACCGGAAACCATCGCGCCGTCTCCTTCGAGATTGGGCGACCATCCGTTGCGATTGACATCAAAATCCGAGAAAAACCAGCAATTGCCCTGCAGATAGCCTTTGACTTCGGAAAGGGCGATGCCGTTGCGGGAATTGAAGTTGTCGGCAATGCCTGCAAATACCCCGGATGCAGATAAGACCATTGCGGACAGCAATACGATGTGTTGTAAATTCCTCTTCATGTTAAAAAGTTTCAGACGTTAAACAATAAGTGGTAAAGCACATTGATTTCAAATCAATCGGGGCGATTCAGAGGAAGGAGGAACTTTCTATCAATTTATAAAACACGCGTAAACGGTAAGCAAAAGGAGAATGGGCTTTTTACGAGATTACGACAGTACACGCACACGATTCATGCGTTTTTCAGGAGACATGGAGGGCCGGGATTGCATAGCTATTGGAAGAAGATTTGATCCGTGTTAAACGGTGACGGAAACAAAAGAGAAAAAACAATGCCTGATTCTCGGAGGTTTTTTGGGGAATTGGTTGTAAGAACACTCTTTCGTTCTTACTGTACAGGATTGTCAAAGGATGGTAAGCCAAAGATAGGCAACACATTCTGTTTATGCAATAGGGGAGCCGGTTTTTTTGAGATATTTTGGCTTCCGCCCAACTATTGATCAGTTGTTTTGTATTCATTATTAAGCATTTACTTCGTAAATTACGTATTCTTGTCACCGGTCAAAACAGTTCAATTTATTATGCCTTCCCTCCCTCCCCCCCTTATAAAGGTCGAACGGTTAAGCAAGTATTTCGGGGATATCCGGGCTGTCGATGGGCTTTCGTTTACCGTCAACCGGGGGGATATTTATGGCTTTCTCGGGCAGAACGGGGCAGGCAAATCCACCACGATCCGGATGCTGCTGACCCTTATCAAACCTGACGAGGGCGAGATAGAAATATTCGGTATGAATCTGCGGACGCACCGAAGGGAGATCCTTCGGCAGGTGGGCGCCGTGATTGAAAGACCCGATCTGTACAAATACCTTACGGCGTATGAGAATCTTTCACTTTTTGCCCGGATGGGCGGACTGGCTGTCTCTCATAAACGGCTCATGGAACAACTGGAGCAGGTGGGATTGGCGGAAAGGGCACATTACAAGGTAAAGACTTTTTCGCAGGGGATGAAACAGCGGCTGGGCATTGGAGTGGCACTCGTGAACGATCCCCGGCTCGTGGTATTAGACGAGCCGACCAATGGGCTCGACCCGCAGGGAATTGCGGACATGCGGAACCTGATCCTGCATCTTAGCCGGGAAGAAGGCAAGACGGTCCTGGTCTCCTCGCACCTGCTCAGTGAGATGGAGCTGATTGCCGGCAGGATGCTAATCATGGACCGGGGAAAAAGGATCGTGGAAGGTTCAGTGGAGGAGTTGTTCGATCCCGCCCAGACCTTGGTGGAATTGGACACCGCGGATCCTGTCTATACGATGGAATGGGTCCTGCGTTCGTCCTGGCAGCCTTTTTTCAGGGAGCAGCGACAGAAGCAGCTGGTTTTTAAAATGGATAAGGGCCGTATCCCGGATTTTACGGCTGCCCTGGTGCGACAGGGTGTCAGGATCATGGGAATCCGGCAGCGGCATTCACTGGAAGACTATTTTTTATCACTCACAACAGCCAACCAGCATGTGGAGACTTTTACAGATCGAACTCTTTAAGATTTTCAAGCGCCCCAGGACTTATATCAGTTTTGCAGCCATCGCGGGTATGGTCCTGATCATCCAACTGGGCCTGAAGTTTGATGGCAAATCTTATCTGCAGTTGATGATGAGCAGCCTGTCCGACTCGTTTTATATCCCTTACGGAATGATCTTAAACGGATACCTGGTAGCTTTTATCATACTCAACACGCTGCTTATCCATGTTCCGCTGCTGGTAGCGCTGGTGGCAGGAGATAGCATAGCGGGAGAGGCCAATATGGGCACGCTCCGGCTTCTGATCACGCGGCCCGTGAGCAGAACACAGCTGATGCTGGTGAAATTTGCCGCTTCCGTCGTTTACACGGTCCTCCTGCTTGTTTGGATGGCTATACTGGCCTTGTTCCTCAGCATGCTTTTCTTTGGAACGAACGATATGCTGATCGCGCGCAACGAAGTGATGGAACAGATCGGAAAAAGCGATGTCATGTGGAGGTATCTTGCGGCTTTTGGATATGCGGCCGTTGCGCTTAGTACGGTCGCCGCCCTGGCATTCCTGCTTTCGGTATTTGCGGAGAATTCCATTGGTCCGATCGTTTCCACCATCAGCATCGTCATCGTGCTGACGATTCTTTCCGAGATGAAGATCCCGCTATATGACGACACGATAAAGCCCTGGCTGTTCACTTCGCACATGCTGGCCTGGAAAGGTTTTTTCTATTCGAAATCCAATGGGGAAGGTTCCGCCATACCCGGAACGATAGAAAATCTCCCGGCCATCCTGCGAAGCCTGTCTATCCTGGCGGCCTATATTGTATTGTTCGTGGGGACGGCGATCGCCGTGTTTCGCCGGAAAGACATCTTGAGCTGACTGGTGGCATTCCCGGGTATCACGGATGGGCAAATAAGGGGTGGGTACCTATTTAGTAAATCATATGAGCGAACTACCATGAGACATTTCCTGATCACGAAATCTTACATACGGCTTCTGTGGATTGTTTTTTGCCTGGCCGGTCTGTGGCCCATGGTCCGTGCCCAGGACGGTTCTGTGCTCCTGCTTAAGGTGCGTGCCCGTCTCGACCAGGTCAGTGACTATTCTGCCGAAGGGATCATGAAGACCGATGTCAGTTTCCTCAAAGTACCGGAAGCCCGGGTAAAGGTCTATTTTAAAAAGCCGGATAAACTCCGTATCAACAATGAAAAAGGGATCTCCCTGGTACCAAAGGGAGCCGTAACCATCAGTCTTAACAATCTGTTCAAGGGATCTTACACAGTACTGGATGCGGGAAGTGAAAAGATGGATGGTATCGCGGTGAGGGTGATCAAACTGCTTCCCAAAGACGATGCTTCGGACCTGGTCCTCTCCACGCTCTATATCGACGAGACCCGGCTGCTGATCCTGCGGGCGCGGACTACGACGCGCGAGAACGGAACCTATGAGGTGGCCATGAGCTATGGGAAATACAGTGTCTGGGCCTTGCCCGACAAGGTGGTCTTTACTTTTAATACAAAGGACTATAAGCTTCCCAAAGGGCTTACCTTCGACTACGACGATGGAAGTCACAAGTCGTCTCCGGGCGCCGGCAGCAACGCAAAAGGAAAGGTGGAGATAAGCTATACTTCTTATTCTGTTAACAAGGGGGTTGCCGATGAGGTATTCCGGTAACGGTAATCTCTATTCCGTTCTCAGGCTCTTCGCGGGATTGACCAGTGCCGCTCTTACCGTTTGCAGGCTGATGGTGAGCATCGTGAGGACCACCGCGCCTGCCCCGCTCAGTCCGAATATCCAAAAGGGCATCGCGATGCGGTTGGAATATTGTTCCAGGAAATGTTTCATGATCCACCAGGCCAGCGGCATCGACACCACGAAGGATACGCCGACAAGCGCCAGGAACTCCCCGCTTAAGAGTGAAAGGATTTGGGGGATGCCCGCTCCCAGGACTTTTCTTACACCGATCTCCTTGGTCTTCCTCACACAGATAAAAGATACAAGCCCGTACAGGCCCAGGCAACCCGTGAGCAGGCCGATGATCGTGAACAGGGAGAGGAAATTTGCCAGCTTGCTCTCATCGGCATAGAAACTCTTCACATCGTCTCCCAGGAATGCATATTCGAATACATTGTCCGGGAAGAGGATTTTATAGGCTATTCCGATCTGTTTAAGCGCCTCTGTCGTCTTTCCCGGCTCGACGCGGATACAGGCCGTCTCAAATTTCCCGGGGCCATATTCGAAGATATGAGGGATGATGCCTTCCTTCAGGCTTTGAGATTGGTAATCCTTTACGACCCCTATGATGGTTTTTCGTTCGCCCCAGATCTCCGGTTGCTGCCCGATGACGCCGGCCGGGTTTTTGAATCCCATATCGCGGGCTGCCGTCTCATTGACCAGCGCGATGCCATTGGTATCGACCCGGGTTAAATTCCTGCCCGCCACCAGCGGTATTTTAAAAAATGAGAAGTAATTGGTGTCGACGAACTGTAGCCTGAAAAACAGCTCGCCATTCGGTAAACCCGGATGGGTGGCTTTGCCCCACCACATATGACGCCGGCTGGAGGGTGCGGTGAGTCCATAGGTTATTTCCCGGATGGCGGGTGAGCCGATCAGGGCCTGCCGGAATCTTTCCCGCATCAGGGCATCTCCCCGGTCCGGCATCGTCACCGTCACCATGGAAGCCTGGTCGAAGCCCAGGTCTTTTTGATAAAAGTAATGGATCTGCCGCATCCCGACGAGGGTACAGATGACCAATACCTGGGCGATCGTAAACTGAATAACGACCAGCGACCGGCGAAGGGTGATGCCTTTTGCGTTGCCGGTGAAAAATTTTTGCCGAAGCAATTCTACCGGCTTGAACCCGGATAGCGATAGCGCAGGATAAAGACCGGCCAGTAGGGTGATCAACACCCCGAGCAACAGCAGGAACGGAATGATAGAAACGCTCCAGGACGAACCTTCGTTGACATGGCTGCTAACCAGGCTCTCGGTATAAGGTTGGAAAAACCTGCCCAGTCCGATTCCCAGGATCATCGCAAGCAACACGATCAACCCGGTCTCGACCAGGAACTGGCCGATGATCCGGCTTTTGCTGCTGCCCAGTAATTTTCGGATGCCGGTTTCTTTGTTTCGCTGAACGGCCTGCACGGTGGCCATATTGATAAAGTTGATGCAGGCGATCAGGACCAGGAAGGCCCCGATGCTACCGAGCGCATAGAGTATCCATCGTGACGTGGTATAGTTGAATTCATCCAGGTCCCCGTTGAAATGGGCGGCATTCAGGGAGCTGAGAAAAAAGTGGGTATAAGCGGATTCATCCCCTTTTTCCGCGGCCATCCGGTCTAGCCCCGCTTCAATTGTTTTGGGGTCGGCGCCGGGCTTCAGCAGCACATAGCCATGAAAAAAAGAATCGCCGCCGCCCCAGGAATCCTCATTGCCATAATAACCATCCAGGTATTTTGTGAGGGTTGCGAAGGAGACCATCATCTCCAGCTGGAAATCCGAGTTGGCCGGGGATTTTTTTATGATCCCCGAAACGGTCAGGTCGATCTTCTTGTCGAAGCGGAGGGTCTTGCCCATGGCATCCCTTGCGTCTCCGCCGAAAAGTTTATGCGCCGTGGGTTCGTCCAACACGATCTGGAAGGGTTTGCCCAGGGAAGCGGCAGGAGAACCTACGATCCATTCCACGTCGATCATATCCAGGAAGGCCGGCTGTGTGAAGAAGACATTTGTTTGTTTGAAGTTCCGGTCGCCGGTTTTGACGACCTGGGGATCAAACCGGTAAACGGCTGCGGCTTTTTCGACACCCGGAAACTTCGTATTGAGCGCGTGAAGGACGCCTTGCGGGGCCTGTGGGTTGGCCTCGCCAAACTTGTTTTTGCCGGTAAGCTGGTAAATCCGCGATGCCCGGGCATGATAGGCATCAAAACCGGTCTCGAAGCGTATGACCTGGAAGATGACAAGGCTAATGCCGATACTGAGGGAGAGGCCCAATACGTTGATAAAGGTATAGGACTTATTGCGGAGCAGTACACGCCACGCATTCCGGAGGTTGGTTTTGATCATATCTTTTCACACATAAAATTGTGCCAGTCTCCTAAGTTATTGATTCAGATCCTGGTAATAAAGATCGGTTCTCCTGGAAGTGCGATTTCGATACAACTGGTGTTTTGAATGCGGACAAGTTTGCCGGGACAGCATGGGGCAGGATAGTCCATTTGTTTTTTATTCATAATTTAAATGTCGTAGTTTTAATCTGCGATGCTTGTTGACCCCAGCCATAATGAAATCTGGGCGCAGTTGCGGGAAGGCAACTCCGACGCTTTACTGGCCCTGTATAATAAATATTACACAGGCCTTATCAACTACGGCCTCCGCCTCAGCGGAGACCGGGTCCTGACAAACGACTGCATCACCCAGGTATTGTTACGGTTATGGGATAAACGCAGTGAACTTCCGGTGGTCACGAATCCCAGATCTTACCTGCTCAGCTGTCTCAGAAATGAATTGTTTGGAGAACTTCGCGCGATCCATTCACGAGTGGCAGGGGGGAAGGGATTTATGCGTGCGACAGACCAGGAGGAACCCTCCTACGAAGAATATATTATCCGGTTGCAAACAAATAAGACCCTTAAGGAAAGACTGATGATGGCGATGGGTGAACTGAGCTCCCGCGAAAAAGAACTGCTGCAGCTGAAGTTCTTTGAAGACCTCAGCTACGACGAGATTGCCGCCCGTTGCCAGATCACCAAACGGACGGCTTATAATATCATTCATGCGGCACTCAAAATATTAAAAAGGAACCTGGCCGGCAAATACAGCGTCGATCCCCTGTCCTACCATCTTATGATCGCGCTGGTCCTGTTCGTCTTTTTGCAGTGATTTCGGCTGCTTTCTCCCGCTCTTCCGGAAAATATTCCCCGATTTCATGGTAAAAGGCCCGGTTTTTTTTATCTATTCACAAATAGCTCATCCATGGACTATAAGGATTATGAAGCCGAGGACCTCCTGCTGGACCGTTCTTTTTGCAATTATTGTCTTGGCCGGGACCCGGAGGCCGTTTTTTTCTGGGAGGAGTGGATCCTGGCTCATCCCGAAAGATATGAAGTCGTCAGGCAGGCCAGGGAGCTCTATTCATTGCTGAACGGGAGTCATGGTCCTTCACAATATATGAGGGATGAGCAGGCCTTTCTTTCGAGTGTCAAAGAGCATTTGGAAAGAGAATATTTCGGAAAAGAGTGGCTGGAAAGCCGGTCTCCGGAAAGCGGGTATTTACAAAAACAAACGCCGGAAAAAGAGCCGATGGAATCTATCGGTTTTGGACAAGCCTCCTTCCCGGGATCGGATACAACGCGGCGGGATGGTCGTTCCCTGATCAGAAAGATCTGGCTTTATGCGGGCGCCGCGGCTGCGGCGGTAATTCTGGCGATTGGGATACACATTTTGCGGGGTGGCCGGCAGGTTGATGGCCCGGCTGCCATCCCCAGAGAATATCTGCAGAGCAGCGGCACCGGCGAGCGGAAATCTTTTACGCTGAACGATGGAACAAAGCTGATGCTGAATGCAGGGAGCACGCTCAAAATAGCGCGGGAATTCAATGTTTCCCGGCGCGAGATCTGGCTGGAAGGCGAAGGCTTTTTCGATGTGGCTCACGATGCCGGCAGACCTTTCGTCATTCATACGTCTTCCATGGATGTAAAGGTACTGGGAACCGTTCTGAACGTAAGGGATTATCCTAAGGATAAAATCACGGAGACCTCGCTGCTGAAAGGGTCTGTGGCGGTGACCATAAAAGGTAATGAGAATAAGGAGATCGTTCTTCATCCCAACGAGAAGATTGTCGTATCGAATGAAAGATCGACAGTCACTTCCCTGCTGCCATCCCGGGCGCCTGTCGCCGGAGCAGAAAAAAATATCAAGATAGCGGGGCTCACCTACAACGCAGCCGACAGCTCACTGGCCGAGGTCTCCTGGACGCAGAATGTGTTGTCATTTAATGAGACAAATTTTGAAGAGATCGCCATCCAACTGGAAAGATGGTATAGTGTATCCATTCATTTTGGGGACGAGGCGGTAAAACAATTCAAGTTTACGGGTACTTTCCAAAAGAAGACTCTTCCCCAGGTCCTGGATGCCTTACAGTTATCCCGTCATTTCGAATATGAGATAAAAGAGGACAGCCTGGTTGTCATCAGGGCGCACAATGACTAAGAAGATAGCGAAATGATTAAGAAGATAGCGCAATGACTAAAAAGAAAAAATGAGGAAGAGGATGTAATAACCAACCCATGTAACGATAAACGAATAACTCACCAAAACGATTGCTCAATGAACAGAGAACAGGATGGATAAAAGATAAGCGGGCATTTACAAAACAAGGGGAATGGTGACACATTCCCCCTGTCAGTGTTTCGGGGACGGGTCTGTGTGGAGACTGGCCTGTCCCATTTATTAAATAAAAAAACTATGTAAAGGTATGAAAAAAAGGCTACAGAGCCGGATACATCCCTGTGTCCGTTATCTAACCCAAATCGCACTGATTATGAAGATGGCTTTTGTACTCATTCTCATCACTTGTTTGCATGTTTCAGCAACGGGGTACTCGCAGGAAGCCAGGCTCACATTGGACCTTAAACAGGTCACCATTGGCAAAGTGCTGAAAACCATAGAATTAAAAACCGATTATAAATTCGTCTATTCCAGTGATCTCTTTCCTTCCCATTTATTGGTCAGCGTAACCGTCAAAGAGGCGCCGGTCTCGGATGTGATGCGGCTCATCCTGACAAAGACAGGATTTACCTTTAGGCAGATAGATGATCTGATCGTCATTACCAGCAGCCAGGAAGGGACCGTCGACCGGGAGGTGAAGGGCAGGGTGGTGGCTTCTGCGACGGGCGAGCCGCTGGCGGGCGTGACTGTTGCCGTCGAGAATACGGCTATCGCGACTGCTACCGATGGAAAAGGAGAGTTTACGATTAAGTTGCCTGAAGGCGCAGGCCGCGCGCTGGTGTTTAGCTCCGTGGGTTTCATCACGCAGCGGGTCGTCGTGGGGAGCCGGCCTTCGCTGGACATCGTCTTAAAAGAGTCATCGAAAGATCTCAATACCATTGTAGTCGTCGGCTATGGGTCCCGTAAGAAGAGGGATATCATCAGTGCCGTCTCGGAGATTGGGCCTGCCGACATCGAGAAGAGTACTTCGATCTCTCCTGAACTGGCGATGAAGGGGCAGCTTGCGGGTGTAAATGTGACCTCGGGCGGTGGTGATCCGAGCGCCAGGCCGGTTGTGCGTATCCGTGGTGTCAGCACTTTTAATTTCGCGGATCCTTTGTATGTGATCGACGGGATCCCGATTGCGGAAGGGGGTGCGGGGGCGACAGTCGATGCGGTCAATGACCCAACCAGAAGGACGCCTATCAATATTTATACGATCGTCAATCCCAACGATATCGCTTCCATCACGGTGCTGAAAGACGCCGCCGCTGCCGCCGTATATGGAGTAAGAGCCGGAAACGGGGTGATCCTGATTACGACCAAGTCCGGGAAGAAAGGGCAGGTGAGGGTGGATTTTGACGCCCTCGACGGGGTGCAGAAAATTCCCAAGACTTTCAAGGTATTGAATACGCAGCAGTATACGAATTTCTACACCAATGCGTATAATGCCTATCCCGACCTTAGCACGGGAGGAACGCCGTTGCCGATCGGGCAGTCGGCCAAGTTCGGCCCCTGGTTCGATCCATCGAGCTCTCAATACCTGGGGAATTCGCCTACCTATGACTGGCAGCATGCGATCATCAACAAGGACGCACAGATTCAGAACTATAATGTCCGCGTGAGCGGGGGGACGGATAATACGACCTATAATTTCTCCGCGGGCTATTCCAGCAATGACGGCCCCATCATCGGGGTGAATACCCAACGCTACAGCATCTCCACCAACGTGACTTCCCGGATCGGAAAATACCTCGAGACCGGTGTAAACCTGCGGTTGATCCAGGAAAACATCCTGAGCGGTCCGGGGGGAGATCTGAGCAATTATGCGGCGGCGCCCTGGCAGCCGATCTATGACAAAAGCAATCCTTACGGCTATGCTCCGTTGTATGCATTGACGGGGCCTATCACGCCTACCAACCTGCCCTATACCAATCTCTACGGAGCGCAGTATACAACCTTTCAGAACTATCTGGGTCAATTGGCCACCAATACCAACAAATACAATAACCAGACCGGCATCGGGACGGGCTATATCCAGGTCCAGCCCATTCCCGGTCTGAAGATCAAGGGTTCGCTCAGCGGGCAGCAGTATACGATCAATAATAGCAATTTCACCAATTTCGACAACTGGGAATATGGCCAAACACCGGGCAATCCCTATAGCGGAGTGCCTAATGCTGTAGCCGGCACCACGCCGAATGCACTCGGCATCTCATCCGGCAAGACGACCAATCTCGTGAAGGCGTTAAACCTGGATTACCAGCATAGTTTTGGAAAGCACAATATCGACTTTACCGGCGATGCTTCCTACCAGGACTGGAGCTGGTATACGACCCTGGTTCATTCCTATGTATATTCCAGCGATCCTTCGCTCCGGTACTTTAATGCGGCGGGCACCGAACAGGGCGCCTATCTCGAGAACCAGCACAGGGTCTATATCGGTTATCTCGGACGCTTCAGCTACAACTATGACGGGAAATATTATATCGAGGGAGTGGTCCGGCGGGACGGCTCGTCTGCATTCGCCCCCGGCCATCAATTTGGTACTTTTCCTTCTGTTTCCGCAGGATGGCGGATCTCGAAGGAGAATTTCATGAAGGGACTGACTTTTATAAACGACCTGAAGATCCGTGGCAGCTATGGCTCGCTGGGTAATGACCAGACGACGGGCGGCTGGCAGTATATCCCGGTGGCAAATGTGAACCCGCCCTCGTATAATCTCGGGCCGGGTACCCAGAGTAATAATATCGGGACCGCATTTGGAAACTTTGCCAATACGACGCTCACCTGGGAGAAACTGAAATCCGGAAATATCGGCTTCGACGCTTTGCTGTTAAATGGATTCTCCTTTACGATGGATTATTACCACAAGATCACCAACGGCATCATACAGAATGTGAGCCTTACGCCCAGCTCCGGTATACAGCTTCCGGCTAACCTCAACATCGCCACGGTGCTCAACAGGGGTTTTGAATTTCAGGCAGGATACAATAAGAATTTTGGAGAAATCGGTTTTTCCGCATCTGCCAACCTGACCACCGTCCACAATGAGGTGGTCTCCCTGGCCAATCATACGGCGTTGCGGGGCGGAGATAACACGCAAGCCAATCCAAACCTGGAAGAAGGGTTGCCCGTCGGGTTTATCTACGGATATAAGGTCGGCGGTATTTTCCAGAACCAGGCGCAGATTGACAAATACAACTTGTCTGTTCATGACGCCCTCTCCAAGCAACAGGCGCCCGGAGACATGTGGTTCCAAAATCTCTATGGGCAGCCCGCGGCCGGGAGCACGAAACACAATCCTGTGAAGGACAGCGTGGTCGATGCGAACGATGAGACCTATCTCGGATCCACCATTCCCAGGTTTTATTATGGCTTTAACCTGGGCGCAAACTATAAAGGTTTCGACGTTTCGGTATTCCTGCTGGGTGTGGGAGACGTAAAAAAATACAATGCGACCCGGGCTGCCGCGGAAGGAATGAACAGCAATGGCCGCAACCAGTGGACTACCGTGTTGAATGCCTGGACACCCGATCATCCGTCTACTAAGATGCCGCGGGCGGTATACCAGGATCCGAACGATAATATCCGTGTTTCCGACCGGTTCGTAGAAAACGCCTCTTATCTGCGTCTGCAAAACCTGCAGATCGGGTATAGCTTCCCGAAGAAATGGATGGACGATACAAAGGTCTTCCAGGGGCTCCGGATCTTTGTGGAGGGGATCAACCTTTTCACTATCACCAAATATACCGGCTTGGATCCTGAAAATGATACCAATCCTCCGACCCGGCAATTCTTAGCAGGGTTAAAGGCATCTTTTTAACGACTGAACAAACAAAATTATACCGATGAAAAGGAACTATATAAAATCACTCATGACGATGGCGGTCATCCTGTTGACCAACGCCACCTGTAACCGGAAATTGCTGAACCTTCCGCCCCCTACGGCCAGCGAAGCGACCTATTTCACTTCGGAGAGCGCTTTCAAATCCGCTATTTTGGGCATGTATGCTTCCCTCACCGACTTTTACTCCTCTTCCAACGAATCCGGGAGCGGGGTATGGGAAGGAGAACTGGCCTGGCTGCCGGGAGATGATCTCACTAACGGAACCGGGCAGCCTTATGAAGACTTTGGCAATGCCATCAACCCCTCGGCCGGTCTGATAGGCAATTTTTTCGGAAGCTGTTATCTGCTTCTCGGGCGCGCGAATGTCGTTATTCAGCAGCTGAAAACCGTAAAGCCCGGTATATTCATCACGCCGAACCTGCAGAATAGTAATATGGGGGAGGCCCTCTTCCTGCGTGCCTTCGGTCACTACCAGCTATGGAATGTTTTTGGGACGGCGCCGCTCGATACGATCGTGGTCACCTCCACCGGACAGTTGAATGCCCCTAGTTCAACCGGTACGCAGCTGCTGGACCAGGCCATCACGGATCTGACGGAAGCGGCGGCTCTGTTACCCCCTTCCTGGGATCAGGCAGATCTTGGGAGAGTGACGGCCAATTCGGCGTATGGTCTGTTGGGGAAGTGCCTGGTCTTCCGGGCTTCCGTCACGAAGAATACGGCCGACTACCAGGCCGCGCTGGTCGCCTTCGGCAAGATCAGCGGGGTCAGCCTGACCACCAACTTTGAAGACAATTTTAATGTAAATACCGAGAATAATTCAGAGTCCCTCTTCGAATTCCAGGCCGGTGCACCGATCGTCGGACTGGGTGCCACCAATGCATGGCTTGCCAATGATCAGGCTAATATCGGTGTCGCCAGCTCCTATTGGCAGTGTTTTGAAAACGGATCCGGCACCTATATGGGCGGAAATCTCTACTATGCGACGGCCAAGCTGGTCGGTATCTTCGATCCGGCCGATCCTCGTTTGCCCCTGACCGTAAAGACGACCGACTCGACGATTACCAAGTACGTTCTCAACGACCAGGCTGAAGGATCCGTCAATTCGTTAAACAATGTCCGTATCCTCCGGTATGCCGATGTCCTGTTGCTGGAGGCCGAGGCAACGCTCCAGTCGGGAGGAGATCCCGCCGCCGCCATCGGATTTATCAACCAGGTCCGGACCCGGGCGAGGAATATGGTTAGCGGTGGCACGGTACCGGCCAACCTGGATGCGACGGTGACCGACGCGACCACGATTATGCAGTGGATCATGGACGAAAGATTGCGCGAGCTGGCTTGTGAGGGAGGAAGATGGTTTGATCTGCGTCGTTGGGCGATCGGAGGGACGATCACGCTGAATAATGCCTTCTTTAGTTCGCAGGAACCCGGGCGGATGGCTTATGACGACCATTATCTTTATTTTCCGATTCCCATTTCGGAGACCTCAAAGAATCCGAATATTACACAAAATAAGGACTATTGATCGACCGGTCTTCGATAGGGTGTCTGTTGCTGTTCTGCGGGTTCGTCGCAGGCTGTCATTCACATCAGGGTCCGACCCTGTTCAGGAAGATATCTTCGGGTCATTCGGGCATCCATTTCAATAACCGGGTGGTGGAGAATGACAGTATCAACCCGATCGACCTGGAGTTTTTATACAATGGCGGGGGTGTAGCCGTCGGTGATTTTAACGGGGATGGGTTGCAGGACCTTTATTTTACGGGCAGCCTGGTTTCCAATAAACTGTACCTGAACCGCGGAAATTTCCGGTTCGAAGATGTGACGGAGAAGGCGGGCGTGACGGGCGCGGGAAGATGGTGCAACGGTGTGACTGTCGTGGATATTAACAATGACGGGCGGCCGGATATCTATGTCTGTGCGAGTATAAAAAAGGACCCCGCCCAAAGGACCAATTTATTGTATATCAACCAGGGGCCGGACAAGGATGGCATCCCGGTATTTAAAGAGATGGCCGCTGAATATGGCCTGGCAGACACCAGCTATTCGGTGCAGGCCGCTTTTTTCGACTATGACAACGATGGGGACCTCGATATGTACCTGGTCACTACCAAGCTCGCGGAAAGAGATGTGGTTCAATTCAGCGCCAATGACTCTCGTGGAGACCACAGTGATGCGGATAAGTTGTATCGGAATGACTGGGACGATTCTCTGAAACACCCGGTCTTTACCGACGTGTCGCGGCAGGCCGGCATTACAGATCCGGGGTACGGTCTGGGTGTATCGATCGCGGATATCAACGGGGATGGATGGAAGGATATCTATGTCACCAATGACTTTCTGGGCAGCGATCTTCTTTATATCAATAACCGGGACGGTACTTTTACAAACAAAGCGGGCGAATATTTCAAGCATACCTCCCAGAATGCGATGGGCAATACGATAGCGGATATCAACAACGACGGCCTGGCGGATATCCTCACCGTGGATATGAATCCTCCGGACAATTACCGTAAGAAAAAGAACATGGGCGGCTCCAATTACAATATCTACCAGAATATGCTCAACGGGAGATACCTGCTCCAATATGTCAGGAACACCTTGCAGCTAAACCAGGGTCCGCGGGTGGGCGAACAGGATTCCATCGGGGATCCCGTCTTCAGCGATATCGGTTTTTTTGCAGGGGTAGCCGAAACCGATTGGAGCTGGAACCCGTCCATTGCGGATTTTGACAACGACGGCAACCGGGATATATTGATCACCAATGGCTATCCGCGTGATGTCACCGATCATGATTTTGTAGCGTTCCGGAGACAGTCTGCGGCTACCGTATCCAAAAAAGACCTGATTGCCCAGATCCCGCAGATCAAGATACCGAATTATGCTTTCAGGAATAAGGGCAACCTCCGGTTTGAAAACTGTGTGTCCGGCTGGGGGCTTGAGACCCCTTCCTTTTCCAGCGGCGCGGTCTATGTCGACCTGGATAACGACGGGGACCTGGACTATGTCATCAACAATATCAATGACGAAGCTTTCGTCTATGAGAATACCACTAACGGGAATGCCGGTCGTGGAAAAGGCAAAGGCGGGAACGGGTTCCTCGATATTGCCTTCCGCGGCGATGCAAAAAATACCGATGGTCTGGGTGCGCGGGCCGAAATCTGTTACCGCGGGGCGGAGGGTACTGTGCAGAGACAATTCTATGAGAATGCTCCCTGCCAGGGCTATCTTTCTTCGGTGGCGCCGAGGGCGCATTTTGGATTGGGCGACCGGCATTCGTTGGATTCCGTCATCATCACATGGCCCAATGGGAAAAGGCAGGTCCTCAGGCAGGTAGCTGCCGACCGGTTATTGGTTGTCGATAGTAAGGAGGCTTCGGAGAGACCCCATCCCGGGCCTGAGTGGCTGGATACGACGGCGTTATTCACGGATGTGACTTCTTCCCTGGGCGTAAATTATCAACATCACGAACGAGATTATATCGATTTCAATTATGAGAGATTGTTGCCTCATAAGCTATCTCAATACGGGCCCGCGCTGGCGGCGGGGGACGTGGATGGCGACGGGAGCGACGATCTCGTTATCGGGATCGGCGGAGAGCAATATATACAGCCCTATCTGCTCCAGGAGCCGGATGGGAAATTCAGGGCGAAAGAGTTGCCGACCCTCCCCGGCAAAGGGGCGATATTCCCGGAGAGCATGGGGTTATTGCTTTTCGACGCGGATGGCGACGGCGACCTGGATCTTTACTGCGCCAACGGAAGCAACGAATTTCCGGCGAACAGCAACTATTACCAGGACCGCCTTTGGATCAATGACGGGAAGGGTAATTTCTCCCTCGATACGACAGGAGGCCTTCCGCAGAATTTTACGAGCAAGAGCGGCGTAAAGGCCGCGGACTTCGACAATGATGGCGACCTGGATCTTTTCGTCGGCGGGCGGGTGCTTCCCGGTAGTTATCCTCAGCCTGTCAGCAGCTTTATTTATCGAAACGACTCGAAGCCCGGCAAACCCCGCTTTACAGATGTCACGGCCACGGTGGCGAAAGGCCTCGAAAATATAGGTATGGTCTGCGATGCGATCTGGACGGACTTTGATAATGATGGCTGGGTAGACCTGATCGTCGTGGGGGAATGGATGCCCGTCACCTTTTTCAGGAATGAGCACGGAAAATTTGCAAATATTACCGCGCAGTCCGGCACCGGCGGGGAGATCGGGTGGTGGAACAGCATTGTGGCCGGCGATTTCGACAATGACGGAGATATCGATTATGTCGTCGGCAATCTGGGTCAAAACTCCTTTTATCGGGCCAGTGACCGATATCCTGTCGGCATCTATGCGAAAGACTTCGATCACAACGGATCTTTGGACGCCCTCCTTACAGTATTTCTGCCGGACGAACGGGGCGGTCTGAAAGAATTCCCCGCCGCGTCGAGGGATGATATCATAAAACAGTTACCGGGTCTCCGGAAGAAATTCCCTACTTATAAAGATTTCGGCCGGGCGGGGATCAGGGATCTTTTTTCCGATGCGGAGCTGGCCGATGCGCGGGTCTATCATGCGAACCAATTCGCCAGCGCCTGGCTTGAAAATCTCGGTCATGGCAAATTTAAAATGCATCCTTTACCGGTCATGGCGCAGTTGGCGCCCTTGTATGGTATGGTCACGGATGATTTCAATCACGACGGGAACCTCGATATCGCCATTTGCGGAAATGACTATGGGACGGAGGTTACCAACGGGCGTTATGATGCCATGAATGGCCTGGTGTTGCTGGGGGATGGGAGAGGAGGTTTTTTGCCACGGACCATCCTCCAGAGCGGGTTGTTCCTTCCGGGGGATGCAAAGGCGATCGTCCGGCTCCAGGGAGCCGGCAATCAGTACCTGCTCGCTGCTTCGCAGAACAGCGGACCCCTGAAAGTTTACAGGCAACGGTCACGCTGGCCCTTGCTGCGGTTTAAACCGGATGACCGCGTGCTCCTTCTTTCGCTGACGGGAGGAAGGAGGAGGCGGCAGGAATTGTATTACGGGGATTCCTTTCTTTCCCAATCCGCCCGGTTCCTGGCAGTGGATTCTTCGATCCTGAGGGTGGACCTCATCAATGCGGGGGGAATGGAGAGAAGGGTCTGGCCGGAGGACCGGGGACCGGTAAGGACAAAAACGGGGCGGCCCGGAAAGTAGCCCAATCAGCGTGGCTATTATAAACGGGAAACAATGAATTGTAAAGGGGAAACAACGAATTGTAAACGGACAATAGCGATATTAGCAGTAAATAAACGAGATAAATACCTGTCATGAATATACGAAAACTGGCCACGATTCTTTTTTTTACGGCCGCCAGTCTGGCGGGATCCTCCCTCCTGTCGTCTGCGCAGACCATCCTGCCGCTTTATAAAGACAGCATTCCCAATTCAAGACCCTCGCCCGACGAGGAAAAAGTTACTACCGACATCGAAGGCCGCCCGATCATCAGCAAGATCAGCCGTCCTACTCTGACGGTCTATCTGCCATCCCCGGAGAAAGCCACAGGCACTGCCGTCATCATTTGTCCCGGAGGCGGTTATTGGGTGGTGGCTGCGGGTCACGAGGGCGCCGACGTCGCCAGGCGGCTCAATGAATCGGGGGTAGCCGCTTTCGTCTTGAAATACAGGATCCCTGACGATCATACGATGGTCAACCGGGAGATAGGCCCTTTACAGGATGCGCAGAGGGCGATACAGCTTGTCCGCGAGAATGCGGCCGGCTGGGGCATCCGGAAGAACCGGATCGGGATCATGGGGTTCTCCGCGGGTGGCCATCTGGCTTCGACAGCGGGTACTCATTATACAAAGTCCTATATCGATAACCCGGAGCATACCTCGCTCCGGCCCGACTTTATGATCCTGGCCTATCCTGTGATCAGCTTTACGGACAGCGTGGGATACAAGGGATGCGCCGATCAGATCCTGGGTAAAATGCCGTCTCCCGAAAAGATAAAAGAATACTCCAATGAATTTCAGGTGACGCGGCATACTCCTCCCGCTTTTTTGGTGCATGCAAAGGATGACCCGGGGGTAAAAGTGGAGAATTCGCTGGTCTTTGCAGCGGCGTTGAAAAAGAATCATGTGCCGGTGGAAGTCTATCTCTATGAGAAAGGGGGTCATGGTTTTGGAATGGACAACAAGACGAGTGATGTCAAATGGATGGATCTGTGCATATCCTGGATGGAAAAAAGCGGCTGGCTGAAAACGAAATAAAATGCGCATTTTTTTATTATTCTTCCTGTCCCCATTCTTTGCTTCCGGCAGAACGGGATTGCACCCCGCCGTCCAAAAAACGTCGACGCTCCTTGTTTTCGGGAAGACTGATCCATCGATTAATCCGGCGACGACTGTATCGCCGGTCAACCCCGCTCAGCGCAAAGCCATTTCGATCGGGCCGCATGGATCCGGTCGGCTTTCCCCATCTGTCACGGGATGGGCGATCGAACAGATAAAATGCGAAGACAGGACCGATCCGCTGGGCATGGATGAAGGGAGCCCGCATTTCTCCTGGACATTCCGTTCGGATAAAAGAAATCAATACCAGTCCGCCTGCGAGATCCTGGTTGCTGATTCGAGGAGCTTGCTGCAGCAGGACAAAGGGAATATCTGGACCCTTACAAAAACGAGTTCGGCGGTTTCGGTGGGTGTTGAATATGCGGGCAGGCTGCTGCGGCCTTTCACCCGTTATTATTGGAAAGTAAGGGCCTGGAACCGGCGGGGTATTCCGACGCCCTGGAGCGCGACAGGGTTTTTCGAGACAGGGTCTTTGCATACGGCCTGGCAGGGAAGCTGGATCAGCGACGGGAAGCCTCAGCCTGCGAAAGACGAGGATTTTTATAAAGAGATTCCGGCGCCCATGCTCAGAAAGGAGTTTTCCGTGCGGAAAAAGATAGCGGAAGCGCGACTCTATATCAGTGGCCTGGGCTATTACGAAGCCTATCTCAACGGAAAAAAACTAGGCGACCAGGTCCTGGATCCCGGGTGGACCAACTACGGGAAGACGATATTGTATAGCGTCTATGATATAAGTGTGGCGGTAAAGCAGGGCCGCAATGCTTTTGGAGTAATGTTGGGCAATGGATGGTATAATCCTCTTCCGATGAAATTGTTTGGACGTTTTAACCTTCGAGAGGTTCTGACGACCGGCCGGCCGCGGGTGCTGGTCAATCTGAGGATCCGGTATACGGATGGAACGACTGAGGTAGTTGCTTCCGATACCTCCTGGAGGGCCGGTGAGGGTTATATTCGAAAAAACAATGTTTATCTGGGAGAGGAGCAGGACGGGCGATTACGGGATGATAGCTGGGCGATTCCGTATTTCCATGACACCGGCTGGATCCCCGCTTCGGCGGAAGACGCGCCCGGTGGTCTGTTGACGGCACAGGAGGCTCCGCCTATCCGTATCACGAGGCTTCTTCGGCCGGTCAACGTGACCGAGCCTGACAAGAAGGTATATGTTTTTGATCTGGGTCAGAATTTTGCCGGGTGGATTCGAATGAAGATCCGGGCCGGCAGAGGGCAGGTTGTTCATTTCCGTTATGGAGAATTATTATTCCCTTCCGGCCGGGTCAACGGTATGACGACGGTGGCGGGACATATCAAGGATATATGGCATCTGCGGGGAGGCCCCGGCGCGCCTCTTACCGCTTACCAGGAGGATGCATACGTTTGCAGGGGTGATTCCACTGACTTTTTCCAGCCGCATTTTACTTTTCATGCTTTTCGTTATGTCGAAATAACCGGGCTTTCGGAAAAGCCGGCCTTGGGCAGTCTGCAGGGATTGCGTCTGAATGCCGATCTTCCGGTGAATGGAAGTTTCACCTGCGGCAACGAGCTCCTGAACCGGATACAACAGAATACGTTGTTCACTTTCCTAAGTAATGTCTTCAGCGTGCAATCGGATTGTCCGGGCAGGGAGAAGCAAGGGTATGGCGCCGATATGGTCGTCTCGGCAGAAGCTTTTATATACAATTTCGATATGAGCCGTTTTTATGCGAAGACGGTTTCGGATTTCGCGGCCGACGTCCGGCCCAATGGCGGAATGCCGGAATGTGCCCCCTATAACGGGATCACGACTGAAGGATTTGAGGAGGGCGCCGGGCCGGCGGGGTGGGAGCTGGCTTTCCCTTTCCTGCAGGAACGGCTGTACCGGTTCTATGGCAATAGGAAGATCATCGCCGATCACTATCAAGCTACCCGGGACCTGGTGGAGTTCCTTAGGGGGCAGGCGAGGGACGGTCTGCTCGATCACGATATCGGCGATCATGTTGCCGTCAATGCGAAACATGTTCCGCTTACCAGCGGCGCCTTTTATTATCATCATGTGAAACTGCTCGAAGAGTTTGCCGGGATCCTGCACAAAACCGACGATTCGGTACTGTACCATAAACTGGCGGATTCGATCGCGGTCTCGTTCAACAGGCGTTATTTACGTAAGGGGACCGGGACTTACGATACTTCCTATAACCAGACTACACAGGTGTTTCCGCTTTGGTATGGATTGACGCCGCCGGATGAGAGGGAAAAAGCATTTGGGGCGCTGACGGAGGATATCCTGGGCCGCAGCAGGGGGCACCTTACTACCGGTATCTTCGGGACGAAGATGCTGTTCGATGTGCTTCGAAGATATGATCGCAATGATATCGCCTGGATGATCAACACACAGGATGGCTATCCGGGGTATGGATATATGATAAAGAAAGGCGCCACCACCTTATGGGAGACCTGGGAAGAACCGGATCAGGCGAGCTGGAACCACCCGATGTTCGGGTCTGTCAGTGAATGGTTCTACCGCAGCCTGCTGGGTATCAATCCCGCGGAGGATGCGGTGGGCATGGACAAAGTCGAGCTGAAGCCTTATATACCGGGAGGGCTCCGCTTTGCAAAAGGATATTATCAATCGGTCCGGGGCAGGATCTCTTCCGAATGGGAAAAAAAGGGCGGAGTGCTCTACTGGCGGATCGTCATTCCGCCCAATACAAGCGCCCGGATCTTTGTCCCCTGCGGGCAGGGCGATACCCTCTTTGAGAGCGGAAGACCTGTTCCGGATGCCGGGGGCGAAGGTTTTTTGTTTGCGGGCCGTGCGAGTGGCTTTTCCATCTTTGAGGCCGGTTCCGGGAGCTATCATTTTACGGTCTATCCCGTTCTAAGGCGGGCGCGGTGATGAGGGCTGCAGATGGGTGATACGGGCTACTCTCCGGTTGTCTGCCGGGCAGTGAAAAATGGACGGGGCGGTGCAGGCCGGTTAAGAAGCCAGCGGGTCGACCCTCTCATCCTCGGCATTTGCAAGCAGCACGGCCGCACGCATCTTTTTGAGGGGGTTCTGGTGGTTTGTACCGTATTCCTGCCGTTGATTGATGATGTCGAGGCAGGAGTAGATGGAAGCCAGGAAAGAGGAGCTGTCGGCTTTGTTCTTTCCGGCAATATCGAAGGCCGTTCCATGATCGGGGGAGGTACGCACGGCAGGCAGGCCGGCGGTATAGTTGACTCCTTCGCCGGTGGCCAGTGATTTGAAAGGGATCAGCCCCTGGTCGTGATACATGGCCAGGACGGCATCGAATTTCACCTGCTGGTTGCGGGCGAAAAAGGCGTCGGCGCTATAAGGGCCGAAAACCAGCATATTATGTTGTTTGGCGTCCTTGATGGCGGGTTTGATGATCTCTTCTTCTTCCCGGCCGATCAGTCCTTCGTCGCCGGCGTGGGGGTTGAGGCCCAAAACCGCGATCTTTGGTTTGTCGATGCCGAAGTCCCTTACCAGGCTGTCACGCAGGATGTTCAGTTTGGACAGGATGGATTCGCGGGTGATATATTTCGCTACTTCGCTGATGGGTATATGCTCGGTGACCAGGCCGACCCGGAAGTCTTCCGAAGTCATCAGCATCAGGACGTCATTTACGCCAAATGCATGTTTCAGGTAGGGAGTGTGACCCGTAAAGGCAAAAGAACTTGATTGGGTATTTTTTTTATGGATGGGAGCCGTCACCAGCCCCTGTATTTTTTTGCTTTTTAAGGCATCCACCGCCGCCACCAGTGATTTGACGGCATAGCTGCCTCCGAGATCGGTCAGTTGGCCAGGAGTGATGGCGATTTCTTCTTCCCAGCAGTTGTAGATATTGACCTGTTTATGGACAGGGCGGCTTAAATCCTTGCTATGCTGGTAGTTAAAATTTATTTCGGGGAGCGACTTACGATAAAAATTGATCAACTTATTCGAGCCAAATATGACGGGTGTGCACAATTCCAGAAGGCGGTGATCGGAAAAAGTCTTTATGATCAGCTCTGTTCCGATGCCGTTCACGTCTCCCACCGATATGCCAATAAGGGGTCTGTTTGGTTGATTGCTCATGCGTTGATTTTTCGGCCCTAAAAGTACGCTTTTTGGGCTACAATCCGCCAATCCGAGGGGTGGTTGGCGCGAACTCCTATCTTTGTACCGAATGTACACACTGAAAAAGTCTCTTGGACAGCATTTCCTTCGGGACGAGAATATCTGCCGGAAGATTGTGGAGGCGATTCGTCAAAGACCGTTCCGCCAATTGCTGGAAGTGGGTCCCGGGGCCGGGGCGATCACCAAATACCTGATCGGCATAGAAGGAATTGACTTTAAGGCCGTGGAGCTGGATGAGGAGAAGCTGGCTTTCCTGGAACGGACTTATCCCGAATTGCGGGGGAGGTTGATCCACGGCAGTATCCTCGACATAGAAAAGCCCTTTGGGGGTTCTTTCACCGTTGCCGGCAATTTTCCCTATAATATCTCTTCCCAGATTCTGTTTAAAGTGCTGGAATGGAAGGATTCCGTGGAAGCGATGACCGGTATGTTCCAGAAGGAGGTAGCTCAGCGGGTAGCGGCAAAGGAGGGCAATAAGGTCTACGGGGTTCTGAGTGTGCTTGTCCAGGCTTTTTTTACGGTGGAATATCTTTTTGAAGTACATGAGCAGTGTTTTACGCCGCCGCCGAAGGTAAAGAGCGCCGTAATACGTCTATTGCCGCGAAAAGAGCTCCCCTCTGTCAGGACGGAAGGCGACTTTTTCAGATTGGTGAAGATGGCTTTCAACCAGCGCCGGAAAACCCTGCGCAATGCTGTCAGGGGACTTTTCGACCCGCTCGTGCTACAGGACGAGATCTTTGACAAGCGGGCGGAGCAACTGTCGGTTGACGATTTTGCACAATTGACCTGGAAGATGTCATAACTTTGCGGCCTTTGGACAGCGGCAGGGATCTGTCCGGGGCGATTATCATACCCCCCTGCAATTCCATTATAAACCACCTATAACACCCGTGAACAACAAAGTCATTATCACAGCGAAAGTACATCCGTATCTGCCTGAGCGGCTTACCGCCGCGGGTTTCATCGCACAACAGGTTCCCCAGATCAGCTATGAAGAGCTGGAAAAGGAAATCGGAGAGGCTGCGGGGTTGGTGGTGACCACCCGGCTGAAGATAGACCGTCCGATGCTGGACAAGGCTCCGCATCTCAAATGGATTGGTCGCCTGGGGAGTGGAATGGAGCTGATCGATACCGGCTATGCCCTTTCCAAAGGTATTCAATGTGTAAGCAGCCCGGAAGGGAACCGGAATGCGGTGGGTGAGCATGTTCTCGGCATGCTGTTGAACCTGATGAACAAGATCGATTTGAGCAACCGGGAGATTGCGGGGGGCAAATGGATCCGGGATGCCAACCGGGGGACCGAACTTACCGGGAAGACCGTGGGAATCATTGGTTTTGGAAATACCGGCGGGGCATTTGCAAAACTGCTTGCTTCATTCGATGTGACAATATTGGCCTATGATAAATACAAATATGGCTTTGCAAGCGGGAATGTCCGTGAAGCTTCCCTGGAGCAGCTTGCCCGTTATGCGGATGTGATCAGCATGCATGTCCCATTGACACCGGAGACGCACCATATGGCCGGTGATGGGTTCTTCCGGTCGCTCGGGAGAAAGCCGTGGTTTATCAATGCTTCCAGGGGTAAGGTGCATGATACCGCGGCCGTTATCCGGGCTCTCGAAGAGGGGCTTATCGCCGGTGCGGCCCTGGACGTGCAGGAGAATGAAAAACTGGATACTTATACTCCCGAAGAGAAGCAGCGGCTGGAGTGGCTTGTGAACAGGCCCGATACGATCCTTACGCCCCATATTGCCGGGTACAGTCATGAAGCCTTCTATAAGATGGCCAAAGTATTGCTGGAAAAGCTCGGTATTTGAGTTTGTTTTTCCAAAAAATTCTATCTTTGTACAAATCATAAATAGTGCAATGCCTGAGGTATACTGAGGCGTTGTATTTTTTTTCTTTTTTATAAACGAAGAAAAAGGAGGAACCATGAGCAGTGTCACCTATTTTACAAAAGATGCATTGGATCATCTCAGGACGGAACTGCAGAGGTTGAAGGCAGTTGAGAGGCCCGCGGCATCCAAGGCGATCGCGGAAGCACGCGAAAAAGGAGACCTCCGTGAAAATGCCGAATACGATGCAGCGAAGGAAGCCCAGGGCTTACTGGAGGCGAAGATTAACCAATTAGAGGGAGAACTCGTCAATGCGCGGGTCATCGACGAAGGTACGATCGACACCAGCAAGGTGTCCATATTGACCAAGGTTACGGTTACGAATCTGTCCAATAAGAAGCAGGTCACCTATCACCTGGTCTCCGAAAAGGAAGCCGATCTGAAAGTGGGCAAGATCTCTGTGACTTCCCCGATCGGCAAAGGCTTGCTCGGAAAGCAGGTTGGAGAAGTCGCAGAGGTACAGGTTCCTGCGGGCAGGCTGCAATTCAAAGTGGAAAACATCACCATATAACCTTCTTTGAATGACCCTTTTTTCAAAGATCATATCCGGAGAGATTCCTGCCTATAAGATCGCAGAAAATGAACTGTTCTTTGCTTTCCTGGATATTTTTCCCTTACGTGAGGGGCACACGCTGGTGGTGCCGAAGACGGAGACGGATCATTTTTTCGATGTACCGGATCAATACCTGGGCCAATGGCTGCTCTTTTCACGACCTATTGCAAAAGCTATTGAGAAGGCCTTTCCTTGCAATCGCTGTGGTATGGCCGTGATAGGGCTGGAGGTTCCCCATGCGCATTTGCATCTCGTCCCGATCGATCATGCGGACGACCTGAACTTTACCCGGGGGAAGCTTAGGCTGACGCCGGCGCAATTAAAGGAGAGCCAGGAGAAAATACTGTTTCACCTGGGTTGAACCCTGTTCCTGCTGAATTTGCCGGCGCTGTTTCCAATTCCGGGAACTCACCTGATAAAGCGGGGCCCTGCGGCCGGTCACCGTCAAGTTGCGGTCTTCCGATGCCACAAAACAATTGCCGAATCATGATTGCAGGACTGGGAATAGACATTATAGAAGTTGATCGTGTTGCCGAGAAGATCGGTAAAGAGGCCGGTTTCCGGGAATTGGTGTTTTCCCGGTATGAAATCGAATATTGCGAAGTGAAAGCGAATAAATTTGAGCATTATGCCGCCCGGTTCGCTGCAAAAGAGGCCTTTTTCAAGGCGGCTGGAACAGGTTGGACCACGGGTACAGCTTATCATGAGATAGAGGTACGAAATGATGATGCAGGCAAACCGCAGCTGCTCCTGCTGGGCGCCACCAAAGAGTCGATGCTTGCACGGGGAGTCATCTGCATCTCACTCTCTTTATCGCATCTCAAGACGATAGCGTCCGCAGTAGTAATTATAGAAAAATAATTATGAGGGTACCCATACCAATATTTCAGACTATCGGAGAGTCCAGGGCCGTTCAGGAGCGCAAACTGCAGGAGCTATTGGTCTATTTGAACCGGAACTCGCCTTTTTACCGGGAGTTGTTTGCGGAACACGGGATCGATATAAGAGAGATCCGGACGGTAGCGGATATCGTCGCTATTCCTACTACCGGAAAAGAGGATCTGCAGCGGCGTAATGGGGATTTTCTCTGTGTACACCCCGACCGGATCATCGAATATGCTTCTACTTCCGGGACTTTGGGAAGCCCGGTCACCATAGCGCTTACAGAAAACGACCTGGTCCGGCTGGCTTTGAATGAATACAATTCCTTTCTTTGTGCGGATGGATCAGCGGGCGATATCTATCAATTGATGCTCACGCTGGACAGGCAGTTTATGGCGGGGATTGCTTATTATTCCGGTCTGCGCAAATTGGGAGCAGGCATTATCCGGCTCGGTCCCGGCGTGCCTTCTCTTCAGTGGGAGACGATTGCAAGGTTAAAGCCGACGGCTATTGTAGCCGTCCCCTCCTTTCTGCTAAAGCTGATCCGGTTTGCCCGGGAGGCCGATATAGACCTGAATGCATCTTCTGTCAGGAAGGCTATCTGCATCGGAGAAAACATACGGAATACCGACTTTTCGCTGAATATACTGGGCAGGAAAATAAAAGAGGCCTGGAACATACAACTCTATTCCACCTATGCTTCTACGGAAATGCAGACGGCTTTTACCGAATGCGGCCAGGGGCAGGGAGGCCATCTGCAGCCCGAATTGCTAATCGTGGAACTGCTTGATGAGCACGATCGCTCCGTTGCGGCCGGCGAGCCGGGAGAGGTGACGATCACCACACTGGGGGTGGAGGGAATGCCTTTGCTGCGTTATAAAACAGGGGATATTTGCACGTATGCGGACACGCCGTGTGGCTGCGGCCGTACGAGCATGCGGCTATCACCTGTCATCGGCCGGAAAAAACAAATGATCAAATTCAAGGGGACGACGCTTTATCCACCCGCTTTATTCGATCTTTTGAATGAGATGGATGAGATACTCGATTTCGCAGTGGAAGTTCATTCCAATGAGATCGGGTTGGATGAGGTGCTGCTGCACCTGTTGCCAGCCGACCCCGGAGAGGGCTCCGATCATAGGATCAGGGCCTATTTACAGGCCAGGTTGCGTGTGACTCCTTCGATCAGGTATGTCTCCGCCGATGAGATCCAGAAAATGCATTTTCCGGAATCCGGCAGAAAAGCCGTTAAATTTATAGACAGGCGGAATTGAATACGATAACTTTAAACAAATTTTTGCCCATGCTATCTGTTGGACAAGGCATTCTTTCATTGGATGGATTTTCGGAGCTGTTATTTAAGAAGAAGGCAATCGTTTTGGAGAAGGATGCTTTGGACGGGATCGACTCCAACTTTCATTTTTTACAATCTTTTTCGGCGGACAAGTTGATTTACGGAATCAATACGGGCTTTGGGCCGATGGCTCAATACCGGGTGGATGAGGCAAATCTCCTGCAGTTGCAATATAACCTGATCCGGAGCCACAGCTCCGGCAGTGGACGTCTTCTGCCTTCTTTCCTGGCCCGGGCGCTGATGATCGCCCGTTTAAACAGTTTGATGAAGGGGTATTCGGGTGTGCACACCGAGTTGGTAGAGCTGCTCAGGGACCTGATCAACAAGGATATCACACCTTGTATTTATGAACACGGGGGGGTCGGCGCCAGCGGAGACCTGGTACAACTGGCTCATCTGGGTCTCATGCTGATCGGCGAGGGGGAAGCCTTTTTTGAAAACGAGGTAGTTCCCGCCAGGCAGCTATTCGACCGGTTCGGTATAAAGCCCCTTTCCATCCATATCCGGGAAGGGTTGGCCATTTTGAACGGGACTTCTGCGATGACCGGTATCGGGATGGTCAATGTCATACAGGCCAGAAAACTGCTGGGATGGTCGGTACTCTTATCGGCGATGACCAATGAGATCGTGGAAGCCTATGACGACCATTATTCCTATGAACTGAACGTTGTGAAGCTCCACAAGGGGCAAAACCGGGTAGCGGCGATGCTGCGCGATCTGCTCAGGGGCAGTAAGATGATCAGGGACCGTTCGGAACATCTTTATCATCCCGGGCATCTCGAGCGGGAGGTGTTTGAAGACAAGGTGCAGGAGTATTATTCTCTCCGTTGTATCACGCAGGTATTAGGACCGGTTTACGACACTATCACCCAGGCCGGCGATGTATTGCTGGACGAGTTGAATTCGGTGAACGACAACCCGGTGATCGATCACAGGAACCGGAATATCTTCCACGGCGGGAATTTCCACGGGGATTATGTCTCCCTGGAAATGGACAAGTTGAAAATAGCGATCATCAAACTATCTATGCTTTCGGAAAGACAGTTGAATTATCTGTTGAATGACAAGCTGAATCAGAAATTCCCGCCCTTCGTAAATCTTGGGGTGCTGGGTCTGAATTTCGGCATGCAGGGGGTACAGTTTACGGCAACCTCCACTGTGGCGGAGAATCAGACGCTGGGCTTTCCGATGTATATTCATAGTATCCCCAATAACAACGATAACCAGGATATTGTAAGTATGGGCTGTAATGCGGCGCTGATGACCCGGAGAGTAGTCGATAATTCATTCGAAGTACTGGCGGTACAGTTAATGACCGTGTTGCAGGCGATCGATTACCTGGACTGTTCGTCCAGGCTTGCGCCCGATACCCGGGCTCTTTATGAGGCGGCAAGGAAAATATTTCCGAAATTTATAGAAGACAGCCCCCGCTACAAGGAGCTTGCGCGGGTAAGGGTTTTCCTGGAAGAGACAGATCCGGCCGTCTCTTTCAAGGCATTGGAGTTTTAGGAATCATTAATCGGAGAGTATAAATCAGCGATGATAAACAATCAGCGATTCAAATGAAATGTGCATTGGTTACGGGCGGTTCCAGGGGAATTGGCAAGGCGATCTGCTTGAAGATGGCGGAAATGGGCTATTATGTGCTGGTCAACTATAAAAGCAATGAGGCTGAAGCGGCCGCCACGCTTTCGCAAATCAGGATGAATGGCGGGGACGGAGAACTGCTCCCTTTTGATGTCTCGAGCAAGGACCAGGTAAAACGGCTGCTGGGGGGTTGGATAGAGGCCAACCCGGAGAAATATATCGAAATACTGGTGAACAACGCCGGTATCAGGGAGGATAGCCTGTTGTTCTATATGACGGATGAACAGTGGGAAAATGTCCTGAAAAGCAACCTCGACCCGGTATTCTATATCACCAGGCTGGTGTTGAACGGGATGTTGCTGAAAAAATATGGGCGGATCGTCAATATCGTGTCTCTTTCCGGGTTAAAAGGCTTGCCGGGGCAAACGAATTATTCGGCTGCGAAGGCGGGTGTAATCGGCGCCACCAAGGCATTGGCACAGGAAGTAGGACGGCATGGCATTACGGTAAACGCCGTAGCGCCCGGTCTGATAAAGACCGATATGACGGAAGACATGGAAGAAAATGAGATGAAGAAGCTCATACCGGTCAGGCGTTTTGGATTACCCGAAGAAGTGGCCCACGCGGTAGGCTTCCTTGCTTCCAGGGAATCGGCCTATATAACGGCGGAGGTGCTCTCGATCAATGGCGGACTGTATTCTTAGGGAATAAGGAATAAATTATGATGTCTGACAAAAATATCCTGCTTTTCATACCGCAACGGCCGCCCTTTGTAATGATAGACCGGCTGCTGCACGCCGAGGGGGACATCGTCCGCACCTCCTTCAGGGTTACCGGAGAAAATATTTTTGCGGAAGGGGGACAGTTCCTGGAAGCCGGTCTGCTCGAAAATATCGCCCAGACTGCCGCCGCCGGCGCCGGATATATCGCAAGCCGGCAGGACAAACCGGTACAGACTGGCTATATTGCCTCCGTTAAAGACCTGGAGATAGCTGTCTTGCCTGAAATTGGTGATGAATTGGTGACAGAGACAAAAACAGAAAGCCGGATCTTCAACGTTGTCGTCGTTTCCGGTACGGTGTGGTGCAAGGGTAGCGTAGTGGCAACTTGTGAAATGAAAATATTTGAGAATACATGACAGACGTTTTTATCGTATCGGATAATATTTTATCACCGCTGGGCCGGACAACCGCCGCGAATTTTTCACAGCTTGCAAAAGGCATGTCCGGTGTAAAAAAACAGGTTGATACAAAGATGTCCGCACAGCCCTTTTACGCCTCCCTGTTCGATCGTGAGGACCGTTTTATGACGGACGACGGCGGAGCGACTCAGACGGCAGCCGGCTCCCCCGGCGAGTATACAAGATTCGAGCGGCTCCTGATCGCTTCCGTCAGGGATGCCGTACAAACCGGCGGAATCGATACCCGGGATCCGAAGATGATCCTTATCGTGTCTTCGACCAAAGGGAATATAGATCTCCTCGGGACAATGGATAAGGGGGAAAGAGATTTATTTAAAAAGAGGGTGGCCTTATATACTTCCGCGGATCTGGTGGCCGAATATTTCGGTTTCGTGAATCCGCCTGTCGTCGTCTCGACTGCCTGTATTTCAGGGATAGCGGCTGTTTTGACGGGCATGCGTTTCATCCGCTCGGGCCGGTATGAGACGGCTGTCATTGCGGGTGCCGATACCGTCTCCCGGTTTGTTCTGTCGGGTTTTCAGTCATTCCAGGCGATCAGCCCGGGACACTGCAAGCCATTCGACCTGGCGCGGGACGGGATCAACCTGGGAGAGGGCGCAGGGACCCTTGTCCTCTCTTCCCGCGAAAAATATTCCGGTGGGATAAAAATATTGAGCGGCTCCATCAGCAACGATGCCAATCATCTTTCGGCGCCTTCCCGGACCGGCGCTGAGCTTTGTGCTTCGATTACGAATGCCTTGAGGGGCGGCGGCCTGTCCGCATCCGATGTCGATTTTATTTCGGCGCATGGCACGGCTACCATTTATAATGATGAAATGGAGGCAAAAGCCCTGACCCTGTCGAATCTTCAATCGGTCCCCGTCAATAGTCTGAAAGGATATTACGGCCATACGCTGGGCGCGGCGGGACTGATAGAGACGATTATATCTGTTCAATCATTGAAGAAGGACCTGGTCCTGCCAACCCTGGGCTTTGAAGAAATGGGGGTAACGGACCCCTTGAATATTTGCACCGGCTTGCTGTCGGCCCCTTTAAAAAACTGTCTGAAGACAGCCTCCGGCTTTGGCGGATGCAATGCGGCCTTAGTGTTTAGTAAACAATAAAAGATGAATTGTAATATCCGATGAATGGTATCACCGCCAGCTGTATAATAGCCGATCATGCCGTCCGAAAAAACGGGAAACTGGTTTTTGAAGACCGGCATGCCGATTTGCCAGGTTTCCTGCTTTCTGTATACCAACATTTCGGTTTGAATTATCCGCGGTTCTTTAAGATGGACAACCTGAGTAAATTGGGGTGGCTTGCCGTAGAGATCCTGCTGAAAGATAGTTTCCGGAAGGCAGATCACGAGGCGGGGCAGGTAGGTATTGTGCTGATGAATGCCCATTCGAGCCTCGATACAGACCTGAAATATTTCGAATCTGCAAAAGATATTCCAAGCCCTTCCCTGTTTGTATATACCCTCCCCAATATTATGATCGGCGAGATCTGTATCCGGCATCAGTTTAAAGGCGAAGGCGTCTTTTTCATATCGGAAGAGTTTGATGCCGGTCATTTCGTACGATATACCGGAGGGCTGCTCGATGCAGACGTCTTGCAGGTATGTATAGGCGGGTGGGTGGATTTGCTGGATTCTGAATACAAGGCGGCCCTCTTTTTGATAGAGAAGGAGGTCCTTCCTGTGGAAGGCGGCCAAAGCCGGCCTTTTGATGTTTTGGCAAAGGAGAATATCGAAAAGATATTCCGGGGGGAAAAGGGGAGGACAAAGGAGGAGTGAGGAACAAAAAAGGAGAAAAATGGGGTGGAAGAACAGACCAACTCAAGAATTGACGAAAAGAGGAATTGACGAAAAGAGGAATGGAGGAGAAGAGGAATGGAAGAAAATAAGAGTAGTCGTACGAACAGAAACCGGGAAATATAAAATGAGTAAACAGATAAATTCAGGGGTATTTGTGGCCGGTCTGGGTGTTATTTCGGCGATCGGCAACGATATTGGCGAAACCCTTGCTGCTTTTCGGAGCGGGCGGCCAGGTATGGGACCCGTTTCTCATCTCGATACAGTCCATCGTCAAATACCGGTAGCCGAGGTGAAGCTGAGCAATGAGGAGCTGGCGCTCAGGGCGGATGATTCCCGCGGGGTGAGCCGTACAGCGTTGTTGAGTATGATCGCCGCCAGGGCGGCCCTGGAAGATGCAGCCATAAAAAACCAGTCGTCTTTGCGGACCGGGTTCGTTTCCGCCAATACAGTGGGAGGTATGGATAAGAGCGAGCGATTCCTGCAGGATTTTTTCGTCGATTCGGGGAGAGGGCGTTTGAGAGAGGTGGTCCGGCACGAATGCGGCAGTATTACCGAATGGGTCGCCGATCGATTGGCGATCCGCGATCATATTACGACGATCAGTACGGCCTGTTCTTCTTCGGCGAACGCGCTGTTCTATGGGGCGAGATTGATCCGGCATGGGCTGCTGGACCTTGTAGTGGCCGGTGGCACGGACGCCCTTACAAAATTCACGCTCAATGGGTTTAACACGCTGATGATTCTCGATCCGCAATTTTGCAGGCCCTTTGATGAGGACCGGGCCGGGTTGAATCTCGGGGAAGGCGCGGGATATGTAGTGCTGGTCTCGGAAAGGGTGGCCGAATCGGTGGAGGTCTATTGCCGGCTCAGCGGTTTTTGCAATGCGAACGACGCGTATCATCAGACTGCCTCTTCACCCGAGGGCACGGGTTCTTTTCTGGCTATGAAGGGGGCGCTGGAACGCGGCGGTTTGCAGCCATCGGCTATCGACTATATCAACCTGCACGGGACCGGCACACAAAATAATGATATCGCCGAGGCAACGGCGATAAAACGGGTATTCGATCCACGCTATCCTCCGATGAGTTCAACTAAGTCCTTTACAGGTCACACACTGGGGGCAAGCGGTGGTATAGAGGCCGTGTTTTCGGTCCTTTCGATCAGGCATGGCATCGTCTATCCGAATCTCCGGTTCAGCAAACCGATGAACGGGTTCTCCTTTGTTCCCGAGACCCGTTTCCTGGAGAACCAGGAGATACGACATGTGCTGTCGAATTCTTTTGGTTTTGGAGGCAATTGTTCTTCGCTGATCTTTTCGAAACTATGAAGGGTATCACCTGTATGAAGGGTATCACCTGGGAAAGTATCAACCCTGAAAGTATCAAATAGGAGAAGTGTCAACTATCAGAAGCATTAAAATGGTAAGATGAGCGTATACATCCGGGCAACAGCATGCATCTCGCCGCAAAAGACATTCGGCTCTGTACCGTTCCTGACGGCGCCGGTAGCCTATACCGGCAATCGCCTGGGCTGTGTGGAACCCGACTATAGGGATCTTATCGACGGGAGGCTGATGAGAAGGATGAGCCGCATTATAAAAATGGGTGTGGCGGCGGCTTCCTGGTGTCTCCGGGAGGCCTGTGCTGTCTCCTCTCCTGATGCGATTGTCACAGGCACTGCCTTTGGTTGCCTGGAAGACACGGGCGTGTTTTTATCCAGGCTTATCGATCAGCAGGAGGAGATGCTGTCCCCCACCGCCTTTATCCAGTCTACCCACAACACGGTTGGGGGGCAGATCGCGCTGATGCTGCAATGCCATCGTTACAACAATACTTTTGTCCACAGGGGTTTCTCCTTTGAAAGCGCGCTGCTCGATGGCTTGCTGCTGTTGGAGGAAAACGAAGCCTCAAACGTACTTGTCGGCGGTCTGGATGAGATCACGGATACCAGCCATGCTATTATGACCCGTTTCGGTCTATACAGACGGTTACCCGTTTCCAACTTCGAGTTGTTTGCAGCCGATTCAAAAGGCACCCTTGCAGGGGAGGGGGCTGCCTTTTTCTTGTTGACGAACCGGCCCTCGGCAAACGACTATGCCCGGCTCGAGGGCGTCACGACTTTTTACAAACCTGCGGATGTGCCGGCCATCGAAAACCGGATTTTGTCATTTCTCGGATCCCATTCGATCGGTACCGGCGATATCGACCTGGTGATTACCGGACAGAACGGCGATGAAAAAGGAGATACTGTCTATAGGCAGCTGCAAGGGACTGTCTTTAAGGACAAGGTCCTGGCGCCCTATAAGCATTTGTGTGGTGAATATCCTACTTCGACCTCTTTTGCCTTGTGGCTGGCCGCAAATATTTTGAAAACGGGTACCGTGCCCGAGGTGATTGATTCCGGCGGCAGGTATCTGGACAGAAGAGACTCGGGTAACCCGGGGGAACGGCAGAATAAGCGGCGGGTCAGGAGAATTCTGGTCTACAATCATCATCAGCAGGTTCATCATTCCCTGCTGCTCATCTCAGCTATGGAAGGATAAGGGGCCACCACTGACCCGTCGCTGACGATTAAAAAAGATAATCATGTTGCAGAACGATTTTTTCAGGATTAAGACTATAGACCGGCAGGAGGGATCCTGTAAAATCGTTTTGGAGCTGAACGTCCGGCACAAGATCTTCGGGGGGCATTTTCCCGGACAGCCTGTTGTCCCGGGAGCGTGCATGGTACAGATGGTAAAAGAGCTGATGGAGTGGATCTTAAGGCAACCGGATCTGCAACAGAAAGAGAGGGGCGGCCGTTTACGGCTTATCCGGGCTGACCAGATCAAATTTCTGAAAGTGATCGACCCCTCAAAAGACAGCATTGCGGAGATGTCCCTGACCTATTCCGTGGAAAAGGGGTATTTCTCAAAAGAAGGGTTGGGAGAAACAGGGATCGGGATCAGGGTATCCGCCGGGCTTGCAAATGGAGAGGGAACGTGTTTCAAATTTGAGGGGGTGTTCAGGGTTTAGTCATTTTGTTTTATATCTGTATTCTGAATACTTTTCGATCTGTCAAAGGAACTTCCCCGGTAACTCCTGCCCTTTAAATTGATTACCAGTTGAATGCCCCCGTAGGCGTTAGCCCTGTAACGATGACTGTAATAGTAGATGCCGGGTCCCGATTGTCTCTCATAAGAGGGAAGGCCCCGTGTAAGCCAGGGATTACTCAGGGACAGTCCGATCTGGGATGGATTGGAGCTTATTCTAAAATAGTAGGAATAGGAAAGGTTTGTATTCCAGTAGGCCATTGATTGACTTTTTCCCTGGAGGGTGAGATTCGGCGAATAGCATATCATGGAAAGATACAATCTTTGTTTTTTTGACAAGGTGTAGAATATTTTCTCCTGCAGATACCCGCTTAGGAATTTGTTATTATAGCCCAGACCGCTTTGGTCTACGATGCTCCCGGAGCTGAAGTGTATGAACCTTATTTTTTGGGAAACAGGGTAATCTATGTTGAATGAAAATGTCCATGATTTATTCGAAGAATTTTCCGAGGTCCGTATAACGGAACCGTCCGCGGCGGTGGTATAGAATTCATCGATAAAATTGCTGATATATGAATAATCGAGCCCGGCGCCAAATTGGATCCTGTGCAAACTGCCATAATATTGTAATCCATAACGGTTATTGTATTGTGGCTTCAGGTTCATATTTCCCGAGTCCTGCAGATAGGTATTTTGAAGGGTATTAAATGGAATGAGCGAGGAAAACCCAGGTCTTAACACGTTTCTGGTATAGGATAACGAAAAAACATTCGAAGGGTTGGGATTAAAGGTTATAGAGGCGTTAGGAATCAGGTTATCGTAGGAAGAGGTCGGCTGATCTGAAAAAACGGATCTGACATGTTCCCACCGGATGCCCCCGTAGACCGATAATTTCGTGTTTATCTTTTCGCTTGCGTCGGCGTAGGCATTATAGATATACTGGGAGTATCTGTAGTTCCCCGTTTCAATAGTATCCGAGGGAGGGGCATAGTATAGTGTATTTAGTTCGTTATCGCTTTTGTCCCATCGTTGTATATATTTACCTCCGGCAGTATATTGAAATTTGCTTCCTGAATTATTTTGAAAGAGCGCCTCGACGGTCCCCTCGTTAGCGGTGTTGTGCGAATAGTTGGATTGCAGAGACAATGGATTAATGGTACCACCCGTTTCGGAATTGAGCGCGAGAAACGTATTGGAATTAGAAGGCGAGGAGCTCAATTGAGAGAGAATATAGAATTCCTTACCGGGTTTTCTCGATTTGTGAGTATAATTTAGGCCGACAACACTGCTGTTCGAGGTGGCTTTGCTTGAATTATTTCCGTTTTGTAATTCGGTCATACCCGTCGAATCGGTATAGTCAATATCGGTAACTATGGTTTTCGACGTCTTGTTGAACGAACCGCTCCATTGAACATCGACAGTACTAAAGCTGTCAAGGTTATAGAACGCGGAAGCGAATAAGGAGCCATGGTGACCAAGGCTCCCGTTTTGCCATGATTGATCGATCGTTGTTTTGGTTGGGTCGGATGACGAAGTGCTGGCGCCTTTACCTGTAACATTTGAATAGGCATAGTTCGTCGAAAGGGTGAACCCAAATTTGTTTGCCCAATAGTTTACGCTCCCGCCCGGGCCCAGGCCTAGCCGGCTGCCATTTATATTGAAATTCCCCGACCATCCCAGGAAATAGTCTTTTTTCAAGGTTATATTCATAACTTTTTGCAAACCGTTTCTTGCGGAAGGGAGGAAATTCACTTCTATTTTCTCGATTGCCAAAGGTGACAATGAGTTCAGATTCGCGGGGTTACTATAATAGGGGTGCGGTTTGTTGTTAATTAAGATCAGGATGGGTTCGCCCATCATTTTTACGGCATTCCCCTCTACAGACAAGAACGGCAGATAATTCAGGATATCGGAGGTCGTCATGTTCTCAAAGTTCGGGATGGATTTTAGATTATATTCTATGATATTGTTTTTGAAGGCAACCGGAGAAGGGGCTTTTCGGACTATTACGGCTTTCAGCTCTTTCGCGTTTCGGGATAGATAGATTCTCACAGGTTCTGCAGACCCGATCAGATATGGGTTTACATAGTTCTTTTTGTACCCGGCCTGGTATATTTCCAATAGGAGACAGGTATCACGGTCTTTGCCGGGACTTAACCGGACCGTGCCGGCGGAATCGGTCGTGAAGTTTGCCACGGTTTTGTTTCTGCATCGGTCGTACAGGTATACGGAGGCGCCTTCCAGCGGCGTCTTCGAGGCCGAGTCGACGACAATCAGCGAAAGACCGGGATAGCTGGCTTGCCGGGTATTTGCGCCAGCTTTTTCCTGTGCAGACAAGCGTGAGATAGATGCCGTAAGAAGAAGACACAGAGGAATAGTAAGGTTCTGCATTCGCAATGCCGTTTTGGTGAATTACATGAAATTAGCGGGACGAAAATGACGAGAAGAAAATGATGAGACCAGATGTAGTGAAAACGGGCTAAAAATTTCTACATAAAACAGGTTTCTACCCGGGAATGCGGGGTATTTGTGAAGTCTGTCTGATGAAAATAGCAAAATATCCGGAAAAAAGAAAATCCGGGCAATTATTTTTTTCCCGGGCATTACCGGTCAGGCCTGGTTGTGAGGGCGTGAGTGCCGGTAATCCAGATAAAGCTATGCTGCGCTCCCTTATGACTGTTGTAAATGAGAATATTCCTGCAGGCGACGGTGTTCTTATCTCCTCTATTTCCCGGGTCCGTACTTCCAGGCATTCTTTTTATTATATGTGGGGGAATAGACTGGCTTTGCAACAGGTGACAGGCAAGCCAAACAGCGAAGGCGGACGCCGTGGGGTATTCCCCGCACATATGTTTAAAACGGGCGATGGGAATGTCCCGGTCGAGTATGTCTTCACAGGACAAGAAAAAAGGCAGCAGCCGGTTGTCTCCATTCTCTCCGCTCAGGAACAGGTCTATCTTTTCACCGGCCTGCAGCCGGGTGTCTATAAAATGCCGGAGCTGGTCTCTGACGGCAGCCGGGTCCTTGCTGTGCAGGGTTGCCAGCGCGCGGACCCTTGCCAGCGCGTTTTCGGGCCGATCGTTTACCAGGAACAGGGCGGCGCCTTCTCCGGCAATGCTGCCGGCGGAATTGTCTTCGTATAGCCGTTTTGAGGAGAGGGCCTCTTTCTTATACCATCCGTCCAGGTAATCGATATTGTAGTTGAAAGCTCCTATTTCGTCCACTCCTCCCAGCAGATAGTTGTGGCGGGGATTCTCCCGGACCAGCATAGCCGCATCGAGCAGGGCATTTTCAAAAGCCAGCCCCCGGTGGACATGCGTCGTATTGTAGCCCCTGTTTCGGCTCAACAGGCTGATCTGGGCGGCGATGGTATTCGGGGTGCTTTGTACGAAGACGCCGGGCGCCAGCATGCCTTCCTCATGATCGATGATCTGTTTCATGAATTGGATGCTTTCTTCCATTCCGGCATTGGCAGTCCCTATGATAATGCCATCGATGGATGGGGGGCTGGTAACTGAGGAGTAGGAGGATCCTGCCTCCGGCCGCCGGAGAAGCGGGAATGCCGCGCCAACCCCTATCCGGGTAGACCTGGCCATCCTGCGCAAGGCGTTTTGGGGAATGCCCGTGTAATCGGGTTCGATGACGGACAGCCGGCTGTTCACCGATTCGTGCAATTCTTCCAGGTCCGGATGGGGAAAGGTTCTTTGCGGAGAAATGCACGTGGTCTGATGAATATGGAGCATAGTTATCTGGCTTTAGAAAAGATCAGCGAAGTGCAATTGCCACCAAACCCAAAGGAGTTCGACATGGCATGGTGCAGGGGGAGTCTCCTGTATGCCTGAATTGGCAGAAGACCCGTCCCGGGGATGGGGTGTTTACAATGAAGCCCGGCATATACCTCCTGGTGGACGAGACTCAGCAGGGTATAGACGGCTTCGATTGCGCCTGAGGCTCCCAGCGTATGGCCGATATTGGCTTTTGTCGAGAGGAAGGGCGGCGGCTCTCCAAACAGGCGGATCATGGCGCGGCTTTCTACTTCGTCATTGTTTTCGGTTCCCGTGCCGTGCGCGTTGATAAAATCGATCTTGTCTTCTTTTAGACCGGCCGAGGCCAAGGCTCCTTTCATCGCCAGGTAGGGGCCCTCTCCTTCGGCTGACAGGGAAGATGGATGAAAGGCATCGGTCGAATTGGCAAAACCGCTGACCTCGGCATATACCTTCTTATCCCGGATATCTTCTTCTCTTTCCAGGACCAGGAAGGCGGCGCCTTCGCCGAGGGTTAGCCCTTTGCGATCACGGTCGAAAGGGGTGCAGATTTCCGGGGAAAGGATGTGCAATGCGTTGAAACCATTGATCGTGAATTTCGACAGGCTGTCGGCGCCACCGGCCAGCACCCTTTTTGCCAGGCCGTTGCGGATGAGGCGGGCGCCGTACATGATCGCATTGGCGGCCGAAGAACAGGCCGTGTCGATCGTATTCACGATGCCTTTTATTCCATAATAGGACTGAAGATATATATTTATGGAGGCCGGGTCGTAAGAAGAAAGGAAGACCGATCCGTTTGCATCCCGGTTGACATCGCGGTAGAGTTCGTCCATCAGACACATGCCGCCAACGGTGTTGGCACTTACGAGGGCTGTATCGCCTGCACCTAGTTGTGAAGGGATCATACCCGCATCGCGGATGGCTTCCTTTAGCGCATGAAGAGCCAATAAGGAGGTGCGTGTCACACCGGGATCCTGAACCCGCAATTTTTCCCTGAGGGTTCCGTCATCGATCCCGACTTCTCCGAAGGGCAGGATGCCGGCGTAGCGGGTCGGTAGATTCCCGGAGGTACTAAGGCCGCACCGGCCTTGCTGCAGGCTCATGTGATTTTCTGCCAGGGTATTTCCTATAGCACTAATCACCCCCACGCCCGTGACGAAAACCTTGCTCAATGACCGACGATTTATTTTGTTCTGTGTTTTTCGATATAGTCCACCATGGTATTGATATTGACCAACACTTTACGGCCTTCTTTGGGATCCTGTATGACAATCCCGAATTCCCTGTTAAGCAGGACGATCAATTCCAGGGAATCGATGGAATCGAGGCCCAGCCCTTCTCCCTCCCCAAATAAGGGCTGATCGTCTTTTATATCTTCGGGTTTGACGGACGTCAGGTTCAGGAATGCGATAATCTGTTTTTTCAGGTGTTCTTTTAACGGTGCTGTTTCCATTTTATAAGTATGATTCAGATCAGTTTTTTTTGTCGTAGTCCCCAAAGCGTCGCCAGTTGCAAGGTGACGGCAATAATCACTAAAGGTATAATATTCATCAAAACATCCTTTAATTTTCCTCCTTCCAGGAATAGTCCATAGTAGGCCTCCAGGCACCAATGCAACGGAGATATCTTTATAAGGGTCCTGAATGAGCCGGGCATGGCGAAACTGGGTACCATCAGACCTCCGATAGCGGCGAGTATGACGATGGACACCGCACCAAACGCGTTGGCCTGTTCCTGTGTCCGCGCAAAGACGCCGATACAGATCGCATAGCTCACCGCACACCACCCGCAAAGGAGGGAGACGAAAAATAAGCCGGAGATATCCGAAGGGAGATTCAGGGCGGGCAGTCCCATATAGGGGAATATCCAGACCCCTATCGCGAAGATAATTGCGGCCTGGATCAGCGTGACGCCCAGATAGGTCACCTGCTTTGACAGCAAAACAAGGATATAGTGGGTTGGCAGGGTCTTTAGCCGGATAAAGCTTCCGTTCAGTTTCTCCCTGACGATGCTGCCGCTCAAAGACAGGACGATAAAAAACATGGCGAAGACGGTCCACGCCGGTATATTGTGCTGGGACGCATTGGGCAGCGGTCTGCTATTGTCCAGCAGAACAGGAATTTCATTGATAGACAGATTGTTGTGCAGCAGATCCTTCTCTAAAGAATCGGGTAGTTGTTTCTCATTGATGGAGAAGTAGAGCGTTCTCAATATTTGCCTGCTTTCTACCAGTTGCAATGCGCTGTACAATGCGCCTTGTACGGAGCTTCGGAAGGATTGCTGCAGGATCGGGTGATAATATAAATCGATCGGCTCGACGCTATCTTCGCCGGCTGCGCCCTTCTCCCCTTCGAGGCCGAATGTATTCAACGCCTTGCCGGCAATTTTCCGGGCTTTCGCGTCGATTTTCGTGGAGAAGTCGGGTGGTATGATCATGGCCAGGAGTGCATCTTTGCTATGCATACGACCCGTGATGTCTTTCCCGGTTTCATCCTTTGGGAGGTTTATCAGCCTGAACATGTCGATTTTATCGATAGCCTGGATTAGTTGCCGGCTTGCGGCGCCGGTATCGCGGTTGCATAGCAGCAGAGGTACTTTATTTTTGCTGACCAGGTCGAAGGTGCTGTTCTGGATTGTAGTAATGACGAGGACGAGCAGGATGGGCATGCCAAACATAAAGAGCAGACCCGGCTTGTCGCGGAGCAGGATCCGCACATCCTTTAATATGGTGGCCCAGAGCTTATACATGGTCGTTCCCGTAGTTTTTGCCGGTAAGGGTTAAAAAAAGCCCTTCGAGGCCTTCCTGCCGGTGTTCTGCAAGCAGTTTTTGGAGGTCGTCGTGCGCAACGAGGGTTCCTTTGTCCATCAGTGCTATTTTCTCGCATAGCTCTTCCGCCTCAGCAAGTTGGTGGGAGGTGTAGACAAGAGTGGTGCCCTTTCTATTCAGCTCTTTCAGGTAGTTGACGATGGCATAACGGGTTTGTACGTCTACCCCTACTGTCGGTTCATCCAGGAATAGCACGCGAGGCTGGTGGATGACTCCGATGGCAAGGTTCAGTCTCCGTTTCATGCCTCCCGAGAATTGCTGTGCCTGTTTATCACGTACATCTGTAAGGTCTAATATTTCCAGCAGCTCGGTGGTTCTTTTCCTGATTTCCACGCCCTTAAGACCTGACCAAGCCCCGAAGAATTCAAGGTTTTCCCGGGGACTTAGCTCTTCATAAAAGGAGAAGTCCTGAGGGACGAATCCGAAGAAGCGCCGGGCCGATTGGTTGTCTTTTTTTATTTCTTTTCCCAGGATCCGGATAGTTCCTTCCCGGGAAGACAGCAACCCGGTCATCAGGTGCAGGAGTGTGGTTTTCCCGGCCCCGTTGGGTCCAAACAGGCCAAATCTTTCTGCCACGGCTATTTTTAAATTGAAGTGGGAGAAATACCTGCCGGGTTGTCCCGGATAACTGAAGCCGAGATCTTCCACCTCGACGGCAAAAGTTTCGGTCTGCTCGTCGTGTTGGTTCATGGATGCCATTTGATTTTCGACAATGCTTCAAACGCCTGTTTCTCCAACCCGGCTATTTCGACCAGCTGGTCGCCTATCACGTCAAAATCCTGTTGACTGCCGATCCTGCCCTTATAAATTCCGGCGGCCTGTATAGCTGCTTCGCGCCAGGAATCGCCGGAGCGGGTAAACATATTTGAGATTTCCAGCAGACGGTCGTCCGGATGCCAGGCTTGCGCTTCCTGTAAAAAGGCGGCATAGATATACCGGAATCCGCCGCCGCCGGTACCAATTTCTTCCTGCATGCGGACCATCTGGGCAAGATACAGACCTGCTTTTTTCAACCCGAGTTTGTCCCGCCATTTTTTTATTTTCCGGCCGGTATAGCGGATTCCTTTTACGCCGGCGATAGGGCCGGGGATGTGAAGCATGTTACGGATATTCTTTTCGATTCCGCTCCTGATAGCCTTTCTCATACGGTCATCGCTGATGATGCTGTTTTGTTCCGGATAGTATAATTGGCCCCTGGGTGCGAGGGCTCCCCTGGCGAAACGTACCCGTTCGAGCTCATAGGCGGTGAGGACAGTAGGCTTCTCCATGATGGGATCACTGATCAGATAATGATCCTCATCGTGATTTTGTTCCCGGCCATAGACGACCAGGTTATGGGCGTTGAAATGAAAACGATATTCCTTTGGGAAATAAGAAAGGTAATAGACTCCTACCTGGCAGCCTACCGGCTGGCCTCTGTCCAGGCATTCTTTTAAAACCAGCCCGGCCTGCTCTTTGGTGTTGAACTTCTTACGGATGACCGGGATGCCCAATGCCTGGCAGGTCCTCTTGAAAATGAGCCCGGGTTGGGTACGAAAGGCGATCACCGGTCCGTTGTTGATTTTGAGGATGGGAATATAGACAAAAAAAAGCCCCGCGCCGATGCCGAAAGCCAGCGGCTCCGTTATCTGTTCCACCCCGGCATATTTCAGCAGGTTGCGGGTGACCCCCGTCTCGCAGTGAGCTGCCTGGAGGTGTTCAAAGTCAATCTTCATGCAGGGTCATGGTTTTAAGTTCCGGGATACTTACGTTGAAGACACCGGCGTATCGCTGTAATTTTTTATCGGATAATTTCTTAAAGACGGACGGTTTCAGGTGCCTTTTCACCTGCCATTTCCAGAAGCCGGTATAAGCAGATACGATCCCGATGTCCATCAATCCGCGTTCCATGAAATAAAGGATCGGACTTGCCTGGTTGTTGGCACATTTTTCAGCGGCCAGTGTGATCCGGTCTTTGATATCGTCCCAGGCCGCATCGAGCGCGGTGATCTTGATATCCCATCCGCGACTCAGTTCGGTTGTGTATTTGCCCGACGGGTCTGTGGCATAACAGACTTCCTTCGTGATTTTGCCCAGGGAACTCAGGTCCTGGGGAACATCTTCCTTTTTCATCTGTTTCGTTTTATTGAAAGCAAACGGTCTGCGAATTCAGCATACCGTCATCATCGCATACATATAGGAGAACCTTCCGCTTTCCGGAACCAGTAATAGGATTCTTTCTCCTTTTTTTAGTTTCCCGCTGTGAAACAATTCATGGACCATCAGGTAGGCGGAGCAGGCGCCGACATTTCCGAGGGTGGTCAGATTGATAAACCATTTTTCATAGGGGATCCCCTTGCCGTAAAGGGCCATCAGGTCGAAGATCTTGCTCTTAAAAAAATCGCTGGAGATGTGCGGCAGGAAATAATCGACATCCTCCGTGGTAAGGCCTCTCCGTTCGAAGATCTCCTTTATTTTCCTGCCGCCGAGCGGGACGATATTGTCGCTTAATAATTTTATATCCTGTTTGATGCTTAAAATGGACCTCTCTGCGATCTCTTCCGGGGTGAAGTCCAAATAGCTTTTCAAGGTCCCGTCGGGCTGTTTTTCACTTGCCATATACATACAGACCTCCATCTCGTTGGCATAGGAGACCCCTTCTATCCAGTCCACGCGAAGGCTCAGGCCCGTTTCATTTTTCGTGTCGGATAGCAGGAAGGCGGCGGCCCCGTCGGACAGCATCCATCTCAGAAATTCCTTATCGAAGGAGATATAGGGGTTTTTTTTAAGCTCTGTCAGTTTCTGCGTCTCCTCTTCGAATGCGTTCGACACCAATGAGCCGGAAAATCTTTCGGATCCGGTGGCGACAGCCAGTTCCACATCGCCTGCCCGGACCGCCAGGTAAGCGTATTTGAATGCGTGCATGCCTGCACAGCAGACGCCGGAGGGCGAAACGACTTCGATGGCATTCGTTTCGGGTAGCCAGCCATGCGTCATGACGCCATGAGAAGGCATCATCTGATCGGGGGAGGAGGTTCCGCAGGAGAGCAACTGGAGGTCTTTTATTTTTTCCGGATTCCCCGCGAATAAAGACTTAATAGCGAGCGCCGTCATTTCCGCATTGGTATGCGTAGGTTTCCCCCCTTTTGCGAGGGCGTAGTACCTGGTTTTTATACCATTATTCCGCAGGACGATCTTCCTGGATTTTGAAGGTTTGTCATTAATAAAACCCAGGTAGGATTCCATTTCATCATTTGATACCGGATCATTGGGAAGAAAGACGGACGTATTTGTGATATAGACCTGCTTAATGGACATCTTTTTTATATTAATTCAATTCTAAGAAATATTGTTTCCTCGCTTTTATCCGGTTGGAAAGAAAGGGCTTTCGAAAAATCGCGTCTATGAGGATCAGGATAGGGGCGCCTACGAAGAGGGCAAACAAAAGATAGTATTTGAATGCCAGCAGCCAGGCGGTCTTTTTCTTCTTTTTTTCGATGAAACGGGCCCATACCGTGTAAGTAGGAACGGCCCTGGTCTCGAGCAACCATAGCGTGTATTTCAGGTCGACCGCTTTATTACGGACGAGTTCGGCCTGCATTCCGTTCCAACGATTGGTGTTCAGGTAGGGGACTACGATCGCGCCGAATGTTTTAGCGTGGTCGATATCCGCTTCTGCGACGCCGGGCGGCGGAAAAATATTCAGGTAACGGTCTTTTTTTCCTCCGAGCAGCCAATGGAAGATGGTGACAAAACTGATTACGTTGGGATTTTTATCTACGAGCGCAATATTGCCGACCAGGTTAGCCCCGGTTTCCGAAAGGGATTTCTTTATTTCCCCGAACGCGTTGATCCACATATTCCTTGCCCCTGTTATGGTTATGACCGGCGTATTTGGGAGAACGGATTGAAAAGACGGGTCGCGCAGCAAGGAGTTGGTGGGGATGCCGGGGAACAGGAACCAGGCCTGGTAGCCCAGGACAATGAGATCGTAGGAGGTTTCTTTCAATACAAAAGGAGCAAGGGGGGCAGGTATCGATAAGACGCAATCCGGCATCACGCTGTAAAAGCGTTTCCCTGTCCAGGGAAACGGGTAATCGTTTGCTGGTCGGATCCGTACTTTTTCTACGGAAATTCCTGATCCGGCAAAGGGTGAAATGAAAGAATCTATGATTTCCTCCAATTGCCCGGATTGCGTGTAATAGATGGCTAATACTTTCTTGCTCATGCTACTGTTAAATTAAAAATCTTCCGGGCGCAATATTTTCGAATTTTTGCTGTAATCAATAATGGCTTGCCGGACGACAGGCGACAAGCTTTTGAAGGTATCGTGAAGGTACCGGCTGTCTTTTTTCAGTTCCGCATGATACCTTACGATTCCGGGGGCATGTTCCTGTATGGTAAGGCGCAAAAAATGATATTCACCGTTGCTGCTGTCCTTTATCAGGGAGGATTCCAGTTTTATACGCCCGGCTTTAAAAAATTTCAATTTATCGGCCGGATTGCCGGTCAGTCCGGCTTTTCTCATCAACAGGGCTCCTTCGTAGGCTTCTTTTTCGGGAAGGGAAGCCGACCCGATTTTTGTCAATTCGTCATTGATCTGACCGAGGTCCCCGGTCTCCATGACTTTATAAAACGCCTGCTTATCAAAAACCTGCCGCAATCCTCTTCCTTCCACAAACAGGGCAGACAGGATAGGGACGAGTGCGAAAATCATTCTTAGCTGCATAGGCCGATTCATGAGTACAAAAAACAGACCAAGCGATGAGCTGTTCTTAATTGGTTGATAATAAACTATTTGTGAGATTGGGATTAATCAATCCCCTTAGCTGGTCCCACCTTGGCTGATCAAACGGCAAATTAATTAATTATAATGATATATAAGATCCTGGTGCGTACAATGATAGTCCTGGTGCGTGCAATGATAGCCTGTGAGGATTGAATGGCAACCCTTTTTACAATTCTAGCACATTTCGCTTATTTTTGACGGTTTATGAAACAATTTTCGGGCATGTGGGCTGTCGTTTTAGGCGGCTCGAGCGGATTCGGCCTTGCCACGGTTGAAAAACTGGCGGGTCATGGCATGAATCTCGCGGTTTTATACCGGGAGACTGCTATGGCGGAGAGATCGCTAAAGGAGAGGCTTTCCCTTCTCGGCTTACAATGCGGGGTGACCATTCTTCCGTTCAATAGCAATGCGCTGGATGAAAGGGGCAGGCTGTCTTTTATGGAGCAGTTCCGGCTCATAGTCGGTGAAAGACCTTGTGTCCGTTTATTACTTCATTCGATTGCAAGGGGTAATTTAAAGCCGTTGGCGACCCCGGCAGGCTCCGATGGGAAGGACAGCGATCAGGAGGGGGGTGGCCGCACAGGCGACAGCAGCCGCAAGCGGGAACAGGAAGTGCTTTCAATAGGGGATATCGACCTTACTACTTACGCGATGTCGACCAGTTTGCTGGACTGGGTAAGGGCTCTTTTGAAGGAGGAGTTCTTTCATCCGGATGCACGGGTGATCGGTCTGACCAGCGAAGGGGCGCATAAATACTGGGAAGGGTATGCCGCCGTTTCCATAGCCAAGGCATCCCTTGAAAGTCTTGCGACCTATATGGCGGTCGAGTTTGGTAAATATGGGTTAAAGACTAATTTGGTCCAGGCGGGCATCACGGAAACGCCCTCCCTTAAGAAGATACCTGGAAGTGAAAAACTGGTCGAACTATCGAATGCCAGAAATCCTCTGGGAAGGATGACAAGACCGGAGGATGTGGCAAACGTGATTTATTTATTATGCACCGATGAGGCTTCGTGGATCAATGGGTCGGTGATCCACGTGGACGGGGGCGAGCATTGTCTTTAATGAATGGATGACAATAATCGGATGACAATAGCCGGACGATAATGTTCAAAGACGATGATGATCGAAGACGATAATGATCGAATAAGATGTACAACGATATATTGAGTCATTTGCCTTACAAATCCTCTTTCCTTTTTGTGGATAACATCACTTTGCTGACCGAAGATAAAGTGATCGGGGACTACACGCTGAAGGAGGATGCTTTTTTTTATGAGGATCATTTTCCGGGCAACCCTGTCACGCCCGGGGTCATTGTAACCGAGATCATGGCGCAGATAGGACTTGTGGTGCTGGGAATATACCTGGTAGGCCTCTCCCCCGGAGAATTTGCGGTTACACCGGGCAATAAGTGGATGCCATTGCTGGCTTCGACAGACGTTGCTTTTTATAAGATGGTATTGCCGGGAGAGAAAGTCACGGTCATTTCGACGAAACAATATTTCCGTTTCGGAAAGCTGAAATGCCGCATTGAGATGCATGATGCAGCCGGGGAGCCGATCGCAAAAGGAGTCTTTTCAGGCTTTGTCAGGCCATCCGGACCGGGCATAGCCGGAGCAAAGCAGATTTAAACAAACAACTAATGGGTCGTGTCGTCATTACGGGTTTAGGTGTCGTTTCTCCCAATGGAGTGGGTGTGCCGGATTTTCTGCATTCGATCCGGAACGGCGTTTCGGGGGTAAGGTTTATGCCTCTGTATGAGGAGCTCAGGTTTAACTGCCAGGTGGCCGGGCAACCGGTTTTTGAATGGGAGGATTTAAAGAAATATATACCGGAAACGACGTTTCATGGGTTGAAGGCCATGGGCATCGGATATGGCATAAAGGCCGCGTTGGACGCCTGGACCGATGCGGGGAATGGTATTGAAAGCGATCTGCCGCGTTGGGAAACGGGTTGCGTTTTCGGCAGCAGCGTAGGCGACACGGAAGTGGTTAAAAATGTAATCAACCGCGTAGATATCAAGGAAGCCAGGAAACTGGGTTCGAGGATCGTGGAGCAGATTATGATCAGTGGTATAACAGCCTATATTACGGCCCGGCTGGCCCTGGGTAACAGGACGATCACAAATTCCGCGGCCTGCGCAACGGGTACGCAGGCGATTTTGATGGGTTACGAGTACATAAAACAGGGCATGGCAAAACGCATGCTGGTGGGGAGCACCGAATATGTAGATTCCTACATTTTTGGTACTTTTGATTCCATGCGGATTTTGGCGAGGAAATTTAATCAGTACCCTGAACAGGCTTCCCGTCCTATGAGCAGCTCTGCCTGTGGTTTTGTCCCTGGTTCGGGAGCAGGCGCCTTAATCCTTGAGGACCTGGATTTTGCATTACAGCGAAATGCCACTATCTATGCCGAGGTCGCCGGGGGCAGTACGAATTCGGGCGGGCAGCGGAACGGCGGGTCCATGACTGCACCGGGTTCCGAAGGAATCGTCAAATGCATCTCGGATGCGCTCAGAGATGCTCGTCTCAGTCCCCGCTCGATCGATTTGATATGCGGTCATCTGACCGCCACTGCCGCGGATGCGCAGGAGGTCCGGAACTGGAGCCTGGCGCTCGACAGGAAAGACGATGATTTCCCAATGATCAATTCATTGAAGTCGATGATCGGGCATTGCCTGAGTGCGGCAGGATCGATAGAGGCTGTTGGCGTCGTCCTGCAGATCCTGCATCAGTTTGTACATCCCAATATCAATCTCGAGGATGTCAATCCTGAAATCCTGAAAATGGTAAGCGCCGATAAGCTGCCGACAGAAATGGTCAAAAAAGAGATTAACACGGTAGCCAAAGCAAATTTTGGATTTGGAGATGTTAATACCTGTTTAATATTTTCAAAATATAATCAATCATAATGGATAGACGAGAAATTCTGGATGAGCTTAAAAAGGTGCTTACGCCTTATACGGAAAATAAGGAATTGCTGGCGGGGATTACGGAACAGACCAACCTTATACACGATTTGAAGATCAATTCCGCCAACCTGGTGGATATTATTATAGATGCAGAATCGAAATACGATATTGAAATTGATTTAGACTCGGCAGAAAAAATGACCGATATAAAAAACTGCATAGACGTGATCCTCGAAAAGATGAATCACAAAGCCTAGTACGGTAGCTAATCAACAAATAAATATGGACCTGAATAAAAGCGCGGGTAATGATATTGTGGCATTGAAGGTCACCGATCAATCCCGTGCGGGAGCCCCCGCCTTTTATTCAAAGATTCTTTCCGTTTCCGAACGGGCGCTCTACGATGGCCAAGTGATCGGGGAAATGTCTTTCGTGACTTTTGTGTGGTTATTGTGGTCGGTCAAGGAGTCTGTGTTCAAATACCTGAAACGGCACGATACCCATCTCGTATTTTATCCGTCAAAAATCGTCGTTCGGCGGTTGGATCGTCTGCCTGCGGAGACTTTTGATAAGGCGGGTATTTTTGAATGGGGAGAAGGGGGGGGCAGGATTGCCGGCGACGGGGAAGTGCTGTATGGTGGACTGGTGGTTTATGGGTCTGCCCGGTTGTATTTCAGATCGAGGCTTCGTGCCGAATGGGTAGCTGCGGTGGTTTGCGAAACGGAAAATTTTGAACACACCTGGTGGGGTGTCCGATCGATCGGTGAAGTCGCGTATGCGGCTCAATCTTCGTCTGTAAGGGCCTTCGTGATGCAGAAACTATATTCGTTGTTTTCAGGGGATGACTTGCGGATGATAAAAGACGCCGCCGGCTGTCCTGTGGTTTCGGATGAAGATAGAAAAATAAGGATCCCGGTCTCCCTCGCTCATCACGACCGGTTTGTGGCCTATTCTTTTTCATTGCCTCCCGGCAAAAAGTTGGGTATATAGAAAATCTGCTGCAAACTGGCCGGCTTCCAGCCATCTTTTTTCGGTGGCGTCGCTGACAAAAAAGGGATTGAAATGCTTTTGCAGTTCATGGGAGTAGTCTGCATAGGTTTTCAAGCTATTGGGAATATGCAGGGAATCGGCTTTCAGGTGAATGGCAAGGCTCCCGTATAGCGGGAAGCCCTTGTGGTCGTAGGGCACAATCCCGTCTTTTTCTCCGTGAACGCTTACGATGGGGACGCGCGCATTGGCAAGCCAACCGGTGCGAAAGATGCCCCCCCAAAAATTTACAACGGCAGCCACATTGCCCGGGTTATAGGGATCGGCGAATGCGGGCTGGGCGGGCTCCCGCGGTCCGGGCTTACCGGGGCGAAGTGTTCCGGGTCGAAGGATGGCGGGGCCGGCGCCGGTGTTTCCGGCCAGCTTCGCCAGATCTGCATTGCTGCTATAGACTGCCTGCAGGGCGATCATCCCTCCGGCTGAATTACCGGCTAGCACGATCCTGCCGGTATCGATCCGGAATTTTGCATAATTCTCTTTAAAAAAGGCGATCGCCTGTCTGGCGTCCTGTACTGCCCTGGAGCAACTTTCTACCAATTCCGTAAAATTGAATGACAGGTCTTTTCTGCCCATCCGGTAGTTGATGGCTGCGCATACATATCCCCGTGCCGAGAAGGTTTTACACCATAGCCGGATTCCCCTGGCTTCTTTGGAGCCGAATTTAAAGCCTCCTCCGTGCATCCAGATGATCAATGGCCTTAAGGAGGTACTATCCTGCTTCGGCTCGTACAGATCGAAACGTGTGGAGGGCCTTTTTTTGCCGGAACTGATTTCAGGGCCGGCGTAAGACAGATCCTTCCAAACGGTGGTGGCCGGGAAAACCGGGTCTTTGTACTTTGTGAGTTGTTTCTCCTGGGATACCGCATGCAGGCACAGGCTGCATGCGAGACTGCCGGGTAGTATGTATCTGAGCATATGTTCAGCGATTTACGGAAGTCGCACCTTCCCCGGATTGTTACGGATGAAAGATTCCCAACCGTTGTTCTTCTTCTCTGCCGTCTTCCGCGATGGTGTAGCTTTTTTTTCACCGGGTATCTGTCCTGCCCATTGATTTTGGAAATGATGACATAATGCGACTGCCAGCGCATCAGAGGCATCGTATTGGGAATATTGGGTGGTAGCCTGGAGACCCAGGATCTGCTGCAGCATTTTCCAGACCTGGTCTTTGTCGGCATTTCCGTTGCCGGTAATAGATTGTTTGATTTTTTTCGGGGAATATTCGGTAACGGGTATTCCCGCATGCATGGCTGTAGCGATGGCGACCCCCTGGGCGCGCCCCAGTTTAAGCATGCTCTGCACATTTTTCCCAAAGAAGGGGGCCTCGATCGCGAAATCGTGTGGCCGGTAATGCCCGATCAGTTCGGTGATTTTTTTATGGATCAGTCCCAATCTCTCATAGGGATCTTTACGCGCGGATAATTTCAGCACGCCCATTTCCAGCAGCAGCAGGCTACTGCCATCGATTGCCAGCAAACTATAACCCATTGCAAGGGTTCCAGGGTCGATTCCCAATATTATTTTAGATTGCTTTTGCACCAGGAGGATTATTTTTGATGGGTGGCCTTGTCATTTACTATGGATCTCTGATCGTGTCATCGGATAAAAGGGTAGTTGCAACCTGTATGTTATTAAACAAAAATATCAAATTAATTATAAACTACGTGCTGGGCCCGCTGGTATTCCTGGTATTGGCTTATTCGATTTACCGCCAGATAGGCCGTCAGCGGGATTGGCTCCAGTCCCTGCAGCAGATAAAAAAGGCTGTTGAAGGCCCCCGGCGATGGCAGATTGGAATGGCGGTCCTGCTTATGCCTCTGAACTGGGGGATCGAAGCCAGGAAATGGCAACTGCTGATCGGTTCTGTCGGTCGCATCTCTTTTCGCAATGCTTTTAAGGCTGTTTTGACAGGTACTACCCTCGCTTCCTTCACGCCGAATCGCATGGGGGAGTATCTGGGCCGGATCCTGTATATTCCGGAAGGTCAGCGTCTCCGGGGAATATCCCTGACGATCGCAGGCAGCATTGCTCAGCTCCTGGTGACCCTGACCGCGGGCGTTGCCGGTATATTCTATCTCCGGGAGCGTCTGGATCATCCCTTTATCTTGTTTTTTACCGTTATCGCCCTGTGGACAGCTTTAACAATAATTTATTTTCGGCTATCCTGGTTGGTAGGGTTGTTGGACAAGTCGCCGGCCTGGGGAAGGTATAAAAAATATATAAAGGTACCACAAGACTTCCGGGCGAACATCTTAATTCGTATTTTGTTCTTGTCTTTTTTGAGGTATGCCGTTTTCATGATACAGTATCAGCTGTTATTTTCCGTATTTGGAACCGGGTTGACCGGGGCGCAGGTCTGGGGAGGCATGAGTGTTGTATTTCTGGTAATGGCGATTGTGCCTACTTTTACTTTCCTGACGGAGTTGGGATTGCGCTGGGAGGCGAGTATTCAGATCATGGAGTTGTTCAGCGGCAATACGGTGGGTATATTTGCTGCTTCCTTCGGTATTTGGCTCATTAACCTGATCATTCCAGCCTTAGCGGGAAGTTTGTTAATTTTAAGCATTAAACTATTCAGAAATAAATGAAAGTATTTGTTACGATTTGTATCCTCTTGTTGGTGGGTTTGTCGTTTCCCTTACGGGCGGGAGAAGGGGGAGATGGATTTTGCGGCATCCACAATACTTCTTTCCAGGCAGGTGAGATGGTCACGTTTAAGGTATATTATACGCTTGCCGGCGCTTATTTTGCCGCCGGCGAAGCCGTATTTAATACCGGCCTGGAGCGCATCAGCGGCAGACCCGTTTACCATGTCGTAGGCGAAGGGAAGACGTATAGCTTCTATGACAAGTTCTTCAAGGTGAGAGACCGGTATGAAACCTATATCGATACCGCCACCATGCAGCCGCTAAAGTTCATCCGGAACATGAATGAAGGGGGGTATAAGAAGTATGAAAATGTGACGTTCAACAAAACTACGAATGCGGCGATCACGACCGATGGTGTCTTTAAGGTGCCCGATTGCGTACAGGACGTGGTCAGCTCTGTTTACTATGCGCGCAATGTTGATTTTAGCAATCTCAAGGCAAAGGATACCATCCCTTTTTCGCTGTTCCTGGACAATACACTCTACAGGATCTATATCCGTTATCTGGGTAAGGAAAGCATAAAGACAAAATACGGCAAGTTCCGGGCCATCAAATTCAAGCCCCTGTTGATAAAAGGTACGATCTTCGAAGGTGGGGAAAAGATGACCGTATGGGTCAGTGATGATGGCAACCATATCCCTTTGAGGATTGAAAGCCCCATTAGTGTGGGTAGCGTAAAAATAGACATGATCAGTTACCGGAACCTCCGATATCCCCTTAGTTCGCTGATCGATCTTTAGGCAGTTCGTGCCGGCGCCGTCGATGGTCTGCCTTTTCCCGGGATCAACGATTATTTGAGTTCAGACAGTTTAAAACTTCTGCCCGGACGGATCCCTTTCTCCGTCATTTGAAGATCGCAGCATTCCGTTTCCGGGTCGTGTTCGAAGAACAGGATCGTGTTTTCCCGGAGCGATTCTTCGAGAAAGGATTTCTTCTCCTGCAGGGTCTTCAAGGGGAACATATCATAAGCCATCACATAAGGGACGGGAAGGTGTCCTGTGGAAGGCAGCAGGTCGGCCATAAAGACGATGGTCCTGCCTTTGTATTGCAGCTGGGGCAACATCATTGCATCGGTGTGGCCGTAGACATAACGTATTGACAGACCGGGAACGATGGATGAAGGGCCGGGGGCTCCCGCGGCTGCTTCGGGGATGAACCGCAGTTGCCCGCTCTCTTTTATCGGCAGGATATTCTCTTTCAGGAAGGATGCTTTTTCCCTTTCGTTAGGCCGGGTTGCCCATTCCCAATGCCGTTCATTGCTCCAGTAAACGGCGTTTTGGAAGGCGGGCGTGAGTCTGTCGTTTTCCCGGATGATACTACCGCCGCAGTGATCAAAATGAAGATGCGTCAGCAATACATCGGTGATATCGTCGCGATGGAAGCCCTGCTTTGCCAGCGATCCGTCGAGCGTATCTTCTCCGTGCAGGTAATAATGACTGAAAAATTTCTCATCCTGTTTGTTGCCTATCCCTGTATCGATAAGGATCAGCCTGTCCCCCTCTTCTACCAGCAGGCAGCGCATGGCCCAGGAGCATAGGTTATTGCTGTCCGCAGGATTGGTTTTGTTCCAGATGGTCTTCGGGACGACGCCGAACATGGCGCCTCCGTCCAGTTTGAAAAGCCCTGTATCGATTGTGTAGAGTTGCATGCGATTGCATTTTTAAGCTTATCCCTGAGTCTTTTAAGACTGCACCGGTATGGCTGCCTGCCTTTGTTTCAGGAGGGCTGAATAGAGCCAGGCCAGGCCGATTACAAAAAAAACGGTCAGGGATATGATTGAATTTTTCATGCTGTGGGTCATATCGTCTATGAATCCAAAACAGAACATCCCGATGACGATGGCGATCTTTTCGGTGAGGTCAAAATAACTAAAATAGGAGGCCGTATCTTTTGTCTCGGGCATGAGCTTGGAATAGGTAGATCGGCTTAGGGACTGTATACCCCCCATTACGAGACCGACTGCCAGCGCCAGGGCATAAAAAGAATATTCGATGGGCGTCTGCCTGGGCGCCAGTTCGAGTTTAAGCGTGGAGATTTCGCCTTCGATCTTTCCCAGTTGTGTTTCATAGGAGACGGCTGCCGGCGATATTTCTGCTTCCGTTTTTTGCCTTCCGGTTTCCAAAGTCTCCTTTTGTTCCTTCAGGATCTCGATCCTGTCATAAAAAGGTTTGAGACGATCGGCAAAATCGGCTGTCTCATAGGCGGCTATGCAAATAAGTATCCAGAACATGACGACCCCCATCAATACCCTGATGTTCCCGTAGCGTGTGGAGAGGCGGCTCATGGCAATGGCGCCGGCGATTGCTACCAGCTGGATGGCAACGATGGTGACGATCAATTTTGTGTCTTCCAGGTGGAGTAACTTGCTGCCAAACAGGGAAGCTGCCAGCATCACGGTCTGAACGCCCATGCTATAGAAAAAGAATCCGCGCAGAAACTTCTTCAATATGGGCATGCGTTTGACTTCCCGGAAGACTTTTTTCACTTCGGCAAACCCGTCGGTGAATACATTCACTTTTTTTAGCCGGGTACGGTCAGGCTTTGGCAACACGGCAAATGTAATCTGGGCGAACCCGGCCCACCACAGTCCCACCATCAGGAAATTGAGGCGCAGGGCGAGGAATTGATTTTTTGGCATCAACAGCAGCAGGACAAAGCCAAGGAGTTGCAGCAACACACTACCGATATATCCATAAGCGTATCCCTTGGCGCTGACCCGGTCCTGGTCCTCCGGCGCCGCTATTTCCGGCAGATAAGCGTTATAGAATACCAGGCTGCCCACATATCCCATGGACGCGAATATAAACGCCAGGATTCCCCATGCCAGGTTGGACCCTTTGAAAAAAAACAAGGCGCTGCAGCCGGCTGCTCCCATATAGCAAAAGAAGCGCATGAAATTCTTCTTATTGCCTCTTGTGTCGGCAACGGAAGTGAGGATCGGGTAAAACAAGGAAATCAGCAGGTAAGCCGCCGCAAGGGAATAGCTATAGATGGAAGAGTTTACGAATTTCCGTCCGAAAAGAGGGATCATCTCGCTGTGGAAGCTTTCTTTTGTGGCGGCGGTGAAATAGATGGGGAAGAAAGTGGTGGTGATGACCAGGTTGTATACCGAGTTTGCCCAGTCGTACATGGCCCATCCGTTAATAACTTTCCTGGAAGCAGTGTACATTTCAAAATAATTTATAGCTGGGTCCTCTGTAGGTTTGTGCGGCCAACCCGGGTCTTATGCGACGATTCCCCGCCAGAGCAAGATAAGCATCAGGACGCCGACGACTATCCTGTAATAGCCCCAAACCCTGAAACCGTATTTTTTTAGAAAGTCTATAAAATAGCGAATGACAAAAACCGCCACCAGGAAAGCTACCAGGCTGCTGATAAGGAGTATCGTATAATTGTCATTGTTCAGCGTCTCGGGATGGGTCTTGTGAAGGTCCCAAAAACTTTTTGCGGAGGCGGCGATCATGGTCGGCACGGCCAGGAAAAACGAGAATTCCGCGGCCGCCTTCCGGGTCAGGCGTTGGCTCATGCCTCCGATGATGGTTACGGCACTACGGCTGATACCGGGCAAAATGATCGAAAGTACCTGGAAGCATCCGATCTTAAAGGCGGTGATTTTCGAGATATGCGCTTCATCATTGATCTTGGGATTGCGGAACAGGCTGTCTACGAAGAGGAAGACGATACCGCCGCCGATCATAACCCAGGCGATGAAATAGAGATTGCCCAGCGCATGGTCGATATGCTTTTTCAACAGGGCTCCGAATATGATCGCCGGTATGACGGCGATGACCAGCTTCAGATAGAAATTGATCCTGGTTATATCGAAAAATTTCCTGTAGTAAACAACCACTACGGCAACGATGGCCGCCAGCTGGATCACGATCTCGAACATGTCGGAAAACGGGGAAGGTTGAACTCCTATGATGGGGTTGGCGAATTTCATGTGCGCCGTGGAGGAAACGGGCAGGAATTCCGTCAGTCCCTCAACAATTGCAAGAATGATGGCCTGTAAAATATCCATGCGGGTCTGGGTTGTTTTCGAATGGTAAAAATATGTTTTTATTCTTTAAAAAAACACTACGCCATCTTTTCTGCGTTTCCGTCGAAAAGATGGCGTAGTCAGCCTTTTTTATTGGTGCCCGGACTCCTTAGAGCCGGTATTATTCAGCTGTCTTTTTATTCTTTTTGAAAATGGCCACGATCTCAAGTGCGAGGCCACCGAGTATAAGGATCGGCGCCAGTGTGATACGGGTGAAGCTATAGACCTGTTTCGGGTCGAAGACATTCGGATCTTTGCTCTTCCCGCCAGACATCAAAAGCAGGCCAAGGGCCATAATGATGATGCCAATCAGCATCCACCGGTAGTTCTCCCTGCCGAAGAGGGGAGTGGAGGAGTGTATATTTTGTTTGGCTCCGGATGTTTTGCCGGTCGTTGGTTTGGCCGGGGCGGTTTTTTTGTTTTCCGCTTTGCTTTCTGCCATATAATTTGAATTATTGATTGGGTCTGCAATATACGGCAATCCGCGGGATATTTTCAAAAACCGGACACGGTCCGGTTGACCGAAGGTCATCAGTACAGGTCATCCAATTTCATTTTCAGGTATTTCAGCACGCTGCGATGGGTGCTGACAAAGGAAATGCCTATTCCCAGCAATACGATGACCAGGAACATGGCCGATAGCAGGGTATAGTCCCGGAGAGCCCTCATTTCGGGCAAATAGTTTTCCGCGATCAGGATGACGGCCAGGATTCCGGCGATGGCGATGATGCCACTGACGGCGCCGTTGATAAGAGCGCGGATGTCCATGGGTTTGGCGATAAACCAGCGGGTGGCGCCTACCATTTGCATCGTCTTGATCAGAAACCGGTTGCTAAACATAGCGAGGCGGATGGTATTGTCGATCAGGATGATCACGAGTATGGATATGACGATCGCTACCGCCAGCAGGATGAGGCTGATCTTGCGGATCATATTATTCAGGTTGGTCACGAGGGACCGGTTGTACTGCACGTCGCTTACCGCAATATTCTGTGAAAGGTCACTCTGGATACGGGTCATTGAGTCGGCGACGGCATACTGGCTTTTGATATAGAAGTTGATGCTGGCCGGTAGGGGGTTTTTATCCAATACGGTTCCCCAATCTTTATTTCCGTCATTGAGATATTTCTGTTTTGCCTGGTCCTTCGTCAGGTATTCATAGCTCTTTGTATACGGCTGCGATGCAATATAAGCGACGAGCGCAGCGCTGTCTTTGGGCGAGACGTTCTCCCTTACAAATACCTGAACCTGAATATTCTCTTTAAAATTTTGCCCTAGTTTGTTAGCATTGATGACGATCCATCCCAAAAGGCCCAGCAGAAACAGCACCAGGGATACCCCCACGATGGCCATAAAATAGGAAGGAGTGGAACGTTTGGCATATCCTTTTCCAAATTGTGCCATAATGAACTATTGTTTTTCCGGGTTACTAACCAATTGAATGGGCAAAAATAACGGATTTACTTCGTATTTTTGCCCTCTTCTAAACGCTTTGACCGGCGCATTATTTTCGAAAGGGCGTTTTTTAACTTTTTCTCAACATCGCTATGAATCATGGAATATAATTTCAGGGACCTGGAAAAAAAGTGGCAGCAGCAGTGGAAAGCAGCCGGTATCTATAAAGTCAGCGCCGACCCCGCGAAGCCAAAATGCTATGTGCTGGATATGTTCCCTTATCCCAGCGGGGCCGGTCTGCATGTGGGCCATCCGCTCGGGTATATCGCGAGCGATATCTATTCCCGGTATAAAAGGTTAAAGGGTTTCAATGTGCTTCATCCGATGGGATATGACGCTTTCGGCCTGCCGGCGGAGCAGTACGCCATCGATCATGGTATTCACCCGGCCGTTTCCACGGAGGCCAATATCGCCAATTTCCGGAAGCAGCTCGACAATATAGGTTTTTGTTTTGATTGGGACCGGCAGGTCCAGACCAGCGATCCGTCCTACTACAAATGGACCCAGTGGATCTTTCTGCAGTTATTCGGCAGCTGGTATGACCGGGCGCAGCGAAAGGCGGTTCCGGTCTCCTCGCTGCTGGAAGCCTTTGCCCAAGCGGGAAATGAAGGGCGTGTCTGTCCCGGCGATCCGAACCTGCGATTCTCGGCGGCGGAGTGGACCGGTTTCGACGAGCGTCGGCAGCAGGAGATACTTATGCACTACCGGCTGGCCTATTGCGGTTTTGGGGAGGTGAACTGGTGTGAGGCGCTTGGTACGGTGTTAGCCAACGACGAGGTGGTGAATGGCGTTAGCGAGCGCGGCGGCTATCCCGTGGTCAAGAAGAAATTACGGCAATGGTATCTGCGTATCACCGAATATGCCGATCGTCTTCTGGAGGGCCTTGACCGGATAGAGTTCAGTGAGGCCATGAAGGAAATGCAGACCAATTGGATCGGGAAAAGCCATGGGGCGGAGATAGAATTTATGGTAGTCAGTAGTGAGTTGCCGGTAGGAAGTGAGAAGGACGCAGACACAGATAAGGTCACTGCAGATAAAACAATCGGTAAGTTTTTTGATCGCAAACTGAGGGTATATACGACGCGTCCGGATACGATCTTTGGCGTGGACTTTATGGTCGTGGCGCCGGAACTGGAATGGATCCCCGCCATTGTGAGTCCTGAACAGCAGAATGCTGTGGACGAATATATCGCTTATGTGAAAAGCCGCAGTGAAAGGGAAAGACAGGCGGAAAAGAAGATCAGCGGCTGTTTTACCGGCGCCTATGCAGTCAACCCGTTCGATGGTAGAAAGATTCCGATCTGGATCTCGGAGTATGTATTGGCAGGCTATGGAACGGGCGCGATTATGGCCGTGCCTTGCGGCGATGACCGTGATTTCAGGTTTGCGCGCCATTTTAACATACCGATCACGAATATACTGGGGGATGCGTATAACGGGGAACAGGCCAACCCTACTAAGGATGCCCGGCTTGTCAACAGTGGTTTCCTGGATGGGCTCATCATGAGGGATGCTATGGCCGTTGTGAACCGGAAGCTGGAAGAAATGGGCATCGGCACCCCAAAGGTGAACTATCGGATGAGAGACGCCGCTTTTAGCCGTCAGCGCTACTGGGGAGAGCCTTTTCCGATTGTCTGGCGGGACGGCATCGCATATCCGCTGGATGAGAAAGACCTCCCGTTGGAGCTGCCTCATGTGGAGAAGTATGGTCCGGGACCCGAAGGAGAAGGGCCGTTGGCAAATGTGAAGGAATGGACAGACAAACATTTGGAAACCAATACGATGCCTGGTTATGCCGGTTCCTCATGGTATTTCCTGCGATATATGGACCCTCATAACGAAGCTGCCTTTTGCAGCCGGGAGGCGTCCGATTACTGGGGACAGGTGGATCTCTATATCGGCGGAACGGAACATGCGGTGGGTCACCTGTTATACAGCCGGATGTGGACAAAGGCCTTGTTCGATCTCGGGTATATCGGTCATGACGAACCGTATAAAAAGCTGGTCAACCAGGGCATGATACAGGGCAGCAGCCGGTTTGTATACCGGATCGAGCTGAAGGGGGCGCAGGGCAGTCAGGGCGTGGAAGAACTGTCAAGACGCACACCGGTCTTTATTTCGCACGGGATCAGGGCTATGGAAGGAACGGTGGAGTTTCATGAGCTGGTCACCCTGGCAGTAAGGAACCTGTTTGGAGACAACAGTATTGAAATAGATTCGATCGCCATTTCTCAGCTACATGTCGATGTGAATATCGTCGACGGACTGGAACTGAATACAGCGGCTTTCAAGAAATGGAGGACGGAATATGAGCGTGCGGAATTCGTTCTTGAAGATGGCAAATACATATGCGGGACAGAGGTTGAGAAAATGTCCAAATCGAAATTCAATACCGTCAACCCGGATGACCTGGTCGCTAAATATGGCGCCGATACTTTCCGGATGTATGAGATGTTTCTGGGCCCCGTGGAGCAGAGCAAACCCTGGGACACCAAGGGGGTCGAGGGCGTGCATCGCTTCCTGCGGAAACTTTGGCGGCTGTTCTACGACGAAGCAAAAGGAAAGATATGGACTACTGATAAGCCCACGGATGCGGAATGGAAGGTGATCTACAGGACGGTGAAAAAGCTGGACGAAGATACAGAGCGTTTCTCTTTCAATACGGGTGTCAGTGCCCTGATGATCGGCGTCAACGAACTGCATGACCTGAAATGTCATAAGAAGGCAATATTGGAAAAGCTGCTGATCATCATGGCACCTTATGCACCGCATGTGTGCGAGGAGTTGTGGCACCAGACCGGCAATACGGGATCGATTCTTACGGCTTCCTATCCGCTTGTGGAAGAGAAGTATCTGGTTGAGTCCGCCATGAACTATCCTATTGCGATCAACGGAAAGACCCGGACCGAACTCAATATTGCGCTGGATGCTACCCAGCAGGAGGTGGAGGAGATGATTCTTGCCGATGAAACGGTAAAGAAATGGCTCGACGGAAAGGCCCCTAAGAGGGTTGTCTATGTGAAGAACCGGATGATCAACGTAGTGCTGTAGGAATTCAACGTAGCGTTGTAAAATATGACGACTCAGCAGATACTTCCGGAGTGGACCGGCTCTTTCCGGCCGGTTGTCCCTTTCGACCCGTCGAAAGACAGGCTGTTCCCTTTTGATTTTACGGCCGCCAATGGAGATCTCAGCCCGGAAAAAATCGCCGATACCGATGCCTTTGCCCGATACATAAGCTCCACGCTGCTGGTCTCCCATTGCCGTTACGGCTTCGGCGGATATGGGGAGCACAGAACGATTTATGCCCGGAGCACACATTTTGACGGAAAGGAAGACGGTTTCGAAGAGCCTCGCCGGCTACACCTGGGCATTGATATCTGGGGCCCCGCCGGTACCATGGTCATGGCGCCCCTGGATGGCATCGTGCATAGTTTTGCATTCAACAACCACGACGGCGATTATGGGGCGACCCTCATCCTGACACACGCGGTCGGGGCAGGTACCTTTCATACCCTCTATGGTCATCTAAGTCTCAATTCCCTGAAAAATCTTGTTGGGGGTACGGGTGTCCGTGCGGGCGAGGTGATCGGTGAATTCGGTATGCGTTTCGAAAATGGCGGCTGGCCGCCACATCTGCATTTTCAACTCATCCGGGATATGCAGGGGCTCGAAGGCGATTACCCCGGTGTCTGCAGGTTCTCGGAAAGAGCGCGATGGATGGAAAACTGTCCGGATCCCGATCTGATCCTGCAAATGGGGAGGTATATTAAGGGACAAGGAAATGCCTGACTAATTCTTCCCATTCCTGTTCTAACGGGCAGGAAGGCATCTTTTGCCCGGCTCTGCGGTACCAGTAGCCCGCGTTCCCCGGATCTCCTTCTTTACGATGCAGATAAGCGTGGATCCATGCACTTTCCCTGTCTTCTCCGTCCTGGATGGTGTCATGGGCTTTCTCCCAGTCTTTCTTTCCTTCATGCCAAAGCGCAGTCAGGAGATTACCAATGCCTGCGGGGGGCTGATCGTTTTTCAGGCTCTCTTTGAATGCTGACAAATCCATGCACCGAAGTTACCAAAAATCACGGTAGGCTCTATTCGTATGATAAATGAATTTAATGCGTGTTCTGCAGGTGGCTGTAAGAGCCGGGATTTGTCATTCATGAAAAGACCATTCATTTTAGCGGGATTTGCCGGGGTTTTTATAAATTGTATGCAACGAATCTGCGGGAAACCCCGTCTTCACAGAATTCAAAGCTGCTTTATGAGATCAATAACCTTTTCCTTTTTTCGATGGCTCTTGCTTTTCCTGTCTTTTTTTCATCGATCTCAGTCCCAGCCAATAGAGAAGGACAGCCTGATCACCCGGGCGGGCTATTCCAATGCTTTACAATTTTATCATGAATACCTGACACCTGAAACGCGGCTTTACCGGGGAGGCCAGTATGCGGACTATGTTTATCTGCTGAATGAAGGGCATCCTTTTTTTCTTGAAAACCATCTGCAAAAAGGATCCCTCTTCTATGACAGCGTCTTTTACGGGGATATCGACCTGCAATATGACCTGGTGAAAGGCCTGGTCGTCATAAAAGATCCCTGGAAGATCTATAAGATCTTCCTCATCAATCAACAACTCTATTGGTTCAAAATAGGCAGCCACCTCTTTGTCAATTTGCTGGATACGCTTAACAAATCCTCGCCAGGCGGGGGGTTCTACGAGCAACTGTATCAAGGCCGGATCACTTTGTACAAGAAAGAGACGAAAGAGATTAAGGAAGATCCCTCTGACGGGCAGATGAAGAGGTTGATCATCTATTCAGTCTCTTATTATGTTAAAAAAGGAGCGACTTATTATTCTGTCAGCAACCAAGGACTCCTGGCACATGCTTTTAAGGACAGGAGCGGCGAGATGAAGAAGTTCATCCGGAAGAATCGTCTTAGCATGCGCAAGGATCGTGAAAATACGCTTATTAAAGTGTCGGCATGGTATGATAAGGGTGCTGAAAATACGGTCCGTTAATAACAATCTGTTCATGAGAAACTTGCCTGTTTTGCTGCTTACTTCGGGGTGCCTGTTTTTGTTAAGCGGCCGGCTCCTTGCCCAGACGGGCGGAAGTACAAAGGTCACCGTCAATATGAGAGGGGTGACCCTGCCGGCATTCCTGGAAGAGCTGGAGAGACAGACGGGTTATCGCATTTTTTATGATACCACGGATTTCGACACTGCCCGGATCGATATACACGCAGAACAGCAGCCTTTTTATAAAGTCCTGGACCAGGTCCTGGCGGGCACAGGCATCAGCTATTCAATCGACCGGCAGCAACAGGTCTTTATTGCCAAAGGCGATCCCATCCGGACGGATCTTCCGGCCAACTTTTTTGACAGGGGGCCTGCTGAAAGATCCGGGATCGCCGCAGGAGATACCTTAAAGGATTACCTGGAAGAAGTGGGAAAAAAGGAAGCAGCCACGCTGGAAAACAAGCTCTATGTGGTAGGGGAAAAGCCGATAGGCCCTCTGCAGGGTATCGTCAATATAGCGGGCTATGTGCGCGACGATAAAACAGGCGAGCCTGTCGCCGGGGCATCCATCTATGTCGAAAGCCCAAGGATCGGCGTGTCCTCAGATCAGTATGGGTATTATTCCATTTCGTTGCCCCGGGGAAGGCATATCCTGAATATCCAGAGCATCAGTATGCGGGATACCCGGCGGATCGTCATGGTATATGGTGATGGAAAAATGAATATCGATCTCCATACAGAGGTAATGACCCTGAAAAAGGTCACCGTTTCTGCGGAGAAGGCAAGTAACGTGAGAAGGACGGAGATGGGCGTGCAGAAGATAGATATAAAAACCATCAAACAGGTCCCCGTGGTATTCGGAGAAGCGGATGTCCTGCGGGTGGTCATGATGCTCCCGGGTGTTAAGACGGTGGGGGATGCGAGTACCGGTCTCAATGTCAGGGGTGGATCCGCGGACCAGAACCTGGTCCTGTTCAATGACGCCACGATCTATAACACGGCTCATTTCTTCGGGATGTTTTCAGCCTTTAATCCGGAGGTCGTCAAGGATGTGGAGCTTTATAAGAGCAGTATTCCCGCTAAATTCGGCGGACGTCTTTCTTCCGTTCTCGACATCAATAGCCGGGAAGGCAATAAGAAGGATATTTCCGGTTCCGCGGGCATCGGTGTGGTCACCAGCCGTCTGAATATCGAGGGGCCGATCGTGAAAGACAAGACCTCCTTTATCCTGGCCGGCAGGACCACGTATGCCGACTGGCTGCTAAACCTGCTACCCGATCAGTATAAGAACAGCCGGGCTTCCTTTTATGACCTCAACCTGAATATCAGCCACGAGATCAACAAAAAGAACACGTTATTCCTTACCGGCTATTTAAGCCAGGACCGGTTCAACCTCAACAGCGACACTACCTATAGCTATGGGAACCGGAATGCCTCTCTCAAATGGAAGCATATTTTCAATAACAAATTTTTCATGGTGCTGACGACAGGATATGATCGCTATCAATATGCGATTTCCAGCGCCGTGAATCCCGTCACCGCTTATAAAATGGGTTTTGATATCAACCAGGCCTATTTCAGGTCTAATTTCAATTATTTTTTAAGCGCCAGCCATGCCCTTGAATTCGGTTTTAGTACCTTGCGTTATAAGCTTCATCCGGGATATTACAATCCCCTTGGCAAGGGATCTGCCGTTGTGCCCGATACTTTGCAGGCGGAACAGGCGCAGGAAAGCGCCCTTTATCTCAGCGACCGCTATTCCGTTACTTCTGCGTTGTCCGTCGAGGGGGGAATCCGATATTCCCTCTTTAATTATCTTGGCCCCGGCCAGGTCAATAATTATGCACCCGGCGTACCCGTTACAGTCGAAAACCAGGTAGGCAGGACGGACTATCCGTCGGGTAAAATCATCAAGACGTATGGTGGACCTGAATACCGGATATCGGCCAGGTATATCCTCGATGAGAATCTCTCTTTAAAGGCCGGTTATAATACCGCCCGACAGTATATACACATGCTCTCCAATACTACCGCGATGGCGCCGACGGATATCTGGAAATTGAGCGACCCCAATATCAAGCCTCAATACGGCGACCAGATCTCGCTTGGCCTGTACCGGAATTTCAAAGCCAATACGATCGAAACCTCTGTCGAGGTCTATTACAAGCATATCCATGATTTCCTGGACTACAAGAGCGGCGCTGTGCTCGTTATGAACCATCATATAGAGACGGATGTGCTTGAGACACAGGGCAAGGCATATGGAGTGGAGCTGTTGATCAAAAAACTTACGGGCAAAATCAACGGCTGGTTCAGTTACACGTATTCCCGGACCTTGCTCCGGCAGGCCGACCCCAATGCCGGGGAGCTGATTAACCAAGGTAAATATTATCCCGCCAACTACGACAAGCCCAACGATGCCACACTGGTCAGTAATTACCGGTTCACTCACCGGTTCAGTGTTTCCCTGAATGCGACCTATAGTACGGGACGACCCATTACGCTGCCCATCGGGGTGTTCAATTACGCGGGTTCGGAAAGGACCCTGTATGCGGGCAGGAATGCCTACCGGATCCCTGATTACTTCCGGACCGATGTTTCCATGAATATCGACGGCAATCACAAGGTGCACCAGAAGACCCATAATTCCTGGATCCTGGGTATCTATAACCTGACCGGGAGGAAGAATCCCTATTCGGTCTATTATGTATCGGAAAATGGGGTTGTCAACGGGTATAAGCTTTCCATTTTCGGAAGTGCGATCCCGTATGCCAGTTTTAATATCAGGTTTTAAAATATAGATCCATGCAGGGAATGATGAAAATAACAGGCGTTGTCTCCTTCTTACTGGTTGCAGTCCTGGCTTTACAAAGATGCAAGCAGCCGTATGTCAGCCCCTATGTTTCGCCGGCGACCGGCTATCTGGTTGTAGAAGGGTATATCAGCGGCAACACACCCACCAGCTTCCTGCTGAGCCGGACCGTTCCGTTGTCTTCGGGGACGACCAGTCCTCCGGAAGCGAATGCCGGGGTCCAGGTGGAGGGTGATGATAATTCCATCTATCCGCTTTCCGCTCAGGGGAACGGCGTATACGGCAGCGTCGGCAACCTGTCACTCAATGCATCCGTCAATTACCGTTTGCGAATCACTACGCAATCGGGTGGCCAGTACTTGTCCGACTACGCCCAGTACAAGGTCACCCCGCCGATCGACAGCGTCAATTGGGTACAAAACGGAGCGGGCGTCAGTATTTATGCCAATGCGCATGACGATGCCGGGACCACAAGATATTACCAGTGGGATTTCGACGAGACCTGGGAATATCATTCGGCGGAATATGCGGAATTGGAATATGTGCCCGACACCATCGTATTGAGACCGGCCGCTGATCAGATCTACCGTTGCTGGCATAATGACGGGTCTAATCAGATCCTGATCGCATCGACGGAAAAATTATCGAAGGACCTGGTCTATGAGCAGCCCCTGCAGCAGATCCCGGCGAATTCGGTACAGATCAGCGTACTTTACAGCATCCTTGTCAGACAGTATGCCCTTACAGAGGGGGGGTATAATTTTTTGAGCCTCATGCAGAAAAATACCGAATCGCTCGGGACTATTTTCGATCCCCAGCCCTCACAACTGGTTGGAAACATCCACTGTCTTACCAATCCCGCCGAGCCGGTAATCGGGTATGTTTCGGCAGGTACGGTGCAGCAACAAAGAATTTTCATCCAGCAGGACCAGGTTACAAACTGGTTCTATTCTTATACCTGTCCGATGAAGGATACGATCCTTCCGGGCACAGAAAAGTCCTTGTCTCAAAATTTTGCTTCCCAGGTTTTTACGCCGGTCGCTGCGGCTCCCCATAATATGTATTCCGCGAATTACACATCCTGCCTGGACTGTACTTTCCAGGGCGGAACGACTGATAAACCGTCCTACTGGCCCAACTGACGGGGAGCAGGATTTTTTATGTTCTGACCAAAAATTTGTTTATGAGACATTGCAGACAGACAAAAAGGATTCCGGCGGCACGAGGCAGACAGGCGTTGAAAATGCTGCCGTTGCTCCTTCTTTTATCGGGCGTTCAGGTCCTGCAAAACCGGGCAAACGGGCAAGATCCTGTGACAGCGGGCCTGGCCCGCGACCTGGAAAAATACAGCTCTCAGCGTCTGCAGGAGAAGGTGTGGGTCCATACCGACAAGGAATTCTACCTGGCAGGGGAGATCTGCTGGTTTAAGCTATACGATGTCGACGCTTCCCTGCACCGCCCGCTGGATCTCAGCAAGACAGCCTATCTCGAATGGCTCGATAAAAACCACCGGCCGGTATTGCAGACAAAGATCGGCTTACGGGAAGGGCACGGAGGTGGATCGGTCTATTTACCGCTTACCCTGGCTTCCGGAAATTATACATTGCGGGCCTATACCAGCTGGATGAAGAATGACGGGGCGGAGTGGTTCTTTGAAAAGACGATAACGGTGGTCAATGCCCGAAAGTCGGCGGGCGTGCCCTCTGTCGGGACACCGCTGCGGTACGATGTCGCCTTTTTCCCGGAAGGAGGGAATCTCGTGGAAAACCTGCGCTGCAAAATAGGATTCAAGGCTGCCGATCAGTATGGACGGGGGGTGGAATGTACGGGAGTGGTGACCGAAGACGACGAGGATACCATTGTCCGTTTTCGCCCCGGGCGCTTCGGTATCGGTAGTTTTATGCTGAGACCGCGTCCGGGCCATCGCTATCGGTCCACGATCAGGCTGGCCGATGGAACGGCGATCAGCAACCTGCTGCCGGCGGCTTACAAGGAGGGCGTGGCGATGCACGTATCGAAGGAGGGGAATGATCGTGTCCGGGTCGATGTACAGTCCACAGGGGGCCTGATCGGGGGGAAGGAGGGGAAAAGCCCTGGCGTCTACCTCTTTGTGCATACGCGGCGGTCGGTCAGGGTGGTCGAGGCGGCCTCCCTGGTGGAAGGGAAATGCAGTTTCCTGGTGGATGAGAAGAGTCTGGGAGACGGGATCTCGCACCTGACTATTTTTAATGCCGACCGGCTGCCTGTCTGTGAGCGGCTCTTTTATAAACCCCCTTCGCATCTTTTGCAGATCGGGGTGAGCACTGACAAGAGCACGTATGCTCCCCGAAAAAAGATAGATCTCCGGGTGAGTGCAAAAGTATCGAATGATAGTTCTTTGGGAGCCGATTGTTCCCTCTCGGTATACCGCCTGGACTCGTTGCAGGGGATTCCTTCCGGGCATATTGCAAGTTATTTATTGCTGACTTCGGACCTGAATGAACGGATCGAGTCGCCCGATTATTATCTCGATCATCCGGAAGATGAAGAAGCGATTGACAACCTGATGCTGACCCATGGTTGGCGAAGGTTCAAATGGGGCGATATATTACAACACGCCACGCCTTCCTTTAGGTTTGCGCCCGAGTACGGCGGTGAGGTCATCACAGGCAGGGTCGTCGACACACGGACAGGGAAAGCCGCGGGTGGCGTGCAGGTCTATTTATCCGTACCGGGAACCCGCACGCAGTTCTCATCCGGCCTCAGCAACGAGGAAGGCGAGGTGAAATTCGAGATGGGCGATTTTTATGGCGGTCAGGAGATCATTCTTCAGACAGATCCCTCGATTGACAGTATCTGCCGGCTAGATGTGTCCAATCCGTTTTCGGAGGAGTACACTCATGCTGTTCCGCCTTTATTTGTACCCCCTCTCCCCTCAACACAGGCTATCACGGACAAAATGGTGGCGGTACAGGTGCTGAATCGTTATGCCGGTGGGCGGCTGAAGCAATTCGACTTTCCGGTGATCGATACGAGTGCATTTTATGTCAGACCAGATTTCAGCTATCTGCTTGATGACTACACGCGATTTATCACGATGGAGGAAGTGATGCGGGAGTATGTGCGGCTGATGCTCGTGAAGAAAAAAGGAGGTCATTTCCACCTCCCTCTTTTTGACCTCTCGAATGACCAGTTCTTTTTGTCGGACCCGCTCATCCTCCTGGATGGAGTGCCCATTTTCGATATCGATAAGTTTATGACGATGGATCCCCTGAAGATCCGGAAGCTGGATGTGCTGACGCGGAAATATTTCATGGGCGGCGTCAGTTATGACGGGATTATGAACTGGATCACCTACAAAGGGGATCTTGGCGGTTATATCCTGGATCCGCATGCAACGGTAATAGATTATGAGGGTCTGCAATTGCAGCGGGAATTCTATTCTCCTTCTTATGCCACGGCGGACGAGGCGGCTACACATCTGCCGGACTTCCGGAATGTCCTTTACTGGTCGCCTGAGGTGGCCGTGGATAATGCGGGCGGGGGGGTGGCAAGTTTCTATTCTTCGGATATACCCGGGCAATACGTGGCCATCGTGGAGGGACTTGCCGGCGACGGGGCGGCAGGCAGCGGGATGGTGAAGTTCGAGGTCAGGTGAGTCATTTGACCTGCAGTTGGTATATTTGTGTGATGCCGAATCTCAATCTGAATACCGACAAGAATAGTTTGAGCCCCGTTGACAAGGAGTTTGAAAACAATATCCGTCCGGCCGTCATCGAGGATTTTTCGGGTCAGCCCCAGCTAATCGACAACCTGAAGGTTTTTATAAAAGCCGCCAAGATGCGTGGAGAGGCGCTGGACCATATTCTATTTCATGGTCCGCCCGGACTCGGCAAGACGACTCTTTCGAGGATCGTGGCCAATGAATTGGGTGTGAATATTAAAGAGACATCGGGCCCTGTTATCGAAAAACCCGGCGACCTGGCGGGTCTTCTGACCAACCTGGAGCCCAATGACGTATTGTTCATCGACGAGATCCATCGCCTCAGTACCGTTGTAGAGGAATACCTGTACGCGGCGATGGAAGACTACCGGATCGATATCATGATCGACACGGGTCCCAACGCCCGGAGTATCCAACTCAATATCAACCCCTTTACCCTTGTCGGCGCGACGACGAGGAGCGGTTTGCTTACGGCGCCCCTGCTTTCCCGGTTCGGTATTAAATCCCGGCTGGAATACTATAATACCGATACGCTTCAAAAGATCATTCTGCGCTCCGCGGGGATCCTGTCGACCAAGATCACTTCCGACGCCTGCAGGGAGATTGCGGGTCGCAGCCGCGGAACCCCCAGGATCGCCAATGGTCTCCTGCGGAGGGTCCGTGATTTTGCACAGGTGCTTGGCAACGGCGTGATAGACCTGGCCATCACGGAACATTCGTTGAGGGCGCTGAATGTGGATGAATATGGACTGGATGAAATGGATAACCGGATACTCGCCACCATTATCGAAAAATTCAAGGGAGGTCCGGTGGGAATCACGACGATTGCTACGGCGGTCGGGGAAGAGACGGGTACCCTGGAAGAGGTGTATGAGCCTTTCCTGATCCAGGAGGGTTTTATTATGCGTACACCCCGCGGACGCGAGGTCACGGCGAAGGCTTATGAGCACCTGGGCAAAAAGAACCCCGGCCGGGCCGGGGAACAAAGTTTATTTTGAAGGGGCGCATCCCCGGGCTCCTCTTAGGCGACCAGGTGACACTGCCAGTCACGAATTTCCAAAGGAGATTTTACCATTACAACGCCCCATTCACCACGCACTACTGACTATTCGCTATCACGCCACCGGCGCGACCAATCTGAACCCATTTCCGTGGATATTCACGATCTCGATACTGTTATCTTCGCGCAGGTATTTGCGGAGTTTGGCGATATAGACATCCATGCTGCGGCCGTTGAAGTAAGTGTCGCTGCCCCAGATCTTTTTCAGGGCCTGTTCCCTGGGCAGGAGGTCATTGATATGTTCGGCCAGCATCTTCAGGAGTTCATTCTCTTTCGGCGACAAAGTTTGTGTCTGGCCTTTGTGGCTCAGTTCACGGAGTTTTGGATTGAAGTGATAATGTCCCAGATCGAACTCTTTATTTTCCGATTCTTTATTCAGGTCGTCATTGCGTTTCAGGATGGCTTTTATCTTCAACAGGAGGACTTCACTGTCGAAGGGCTTGGTGATGTAATCATCTGCCCCCAGTTTATATCCCTGTATGATATCTTCCTTCATGGTTTTGGCGCTCAGGAAGAACAAGGGTATATCCGGGTCCACATCCCTTATCTCTTCTGCCAGGGTGAATCCATCCATATGAGGCATCATGATATCCAGCAGGCATAGTTCGAACTTCTCTCTTTGGAAGGCTGCCAACCCCAGTCGCCCGTCCCTTTCAAGGGTCACGTCAAAATCGTTCAGCTCAAGATAGTTTTTCAACACCATCCCGAGATTCTGATCGTCTTCACACAATAATATTTTTGGTTTCTTGCCATCCATGTTTTATCAATTTTGATACAAATAAAGATAATTCATTTGCCGGAATCGGGTTTATCCGTCTAATTTTTTGTTAATACCCCTTAAATTTGCCGTTTATGCATCTGACATCTGATAATAAATTCAAGAAACTGGTGGTCATTGGGGATCGCATCCTGGTCAGGCCATCTGCACTCAATGAACGGACACAGTCGGGCTTGTATCTGCCTCCGGGTGTGCAGGAGAAGGAAAAGGTCCAGCAGGGAACTGTCATTAAGACCGGACCGGGTTATGCGATCCCGATGCCCGTTGAAGAGGAGCCCTGGAAGAACCAGGAAGACTCCGTGAAGTATATTCCTCTCCAGGCCCGGGAAGGCGATATAGCCATTTTTCTCCTGAGTGCCGCCACGGAGGTCATTTATCAGGGCGATAAATATTTTATCGTCCCCCACAGCGCTGTTCTGATGCTCGAAAGAGAGGAAGAGATCTGAGGCTAACTCCTTATCTTTGTCCGCTTAACAAATACGAATGGACGCAAATTTCAATCCAGACAAGCAACACACGCTGGCCTCTCCGGTTAGCATTTCAGGCACCGGTCTCCACACTGGCATTAAGGTCGATATGACCCTGTACCCGGCAAATCCCGGATTCGGATATCAGTTTCAGCGAATAGACCTTCCTGGCCAGCCGGTTATTAAAGGCGACTGTGATCTTGTCACGGATACGTCCCGGGGCACCACGCTGGAGGAGAACGGAGCCCGGATCAGTACCGTGGAGCATGTATTGGCGGCCCTGGTAGGCATGGGCGTCGATAACTGCCTGATCAGTCTCAATGGGCCGGAGATCCCTATTATCGACGGCAGCTCCGAACCATTCGTAGAAATCATCCAGGAAGCGGGTGTGGCCGAACAGGATGCAGCCAAGGCCTGGTATAGCATCGATAGCAATATCACCTACTATGATGAGAAGAAAAGGGTGGAAATGGTGGCCATGCCTTCCATGGAGTATAAGGTTACCACGCTCATAGATTTCAATAGTCCCGTGTTGGGCACCCAGCACGCCGGCTTAAAGTCCATGCAGGATTTCAAAGCGGAAATTGCCCCCTGCCGTACATTTTGTTTCCTGCACGAGCTGGAGACCCTGCTGGAAAACAATCTTATAAAAGGCGGAGATATCAACAATGCTATCGTAGTCGTGGATAAGCCCGTCACGGCGGAGGAAATGGCGAGGCTGGCCAAGGCTTTCAAAAGGGATAAGATCGAGGTGAAAAGCGAAGGCTACCTGAACAACCTGGAACTTCGTTTTCCCAACGAGCCTGCCCGGCATAAGCTGCTGGATGTGGTAGGGGATCTGGCCCTGATCGGCTATCCCATCAAGGGTCATATCATTGCCAACCGTCCCGGACATTCCACCAATGTCGATTTTGCCAAAAAGATCAAACAATATATACGGAAGAACAAGCATGTGAAAAATATCCCCGTATATGACCCAAACCAGTTACCAGTCTATAATACGCAGCAGATCGAAAAGACCCTGCCGCACCGTTACCCTTTCCTGCTGGTGGACAAGATCATCGAACTCACCGACCGGCATATTGTCGGTATAAAAAATGTGACTTTCAACGAGCCTTTTTTTGTGGGTCATTTTCCGGGTAATCCTGTAATGCCGGGTGTTTTGCAAATAGAGGCTTTGGCTCAAACCGGGGGAATCCTTTGCATAAACGCCATGCCTCCGGGGGATTACGATACGCTGTTCCTGAAGATCGATAACTGCAAGTTCAAGGCCAAGGTGGTACCAGGAGACACCATGATCCTGAAAATGGAACTACTCAGCCCTATCCGCCGGGGTATCTGTGAAATGAGGGGAACCGTGTTCGTCGGCAGTAAGGTGGCTACCGAAGCAGACCTGATGGCACAGCTTGTAAAGAGAAGTTAATTTAGGATTATTGATCCAAATAAGTTTATTTTTGTGAATGCTGGGTTTTGCTCAGCATTTTTTATGAACCGTCCGTCCGTTTAAAAAAATAAATTATTAGCTATTCGGATGAAAAAAGCTGCAATCCATAAGGAAGATGCTACAATGATAGAAAAAATTGAAAATCAGCCAATTGAACGAAGAATGATCCATTCCTATACCTCGATTCATCCTGATGCCAAGCTTGCTGCGAACGTAAAAGTAGACCCTTTCACCATGATCCATCGCAACGTGGAGATTGGAGAAGGGACCTGGATTGGAAGCAATGTGACGATCATGGAGGGCGCCCGGATCGGCAAAAACTGCCAGATCTATCCGGGGGCCGTGGTATCCGCGGATCCGCAGGACCTGAAGTTTAATGGCGAGGAGACGACCGTGGAGATTGGAGACAACACCACGATCCGTGAATTTGTCACCATACACAGGGGCACACGCGACCGGTGGAAGACAAAAGTCGGCAATAATTGCATGATCCTCGCTTATAGCCATATCGCCCACGATTGTATCATCGGTGATAATTGTATTCTCAGCAACAATTCCCAGGTGGCGGGTCATGTGGTCCTCGGCGATTGGGTCATCCTGGGGGGCATGTGCGCGATCCATCAGTTCGTAAAAATAGGACCTCATGTCTTCATAGGCGGGGGCTCTCTTGTCGGTAAGGACATTCCTCCTTATATCAAGGCGGGTCGTTTGCCGCTGAGCTATTCCGGGGTCAATTCGGTGGGTCTTAAACGAAGGGGTTTTACCATCGACAAGATCAATCATATCCTGGACATCTATCGCGTCATTTATAACAAAGGCATGAATACCAGCCAGGCTCTCGAATACCTGGAAGAAGAATTCCCCGCCAGCGACGAGCGCGACGAGATTGTGACGTTTATACGCGAAAGCGGCCGGGGAATCATTAAACGCTACAGCAAAAGCAGCTTTGATGAAGATTACGCTGATTGATGCCGGAAAACGGTTCAACCGCGACTGGATCTTCCGTCATCTCAGTTTCGAATTCAAAACAGGTCGCTCCTATGCGATTACCGGGTCAAATGGCTCCGGGAAGTCAACGCTCTTACAGGCCATAGCGGGGGCCATAGACCTCAGTGAGGGGACGGTGAAATATGAGAATGGGGATGCCGGAATATCTCCTGAGCGGGCCTATCAATATATCTCCTTCGCTGCCCCATACCTGGAACTGATCGAAGAGATGAACCTGCCTGAGTTCCTGAATTTTCACGCGGGCTTCAAGCCATTCCTCCCCTCTTTGAATACGGCCACCATTATCTCTCTTCTGGGATTGCAAGGCGCGGATCATAAGCAAATAAGAAATTTCTCCTCGGGCATGAAGCAAAGGGTGAAGCTTGCCCAATCCATTTTCTCCGATACACCCGTAGTTCTCCTCGATGAGCCCTGCACCAACCTGGACGCAGACGGAATCGCGCTCTATAAGAAGCTTATCGGCGATTATTGCACGGGCCGTCTGGTGATTGTAAGTTCGAACGACCGGCAGGAGTATGATTTCTGCGAGGAAGCTATTCCTATTATGGACTATAAATAGGGTCGCCGTATTTCGCGTCCGTTCGCGTTAATTGGAATCCGTCCATTCGCATTCATTAGCGCTGACTCGCAATCAACAGGTTGAGGTCGGTATATTTCAGGTCGAAACGCTGGCTGAGATGGAAGTTCGTCAGGGCTCCCTTGAACAGGTAGATGCCACTTCTCAAATGGATCTTATGCCAGACCAGGTTCTCGAATCCTCCTTCATCTCCGGCTTCCAGCAGCAAGGGCATGAGTACATTGCTGATTGCATGGGAAGCGGTCCGGGCGAAGCCGGAGGGTATATTGGGGACGCAATAATGGATCACCCCGTATTTCATGAAGATAGGATGTTCATGGGTCGTGATCTCGGAAGTTTCAAAACAGCCCCCGCGGTCGATACTTACGTCGATGATCACGCTGCCGGGCCGCATGTTGCTGACCATTTCGTCGCTCACTACGACGGGCGTGCGGCCTGTCTGCGAGGAGAGGGCGCCGACGGCAATCTCACAGGTCTTTAGCTGCTTGGCAAGGATACGGGGTTCTATCACGGACGTCCACATGCGTTGTCCGATATTGTTCTGCAGCCGTTTCAGCCGGTAGACGCTGTTGTCGAATACTTTGACGGAAGCCCCCAGCGCCAGCGCCGCGCGGGCGGCGAACTCACCTACGATCCCGGCTCCGAGGATAATCACTTTTGTGGGGGGGATACCCGATATACCACCCAGCAACACCCCTTTGCCGTGATTGGACGAGCTCAGGTATTGACCGGCGATCAGCATGACGGCGCTCCCGGCGATCTCGCTCATGCTGCGAACGATGGGATAGGTGCCACTGTCGTCTTTCAGGTTTTCGAAGGAGATGCCCGTTATCCGCTTGTCCATCATTTTCTGCAATAGTTCGGCCTTCATAGCCGAAAGATGGATCGGTGAAATGATGATCTGGTTCAATTGAAGCAGTGGGAGATCCTCTTCTATTACCGGGGCGCTTTTAACGAGGATGGGGGCTTTGAACACATCGGATTTATCATAGACGATCCTGGCGCCGGCTTCGCTATAGTCTTTGTCCCTGTAGTGGGACGCCTCGCCTGCGTTGTGTTCGATAACGACCATATGTCCGTTGCTCACCAATACCCCCACCGCGTCCGGTGTGAGTGCGATGCGGTTCTCCTGGAAAGCAGTCTCTTTGGGGATGCCGATATGAAGCGGAACGCCTTTAGGCTTGACATCAAGGGTTTCTTCCAGGGTCTCATAACTAAAGGAGGTGCTGATAATGGGTTGGTTCTGGGACATTTTTGACTGTATCGATGGATTTTGACTAAGGGATGAATCTTTAAATTACAATTTTAAATTGGATTTCAAACGGATTGTCCGGGTCAGGGGACCTGTGACCTCGATGAACACATCTGCTGTTCGCGGGGGCAAAATGGCGGCGGCTTTCTCGGGCCACTCCACCAGGCAAATCTCGCCGCTGTAGAGTACTTCTTCTACTCCTGCCCGGAAAGCCTCTTCTTCGTTGTTCAGCCGGTACAGGTCTATGTGGAAGACCCTGCCACGGGGATAATCGTATTGGTTGATGATCGAAAAAGTAGGGCTGCCGACCTGGCTGGTGACGCCCAACTCATCGCAAAGAGCATGTATAAAAGTCGTCTTTCCGGCCCCCATTTCTCCATGAATGGCAAAGACCTTGTTTTGACCGGCCGCCGCCCAGAAGTCTTTTGCTGTTTGGCCGATACCGGGTAAATCAAAGCTCCATTCCATAACGCAAAGATAAGTTTCTGGATAAAAAACAGGGTACCCCGGATAAAGTATATATATTAATTTCCGATCGCGGAGGGGATCACAACTTTGCAGGCCTAATTTTGTAATAATAGTTTTGGTCTTTAATGGCCGGTCTGTACACCCGATCTATAAATCTGTCCATCATATGACACCCGTAAACTGGAAAATTGAGGGGATGAGCTGCGCCAACTGTGTGCTTACGATCCGGCACTACCTTGAGAGGCAAGGGGCTCAAAATATAAAGATCAGCCTGGCAGGCGGAGATCTCAGCTTTGACAACGACGACCGGCAGGACGAACAGCAACTTCAAAAGGGGATTCAAGGGTTGGGATATACGGTAATGACCGGTGAAGAAGCGGCCGGGCCCGGGGAAAAAATGTTCAACAGGTATCTACGCTACACATTGATCTGCCTGCCCTTTACCGCCTTGTTGTTTTTGCCTATGCTGGACAGATGGCTCCCGCTGCCTTTCCTGATGAATCCCTGGGTGCAGGCAATATGCAGTCTGCCGGTATACCTGCTGGGTATGAGCTTCTTCGGCCGAAGCGCCTGGCGTAGCCTGGCAAACGGGCTGCCGAATATGAATGTGCTCGTGACGCTCGGCGCTACAGCGGCTTTTGTATACAGTCTTGCGGGAACCCTTTTCCATCTGGGGGCGGCCTACCAGTTCTACGAGACAGCAGCCGGTATCATAACCCTTGTATTCTTTGGCAACTATCTCGAGGATGCATCGATACAGGCTACCCAACGCGCCTTAAAGGAGCTGGCGCGCCCGCAAAAGGTCATGGCCAATATGATCGCGTTCGACGGGGAGCACCAGGAGCTTATTTTTCCCGTCGGGAATACTTCTTTGCGGAGCGGGGACCTGATCCTGATCCGATCCGGGGAACAGGTGCCGGCCGACTGCAAGATCCTGTGGGGAGAAGGAAGTGTGGATGAGTCGATCCTGAGCGGAGAGAGTTTGCCCATCGACAAAGGGCCAAAGGACGGCTTGTTAGGGGGCAGCCTGCTGGTGTCGGGGACGGTAAAAGCGCAGGTCACGGCCGGCGCCAAAGACTCCGTGCTTTCGGTGATTGTCAACCTCGTAAAGCAGGCGCAAGGTGAGAAGCCTCCCGTTCAACAGCTGGCCGATAAGATCAGCGCCGTCTTTGTGCCTGTGGTCCTGATCCTGGCTGCGCTGACCGGTCTGCTAAACTATTATTTCCTGCATGATACAACATCTGCTTTGATGCGTAGTATCGCCGTGCTGGTCATCGCCTGTCCCTGCGCCATGGGGCTTGCGACACCTGCGGCCATTGCGGTAGGTCTCGGCCGGGCGGCCCGCCACGGCATGCTTTTTCGTCATGCGCGGGGATTGGAGTCGTTCAAAGACATCCGGCAGATCGTCTTCGATAAGACCGGCACGCTGACGACAGGCAAGTTCCGGATCGAACGGATAAAAATAATGAGTAGTGAGCAGTCAGTGGTCAGCGGTGAGTGGTCAGTAGTGAGTACTGAAGAGGATGCGGAAAAGGGTGAGGCGGGAAAAGAGGCCATGACGGAAGAGGAGTTTAAGCGGATCTGCTACTCCCTGGCAAAATATTCCAACCATCCTGTTTCAAAGGCGTTCACCCGGGAATGGAAACAGAGTGGCGCCTTGCGCTGGGCGAAGATCGAAGAGGTCAAAGGCCTTGGCATGCGCGCGGAGACGAAGGAAGGCGATGTCTACTGGATGGGCTCATATAAAGTGGTTGCCAATCTGTTTGTGAACCGGACACCGGATGCAGCCGGGGATTTTGGCGGAAGGCCTTCTGCTGAGGACACCCATAACAGCTATCTGCTACGCAATGGCAGCTTGATGGGGTGGGTCGACCTGGCGGATGAGGTTCGTCCCGAAGCGGCCGGCGTCATCCGCCATTTCCAAAGCAAGGGTATCCGCACCATCCTGCTTAGCGGTGACCGACCGGAGGCTTGTATTTTGTTGGCGCGGCAATTGGGGATCGATGAAGTCTATGCCGGGCAGAGCCCGGAGCAGAAACTGGCAAGGATCTCGGCGCTCAATGCGATCGCTCCCGTTGCAATGGTTGGCGATGGCGTCAATGATGCTCCTGCCCTGGCGGCTGCTTCGGTTGGCATTTCGATGAGTGACGCTTCCCACCTGGCCATGCAAACGGCTGACCTGGTATTGATGAACCAGGGCCTGAAGAATCTGCCGGCGGCCCTAAGGCTGGGGAAACTGACCTTCCTTACGATCCGCCAGAATCTCTTCTGGGCCTTTTTTTATAATGTCGTAGCCATCCCGGTAGCGGCGGCCGGTCTGCTTTCTCCGACCCTTGCCGCCGGAGCCATGGGGCTTAGCGATGTAGTGCTCGCCATCAATTCGGTGAGGCTTTTTGCCAGGAGGCTGAACCAGGAGCCGGTAAAAAGGGAAACTGAAGCGAATTTTTGAAGCAAAAAAGCTTATTCGAAAACGGACGCCGACCGTATCGAAATCGTGCAGTCCGGCAGGTTGAAGTATTTTATAGGGTGCTTGTTATCAGCCAGATGCAAAACTGGCATTTTCTTGGCTTTCCAGGTAACCTATTACTCACGCTAAAGAACTGTACATGTTCAGAAACTATTTCAAGATCGCTGTTCGCAACCTGTGGAGAAACAAGGGGGTTTCATCCATTAATCTCTCCGGCCTCGCTATCGGGATCGCCACCTGTCTGATCATCCTGCTTTTTGTACGTAGTGAACTCAGCTACGATCGGTACAATGTGAAAGCGGATCGCATGGTGCGTGTCACTTTCAGAGGCTCGTCACAGGGGGGAGAGATGAAAGAAGCCAATGTGATGCCTCCTGTGGCGCAGACGCTTCTGAAGGATTACCCGGAAGTGGAAGAGGCTACCCGCTTACAGAGGGGTTCGAAATATATTGTCCGCTATCAGGACAGGGTTTTTAGCGAAAAAGGGTTCGCCTATGTCGATTCAAATTTCTTCCAGGTCTTTACCCTGCCTCTTGAAGAAGGAGATGCCCGGACGGCTTTGATCGAGCCGAATACCGTCGTGATCACCCGCGAGATCGCCCAAAAGTATTTTGGGAAGGAAGATCCCGTTGGGAAAGTGCTGAGTGTCAAGGGGTGGAAGACAGACCTGAAAGTAACGGGAGTGATCGATAAAGTGCCGGTCAACTCACATTTCCATTTTGATTTTTTTGTTTCGCTGGTTGGTTCTCCCGATGCCGTTTCGGCATCCTGGATGACCTCGGGGTTCAATACCTACCTGGTCCTAAAGCCAGGTTATGACTACAAAAAGCTCAATGCCAAGCTGCCGCAGGTCGTCGAAAAATATATTGGCCCGCAGTTGTTGCAGGGGATGGGGATGAGCCTGGCTGAATTCAGGCGAAAGGGAAATGATATCGGCTTGTATCTTCAACCCCTGGAGGATATTCATCTTCATTCCGACTACACGAATGACCTGGAAGCGCCGGGAGATGTGCATTATGTCTACATATCTGCCTCGATTGCCGGGTTCATGCTGCTGATCGCCTGTATCAATTTCATGAACCTCTCTACGGCCGGCGCATCCCGCCGGTCCCGCGAAGTGGGTATCCGAAAAGTATTGGGTTCGATGAGGGCTGAGCTGGTAAAACAATTCCTCCTCGAATCTCTCCTGCTGACTGCAATTGCCCTCCTTTTGGCAATTGGTATTGTATATCTGGCCTTACCCGGCTTCAATAGCCTGGCCGGTAAAAGACTCGAGCTTTCTTTTAGAACCACCCCCTGGCTGGTGCCTGCTCTCGTCCTGTTTGGCCTGCTAACCGGTATTTTGGCCGGGACCTATCCTGCTTTCTTTCTTTCCTCCTTTAAGCCGGTTTCCGTATTAAAGGGCCGGCTTTCGTCGGGGAAGAAGAGTATCGGGTTCCGCAGTGCGCTGGTCGTTTTTCAGTTCTTTATTTCCATAGGACTGATCATCTGTACTGCCGTAGTGTACGATCAGCTCAATTATATACAGCATAAAAAATTGGGGTATGATAAGGACCAGGTCATGGTGCTGCCGGAGACCTGGATGCTTGGTAATAAGGGAGACGCATTCAACCAGGCGGTTCAACAGGACCCACGTGTTGTGAGTATAAGTTTTTCCGACTATCTGCCGGCTGGTCCCAGTGACGGCAACAATTTTTTTGTATACCCGGAGCATGACAATACGCACCTGGTAAAAACGCTTCGCTATGATATCGACTATAATTATATCCCGACGATGGGCATGAAGATCGAGACCGGGCGAAATTTCGACAGGAATTTTGGAACGGATTCATCGGGTGTCATCCTAAATGAAACGGCGATACGGGTATTTGGTTGGGAGAAAGACCCTCTCGGCCATACGATCACCAATACGGATAATGACGGCCATAAATATAGTTTTCGGGTCGTAGGCGTGGTAAAGGATTTTCATTTTCGATCTTTCCGGGAGCGTATTTCACCCCTGGTGATGGTGTTGAGTACCCGGCCCGGCACGATGATCGTGAAAACAAGGACGCGTGATATTACGGGATTTGTCGCCTCGATGCGGAAAATCTGGTCTTCCTTTACGCCGGAGGCGCCTCTGGAGTACTCCTTCCTTGACGAACGGTTCAACAATACCTATCTTGCAGAACAGAAAACCGCGCTGATCCTGGGCATTTTCGCGGCGCTTACCATCTTTGTCGCCAGCCTGGGCTTGTTTGGCCTGGCTACGTTTACTGCCGAGCAAAGGACCAAGGAGATCGGCATTCGGAAAGTCCTGGGCGCAAGTGTGACAGGGATCGTCTCGCTCCTGTCGGCGGATTTTTTGAAACTCGTATGCATCGCCTTTCTCATCGCCGTTCCGTTGGCTTTTTACATGATGAACAAATGGCTGCAGGACTATGAATACCGGGTACAAATCAGCTGGTGGTTGGTATTTGGAGGAGCGGCTTTACTAACGGTCGCCGTCACCCTAATTACTATTAGTTTCCGATCTATCAGGGCGGCCCTGGCCAATCCGGTGGATAGCCTGCGATCGGAATAGCGGCGAGGAATCGATCGCGGCGGGTCCCCCGACCCGATGCCGGTACCCGGTGGTTGGCCAGGATATCGTAAATTGCCATCTGCTTCCGGACGGGAAGCCAACTGACCATGGATCCTCTTTTAGACATTCTTACCACATATTGGAAATTTCCGGCCTTTCGCCCGCTGCAGGAGGAGATCATTCGCTCTGTATTGCAGGGAAAAGATACCCTGGCCCTCCTTCCGACCGGGGGGGGGAAGTCACTCTGTTTCCAGGTCCCCGCCCTGGCAAAGCCTGGTCTTTGCCTGGTGATCACGCCACTGATCGCATTGATGAAAGACCAGGTTGCGGAGTTGCGCAGGAAAAATATTACTGCATTTGCGCTGTATTCCGGCATGAACCGCAAAGCGGTCATCAATACGCTGGAGCTGGCGGCTAATAGCAATTGTAAATTTCTCTATGTATCTCCCGAGCGGCTCGAGACAAATATTTTTAAGGAATATATGGCGGGCTTGCCTGTCAACCTGATAGCCGTAGACGAAGCGCATTGCGTCTCGCAATGGGGCTATGATTTCCGGCCTACTTATTTAAGGATCGCGGCGCTGCGCGACGAGTTGCCTGGCGTCTCGTTGCTGGCGCTTACTGCTTCCGCCACCCCGGAGGTCCAGACAGACATCATGGACAAGCTGGGAATGACGAAGCCGGCCGTGTTCCGCCAGTCCTTTGAACGACCCAATCTCTCTTACAGCGTTTTTGGAATGGGCAGAGACAGGGAAGGGAAGACCGGTAAAATAATAGAGATCCTGCAGAATGTGCCGGGTAGCGGCATTGTCTACTGCCGGAGCCGTAAAGAGGCCGAACGCCTCTCCGACATCCTGCAGGAGCAGGGTGTGAAGGCTGCCTGTTATCATGCAGGCCTTAGCCAGGAACGGCGGTCGGAGGCTCAACAGGCCTGGATGAAGGACGAGATCCGAATAATGGTCAGCACCAATGCATTCGGCATGGGGATCGACAAAGCCGGCGTCAGAACGGTCATCCACGCGGAGGTGCCGGATAGCATCGAAGCCTATTACCAGGAGGCCGGCCGCGCAGGGCGGGATGGGGAAAAAGCCTATGCAGTCCTGTTATTCGATCGGGAAGAATTGGCTTATCTGGCATCTTTACCCGACACGAAATTCCCCGTGATGGCTAAGATCCGAATCGTCTACCAGGCGTTGATGAATTATCTCCAGGTGCCTTCCTCCAGCGGCGAGGGAGCTTACTATGAGTTCGACCTGACGGTTTTCTGCAAAAGTTTCCGCCTCGAGAGACAGGTGGTGCTGGCAGTGTTGAGCATATTAGGGCAGGAAGATGTCCTGGTTTACCTGGATCAGCCCTATCTTCCCGCAAGGGTACGCTTCCTGGCGGACAGGCCTGCCCTTACCCTATTCCAGGAAGGGTACCCGGCGTTGAGACCGGTCGTCGACACCTTGCTCAGGACCTATGAGGGGATGCTGGACAGACCTGTCGTCGTATACGAACGTCAGCTTGGCGCGCTGCTAAAAAAAGACAGCGGGGAAATCGAAGAAAACCTCCTGCGTCTCCACAGAGCGGGCGTGATCGAGTATATACCCGTCAGAAACAAGCCGCTTATCTTTTTTCTGCGAGACCGGGTTCCGGCCGAGGACTTGTATATCGAGCCGCTTGCCTACCAGCGAAGAAAAGGGCAATATGGAGCGCGTATCGGCCGGGTTTTGGAATACCTGCAGTTACCGGGAGGCTGCAGGAGCCGTTACCTGGCGGTATATTTCGGGGATGCCAAAGCCCGTGACTGCGGAATCTGCGATAACTGTCTGCAGCGTAAAAGGGAGGAAAAAAATCAAAAAAAATGATGACCGGGCGCGCCGGGCAGGCTATGGGGGATCATGCCGACTGCGTCTACACTTTTTCCGCGAGCAACTGCCTGACCAGTTCTTCCAGTTCCTTAATCCTTTTCTCCAGCTCGGGCAGGTTACGGCTTACGGCCTGGCTGCGCAACGCACTCGTATAGTCGAAAGCCGGGCTGCCCGTGACGGCCGAATTAGGGCTTTTTATCGATTTGCTGACCCCGCTCTGGGCATTGATCTTTGCGCCATCGGCGATCTGTATATGCCCCACGATGCCGGCTTGTCCGCCGATCATCACACGGCTGCCGATCTTGGTGCTGCCGCTCACGCCTGCCTGTGCAGCAATCACTGTATGGTCGCCGATTTCCACGTTATGGGCGATCTGTATCAGGTTGTCGAGCTTCGCGCCGGTGCGGATTAGCGTCGCTCCGATAGTCGCCCTGTCGATCGTCGCATTGGCGCCGATTTCCACCTGGTCTTCAATCACGACATTCCCGATTTGCGGCACTTTTTTGAAACTGCCGTCCGCCTGGGGGGCGAAGCCAAAGCCATCACTGCCGATCACGGAGCCGGCATGAATAGTGACCCGGGCCCCGATTACACAATCGTGGTAGATTTTTACGCCGGGATGCAGCACCGAATAGTCGCCGATCTTCACATTGTTCCCGATATAAACCTGTGGATGGATTTTCACGTGGTTGCCGATCACGACGTTTTCACCCAGATAGGCGAAGGCCCCGAGAAAGACCTTGTCACCAATTGTAGCCGAGGGTGAGATAAAGACGGGATCCTGGATGCCTGTCAATTGCTGGGATACAATCTCCTGGTATTTTGACAGCAGGGTCGCAAAGGCCGTATAGGCGTCGGGGACCCGGATCAGGGTTGCTCCAACGGCTTGCCGAAGGGCCTGGTTCTCGTTTACGATGACAATGGATGCGGCTGTGGTATACAGGTGTTCTTCATATTTGGGATTGGCGAGAAAGGCCAGCTGTCCTTTTTTTGCTTCTTCGATCTTGCCGAAGGATTCAACCGCCGCTGCCGGGTCGCCCTCTACCTTACCGTTTATGATGACCGCTATTTGTGTGGCTGTGAATTGCATACTTTTTTAGGGCTTTAAGTAGCAAATATAAAATTTTTTCACAGGGCTGGATAAGGTTTGGTGAATTAAAGCATTGTCGACACCTGCTATGTCCCTGACCTGCATGTCCTTAAATAAGATGTTAATACGTTCGTCCGAGGGGTCGTAGGTAGTATTTGTCGTTTCCCCGGTGAAGACGAAGTAGTCCGTTTCTTCCGGTGTAAGAGATAGCTCACCGGCTACTCTCTCCCGATGGGTGGAGATCTCTTTGCTGCTGAATGGGGCAGCCCGGAGACTGACTTTTAGCAGGCGACGGTCGATCAGCGACCGGCAAAGGGTTGAAAGGACTTTGTCGGGGTGGAAGATCCAGTTCTTGATCGTACCGGTCAGATCATAGTCGTCAAGCATACAGAATTTGTCGAGGTGTTCCTCTATAGAGAGTTCGCCGGGAGGCGCTTTCAAAAAGAAGTCCAGGATGGGGGAGGAGGCAGGGGCGGCCTGTCCCTTTTCAATTAGTTCCCTTGCCCGCTCTACGATTTTGATAAGTGTTTTTTCTGCGCTTAGTACGGTTTTGTGGAGATAGACCTGCCAATACATGAGGCGGCGGGACACCAGGAATTTTTCTATGGAGTAGATACCCTTTTCTTCTACCATGAGTTCGCCTTCGTGGACCGTGAGCATCTTGAGGATCCTGTCATAGCCGATGACACCTTCGGAGACACCCGTGAAGAAGCTGTCCCGGGTGAGATAATCCATCCTGTCCACATCCAATTGCCCGGAGACCAGCTGATGGAGGAATTTTTTGTCATAGGTGTTCGTAAAGATCCTGATGGCCGTTTCCAGGCTTCCCCCGAACTCTTCATTCAACACCCGCATGATCAGGATGGAAATGGCTTCGTGTTCCATGTCGCCAATCAAACGGTTCTCCAATGCATGGGAAAAGGGACCGTGGCCCACGTCATGCAGGAGAATGGCAATCTTCGCTCCCAGCTCTTCTTCGGCTGTGATGGGAACCCCCTTGTTTTTGAGTTCACTCAAAGCATTGCACATCAGGTGGTAAGCGCCCAGGGAATGATGCAAGCGGGTGTGTACGGCTCCCGGGTAGACCAGGTGGGCGAAAGCCATCTGGTGAATGCGGCGCAACCGTTGATAGTAGGGATGGGCGATGATCCGAAGCAACAGCGGGTCATCAAGGGTGATAAAGCCATAAACCGGATCATTGATTATTTTTCGTGTCTGAATACGCATCCGGCTGGATTTTTGTTAAATAAACGCCATAAAAGCGCCTGCAAATCTACAAATGCAGGGGGATAAATTAAATTTGGATCAGGGTTTGTTATCAGAAGGGTTTAAATTAGTCAAAAAATATGCCATTAGGAAAGATACTTTGGGTAGACGATGAGATAGAAAGCCTTCGTTCACAGATCCTGTTCCTGGAAAACAAGGGATATGAGGTAAATGCGCTGACAAACGGATTTGATGCCATCGACTACGTAAAGGAGAATGTGATCGACGTGGTTTTGATGGATGAGTCGATGCCGGGCATCACAGGTCTTGAGACCCTTGCCAAGATTAAGGAAGTAAATCAACAGCTGCCGGTGGTGCTGATCACCAAGAACGAGACGGAGAACCTCATGGATGATGCGATCGGAAGCCAGATTACGGATTATCTGATAAAACCCGTCAATCCCAACCAGGTCCTGTTGAGTCTGAAGAAGATCATCGACAACAAGAGGCTGGTTGCGGAGAAAACCACTACGGCCTATCAGCAGCAGTTTCGCAATCTCTTCATGGCTCTCAACAGCAATCCGGACTACAACGAATGGATGGAGATTTATAAGAAACTGGTCTATTGGGAACTGGAGATGGAAAAGAGTGACAGTCCTGAAATGAGAGAGGTGCTTCAGTCTCAAAAGCAGGAAGCAAACACCGAGTTTTTCAAATTCGTTTCGAAGAATTACGCTCACTGGGTGAACCCGAAATCCGATGACGCTCCGATCATGTCCCACACGCTTTTCAAGTTCAAGGTGCTTCCGCATGTCGAAAAGGGCGTGCCTACTTTTTTTCTGTTGCTCGATAACCTGCGGGTAGATCAATGGAAGGCGATCCAGCCAATCTTTGCGGAGAGCTTTCGGATCCTCGAGGAGGACAGCATTTACAGCATCCTGCCTACGGCCACACAGTATAGCCGCAATGCCATTTTTTCGGGCCTGATGCCGATAGAGATAGAAAAGCAGTTTAAGTCTCAATGGAAGAACGATGAGGACGAAGGCGGCAAGAACCTGTACGAGGAAGAGTTCTTCCGGGCCCAGCTAAAACGTCTGAAAAGAGAAGACCTGAAATTCTCTTATACAAAGGTGTTGAACTACCAGGCCGGCCAGGACCTGGTCAACAACATCCATAACCTGCTCAGCAACGATATCAATATCATCGTCTATAATTTTGTGGACATGCTGAGCCATGCGCGTACGGAGATGGAGGTATTAAAGGAGCTGGCCAGTGATGAGATGAGCTATCGAAGCATTACGGCCAGCTGGTTCGAACATTCTCCGCTTCACCAGGCATTGAAAAAAATTGCCGACAAGAAGATAAACCTGGTGCTGGCCACCGATCATGGAAGCGTAAGGGTAAAAACGCCCTACAAGGTGATCGGCGATAAGCAGACGACGACGAATCTCCGGTATAAGCATGGGCGCAACCTGAATTACGAGGCCAAGGAGGTGCTGGCTTTTCGTGATCCGAAGGAGGCCGGTCTTCCGGTCCCCACCGTGAACTCTTCGTTCATCTTCGCCCGGGGAGACGGTTTTTTGTGCTACCCCAATAACTATAATTATTATGTGAATTATTACCGGAACACGTTTCAACACGGCGGGGTAAGCCTGGAGGAGATGATCGTGCCGGTCATAAAGATGACCAGCAAAGGGTAGCACCCCGGCGTAATTAATCCACAATAACGCGTTCCGCACTGTGGATAAATCATCCAGGAATGCATCGCCGCAGCGCGTCACTATGCGTAACTTCGCGGGAGACTCAAATTCCCGTCTATCCACTATGAAATATACACAAGCGTCGCTCGACAAGATCGAAAGAATACTGGATGAGGCCGAATATATCGTACGTTATGAGAGGGGGACCTTTCAAAGCGGCTATTGCATTCTTGAGCAAAAAAAAGTAGTCGTCCTCAATAAATTCCTGCAATTGGAGGGCCGTATCAATACGCTGATCGATATCATCCCGCAACTGAAGATTTTCCCGGAGCTGCTGACCCCGGACGCAAAAAAGGTCTATGATGAGGTCCTGGTCATGCATCAATCGGCGGACGCGTCAACAGATCAATAGCCTGTTTCTATGAGTTACCCTGCGCTTAAAATTACTTTTCTGGGGACTGGTACCAGCAGTGGTGTCCCGATGATCGCCTGCGGGTGCGAGGTATGCTCCTCCAAGGACGGGAAAGATAAACGGTTTCGGTCCAGTATCCTGGTTGAATCCGCCACTACGACATTGGTCGTGGATACAACGCCTGATTTCCGTTCCCAGATGTTACGGGCGAATGTAAAGAAACTGGATGCGGTTCTTTTTACCCACCCCCATAAAGACCACCTGGCCGGTCTGGATGATGTCAGGGCTTTTAATTTTTTTCTGCAAAAGCCCATGGATGTATATGCCAATGAAATGACCCAGCAGGTGGTTATCCGCGAATTCCCCTATGCTTTTGCAGATCTGAGATATCCCGGCGTGCCGGAAATTCACCTGAATATGATCGATAAAGAGCCGTTCAAGGTTGGGGATATCCCCATCGTGCCTATCCAGGTATGGCATCTTAACATGCAGGTGCTGGCCTTCCGCTTTGGCAAATTCACCTATATTACGGATGCCAACCGGATTGAGGAATCCGAAAAAGAGAAGATCCGGGGCAGCGAGGTGATCGTGATAAATGCGCTCCGGCGGGAGAAGCACGTCTCTCATTTTAGCCTGTCCGAAGCCGGGGAGCTGGCCCGGGATCTGGGGGTCCGGGAGGCCTGGTTCACCCATATCAGCCACCAGTTGGGCAAACATGCAGATACCGATCCGACCTTGCCTCCGGGTATGCACCTGGCTTATGATGGTCTGGTATTGGAAGTATGATTAACCGGCTTTTAACAATCGTTAAAATAGTCACTCCGTTCTATAGTGGTTAAACTTTTGGTCTTTGGCAAGGTCTATGACCTGAATAAAACGTTCACTATGAGAAATGGAACAAGACCGAATCTTTTGTCTCCCCGGATGGTGCTGTTGAGCCTGGCGATGGGCATATTGGTCACAAAATCTGAGGCGCAGACTTCTATCGAGCTGATCCCGTCAGCCGGTTATACTTTTGCTTCCCGGACCGATTTTTATAACAGCTATGGGAGGACCGGGGGAGCCTTTAATTTTGGCGGTTCCGTTCAATTCAATGTCAGTCGCGGTTTCGGCGTCGAACTCATGTATAACCATATGAACACGAATACCGGTCTGTACCAGTATGGGTATAACGGGACAAAGCTGGCTGGCGGCGATCTGGCTCTTGACTACTACATGCTTGGTCTTGTGCAGTCTTTTACGATTCCCAATTCCACGGTCAGACCGTTTATAGGACTTCTGCTCGGCGCTGCCAACTATACTCCCGGCGGGGACAACTATTCCGATGAGACAAAATTTGCCTGGGGTCTTGAGCTGGGCACGAATGTATATATCACCGATCGAATCGGTTTACGCCTGAAGGCCCAGCTATTATCTCCTGTCGATGCTGCGGGCGACGGGTACTATTACAATAATTACGGATCAGCCAGCAATCAGGCGAACTATCCGGGGATCTACCAATTCAGTCTGAGCGGAGGCCTGATCATCGGCTTGGGGAGGGTTCTACCCAGGCAGACACCTCGTCCCAATTACAGGCCTCGTCCCCGCTACTATTATCGTTATCCGCCACCGCCGCCTCCTTACTATTAACAGGGAGTCATGAGCGGTTTGGCGATCAGGTCGATCACCTTGCATATTTCAAAATTGTATTCAGCAGGTCATTGGGGTTGAAGGGCTTGGAGAGATAGTCCGTCATTCCACAATCAAAGGCTTTCTGCTGAATTTCCATCGAGGTAGAGGCTGTGAGTGCGATGATGGGGGTAGTCTTGTCAAACTCCCTGATATGGGTAGTTGCAGTGTATCCGTCCATGACGGGCATCTGAAGGTCCATCAGGACGATGTCGAAATTGTCTTCCTTAAGCTTTCCAAGCGCCTTTAGCCCGTTTGAGGCGGTTGCCACCCGGGCGTTCCATTTGCTAAGCATTTTTTCTGCCACGAGCACGTTGAACTCGACATCTTCCACCAAAAGGATCTTCAGGCCTTTCAGGTCGGCCCTTTCGCCGAAGAGCGGGAGGCTGTGCTCCTGCCTGCAAAGAGCTGTCTTTTTGAAGTTGAGGCTGAAGAAGAAGCGGGACCCTGATCCGGCTTCGCTGTCCACGTATATATCGCTGTTTTGGAGGTTCAGCAGTCTTTTTACGATGGAAAGGCCGAGGCCGGACCCTCCGAACTCCCGGGTGATTTCCGAATTGGCCTGGGCAAAACGTTCGAAGATCAACTCCTGTTTGCCCTTCTCGATCCCGATCCCGGTGTCGGTCACTGAAAAATCTATTGTTACCGTAGATTCATTTACCTTGTTTAAAAGCACTTCGACCGTAATCTGACCGTTTTGTGTGAATTTGACAGCATTCGATATCAGGTTGTTCAGGACCTGGCCCAATCGCATGTCATCACCCCTGACAAAGGGCGGCAGTTCATTATCGAGTATCAATTCTATTTTGTTGCCCCGTTCATCGGCATGGATCCGGTTAGCCATTTTTATGTTTGTTACCAGTCTGCGCAGATCCATATCCTTTTCGGAGAACACGATCTTGCCCTCTTCGATCTTGCCGAAGTCGAGGATGTCGTTGATAAGGTGGAGGAGGTTATCGGCAGAGAGCCGCAAGGCTGTCATATTCTCTGTCTGATGCGGGTAATGTTCTTCCTCCATCAGTAAGTGGCTGAGGCCTGTGATGGCGTTCAGGGGGGTTCTGATCTCGTGGCTCATGACTGAGAGGAAATCGGATTTGGCGCGTGCGGCCTTCTCCGCGGCTTCTTTGGCCAGTATTAATTCTGTCTCCAGTGTTTTAGTCTTCCTGATTTGTTCTTCCAGGAAGGAGATCACGCCGATCAGGTCTTCGTCGGGGTCCTTACAGGGAAATTCTATATCGGGGGGCTCCTGGTCATTTCTGTCCAGCGAACGGATCACCTTTTTAAGTTTTAGGATGGATTGATGCCTGATTTGAATCTGTTGCTGAAGGTGAAGGGTCACTTCCTGGTATTCTTTTTCGCTGACAGAAAAGGCATGTTCCGATATTTTCTTGTCGCGTTCAAAACTTTGGTAAGTATTGCTCACCAGCGCAAGGAATTTCAGGAGGGCAGGATGCCCCGCCAGTTCTTCGGGGAGAAGCCGGCTGGCCTGCTTCGCGAGTAATTTGTGATAGTTTGACAAGGACATGGTTTGGATGATACTATAAAAATCTGCAAGGTTGTCATGATTCCGAGAAGGTAGTGATGGTCATGGTCTGGTTGTGCAGCCCGCAGCGTGAGTTGGGATGAAAGGGCGAAATCTCCCCGTAGGAATAGAATCCCGTTACGGGGGTTTGGCTCCCAAAGATATCTATCGCGGCCTGCACCTCTTCATCGGTCCTCTCCTGCAGGATCAGTTTGCGTCCCACACAACTGATGAGCAGGGCCAGGTCAGGATGTCTGGCAGAACGGCCCAGGGAGTTGCGCGAGTCCAGGGCCGCATGGGAGGAGCCTTCTATCAGCCTGTCGAAGTTTGCCTTCATCAGGCGTACTTTGCTGCCCTGGGGTAAATTACCTGCAAAAAGCATCGATTTTTCCTTTTCGTTGATATTGAGAATGGTCCTTACCAATCTTTCGTTTGTTTCAGGGTCTCGTATGGATAGAGGAAACAAGAGAGCGGACCCGGGCAATTCGTCCTTATAGGGCCCGAGGTATTCTTTATAGAGATCGAGCGCATTTTTCCCGTCGATCTCATACAATATATTCTTATCGGAACGTGTGATGACCTTTTCGGGTCCGAACTCATCCCAGCCGCCAAAGGAACCATGACCTACCTGCAGGTCTTTTCCGTAGAAGCCGATGGCGGCTATGACGCCTTTTCCGGGCAGTTGGTCCAGTCCGACAAAAGTCTGGATAAAACGGGCTCCGTCTCCGGCGAGACCACCCGTGATAGGAATAAAGGAAGGATTGCCTTCATTCATGCCATCGACGAGTTCGCTCCCATTGACGTGGGTCCCATCGGATACAACCAGTATGGCACAAAGGTCCTGTTTGCCAGGGTCACCGGCATCTCCGGAGAATACCGTCTCTTTCCGAAGCTCTTTGATAAGGTGCTTACCCGTCTCATAGCTGCCGCAATGCGTATCGATATTGGTGACAGCGGAGCGTATAATGGTTTTTTCGAACTGGATCGCCGTGACAACCAGGCTATCGTCATTTACCTGTTCCCGGAGGATCTGCCCGGAGGTCGAACAGGAGAGGATGTGTGAGAAGGGGAAAAGCTGCCTGATATGAGCGAAGAGATCTTTATCGGTTACCAGTGCTGTATTGCCGAAAACCAGGACAAGCTGGGCTTTTTCCGCATCGAATCCCGGGTGGACCAAGGAATTAGTCCATTGGTAATCAATGTATTGTGATTGGCGGATTTTCATCTCGGGATAAAGTTTTTGGATTATTGGATAAATTGGATAAGAGAAATTGCTTAGAAATATATAAAAGGTTATGGAGATAACCTAGCAAAGACGCTGTATTATTAAATATATATATAAAAAAATGGTAAAATCAATTAAAAATAAATAAGTGTAAATACTTATGTATTTTGGATGCCAACTAACGTTTGTTAGTTTTTACAAAAAGATTGATTAACTTGCGACAGCGATGGGTTTATACCTGACCGCTTTACGCCAATAATGATTGTTTGCCAAGTGTTGCCAGGCAATGGCCTTTAAGGTTGTTGCCTGGTTCTTTTTTTAAAAAATTTATCTGAATATGGATTTTACAGTAGCAGAGCTGACGGAGCAGGTAGCGCGTACGACCCGTGATTTCGTGTCACAATCGATCAGGCCCCATGTAATGGAGTGGGATGAGAGCCAGCAATTTCCCCGGGAGCTCTTTGCCGAAATGGGTAAACTGGGTCTGATGGGCGTAATGGTGCCCGAAGAATATGGAGGGGCGGGTCTGTCCTATATCGAATATGTTGCCATTATCCGGGAGGTTGCCCAGGTATGTGGTTCCATTGGTCTGAGCCTGGCGGCGCACAATTCGCTTTGTACGGGTCATATCCTGGCTTTTGGCAACGAAGTACAAAAGAAAAAATACCTGCCCGGCCTGGCGAGCGGTCGGTGGCTTGGCGCCTGGGGGCTGACAGAGGCGGGCACAGGCAGCGACGCCGGGAATATGCGATGTGTGGCTGTGCGGGAAGGGGATGAATGGGTGCTCAACGGCACCAAGTGCTGGATTACGCATGGAAGGAGCGGAGACATTGCGGTGGTCATTGCCCGCACGGGTGAGCCCAGGGCTAAGGATAACGCGACGGCTTTTGTGGTGGAAAGAGGGATAAAGGGTTTCAGCGGTGGTAAGAAGGAGAATAAGCTCGGTATGCGTGCCAGTGAGACGGCGGAGATGATCTTTGACAATTGCCGTATTCCCGATTCGGCAAGATTGGGTGAGGTTGGTGGCGGGTTCAGGCAATCGCTCAAGATATTGGATGGGGGACGAATTTCGATTGCGGCGCTGTCGCTCGGGATAGCAAAAGGGGCTTTGCAGGCTGCTTTGCAATATTCCAAGGAGAGACAGCAGTTCGATCAGCCCATTTCTCATTTTCAGGGTATCTCTTTTAAGCTGGCTGACATGGCGACGGAGATTGCCGCTGCTGAGTTGCTGACCCTGCAGGCTGCCGATCTGAAAAACAAAGGGCTTTCTGTGACCAAACAGGCGGCCATGGCAAAATATTATGCGAGCGAAACCGCTGTAAGGACCGCTACGGAAGCCGTGCAGATCTTCGGAGGGTATGGATACACCAAGGATTTCCCGGTCGAGAAGTTCTACCGGGACAGCAAACTTTGCACGATCGGTGAAGGGACTTCCGAGATCCAGAAGGTGGTGATTGCAAGGGAAGTCCTTAAGGCATAAAATCGTCCTCAGGCTTTGTGCCGTATTTGTCGAATAACTTATCGATGGCGCCACCGAAGATGGGGAATTTGTCTTTTGCAAATTTCCTGATCACTTCGATCGCAATATATGCCTGCTGTTCGGTCAGTCCTTCGGCCTTCATCAGATCGATTAACTCCTGCATGAATCTTATTTGAATTTTTCGGGCTTAGTCGCAAAATGAGCGCTTCCCGTTTAGGCGACTTTTAAAAGGCTCATCTTACTCTTGTCGAATTTCTTTTTTGCATATTCCAGGTCGAGGTGAAAGCTGGTCTCCCGGGTAGAGGGGAGCTCGAACATGGCATCGGTCAGGATGCTCTCGCAGATGCTGCGCAGACCGCGGGCGCCCAGTTTGTATTCAATGGCTTTTTCAACCATGAATTCGAGTACGTCGGTGTCGATCGTAAGTTGGATGCCCTCGAGTTCGAACAGCCTTTTATATTGACGTATCAGGGAGTTCTTAGGCTCGGAAAGAATGGAGAACAGGGTCGGCCTGTCGAGGGGCGCCAGGTGGGTAACCACCGGCAGACGGCCCAGGAGTTCGGGTATCAGGCCGAAAGATTTGAGGTCCGGTGCATTGACGAATTGCAATAAGTTCTTCTTTGCGTTTTCCTGTTGTTCTTTATTGACATTAAAGCCGATGGCATTGGTATTAATCCGGCGGGCAATGATCTTGTCTACTCCGTCGAAAGCGCCTCCGCAGATGAAGAGGATATTCTGGGTGTTGATCTTTATCAGCTTCTGCTCCGGATGTTTACGTCCTCCCTGCGGGGGTACCAATACATCGGTTCCTTCCAGGAGTTTCAGCAGGCCCTGTTGAACACCTTCCCCGCTGACGTCCCGGGTAATGGACGGATTGTCTCCCTTGCGGGCTATTTTGTCGATTTCATCGATATAGACGATGCCCCTTTCGGCGGCCGCCACGTCATAATTGCAGACCTGGAGGAGTCGGGTGAGGATGCTTTCTACATCCTCTCCCACATACCCGGCCTCGGTAAAGACGGTGGCGTCGACGATTGCGAAGGGTACATTCAGCAATTTGGCGATGGTCTTAGCCAACAGGGTCTTGCCTGTTCCGGTCTCTCCCACCATGATGATATTGCTTTTTTCAATTTCGACTTCGTTTTCCGCTACTTTCTGCTGAAGACGTTTATAGTGATTGTACACGGCGACTGCCAATACTTTTTTGGCATCTTCCTGTGCAATGACATATTCATCGAGGAACCTCTTTATTTCAATGGGTTTTTTTACGGTGAGCTTGAATTGAGCGCCGCTTGGACTGTCTTCACGGATCATCAGCTCCTGCTGGATAATCTCCTGGGCATGCTCTACGCAATTTTCGCAGATATGTCCTTCTTGTCCCGCGATCAAAATTTTTACTTCATCCCGGTTGCGCCCGCAGAATGAACAATGCAAGGTGTTTTTTGCCATAAATACGCTTTACTAATCTTTTTATCGCCAAAAGTTGGCGTAGGGCCAGACCACAAAGTTATCCAACTTATTGGATTATCCCAGTAGAAAACCATCCCGGGGACCGGGATGGCGTAATTTTAATCTTACTAACAGATACTGTCAGTCAATGACTTATGGATAAATGCAAAATTTATCCTATAATTTGTCGATGATTTTATCCACGATCCCGTATTCCAGGGAATCCTTGGCGTCCATCCAGTAGTCCCTGTCAAAGTCTTTGAGGATCTGCTCAAATTTCTTACCGCAATTTTCCGCCAGGATTCTCGCGCTGACTTCCTTGACTCTTTTGGTCTGCTTTGCCTGTATTTCCAGGTCTACGCTTACTCCCTGCATATAGCCACCGAGACTGGGCTGGTGAATCATCACTTCGCCGTGTGGGAAAATAGCTCTTTTGCCTTTTGTCCCGCCGCTAAGGAGGATAGAGCCCATCGAAGCCGCCAGGCCCATACAAATGGTGCTCACCGGGCTTTTTAGCATCTTCATGGTGTCATAGATCACCATGCCGCTGGTGACCACGCCTCCGGGGCTGTTGATATAGAACTTGATTTCTTCTCCGGGCTTGTCGGCATCCAGCAGAAGAAGCTTCGTAACGATGTCTTTTGCCGAACGGTCCTCGACCGCGCCCCAGAGATACACACTCCTGTTTTCGAAGAAGTATTTTTCCATTTTTTTACCCAGGATTCCCATCTCAGGGGCCTTGTCTTCCTTTGGCTCCTGTTCATCGGGTTCATCATCGTTTCTAAAGGGTTTCAGCATGTATTTTGAGTGATTCATTGTCAACGGTATTTTTAATGATAAAATAGTGAGCAGTCGGTGGTGAGTAGTGAGTGAAACCAGCATGAGGAGTCTCAGGCGATTAGTCCTGTTTCTCTTTTCTGGGATTCAGGAGCAGCACTTCGTCCACGAGACCGTATTCTTTTGCTTCTTCTGCCGTGAGCCAATAGTCGCGGTCGCTGTCCTTTTCGATTTGTTTCGCCGTTTTGCCCGTGTGAAAGGCGGTGATCTCATAAAGCTCTTTTCTGAGTTTTTTGATCTCGTTGACGGTGATTTCTATATCGGTGGCCTGTCCGCCTATGGAGCCGCTGGGCTGGTGCATCATGATGCGTCCGTGTTTTAGGGCGGTACGCTTGCCCTTTGTGCCCGCGCACATCAGGACCTGTCCCATCGAGGCAGCCATGCCGATGCAGATGGTCGAAACATCCGGCGTCACATATTGCATGGTATCATAGACCCCGAGACCGGAGTATACGCTTCCGCCGGGGCAATTGATATACATCTGTATGTCCCGGTGGCGGTCGGTGCTGTCCAGGAACAGGAGCTGGGCGGTGACGATATTGGCCACTTCATCGTTGATGGGATAGCCCAGGAAGATGATACGGTCCATCATGAGACGGCTGTACACGTCCATGACGGCCACATTCATCGGACGTTCTTCAATGATATTGGGGGTCAGGTTGGTAACATCGTACCGGTTGACATATCTGTTGTAGTCATGTAAAGTATTGCTGGAAATGCCACGGTGTTTCACGGCGTACTTTTCGAATTCATTTGCTGGGATCATAGTTTATAATTTTCAATTTTTTTATTGCCAGTTATCAATTCCTTGGTTTTCATGCGAAGAAACTGTCTTTCAAATCTCCGTCCAAACTTTCAAACTGCCAAAAAACTGACAGAGTTGCAGAAAACAATAGACAATAGACGTGTTTAGCCGTCAATTTTCGACAAAACACAAAAAATCCCGGCCATTTTCACGACCGGGATCCATAAAAAGTATTTCTTAAAACTATCGGCTAATGATGGTGATGTTCATGTTCCTGTTGTTCCTTCAGGAAGTTTTCACGACTGACGGGCACTTCTGTGGCATTTACCTGTGTTTCGGCCCACTTGAATACCTTTTCGGACTGGATGCGGTGCATGGAATCTTCGACAAACTTGCGGTCCTGCATCATACGGTTCACATAGTCCCCGATCCAGGGCTGTTCTTCGGCGCCCGCGTTCATGCCCATATATCCGAAGAGTTGTTGTTTGGCGAATTCGCGGATATCGTCGGGGCCGACTTCGATATTATTTTCCCGGACGATCTTATCGATGATCAGGGTCCATTTCAGTTGGCTGACAAAAGATGGGAATTCGTTTTCCACTTCTTCCTGGCTTTTAGGTTGTTCGCCGCCGGTTTGGAGCCAGCGTTTCAGGAACAGGTCAGGGAATTCGATGGCCGTCTGGTCCAGCAGCACATGATACAGGGAATGCTGGAGCTGATTGCTGCTCTGGCCGTCCCAGTAGGCCTGGATCTCTTGTTTTACCGCGTCCCGGAATTCGGATTCCGTCTTTATTTCTTTGGCAGGATACACCGTTTTGAAGAAGGTTTCGTCAAGGGCCGGTTTTTCAACCAATCCGATTTTTGTGAGAGCTACCTTAAAATATTTACCGGCATCGACGGCGCTCTCTTTGGAGAGGCCAAGATCGCTGAGTATGAATTCTCTTTCTTTCTCATCAAAGGAATCCGAAATACGGAGCACCAGGGAATCGTCCTTTTTCAACCCGATCCATTTCGGGCGGGTGGCTTCGTTAAAGTATTTTACCAGCAATGAATTGTCTTTGCTGATGCCTCCTTCCACGGGCTCGCCCGCGGCATTGGTCTCCGTGAAGGTCACGTTGAGGACGTTTTCGTCGCCGGTGACAGTTTCGGGTTCAGTCATATTGCCGTTGCGTACCTGCAGGCGCTCGATCTCTTCGTCGATCATTTCGGGGGTAACTTCCACCTTATTACGTGTCAGGCTGGCCTTGCCGAGTTCAGGGAGCTTGAATTCCGGTTTAAGACCGACTTCGAAGGCGAAAGAATAATCCTCTGGTTTATTCGCGTCGATATTCCTTGCGTCATTTTCAGGAAGGGGGAGCGGCTGGGCAAAGATCTCCAGCTTTTCGGCGGTCATATACCCCGTCAGTTCTTTTTCTACCGTTCGTAACACTTCATCGGTCAGCACCGAATTGCCGTACATTTTTTTTATCAGTCCGGCCGGAACCATGCCCTTCCGGAAACCCGGGATATTGGCCTGTTTGCCATAATTTTTCAGTGCCTTTTCAAAAGATGTAAGATAATCGGTCCTTGCAACCTTAACGGTGATCCTGTCATTCAACAGGCCGATATTCTCCCTCGTTACTGTAGCCATAGTATATGCTTAAATATTGTTTGGAACTTTAAATTGGGGTGCAAATGTAGTGAATTTTTCGACGGGAAAACCGTTCCTGCCGGGAAAGAGGGGTAAAGGAGGCCTGCAAAACGGAAAGGGAGCCGGGCAAAGGAACGATACCCGGGCGAACGATGTGCGAGTTTGAGCGATGCTAAAAATCAGCTAAAAAAAATGAATGAGCGAGCTAAAATCAGCTAAAACGTTAAACAAATGTAAAAGCGGCTCCCCTAAACAGTATTTTTATACCGTTCCTCCCTTTACACATTTGAAAAATTAGATCTGAAAGATATTTTTGCGCTATGAAGTTAATTGTCAAGGTGGATATGTCAGGAACCCCGTTTTTTCCAAAAAGTACCCCTACCCAAATCCAGCACCCCGAATTATCAGGATCCCGGCCATTTAGGATCAGTCGCTTTCTGTTATTTTCTCTTGCCCTATTGTCTTTCAACCTTGCCGCCAAAGCCCAGAAAACGGGTATCGGTGTGGTTGCCGGCAATATACTGGAAGAGTCTTCCGGAAAAGCTGTTCCTGAGGCGACCGTTTCGCTGATTTGTCTGTCGGATCCCTCCCTCGGACAGAGTTCGGCTACAAATGCCAACGGCGGCTTCGCGTTCAATAACCTGGCTTATGGAATTTACCGGCTGCAGATTACCGCGGTCGGATTCAATACGCTCTCTATCGATAGTATCAATGTCCGTGCCGATCGTGCGGATTTCAGCCTCAATGATCTGAAACTTGCCCAGAAAAGTTCCGAAATGGAAGCCGTAGTCGTCTACGCGGAAAAACCCCTGGTCCAGAGCAAAAACGGGAATATCACCTTCAATGCCGCGGAATCTCCCCTGAGCGCCGGGTCGAGCGCCAATGAGCTCCTGCGCAATGTGCCCCTGGTGACAACCGATGCCAACGGAAATATTACGGTCCGCGGCAAAACGCCGATCGTCCTGATCGACGAAAAACCCGTCAACCTCAATGCCCAGCAATTGCAGGACTTCCTGGATGCGCTGCCCGGAAATATGATCGAAAAGATCGAGGTCATGACCAACCCTCCCCCACAATATGCCAACGAAGATGGAGGTGTCATCAACATCGTGACAAGAAAGGGCAAGATCGGGATGGGCGGCAGGCTGAATCTTTACGGGGGAACACGCGGAGAGTACGGCGCCAATACCAACCTGAGCTACCGCGACCGGAAGCTCGCCGTCAATTTCAGCGCCGGCGAGGGACTGAACCTGTACAAAGGCAATGGCTGGTCCAAGCAGGAAAATATATATGCCGATTCTTCCGACTATCTGAATACCACGAATAACTACAGGAATAAGAACACCCGTCCGAATGCAAGGTTGAGCGTGGACTATGACCTGGACAAGAACAACTCGCTGAATACGGTGCTTCAGGTGAACCAGAACGCATTTAACAACAATTCGGTGACGGAATATACCAGCATCGACCAGCTCGGCTCGATCTACCAGTTAAGCGACCGGACGACGGGCAGCAAGGGGGAAAATTTCAATCCGAATGGCAGCCTGACCTTTAAGCACAGGGGTGAGCTTCCGGGGGAGCAACTCGAGGCCATCGGTTCCTATAGCTATTCATACAACGGTAACAGCCGCAATTTCTACCAGCAATATCTAAACCCGGACCACACGTTTACGGGGCAGGATTCCACCCAGCGGCAGGAGAACGATAGCTGGATAAGCGGGTATGAGGTCCGTGTCAACTATGACAGGCCGCTGAGAGCCGATCAGAAGACCTTTTTCTCTTTTGGATCCTATTATAACTATAGCTCTAACCTGGTGAAGGTGACGACCAGTTTCCTCGACAAGCCGAACAACCAGTTTGTCGTGAGCGACCCGTTGAGCAGCAATCTGGATTTCCTGCAGACCAAGACCCAATTCAGGGCCTCGATCCGCCAGCAGATCGCGAAGGGACTGAATTTTACGGCGGGTACCTCCATCAACAGGACCCAGGTGCAGTTCAACCTTTATAACCTGAGCAAGAAGACAGATAATAACTACTGGAACTGGCTGCCGTTTGCCAATATCAACAAGACCTGGGATAACCAATGGAGCGTCACGCTGGTTTATCGTCGCACGATCAACAGACCCGGCCTGAATGAGATGAACCCCAGTATCGACTACTCGAATCCCTATAACCTGCGGTTTGGTAATCCGAACCTGATGCCTTCCCTCTCGCACAATTTTGACTTCTATGTAGGGAAAAGCACCAGCAAATATTATATCAACTATGGCCTGAGTTATAACCTGGTACAGGATATTTACAGCCAGTTGACCACCCTCCTGTCTGATGGCATTACGCAGACGACCTACGAAAACATCAGCAACAGGAAGGACTATTCGACGAGCACCTGGTCGGGCTATACCTTTAACCATGCCCTGCGGGCCAATGTCGGCGTAAGCTATACCTATAGCCAGTATGGTCTCTATGACAGGGTCGTGAACAAATACCAGAACACGGGGTCTTTCTATTCGAATTTCAACATGAGCTATATGCCGAGC